>NZ_JAAOCA010000038.1 GCF_014694385.1 Pseudomonas typographi | reverse complement strand
TCACCCGCCCCACCCGCGCGCCATTGCTCGAACCCAGTGAAACCGTGGTGCTGTTCGACGGTGTCTGCAAACTGTGCAACGGCTGGGCAAGGTTCCTGATTCGCCATGACCGCAGCGAACGTATCCGGCTGGCCGCGGTGCAATCGCCCGAGGGCCAGGCGCTGCTGGACTGGGCAGGGTTACCGCTGGATGAGTTCGACACCATGGCGGTAATTTGTGACAACCATTACTGGGTGCGCTCGGACGCTTTCTTTGAGGTTGTCGCCGAACTGCCACGCCGGTGGCGCCCCTTGCGGCTGTTGCGTCACTGCCCGCGTAGCCTGCGAGATTGGGCATACGATGGCATTGCGAAGAATCGCTATCGGTTATTCGGCAAACATGACCGATGCGTGCTACCCACGCCCGACCATGAACGTCGGTTTTTGAAATGTTCGCCCTAAGCCCTGTGCTGCGCATTCACTGGGTCGCCCGGGCAAGCCTGGCCTTCATGTTCGGCTTCCACGGGCTGGTGCCCAAGCTGCTATGGCTAAGCCAGGGTGAGCAGGCCATGCTTCGGGCCCATGGCATAGAGCAAATCGCACTGTTCGCCCACCTGGCAGGGGCTGCGGAGATTGCGTTCGCCCTGTGGCTGCTGCTCGCGCGGCGCAGTGGGTTGCCGTTGATCATTGCCGCCACGGCGCTGCTGGGCTTGCTGGTGGATGTAGCGTTCTTCAGCCCATCGATGCTCAAAGAGGCATTCAACCCGGTTACCTTGAACGTAGCGGGTATGGCCCTGTGTGCGGTGGCTTGGTATAGCCGGCCAGAGGCAAACCCATTATCGAAAGCCTCAACCTAACCCAATAACGGAACAGCAAAGATCAACGATGGGCCGAGAAACCGCCCGATGTGACGGGTAGCTTCTCCGCGGGTGGTCGTGCGCCATCGACCTATAGGTGGGCGCCAAGGCCGCCAGCCGCCCAGGGCCATGTTGCTGCGAAGCTGGCTTTACTCATGGGCCATCGCTTGAGAGCCCGGATAGCGCGGCTACTCACCCAGCGCAAATATCAATAAACTGGGCTCTAGACTCTAAAGGCACTCAAAGCAGGCTATGTTCGCCATGCGCCGCCATCCAAACAGGTAATGAGAATGCACACGCCATGCTGAACCGCTTTGTTACTGGCCTATTAGCCCTGCTGTTGCTGTGCACCTTGCCAGCCTTCGCTCAACCCAGCCCTTCTCAAACCGGCGATTCCATCACACTACCGCTGCCAGCGGACGGTGCAACGCTGGAGCAGCTCAACGATCAACTCGATCTGATCCGGCAGAAAGTATCAGTGAGTGCCAATGCTGACCTGCTCTCGGACTTGCGCCAGGCGGCATTGCTGGTACAGAAACAAGCCGACACGCTCATCTCCCAACAAGCCGTCGACATCGAGCACCTGGACGGCCAACTTAACATTCTTGGCCCTGAACAGCCTGGCGAACCGCAGAGCATCGGCAGCCAACGTAAGGCGCTGACGGCTCAGAAGAATGCGCTGGTCGATGACCAGCGCCAGACCAACACCCTGAGCCAATCGGCCCGCGACTTGGCGACGCAAATCTTCAGCTTGCGCCGCAGCCTTTTCGACTCACAAATCACCACCCGCTCGGCGAGCCCGCTCAGCGTTGTGTTCTGGTCCACGATGATCCGCCCGACCGACGACGACCTAGGGCGTTTACGTGGCCTGTTCGATGATATACATAGCGCCGCCAACACCGCGCTGGCACCGGGTAAGCGGACTTTTTTCATCTCCATACTGGTCAGCGCGCTGTTGATCTGGGTGGTTGGCCGCCGCTTGATGGAACACCTGTTGGTTTGGCTGATGATCCGCTGGCTGCCCGAGGGCCGCCTGCGGCGAAGCGCGCTAGCGTTGGCCGTTGGCCTTTCGACCGTTCTGACCATCGGCGCAGCCACGTCCTTGCTGCGCTGGGGTATCGATCGCAATGCAGCGCTGAGCGCCGACGTGCTCAGCTTGCTCAACCAGATGCAGACGCTCATCATTTTCTGCGCTTTCATTGTCGGCCTCGGCCGCGCACTGTTGATGCGGTCTCATCCCTCTTGGCGTTTACCGCAGATACCTGACCAGATCGCCACCGCCATCGGCCATTTCCCAGTGTTATTGGCACTGGCGCTGGTGATCATTGGCACCCAGGAACGGATCAACAGCGTGATAGCCAGCAGCCTGGCGCTGACGGTGGCCGTTAACGGTTTGACGGCACTGGCCGTTTCACTTGTGTTTTTCTTTACGTTGTTGCGCTACCGCCGAACCCGTCGCCGGTATGGGCTGGAGCGTTTGCCCAGTTTCGCCGGCCTTATTCCCTTTGTCGTTGCGGTCTGGGTTGGGTTGAGCCTGCTGGCGTTGTTGATCGGTTATCTCACGCTGGCTTATTTCCTAACGGTGAAGCTGCTTTGGATGAGCGTGGTGGCTGCCACGGCCTACCTGTTGATTGCCTGCTTTGGAGATATCTGCGAAACCCTGCTATCGCCCAAGCAACCAGGCGGAATGGCGCTGGGGGCGGCGCTGGGCTTGTCCGCCCGCCACCAAGCACAGGCAAGTACCCTGTTGGCGGGCATTGGCCGTACGTTGCTGTTGTTTACCGCGATACTGCTTGCCTTCATGCCGTCGGGTTCTAGCCCAGGCGAGCTGCTCGAGGGCTTCACCCAACTGGATTTTGGCAACCAACCACTCGGTGGTTTGAATATCGTACCCAGCGACATTTTGCTGGCCCTCGCCGTGCTCATCGTTGGCATGATGGGCATTCGAATAATGAAAGAGTGGCTGGGCGAACGGCTGCTGCCAGAAACGACGATGGATGCCGGCATGCGTGCGTCGCTGGTAACCCTGGTTGGCTACATCGGGGTTGTGCTGCTCGGCATCGTGGTGATGTCTACGCTGCATGTGAGCCTCACCAACCTGACTTGGGTGGTCAGTGCGCTGTCGGTCGGGATTGGTTTCGGCCTGCAAGCGATCGTGCAGAACTTCATCTCCGGCTTGATTCTGCTCACCGAAAGGCCGGTTAAAGTGGGCGACTGGGTCAGCTTGGCCGGCGTAGAAGGCGATATTCGACGAATCAATGTACGCGCCACTGAAATCCAGATGTCCGACCGCTCCACGGTGATCGTGCCAAACTCCCAATTCATCACCCAGAACGTACGCAACGTGACCATGGGCAATGCGCTGGGGGTGGTCGGTATTACCCTGACCTTGCCGCTGGATACCGATGTGCTGCAAATACGGGAGCTGCTGCTGCAAGCCTTCAGAGAGCACCAAGCCATACTCGACGCGCCGGCACCCTCGGTGTCGTTCAAGGACCTGACAACCAGCGGGCTGATCATCAGCGCCAGCGGCTATGTCAACAGCCCACGTTCGGTGGGCGGCGCGCGCAGCGACCTGTTGTTCACCGTCCTCGGGCGCCTGCGCGAGTTGGGCATCGCCCTGTCGTCACCGCAAAGCATGGTGTTGGTCAGTGAAGGCACGGAAAAAGCCCGGGCTGAGGAGTGACGGGCGCTATGGGGGCGGTATACCCGCGCAAACGCTCGTTCACGGCGCTATATGCAGTTGGTGGCTTCGAATCAGTCGGCGAAAATCCGCAGGCCAAGCTGTCGGCCGTGATCGACTAAACGGCAAACTCGGTGGCCAGAGCCGTGATGAATTACATCACTTTCGGGGCCACCATCCTGGCTCCACGTGGGCTGCTTGATTACCAGAAACCGCTGGGCGTAGGGCGTGTTTGGGACGGGTTCTGATTCAGGCCAGCGGTCGCGCCTTAATGTGTTGCCCGTGCAAACACGTTCCCTAAAAGGCTGGCTCATTGGTATATACATTAGCCCTAATGTATATTGGATTGCACGAGGTGCTAGCTATGGTCCAAAAAATAATGCCCGGCCTAGGTGAGTTGCTCCGCTTTATTTCCGAGAAGGTCGAACGAGGCGCTGAGGTTCACTATGGGCACATGGGCCTGCGTTATCGAGCGCGCTACACCCCTGTGCTGCGAGCGATTCAATCTGGCGCCGATACCGTGACCGCGATCACCGCGAGCGCCCATCTAACCCAGGGTGCCATCAGCCAGACTGTCAGTGCCATGGAGGCAGACGGCCTGATTCGTCGCGTCCGGCTTGTGGACGGCCGAAAAAGCCGTATTGAACTCACGCCTCACGGCCTCCAACTGGTCGAGACACTGACAAGCCATTGGGCCGCGACTTTTGCCGTAATCGAGGAGCTGGAGGCGGAAATAGGCCATCCGCTGCGAAGTGTTTTGGTTGAAACCGCCAGCGCATTGGAACGACTTGATTTTTCGGAGCGGCTTCACCAAGTGAAGGCTCGCCGAGATTAAAGCTGCGGTGCCTACCTAATTGCATCACCGGTTCAATAGCTGATTGTACGGAGCTCCCCATGTCTACTGACAAAGCGTATTCCTTGGCCGACCCTGGGCTCACTATTCGGCGCCATTCAGGTGTTCTGGAAATTCCCGTGCATTACATGCGTGGCGGAACCTCCACGGGTGTGGTGCTGTGGGAGCCGCTTATGCCCCAAGGCGAGTCCCTGCGCGCTGAATTGTTGCGACATTTGATGGGCGTTCCACAAACAGGTCACCAATCGGGCAACCGGCAGATTACAGGGCTCGGTCGCGGGCCTGCGACCAGTAACAAGGTATTCCTGATGCGCGGCGAAATGACAGCTAACGGCCTTCGCCTGATCAGCACTCTCGCCCAGTTGGCCAGTGACCACGCGGATATAGACTGGAGCGTCAACTGCGGAAACATGTCCAGCGCCCTGCCGCTGTGGGCGGTAGATACCGGTTTGTTCCAGTTGCCGGCCAGTCAGAATTGCGAAATCGAGATAAAGAACACCAACACCGGGGTGCTGACAATTGCGCGCATGAAGCGCGATGAGCATGGCCAATTTGCCAATGCGGAGATTCCCGGGGTGAAGGGTGCCTTTCCCAGCGTCGATCTGTTCTTGCAGTCGCCAGTCGGCAACAAGACCGGGGCGCTGCTACCCACCGGTAAGGTGATCGATGTGGTCGCCGGGCATGAGGTCTCCTGCGTCGATGTGGCGGTGCCGATGGTCATTGCGCAAGCTAGCAGCTTCGGCAAAACGGGCCACGAACCCATCGCGGAACTTGAGGCCGATCAGCCCTTCATGCAAGCGCTGCGAGAGGTATGGATAGATGCCGGCTTGAAAATGCGCCTTCGTCGCAGGGACGGCGAATTGATGAGTCGCGCAGAGATCGAACGCAGCGAAACCATTCCGAAAGTATGCATCGTGGGTGCCCCGCGCAATGGCGGAAATATCGCCGTTCGTTACTTCACTCCCCAGACCGGCCACGCTTCAATGGCTGTTTCGGGCGGTTGCTGCCTAGCGGCTGCCTGTTTGATACCGGGCACAACCGCGCACCGAGTAGCCACAGGGATCGCGCCCTTGAGCGAGGAGTTTGCAGATGTAGAGGTCAGTATCGAGAACCCCGCTGGGCGATTGGATACCACAGTGGTTGCGGCGCTACGAGGCCGCGAAATCGATATCAAGAGCGCGGCCTACCGTCGTAGTGCGCAGATACTAATGCGAGGGCATGTACCACTTTACGGCGCCTCTTCCGAATTGGCTAATGCACTGGCTGAGTCCATCAGCACCTTGGATTGATGTACGTACGTTAAACTGGGGCCCACCTTAGCCGCTGGGTGCATGGTCCAGGGCACGCTCAATTGCCTTGGCGACAACGTGAAAATTCGGCAGGGACGATGCATCGACCGGTTGAATCCACAGGGCCATCCAGTCATTCTGGAACTCGATCAATATCAGTGCGCTTTTGTGAGTGTCGTTGACCAACGTCTGAGCCTGCACGGTGAGAGACGCCGCGACCAGGACGGCTGCCAGCAGGCTGCCAATAAGCTTTTTCATTTTGGATTTCCGGTTCAAAAGAGTGAAAGTCAGCCGTTCAGCGTGCGACCGCCGTCCACGATGATCTCGGTGCCCACAGTCCACTTGGACTCGTCCGACGCCAGGTACACCACGGCTTTGGAAACCTCCTCTGGCGTGCCGAAGCGGCCGAATGGCACAGTGGAAATGATTTGCTGGTTGACTTGCTCCCGGTACGCATCAGGGATGCCGAGTTTGTCGTACAGCGGCGTATCCACCGGCCCGGGACTGACCGCATTGATGCGAATACCCGCAGACAGAAGCTCACCAGAAAGCGTTTTGGACATGTTGAGCAGGGCTGCCTTTGTAGCGGCGTACACGGAGGAACTGGCCGCACCCACATGCGCGTTGATCGAGGTGTTCAGCACCACGGAAGCTGGATTAGCGAACACCGGCAATAGCGCCTGAATCAGGAAATAAGGGCCTTTGACATTGATCGCAAAAGACCGGTCGAACTGCTCTTCGGTCCACTGCTCAATCGGTACCCACACCGACACTCCGGCATTGAGAAATGCAACGTCCAGCTCGCCGTATTGATCCTGGGCATAGCGAGCCAACTTGCGTTGCGCCTCAACGTTGCCCGAATCTGCGCTGAATACTGCGACATCGCTACCCAGCTCAGCTTTGGCTCTGGCCATGGACTCGGGATTGACTCCCGTGACAATGACGCGGGCCCCCTCTGCGAGAAACTGCTTGGCCGTCTCAAGGCCGATACCGCTGGTACCGCCGGTAATAAGCGTACGTTTGCCATTCAGACGAGACATAAATGCTCCTGTCGGTGTGTGATGCGTTTCAGGTGTGAAGTCAGCGACAGAGTGCATTCATACGATCTCACTGATAAGACGCCCAATCTGTATATACTTCATGCAGTGACTGCATGAATGTGAGGTGGGAGTGGATCGGTTTCTGTTGATGTCGTGCTTTGCAAGAGCGGTGGAAACAGGGAGCTTTTCCGCAGCGGGCCGCCAGCTCGGGCTAGGGCAGCCCAATGTAAGCAGGTACGTCGCGGCGCTTGAAGAACACCTGCAAACGAGATTGCTGCACAGATCCACGCGCAAACTTGCGCTAACGCCAGAAGGACAACGGTATTACGCCGAGGTACGTCGCATTCTTGATGCTGTTGCAGAATCAGAATCGACCCTGCGCGGCAAGGTCGCTCCATCAGGGCTGTTGCGTGTTGCCTGCCCAACGGCCTTGGCTCATGCTTTTCTGTTACCTCACCTTCCCGCCTTTCTAAACCAATACCCCGACCTTTCCTTGGATTTGCAGATCAGTGATCGCTACGTCAACCTGATGGACGAAGGTGCCGAGCTGGCCATCCGCATTGGTCATCTTGAAGACAGTGCCCTCCGAGTGCGGCGCATCGGGGTGTTCGAGCGGGTATGTGTGGCTAGCAAAACTTACATCTCACGCCACGGTATTCCCAAGGTGCCGTCTGACCTCAAAAATCATGAATGTGTGATCTATACCCTTTTGTCTTCAGGTACGGCATGGCGTTTCAGAGACGAAGTTGTCGCGGTGAACGGACGCTTCAGGGTGAATTCGCCTGAAGCAGTCCAAGTAGTGGTAGAAGCTGGTTTAGGGGTTGGTCATGGACCACGGTGGTTGTTTGAAAAGGGGCTGGCCAGCGGTGATCTTCAAGTCATCCTGGGCCCATACAGCGCGCCGCCTGTCCCGGTTCAGATCCTCTTTGTGGCTAATCGACTGCTCCCGACACGGGCAAGCGTCTTTATGGACTTCATTGCTGAAACCTTCGCACAAATTCCTGCGCTGAATGCTCCACACATGCCTCTTGAAAGTGAGTAGCCCCCCGACGTTCTTGGTTAGAACAGTCGTCTATGGCTCCCAAATCGAACTCGCATGGCTAGCCAGGTATTGTGCTCCGGCCTTGAAATTCAGACGGAGTCATTCCCATCACCTTTATGAAAGCTGCGCTGAATGCCGCAACGCTTGCATACCCTGCGCGATGAGCGATCTGTTTGATCATCATCTTGTCCGCATTAAGCATCTCAAGTGCTGCCAGTATCCGCGCACGCTGCCGCCATTTCTTGAAGGTAATGTCTGTCTCTGCTACGAACAGCCTGGCAATCGTTCTAGCCGAGGAACCTGCTGCGGTAGCCAGCTCGTCGATATCCCTGATGCCCTGAATGTCTTCAAGCGCAAGCTCAGCAACACGGCGCGCGCGTGGATCGGTCGGCATTGGAATGAACGTCGTTGCATCGCCCGCCTCCGGCAATTCCAACAAGGCGATATGTGAGAGCAAGTCGAGTCGCTGAGCCGTGAGATTGGGCTGGAACATTGCCAGGATTGACTCGCGCAAAAGCGGGTTGACCTCGATCACAAACTCATTCTGCAAGGCTGTTTCACCACACTGTTTCACGATTCGGGAGGGCTCAACGAAGAAGGTTCTCATCTCGATGTCAGCCAGGACATCGATCGCATGCTCCCGAAACGCCGGCAACCATACAGCGCGCTGCGGCGGAACCAGCCATCGCCCGGAAAGAGTCGTGACCTGCATCAAGCCCCGGTAGGCATAAAGCAGCTGACCTTGCCGATGCACGTGATAGCCCAGCTGAGTGCCACGTCGATAACTGCGCGAGAGAAGCGATACCTCCATCTCGACCGAAAGAGGAGAATCAAGGTGAAGCGCACTTGGCATTTCCGCGATATTCCTTGGCTGCACATCGATAACAGGTCAGATTACGCTAGCAGCTAACTGTCCCCGATGAAAGCCTTCTGCCATGAACTCTCACGCGTCTGTAGATCCACTGAAACCCTCAAACACTCAGCCCATGCAACTCGCATTCAAGCTTTTTGCAATCGCCTTGTGCGGCTTTTGCCCTTTTCTGGCGGTGTATGTCACGCAACCACTTTTACCTTTATTGGCACAGGCCTTTTCGGCATCCGTTGGTGCGGTCAGTATTACAGTGACAGCCACCACCTTGGCTGTAGCGTTGACGGCGCCAATCATTGGGCTCATTGCCGACGCCCTTGGTCGCAAACGGGTCATTGTCGTGGCCATCTTCGGACTGGCCATCCCCATGGCGCTCGCAGCAACATCCAGCACCTTGAATCAGTTGATTGTGTGGCGATTTCTCCAGGGCTTGTTCATCCCTGGGATTTTCTCCGTGGCACTTGCCTACCTTGGAGAGGAGTGGAAGGGACCAAACTCGGGGCTAGCTACATCCGCCTACATTGCAGGGAACGTTCTTGGAAGCGTGTCCGGACGGGTAGTTGCAGGTTTCGTGGCGACGTGGACTGATTGGCACTACGCCTTTGTAGCCCAGTCAGTGCTTCTGGTTTTGGGTGGAGTTGCGGTATGGGCACTCCTGCCCGCGTCGCAGAATTTTGTCGCGCAACGTCATTTTGGCCAAGGCATCAGGGCGATGCTGGGCCATTTTAAAAATCTCCCGCTCATCGCTGTTTGGGCCATCGGCTTCAACACGCTGTTCGTCTTCGTTGCCGTGTTTACCTTCATCACGTTCCATTTGGCCAGTGCGCCGTTCAATCTCACGACTGTCCAGCTAGGATCGATGTTCTTGCTGAACCTGTTTGGTGCGGTTGCGACGCCTTTTGCTGGCCGTTGGATCGACAAGATCGGCTCCAGGACAGTACTGATCATTGCTCTGACCACTAGCGCCGTAGGTCTGCTGCTGACACTGATGCCCTACCTGCTGTTGACCTTTGTGGGTTTGGCGCTCATCTCGATGGGCGTGTTCGTAGGCAACTCCGCTGCGAGTACTCACCTGGGCAAAGTCGCCGCGAAGGCCAAGTCCTCAGCGGCAGGGCTTTACGTGTGCGCCTACTACTCGGGTGGCAGCGTGGGTGCTTATGTTCCGGGTTTCGCTTATGCCATGGGCGGCTGGCCCGCGTGCGTCATTCTCATTCTCTTCGTAATGGCCATCAGTGCCGTGATCGCCCTGCGCTTCTGGGCGCGTCAGGAGGCCTGAGATGAATAACGCAAAGGTCGAACATCCGGGCCCCCTGACATTTGTGCTTGTTCACGGCGCGTGGCACGGTGGATGGTGTTGGGACAGCGTGGTTCATCAACTGCGCGCACTGGGTCATAAGGCTTATGCACCGACGTTGACCGGATTGGGCGAGCGCTCGCATCTGCTGGACGTGAAGGTGGGGCTGGAAACCCATATTCAGGACGTGATGAACGTCATCGAATACGAGGGCCTGACGGACGTCGTGCTGGTCGGGCACAGCTATGGCGGAGTGCCTGCTATGGGTGCCGCAAGTCGATGCTGCAAAGCCCTTCGATGTCTCGTCATGCTCGATGCGTTGGTATTGGACCATGGAGAGAATGTTTTTTGCCATCTGCCGCCCTCGCGAGTGAGCGCCCATCTGACCAATGCCCTCAGATTCGGACAGGGTCATTCGATACCGGTACCAGCTGCTAAATCATTCGGCGTGGTATCGCAAGATCACAAGGAGTTGATCGAAGCCCGGTGCACACCGCATCCGCTGAAAACCTATGAGGACTTGCTGGTAGCGCCAAACGCTTCTGGGATGAACGTACCCAAGATATACGTGTATTGCGCCACTCCCTCGTATGAACCGCTTGCACGCAGTCGGGCTCGTGTACAAGCGCGTCCAGACTGGGCATGGACCGAGATCGCAACCGGCCACAATGCAATGATGAGTGCCCCAGATCTGCTGGTTCAAAAGCTGCTGGACCTTGCGACTGGGCGTAGAAGAAACCAGCCTGATTTGGAACCACACAGCTGGCTTTAGGCTACTTTCAACTACACACTGCCATGACTGTATTTAGCGGAGAAAGCTGGTCAATGGCCTCGCACACCATCCTATGAGCCGTCATTCGGCCGATTGGCTGATCAAGGGCGACCTTCTACTAGAAGTCATGGCAGTTGTCGGTGCACACACATCGCCTCACGAATCCGCCTTCCTCAGGACTTCAATCACAGGTCTAGCATTCAGATGTTGGTTGACGTGTAAGCGCTCCGGCACTGACCACCAAAAGTTGTGGATTCAACCGGTCGATGCAACGGTCTAAAGGTAACCCCGCAAGAGGAGTGTTTCGGGCCAGCACAGGCGGCTGATTTTACATTCCAGCGAGTGGCTGGGATATCTTGTCGAGCAATCGACCCACTTAGCACATCCAGGACGCCAATGCTCAGATCGCTCGTGTCACAGGGTCAGCCACCCACACCTGAACCATCTGGAACGATGATTCCCTGGTGGAGCTTCACAAAGACAGTCCTTGCTACGACAGCCCTCTCATTGGTGCGTGATGGCCAGGTCGGATTGGACACCGAAGTGCTCGATCAGCCTTTTACGTTACGCCAGCTACTGCGGCATGAGGCTGGCCTGGCCGATTACGGCGAACTTGCGGGGTATCACGCTGCCGTCGCGAATAGTGAGCCAGCGTGGTCGGCAGATGAAATGATGCAACGTCTTGACGGTCTTCGCCTGCGATACAATCCTGGTACGGGCTGGCGCTACTCAAATGTTGGTTACTTGCTTATTGGCAGGCTTATCGAACAGCTTACTGACCTGGCGCTGGAGGAAGCAGTAGATCAGCGAGCAATAATACCCCTAGGCCTTTCTGGTGTTCGGTTCGCGAAAACACGGGCAGATCTACAAACGACTGTGCTTGGAGTCACCTGTAATTATGATCCCGCTTGGGTCTACCACGGTTTGCTGATCGGCCCCGTTTCGCAGGCAGCGCTGTTCCTGTATCGACTCTTTGCCGGGAAACTTCTCTCTCAGGACCTGCTCCAGGAAATGCAGACAGTACGAACGTTGGGCGGCCCGATTCCGGACCGCCCTTGGATCATCCCAGGCTATGGACTTGGAGTGATGAAGGGTTCAATTAACGGCGGATTCTCTCTATGTGGACACACAGGATGCGGCCCCGGTAGTACCATCGCCGTGTACCGTATCTCCGACGGTGATGTATCGGCTTGCTGTGCCGTTTTTGATACAGGTGCCACTGAAGGTTATATCGAGGATCTCGTTGCGGGAACGCTTGTAAAAGCGCTGCGGCGTAATAGCTGAAGAAATCCAGTCATTGTGGTGACAACTTTACAGTCTGCACAACGACCGCCTCGGGTCAATAGCACCCGCTCACCCACTCACTTCAAATGGGCACAGCACCCACTAGCATCCTTTGTAAAAAACCAAGCAAAGAACCGCCTATATCCGGTGATGCTCCACCAAAAAGTCCACGAACACCCGTACCCGTGCCGGCATTGCCGCGCCGCCGACGAACACCGCGTGAATCGGTTCCCTGTCGCCGGGGTTCCAGTCTTCCAGCAGTGGCACCAGATCACCACGCCGGAGATCCTCGGTCACGGTGAACTGGCCGATGCGCGCGATACCGGCACCTAACCGGGCCAGTTGCGCTAGTGCCTCGCCACTGCTGCATTCGATGTTGCCGCTGATCTTCAGGGAAAACTCCTGGCCGGCACGGATGAACGGCCAGTTGGGTTCGGCACGGCGGAAGTTGAAGCGCAGGCAGTTATGCCGCCGCAGGTCTTCCGGTTCTTGAGGCGTGCCGTGGCGCTGCAGGTACTCAGGTGAGGCCACCACGACCTGGCCAGTGTCGCCGATTCGACGTGCGGTCAGGGGGCTGTCGGGCAGGTGGCCAAAGCGCACCGCCACATCGGCCTGGCCGCCGAGGATGTCGACCACTTCGTCGCCCAGGGTGAGGTCGACAACGATGTTCGGGTAGCGGGCGCTGAACGCCGCCACCAAGGGCACGATGGCCAAGCGACCGTGACCGAGAGCAGCGCTAACCCGCAGCCGGCCCTTGGGTACGCCCTGGTCGGCGATCGCGTCTTCGACCTCGGCCATGTCGGCCAGGATGCGCCGGGCGCCCCGCAGGTACGCCTCGCCCTCGGCGGTGAAGGTGATCGCGCGGGTGGTGCGCAGCAGCAGGCGGGTGCCGAGGCGCTGTTCGGTGCGCGCGATGATCCGGCTGACCGCCGAGGGTGTGAGCCCCAATGCCCGCGCGGCGGCCGACAGGCTTCCCTCCTGCGCCACCTTGGCGAATACCGCCATCTCACCCGACCTACCGTTGACATCCATTTGTGCCTCGTACGCAAAGGTGCTTGCCAAAAATACGGCCTACCGCCTGTAAAGGGCAGATCGTAGCATTCGCGGCATAGATGAGGAGTTTTCCATGCGTATCAATCCACCACTTGTCGCGCTCGCCGTCGGCGCCTTTGGCATTGGCGTCACCGAGTTCGCCCCCATGGGAATGTTGCCGGGCATCGCGGCCGACCTTGGCGTTTCCATTCCCGCCGCAGGCCTGTTGGTCAGCGCCTATGCCCTGGGGGTGCTACTCGGCGCGCCATTGATGACCCTGACCACCGGCAAGATTCCCCGGCGCTACCTACTGATCGGGCTGATGGCCATTTTCACCCTGGGTAACCTGATGTCGGCCTTGGCGACCGATTACACCAGCCTGTTGGTCGCCCGTGTGGTCACCTCGCTCAACCATGGCGCGTTCTTTGGTGTCGGTTCCATCGTCGCCGCCAGCGTGGTTGCGCCGGACAAACGTGCTGGGGCGGTCGCTGCAATGTTCACGGGCCTGACGCTGGCGACCATCGGCGGTGTGCCGCTGGCCACTTGGTTTGGCGAACTGCTCGGTTGGCGTACTGCATTCTGGGGCATTGCCGGTCTAGGCGTGGTGACCATGGCCGCGTTGTGGTTCGCCCTGCCCAACCTGCCGCTATCGCAAAGCGACGGTGTGCTGGCCGAAATCCGGGTACTGGGCCGCGGCCCAGTGCTGGCGGCACTGGCGCTGACCGTGGTCGGCTCGGGTGCGATGTTTACCGTCTTCACTTACATCGTGCCGATCCTAAGCAGTGAGGCTCATGCGTCCACGACCTTCATCACCGCCATGCTGGTGCTGTTCGGCGTCGGCCTGACCCTGGGCAACATGTGGGGCGGCAAGGCCGCGGACCACTCGATCGACCGCACCCTGATCGTTTCGCTGAGCGTGTTGGTTCTGGTATTGCTGGCGTTCACCGTCCTGATGCGTTGGCCGCTGCCGGCTGCCGTGAGCATCCTGGTGTGGGGTATCGCCAGCTTTGCCCTGGTACCCCCGCTGCAGATGCGCGTGATGGAAGCCGCCAAGGACGCGCCCAATCTGGCCTCGGCGGTGAACATCGGTGCGTTCAATTTTGGCAACGCGATAGGTGCGGCGCTGGGCGGTGCGGTGATCAACGCCGGGCTGGGCTATCCAGCGATATCCCTGGCTGGAGCCGCGATGGCTGGCCTGGGGCTGCTGATGGTCCTGGCGTTTGCCTGGCGTTCCAGAGCTGTTTCGGCTGCGGCGGTGTAGAAAAGATGGAGGGGGAGGGGGTCGCTTTTCTGCCTGCGGCAGCACGTTTTCGGGCCAATAGCAAACGTTCACCACCGGCAGCTTCATGAGAAGACAAGGAATTAGTTCCTGCGATAGCTCTTCTTTCCGGCAGGCGTCTAACCCAAGGCGAAGCTGCCAAGGAGCGGATCCAACAGGGATAGCATACAGGCCAGGGCGGGTAGCGGTTCAGATACCGAATAACTGCCGGGGGAACCCATTGTTGGACGGCAGGCCAAGCGGTGCGAACGGGCAGCCAGGCAAATCGGGCTTCGTGTCTATCATGTCTGCCACCTGACCGCAGGGGATCTGCCATTGCGCGGCTGGTCAATAGCTGCCTGTCGTGAGGGGCAGCTAACGACCGATTCTGTTGAAAAAGTCGGATTTTCAAATGGCCTGAACTCAGGCACGACCACCACCGAAGAACCTACTCACCACATTGAGTGGTTTTTCGGCCCTTCGGTGACCTTTGCTGCTCTGCTAGTGGGTTAATTTGAAGTTGTTTGCTTGGTGCAGGCGCACCTATCCCGTGACTGGTGGCCCTTGAGATGAAAATTTGGCGAGCCGTCGCAGGTTCTGCACCGCAGCGGCCAGCGTGAACTCATCCGTCGCGCCACTCATGCCACGTAGCCGCAGGCGATCCAATTTCAGGATGCGCTTGAGGTGGGCAAACAACATTTCGACCTTTTTACGTTCGTGGCGAGAGCGCTGATATGCCGGCGTTGCGGCAATGCGCCGAGCCACATCGCGAGCGGCTTCATGGACGCTGCGAGCGATCTTGCGAGTCGAAGTGTTCGGGCAGCACCTGGCTTTCATCGGACATGTCGCGCAGTCGGTCTGTCTGGATCGGAAGATGATGGTGTTGGCTTTGGTGACGTGCGAACGCTCGTTCTTGAAGGCTCGCCATTCGCTGCGCAATGGGTTGCCGGCTGGGCAGCGGTATTCCTCGGCCTCTTCATTCCAGTGGAAATCGTTACTCGAAAAGCTGTCGTTCTTGCGCTCAGTTTTGTCCCACACCGGCACATGCGGCTCGATGTCTTTTTCCTCCACCATCCAGGCCAGCATCGGCGCGGTACCGTAAGCGGTGTCGCCAATGAGGCGTTCCGGCTTGATGTCGAACTGCGCTTCGACCCGATCGATCATCGTCTTGGTGCTCTCGACCTCTGCGGTTCGATGAGCCGGTGTGGGTTCCACATCCATGATCACGCCGTGCTCGGTATCGATCAGATAATTCGTGGAGTAAGCGTAGAAAGCAGGGCCGCCTGGAGCAGCCGTCCAGCGGGCCTGAGGATCCGTCAGCGACAGGCGTTTCGGTAGCGTTTCGGCCAAAGCCTCCTCATCGAGGCCTTCAAGGTACTCACGCACGGCGCGAGTGCTCAGGGCCGGATCGCTCCAGTTGATCTGTTCATCACCCGGTACGCCGCGCTGCCGACTCGCATCCGCCTTGATGATGCTGGCGTCCACGGCAAAGCCTTCACCTTTGACCAAGCCTGCGTCCATGCAACGACGCAGCACTTCATTGAACAACCAGCGAAACAGATCGCTGTCCCGAAAACGGCCGTGTCTATTTTTGGAAGAGGTCGAGTGGTTGGGGACTTCATCTTCAGGGCTTAACCGGCAGAACCAGCGATACGCCAGGTTCAAATGGGCCTCTTCGCACAGCCGCCGCTCTGAGCGAATGCCGTAGCAATAGCCCACGATCAGCATGCGGATCATCAGTTCAGGATCAATCGACGGACGCCCGATAGGGCTATAGAAATCGGCGAGGTAATGGCGCAGGTCACTCAGATCGAGACACTGATCAATGCTGCGCAGAAGATGATTGGCTGGGATGTGATCTTCAAGGTTGAACGAGTAAAACAGTCGCTCCTGCCCACTCGATAACTGTCCCATCATGCTCTGTGATCCCCCGCCGGCCAATGAAGCAATTTTGCCGCAGGTCAAACAGGGGAGCTACTTTTTCACCAGAATCGGTAACTACCGGGAAGCAGACCTGAGCGTCTCGATAGTTTATTGCCGAGCAAAGGCCAGAAGGTCGGTATTAAGATGTTCCTGATGTGTCGCAGCTAGGCCGTGAGGTGCGCCGGCATAGATCTTCAGTGTGGCGTTAGGTAGAACTTTCACCGTCAGCTCTGCTGCATGTTTGATCGGCACGATCTGGTCATCGTCGCCATGGACCACCAGCGTCGGCACGTTGATCTTCTTCAGATCCTCGGTGTAATCGACCTCGGAGAACTCATGCACGCTGGCGTATTGAGCAAGAATGCCGCCGTTCATGCCCTGCTGCCAGAAGCCCTGGCGCAAGCCTTGGTTGATCTCTACGCCTTCACGATTGAACCCGAAGAATGGGATGGCTAAGTCCAGGTAGAAATTGGAGCGGTTGTCGAAGACCTGTTTGCGGATGCCATCGAACACGGAAATGTCCAGGCCGCCGGGCCACTGTTCTGTGGAGACCATGATCGGGGGCACCGCACCGAGTAACACCACCTTGGCCACGCGGCCGGTGCCGTGCCTGCCGATGTAGCGGGCGACTTCGCCGCCGCCGGTTGAGTGCCCGACCAGAATGGCCTCCTTCAGATCAAGCGACTCAATGACCGTGGAAAGATCATCGGCCCACGTGTCCATGTCGTTGCCGACTGCGGGTTGATCCGAACGCCCGTGGCCGCGCCGGTCATGGGCGATCACGCGATAACCCTGCTGCACCAGGAACAGCATCTGCCCGTCCCAGGCATCCGCGCTTAGCGGCCAGCCGTGCGAAAACACGAAGGGCTGGGCATCTTTGCGGCCCCAATCCTTGTAAAAGATGCGGGTGCCGTCTTGGGCGGTAATAAAGCTCATGGTGATTCTTCTCGGTTGAAAAGCAGTGGGATGGAACGTTGATGTCTGGTGGTGCAGAGGCGGTACCGCCTAGCTGATCCGTGTGGCCGGTGGCTGCTTGAAGAGCAGGTAGTCCCCGCTCTGACGCCCTTGGGTTTCCAGGTATTTGCCATAGTGGATCTGCGCCGGTTCCCAGCGCTGCAGCGCGCCTTCCACATCGTTGGGCGTTGCTTGCAAGGCATCGACAAGCGCCAGCGCGTTGGCGGCAGCCTTAGAGGTACTCGCGGCGGTGTGAGGCCTCGGAATCGCCGCGGCATCGCCCAGGATGAGCACTCGCCCGGCCACCATGTGGTCTGAAGCGAGGTCGCGTATGGCCTGGGCGAAGGGCTCTTTTGTCGCTTCAACAATGCTGCGGAACGGAAGCGGCAACAGTGCCTCGGCGTCACGCAGGAGATGCGTCTTCCATCGGTCTGCCAGTTGGCCTTCTGGAATGGAATAGCCGCGCTGGCGTCCTTGCCGATCGGTCGTGATCTCGCCAAGCAACGCAGCGTCGGCGACGCGATACCACACCCAGTTGTACAGGCGGTGGCCTTCGCGCACGTCGTTGTTCTCGCCGGGCACGAGGTAGCCAAGAATGTGCGAGCCAGCATTGTTGGCAAAGCCAAAATCGCCATGCAAGCCTTCGCGCGCCGGCATAGGCATCTCGTTTTCCGGCACCAGTCCGCGCCAGGCCAGGTAGCCGGCATAACGGGGCCGCATCTCGGGCCAGAAGAGCTGGCGCACGGACGAGTTGCCGCCGTCGGCCCCGATCAGGAGGTCACCGACTTCCGCCGAGCCATCGGTGAAGTGGGCTGTGACGGTTCCGGCATCCCGGTCCTGCTCGACTCGCTCCAGCGTTCTGCCCTGGTGATAGTGCGCATCACCGAAGGCCGTGCGCAGCGTGGTGTAGATCAATGACCAGGAGGTCTGGACTTGCGGCGCGTAGTGCTTGGACTGAATCGAGCCGTCCGGTCGAAATACAGTGCGGTAGGTCGACTGGACACCCAAATTCATGGATGCAAGGTCGATACCGCTTCGCCGGAACACCTCGACCACGTCCGGCTGCAGGACGATGCCGCCGCCGCGGCTGTCCAGATCGTGGGCAGAGCGCTCGAAGACATCAACGTCCCAGCCGATCCGACGCAGGAGGTTGGCGGTAAACAGACCGCCGAGCGAGCCGCCAATAACCAGCGCTCGGGAACGACGGGAAGGTGTGGATGTTGGGATGTTCATGGGCAACTCCTTTTCGGTGTTGCCACTTTGCCCGAAGCCATTAAAGATGATAATCAGGTCTTTTTTATCTTCTCCTTTGCGCTACGCGCAAAGATTGACCATGCGAGCTCTAGACCCCACCATCAGCCGCTAAACGGACCGTCTGCGTGTAGCGGTCCCAATACGGCGGACTACCGAAGTGCTTCTCCATAAAATCCAGGAAGCAGGCCAACTTCTTTGATCCCCGCCGGTTGGGCAGATAGGCCGCCCAGATGGCGCCCTCGCTAGCACCGGGCGTAGCAGTCCAGCCCTCCAGCACTCGAATCAATCGACCCGCCGCCAGATCTTCGCCGACCAGCCAAGTTGGCATCAGCAGCAGACCGCCACCGCCAATAGCGACCTCGCGCAGCAATTCCGATCCATTGGCTTTTAGATTACCCGACACCGTCACTTTTTCGCTCTTGCCTTCGCGCGCGAGAATCCAAGTAGGACTGCCATTGAGGTAGTCGAATTGCAGACAATTGTGCTGCGCCAGATCGGCGGGCCTGATCGGTGCTCCATGCTGCCCAAGGTAGTCGGGACTGGCGCAAATGACCCGGCAATGCGGTGCCAGCTTGCGGGCAATCAGCTCCGTGGATGCCATGGGTCCGAGGCGGATGGCCACATCGATGCGCTCCATTGCCAAGTCGGCCACCGTGTCAGACAGACGGATGTCGAGCTGGATGCCAGGGTATGCGCGCAGGAATGCAGGCAGCACGGGACCCACGTGCAAGCGACCGAATGCGACCGGCATGGCGACGCGCAACAAGCCGCTGGGCGGGCCGGATACCTCGCTCACAGTTCGATCGGCACCCTCTAGTTCCTCCAGGATGCGCCGGGCGTCCTCGTAATACTGAGTACCCTCTTCCGTCAGCGTCACGCTGCGGGTCGAGCGGTTCATCAGCCGTGTCCCAAGGTGTTCTTCCAAGGCGTTCAGTTGCCGCGTCAGCGACGAAGGTGCGACGCCCAGCCGGCGCGCCGCCGGAGCGAAGCCCCCTTGTTCAACCACTGCGACAAACGCACTCAATGCTGCAAAACGATCCATGGCAACCTTTGCGCACCACGCAATGAAGAAGGTTTATTTTAGCGGATTATCAACTCGGGGCAACGCGAGCAAGATGACTCCAACACACACCGGAGAACCATCATGACCATTCAAATCACCGTTACGTCCGATTTCATTTGCCCCTGGTGCTTCATCGGCGAACGGCGGTTAGCCAAGGCCATCGAGGCCCTGCCTGCTGACACCGCCATCGAACTGCAATGGCGTCCATTTGAGCTCAATCCAGACATGCGCCCCGAGGGCTTGAACCGCAAGATGTATCGGTCGATGAAGTTTGGCAGTTGGGAACGCAGCAAGCTTCTGGATGCACAAACCGCAGCCGCCGCCTGTGGCGACGACATTGCCTTCAACTACGAAGCAATGGAGAAGACACCCAACACCTTCCTCGCGCACCGGTTGATGCGATTCGCCGCAGATCATGGGCTGGCCACGGAAGTCGCCCGGGCCGTGTTTTCGGCCTACTTCGAACACGGCCGTGACATCGGCGACGCCGCCACGCTGGTCGAGATAGCCACTGAGAACGGTTTGGACCACCAACAGACGGCCGCTTTCCTGGCAGGAGAAGAGGGCGTGGCGGAGGTCCGCGCGGCCGAGCAGGATGGCCAGGGCCGGGGCGTTCGCAGCGTTCCGCTGTTCGACATCGGCGGGGAGATCATCAGTGGTGCGCAATCCGTACAGACCTTCACCACTGCCCTACAGCGCGCCATGGAACAGGATGACGCCTGCACTGGCGGCGCCTGCTCGATCGGCTGAGGAGCACGACGATGCGCCCTTCGACACTCACGCAGCATCCGGGCTTTGCCCGGATGTTTCAGCCTGACCGGCTGACGCTTGGTTTGATGCAACCCATGGCGCCATTGATCAACGGTGTCCCTGACATGGCGGGTCAACTCGCGCTGGCCGCCCGTGCTGACGCGTTGGGCTTCGCGGCTCTATGGGTACGCGACGTCCCGCTGTTCGACCCGGAGTTCAACGATGCCGGGCAAATATACGATCCGTGGGTTTGGCTCGGCCAACTGGCAGCCGTGACCCGACGCATCGCCCTGAGCAGCGCCGGCATCGTGCTCCCGCTTCGGCACCCACTGCACACCGCGAAGGCGGTCGCCTCGGTGGATGCGGTCAGCGGCGGACGGTTTTTGCTCGGGGCGGCATCAGGTGACCGTGCAAGCGAATACCCCGCCTTCGACCGGTCACATGCATCGCGCGGCGAGGCCTATCGCGAATATATCGAGGTCATTCGCCGCAGCACCTCCGAGGATTACCCGGAACTATCAGGCACGTTCGGCAGCCTGCACAACCTGGATCTGCTGCCCAAGGCCACGGGCCGGCACCTGCCGCTGCTGGCGGTCGGCAGCGCGCAGCAGAGCCTGCAATGGATCGCCCGCAATCTAGACGGGTGGGTCACCTACTTTCGTCCACTGGAGCAGCAGCGTCCTCGGATCGATACTTGGAATCGCACAGTGCAGTCCATCGTGAAGGGCGCATTCCTTCCCTTTACCGAGTCGATGTTTATCGACCTTGCCGAAGATCCGGACACCACACCCTCACCGATCTTTCTAGGCTACCGGCTCGGTCGTCATCGCCTGTTAGAGGAGCTCACCGCGATGGCGCAGGCAGGCGTACATCACGTCGCCTTCAACCTACGGCACAGCACTCGGCCTGCCGGTGAGGTCATGCAAGAACTGGCCGAATTCGTTCTGCCGCTCTTTCCCTCGCCGGCGATGCATTTCTCTGGACCTTCTGCGCCCCTCGAACTGTCTGGGCAGAATCATGAAACATCTGTTTGACGGGGATTAATTGCTGCTTGAGGTCTTGCACGCAGCAGCTTTGCAACTGATACGGTACCGCGCCGATGCTGGCCTGGATGGTGGAGGAAAAAGACATCGAGCCGCATGTGCCGGTGTGGGACAAAACTGAGCGCAAGAACGACAGCTTTTCGAGTAACGATTTCCACTGGAATGAAGAGGCCGAGGAATACCGCTGCCCAGCCGGCAGCCCATTGCGCAGCGAATGGCGAGCCTTCAAGAACGAGCGTTCGCACGTCACCAAAGCCAACACCATCATCTTCCGATCCAGACAGACCGACTGCGCGACATGTCCGACGAAAGCCAGGTGCTGCCCGAACACTTCGACTCGCAAGATCGCTCGCAGCGTCCATGAAGCCGCTCGCGATGTGGCTCGGCGCATTGCAGCAACGCCGGCATATCAGCGCTCTCGCCACGAACGTAAAAAGGTCGAAATGTTGTTCGCCCACCTCAAGCGCATCCTGAAATTGGATCGCCTGCGGCTACGTGGCATAAGTGGCGCGACGGATGAGTTCACGCTGGCCGCTGCGGTGCAGAACCTGCGACGGCTGGCCAAATTTTCATCTCAAGGGCCACCAGTCACGGGATAGGTGCGCCTGCACCAAGCAAAAAACCTCAAATTAACCCAATAACAGAGCGGCAAAGTTCATCGAAGGACCGAAAAACCACTCAATGTGGTGAGTAGGTTCTCCGGTGGTGGTCGTGCCTGAGTTCAGGCCATTTGAAAATCCGACTTTTTCAACAGAATCGGCCAATAGCAGACATCCGCAGTAGATCTGCAAAATCTGTGGCCGCGTTGCAATACCCCGTTTTGGAGCGTGTTCAACGTGGGGTCAGCACGGCTGATCTGCATTGATATGAGAATCATTACCACTTATCATCGGCGCTTCTTTCGGGGGGCGTGTAGTGAGTGATGATCCTCTAGGGCTTCTCTATTCGGAGCACAACAGGTGGCTAACAGGTTGGCTTTATCGCCGCTTGGGCTGCAACAGTCAGGCGGCGGATCTCGCTCAGGACACCTTCCTGCGCATCCTCACCTCGCAGCGCAAAACCGGTGAACGTCTGACCCTGGATCGGCCGCGAGCTTATCTGGCGACCGTAGGACAACGGCTGGTTTGCGACCATTTCCGCCGCCAGTCACTGGAGCGGGCGTACCTAGACATGCTCGCGACGGTGCCCGAGGCCTTTGCTCTGTCAGCGCAAGAGCAGTGCCAGATGCGCGAGACGCTGTTCCAGCTCGACGCTTTGCTCGATCGCCTCAAACCAATCGTCCGTACGGTATTTCTGCTGGCACAGCTCGATGGCCTGACCTATGTGCAAATCGCCCGGCAGTTAGGCATCGGCGAGCGCACGGTCAAGCGCCACATGGCCAGCGCATTCGAAGCCTGCATCCTCAGTGACGTGGCGTTGTAATGCCTGCCCAGGCCCCTATCAGTCGCGACGTTGCGCGCCAGGCGGCGCATTGGCTCGTGCTGATGCATGAGCAGCCACTGAGTGCGGCGCAACAGCAAGCGTGTGCACGGTGGCGCGCGACCAACCCCGAGCATGAGCGCGCCTGGCAACGCGTGCAGCATGTGCAACACCAGCTCGGCAGCCTTCCTTCTGCTATGGCCATGGGCACCCTCAATCGTGAACGGCGCCAGGCCTTGAAAACGCTGCTGGTGCTGGCCGCCATGGCACCTGCTGGCTACTTTAGCTACCGCTTCGGCGCCGGGCAGGGCTGGATGGCCGATTACCGTACCGGCGTTGGCGACCGGCAGCAGTTGACACTCACCGACGGCAGTGTCGTCGACCTCAACACCGACAGCGCCGTCGATGTGCGTTTCGATGCCGGGCAACGGTTGATTCGTCTAGTGCGCGGAGAGCTGTTGATCAGCACCGGCATCGACCCTGCTGGGCGTCCGCTACGGGTGGCCAGCGAACAAGGGATCATGGAACCATTGGGCACGCGCTTCAGCGTGCGCCAGTTCAGCGGCATCACTCAGTTGGCGGTATTGCAAGGCCGGGTGCGTGCCACTCCCGCGCAGGCCGCGCCGAAGGTAGTAGAGGCAGGCGAACAAGTGCAGTTCAGCCGCGAGGCATTCGGCCCGTTACGCCCGGCCAGCGAGCTGAGTACTCGCTGGACGCAAGGCCAGTTGGTCGCTGAGAACATGCGTCTGAGCGATTTCCTGCAGGAGTTGAGCCGCTACCGCCCAGGCCGCCTGCACGGTGACGAAAGCGTATCGGATGTGCGAATCAGCGGCGGCTTTCAACTCGACAACAGCGACGCCATTCTCGCCGCGCTGCCGATGACCCTTCCAGTCAAGGTCGAATACCGGACTCGCTATTGGGTGACGGTGAGCAAGGCGTAATTTTTTTGGCCCGTTTTTTTACGGCGCTCGTCCTTGGTAGTGAATCTGTAACCAGCCAAGGACATTTTGCGCCATGACCCATTCCGGTATCCCGCGCCGGGCCGCACGTAGCACCTTCGCCATGGCATTGTTGACCTTTGCCTTGGCCGCCCAGCCGCTGTGCGCCCAGGCAGCCGGGGCGATCCAGCATTACAACGTCCAGGCGGCGAGCCTGACCCAGGCGCTGGCCGGTTTCAGCGCGCAGGCGAAGATCACCGTTCAGTTCGCCCCGGCCTTGACTCAAGGGTTGAGCTCGCCGGGACTGGAGGGTGATTACACGGCAGAGCAAGGCCTCGCCATGCTGCTGGCAGGTTCCGGCCTTGAGGCGATGCAACTGAGTGATCGGATTTACGGACTGGTCAGAGCCAGTGCCGAGGCAGACAGCACGCTGACGCTGCCGGACGTCAATATCAGCGGCAGCCGCGCCAGTGCCGACGGCTCGGAAGCCGCGGGTTATGTGAGCGAAAACATCAGCAGTGTCGGTGCGCTCGGCAGCATGAAGCTGCAAGATACGCCTTTTTCCATGAGCGTAACCTCGCAAGCATTAATCAAGAATCTGCAGGCGACCTCGACCGACGATGTGTTCAAACATAATCCGTTCGCCCAGCTGTATTCACCCAAAAGCGCCGGTTACGCCAGTGCGATCACCCTTCGCGGCTTCGGCGGCTCCTCCAGCTTGAACATCGCCAATGATGGCCTGCGTTTCAGCACCCTTGCCGACGGAGGCAATTTCATTGAGGACACTGAACAACTGGAAGTGGTGACAGGCCTTACCGGTTTTCTGTACGGCCCGGCGTCTCCGGGAGGGTTGGCCAACTACGTGCTCAAGCGCCCGACCTACCAGCGCTACAACAGCGTCACCCTCGGCAATGCCGGCGGCGAGAACTACTACCTGCACGGCGACTTCGGCGGCCCTATCGACAGCGAAGGCAAGTTCGCCTACCGACTCAACGTGCTGACTCAAGACGGCGAAACCGCGATTGACCTGCAGAAACGCCGCCGGCAGATGATCAGCCTGGCCCTGGACTGGAATGTCAGCGACGATCTGCTGGTGCAGTTCGATGCCTCTCACAAGGAAAGCCAGACCCGCGGCTTGACCAGCTATTGGTACTTCGCCGATCAGGCGTACCGCCCCAGCGCCTCCTCGCTGGACACCGACAAGCTGTACAGTCAGAAGTGGGCCTTCTCCGACAACCAGACCGACAAGGCCGGTGTGCGGGCCAAGTGGCGCTTGAATGACACCTTCAGTGTGCGTGCCGCGTTCGCTGCGCAGCAATACACCCAGGAGTACACCTACACCGGTCCACAAGTCGATGCACCTGATCGATACACACAACCACTGTATGCGTTTGCTCCTCTCCAAACGCAAGAGTACTCAGGGTATCTGTTTCTCGACTCGCAATTCGTGACCGGCCCGCTGGGCCACACATTGACGCTGGGCTTTCAGGGCAACAGCTCGCGTAGCCTCATGTACGAGGACCACATCCCGAGCCAGCAATACAGCTCGGTCACCGGCGCTGCCGTGTCACTTGATGAGCAGCCGCAGGTGAGCAAGCCCGATTACTCCATCGGCCACGGTACGCAACACATTTCCAGCACCAGCGACACCGAGAACTTCTTGATCGGGGACATCATCACGTTCAACGAGCAATGGTCCACGATCCTCGGTTTGACCCATACCAGGATCAGCACCTACAACAATGATTTCGTCTATTCGGCCCAACCACTCAAAACCGAATACGACAAGAGCCTGACCTCACCCAGCGTGTCGCTGATCTACAAGCCTATGCCATGGCTCACTACCTACGCCACTTACATCGAAGGCCTGCAGAGTGGCGGCATCGCACCTTCGCGAGCAATCAACGCCGGGACGGGGTTGGCGCCGCAGATCAGCGAGCAATACGAAATCGGCGCCAAGGCCAGCATCGGTGAAACACTGGCGACGCTGGCGCTGTTCAACATTAAAAAGCCTAATGCATACACCAACACGGATCGGGTCTACGTGCAGGACGGGCTTCAGGAGAACAACGGCTTGGAGTTCAGCGTCACAGGCAAGGTCACCCCGCGATTGACGATCGTCAGCGGCTTTACGCTGCTCGACCCAGAGGTGAAGAAGGGGGCGACGCGGGCAAACGACGGCAACTCTCCCGTCAACGTTGCCAAGCAATTGGCCAAGGTTTATGCCGAATATGACGTGGTATCTGCGCCAGGGTTTGCGTTGACTGGCCGTGCGTTCTACACGGGCAAGCAGTATGCCGACGAAGCCAATGACTATCGCCTTCCGGCCTTCACCACGTACGACGCGGGGGCCCGCTACCGCCTACCGTTGGCTGGCAATGACCTGACCCTGCGGGTGAATGTGAGCAACCTGACCGATAAAAAGTACTGGCTGAACAACAGCTATCTCGGTGATCCGCGTACAGTGGCTTTCTCTGCGCAGCTGGAATTCTGATAACGCTTTAACTGGGGTGCTTGCCACCGCCGGTGCCGAGCAGAGGCATAAAACCCCTGACCGACAGCCGTTCGCGCACACCCTGATCTCAACGCCTGAAAACCCGAATGACCGACAACGCCAGCTCGCTAGCCGCCAACGAGGTTTCGGCATGGCGCTGATACAGATTGATCGCAAAGGGGGGCAATTCCGGCAGGCCGCTGTTAGCCGGTAATATCTGCAAATCCTTGGGCACCGTGAACGCCAGCCAGGCCGTAACCGCCAAGTCCGCGCGCACAGTGGCGCAGGTCGCTTCGATGTTGCCGGACTCGTACACCGTGCGCCAAGCCCGGCCCTGGGTTTGCAACGCGGAAACAATCGCCGGGCGAAAGGAACAGGTTTGCGCAACCAGCGAGACCGGCAAGGGCTGTTTGCTGAAAGCGCTGCCACCCGACGCCCCTACCCATACCAAGCGCTCGACGCACAGGCACTGGACATTGAAGCGCCCGCCCTGCGTACTCGTCACCGGCTCCTCGACCAGCGCCAGGTCAATCTCGCCCCGTTCGAGCGCCGTGACCAGATCGGATGAGGCGGCGCACATGAGTGAGACTTCCGCCTGCGGCCACGCCACTTCATAGGCCTTCAACGCCGACGCCAATGCCTGGCCCATCAAATCATAAGGAACCCCAAACCGAACCGGGCCGCTGATGGTTCGCTCCGTCATCTCGGCCCACACCTCATCATTGAGTTCAAGCAGCGCTCGCGCTTTGATCAGCAGCCGATCACCGGCGCGGGTCAGGCCCAGCCTGCGAGGTTGGCGGTCGAACAACGGCGTGCCGAATACGTCTTCCAGGCGCTTGATGTGCTGGCTGATAGCGCCTTGGGTTAGGTGCAGCGAGTGTGCAGCAGCCGTCATGCTGCCGCGCTCATGGACGGCGACGAAGGTACGAAGCAGGCTTATATCGAGGTGGCGCGGCATTCTGGCATTACACTATCTAATAGCTGGGATTAAAAACCATGGTTATGCTAATGCATTACCTTGCTCTAGGCTAAGGCGCTTTCCGAGCATTGAGCAGGTTATGGGTATCGACAGTGTCTGGCCTTTGGCGATGTTTACCGTTGCCGCCACGATTACACCGGGCGGTGCGACCACACTGGCCACTGCCTCCGGTGCGCAATTCGGGTTCCGTGGTTCAATCCCCTTGATGCTGGGCATCGCGACGGGGCTGGCATCCATGGCCGCCGGCGCCGCCTTCGGCCTGGCGAATGTGTTGCATATCAGCCCGTTTTTGCCCTTGGCCTTGAAAGTCGCCGGCACCCTCTATTTGCTTTGGCTGGCTTGGAAGATCGCCCGCGCTCCAGCACCGGGGGCGGGAACGAAGGCGGCACGCCCCATTGGCTATATCGCTGGCCTATGGATGCTTTGGCACAACCCAAAAGGCTGGGCCATGACAGCTGGGGCGGCGGCTGCGTATGCCAACCTCGCCAGTGACCCGGCGCAACTGGCAGTATTGATGGGGTTGAGCTTCGGGCTCGCTGCGGCCGCATCGCTATCGCTCTGGTGCGTCGCGGGGCGCGAATTGGCCCGACGGATAAACGACCCGGCCCATTGGCGGATTGTAAATGGCGCACTGGGCGGGCTGATCGCGGTGTCTACCGTTCCGATGTGGGTCTAGAGGCCTGAGGGTTTTCAAGGCCACGCCGGAACAGTCACTTCACCAGGGTCGCGCTGGGGCGGCGCGGTCGCGTTTACATCGCGCTATTGGGCAGTGGCGGCTGGATCAAGGTGAGGTGCGGCAGGCGACCACCGGTAGAAACGTATTCCGAAGCACTGCAAGGAAACGATCAAACCGGCATTGCCCCGCTCAGCGAAGTTGCAGTGGGAACTCGCATTCCTTACTGGTTGCGCACGGCCATCAGGAGCGTTTCGTTAGCGTCTTATCCAGCCATGAAGTGATCAGGCCCGCAATGTGGTCGCTGTTATTGTCCATCATCAGCAAGTGTGAGTTGCCCTTGACGCCCCGTGCGGGCATGTCGAGGGTCGTCACGCTTCCCCCCGCCGCGCCTAACGCGTCAAACCAGAGGTCACAGCGAGTGCGATAGCCTGACCACAACTCACTTTGCGCGAAATAGTCTCCCCACACCACGCAATGTGGAATATGCGCAATCGCCTTAAGCGCGCCCGAGTGAGGTTCAGGAGCGCCGGCTGGCTCGATCAGTACAATCGCCGCAACATGTTCCGCCGCCTGCGTCGCGACGGTCATGGCATGGCGGGCACCCTCGCTGTGGGCCACAATCACGCTGCGCCCCATCTTTTTTACCAAGGCACAGTAAGCCTCGGTCGTCATGTTGCCGCTTTGCGTCCATCGCGCTACAAATTGTCGGTTCAGTGAGTCAAGGCAGCCGAGTGGAAACCGCTGCCCTGTGTAGCCCATTTGCTGCGCGGGGTCGAGCGAAAAGCCACTGGCTGGGCCGAACCGGAAGATCGACCACGCCTGTTCGATCGTCCTGTGTTCAGGCTGTTCGGCCCGTATCAATGGTGGCGCCCAAGAGGCGCGCCCCCGGTCGACAGCATCGCTTACGCAGGTATCAAAGCCGCTGCGCATGAAGTATTCATGCCAGCCGGGGCGCCCGTCGGGCGTTTGTTCCCATGTACTGCCGGTCATCCCTCCACCGTGCCACAACAGCAACGGCAGCGGATGGCGAGGCTGCGCAAGCGCAAAATGCTGCACATACATTTGCCCCACCATGTAGTGCCCGTTAGGGTTTGAAACGCGGGGTGGCATGTTGGGTACAGAATGAATAACGCCGGGTTCAACCCCCTCAACACATACCGTATGGCCACCGATGTGAAAACCGCGTACGGAGCGCAGGCAGATGGGTAACAGGTTCTCTTGCAAACTCGTCATTGGGGTTCCCTCAGGCCGCGATGTGCCGGATAGCCAACAACGCCAGCGTCACGGTGATGGCCCCACCAATGCGGGTAGATATCTGCGCGAATGGCATCAGCGACATTCTGTTGGCTGCGGTGAGGATGGCGATGTCTCCCGTTCCTCCTTGGCCGCTGTGGCAGGCGTTCACGATTGCCACGTCAATTGGGTACATGCGAATGAAGCGTGCGACGACAAAGCCGCTGGCCATGATGGAAAAAACGGTTGCCACGACCGTCACGACGGTAGGCAAGGTGAATGCGCTGACGAATTTGTCCCACGGGGTCAATGCTATGCCCATCGCGAACAGCAGAGGGTACGTCACAACCTTGGAGAAAAACTCATAGACCTCCCTGGCACCCTGCTCGAGCCGCCGTGTCATCAACCGCCCCAATTTCACGATCACTACCAGAAACAACATGGTGATAGGCGCGGGGAAGCCAAAGAGCTGCTGCCCGACCATACCCATTAGGTACAGGGTCACGATGGTGATCGCTGCCGTGCCTACATTGATAGGGTCAAAACTATAGGCAGCAACCGATGCGTCGCGGCTGCCGGCTCCAGCCTCGATATCGTCGAGCGCCTGGAGCCGCCCTTCGCCGGTGAGGTGAGGGAATTTCTTACCGACCATGTTTAACAGGCCAGCCAACAGCACCGCAGTAAAACTGCCCAGCATCACAACCGGAATCGTTTGTGCGAAAACCGTATCTTGAGGTTGGTTCAATATCAGCGAATAGCCCATAGACAATGGTATAGCGCCTTCGCCTAGACCGCCTGCCATCAAGGGCACTACCACAAAGAATAACGCATGCATCGGGTCGTATCCCATCGCCATTCCCACGAGCGTACCGACGATACCGCCGACCACCGAGCCGACAGCCAAAGGAATGAATATCTTGGCGAACCCGGCCAGCAGAACATGCCGGTCCATGCTCAGGATGCTGCCGACAATAATGGCCGCGATGTAGAGATAGAGAAAATTCGACTCTTTGGTGAACTGCTTGATGGCCAACACCACCGAAGCCGGTAACCACCCATAGTAGGTGAGTGCCGAGGGCACAACGAAAGCCAGGATCGCCGTGGCGCCCATTACGGAAATGAAAGGCAGGTGCTTACCCAGCTCCATGAATGCAAAGCCGCCCAAGGCGAGCAGGCCAATGATCATGGTCAAGTCGGCAGGCACTTTTCCCACATGGATGAGGATACACACCACCACCAGTAGAACCAGGTAAACCGGTAGCGGAAGAATACCGACCCGAAGGGCCATGGCCTTGAACCAATAGCGACGCCACCCGTTATGGCTTGAATTGACCTCCGGCTGCGCGGAAACGTCCGGAAGGCGAGATTCAGGATTCATGCTCAGGACTCTTGTTTTGATTGTGAACTCGCAATCTAAGCGTTTTTGATATATAAAAAAAATATGCTTATTTTATAGGGGTATATTTAGTATTTATGGATAAAGCCAAGGTGCTTGAGACGCGACGTTTACTCGCGTTCATTGCCGTGTTCGAAGAAGGTAGCTTCACCGCAGCGGCAGCCCGAATGGGCATGGCACAACCTGCATTAAGCATCGCCATCAGCAAGCTTGAGGCTCAGTTAGGTACACCGCTGCTGATTCGCGAACCCCGCGGGGTAAAAGCGACTGCGGCGGGTCTACTGTTGTCCCAACGCGCCTATGAAATAATCGGCCTTATCGAATCAACCGTCGAGGAAGTGGCAACGGTTGAGCAACACCCCACCGGGGAGGTTGCCATTGGTCTTCCATCCTCTACTGCCGCGGTGCTGGCAATTCCCCTGGTCGAGCGCCTGGCCAAAACGTACCCGGGTATACGCCTACGGCTGGTGGAAAGCTTCTCGGGCTATTTGTGGGACTGGCTTCTTAACGGCCACATAGATATCGCAGTGGTGTTCAACCAGGCGAGCCGACCGGAAATCATTTCCACGCCGTTTGCATGGGAAAAAATGCACCTTATTGGCAAGGCCCTACCCGGTGAAGCCAACGCACCTATCGAAGCCGGGCAACTGACAGGCTTGCCTATGGTGATGCCGTCTCGAAAGCAAAGCTTTCGCGATACCATCGAGCACCACATACAGAAACAGGGCGGCACGCTAGACGTCCAAATAGAAATCGATGCTGGGCACCAACTGATAAAGCTCATCTGCAGCGGGCGCTTTTATAGCATCTTGTCACCCGGTTCGGTCGCCCATGAAATCAGCACTGGCCAACTGCAAGCCCGCCCCCTGGCGCAGCCGCTCGAGCGCGCGATCTGCCTGGCCCAGCGCCGTCTTCGTCATCAAGCCACCGCCGTGCGTTGCGTGACTGACGAGCTACTCAGTGAAGCGCGCGCGCTGATCGTGGCAGGTGTCTGGGATGCCCGCATAGAGGCCCCTCTCTGCACTTGAAGGGCAGCCCCGCGCGGCTGAATGGCCCGGTAATCGCCGTGGAGGTCGTTGAAAAGACCTCACCCACCGCGGCCCGGCAGCTCGATCACCATCGCCGTGACCCGACCCTCACCAGCGGCATTCGCATCGGTGCTAGGTGCCAGGGCCTTTTCGCTGAGCGACCTCATGCATCGACAGGCTCAGTGCGGTATGGCCGCGCTCGCCGAGGGCGTTTGCGGCGCCGCTGATGTCATTGGCCTCTTTGTTCTGGCTGAGCTTGAATTTTCCAACCAGCCGGGTGATTTGGATCTCGACGCCAACGATAGCTTTGAGCATAGATTCAATATAGTCCCTCGGCCCATCAGTCATCTTCCATGGCTCGGGTTCAGCGGCTTCATGTGTCCGGGTCAAGCGTGCCACCAACCCGCGCACATAGCGCTCGTCGTCTCGGACCAGGATACGGCCATGTGCGTGAACAACCTTGTAATTCCATGTCGGCACCTGCTTATGGTGCTCCCGTTTACTGGGGTACCAGTTGGGAGAGATGTAAGCCTCTTCTGCGCGGAACACGACCAGCACTTCATCGGCATTTTGAACGTTCATCCATAGCGGATTGTTTCGCGCAACGTGGGCGTGAAGGGTGCCCCAGGGGCCTTGGTCCGCCGCGAGTTCAAAAGGTAAGTGGTTTGCGTCGAGACGATCACGACCGTGGGTAAACACAATACCCAGTGGGTGGTGCTTGATAAACGCGTGCATAACATCCGCGGAAGGTTCGTCGAAGTGCGCTGGAACGTACATATCGTCTCCAAAATGGCTCTGTAAAATTAAAGCCTCAATGCCCTGCTGCCTGCCATCGGCAGCGCGCAAGCGGCCAGGCGTGTTCCGGCACTTGAATGCGCAGGTGCTGCTGCCGCCCGTGATACATCGCAGCGCCCGTTTCCGCCACCCGCTACACCGGCTTGATCTCACCATGTGAGAGTATGGCGCGGTTCGTTGTGCCAAGGCTTGCCGCTGTTTTGCACAGGGGGTAAACCTTGGCTAACGACCTTCGCAGGAATGCCCATGTACCCGCACATCTCGCACGTCGACAGCGATCATCCACTGCCTCAACGCGCCGATGTGGTGATTATCGGCGGGGGAATCGTCGGGGTGTGCACAGCCTACTTTCTGGCAGCGCGCGGTGTCTCTGTGGTGTTGGTGGAAAAGAGTGGCATTGCCGACGAACAGTCCTCACGCAACTGGGGGTGGGTGCGCACCATGGGCCGTGACGTCGCCGAGATCCCGTTGGCAATTGCCAGCTTGGCACTCTGGGATGCCTGGGCCGCCCGGCTCGAGCACGGCACCGGCTTTACGCGCGCCGGGATTCTCTACGCCTGTGAGTCCGAGCAGGAAATCGCCGCGAAAGTGGCCTGGCTGGAGCAAGCCAAACCCATGGGCATTGACGCCGAGTGGCTCGACACCGCGCAGATCGATGCCCGCCTGGGCGGCAAGGCCCCGCGGTCCTGGAAGGGCGCGTTGTACACGGCCACTGACGGCCGCGCCGAACCCGACATCGCCACGGCTGCCATTGCCCAAGGCGCCCGTGCGCTTGGCGCCAGAATCTTCACCCGCTGCGCGGCGCGGAGCCTTGAAACCGAGGCTGGCCGGGTAGGTTCAGTGATCACTGAACTGGGCGAGATCAAGTGCGAGGCGGTGGTGCTGGCGGCCGGCGCCTGGTCGAGCTTGTTCTGTCGCAATCTAGGGGTTCGGCTGCCGCAGCTGCGGGTGCTCGGTTCAGTGATGCGTACCGCGCCGCTGCCCGGTGGCCCGGAGTGTGCCGTGGCCACCGAAAAGGTATCGTTCAGGAAACGCGCCGACGGTGGCTACACCGTCGCGCTGCGCAACGCCAATATCGCGCCGTTGGTGCCTGACAGCTTTCGCTACCTCCCGGATTTTCTACCGATGGTCAGGGCCCATCACCGGGAGTACCGGTTGCGGGTCACCGGCCAGACATGGCAGGAAATCAACACGCCGGGCCGCTGGGCCAACGACCAGCCCACACCGTTCGAGACCCAGCGCATTTATGACCCCAAACCCGTTGAGGCCTTTCTCGATCAGGCGCTGAAACAGATCGCCGACCAGTTTCCGGTCTTTGCCCAGGCCAAAATCGACCAGCGCTGGGCGGGCTTGATCGACGTGACGCCAGACATCATCCCGGTGATGGACGAAGTGGCATCGATTCCCGGTTTTTACCTGGCCACCGGGTTTTCCGGCCACGGTTTTGGGATCGGGCCCGGCGCCGGGCACTTGATGGCGGACCTGGTCACCGGCCATCAACCACTGGTCAGCCCAGCGCCGTTCCGTTTTGCCAGGTTCGCCCGATGACCCCCTTGGGCCACGGCGCGTTCGCGCTGCAGGCTCAGCCGCGTGGCAATGCCATCGGCTTCGCGCTGCATGGCCGCGACCAACCGCGATTGATAAGGCTCGGTCAGGCGCGAAGTCAGCAGGGCGCTGCTCAACGCCCCCATGGCTGTGCCCTCGGTACCTCGGATCGGCACGGCGACGCCGGTGTACAGTGGAAGAATCTTGTCGCTCAGGCCACAGGTATACCCCTGGCGACGGACATCGGTGACCGCCTCGCGCAGGCGTGCCACAGCGATCCCGTATTCACGCAGCAGCCGTGGGGCATTGTGGTTGAGGATTTCATTGCGTTTGGCGGCCGGCATATTGCTCAACAATGCCAGCGAGCCTTGGCCGACGCCACTCAGCACCCGGGAACCCACGCAGTGCACAAAGCTTTTGGTGGGGTTGCGGCCCTCCTGAATTTCCAGGCACAGCGCGTAATAGCCGTCTTGCACGAACAGAAAAAAACTGTCTTGGAACGCCTCCGAGAGCCGCATCAGCGCTGGCCGTGCGTGTTCTCGCAAGCCCCCGGTATTGCCGGCTTGGGCACCGAGCGTAAGCAGTTCGTAGCCGAGAAAGTAATGGCCGCGCAGGCGTGGCAGGCGCACGAACCCGTAAGACTTCATGGCTTTGAGCAGGCGGTACAGCGTCGCTCGGCTCAATTGCGTTTCGGCACTCAGGGTTTCGATGCTGGCCCCCAGTTCACCCCGGGCGGCAATGGCCTGGAGGATCTCAAAGGAGCGGTCCAGCATTTGCGTTCCTGGGGTACTGCAACGTTGCGCACTGGGTCGCGACGGTTCGCTTTGGGGCATGTTTCATCTCCCTGAAAACAGACGATGGCTGGCCCATGATCAGGCTGGGCTGAGGGCCAGTACATGAAGTGATGGTCGCCGGGCTCTGGTCGATCATTGCTTTGCAAGTTTTAGGCCTTCGGGATTTTCACGGGATATCGGCCTGGTGTGATTCATCTTTTTGCCGCGTGTGGCGGATTCGACGGAGAACATCCATGCAGCAACAACGTGTCGCTTTGATTTCCGGAGCCAATCGTGGGATTGGCGAGGCGATTGCCAGGCAGTTGGCGGGGAACGGCTGGTGCGTGTCGCTGGGCATGCGCACGCCGGCGTCGGCAGCTTGGCATGCCATCGATACGGTCCAGGTGGTGGCCTATGATGCCACCGACGCCGCTGCCGAAGCCCGTTGGGTGGCCGCGGCGCTCGAGCGTTTCGGGCGTATCGATGCAGTGGTCGCCAACGCGGGCCTGATGATCCGAAAAAGCGTGATCGAAGCCGACGAGGCTGACATGGATGCGTTGCTGGAGGTCAACGTCAAGGCACCGCGCCGGCTGGCCGCCGCTGCCTGGAACGCCTTGAGCGCCAGCGGCAGGGGGCGGCTGATCATCATGGCGTCGCTGTCGGGCAAGCGTGTCAAATCAGCCGGCTCAAGCTTGTACTCGGTCAGTAAATTCGCCGCGCTGGGCCTGGCGCATGGGTTGCGCCATAGCGGTTGGGACCTGGGCATACGTGCCACGGCGATTTGCCCGGGCTTCGTCGCCACCGACATGGCCCGCGCCTTGAGCACCCGGGGAGACTCGCAAATGACAGCCCCCGCCGATTTGGCCTTGCTGATCAATACGCTGCTGGACCTGCCCAACGAAGCGAGCGTCGCGGAGTTGAACATCAATTGCCAACTGGATGACAGCTACTGATGCCTGGACCTCGTGTAGTGCCCGTGCAGGGTGACGAACAGCTTCCTGATCGCGTGGATGTGGTGGTGATCGGCGGCGGAATCATTGGTGCTTCGACGGCATTGGAGTTGGCCGAGCGCGGTTTGAAAGTGGCGCTGTGTGAAAAAGGCGGCATCGGCCATGAGCAATCGAGCCGTAATTGGGGCTGGGTGCGGATTTCCCGCCGCGACCCCCGCGAGTTGCCGCTGATGGCCCAGGCCCTGCCGTTGTGGGCCGGTTTGGCCGAGCGCGTTGGCAAGGATGTTGGCTATACCCGCGCAGGGATTCTGTTCACCTGTGCCGATGACAAGAGCTACGCAGAACACGAACGCTGGAAGCGCTACCTGGAGGATTACCCCGTCAGCGCGCGGATGGTGTCTGGCGCCGAACTGGGGAGCCTGTTGCCAGAGGGCAATCGCCTGCAGCTCAAGGGTGCGCTGTATACGCCGGATGACGGCCGGGCCGAGCCGCAACAGGTAGCACCGGCGATTGCCGAAGCGGCTCGGGCCAAGGGGGCCGTTATTCTGACCGAGTGCGCGGTACGGGGGATCGAACAGGCAGCGGGGCGGGTCTGCGGTGTCATCACCGAGCGTGGGCCGATTGCCTGTTCGTCGGTGGTACTGGCGGGGGGCGCCTGGTCCAGCCTGTTTTGTTCGCCGCTGAGTGTGCATTTGCCGCAGTTGAAGGTGCTGAATTCGGTGATCCGCACCACGCCCCTGGAAGGCGGGCCTCAATCGGCGATCTGGGCCAACCATTTCGCCGTGCGCAAGCGCCAGGATGGCGGCTACACCGTTGCCTCGGGCCATGAAAACATCGCCGACATCGTGCCGGATTCGTTTCGCCACGCGCGGCAGTTTTGGCCGGCGTTCAAGCAGGAGCACGCCTCGTTGTCGCTGCGCCTTGGCCAGCGTTTTTTTCAGGAAGCGGTGCTGCCCCGGCGCTGGGCACTGGATGAAGCGAGCCCGTTCGAATACCGCAGGGTGCTCGATCCGGTGCCGTCTATCCGCCAATCGAACCGGGCACTGGAAAACCTGATCAAGGCTTTTCCGGTATTCAGCGGCGTGCGCATTGCGCAGCGCTGGGGCGGCATGATCGATGTGACGCCCGACGCGGTGCCGGTGATCTCGGCCGTGGACGCGGTACCTGGGTTTTTCATCGCCACCGGCTTCTCCGGCCACGGCTTCGGCATCGGGCCCGCGGCGGGGCGGTTGATGGCCAACCTGGTCACTGGCGAGCCGCCCATCGTTGACATCAAGGCGTTCAGCTTGTCGCGCTTTAGCGATGGTTCGACCCCTAAACCCATTTCCGGATTTTGAGAGGGCCGGCCAGCACGCTCAGCACTTCACGCAGCAGCCTTGAAGCTCGTTTGGACGAGCCAGGTCGATTTCAGGCGTAAGCCACCTGCCTTCATTTCTACGGGAGCTTCAGCATGTCGCAGTGCGATGATTCGGAAAAAGGTAACAGCCTGTTCAACCCTACTCGCCGCCAGGCGCTGGCGATGGCCGTTATTGGCGCGGCCGGCGTAATGTTACCGCTAGGGCGGCCTAGCCAGGCCTTTGCGGCGGCTAAAGCGGCAGCGGCCGGCCAGGTGATCATCGGGCTATCCCAGGAGCCGACGGTCTTCAACCCGCACATGCCCCACATCGAAGTGGATGAAGGCATTCATTGGAACATTTTCGATCCGTTATTCGGGATTTCCCCCAGCGGCGAATTCACCCCAGCGCTGGCCGTGGAAGTCCCGACCGTAGCTAACGGTGGTATCTCGGCCGACGGCTTGCAGTGGAAGGTCAAGCTGCGCGAGGGCGTCAAATGGCACGACGGCACACCCTTCACCGCCGAGGACGTGAAATACACTCTCGAGCTGATCGTTAACCCTGAATTTCGCAGCGGCCGGCGCGCCGGCCACGATCTAGTGCGCGATATCACCGTGGTTTCACCTACCGAAATCCACTGGCGCATGGAAAAATCCTACGCCCCCTATGCGTCGATTCTGTCTTGGACGTTCATGGTGCCCAAGCACGTGCTGTCCGCCGCCGCGGACGTGAACAACGCGCCCTTCAACAATGCGCCGATTGGCACCGGGCCCTTCAAATGGGCCAGCCGCGTGGCGGGCGATCACATCCAGCTCAAAGCCAACCCTGATTACTACGGCACGCTCGCGCAGATCGACAGCGTGATTTTCAAGTACATCCCTGACTTGACGGTGCTCTATACCCAGTTCAAGACCGGCGACATCGACGTCACCGCCATGCAAGGCATCACCCCGGATCACTATGAAGAAGCCAAGGGCCTAGCCGAACGCACAGTGGTGGTTTTGCCCGTGGCGACGGTCGAATCCGTGGCGTTGAACCTGGAGCGCCCGCAGTTCAAAGACCCGGCTGTACGCAAAGCGCTGTACCTGGCCATCGATAAAAAAACCATCATTGATGAGCTGTACTACGGCCTGGTACTGCCCACCGAAACCTACATGCCGCAGCAATCGGCGTACTACAACCCCAACCTGCCCAAGCAGGGTTTCAACATCGATGAGGCGAACAAGATACTCGACCAGGCGGGCTGGAAGCCAGGCGCTGGGGGCATTCGCGAAAAGGACGGGGTGCGGCTGTCATTTACCAACTCGACCACCGCCGGTAACCAGATCCGCGAGCAGGCGCAGCAGTTCATGCAGCAAACCTGGCTGGCCATCGGCGTCGAGATGAAAATCTCGAACCTACCGCCTGCGGTGATGTGGGGTGACTACTGGATGCAGTCGAAATTCGATTCGGCAGTGGTGGGCATCAACTTCCTGACCGGCGCCGACCCGGACACCCGCGATTACTTCGGCTCGACGTCGACCAGCGCCAAGGGGGGCGCCGGGCAAAACACCATGCAGTACAGCAATGCCAAGGTCGATGAACTGCTTGCACAAGGGGCGTCCTTGCAGGACGTGGCCCAGCGCAAGGCCGTGTACCTGCAGGTTCAGGAGATCATCCGCGATGACTTGCCGATGCTACCGCTGTTTCAGTACACCTACCTGCGTGGCTACAAATCGCAGCTCAAGGGCTTTGCCGGCAACATCAACCTGCGTATCGAACCGTGGAACGTGAATACCTGGTCCTGGGCCTGATTACCCGTCAGCGCCCGGCATGTCCGCTGGGCGTAGTTCTGCCGCCAGAAGGAATACGCCATGCCCCAATACATCCTCAACCGCCTGGGCCAGAGCGCAGTCGTCCTGGTGCTGGTGTCACTGATCGGCTTCATCGTGCTTAACCTGGCGCCCGGCGGGCCGATGTCGCAGTTTGCCCTGAACCCCGGCATGAGCCAGGCTGAACTGGACCGCATCGCCGAACAGATGGGCCTCAAGCGCCCCTTGATGGTGCAGTACTTCGAATGGTTCACGCGGCTGTTCATCGGCGACTGGGGCCATTCATTCCGCGATGGCCGGCCGGTGCTGAGTGTCATCGCTGGCCATCTGCCCGCCACGCTGCTGCTGATGGGCACGGCCACGGTGCTATCGGTCATCGTCGGCACCTGGGTGGGGGTACTGGGTGCTGTGCGGCGTTACTCGGTGTTCGACACCCTGGCCACGGTGGGCGCGATGGTGGCGCTGTCGATTCCGACGTTCTGGTTCGGCCTGGTGGCAATCTTTCTGTTTTCACTGCACTTGGGCTGGCTGCCGGCGGGCAACATGTACACCATCGGCGATCGCTCGCTGGGCGATTACGCGACCCACTTGATTCTGCCGGTGGCGGTGCTGGCATTGGTCAACGTGGCGATCTGGAGCCGCTACATGCGTTCGGCGACGCTGGACGTGATCGACCAGGACTTCGTGCGTACCGCGCGCGCCAAAGGCTTGCCGTACCGGCGGGTGTTGACCCATCACGTTATTCGCAACGCGTTGCTGCCGATGATTACCCTGGCGGGGCTGCAAATTCCGACGATTCTCGGCGGTGCACTGGTCACCGAAACGGTGTTCACCTGGCCGGGCATGGGCCGGCTGTTTCTCGACAGCCTGGGTTACAGCGATTACCCGGTGATCATGGGCATCCTGATGTTCTCGGCCATTCTAGTGCTGCTCGGCAATCTGCTTGCCGACCTGCTGGTGGGCGTTGCGGACCCGCGCGTCCGGCTCGGTTAAAGGAGCACTGCACATGAGCACGGTTGCAACGTATCCCTCGTTCTCCGGCCGCCTGGCCTGGTTCAGCAACCCCACCCTTGCGCGTTTCATGCGCCACAAATTGGCGGTGCTTGGGGTGGTGATGATCACGCTGTTGGTACTGGCCTGCGTGTTTGGGCCCTATCTGCTGCACTACACCGACCTGTCCATCGACATTCGCAATCGCTTTTCGCCGCCGCTGACCGGCAACCATTACCTGGGCACCGACGCCCTCGGCCGCGACACCGCGGCACGCTTGCTCAACGCCGGGCGAATATCGTTGACGGTAGGGTTTTTCGCGATGCTGATCAGTACGCTGATCGGCACGCTGATTGGCGTGGTTGCCGGGTACTACCGAGGTTGGATCGGTGCGGCGTTGATGCGCTTCGTCGATGCGTTTCTTTCGTTCCCCAGCGTGTTTCTGGTGTTGGTGTTGGCCGCCTTCATCAAGCCCAGCCCCACGATGATCACCCTGATCATCGCCGTGACCAGTTGGATGGAAATCTCCCGTATCGTCGAGGCCGAGATTCGTTCGTTGCGCGAACGCGATTTCACGCTGGCGGCGCGCATGGTGGGCGCCAGCCATCGCTGGATCATGTTTCGTGAGCTGGTGCCGAACGCCATCGGCCCTATCATCGTGGCCGCTACCCTGACCATCGCCAATGCGATTCTGCTGGAAGCGTACATCAGCTTCCTCGGCTATGGCATCCAGCCGCCCCTGCCGAGCTGGGGCAACATGCTCAATGCGGCGCAGCAATACCTGGGCAACGCGCCGTGGCTGGCAATCATTCCCGGCTTGGCGATCACCTTGGCGGTGACCAGTTTCAACTTTATTGGGGACGGCCTGCGCGATGCGTTGGACGGCAGGAGCGACTTGAAATGAACGCAGATGAAAAGATCAGCGTGGCCCATCTCAGCGTCGCCTTTCGCCGGGGCGCCGGCTATGTGCCGGTGGTGCAGGGGATTAACTTCAACATCCGCGCCGGCGAAACTTTGGCACTGGTGGGCGAAAGTGGTTCGGGCAAAAGTGTGACCAGCCTTGCGGTGATGAAACTGCTGGCGCAAGCACCGAAAACCCGAATCGAAGGCAGCGCGGTGGTGGCCGACAGCAGCGGCAGGGCCATCGATTTGGTGGCGATGAGCGAACAGCAGATGCGCCATGTGCGCGGCAACCGGGTAGCGATGATTTTTCAGGAGCCATTAACCTCGCTGAACCCGGTGCACAGGGTTGGCGATCAGATTGCCGAGGCCATTCGCTTTCACGACCACCTGAGCAAAGCCCAGGCGCGGGCCAGGGCCCTGGCGTTGCTGGAGCAGGTCGGCATCCCTGAACCTGCCCAGCGCATGCAGAGCTTTCCCCACGAATTGTCGGGCGGGATGCGCCAGCGGGTGATGATTGCCATCGCCCTAGCGATGGAGCCGGACGTGCTGATCGCCGATGAGCCCACCACCGCGCTGGACGTCACGGTGCAGGCGCAAATCCTCGACCTGTTGCGCAACCTGCAAAAGAAGAATGGCATGGCGATTTTGTTCATCACCCATAACTTCGGGGTAGTGGCGGAAATTGCCGACCGGGTGATGGTGATGTATGCCGGCCGTATCGTGGAGCAGGGCAGTGTCGCCCAGGTGTTGTCGGCGCCGCGCATGCCTTACACGCAGGGCTTGCTCGCCGCCGTACCGCGCTTCGAACACGCAGGGCTGGGGCAAGGGGATCTTGGCACGATCCCGGGTTTTGTCCCCGACCCGGCGGCACCTCCCGCCGGGTGCGCGTTCCATCCGCGTTGCGCCTTCAGCATTGCTGGGCGCTGCGACAGCCAAGCCCCCGCGCTGGAGGAGGTCGAGCACGGTCACCAGTTGCGTTGCCTGCGCTGGCAGGAGCTGACGGCCAGCGTTGAATGTGCCCAAGGAGGTGCATGATGAAACAGCCGCCCCTGATCGAGGCCATCGGCCTGAAGAAATACTTCCCGCTGCGCAAGAAGTTGTTCGCCAGCAACCGTGGCCGTGATGACAACCTGGTGCGCGCCGTGGATGGTGTCGATCTGTCCATCGCGCGTGGCGAAGTGCTGGGTTTGGTCGGTGAAAGCGGCTCGGGCAAGAGCACCCTGGGCCGTAGCCTGATGATGCTCGACCCCCCTACGGACGGGCATGTCGTTTTCGATAATACGGAAATCACCCCATTCAACGACCGCTTGCTCAAACCCTATCGCAAGCGCATGCAAATGGTGTTTCAAGACCCTTACGGCTCGCTGAACCCGCGCATGACCGTGGGCGAGATCCTGGGCATGCCGCTACGTTTTCACGCCAAACAGCTAAACGCCCAAGCGCGCCGGGAAAGAGCGCAGCAAGCCCTGGAGACCGTGGGCTTGCCGAGCCAGTATCTGGACCGCTATCCCCACGAATTCTCCGGTGGCCAGCGCCAGCGCATCGGCATTGCGCGCGCATTGACCCTGGAGCCGGAGTTCATCATGGCCGATGAACCGGTGTCCGCGCTGGACGTGTCGGTTCAAGCGCAGGTGCTCAACGTGTTCTCGCACATCCGCCAGCACATGAACCTGACGATGCTGTTCGTGACCCATGACCTGGCCGTGGTCGGGCATATCGCTGACCGCGTGGCGGTGATGTACCTGGGGCGGATCGTGGAGGTGGCGCCCACCCGTGAGCTGTTCAGCCAGCCACGCCATCCTTACACCGAAGCACTGATGTCGGCGATCCCGATGCCGGACCCGGGGCAGCGGCGCCAGCGCATCGTTTTGCAGGGCGATATTCCGAGCCCGATTTCACCGCCCAGCGGGTGTACGTTTCGCACCCGTTGCCCTTACGTGGTGCCTGCCTGCAGCCAGGAGCGCCCGCCGCTACGCATGATCGGGCCGGGGCATGGCACGGCCTGTATCCGTGATGATCTGTCGTTGATCTCGCCCCTCAACGAACAGCGCGAGACGCTGTTTGAAGCGGCGCGCCGTGAGAGTGCCGTATGAGGTTCTCGGCCTTCGATACTTCACTGTGGTTTGCCACGGCTGTGGCGCCGGTGGCGACGCCGGCCTTGAATGAGCGCCTTGAGGCCGACGTGTGCGTCGTCGGCGGCGGCTATACCGGGCTGGCCACCGCGCTGGAGTTAGCGTGCCGCGGGCTGAACGTGGTTTTGCTGGAAGCCGAAGAAATCGGTTTCGGCGGCTCCGGGCGCAATGCGGGCCACTGCACGCCGACGTTTCACCACCATTCGATCCCGCAGATTCGCCAAATGCTGGGGCCTGTGTATGGCGAGCGATTGATCGCCCGGCAGACCGGCGCGAATGCCGTGGTGGCGCAGTACATCGCGCGCTACAACATCGACTGCGAATGGCAACAAAATGGCTACTTAATGGCGGCGCACACGCCCAGTGCCATGGCACGCCTGGTGCTGAAAACCGACGAGTACAACGCGGTCGGCCAGCGCATCCGGTTGCTAGACCGTGACGAGGCCTGCGCGTTGACTGGAAGCCAGCGGTTCCATGGCGGTTGGTTCCACCCGGCTGCCGGCCATCTCAACCCGCTCGGTTATGCCCGCGGCCTTGCGCGGGCTGTTGTGCAAGAGGGTGGCCGGGTGTTTTCCAGGTCGGCGGTGTGCAACGTGGCCCGCCAAGGCGGCCGCTGGCAGGTCAATACCAGCAATGGCTCGGTGCTGGCCGACAAAGTGATTTTCGCTACGGGTGCTTACTCCCGCCTAGGGTGGCCGGGGCTGGACCAGACCTTCCGCATCCAGAAGGTTTTTGTCGCGGCCACCGAGCCATTGCCAGTATCGGTGCGCCAGCAAGTATTGCCACTCAACACCACGACCCACGACGGCCGCGGCGATATTTTCGTGTACAAGTACAATGCCGAAGGGCGCATCGTGGCCTCGATGTTTCCCATGGGAAGGCGGGGCCGCGATATGGCCTTTACCCATCAGGTTATGAGCGAGCGGCTGCACTGGTTGCACCCCCAGATCGCCAAAAGCGTACGCTGGGATTACTTCTGGATGGGCGAATTGGACATGCAGCGCAAAACCATTCCGCGCCTGTATGGGCTGGCGCCGGGCGTGGTTGCGTTGACCGGGTTGGCCGGGCGAGGCGTGCCCACCGGTAGCATGCTGGGCGGCATCCTTGCCGACTGGGCAACGGATGTGCCCGCTGCCGAACTGGCGCTGAACATCGAACCCATCCGCGCCGCACCCGCTTATATGAGTGTCGCGCCGTCGTTAGCGCTGCGCTACTACCGTTGGCGCGACAACCGCGCAGCCAGGCACGATGGCGTTGAGTTACCGCCTTATCATTGAGGCCCAACGGGTGAACTGGACTTGGCGTTCTCCCGGCTCCGCCAGCGCAATGGGGTAGGGCTGCTGAGCCATTGGCGCGGGCAACGCTGTGATCCAACGAACCTGCCGTTCGGCTATTCGGCCACCCGTACCACGAGCTTCCCAAAGTGGCTCGCACTGCGCAGATTCTGGAAAGCGGCCTCGGCTTGCTCGAATGCATATACCCGGTCGATTACCGGTTTGAGCGGAACCTTGATCAGCGCTTTCAAGGTCGCAACGGGGCCCACGTAGATACCTTGAAGGGTGATGCGTTTTTCCAATATCGAACCGGTATCTATGTGACCGTTGAAGCCGGAAAGCACGCCCATCAGCGAGATCCGCCCGCCGTGCCGGGTCGCCTTGAGGGTCTTGTTCAGGGTGGCGGGCCCTGCCACATCCACGGCCAGATTTGCCCCTATGCCATCGGTGAGGTGCAGTACGTGCTCTTCCCAGTCAGGCTGCTCGCGGTAGTTGATCAGGTGATCGGCGCCCAGCGCGCGGGCTCGCTTAAGCTTCTCATCGGAGCTGGACGTGATAATGACCCGAGCGCCCGCGGCCTTGGCCAATTGAAGCGCGAAGATCGAAACGCCCCCAGTCCCTAGCAACAGCACGGTTTCGCCTGGTTGCACTGGGCGCCGCTCGAACAGTGCCGACCAGGCGGTAACGCCGGCGCACGGCAACGTTGCAGCTTCCTCGAAGGTCATGGAGTCCGGAATCTGGCACACGCCGGCAGCGGAAACGGCAATGCGCTCAACCAGCACGCCATTCACGTCTGGGCCACCCAGTGAAGTCGCCTGTTTGCCAGCGCTGAATTCGCCTTCAACCCAGCCGGGCATGAAGCCGATGGCGACACGGTCGCCGACCTTGAGGCCGGCGACATTCGTGCCCAGCGCGGACACCACCCCAGCGCCGTCAGAGGTCGGAATGCCGCCGCCTTCGCTGGCGCCGGCAACGATCAGATCCCGGTAGTTCAGCGAAACCGCGTGGATGTCGACAATGACTTCTCCCTCGTGGGGGAAGGGCTCCGGGGCCGTGGAAAGCTGGAGAATCGGAGTTTCTTGGCCGGTCAGTGTGTAGCTACGCATGTGCCTTCTCCTTGGAAAAAGCCATACTAGCAACGCACTTTTAATTGCAGTAGTACGTACAATTTCAGCAGATACTATCACTAATGATAGTAAGGAGCCCACAGGTGCAGCGACGAAAAGCAGGCCGAACCGGCTGCGCCGTCGAGGCGACACTTTCAGTGATTGGCGGCGTGTGGAAGCCGGTTATCCTCTTCCACCTGTTAGCCGGGAAGTTGCGTTTCAACGCGCTGTGTCGGCTCACGCCCTCGGCAACGCCACGCATGATGACGCTGCAACTCCGTGAGCTCGAAGCCGACGGCGTCATCAAGCGGACGGTCTTTCCTGAAGTGCCACCCAAGGTGGAATACGAGCTGACTGAGTTGGGCAAGTCGCTGGAGCCCATATTGATCACGATGCGGGACTGGGGCGATCGGTTTCAGAAAACGCTTTGAGGCTTGCGGGAGGAGGGCGGTCCGCTTCGTGGGGGCGCGGTGACGACTTGCTCTGAAGCAGCTATCGATAGGCCTTGATGGCTCAGTAGATGCACAAGCCGGCCCACTATTTGGCACCAAACTGTGAAGGGCATAAGGGCCCGTACATAACAACATCAAAACGACGAACTGTTCTGTTTCTAAACCACACTCAGATAATCTGTCCCATTTGTGATTTTGTGCCCAGGCCCAATTCGCCGTTGGTGCCTACTTTCTCACGCCTTTGAGGAACGCTCATGAGCTCGACTGACGGCACGATCACCGCGATAAGCAGCGAGATTGTTATCAAAGGCCGCGGTGTGTATACCGCCTATGAAGGGACCCGCGCCAGCGACGACTTGGCTGTCGGTGGCGCAGCCGCCCTCTACTTGGAAGGGGGTGGCGGGGCGGACACCTTAGTGGCAAGCAGCAATGACGACGTACTGATCGGCGGTGCCGGCGTAAACACCCTGACCGGCGGCGCTAGCCGGGACAATTTTGTCTTCACCCACTTCAGCGATAGCTATGGTAACGCCGAGGGGTCGCACTCGGACCTGATCACCGATTGGAATGCCGAGGGCCGGCTAGACCTGACCGCGCTGGGGTTGAGCCTGGATGACCTCACCGTCAGCTATGACGCCGCCGCTGATATCACCTATGTCCGGGCCACCCAGGCCAACAGTGCGGGTAATGACTTCGAAGTCCGGCTGCAAGGTGCATCGAGCCAAGCGCTCACTTCGGAAAATTTCATCGCGCGGGTGGATGGCACGGCCAGTAATGACGTCATTGACCTAAACCCTTCAGAACAATCCTATGTGATCAACTGGCGCGGCAGCTGCAAGAGCTTCCCGGCGCCGGCGATGGCTTGAGCCTGACCCAGCGGCTGGTGCTGCGCATCCTGGTGGCGCATGGCGAGCTGCCTGCCGGTAGGGTATTTGGCCATCTAATGATGCGCTACGAGCCATTGCCCTATCTGGGCAATTTAATGTTTCACGCGCTGCTGCAACCCCTGATCAATGCGCCACACCCACTGCTGTACGAACAGCCGGGAGGTGAATGGCAGCAACGCCTGCTCCGCATAACGGCGTTGGGCGAGACGGTACTGCACGGCCAGGGCCACTGGCTCGACCATCAGCCACCCGATCGTTGGGTGGGGGGCGTGAATATCGTGGCCGATCAGTCACCTTAGGTGGTGAGTGGCGAAGGGCAGGTGTGGCGTCGCTGAAGCCTTTTATGGGAACCATTATCGGCCCCGGTACTGATGCTGACGCCGGCCTTTTATGCAAACTTCTTGTACCCGAGCTGAAACAAATACGCCGGCGTGTGTCCATTAGTGTGCAATGAACCAGCCCTGCACTGCAGTAATGAGGCTCCCTCTGCACCTTGAAGGATCAACCCATGGCAACAACCGATAGCAAATCGGCACCCACCCCTACCGTCAGAACAGGCCCGGGCACCGTGATGGTCGACCTGACCGGGGCGCTTGATTCGAACCAAAGCGTTACGCTGCAGGCCGATGGCAAGATCCTGGTCGGCGGCTACACCTACCACACCGCCTATGGCTACCCGGGCTCACCGGGAGATGAAAGTTACGAAACCCGCGCGGATTATTCCGTCATCCGCCTCAACGCGGATGGCAGCCTGGACACTAGCTTCAGCCAGGGCGGGATCGACCTCGTGCCGGCTGACATAGAGCGCGACACAGACTATGTGATGGCGGTACAGGCCGATGGCAAGGTGCTCTCGGCTCACCCCCGGAGTGGTGGCGTGACGGTCGAACGCTTCAACAGCGACGGCACCTTGGACGACACCTTCGGTAGCCACGGCGCCATCAACATCGGCATTACCTACAGCGCCGATGGCATCGCCATTTCCGCTAACCCGGATGGCACGCTGTACGTCAGCGCACGCGGGGCGGGCCAATCCACCGTGACCAAGCTCAACAGCGATGGCACCCCGGCCGCTGATTTTGGCGACAACGGCCAGGTTACCCTCAAGCCTGCCGGGAACTACGATATCGGGGATATTTCTACTATTGTACTGCCCGATGGCAGCTTCTTGCTGGGTAGCGCTCTCTATATAGAGGGCCAGTCGGTATACAGCCTGGAGCGCCTGACGGCGACAGGCGCCGTGGACACTGGCTTTGGCGACAACGGCGTGCTGCACTTCGACCCGGCCCTGGGCTTGGATTACTTTTCGGCGGTCACGGTGCAGGCCGACGGCAAGATCATCGTGGTGGGCCAAAGCGCCGATTACACCGTAGGCAACGTATTGCGGCTTAACGCCGACGGGTCGTTCGACACAAGCTTCGGTATCGATGGCAAGGCCACGTTCGAAGTGGCGCCGGATGATTCCAACAACCCCCGCTCCGTCACGGTGCAGGCCGATGGAAAAATCCTGATTGCCGGCCAGAGCGTGCTCAACAACAACTCGGATTTCGGCATTATCCGCCTGAACGCCGACGGTAGCCCGGATACCACCTTTGGCAGCCCTGATGGCCAGCTACATGTGGACGGCTCCGGGGGCCAGGACACCCTTCTCGGCGTGGACACTGCCGAGATTATCCATGGCCTCGGCGGTGACGACGTGCTGCAAGGCAACGGTGGCCGCGATGTGCTGCTCGGCGGCACCGGCGCGGACATCTTCCGTTTTGCCGAGGTAAGCGACAGTTACCGCACTGCCACCCAAACCGGCAGCGATCGTATCCTGGACTTCGACCCCACCCAAGACCGTGTCGACCTGATCGCACTGGGCTTCACCGGGATCGGCGATGGCCACAACGGCACCCTGGCGGTGCAGGCCAATGCTGACGGTACCCGCACCTACCTTAAAAGCTTCGACGCCGATGCCGCCGGGCAGCGGTTCGAACTGGCGTTCGATGGGAACCTGGTCGGGCAGTTGAACAGCACCAACGTGGTGTTCACGCCGCCCACGGTCGAAGGCACTTCCGGCGGGGACGTTATCAATGGGAGTGCGCTTTCGGAAATCATCTACGGCCTGGCCGGCAATGATCGAATCAATGGCGGCGCCGGCGCCGATGTGATCCTAGGCGGGGCGGGCGCCGATCAATTGAACGGCGGTGATGGCGAAAACGTGCAGCTTTTTACCGGCGAGCATGATATCGACGACGTATTTGTCTATACCTCCGCCAGCGATAGTTACCGAACCGACACCCAGAGTTTTGACGACTTGATCGTCAACTTCGCTGACTATAGCGATAAGATCGACGTGTCGGCGTTGGGCTATACGGGTTTTGGCGACGGCACCGGCACGACGCTCAAGGTGGCCTACGATAGCGAATTGGATCGCACCTACCTGAAGGATCTAGAAGCAGACGCCCAAGGGCACCGGTTCGAAATTGCCCTGACTGGCAACTGGGTGGGCGAGCTCAATCACGGCGCGATGGTTTTCGCGCCGGCGGCGGAAGTGGCCTTGGTGGGGGTGGATACCTCGCACGACCCGCTGTCTGCGTAAGGCTCACGGCCCAGGGGAGGCTCCTGGGCAGCATCTCGGCGCTTGGGCTTCGTAGGCACCGCTATATCTGCGTTTTCAGGAAGCTGGCCGGGGCCGAGCAATAGCCCCTCAGCCACCGAAAGGGCCGCGCCAGTAACGGCTTACAGGTGCCGTCGCCGTGACTACGCCTTGCTCCAGTACCACGGGCATAGCCTTGAGCGCACCGTTCACGGCGAGGTAGCGGACGTAGCCCACTCCGGCCGGCAGCACACGACCCCGCTCGGCCACCCGTTGGCCATTGAGCACATAACGCAGCGTGCGCTCGGGCTCAGTGCCTTTCGCGCCGCCTTGCAGGTCTAGCGCCACCGGCGTCATGGTTTCGCTCACGCAAGCGTCCGAGGCTGCGTTTACCTGGGCCTGTGCTAACTCGCCACTGTCGACGCAGTCGTTCCCACAGAGACGCAGTGACGGGCTACCCACCTCGATCTGAGCGCTGTACATCGCGCCTCCGGCGATTCCTTCCAGGCGAACTTGGCTGCTGAGCACGAAATGCATACGGTCGGCGCTAAGCATAATATGTGGGCGGATGGCCCAGCGCGCCACCATCGCACCGCTGCCTTCTGGCAGGCCGGCGTGGAGGGCGGCTTGGCGATAACGGCTCGCCAATTGCGTGTCCATGGGCAAACCACCCAGCAGACTGGCCAGCGGCTTGGCGTCCAGGTCAGCGACTGCATGCGCCTTACGCTGTAGCGCCCCCGACTGCGCGCTGGCCGCCGCGGTCACTGCCAGCAAAACGGTCAATCCCGTATTGTGCCTTGAGCGCGCTGACGTCACGGTCCACATAACCTTCATGCCACGAGGTCTGCTTGTATTGGCTCAGGTCGATCACACCGGGGATGCGCTTGACCCTTTATACCTGCCCTGATACAGGATCCGAGGCTACCGAAAGTGATATCAAAATAATATCGTCAATCTTTCAAAGGCGGCGTCGTTCGTCGGATTTGCTGTGTATGTGCCAGTACTGCCGGATGTGAGCAGTGTAGTGCTGCGGTTCATCGAGGAGGTTGCGGCAGTAGGCAACTCTGGGTATGGCATTACCAGCCCAAAAGCGTGGCGCACTGGGCCGGAAATGGCTGCTTCTGGCGGCGGATTCAACAAGTCGATGCACCCTAGCAAAGCCACCGCCCTGCCGGATCGGCGCATTGAGGGGGGCGCATCACGTGTGTAAGAGCGCGGCGGCAGATGAAAGCACCAGCAGTACCGCCAGGGCGCGGTTAAGCCAGCGCATTTGCGTAGGGCTACTGAGCCATCGGGCAGTACCCCGGCCCAGCAGCGCCCAGGTTCCCATGCAGGGGAGAGACACCAAGAAGAACACTAGGCACAGCATGTTAAGGCGTTGACCTTGGGCAGTGAACACGCCGATGACTGCCATGGCCATCAACCACGATTTTGGGTTCACCCATTGCAACAGGGCCGCGCCTACCAGGCCCAACTCCGGTTTCTCCGTCCCCGCCGCGGGGGTTATTTGGGTGACCGGGGCGTTGAAAATCTGCCAGGCGAGCCAAAGCGTCCAGCACAGCCCAGCACCGTTGGCCCACGGGCGTAGGCCGGGAAGCAGCAGGGTACTGGCACCGGTGCCGGCTACCCATACCAAGCAAGCGGCCCCCGCGCAAGCGCCGAGGATAATCGGCATGCACGGCCGCCAGCCGCGCCTGGCACTGGTGCTGAGCACGATCAGGTTGGTGGGGCCTGGGGTGATAGAGGCAACAAAGGCAAAGAGGATGAACGCAAGCATGGCACTGCCCTGAAAGAAATAAGGGCGTACTGTGGGGGTTTTGCGGGGGGGCGGTCTTGAACGTTTGTTCAGCGCCTGGCTGTGCCAACGGCACGCTGCTGGTAAGCACCGGGTGTAATCCCGTAGGCGCGCAGGAACCAACGACCGAGGTGGCTTTGGTCGGCAAAGCCAAGCCTGCCTGCGACGTCCACCGGTTGCACACCGGCGGCGAGCAGTTGGCGGCTACGGTTGAGGCGCAGTTGGATCAACCAGGCATGCGGCGCGAGGCCATAGGCGGCCTTGAACTCACGCGTCAAGCGAAAACGGTCGGTGCCACAGGCCTGGGCCAGGGTGTGCAGGCTGATGTCGTGCTCATGGTAGGCCACCAGGTAATCCCTTGCCTGCCGGGCTATCGAGGGCGCGCGAAGCGTGGCCGGTTGCTGCGGCCGCCGGTGTAAATGGGCCGCCAGCCGTTCCAGCAAGGTGTCCAGGGCTGCCTCTCGCACCATGCGTACGTCTTGCTGATGCAGTGCGTTGAACGCGAACAGGGTCGCACGGGCCAGTGCGGGGTCGTCGTTGAGCACCCGGCCGATGCCCGGCAACCCACCCCAGGCGGTGTCCGTGTGCAGCTCGCCCAGCGCCCGGTCCAGCCAGGCGGGCTGCAGGTACAGCATGCGATAGGTAAAGCCGTCTGGGCTTGGCGCATCGCCGTCATGGATGTCCCCAGGCTCCAGCATGAATACCTTCCCCGGGGTGCTGTCATACCGCGCCCTACGGCTGTTGAAGCGTTGCACGCCTTGCTCGGTAATGCCAATCAGGTAGCTGTCGTGCCAGTGTGGGTCATAGGCATGCGCGTGCCCGGCGAAATGCGCATGCAAGGTTTCGATGTCGGTTTCCGGGTCGCGGGTGAGGTTGATCCAGTTACTCATGGCTTAGAACACAGAGGTGGGCGGGCTCCAGTAACCCACAGTTGGCGGCCTGGGGCTAGAAGGTTTGTGCAGCGCCTGGCGGCAACCCTTCAAGCACGGCTTTCCCCTGTAAGGGACAGGGCGGTTCACGCCGCACGCGGATACCGGCGGTAGGTGGAAACGGGACCGGCGCGGTTCGAAAGTCCGCAGCTCAGTCTTTTTTCATCATCCCGGCCAGCGCGGCGAAGGGGTTATGGGTGGCCTTGGCGACCGACGGCGTGCTCAGCGAGCCCTCGGCGAAGTACTGCTGGTCGGTGTAGCGAGCATGCTCATTGTCGTGGCAATACAGGCATAGCAGTTCCCAGTTGGAACCGTCTTGGGGATTGTTGTCGTGGTTATGGTCGCGGTGGTGCACCGTCAGTTCGCTCAGGCGCTTGCCGGAGAATTCGCGGGCGCAGCGGCCGCACACGTGGGGGTACATCTTGAGGGCTTTATCGCGGTAGCCGCGTTCGCGCTCGCGTTGGTTTTCGGCAAGGATTCGATCCAGCTTCGAAGTGTCGGTGGCCATGCTGCACCCGTGGCGTGTAAAGCTGCCATCTTATAGCGCCGGGCGGGGTTGTGCCACGGCAGCGACGCGCCAACCGAAGGGTGGCCGCTATACGCGGGTTGGCGAACCGGGAATCAAGGAAATCGGCAGACACGTGTGTCGCCTACGCACAGCCGCCATAACACGAATTCGCGGGCATAAAACAAGCGCCTGCCAACGCGATGGGGTGCTGACGCGCCTTGATCTCAGCGGGTAGGGCCGCCGATGCGCGGCGAGGTGGGGAACGGTAAACGCCAATGCCATTTCGCGCAGGGCCGTGGGCTATGGTGCGGTAGCCTGGCTGAGCTTGCTCGCCAAATAGTCGATCAGCGCCCGGCACTTGGGCGGCAGGTAGCGGTTCGGCGGGTACAGGATCCACGCCTTGCCATGATAGGTCGTCTCGTACCGCCAATCGCTCAGCACTTCGACGATCTGCTGGTTGGCCAGGGCCTCGGCGGCGGTGAAAAACGGCAGGCAACCCACGCCCAGGTGGGCGAGCACCGCCTCCAGGCGGACTTCGCTGTGGTTGCTGACCATGCGCCCTTTAACGCTCACCGTGATTTTTTCGCCACTGTGCGCATGCCTGAGTTGCCAGCGGTTATCGCCTGGGGTTTCGCCCAGGTAAATGCAGCTGTGGTGGCTCAAGTCTTCGGGGTGTAATGGCGTGCCCGCCTGCGCCAAGTAATGCTCGCTGGCACACAACACGTGATACACATCCAGCAGCGGCCGGGCGGCCAGCCCCAGCGGTGGGGTGTCGGTGATGCGGATCAACAGGTCCAAGTCATCACTGATCAGGTCGTTCGGCTGGTCGTTCAATATCAGTTGCACGTCGACTTGCGGATACAGGCGCAAGAATTCCGGCACCAGCGGGCTGATGATGCGTTTGCCGAAGGCCTTGGGTACGCTGAGCTTGACCAGGCCCTGGGGGCTGCTGACGAAGCGCTGGGCGATTTCCTGGACGGCGCGTGCCGCTTCGACCATATCCTGGCAGCGGGCGAACACTTCGGCGCCCACTTCGGTCAGGCGCAACTTACGGGTGGTGCGTTCCAACAGTTTGACGCTCAGGGCACTTTCCAAGTTCGCCATTTGCCGGCTGACCGCCGAGGCCGTTAGCCCCAACTGTTCGGCTGCGGCGGAGAAACTGCCTAACTCTACCACCTTCACAAATACCGACATGTACGGCATCAGCCGACTGGTTGATTCGTTCTCGTGGCGCAAAACTGTTGTCCTGAAAGGTGGGCTAATAGCCGATGGCGGGGCCGTCGATAATCCCGGCGCCGGACAGGAACGTCCCGCTCACTCGACTCAGGAGACCGCGCCGCATGACCCGCGAAATGGATGTTCGAAGCCTGGAAGACCTGGCCTTTATCGCCCAACGCACGCCCCATATTCTGACGTTGTTCAGCGGGGGCCTAGACAGCAGTTATCTGCTGTACCAATTGTCGAAGCTCGACTGCAAGGTCACGGCACTGGCGGTAGACCTGGGCGAAGGCGCAGATTACGCGGAACTGGCGCGCATCACAAACTTCTTCGGGGCCACGTTGAAGGTGGTTGATGGCCGCTCGGCCTTCGTCGAAGACGCGGTGTTACCGGCCATCCAGGCTCATGCCCAATACCTCGGGCAGTACCCAATCAGTTCATCCTTGTCGCGGCCGATCATTGCTCGCTTCGCCGTCGCCGCAGCCCATAGGTTGGGTTGCGGCGCGCTGTTGCACACGGCCAACCAATCGCAGAACAGCCTGCGGCGCTTGAACGGCGCGATCAAGCAATTGGGCTATACCGGTTTCACCGGCAGCCCCTATGAATATTCAGCGCTGAGCCGCGAAGAAAAAATCGCCGAACTGAATGAAGCCGGCCTTTGCGGTTTTCAATCCCGTGGCATGAGCGGCGACGCCAACCTCTGGGTGCGGGAATATGAGTCGGGCTGCCTGGATAACCCGGAAAACTTCAGCGTTTCAGAAGACATTTATTCATGGACGCGCGCCCATCAGGCTCGCGATCACGACCAATTGGAGATCGAGTTTCGTGAGGGCCGCCCCTTCGCCTTGAACAGGCAGATTTTGCCGCTGATCGAGCTTATCCATCAGGTTAACCATCTGGCGGGTAGCTTCCAGATCGGCCGCTACAGCGGGCTCGAACACTTGGAAGGCGGCGAAAAAGTGCTGGAAGTGCGCGAGGCGCCGGCGGCTGCAGTGCTGTTATTGGCCTACCGGACCCTGGAAACCGCCGTGCTGGATGCCGAGTTGATCCGCGAGAAAATCGCCATCGAGCAGTTGTGGGTACGCGAGGCTATAGAGGGGCGCTGGTTCGGTGCCTTGCATGGGGCCGCCAGTGCCTTCGTCGCCGCCACGGCCAAGGCGGTGAGCGGCAAGGTCACCTTGCAGTTGAGCCAAGGCTGCGCCCAGTTAGCGGCGATCAAGGCGCCGTCGGCGTTGTACCTCACCGACCGAGACGGGTGGGAAAAAGCCATTGCCAGGGAGCGCGGTAGCCGCACCTTGGCCGAGCAGCACACGCGCCGTTCAGTGCGCAGCGGCGTGTTAGCCGAAGGGGTGAACCCATGACCGTTGCCTGTACCGAGATCGTGCTGGATGCGCATGCGGTAACGTCGATCAGCGACGACATCAGCAAGCAAGGCTGGGCCTACCGTGACGGCCAGGGTATGGCCCAGCGCTTGAATCTCGACCCCGACAGTTGGGAAGATTTCAGCCGCTACTGGGAGAACCTGGCCCTGGATGAATACATGGCCGACCAGGGCACCTACCGCTACCGCCGCTACAGTGAATTCGACTTCAAGGTCGGTGGTGCCCTGCATAAATTGCCCCACGCGGCTTACGAGCAGGCCACCTACATCAACACGTTGAACGGCGGCGTGGCCCGGCACTTTTTGCCGCTGGAGGACGGGATGGTCGAACACCCGTTGTTCATCGCCCTGCTGGCGGGCATCGCGCGGGTTTTCGATCGCGTCGAGGGGGCCACCTGTGACTGGAACATCCGCCTGCACCCTTATCGCATCGTCACCAACGAGTTCGAACAGGGCAAGCCGACCCCCGAAGGGCGGCACCGCGACGGCGTCGATTACATCGTGATGATGCTGGTTCGCCGAACCGGCATTACCGGCGGCACCACACGGGTGTCCACCCTGCTGAACAAGACGCTCTGCGAAGTCACCCTGGCCAACGGGCTGGACGTGATCATGGGCGATGACCGGCAGATCATGCATGAAGTGTCCCCTATCAACTGTCAGGAAATCGGTCGGCAGGGCTACCGTGATGCCTTGGTGATCGCTTTCACCCGTAAGGGCGTATAAACATGCTGCTGTCGAAAACCCGTATCGCCGAGGTGATGTTGCTGCTGGTGGCCTTTATCTGGGGCACCAGTTATGGGGTGGCCAAAGGCGCCCTGGTGTTCTACCCGGTTATGGGTTTTCTGTGCGTGCGCTTCATCATGACCTTTGTGCTGCTGCTGCCGTTTCTGCGTGGCCACCTGAAAACCGCCGTGCCGCCGGGCCTTGCCTTGGGCTGCATCCTGCTGGGTATTTTCCTCGCCGAGACTTACGGGGTAGCGCAAACCAGTGCCAGCAATGCGGCGTTCCTCATCAGCTTGTGCGTTGTGTTAACGCCACTGGTGGAGTGGGCAGTGTTTCGCCAACGGCCGACGGGGGAGGCCATCGCCATCGCCTGCCTGTCGCTGCTGGGCGCGATGCTGTTGACCGGCACCTCGGGGGTGGATATGAACCGCGGTGACTGGCTGATGATCCTGGCGGCGGTGTTGCGGGCGTTCATGGTGTGCTCCACCAAGCGCCTGATGCAGAACGCACAGGTTCCAGCCCTGGCCCTGACGGCGGTGCAGGTGGGCGTGGTCGGCTTCGGCAGCCTGTTCATACTGTTGTTGACCGCAGGCAGCATACCGGCGTTGCCTACAGAGCTGTCGTTCTGGGCGGCCTCGGCGTATCTGGTGCTGTTCTGCACGCTGTTCGCCTTTTTCGCCCAGAACCATGCCCTGAAACACACCAGCCCTACCCGCGCTTCGTTGTTGATGGGCTCCGAGCCGTTGTTCGGCGCGTGCTTTGCGGTGCTCTGGCTCAACGAGCAGCTCACACCCCTGGCTTGGTGTGGCGGCGTGCTGATCGTGGTGGCTTCGCTGCTGGGGGTTCGCCCGCAGGGGAAGGGCAAGGCGGTGGTGACGGGTTGAAAGGGAGGCCGGTTGGCGGGAGCTCATGCCAAACCCTGATCTCAAGCAAATTGATGGGGTTGGGATTTGTAGCAAACGCATCACCGGTAGGCGGCATTGGCCTGCGATCAGCCTACGCAGTTAGATTCCCTTGACTATCCCAATAGCGCCGGAGACGATTTACCCCTATTCCAAGCCAAGGACGAAGGAATGCTACGGATACTGGGCAGGGCGTCGTCAATCAATGTGCGAAAGGTCTTGTGGGCCTGTGCTGAAATCGACGTTCCTTTCGAGCGCGAGGATTGGGGCGCTGGTTTCAAACCAACCGACGTACCCGAATTCCTGGCGCTGAACCCGAACGCTATGGTGCCGGTGATCCAGGATGGCGACTTCACCCTCTGGGAGTCGAACGCTATCATCCGTTACCTCGCGCTATGCTACGGCGAGGCGGCCCTCTACCCGATTGACGCCAGAGCGAGGGCAGGGGTTGATCAATGGATCGATTGGCAAGCCTCAGATCTCAATAGGTCTTGGATTTACCCCTTTATGTCGTTGGCCAGGCATTCACCCTCTCATCAGGACAGCCAAGCGCTCGCCGCAGGGTGCGTAGAGTGGGCCAGGCATATGCAGATATTGAACCGGCAGCTCGAAGCGACCGGTGCTTACGTTGCCGGTAATGAGTTTTCGCTGGCAGACATTCCAATCGGGCTCTCGGTCAATCGTAAGCGCCCGGTGAACACACCTACCGAACTCCAGCATTAAGGGCGATGTTGTCCGTCTATTTTTTAGCGGACGCGATCACCCTTATCGCCAGGATTCCCATGCGCCAACGAAGCTCTTACCCGAA
>NZ_JAAOCA010000037.1 GCF_014694385.1 Pseudomonas typographi | reverse complement strand
TCGGTGGCCGCGCCGCCAGCCTGCTCGATGATGAACGACATCGGGTTGGCTTCGTACATCAAGCGCAACTTGCCGGGCTTGGCTGGGTCGCGGGCATCGCGTGGGTACATGAACAGCCCGCCGCGGGCCACCGAAGAGCAAACGGCGGTGATCGATACCCTTAACCAAGACATCACCGAGATCAACACCCTCAACCAAGAGGGTGTGCAAAACCTGCAAGAGACGTTACGGGCGTGCGGCGACCTGGAGCAACAGGCCAGCCGGCTCAAGCAACTGGTGGGCAGCTTCAGGATATAAGCGGCTTTACCGGCGCAGCCAAGGCCGTGCTTCGGCGCTAACGGTATGCGCCGGGGCAGGCCTTGGGGGTGAGTCGATTATTGGTGGTACGCGGTCACCCGTTCGACTTCTTCCTTCGACCCCAGGAACACCGCGACGCGCTGGTGCAGGCCTTCGGGCTGGATATCGAGGATGCGCTGGTGGCCATCGGTGGCCGCGCCGCCAGCCTGCTCGATGATGAACGACATCGGGTTGGCTTCGTACATCAAGCGCAACTTGCCGGGCTTGGCTGGGTCGCGGGCATCGCGTGGGTACATGAACAGCCCGCCGCGGGTGAGGATGCGGTGAACGTCGGCCACCATCGAGGCAATCCAACGCATGTTGTAATCCTTGCCCAACGGGCCTTCCTGGCCGGCGAGCAGTTCATCGACGTAGCGCTTGACCGGTGGCTCCCAATGCCGCTGGTTCGACATATTGATGGCGAACTCCTGGGTGGCCTCCGGCACGCGGATGTTTTCGTGGCTGAGCACGAAGCTGCCCATCTCGCGGTCGAGGGTAAAGCCCTTGACGCCGTCACCGAGGGTGAGCACCAACATGGTTTGCGGGCCGTATACCGCGTAACCTGCCGCGACCTGTTTCACGCCAGGCTGCAAAAAGGCCTTTTCATTGAGGCTGTCGTTCTGCGACAGGTATTCGTCGGGGCAGCGCAACACCGAAAAAATGGTACCGACCGAAACGTTCACGTCGATGTTCGACGAGCCATCGAGCGGGTCGAACACCAGCAGGTACGCACCTTTGGGGTACTTGCCGGGGATCTGGTAGGCGTTGTCCATTTCTTCGGAGGCCATGCCGGCGAGGTGGCCGCCCCACTCATTGGCCTCCAGCAGGATTTCGTTCGACAACACGTCGAGTTTCTTCTGCACTTCGCCCTGCACGTTCTCGGTGCCCATGCTGCCCAGCACCCCGCCGAGGGCACCCTTGGACACGGCATGGCTGATTTCCTTACAGGCACGCGCGACCACTTCGATCAGGAAGCGCAGATCGGCAGGGGTGTTGTTGCTGCGGGTCTGCTCGATCAAGTAGCGGCTGAGGGTAACGCGGGACATGGAAAAGCTCCGGTTTCGACGGGAAGAAAACCCGCGCAGTGTACAGCGCGGGCCCGGGGGTGACGAGTACGCCAGGGGCAACCCGTTTGCTCAGACCGCTTAACAAGGCTTCAGTTCGCGGGCCCGCCCCGCTTCATGGCAACGGGCACGGTAAGCCGCTGGCGCTCATAGCGCCTTCCAGATCTCCTTGGCATACTCCCCTATGGTGCGGTCGGACGAGAACCAGCCCATGCGCGCGGTGTTATAGATCGCCGAGCGCCACCACAGCTTGGGCTGGCGCCACAGTTCATCGACCCGCAGTTGCGCCGCCCAATAGGATTCGAAATCCGCGCACACCAAAAAGCGATCGTAATTGAGCAAACCGTCGACCAAGCCGGCGTAGCGCGACGGGTCGTCGGGCGAGAAGGTGCCGCCGCGAATGGCCTGCAGCACGTCGTTGAGCCGATGCGAAGCCGCCGCCTCGGCATGGGCGCTGAAGTCTCCGTTGTGCTTGCGCGCTTCGACTTCATCGGCTTTCAGGCCGAAGATGAACATGTGCTCGGCGCCCACGTGCTCGCACATCTCCACATTCGCGCCATCGAGGGTGCCGATGGTGAGCGCGCCGTTCAGGCCAAACTTCATGTTACTGGTGCCGGATGCCTCGTAGCCGGCCGTGGAGATTTGCTCGGACAAATCCGCCGCCGGGATGATGCTTTCGGCCAGGCTTACGTTGTAATTGGGCAGGAACACCACCTTGAGCAGGCCGCGCACGGTGGGGTCGTTATTCACCGTGCGGGCGATGTCGTTGGCCAGCTTGATGATCAACTTGGCCTGGTAATAACTGGCGGCGGCCTTACCGGCGAAAATCTTCACCCGCGGTGCCCAGGGTTTTTCCGGCGTGGCGCGGATGGCCTGGTACAACGCCACGGTGTGCAGCAAGTTAAGCAACTGGCGTTTGTACTCGTGAATGCGCTTGACCTGCACGTCGAACAGCGCCTTGGGGTCGACGGTCACCCCTAGCCGATCTTGGATAATGCGCGCCAGCGCTTCCTTGTTATGCAAGCGCTGGTCGGCGAAGCGACGCTGAAAAACCGAATCGTCAGCGAAGGCGTCCAAGCCTTTGAGTTGGGTTTCGGGTTGGTCGAGCAGGCCCTCGCCCAGTTTGTCTACCAGCATCGAGGTGAGCTTTGGGTTGGACTGGTACAACCAGCGGCGGAAGGTAATGCCGTTGGTCTTGTTGTTGATCCGCTCCGGGTAGAGCTTGTTCAGGTCAGCGAACACGGTGCTGCGCATCAGCTCGGTGTGTAGCGCCGATACACCGTTGATGCTGTGCGAGCCGAGAAACGCCAAGTTACCCATGCGCACCCGGCGGCCATTGGTTTCGTCGATCAGCGACACCGAGCGCAGCAAGTCGAGGTCTGGCGGTTCGTTGGCGCGCAGGCGGTCGATATGTTCGGCGTTGATCAGGTAGATAATCTGCATGTGCCGCGGCAACATGCGCTCCATCAGCCCTACCGGCCAGGTTTCCAGCGCCTCGGGCAGCAGCGTGTGGTTGGTGTAGCTGAGGGTGTCGACGGTCACTTTCCAGGCTTGATCCCAGGGCAACTCGTGGATGTCCACCAGCAAGCGCATCAGCTCGGGCACCGCGATGGAGGGGTGGGTGTCGTTCATTTGGATCGCGGCATGCTCGCCCAGGCTTGCGACGCTGCCATGCATGTTGATGTGCCGGCGCAGCAAGTCTTGCAGCGAGGCAGACACAAAGAAGTATTCCTGGCGTAGGCGCAGCTCCTGGCCGGCTTCGGTGCTGTCGGCCGGGTACAGCACCCGCGAAATGCTCTCGGCGCGGGCCACATCAGCCACCGCGCCAAGGTGGTCGCCGGCGTTGAAGCGTTCCAGGTGCAAGTCTTCCATGGCCCGCGCACGCCACAGCCGCAGGGTATTCACACTCTTGCCACGCCAACCCACCACGGGGGTGTCGTAGGCCACCGCGCGCACCGTTTCGCCGGGGTGCCACACCTGGCGGCCGCCGTCCTGGGCTTCCACATGGCCGCCGAAGCTGATCGGGTAAATCACCTCGGGGCGCTCGAACTCCCAGGGGTTGCCGAAATCCAGCCAGGTTTCGGTTTGTTCCTGTTGCCAGCCATCTACCAACGCCTGGCGAAACAGGCCGTGCTCATAGCGAATACCATAACCGTGCGCGGCCACGCCGAGGGTCGCCATGCTTTCCATGAAGCAGGCGGCCAGGCGGCCGAGGCCGCCATTGCCGAGTGCCGCGTCCGGCTCGAGCAGCTTGATCTTGTCCAGGTCCACACCCAGGCTATCGAGCGCCTCCCGCGCCACTTCGAGAATGCCCATGTTGCTGAGGCTGTCGACCAGCAAGCGGCCGATGAGAAATTCCAGCGAGAGGTAATACACCCGCTTTTGCTGGCTGCGGTAGATTTGCCGCGTATGGTCCATCCAGTGGTCGACCATGTGGTCCCGGGCAGCCAGTGCAATGGCTTCGAACCAGTCATGGTCGAAGGCGTGTTCGGGGTCCTTGCCTACCGCGTAGGTGAGTTTGGCGAGTACGGCATCACGAAATTCGTTCACATCGACTTCAACGTTACGGGCAAGCGGTTCCTGAGACATGAGGTGTCCTCGGTAACTTAGGTAAGCGGGATGCATTCAGACTAGACCGTCTGACCGGAGGTGGCCTGTCGGGTTCGTGTGGTTTAGCACAGAAAAACTGAAAAAACTGGCGAGTGGTTATTTATTCACCGTGCGCCCTGTATATCATCGCGCGCCTTCGTTGAACCTTGCGTGAACCATTATGAAACCGACCCTGATCGCCGCCGCTGAACTCGACCGCCTGGAAACCTGGCAAAAGTATGCCAGCCACCTATGCGGTAACTGCATGGCGAGCTGCTGCACATTGCCCGTGGAGGTGCGTATCAAAGACTTGATCCGCATTGGCGTGGTGGATGAGTTCGAAAAGGGCGAGCCGGCCAAGAACGTGGCCAAGCGCCTGCAAAAGGAAGGGATCGTCGAGCGGTTCAACCAGAAGAGCGGGGTATTCACCCTGGCGAGGATGAGCAACGACGATTGTTTGTACCTGGACCGCAAAAGCCGGCTTTGCACGATCTACGATCGGCGCCCGGACACCTGCCGCAACCATCCGAAGATAGGGCCACGGCCGGGGTACTGCGCCTACAAGCCAAAGCCTGCTGGGCGATAACCGGGGTATATGCAGGGTCAACCTCCCAGCCGATAGGGGCTGGGAGGGTTTGCCTTACCCTTTCGAAGCGCGCTTGCGCTCGTTCTCGTTCAGCAGCTTCTTGCGCAGTCGGATCGACTTGGGCGTTACTTCAACCAACTCATCGTCGTCGATGAACTCCAACGCCTGTTCCAGGGTGAATTTCACCGCGGGGGTCAGTTGGATGGTTTCGTCCTTGCCCGAAGCGCGCATGTTGTCGAGCTTCTTGCCCTTGGTGGGGTTGATCACCAGGTCGTTGTCGCGGGTGTGGATACCGGCCAGCATACCCTCGTACACCTCATCGCCCGGCGACAGGAACAGCTTGCCGCGGTCTTGCAAGGTTTCCAGCGAGTAGGTAAGCGCGGTGCCGCCGGCCATCGACACCAGCACGCCGTTCTGGCGCAGGCCAACGTTACCGCCCTTGATCGGGCCGTATTTATCGAACGTACTGGTGAGGATACCGGTGCCGGAGGTCATGGTCAGGAAGGCGTTACGGAAACCGATCAGGCCACGGGCCGGGATCACGTACTCCAGGCGCAGGCGGCCCTTGCCGTCAGGGATCATGTTGGTCATTTCACCCTTGCGCAGGCCCATTTGCTCCATCACCGGGCCCTGGTGCTGCTCCTCGATGTCGATGGTGACGTTCTCGTAGGGTTCCTGTTTCTCGCCGTCCTTCTCGATAAGCACCACTTCCGGGCGGCCCACGGCCAGCTCGAAGCCTTCGCGGCGCATGTTCTCGATCAGCACCGACAGGTGCAGCTCACCACGGCCAGACACCTTGAATTTCTCTGGCGAATCGCCTTGTTCAACGCGCAGCGCCACGTTGTGCAGCAGCTCTTTGTCCAGGCGTTCCTTGATGTTGCGGCTGGTCACGAACTTGCCTTCTTTACCGGCGAACGGCGAGTCGTTGACCTGGAAGGTCATGCTCACGGTGGGCTGGTCGACGGTCAGCGGCGGCAGGGCTTCGACGCTCTGCGGGTCACACAGGGTATCGGAGATGAACAACTCGTCCATGCCGCTGACACAGATGATGTCGCCAGCTTCGGCTTCCGGCACCTCAACGCGCTGCAGGCCGTGATGGCCCATGATCTTCAACACGCGGCCATTGCGCTTCTTGCCATCGTCACCGATAGCAACCACCGGGGTGTTTTGCTTGATCTTGCCGCGGCTGATGCGGCCGATGCCGATCACGCCGAGGAAGCTGTTGTAGTCCAGTTGGGAAATCTGCATCTGGAACGGGCCATTGGCATCGACGGTCGGCGCGGGCACGTGCTTGATGATGGCCTCGAACAGCGGGTCCATGTTGTCGGCCATGCTGTCCGGGTCGTCACCGGCGATGCCGTTCAGGGCGCTGGCGTAAACGATCGGGAAGTCCAATTGCTCGTCGGTGGCGCCGAGGTTATCGAACAGGTCGAAGATCTGGTCGACCACCCAGCTGGGGCGCGCGCCTGGGCGGTCGACCTTGTTCACCACTACGATTGGGCGCAGGCCGGCCTTGAAGGCCTTCTGGGTCACGAAGCGGGTTTGCGGCATCGGGCCGTCTTGGGCGTCGACCAGCAGCAGCACCGAGTCGACCATCGACATCACGCGCTCTACTTCACCACCGAAGTCGGCGTGGCCGGGGGTGTCGACGATGTTGATGTCGTAGCCGTTCCACTTGATGGCCGTGTTCTTGGCCAGGATGGTAATGCCGCGCTCACGCTCTTGGTCATTGGAGTCCATGACGCGCTCGCCTTCGGCTTCCTTGCGGTCCAGGGTGCCGGACAGCTTCAGGAGTTTGTCGACCAACGTGGTTTTACCATGGTCAACGTGGGCGATGATGGCGATGTTGCGAAGGTTCTCTCTCACAGGTTTGTCTCGATCGATGAATTCGGTTGCACCGCACCCCTTGGGCACGGCTGGCTATGAACAGGCAATGCGCTAGCAGGGCCAGGCGTCGGGGGGGCGATGGCGGATGCTGCCGCCATTGAGCCCGGGGATTCTATGCCGGACGATAAACGCGCACATTGGCGTGCCCCTCGCTGAGCAGGTGGTGAGCATGCAGGCGGCTCATCACACCCTTATCGCAGTACAGAAGATATTGGCGGCTGGCGTCCAGTTCCTTGAAACGGCTGTTCAGCGCGTAGAAAGGTAGCGCCTTGACCTCGATGCCGTCGAGCGCCAGCGGCGCATCGTCTTGCGCGTCGGGGTGGCGAATGTCGAGCACCACTTGGCTGGGCAGCGCCTGGGCCACTTCTTCGACCTCCACGGTTTGGCCCAGTTCTTCGATCACATGGTCGATGGCGACCAGCCGCGCGCGTTCGAGCGCGCGTTCGAGCACCGCCATGTCGAAACGCTGCTCTTCACGCTCGATGCGGTAGCCGCGCGCGGCGGTGGTCGGGTTCACCGAAATCACGCCGCAGTATTCCGGCATGTGCTTGGCAAAATCGGCGGTGCCGATTGCCATGGCCGTGTCGATGATGTCTTGCTTGTGGCTGGCCAGCAGCGGGCGCAACACCAGCTTGGGGGTGGCCGAATCGATCACCGCCAGGTTGGTCAGCGTTTGGCTCGACACCTGCGAGATCGCCTCGCCGGTGACCAAGGCGTCGATTTGCAGGCGCTCGGCCATGTGGCTGGCGGCGCGCAGCATCATGCGTTTGAGGATCACGCCCATTTGGCTGTCGTCGACCTTGCCGAGAATCTCCCCCACCACCTCTTCGAACGGCACACTGATGAACAGCACCCGGTGCGAACTGCCGTATTTTTTCCACAGGTAATGTGCAACTTCCATCACACCCAATTCGTGTGCACGGCCGCCGAGGTTGAAAAAACAAAAGTGGGTCATCAGCCCGCGGCGCATCATCTGGTAGGCCGCCACGGTGGAGTCGAAGCCGCCAGACATCAGCACCAGGGTTTGCTCCAGAGCCCCCAGCGGGTAGCCGCCGATACCCTGATGCTGGCTGTGCACCACGTACAGCTTCTGGTCGCGGACCTCTATGCGCACCTCGACTTCCGGGCGCTTCAGGTCGATACCGGCGGCCCCGCACTGCTGGCGTAATTGGCTGCCCACATAGCGGTCGACGTCCATCGACGAGAAATCATGGTGCCCGCCGCGCTTGCAACGCACGGCGAATCGCTTGCCGGGCAGCAGGTGCCCGAAGTGCTGCTTGCATTTGGCAACGATGTCGTCGAAGTCGCCCAGAGGGTACTGCTCCACCTGCAAAAAGTGCGCGATACCGGGGGTGCAAGCCAGCCGCTCGATGATCTCACCCAGCAGTTTCTGGTCTTGTACCTGCGTGTTGACTTCCAGGTTGTCCCACACGCCCGCAACCGCCAGGCCTGGGTCCAGGTCGCGGGTCACCAGCCGAATGTTCTTGGCAAGCTGGCGAATGAACCGCTTGCGCACGGGCCGGCTTTTGATGGTGATTTCAGGGAACACTTTGACGATAAGTTTCATTGAACCGCACGCAGGCTGGCCAGCAGAAAAAAGGGGCGGCATTATAGCGGAAATTGCTCACGCTTTGAGCAACTATCGTCGGCGCGATTGGGTGCTCCATGTTGGTGCTGCCCGAATATGCAGCGCACCATTTTAGCGCCTTGGATTTGGCGCTTTTTTACGCAAAGGCCCGCCCGTGCAAGCGTTTTGTAGGCGCTGCCCAACTTTGGGCACTGGCATGCAAATTGCTCCCTTGTGAGGCAGGTTGCCAAGGTCGACTATCTGTCGCCGGCTTCACCCAACTTTGCAGGGCCTACCTTCCAGGCCCTGATCACCCGGAGGACAACATGTCGAAGACGGTTCAACTCATAAAAGATCATGACGTTAAATGGCTTGATCTGCGCTTCACCGATACCAAAGGCAAGCAACAGCACGTCACCATGCCCGCCCGTGACGCGCTGGACGAAGACTTCTTCGAACACGGCAAAATGTTCGACGGCTCGTCGATCGCTGGCTGGAAAGGCATCGAAGCCTCCGACATGATCCTGATGCCGGACGACGAAACCGCGGTGCTCGACCCGTTCACCGAAGAGCCGACCGTCATCCTGGTGTGCGACATCATCGAGCCTTCGACCATGCAAGGCTACGACCGCGACCCGCGCGCGATCGCCCACCGCGCAGAGGAATACCTGAAGTCCACGGGTATCGGTGACACCGTTTTCGTCGGCCCCGAGCCTGAGTTCTTCGTGTTCGATGCCGTCAAGTATAAGTCCGACATCTCGGGCTCGATGTTCAAGATCTTCTCCGAACAAGCTTCGTGGATGACCGACGGTGAAGTGGAAGGCGGCAACCGCGGCCACCGCCCTGGCGTGAAAGGCGGTTACTTCCCGGTTCCACCGGTCGACCATGACCACGAAATCCGCACCGCCATGTGCAACGCCCTGGAAGAAATGGGCCTGGTGGTGGAAGTACACCACCACGAAGTGGCGACGGCTGGCCAGAACGAAATCGGCGTGAAGTTCAACACCCTGGTGAAGAAGGCTGACGAAGTTCAGACCTTGAAATACTGCGTGCACAACGTGGCCGACGTGTACGGCAAGACCGCCACCTTCATGCCCAAGCCTTTGTACGGCGACAATGGCTCTGGCATGCACGTTCACCTGTCGATTTCCAAAGACGGCAAGAACACCTTCGCTGGTGAAGGCTACGCTGGCCTGTCGGAAACCGCCCTGTACTTCATCGGCGGTATCATCAAGCACGGCAAGGCATTGAACGGCTTCACCAACCCGTCGACCAACTCTTACAAGCGCCTGGTACCAGGCTTCGAAGCACCGGTGATGCTGGCCTACTCGGCGCGTAACCGCTCGGCCTCGATCCGTATCCCCTACGTGTCCAGCCCGAAAGCCCGCCGCATCGAGGCACGCTTCCCAGACCCAGCTGCCAACCCCTACCTGGCCTTCGCCGCGCTGTTGATGGCGGGCCTGGACGGCATCCAGAACAAGCTGCACCCTGGCGATGCCGCCGACAAGAACCTGTATGACCTGCCGCCTGAAGAGGCCAGCGAAATCCCACAGGTTTGCGGTAGCTTGAAAGAGGCCCTGGAAAGCCTGGACACCGACCGTGCGTTCCTGACCAAGGGTGGCGTATTCAGCGACGACTTCATCGACGCCTACATTGCCCTGAAGAGCGAAGAGGAAATCAAGGTTCGCACCTTCGTTCACCCGCTGGAATACGATCTGTACTACAGCGTTTGATGCGACCGCGTGACTGAAAAGGCCTCCTTCGGGAGGCTTTTTCATTTCCCGTATCAATTGAACCGCGTCAGCGCTCTCAACCGCCCTCTTACGCTATGGCATGCTCCGGCCTCCCCCTAGAGCCACGAGGCCAACCATGCGGCACCTGCTACTTTTCGCGTTCAGCGCGCTGTTTTGCTCTTCGGCTTTTGCCGCCCCTACCGCCGGCCCTCAAGCCATTGCCGCGCTGGTCGATTCGATGAACCAGCGCGTGGCGGTCGGCTACAAGGTGGCCCTTAGCAAATGGGACAGCGGCAAACCTGTTGAAGATAAACCCCGCGAGCACACGGTCATCATGGCGGCCACCTCGTTGGCGCCTGGCTACCAGGTTTCACCGCAATGGGCCGAGCAATTATTTTCGGCGCAAATCGAAGCCAATAAATTAGCCCAGTATGTTTACTTGGCCGATTGGGCCGCCGCGGGAAAAGCACCGGGCGACACGCGCCCTGACTTGCTCACCGAGATACGGCCACAGCTCGACACGCTGCAAAAAACCTTGCTGGTGCAAATGGCGGCCGCCGCGCCTTATCGCCAAGCCGCGCAGTGCCACACATGGGTTGCCCGTGCCATTGCGGCCGGGGCCCCCGATAACCTGCGCCGTGTAGCGCTAGTGCGTGCAACGGCAGAACTGTGTACCACCCCGCATTGAGCTGTTCTATGCTGGCAAGCAGAGCAGGCGAAGCCACCGCGGCTGCCGCTGTATGAGTGTTCCCATGCGTTATCGTGCCCTTGCCTTATGCCTGCTGGCGCCATTAACGGCGCTGGCGCAGATCTACCAGTACACCGATGCCAACGGCAATACGGTTTACACCAACCAGCCACCGGGCGGCAGCCACGCCCGGGAGGTGCAACTGCCGCCGCTGAACAGCGTGCCGCCCGCTACGCCTGGCAACACACCGGCGGCCCCGGTCAGCAAGCCGGAACCGGCGAAAGCCGCTGCCGCCTATTCAACCTTGCAACTGACCGACCTGCCCACCGACGAGGCGCTACGCGCCAACAACGGCACTTTCACCGTGGGCGTGGCACTGCAGCCGAGGCTGGCCCCCGGGCACCTGTTGCAATTGGTGCTCGACGGCACCCCCTATGGCACGCCAGGCAACGTGCCGCGGCTGCAATTGGTGAACATCGACCGCGGCGATCACAGCCTGGCGGTGCGGGTGCTGCAAGGTGAGCAGGTGGTGCAGCAAAGCGCGGCGGTGAACTTCACCGTGCAGCGGGTGCACCGGTGACCCACCGCCCTTGGCTACTGTGGCTGGCGCTGGTTTGCCTACCGGCAGGGGCGCAGGTGTACACCTACGAGGATGCCAACGGCCACCGGGTTTACACCGACCAGCCGCGCCACGGTGCCAAACCGGTCAAGCTGGCGCCAGGCAATACCATGGCGCCCAGCCCGGTACCTACCCAGCCAACGGCGAAACCCCACGCCGCTCCGGTGCGGGTGATGCACTACAACCTGTTGCGCATCCTGGCCCCAGTGCCGGATGGCAGCATCAGCCACGCCGGTGGCGAAGTGGTGGTCACGGTCAGCAGCGACCCGGCCCTGCTGCCCGGTGACCGCTTTGAACTGGTGCTTGACGACCAACCCGCCGCTGCGCCCAGCAGCAGCCCGGTGATCATGTTGAGTAATGTGGACCGCGGTGAACATCGCCTGGCTGTGAGGATCATCGACCAGCAGGGCCTGGTGATCGAGCAAACCGCCGCGCAGGTGTTTTACCTGCAGCGCATGTCGTTGGCGCAAAAGCGCCGCGTGCGGCCATGCGAGGATGACGACTACGGGGTAAGGCCCGAATGCCCACTGTCGTTGAAACCGACGGACGACTAAGAACTATCAGGGAAGGAGGCGTTGCACCAGCATAGCGCGCACGCTTATGGTGCGCTTTACTGCACCCTAAAGGCCCTGTAGCTGCCCGGTAGCCTCAAGCCTGCGAAAACCCTGGCGTTTTGAGGCCATGGCGCGGCCCCTGAATGCGACGCCAGCAAATAAAACCGCTTCTTTTCGGAGCCTTGGTTTGGATTTTGCATTTTCAGTGCATCAGCGGGTTGCCCGCGCCCGCAACCGGAACACACCCACGGTTGCTATGTGCCAAAAGAGGTCAAAACCAGCATATGACCATCAGCGATACGCTGCACAGGCTGTTACTAGACAACCTTACCACCGCCACGATTTTGCTCAACAGTGAGTTACGCCTGGAATACATGAACCCCGCCGCGGAAATGCTGCTGGCCATCAGCGGCCAGCGCAGCCACGGCCAGTTCATCAGTGAGTTGTTCACGGAGTCTACCGAGGCGCTGAATTCGCTGCGCCAGGCCGTCGAAAAGGCCCACCCTTTTACCAAGCGTGAAGCAATCCTCACGGCGATGACTGGGCAAACCATTACCGTGGACTACGCGGTAACGCCCATTCTCAGCCAGGGGCAAACACTGCTGCTGCTCGAAGTGCTGCCCCGCGACCGCCTGCTGCGCATCACCAAGGAAGAAGCCCAGTTGTCCAAGCAGGAAACCACCAAGATGCTGGTACGGGGCCTGGCCCACGAAATCAAGAACCCCCTGGGTGGCATCCGTGGCGCAGCGCAGTTGCTTGACCGCGAACTGCCCGACGAGAGCCTGAAGGATTACACCAACGTCATCATCGAAGAAGCCGACCGCCTGCGTAACCTGGTCGACCGCATGCTGGGTTCGAACAAGCTACCGTCACTGGCCATGTGCAACGCCCACGAAGTGCTGGAGCGGGTATGCAGCTTGGTGGATGCGGAAACCCAGGGCGGCATCACCCTGGTACGCGATTACGATCCGAGCATCCCCGACGTGTTGATCGACCGCGAACAAATGATCCAGGCGGTGCTGAACATCGTACGCAACGCCATGCAGGCGATCAGCGCCCAGAACGAGCTGCGCCTGGGGCGCATTACATTGCGCACCCGGGCCATGCGCCAGTTCACCATTGGCCATGTGCGCCACCGGCTGGTGGCGAAAATCGAGATCATCGACAACGGCCCAGGCATCCCCAGCGAACTTCAGGAAACCATTTTCTATCCTATGGTCAGCGGCCGCCCGGACGGTACCGGGCTGGGCTTGGCCATCACCCAGAACATCATCAGCCAGCACCAAGGCCTGATCGAATGTGATAGCCATCCCGGCCATACCACTTTCTCGATCTTCCTGCCGCTGGAACAAGGAGCCGCCTCGTCATGAGCCGTAGTGAAACCGTGTGGATCGTCGACGACGACCGTTCCATCCGCTGGGTCTTGGAAAAGGCCCTGCAGCAGGAAGGGATGACCACCCAAAGCTTCGACAGTGCCGATGGCGTGATGAGCCGACTTGCCCGCCAGCAGCCCGACGTGATCATTTCCGACATCCGCATGCCGGGTGCCAGCGGCCTGGACCTGCTGGCGCGCATCCGCGAACAGCACCCACGCCTGCCAGTCATCATCATGACCGCGCATTCAGACCTCGACAGCGCGGTGGCCTCTTACCAGGGCGGGGCTTTCGAGTACCTGCCCAAGCCGTTCGACGTGGACGAGGCCGTATCGCTGGTCAAACGCGCGAACCAACACGCGCAAGAACAGCAAGGCATGGACACCCCGCCCACCCTGACCCGCACGCCAGAGATCATCGGCGAAGCACCGGCCATGCAGGAGGTGTTCCGCGCCATCGGCCGGCTGAGCCACTCCAACATCACCGTTTTGATCAATGGCGAGTCCGGTACCGGCAAGGAACTGGTGGCCCATGCCTTGCACCGGCATAGCCCACGGGCGGCAGCCCCCTTTATTGCACTGAACATGGCCGCCATCCCCAAAGACCTGATGGAGTCGGAGCTGTTCGGCCATGAAAAAGGCGCATTCACCGGCGCGGCCAACCTGCGCCGCGGCCGTTTCGAACAAGCCGATGGCGGCACGTTGTTTCTCGACGAGATTGGCGACATGCCAGCCGATACCCAAACCCGCTTGCTGCGCGTGTTGGCTGACGGTGAGTTCTACCGGGTGGGCGGGCATACGCCGGTCAAGGTCGATGTGCGCATCATCGCCGCAACCCACCAGAACCTTGAAAGCCTGGTGCACGCTGGCAAGTTCCGGGAAGACTTGTTTCACCGCCTGAACGTGATCCGCATTCATATTCCACGGCTCTCGGACCGCCGGGAAGACATCCCGACCCTCGCCAAGCATTTCCTTGGCCGCGCGGCGCAAGAACTGGCGGTGGAGCCAAAGCTGCTGAAAGGCGAAACCGAGGATTACCTGAAAAACCTGCCCTGGCCGGGCAACGTGCGCCAGTTGGAAAACACCTGCCGTTGGATCACCGTTATGGCATCGGGCCGTGAGGTGCATATCAGCGACCTGCCGCCCGAACTGCTCAGCCTGCCGCAAGACGCCGCCCCGGTTACCAATTGGGAGCAGGCCCTGCGCCAGTGGGCCGACCAGGCATTGTCGCGGGGCCAATCCAGCCTCCTCGACAGCGCCGTGCCTAGCTTCGAGCGAATCATGATCGAAACGGCCCTCAAGCATACCGCTGGCCGCCGCCGCGACGCCGCTGTGCTGCTGGGCTGGGGCCGTAACACCTTGACCCGCAAGATCAAGGAGCTGGGCATGAAAGTCGACGGTGGCGATGACGACGACGGCGACGATAACTGACCCACCCGCCATACGACCGCCGCTGGCGCCGCCCCTGTACCCCGGGGCCGGCGCCAGCGGCGGTCGTGTTTCAGGCCGGTGCATCCCGCGCTGGCTTGCACCGCACAAAGGCGCGTCGCACTAAGCCCGTGCGGGGGCGCAAATGCCCATGCGGCCGCCGCCCCGGCGCTGCCGCTGACCGTGTAAAATAATTTTCGTTATATTTCAAAAAGTTAAATTCATACAGCTGAATTTACGCGGTGCCGTTTCAAAAGTGGCACGCACTCTGCAAATACCTAGGCAGAACCCGTTTTTAGGGGACCTTGGTACAGGCAGGCCGGGGATTCCCCATTTTATACCGGGCGTTGCAACCGATGGGTTGCAGGCTCAAATCGTTTTTTGGGGGCCTATGGTACAGGCAGGCCGAGGATCCCCTTCTTTACAACGGAGCCACTGCGAAGCGGCCGCTCCATGCTTTGGGGACCTTGGTACAGGCAGGCTGGGGATCCTCCTTTACAACCGGGCCAGCGCCATACGCGCTGAACCCACCCTTTCGGGAACCTTGGTACAGGCAGGCCGAGGTTCCTCCTTTACAACCGGGCCAGCGCCATAGGCGTTGGGCCCACGTTTTTTGGGGACCTTGGTACAGGCAGGCCGGGGATTCCCTCTTTTATTCCTCCCGCAGGCTGATACTCAGCTTCCAGCGCCCATCGGCCTGCTCGCCGTGCCAAGTGGCTAGCAGGGGCCGGGCGGCCACTACCGTCAGCAGCAAACCTTTTTCAGCCCTGCGTAGTGACCACTTCGCCGGGTGCCCTTGCACCAGCAGTTCACCATTGGCCGGTGCCCCATGTGCTTGCAGTAGCATGGCGAAGGTGCCCTCGGGCGCTTCGGCATGCACTTTCGGCTCGGCCTGCAGCCAAAGCACCAAGGTGTCGGGGTGCAGTTCGATGTGATCGAGCGAGGGCGCTTCCGGGTGGGTGAGGCGGCCAATCATCAGCCCTACCAGCACGCCCAAAATAACCAATGAACCGAGAAAGCGCGGCCACAAGCTGGCCCGCGCCGGCAGCGCTTGCGGGGTAGAATGGCGCCCATCTTTGCCTTCGGAGCCGTGCATGTTTCACGTCATCCTTTTTCAACCGGAAATCCCGCCGAACACCGGCAACGTTATCAGGTTGTGCGCCAACAGCGGCTGCCACCTGCACTTGATCGAGCCGCTGGGCTTTGAACTGGATGACAAACGCCTGCGCCGCGCCGGCCTGGATTACCACGAGTTCGCACCGCTCAAGCGCTACCCAGACCTACCCAGTTGCCTTGACGCACTGGGCAACCCCAGGGTGTTCGCCTTTACCACCAAAGGCTCCCAGCCATTTCACCAGGTAGCCTTCGAACCGGGCGACGCGTTGCTTTTCGGGCCAGAGAGCCGCGGCTTGCCGGATGAAATACGCGAGCAGTACCCCGCCGAACGCCGCGTGCGCCTGCCAATGCGGCCAGGCAGCCGCAGCCTTAACTTATCCAACACGGTCGCCGTGGCGGTGTACGAGGCCTGGCGGCAGCAGGGCTTTGCCTAACGGCCCCAAAGCGCGGGAGACGTGGCGCTACTCACAACCGGACCGGTTGTGGGCGCGCCCATCTCCTACGGCTCACGCTTGGGGCGCTTCGCCTGCCTCTTGCATGCGCTGCAGCTCTTGGGCGTACAGCGCGTCGAAGTTCACCGGCGCCAGCATCAGCGCCGGGAACGAGCCCCGGATCACCAAGCTGTCGAGGGTTTCGCGCGCGTAGGGGAACAGGATGTTCGGGCAGAAGGCACCGAGGGTGTGGCTCATCGACGGCGCGTCGAGGTTCTTGATCAGAAAGATACCGCCCTGCTGCACTTCGGCGATGAACGCCACTTCTTCACCGTTCTTGACGGTGACCGACAGCGTCAGCACCACTTCGTGGAAGTCGTTTTCCAGCGGCTTCTGGCGGGTGTTCAGTTCCAGCGAAACGCTGGGCTCCCAGGCTTGGCGAAAGATCGCCGGGCTTTTCGGGGCTTCGAACGACAGGTCGCGCACATAGATGCGTTGCAACGAGAATTGCGGTTCGTTTTCTGCGGCAATGTTCTGTTCGGTCATGGCACTGGCCTTGTTGGCTTGAGGTTTGGTTATTCAGGCGCCCAGCAGTGGGTCGAGCTTGCCGGCGCGTTCCAAGGCGAAGAGGTCGTCGCAACCGCCGACGTGGCGGTCGCCGATCCAGATTTGCGGCACCGACGTGCGCCCGGCCTTGCTGGCCATTTCGGCACGCAACTGGGGTTTGCCGTCGACCTTGATTTCTTCGAAGGCCACGCCCTTGCTGCCCAACAGGGCCTTGGCCCGCATGCAGTAGGGGCACCAATCACTGGAGTAGACGACGACCTTGGCCATATCACTTCACCACGGGTAAGTTGTCGCCGCGCCAGCTGGAGATGCCGCCACCGAGGCGGGCGGCGGTATAGCCGGCCTTGAGCAGGTCACGGCAAACCGCGCCGGCATGCTGGCCCATGGCGTCGACGACGATCAGGGTTTTACCCTTGTGTTTTTCAAGCTCTGCCATACGGCTGGCGAGTTTGTCTTGGGGGATGTTCAGCGCGTCGACGATATGGCCGCCGGCGAACTCCTTCTTGTTGCGGATATCGACCACCACGGCTTTATCGGCGTTGACCAGCGCGGTGAGTTCGCGTGGGCTGAGCGAGCGCCCGCCGCCTTTCATTTCATGCAACAGCAACAGTACCAGCAGGATCGCGAAAAGCCCGGCGAGTAGGTAGTGATTGGTAGCGAATTCGAAAAGATGAGCGACCATCAGCGGGTTCCACAGCGTTAAAATGGCGGCCAGTATACACACCCGGCAAGGCCGGCCAAAGCCCGCCGGGCGGCAGTTTCATGGAACCGCGGCGGCTAATGTGGGTCTGTGGCTGTTCAACAACCCTTTTCGTCAACGGCGGCATTTTCCCTTAGAATTGGCGCCCCTTCCAACCATCGCCGCGAGCCCGTTCCCATGACTACCACGCCCAAGCCCTTGGTCCTCATCATCCTGGACGGATTCGGGCACAGCGACAGCCACAAGTACAACGCCGTATACGACGCGAAAAAACCTAACCTCGATCGCCTGCTGGCCACCCAGCCCAATGGGCTTATCTCAGGCTCCGGCATGGACGTAGGCCTGCCGGAGGGGCAAATGGGCAACTCCGAGGTGGGCCACATGAACCTGGGCGCCGGGCGCGTGGTGTACCAAGACTTCACCCGTGTCACCAAGGCCATCCGCGACGGGGACTTCTTCAACAACGAAGTACTCTGCGGCGCCGTAGACAAAGCCGTGCAGGGTGGTAAGGCGGTGCATGTGATGGGGCTTTTATCCGATGGCGGCGTGCACAGCCACCAAGACCACATCGTGGCGATGCTGGAGCTGGCGGCGCAGCGCGGCGCCGAGAAGCTCTACTTGCACGCCTTCCTCGATGGCCGCGACACCCCGCCCAAGAGCGCGCAGCAGTCCCTTGAGCTGGTGGACCGAACGTTCGCCAAACTGGGCAAGGGCCGTATTGCCAGCCTGGTGGGCCGCTACTTCGCAATGGACCGCGACAACCGCTGGGACCGCGTGGCCGCAGCCTATGAGCTGATCGTCGACGGCACCGCCGACTACCACGCCAACACCGCCGTAGAAGGGCTGCAAGCCGCCTACGAACGCGGCGAGAGCGATGAATTCGTTAAAGCCACCACCCTTGGTGAGCCGGTAAAAGTGCAAGACGGCGACGCGGTGGTGTTCATGAACTTTCGCGCCGACCGCGCCCGTGAGCTGTCGCGGGTGTTCGTCGAAGATGACTTTACCGACTTCCCGCGCAAGCGCCAGCCAAAGCTGGCCGCCTATGTGGGCCTCACACGGTACTCGGCGAACATCCCGGCCCCTGCCGCGTTCGGCCCCAGCAGCCTGAACAACGTGCTGGGCGAATACCTGGCCAAGTGCGGCAAAACCCAACTGCGCATCGCCGAAACCGAGAAGTACGCCCACGTGACGTTTTTCTTCTCCGGTGGGCGCGAAGAGCCCTTCGAAGGCGAAAAACGCATCCTGATCCCATCGCCGAAGGTCGCCACCTACGACCTGCAACCTGAAATGAGCGCACCGGAGGTGACCGACAATATCGTCGACGCCATCGAGCACCAGCGTTTCGACGTGATCGTGGCCAACTACGCCAACGGCGACATGGTCGGCCACAGCGGCATACTCGACGCCGCCACTAAGGCCGTGGAATGCCTGGACACCTGCCTGGGGCGCATTACCGAAGCGCTGGCCAAGGTAGGCGGCGAAGCATTGATCACCGCCGACCACGGCAACTGCGAAATGATGGAAGACGAAAGCACTGGCCAGGCCCACACCGCCCACACCACTGAACCGGTGCCGTTCATCTACGTGGGCCAACGCAAGGTCAAGGTGCGCGAAGGCGGTGTGCTGGCCGACGTGGCGCCGACCATGTTGTTCCTGATGGGCCTCGATAAGCCCGAGGAGATGACCGGCCGCTCGATCCTGGCAGATGCCTGATCCCGGCCGTGCCAGGCTTGGCCGGGGTGCGCCGCGGCGTGCCTCGGTTGTTGTCGAAACATTTTCCTGGGGCGGGCATACTAGGCCGGTCCCCCCATACGGTGCCTTCCCTTCGATGCTTCGCACCCTTCTCGCCTTAGTATTGGCGTGCCTCGTATTGCCGGCCTTGGCCGATGACCGCGCGCAAACCCAGCAGCAGCTGGAAAAAACCCGGCAAGACATCGCGGACCTGCAGAAAACGCTTGGGCAAATTCAGCAAGAACGTTCTGGTGTGCAGAAAGACCTGCGCGAAACTGAAACCGAAATGGGTAAGCTTCAAAAGCAGGTGGAGGCCCTGCAAAACGAACTAAAAAAGAGTGAAAGCGAGCTGCAGCGCCTGGACGGTGAGAAAAAAAAACTCCAGGGCGCCCGCACTGAGCAGCAGCGGTTGATCGCGATCCAGGCCCGCGCGGCGTACCAAGGCGGCCGCCAGGAATACCTCAAGCTGCTGCTTAACCAGCAGAACCCTGAAAAGTTCGCCCGCACCCTCACCTATTACGATTACCTGAGCAAGGCCCGCCTAGAGCAACTGCGCAGCTTCAATGAAACCTTGGGCCAGCTGGCAGATGTCGAAAAACAAATATCCCTCGAGCAGGCCCAGCAGTTGGTACAGCAAAGCCAGCTCGACAGCCAGCGCGCCGAGCTTGAGAAAGCCCGCCAGCAGCGCCAGGCCGCGCTGGCCAAGCTCAACGACCAGTACAAGGCTGGCGGTGACAAACTGCAGGCCCGCCAACAGGACCAAGCCGAACTGGCCCAAGTGCTCAAGGCCATCGAAGACCGCATGGCCCGCGAGGCCGAGCAAGCCCGCCAGCGCGCCCTGGCCGCGCAACAGGAAGAAGACCGCCGCCGCCGCGAAGCCGCCGCCGATGCCAACCGCGGCAAAGACGACGACGCCCCGGTGCCCAAACGCAGCCCCGGGCAGATGGTTTCCGGCGGCGGGCAAACCTATGGCGGCGCTTTCGATGCGGCCAAGGGAAAACTTCCATGGCCGGTTGACGGTCGATTGTTGGCACGCTTCGGTGAAACCCGCGGCAGCGATGAACGGACCAAGTGGGACGGCGTGATGATCTCGGCACCGGCCGGTGCCACGGTACGCGCCGTGCATGGTGGCCGGGTGGTGTTCGCCGACTGGTTGCGCGGCGCCGGACTTCTCGTCATTCTCGACCATGGCAACGGTTTTTTGAGCCTGTACGGCCATAACCAGACGCTCCTCAAGAGCGCCGGGGATGTGGTCAAGGCCGGGGAACCGATTTCGACCGTCGGCACCAGCGGCGGGCAGGACACACCAGCACTGTATTTCGCCATTCGCCAGCAAGGTCGGGCGACCGACCCCGCACAGTGGTGCCGCGGTTGACGCAGCGCCCGTAAACCAGGATCAGGAGTTCGTTCGACATGCTGCATTCGTCCCGCCTTACCTCGCTGGCCATGACCGTTGCGCTGGTGATTGCCGCACCGCTGGCCCACGCCGCCGACCCTGTTGCGGCGCCCGGCAAGGCCGCGGCGCCGGTAACCGCGCCTGCGGCGAAGAACCCGCTGCCACTCGAAGAGCTGCGTACCTTCGCCGAGGTAATGGACCGTATCAAGGCGGCCTACGTCGAGCCAGTAGACGACAAAACCCTGCTGGAAAACGCCATCAAGGGCATGTTAAGCAACCTTGACCCACATTCGGCCTACCTTGGCCCTGAAGACTTCGCGGAACTTCAAGAAAGCACCAGCGGCGAATTTGGCGGCTTAGGCATCGAAGTGGGCGTGGAGGATGGCTTCGTCAAAGTGGTGTCACCCATCGACGATACCCCTGCCAGCCGCGCCGGCATCCAGGCCGGTGACTTGATCGTGAAAATCAACGGCCAACCCACCCGCGGCCAAAGCATGACCGAGGCGGTGGATAAAATGCGCGGCAAGGTGGGCGAGAAAATCACCTTGACCTTGGTGCGCGACGGCGGCCAGCCCTTTGATGTGACCGTGGCGCGGGCCATTATCCAGGTCAAGAGCGTGCGTGCCCAAATGCTCGAAGATGGCTACGGCTACCTGCGCATCACCCAGTTCCAAGTCAAAACCGGCGAGGAAGTGACCAAGGCCCTGGCCCAACTGCGCAAGCAGAATGGCAACAAGAAGCTCAACGGCCTGGTGCTGGACTTGCGCAACAACCCCGGCGGCGTGTTGCAGGCCGCGGTCGAAACCGCGGACAACTTCCTCACCTCTGGGTTGATCGTATACACCAAGGGCCGCCTGCCCAACTCCGAATTGCGCTTCAATGCCGACCCGGTCGACCAAAGCGAAGGCGTGCCCTTGGTGGTGCTGATCAACGGTGGCAGTGCCTCGGCTTCGGAAATCGTCGCCGGCGCCCTGCAGGACCAAAAACGCGGCGTGCTGATGGGCACCGACAGCTTCGGCAAGGGCTCCGTACAAACCGTGCTGCCGCTGACCAATGATCGGGCGCTCAAGCTCACCACGGCGTTGTACTACACCCCTAACGGCCGTTCGATCCAGGCCCAGGGCATTGTTCCAGACGTAGAAGTGCGCCAAGGCAAGGTGACCGCCGACGCCGACAGCGAAACGTTCAAGGAAGCCGACCTGCAAGGGCACTTGGGCAACGGCAACGGCGGCGCCGACCGCCCCACCCCGCAGGCCAGCCCGGCGAGCAAAAAAGCCCGCCCACAAGACGGCGACTTCCAGCTTAGCCAGGCGTTGGCGCTGCTCAAGGGGCTGAAGGTCACCCGCGGCAATTAAGGTGCGTGCCCTCTTTAGGCATTGGCTGGCCGCCGCGTTGCTCGCGGTGTGCTGGCCGGGCGCCGCCCAGGCACAAGCGCCGGCGTTTATCTCGATCATCATCGACGATCTCGGCCAGAACCCGCCCCGCGACCAGCGTGCCCTGAACCTGCCAGGCCCGGTGACCTTGGCGGTGATGCCAGATACCCCCCACGCCGCTGAATTCGCCCGCCAAGCGCATAAAGCCGGCAAAACGGTGATCATCCACATGCCCATGGACCCGGCCGGCGGGCCCTTCGCTTGGCGCCCGGACCTGCCCCCTACCGAGCTGCAAAGCCGGCTTGATGCCGCCTTCGAGGCGGTCCCCTTTGCTGCGGGCCTGAACAACCACGAAGGCAGCCGCATGACCTCCCAGCCCGAGGCCATGGAAATGCTCATGAGCACCTTGCAACAACGCCATCTGTTCTTCATCGACAGCCGCACCAGCGCCAGCACCGTCGCCGCCGCCAAGGCCCAAGCCATCGGCCTGGCCAGTGCCTCGCGCGATGTGTTCCTCGATGATACCCGCACCGCCGAGGCGATCAGCGCGCAGTTGGCGGCGGCGATTCGCCTGGCTAAGAAGCAAGGCTCGGCATTGGTGATCGGCCACCCGCACCCGGTGACGCTAGACGTACTGGAGCGCGAACTGCCCAAGCTCAAGGCCGAGGGTGTGGAATGGATACCGCTGCGGCAGTTGATTGCCGAGCGGGGAAACAAAGCCATGGGCGGGCATGGAAAAAACGGCCTTTATCATTAAGGGCGTTTTCGGGTTTTTCCGATAACCCCCTTGGCAAGCTTTGGTTAGCGGAGCCCGCCGCAATAGCCTGACGCCCACGTCAAGCCCCATGCCCAGCCTTCATAGCGCGCGGCAGCTACCAGTGCTGTTTCAAAGCACGGGAGCTGACCAATGCCCAGTGCGTCGCCCGCGGGCACAGTCGAGAGGCCGCGCCCCATGAAGATGCCGCTCTATTTCGGCGAACTCAAAGACCAGAGGGCCGTAACAGCCCAGGTCGAACGGCTGCTGATGGTCGATGACCGCGGGCGGGACATTGCCGTACCGCAACTGGCCGAGCCGCTTGAGGCGCTCACCCTGGCCCCAGCTACTGGCCTAAGCAACGCGACCCAGTGCTGATCGATTGCACCGGTATTGTACGCGGTGCCTATGGCAATGCAGTTCTGAACGCCCAGCAGGAAGTCGTTGCCATCCTCAGCGATGCGGCCAAAAACGCGCTTTGGGCGGTAATTTGCCCCCCTAAAAGGGTGTTTCGGTACCCAGCGGGAGGATTACCTATGCCGAAACTGTGGCCTGTTTCCTATCGTGGCTGTGGCCATTAAGGGTATGGCGTCGGCAGAGCAAGGCACAAACGGCGAACCTGCCCAAGCGCGCATGCGCTTCGAAACCAAGGCAGGCTATTCCCAGTGCACGGTGGGGGAACCCCGGCAGAGTGTACACAGCCCCACGGTTGCAGTGCCCCCATCCCCGTACAACAGGCCGACCATACGGTGCCTTTGCTCGAACCTCTGGGCGCGCGGTACATCTGCGGGGGCGAGCAACCCGAACGTGATGGCAGCGTGAGCCTGAACCGGGCGCGAAACGCCGGGATCCGAGGGGTGACCCATGTTCAGCGTAAAAGAAGCCCACAAAGTGGATGAATTGGCTAAAGGCCTGCGATTTTTCGGGCGTTTCCGATTAGTAAGGCGCGCCGCTTCGGATACGGTAGCGAACGCGGCGCATTGCCCAGAACTACGGAAACCCCTCATGCCAACAAATAACGTTACCCGTAACAAGGGCAATTACCGGCCCACCTTGAGCAAAAAGATCAACTCCAAGCCTGGCGAAGGGCCTACAGAGGCCGAAAACCGCCTGGGCAAGGCTCGGGCGGCACTGCAAAAAGAGCTGCGCTCAGTTAACAACAGGGAGTTGCGCGCCACGAATGCGCGCTTCCAGCATAACGGTGTGTGGCAACGGTTGTTGGAACTGCAAGGTTCACCGGCCATGATCAAGCTGAACCGTAGACGCCAACAGATCGAGCAACAGATCAAGCAGTTGGACGCTGCCATGGTTGACCGGGCCATCGGTGCCATGCGTATCGAATTCGATGAGCATTTAGCCCGGGTGCTGGGGGTGTCGGTCGCTGAAATACAACTCTTATCCATCGGCCAGAAAACCGAGGCGTTTCGCAAATACGCCTCCGAGGTCCCGGAAGGTATGCCGCAGCGCTTCGAAACCTTCGAAGCGGGCTTTTCTGTATTGGTAGAACAGCAACGGGCGAAAGCACCCAGCCAAATCCAGGCTTGTCTAGAGTTTGCGCTGTGCCACGTGCTGCCCAATGCGCTGAGCCTGGCCCAGCACCTGAATGTCGACGCCTTGCCGAACTGGCCGGGCTCGTTTCCGCCGGGCGCCGAAGGCGCTGCCATCCCCGTGGGGCAGGGCCCGCGGGGCAGCGGCATGGCGGCCCAAGCACCCGCCGCCACCTGGATGGGCGTGCCATTGCTGGCCGTGCCACGCGCAGACGCCTCGCCCTCTGTTACAACCTGCGATGCCGCAATGGAATGGCAGCACTGACGCAATCGTTCGAGGCATTACAGAATAAAACCGATGCTTTTATTCGTGACATTGGCCGAAAGGGTCATTGGCCAGAGCTCGCCGCGGAGCATCCAATAGCGCTGAACCTGCTCACAAGCCTGCCGGAGTTCCCGCCGGACCATGCCATACGGGTTTTCGACCCTGTGGGCCAAGAACAGGCCCGCTACCCCGCCATTGCCGCGCCACAGCAACGCCTGCATTTCATCGACCTCGTTCAGCAGGCCAACGGTACCTATACGGCCAACCGCCCAGCCCAAACGGCCCACACAATGGCGAGCGCTAACCCGCTGGAACTGATTCTGCCGCAATTGCGCCCTTACTCTGCCCTGGTGACTGGCGGTAACTTCCCCGGCGCAATGAGCCCCGAAGGCCAACAAATCGTCGTGCACGAGAAAATGGCCGCCGCCGCTCGCCAGAAGCCAGTGGCCATCCGCCAGGAAATGGCCGAGGCACATGCAACCACACTGCCCACCGACTTTCTGAAATGGCTACCCAATGCTGGCAAAACCGGGCGCAGCAGCCTGGTTGCCCGGCTGATTGAGCAGTTTCCTCATATTCCCGAGTCGCGCATACAGCAGGTGCTGGTTGACCATATACCCAGCGCCGCTCAGCGCAACCAGTTCCTCTACGAAAATGGTGAACTTCCCGAGCTTTACCGGGCGCTTTATCAGGAAAGCGCCAATCTTGAACATCAAGCCGAACAGGCCGCGCACCAGGACTACATCCGCCACGCCAGGCCATACGACGTGCAAGCCGACGCAACGCTGCGCGAGGTGGCGAACAGCACGCTGGCGAGCATCGGCTGCGAGCTGCATATTCTCAAGCCGGGCGAAACGGCACCCGCAAGCGGCGATACCCAAGCGGCCGTCACGCTGTATGACTATGGCCTGGGGCGGTATGGCGACACCCCTTCGGAACACCCTTACATCCCCTCCGACGCCAAAACCGACAGTTTTTTCCAGGCCATTAACCGCCAACTGCCTGAAGCGCAAAGGCGCCAACTCGGTGCCAACTCGGAAGTGGACATAGTAGGCTTGCGCCGGCACCTGGCCGATGCTGCAGCGGCCCGCGAGCCCTCGTGTGCGCCCACGGCCGTTTTGACCCTGCCAACCGCGACCTACGACTCGGCGACCTACAGCTGGCCCAACGATTGGGGCCGCGGGTTCGGCAACTACGATGCGCAGGCCACACTGCTCACCAATACCGATGGGCAAAATGACCGGTTCATGGGCATTGGCCGCCTCGATAACCAATGCACGGCATTTCTGATCAAAACGCCGCCCACGAAAAAAGCGGTGGCCATTACCAACGCTCACTGCGTCGACCTTGAAGACGGCCAGATAGTGACCCATCGCAAAGAGGTACACACCATCGAGTTCGGCGCCTTCAAGGGCTCCCAGCCGGTGTTTGCCACCGCCGAGCAACTTCTGTTCGCTAACCGGCGGCGCCATGACCTTGCATTGCTGAGGCTTAACGTAACGTTAGCGCAACTGCAAGCCAGGGGCGTGCAGCCGCTGGAGATTGCCAATAAGGCCACGCCCATCGGCCATGATCTGGTTATTGCCGGATACCCCAACAACGGCGAACAAATCGACTTGCAGTTATCCACCTGTGTGCGCCAACCGGTGGGGGGCGACATCTGGAAAATCCAACGGCACGGCCTACAGCACGATTGCCTGAATGTGAACCCCGGCGCGTCGGGTAGCCCCATCATTGACCGCGCCAGCGGCGAGGTCATAGCGGTCTCCAGCCACGTTCTTGGGGACGAAAGCGGAGGCCACGGAGGGCTCGTGACCGATCTGAAAGGCTGCTTCAATGGGCGCCTACCTAAACTTAAAAACTGCGTGCTATTGCCTGCACACGATATGCAAATATCAGGGGATACCGGCTTCAGAGTATCCGCGCAGGGCGGCGAGGCCAAACCTGCCCAACTGAGCTTCAGTACGGACCAGCGCTACTTTCAGTACAAAGTAGGCACTTCACCTGCCGCCTGCGAACAACCAGGCGGCTACAGCGTGCCAATGCAGGCTGGCGAGCAGGATCACCTGGTCGAAATGGCGGACTCGGCCAGTACCAATTATGCCTGCGCGGTTGCCCAGCCGGGCGCTGACGGGGCCATGACCAAAGGCATGCTACACAACGCCGCGATTCACGCTCTCGTCCCCTTACGCGAGGGGGAAACCCTTAAACCACATGTGGAGATTGCTGATAGGGATAATGGCAACTACCAATTGGTAGTCGCACAAGAGATCACCAGCCCCGCGAGACTATTCAGCAAGTTCGGCCCTGCCCGAGATACCGATTGCAATGAGCCTGAAGGGTACCACCCGGCAGAAGCCATCGAGTTCGTGCTCGCGCTCGCTGAGGATGTGAAACACTGCGCCAAGGCTATCGACCCTGACGGCCAGGAGTCCAGCCCCGTCGAAAGCCTATTGGCCGCTGCGCCCCTAGGCCCTGAACGCGAAGCATGAAGCCCAGCGCCGATTAGCGCACCACGATACCCCGTGCCGCCAGATAGGCTTTCGCCTCCGGCACGGTGTACTCGCCAAAGTGGAAAATACTGGCCGCCAGCACCGCGCTGGCGTGGCCTTCAAGCACGCCATCGGCCAGGTGCTGCAGATTACCTACGCCGCCCGAGGCGATCACTGGAATGCCCAATGCGTCGCTGATGGCGCGCGTTACGCCGAGGTCAAAGCCGTTTTTCATGCCGTCCTGGTCCATGCTGGTGAGCAGGATCTCGCCGGCACCCAATCCTTCCATTTTTTGCGCCCACTGCACGGCATCCAGGCCGGTAGGCTTGCGCCCACCGTGGGTGAAGATCTCCCAACGCGGCGTTTCGCCGAGCGCCGATACCTTCTTGGCGTCGATGGCGACCACGATGCACTGTGAGCCGAAGCGCGCCGCCGCCTCCCCGACGAACTCGGGGTTGAACACCGCGGCGGTGTTGATCGACACCTTGTCGGCCCCGGCATTGAGCAGGTTACGGATGTCTTGCACGGTACGCACGCCACCGCCCACGGTCAGTGGGATGAATACCTGGCTGGCCATGCGTTCTACGGTGTGCAGGGTGGTGTCCCGGCCATCGACGCTGGCGGTAATGTCGAGAAAGGTGATCTCGTCGGCACCCTGCTCGTCGTAACGCCGGGCGATTTCCACCGGGTCGCCCGCATCACGGATGTTCTCGAACTTGACGCCCTTGACCACCCGGCCGTTATCGACGTCCAGGCAAGGGATGATGCGTTTGGCGAGGGCCATGGTCAGTTCCCGTGGTTGTCACAAAACGCCTGCGCCTCGGCCACGTCCAGCGTGCCCTCGTAGATGGCGCGGCCGGTGATGGCGCCGATGATGCCGGGGGCATTGGCATCGAGCAGGGCCTTGATGTCGCTGAGGTTATGGATGCCGCCCGAGGCGATTACCGGAATGCGCGTGGCTTCGGCCAGGGCCTTGGTGAAGGGCACGTTGCAGCCCTGCATCATGCCGTCCTTGGCGATATCGGTATACACGATAGCCGCCACACCGTCGGCTTCGAAGCGCTTGGCCAGGTCAATTACTTGCACGCTGCTCACTTCTGCCCAGCCGTCGGTGGCGACGAAACCGTCCTTGGCATCCAGGCCGACGATGACCTTGCCCGGAAAGGCCCTGCACGCCTCGGCGACGAACTCCGGTTGCTTCACCGCTTTGGTGCCGATGATCACATAGCTCACACCTGCTTTGACGTAATGCTCGATGGTTTCCAGTGAACGGATACCACCGCCGATTTGGATCGGCAGGCGCGGATAACGCTTGGCAATGGCGGTGACCACTTCACCGTTGACCGGCTGGCCTTCGAAGGCGCCGTTCAGGTCTACCAAGTGCAGCCGGCGGCAGCCGCCGTCGACCCACTTGGCGGCCATGCTCACCGGGTCGTTGGAAAACACCGTGGAGTCTTCCATCCGGCCCTGGCGCAAGCGCACACAGGCACCGTCTTTTAGGTCGATCGCGGGAATGATAAGCATAGGTTTTCCTTCGGAAACAGTCGCAAGCCTCAAGCTACAGGCCGGGCACGGTATTCATTCGCCCGCAACGGGTAGCTTGGTACGTTGTTCTTTACCAACGCCCGTCCCAGGCGATGAAGTTCTGCAGCAGTTGCAGGCCGTGGGTGTGGCTTTTTTCGGGGTGGAATTGCACAGCGAAGCGCGAGCCATCGGCCAGCGCCGCGGCGAAATCGACGCCATAATGGCCGCGCCCGACCACCTGGCCCGCCTTGGCCGCTTCGATATAGAAGCTGTGCACGAAATAGAAACGCGCGTGGTCGGGGATGTTGTGCCATAGCGGATGGTCCACGGCCAGGCTGATTTCGTTCCAGCCCATGTGCGGCACCTTCAGGTGTTCGCCCCCTTCGTGCAAACCTTTGCCGAAGAAGCGTACCTGGCCGGGAAACAGCCCAATGCAATCGACACCGCCGTTTTCTTCGCTGCGTTCCATCAATGCCTGCATGCCTACGCAGATTCCCAGGAATGGGCGGTCTTGGCTGACCTCGCGCACCAGGCTGTCGAAGCCCAGCCGGCGAATCTCAGCCATGCAGTCACGAATCGCGCCCACGCCGGGGAACACCACGCGGTCGGCCTCGCGGATCACCGTGGCGTCGCTGGTGACCAGCACCTTGCCCGCGCCTACGTGCTCCAGGGCCTTGGCCACCGAGTGCAGGTTGCCCATGCCGTAGTCAATCACCGCCACTGTTTGCATTACAGCACGCCCTTGGTCGAGGGCATTTGCCCGGCCATGCGCTCGTCGACCTCGACGGCCATGCGCAGCGCGCGGCCGAAGGCCTTGAACACGGTTTCGATCTGGTGGTGGGTGTTGATGCCCCGCAGGTTGTCGATGTGCAGGGTTACCTGGGCGTGGTTGACGAAGCCCTGGAAAAACTCCTGGAACAGGTCTACATCGAAACGGCCGACCACCGCGCGTGTGTAGGGCACGTTCATGTGCAAGCCGGGGCGGCCGGAAAAGTCGATGACCACCCGCGACAGCGCTTCATCCAGCGGCACATAAGCATGGCCATAGCGGCGGATGCCTTTTTTGTCGCCCACCGCCTGGGCGAAGGCCTTGCCCAAGGTGATGCCAACATCTTCCACCGTGTGGTGGTCGTCGATATCCAGGTCGCCCTTGCATTCGATGTCGAGGTCGACCAGCCCATGCCGGGCGATCTGGTCGAGCATATGCTCAAGAAAAGGCACGCCGATATCGAACCGGGCCTTTCCGGTGCCATCCAGGTTGATCGAGGCTTTGATCTGGGTTTCCAGGGTATTGCGCTCGACGAACGCCTTACGTTCGGCCATTACCAGCTCCGCAATGAATCGTGGGCGAAAAGGTAGGCATTATAAGGCCAGAAGGGGTTCGGGTGCAGCAGGAATTCCCCGGCGCGCACAGCGGTGCGCCGGGGGCGCTGGCTAGAAAAGCACTGCGGTTTTCTGCAGGGTCACGATCACCCCCCAGGCCAGGGGCAGGCCCACGGCCAACCAAGCCACGATCACCGCCAGCCGGGTGTTCGGCGCGGCGTGCCACTCCAGCACGTTGGCGGTGCCTGGCGCAGCCTTGTCGTGGCCGATGGCGCGCTCGGCGGCCAGTTGCTCGTCGGTCATGAAGTACTTATCCGCGACCGGGCGCACCAGGGCGTTGCAAATAAAGCCCAACGCCAGCAGGCCAACCAGGATGTACAGGGTTTTGTCGTACACCGCCGCCGGTGCCACACCGTGGGCGAGTTGGTACTCACGCAGGTAGTTCACCAACACCGGGCCCAGTACCCCCGCCGCGGCCCAGGCAGTAAGCAAGCGGCCATGGATCGCGCCGACCATTTGCGTACCGAACAGGTCGGCCAGGTAAGCCGGCACAGTGGCAAAACCGCCGCCGTACATCGACAAGATAATGCAGAACGCCGTCACGAACAGCACCACATTGCCCAGGTGGCCGAGGTTCGGCACCAGGCCATAGAGCGCCGCGCCCAGGGCGAAGAACACGAAATAGGTGTACTTGCGCCCGATATAGTCGGAAAACGACGCCCAGAAAAAACGCCCGCCGATGTTGAACAAGCTAAGCAAGCCAGTAAAGCCCGCGGCGATCGCCGCCACTTGCTTGAGCTGGTCGGCCGACAATTCCTTGAACGACAGCACGGTGCCGATCAACTGGCCACCGAACACCTCCTGCAGCAATGGCGAAGCCATGCCCAAGATGCCGATACCGGCCGACACGTTCAGGCACAGCACCAGCCACACCAGGGCAAACTGTGGGGTTTTCCAGGCCACGCTCACATGCACGTGGCGGTCGGTGATCATGCTGTTGCCGGTATTCTTCGCCGGCGGCACCCAACCTTCGGGCTTCCAGCCGGTAGGCGGTACACGGTAGGTGAGCGCGCCAGCGATCATGAACACGAAGTAGATCAGCGCCATCACCAGGAAGGTTTGCCACACGCCCACGTCGCCGGGCGAGGCGAAGCTGCTCATCAACGAGGTCGCCAACGGCGCTCCGACCATCGCGCCGCCGCCGAAGCCCATGATCGCCATGCCGGTGGCCATGCCGCGTTTGTCGGGGAACCACTTGATCAGCGTGGACACCGGCGAAATGTACCCCAGGCCCAGGCCGATACCGCCGATTACCCCAGAGCCTATCCACATCAGCCAGATTTGGTGGGTGTACACGCCCAGCGCCGAAATCACCAGGCCGCCACACCAGCACACCGCCGAGACGACCCCCGCCTTGCGTGGCCCGGCGCGTTCCAGCCAGCCGCCCCAAATGGCCGCGGAGCACCCCAGGAAGATGAAGAACAGCGTGTAGACCCAGCCCAGCATCGAGATCGGCCAGTCACAGGTGGATGAAAACACTTGGCTGATAAAGTCCATCTCTGCCGGGCACGCGGTGCCGATGGCCTTGGACAGCGGCAACCAGAACACCGAGAAGCCATAGGCCATGCCGATGCACAAATGGATGGCCAGTGCTGCCGGCGGCACCAGCCAACGGTTGAAGCCCGGCCGGGCGATGATTCGCTCCTTCGACAGGAACGGCGCCTGGGCGGCGTGATCGCTACCCGGAACAGTGACGCTCATTGTTATTCCCCCAGATAAGTATTGGCTCAAGGACTACTACGCCGAGCACGATCTTGTTGGCACGCAAGGCTACGATCGCTTTATCGGCAGGGGTTGGAAAACCGCGACATATTGCCGCGCAAGGCCCCGAACGGCGCAAGGTTAACATTTGTTCAGGCGCTTGAAAGCAAATTGCCACCAGCTTTTTTGCCTGATCTGTGACGCCGTCGCCAACCCCCGCCGCACCGACCAGCGTAGCCAATGCCGGACGCCCCTGCCGCTTGTGCGCCACTGCACCGCGGCATTGGGTTTAACCACCCTGGCGCTGCGCCTATACTGGGCCGCTTATTTAAGAACCGACCTACAAGGACCCGCCCATGAAAGCGTTCGGCAAAATCCTGGGGATTTTCGTGCTCGGGTTGTTGCTGATCCTGGTGGCGCTTGGCTTTGCCCTGACCCATCTGTTCGATCCCAATGACTATAAAGACGAAATTCGCAAGCTGGCGCGCGACAGAGCCCACGTCGAGTTGACCCTCAACGGCGACATCGGCTGGAGCCTGTTCCCCTGGCTGGGCCTGGAACTGCACGATGCCAGCGTGGCGACGCTGCAGAACCCGAGTACCCCGTTCGCCGACCTGCAACTGCTGGGCCTCTCGGTGCGGGTATTGCCATTGCTGCGCAAAGAAGTGCAGATGAGCGACGTTCGCGTGGACGGCCTTAACCTGAAACTGGCCCGCGACGCCAGCGGCCACGGTAACTGGCAAGACATCGGCACACCTTTGGCCGACGGCCAGCAACCCACGACACCACCCACCGCTGGCAACGACGGCCCACAAACCCCGCCCGCGCGCAGTGAACGGCCGATGAAGCTCGACATCGACAGCCTGACGGTCAACAACGCCACGGTGACCTACAGCGACGCGCAAAGCGGCCGCAACTTCACCGCCGAGAGCATCCAACTGAGTACTGGCGCGGTGCGCGAGAGCAGTGACATCCCGGTCAAGCTGACCGCATTCCTGGGCACCAACCAACCGCAAATGCGGGCCCGCACCGAACTTGCCGGCCAATTGCGCTTCGACCGCGTGCTCAAGCGCTACCAGTTCGAAGACATGCGTTTGTCTGGGGAGGTCTCCGGCGAGCCGCTGCAAGGTAAGACGATGACCTTCTCGACCCAAGGGCAACTGCTCGCAGACCTGGCCGCCAATGTGGCCGACTGGAGCAACCTGAAGCTCTCGGCCAACCAGCTACGGGCCCTGGGCGAGCTACACCTGCGCAACCTGGACAGCGACCCGCAACTGGCCGGTGCGCTGTCCATCGCCCAGTTCGACCTGCGCGCGTTCCTCGACGGCATCGCCCAGCCGCTGCCGGCCACCGCTGACCCCACGGCGCTGGCCCAGGTTGAACTGGTGGCGCGCCTGCAGGGCTCAAAAAACGCCCTGGCCCTCGAAGACCTGACTGCCAAGGTCGATGGCAGCACGTTCAATGGCCGCCTGGCGGTCGACGACATCGCCCGGCAGGCCGTGCGCCTGCAGCTCAAGGCTGACCGCTTCAATGCCGACCGCTACCTGCCGCCGCAAAGCAAAGACGCCGAGGGCCAAGCCGCGGCGCGCAAAGCCGAAGTGCAAGGCACCGAGCAGGCCGCCGTGGCCAGCGCCGGCACCACGCCGCTGCCAAACGCACCCAGCAAAGAGGCCTGGAGCGACGACCGGCTGTTCCCCGTTGAGCGCCTGCGCGCGCTCGACCTGAATGCCGACCTGGCCTTTGGGCAACTCACGCTGAAAAACGTCGCGATCGACAACGCTGCACTCAGGGTGCAAAGCCAGGCGGGGCTGGCCTCGCTGCAAACGCTCAGTGGTGAAATCGCCAACGGCCGCTTCGAAACCCACGGCAGCCTCGATGTACGCGGCGACACGCCGCAGTTAGCCCTACAAGCCCAAGTGCAGCGGGTGCCGGTAGAGCTGATCCTCAAGGCGCAGAACCCCGAACCACCCCTGCGCGGCGGCCTGAACCTGACCGGCGAGGTGACCGCCAGCGGCAACAGCCAGAAAGCACTGGTCGAAACCTTGAACGGCAACGCGCGGTTCAACCTCGACAACGGCGTGCTGGTGAACGCCAACCTGGAACAACAGCTGTGCCAAGGCATCGCCGCCCTCAACCAAAAAAGCCTTACCAGCGAGCCGCGCGGCAAAGACACTGCCTTCCGCCAATTGGGCGGTACCCTCACGCTGCGCGATGGCGTGGCCAACAACCCAGACCTGAAAGCCAGCATTCGAGGGCTACTGGTCAATGGCAAAGGTGCCATCGACCTGCGCGTGCTGGGCCTGGATTACACCCTTGGGGTGGTAGTCGAGGGCGACAAAGGCGACATGCCAGACCCCGCTTGCCAAGTGAACGACCGCTTTGCCAATGTCGAAGTGCCGATTCGCTGCCGTGGGCCGTTGGAGTTGGGCGCCAAGGCTTGCCGCCTCGACCGCGACGGCCTGGCCAGCGTGGGCGCGCAGTTGCTGCGCAACCGGGTAGAAGACAAAATCGATGACAAACTCGGAGACAAAGTGAGCCCGCAAATCAAAGATGCGCTCAAGGGGTTGCTCAAGCGATGAGCCCTGAGCAGTTTTCCAGCGCCGTGCTGGAGTGGTACGACCGCCATGGCAGGCACCACCTGCCCTGGCAACAGCAGATCAGCCCGTACCGCGTATGGGTGTCGGAAATCATGCTGCAACAAACCCAGGTCAGTACGGTGCTGGGGTACTTCGACCGCTTCATGGAGGCCTTACCCACGGTGGCGGCGCTGGCCGCGGCAGCGGAAGACGAAGTGCTGCACTTGTGGACGGGGCTGGGCTACTACACCCGCGCCCGCAACCTGCAGAAAGCCGCGCAGCAGGTGATGCAGCAGCACGGCGGCGAATTCCCCCGCGACCTGGACCAGCTCCAGGCGCTGCCGGGCATTGGCCGTTCTACGGCCGGCGCCATCGCCAGTATCAGCATGGGCCTGCGCGCGCCCATTCTGGATGGCAACGTAAAGCGCGTGCTGGCGCGCTTCACCGCACAGCCGGGCTACCCGGGCGAGCCGGCGGTAGCCAAGGCACTGTGGGCCACTGCCGAACGTTTTTTGCCGCACCAGCGAGCCAACCACTACACCCAAGCGATGATGGACCTGGGCGCCACCCTGTGCACCCGCAGCAAACCCACCTGCCTGCTGTGCCCCGTGCAAAAGGGCTGCCGCGCCAACTTGCTGGGCGAACAAACCCGCTTCCCCGAACCCAAGCCGCGCAAGGCGATCCCGCAGCGGCGCACGCTGATGCCACTGTTAGCCAACGAAAATGGCGCCATCTTGCTTTACCGGCGCCCTTCCAGCGGCCTGTGGGGCGGGCTGTGGAGCCTGCCGGAGCTCGACGCACTCGGCGACATCGAACACCTGGTGGCACAGCACGCGCTGGTGCAGGTGGGCGCACGGCAGATGCCCGAACTTACCCACACCTTCAGCCACTTCCAATTGGCTATCGAGCCCTGGCTGGTGCGGGTACAAGCCCCCAGCGCCCACATGGCCGAGGCCGACTGGCTCTGGTATAACCTCGCCACCCCGCCGCGCCTGGGCCTGGCCGCCCCGGTCAAGAAGCTGCTCAAGCACGCCGCCGACGCTTTGAATGGAGACCCGCAATGACCCGCACTGTGATGTGCCGTAAATACAAAGAACAACTGCCAGCGCTCGAGCGCCCGCCCTACCCTGGCCCTAAGGGCGAAGACATCTTCAACCACGTGTCGCAAAAAGCCTGGGCCGCCTGGCAAAAGCACCAGACCCTGCTGATCAACGAGCGCCGCTTGAACATGATGAACGCCGAAGACCGCAAGTTCATCCAACAAGAAATGGACAAATTTCTCTCCGGCGAGGACTACGCCCAGGCCGAAGGCTACGTACCACCCTCGGAGTGACTGGCCGGGCGTAAGCGGCGGGTTTAATTGAAATTTTTTCAAAACGCGCTTGACGCGCCGCGCAAAACCCCGTTTAATGCGCCCCGTTGCCCAGGTAGCTCAGTCGGTAGAGCAGGGGATTGAAAATCCCCGTGTCGGCGGTTCGATTCCGTCCCTGGGCACCACTGATTTTTAAAACCCCCGGTATTGAAAGATTCCGGGGGTTTTTTTATCTGTGTTTTCGTATCCTGTTCGCGGCGCCGAATTAATAGTAATGGTGTAGTTGGCCACTATCAGGGCAACCGTTACCTACCCCCTCCGCGCATTTTTCAAAGGCCATCCCCATGCCCTCCCCTCGCAAACAGCTGAAACAAAAACGCCGCGCTACCACCAAAGCTAAAGAAAAGCGCATCGCCCGCAATGGCGGCGAGCGCCAAGACCCTTTCGCCTCGGTGCCCTCGGACAACCCCATGAACGAAGCGGGCCAGGTAACGCCAGACCTGTTGCTGGCGGCCATGGAAGACAGCGGTGAGCTGCTCGAACTGTTCGGCGCCATGGCCGAGGCGCACAAGAACAGCCAGCAGGCGATGTGCGAGGCCTTTTTGCAGAGCGACCCCATGACGCGACTGGTGCAGCTGTGGGGCGAACAAGACCTTACCGATTTCATCTTCGGCTGCCTGGTGGGCTACAAACAGTGGCGTGACGACGCCGACGAAGACGCAGCCGTGGCCTGGGTAGAAAGCGAAACCTTCCTGCAAGACTACGTGGCCGCTTCCGAAGCGATTGCCGCAGGGCATTAATCATCGGAGAATCAGGGGGTTTGCCGCCACCTGATTAAGGAAGCCCGATGAAACGGCTGCTCGCTGCGCTCACCCTGACCCTATTGCCGCCGGCCCTGGCGTTGGCCGATACCACGGCCAAGCAAACCACCGAGGCCTTCTACACCTGGTACCTGCAAAGCTTTAGCCAGGACAAAGTGCCGCTGAACGATGACCTTCAGCAAATGAAGGCCTATGTGGCCGACAGCTTGCTCGACGGCCTGCGCAAGCAAATGGCTAGCGACGAAGGGCTGGAGGAAGACTACTTCATTAAATCCCAGGACTACGACGATAGCTGGCTGACCCACATCAACGTGACCGAACGCACCGCCAAGGGCACCAGCGCCATCGAAGACGTGGTGCTAGGCACCACGCAAGACAACAGCGTTGCACTGAACGTGACACTGAACAAGGTCAAGGACGGTTGGCGGATCGTCAAGGTCGACGGCGTGAAAACCGGCCTTACCCCTGACTGATCAGGCCTCGGGCGGCAGCCCTTGATGGTACATTTGGCCGCCACACGACTCTAACCAGGGCACGTCGTGGTCGGTCCAGATGTGCGCGTAGGGCAGCACGCCCGGATCATCGTCCAGGCTCGCCACCTTGAGCAGCAACTGCGCCTCCCCTTCGCGCTCGGCCAACAGCGGCGAGCCACACTGCCGGCAAAAGTAGCGCCGCACACCCGGCGCGGGCTCGAAGCACGCCAGCGCCTGCTGGCCGCCCAGCCAGCGAAATGCCTCCCGCGCCACCTGTGCATTGCTCGAGAACGCCGCCCCATGCGCTTTACGGCAGGTGCGGCAATGGCAATGCACGATCGCAGTCCCGAGCACCTCGACTTCATAACGCAGGGCGCCGCAAAGGCAGCTGCCTTTCATGCTGTATCTCCCGAATAAGGTGCCCCTATGCTCCCCCTCTGGCTTGCTGAGCACAATCGCCGCTTACCTAACCTTTACGTTTTCTAGACGGCGCTTTACACCCATTCGGGTTTTCATACACCTACGGCGAACGGTTAACTCGCCCGAGGAGAACGCCATGTTTTCGAAAATGACCAAGATCGTGCTGCTGTCGGCCTGCCTCATTGGCGCCGGGGTGGCGTCTACCAGCGCTTCGGCCGAGCCCAGCGACGTGATCGTCCCGGCCCTGGCCGGCGCCGCAGTGGGGGCAATCATCGCCAGCTCCATCGACGGCGGCGGGCACCACCGCCACCATGAGCAACGCTACTATGGCCCACAGCAGCAGGCCTACTATGCCCCACGGCCGGTGTACTACGCACCGCCACCGCCGCCGCGCCAGATGTATTACCAGCCAGGGCCGCCCCAGGGGCATTGGCAACGGGGCTGGTGATAAAGAAGGCCGCTACCCTCACGGGTGGCGGCCTTTTTAAGGCTTCGCAACAATTCAAGGCTTCGCAACAATCAGTCAGTGCTAAGCCTTGGCCACGCGGCTTTGCGCCAGGCCCGCAGCGGTGCGGCGGCGATCTACGATCAAGCCGGCGATCACCACAACCACGGTGAGCACACCGGTGGCGATGATCTCGGAGCGGTGGTCTTCACGCAGCGCCATCACCGACAGTACGGCAATGATGAAAACGATCACCGCATAGGTCAGGCCTGGGAACAGCCACATCTTGAATTCCAGCCTCTCGCCCTTGGCCTCTGCGGCGCGGCGCATGCGCAGTTGCGAGAAGGCGATGACCAAGTACACCAGCAAGGCAATGGCGCCCGAGCTGGCCAGCAAGAAGTCGAACACCGCCGCCGGCGCTACGTAGTTGGCGAACACCGCCAAAAACGCCGCGGCGGTAGACAGCAGCACAGCCACGTAGGGGGTACCGGCGCTGGACGTGCGCCGGGCTACGGCAGGCGCATCGCCGCGCTTGCTCAGTGAGAACAACATGCGCGATGAGGTATACAGCGCTGAGTTCAAGCAACTGGTCACGGCCACCAACACTACGATGTCGACGATCAGCTTGGCATGGGGAATGCCGATCAGGTCGAGCACCGCCTGGTAGGAACCAATCTGTGGCAGGTTCGGATCGTTCCACGGCACCAGGGCCACCACCAGGAAGATCGAAACCAGGTAGAACAGGAAGATGCGCCCGATCACCGAGTTGGTAGCCTTGGAAATTTGCTTGCCCGGCTCATTCGATTCGGCCGCGGCAATGGTCACGATTTCGGTGCCCATGAACGAGAACATGGTGGTGAGCATGGCTGCGACCACGGCGCCCAGGCCATTGGGCATGAAGCCCTGGGTGTCGGTGAGGTGGCTGATACCGGAGACTTGGCTGCCAGGGAACCAGCCGAACAAGGCGACCAAGCCCACCACGATGAAGGCGATAATCGCCAACACCTTGAGCAGGGCAAACCAGAACTCGAACTCTCCGTAATTCTTAACGCTGAACAGGTTGGTCACCGTCAGGGCCAAGGTGATCACCAAGGTGTAAGCCCAGATGTCGATGGCCGGGAACCAGGAGTGCAGGATGCCAGCGGCGGCGTTGGCTTCCAGCGGTATCACCAACACCCAGAACCACCAGTACAGCCAGCCGATGGTGAAGCCGGCCCAGCGGCCGATGGCGCGGTCGGCATAGGTGGAGAACGAACCGGTGTCGGGGTGCGCCACGGCCATTTCGCCGAGCATGCGCATTACCAGAACCACCAATGTACCGGCAGCGGCATACGCCAGCAAAACCGCGGGGCCGGCAGCCGCGATGGCCTTACCGGAACCGATGAACAGGCCCGCGCCGATAACCCCGGCGATGGACAGCATGGTCACATGGCGCTGCTTGAGCCCCTGTGCCAAGCCATTGTTTTGTGTGTTGCCCATAGGTTTACCTTCAGCAGGAGAAAGCGAACATCCGGCGGCATCGTCGTATGCTCGTAAAAATTAAACAACGCCACCGTTGCTAATAATTTACGCAAGAACCACGCCAGAACGTTGACTCGTCGCGCCAAGCCGCCTGGTAGACGCCTACCCCGCAGCATCGCGCAACGGGGTTCGGCACCCCTGCCACGCCTGGCTTTACGAAAATTCCCACAAGCGGGCGCATCATCGCACTCATTTGAGGCAAAGGTAACACCTTGGAACAAAAATGGTGCAACCATCCAGCGCAACCCATGCTAACGGCCACACACCCATGCAAACCTACCGATGCAACACGTTTTTGCCTGCCAGCCCATTGCCGCGCGTGATGTTTTTGCGCTAAACGCTGTCGAAGCTTGCAATAGGCATTTATTTTTCATGGAGCGTATGGAAATGCGAAGATTTCGCCCTTGGCTGCTTGCCACCCTAATGGCCATCGGCACGGCCCACGCGGCTGAAACACTGCGCATGGGCATGGAAGGCAACCGCCCGCCGTTTAATAGCACCGATGACAGCGGCCAAGTCGTGGGCTTCGATGCCGACCTGGGCATGGCGCTGTGCGCCAAGATGAAGGTGGAGTGCGAGATCGTGACCGTACCAACGGAGCAGTTGATCCCGGCCTTGATCGACAACCGCTTCGACTTCGTGATGTCGTCGATGTCGATTACCCCCGAGCGTAAGCAACTCGTCGACTTCACCGACCCCTATTACGTGACTAAGCTGCAATTTCTGGCCGCCCCCGAGGTTGAAGTCAGCAACGACCCCGCAAGCCTGATGGGCAAAAAGGTGGGCGCCCAGCACGAAACACGGGCGGCCGAATGGCTGCAAGCCAACGCCAGCCAAGTGGCCGATACACAGCTGTTCGAAGACCAAGATGCCCTTTACAACGCCCTCGCCGCCGGGCAAATCGACGCCGCACTGACCGACAAGTATGCGGCGTACGAATGGCTACGCACCGACACCGGCAAGCACTTCGAGCTTAAGAGCGAGCCGGTGGAAAACAGCGACCAGATCGGCATCGCCGTGCGCTTGAACGACCCACTTCGCGCCCGGCTCAACCTGGCGCTGAAGGACGCGCTGGCCGACGGTACGTTCAAGCGCATCAACGATAAGTATTTCCCGTTCAGTATCCGCTGATGGCGCAACGCTCGTTGCAGGCGCATTTCGAAGCGCTCGATGCGTTTTTGCTCGAGCACCAGCCGCTGTGGCGCCCCCGGCCATTCATGGCGCTGAGTTGCCCATGGGAGGCACAGTTGCCGGAACTGGCAAGTTGGTTGCGCGGGCGCAGCCTGGAGCAAGCCGAAGCCGACCAGCCGAGGCCCTACGCGTTGCCGGCACCGGCCCCCTACCCGGCACTGGCGGCACGTGCACAGCAATTATGCGAGCTGGCCGAGCTGCCGCGCACCGCGCTGCACCCGGCCGGCAGCCATGCCGCGGTCGACGTACCGGGGCGCAAATGGCAGCAAATCGAAGCCTTCGCCGGCCATTTGGCCTTCAGCACAACGCGCGCCACTGGCTGGATTGGTGCGCCGGCAAAGGCCATTTGGCGCGCCGCTTGGTGCAGGGTGAGCAACGGGCGACTTGCCTGGAACTTGCCCCGGCCTTGGTCGCCGCCGGGCAAGCGCTAAGCCTGCGCCAGCAACGGCCGGTAGCCCACCGCCAGCAAGACGTGATGGCCGCCAGTGCGGTGGGCCAGTTGGCCGAAGGTGACACCCCCGTGGCGCTACATGCCTGCGGCGACCTGCACGTGCGGCTGATGGCCGTGGCCACCGAGGCCGGCTGCCGGCAATTGGCGATTGCACCGTGTTGCTACAACCGCACCCAGGCCGACACTTACCAAGCGCTATCTACGCGAGCCCAGCGCAGCACGCTGCTGCTGGCGCGCCACGATCTGGCCCTGGTCGCCAGCGAAGCCGTGACCGCCGGGCGGCGGGTATGCCGGCAGCGGGATACGTCCATGGCCCGGCGCTTGGGTTTCGACCTTTGGCAGCGGCAGTTGCGCGGCGAAGACAGTTACTTACCTACGCCTTCATTACCCGCGAGCTGGCAAGCCTTGAGCATGCGCCAGTGGTGCATGAGTATGGCCGCGCTCAAAGGCCTGCAAGCGCCTGCCGAAGCGGACTGGCCCCGCTTGGAACAGCAGGGTTGGCAACGCTTGGCCCAGGTACGCAACCTCGAGCTGTTGCGCAACCTGTTCCGCCGGCCATTGGAGCTGTGGCTGGCGCTGGACCGTGCGCTTTACTTACAGCAAGCCGGCTTTCGCGTGCGCATGGGCACTTTTTGTGCCGCCACATTGACGCCGCGCAATGTGCTGCTACTCGCCGAGCGGTAACTGTGCACAAGCTGTGGGTAAAGCTGTGGGCAGGCGTGTGATAACAGTTATGGCAGCGCCCCGGCTTTTGGGCACCTGGCCAGCATCCGCGCCGGTTTTACCGTATGGCTTGCCGGCGGGCCTATTGTTATCGCGATTGTGAATAACCGGGCTAAGCGAGCCCGTGGCGCTCGACGATCACCGCCAGGTCAATGACCGAATGCACATTGAATTTTTCCAACAAACGCCGCTTGTGGGAGCTGACCGTTTTATTGCTGATACCCAATTGTTCGCCGATAGCCGCGTTGCTCATGCCTAGCCCCAGGTAATGCAGTACTTGCATCTCCCGAGGCGAGAGCTCTGCCACCACCTCCGCCTGCTCGGCCATTTCACGCCGGGGCGGCATCCCCAGGTTGATCTCTTGTGGGAAGTAAATGAACCCCGCTTGCAGCGCGCCCAGCGCCTGGACCAACTGCGCCATACCGTGGCGCTTGCACAGGTAACCGGCGGCGCCGGCCCGCATGCAGCGCGCGGCGTAATGCTCGGCTGGGTGGCCGCTGAGCACCAGCACCTTTGGCCGCTGGGGCGCTGTCATTAGCCGGTCCATCACGTCCAGGCCGCCCAAGCGTGGCATATCGAGGTCCAATATCAGCAAGTCCGCGTGTTGCTCACGCAGCCCTTGCAAGGTGTCGAGGCCATCGCTGGCTTCGTAGACAACATCGATAGCCGCCTCCTGAAGCGCGTGCCTGATGATCGCGCGAATGAACGGGTGATCATCGGCGATGATAGCGGTTCGCATGCCTATAACTCCTTGGGCTCCCATGCCCTTTGTGTGCCGCCCTTGGGCGCCGATAGTGCCGGTGCTTCCCTATGAACCGGCATTGCCTGTTTGTTCTGGATGTTGCATCGGCCGCACCTGTGGCCCTTCGACAAGGTCGAAACGGTACTGCTGCTGGCCAATCAGAGTAAAGCGTTCTGCTTGCCCTGGGCGCAGGTGCACCTTGCGCCCCAGCCCGCAAGGTTGCCCGCCAGGCGCACATAGGCGCAAGTTATCCACTACCACCGTGGTGTTACCACCGTTGTGCAGCGACAAGCCTGCCGCATCGCCTTCGATACGGGTGTTGTAACGGGTGCCGTCAGGGCGTACCACCAACACACCGCCGATGGCCTTGAGCACCTGTATGCCGGCGCCCAACGAAGCGGCATAGGCGCTGGCGTCTTCATCACGCAGGGCGAAGGCATCGCCAGCTTGCGGTACCACCGGAACGAACCTCACGCGAAAGTACCGCTCCACCGCGCGCCCACCGCGAAAGATCAAGCGCACGCTGTGAAAACCCTTGGCCGGAATGATGAACCGAGGCGGTGTGCCCAGCAAAGCACGTTGCAGCCCTTCGCTCGGCAGGGCGCTTTCAGTAGGCCGGCCTTGGGCATCGAAGGTGATTTCGGCCAGTTCGAGCCTCACGAAAGCCGTATGCTCGCCCCGGTTTTCCACCTGTTTCACCACGCTGCTACGGCCTGATTCCAGGTAGTTATAGAGGGCGCCCACGTGCAACTCCGGGCTGGCGCTCGCCTGGCTGAATGCGCCGAGTAGCGCGGCGACGGCGATACTCACGGAGCTTATCGTTGCTGCGCAGCGGTTATAGCTGTTCATAGGCCGGTACTAAAGCTGCGCATCGAATGTGAAGGTCACGTCGCCCGCCCACTGCTTGCCACGGGCAGTGTATAGCGGCGTGGAGTCACTCATGACCAAGTTGAACGCACCACTGTATTGCCCGGCCGGCGCGGTGTACCCCCAGGTCCGACCGGCAGGATCCAGCCGGCCGTCAACCGGAAAGTTGGGGTCTGTAGGGGGTGGATTGACCCATTCGATGCCAATGTCGAACGGCGCCAGGCCTGGCTTGGTGGGGGTCGATAGCGCGCACTGGCCGGGGCCTGCCAAGGTGTCACAGGCGTAACTGACCCGAAAAGGCCCGGTGGTGGAAACATTAAAAGGTACCCGAGCGCTCAGTGCAGGTGCCTGTTTGCTGCCATTGCCCCATTCAAAGCCTTGCATGTCACGCTGCGGGGGTAACAGCGGCACCGTATCGGTGGTGCCTGGGAATTCCACGCTCAGCTCGTGCTGAACGCGAAACTCTATGTTCAGCTCCCATATCCGATCAATTACCGTTGCATCATCGCCCATCGAAAAATCCGGGTCGATCGCCCCTGCCGACAACGTAGCGCGGCCCCGGTAGATACCGGGCGCGATGGTTTTGCTTCTTAGCTCGAACGCATAAGCCGGAATCATGTAGCCATCGAAGCGCCAATACGATATAGGCAAACCCTCGGTGTCGACATGGCAAAACGCATGGCGGCCGGGTTCGCTGAATGTCCAGAGCTCTTGCAGCAACGTGGGTAGATAGACGAACCAGCCTCTTTGGCAGTTGCCTACCAGCGTACCTCTGAGCGGATGAATGTCGGCGTTCTGGCCATCGACTGTGGTGAGTTGATTGAACACCCCCACGAACGACACGACCAAAGTCACCTGGGCGGTACCCGAATCCAACGTTACAAAATGTGGCTCCGGGCTCTGTAGCCAGAAAGCCTCACGTGCATCTTGGCCGCCAATACGCACCCGCCGCGAGTACCTCACCGCGAGCGTAGAATCGACGTTATCCGCGCAATGGGTGCGGCTACAGTAACTGCTTGGGCCACGGTTGATGACCTTGGGCAGGGTAGGCGTGTTCGGGTTGTATTCCAGCGACACAGTGTACGAAGCACCCCACCCCCACCCTGGAAGCATAAGCAGTATCCCCAACGCGGCGGCTGCCAAGCGCCAAAGGCGTGCGCGCTGGGCGCGATCAAGTGAGGTGCCCGCGTTCATTTCAATGGATACGTTCATTTATTCACGCCCCACCCGAGCCGCCTGTGGCCGCGCAGCCACCTCGCGCGGCTGGCACACCAAATCGCCAACCAACAGCACATTGTTGTCCCGCTCCGCGTGCTCGGTGTTCACGGTCACCAAACAGCGCCGCTTGCCCTGGCGTACATCCAAGACCGGTGTCGACTCGCTCATTTCCACCGCAAAGAACCCGTCCGACTCGCTCACACTGCGGCTGGCATGGTTGATCACCATCGCCCCGGATATCGGTTTACCGTGCTCATCCATCAGGCGCCCAATCACCGTGAGGGTGCGGCGCACGAAGATCTTTTGGTATGCCACAGCACCGCGGTTAACGTGGTAACTCACCACTTGTGGCGCCAATGCCACCGGCTCGGCTTCCTCGCCACGTACATTCACGCGCAACCGGCCTGGGCGGTAGGGCGTGAGGGGTATCAAGTTGCGACCGGGGTGCAAGCGCCCAATAGCGCCGCCGTCGTCGAAGGTCGCCAGTTCGATACCGTCCACTTCGCTGGCCACATCCACCACCATACCGGCTTTGTAGTCGGTAAGGTCGCCAGTGGAGGCGGCGCGGCCCCCGCCGAACGCCACCAAGTTGTTGAGGTTCAAGCCCCCGCCCACCTCGCCGTTATAGGATGAGGTTTGCAGGTAGCCGTCGCCGGCTACCCATCGGTTCTGGAATGCCGCGCGGCCACCGACGCCGGTGCCATAGCTGTCGTGGTTGACCAGCCCCGTGACACTGCTCAAGAAGGGCCCGTTGACTGGGTGCTGGTAATTTACCGAGGCGGTTTGTTCGCGGTGGCCATCGCGGCTGGTGCGGCTGCCGATGCTGCCGTACAGGCTGTCGCCGCTGCCGCCGAGCGACAGTGACAGGCTCAGGTCGACACCACGGTCGCGCTGGGCCCCGCTGCTATAACCGCCCGGGCGGTCGAACACCGAGAAGGTCCAGGTGGAGTCGGTGCTGAACATACGGCTGCGCTGTATCCAGGACACATCGCCCCCCGCCCCGGTTTGCGCACCCTGGTCATAGGTCATACGCCCCGTTAGGGTACCGCTGGACGTTACCTGGTGTTGCCAACTCAGCGATGTTTGCTCGGTTTGTTGGATCACGCGCCGGTAACGTGGGGTGAAGAACGCCGGCGTACGCTCGTCCTGCGTGCGCCAATACATCCACGAGCGGCTATGGCTGGCAATCAGGTTGCCGCCCTTGTAGCTATAAATCGCTTGCACATCGAGGCCGTCACCTCGGCCCTGGGTGCGGTACAGGTTCGCGTAAGTGCGCAGGCCATCGTGCAGCGTCCAGTCCAGCGACATCCCATACTGCATGCTGCCTTCCAGGTGCTCGGCCGACAGGCCAAGAATGGCTTGCGGGTGCAGCAAATAGTTGGCGATCACACCGGCGTTGAAACCGTCATCGCGCTGGTATTCCCAGTTGCTCAACAGTTCTTGGTTCTTGCCGGCATAGACGTTGTAGCGCCAACGCTGGTTAAGGTCACGCCACTGGGTAGGTTTGTACACGAACTCTTCGCTGCTGGAGGTGACTTGCCCATCCTCTAACACGCGCACCTCAACCGAGTAGATACCGCCGGGCAGCTTACGGGTATCGAGCGTTTGCAAGCCGGGCTGCACGGGTTGGCTGTAAACCAGTGAGCCGTTGCGGTATACCTCGACGGTGGCTGGGCGGTTAGGGGTCACGTAAATGGGCGTCGCGCTGGGTTGGTCGCTGTCTATCGCCAGCGTATCGCTGCTGCCGTACATTGCGCCCAGGGTGCCTTCCGGCAAGCTCAGCAGGGTCCGCGGCTGGCGGCTAAGGCCCTGTACGCTGGGGGTGAAATAGCCAAGCCGGAAGAACCGGCCTTCAGATACCCGGTCGGCGTACAGGCTACGCATCCGGTAAAGGTCGTTGCGCTGGTATCGCGTTTGGTTGCGGTCCAATTGCATTTCAGACACCCCCGACCAGGTGCCCAGGCTGGCATTGCCGCTGCTCACCAAGCTGCCATACATCTGCGACTCGCTGCCGGCCACGTTGAGGCGGTTACGCAACAGCAAGCCGCCGCCACCTTGCGGTAATGAATGGTAGCGCGCGGGTGCGCTATCGGCCTCGGCGCTATGCGTTACGAGGGTGAGGGTCGAGCGCTCCAGGCTGTAATGCAAGGCGAGCAACTCATTGGCACAGCCCTTGCCGCAATCGCCCAGCGGTTGCGGGGAAGCCAGCGCACCCAGCCACAGCTCGCGCGTTTGCAGCGGCACCTCGGATTCAGCGGTGGCGGTGTACTTGAGCAACTGCACGGTGTTATCTCGCCCCAAGATCAACAGCGCATCTGCCAGGTATCGGCCATTGAGGTCGACCCGCGCCGCCAGCGGCACATCAAAAAAATGATCGCGAAACTCCGCTGGCAACGTTTCTGCCTGGGCAAGCAAACTGGGCAGTGGCGCAGTGCCTACCGGGCCTGCATGGGCCCCGAAGCAAGCAACACCCGCCGCGCAGGCGAGTGCAAGCCTTAGTGGATGGATCGCAAACACAGTTATTTTCCGAAAATAAATAACAGCGGGCCCGCGGGAGCCCGCTGGGTACTCAAGGCGCGGTGGTTTCGAACGTGACGTACACGTAGCCCCGGTAATTGCCCGCGTTGTAGGTGCCCTGGGTGGCACCGATCGATGCTTCCAGCCAACTACCGTTGGTGGCATCGCTTGCCGCTACGATCTGCTTGGTGGTAGTGCTCAGTGTGGTACCGCCGATCGCCATGGTTAAGGGAATGTTATCTGCGCCGCTGGTCATGGTGGGGGCGCTATCCAGCGTTGCCGAAATGGGCCCAATACTGCTTTTCAGATACAAACGGTTCACTACCGGGGTTAACGCACCTGAATCGTCAAGGCCAATGACTTGCGGTTGGTTCATCCAACTGCCCTCATCGGAAACGATGAAGGTGCCAGCGGGTACGCTCGCAGTGACGGTGACACGCTTGTTGATGGTGGAATCCGCCGCCACGGCCGCTTGCGCAGCGGCCAGCAAAACCAGCAGTGGAAGGAGGTACGTCTTCATCTATTACTCCTATCGTTGGGTAAAGGCCGATTGGCGAACAGGGGTCGGCTCGCCCCTGATTTCGTATGGCTGGGCGGCATCAGCCCCGCGCAGGTGCTCAAAAATGATGGTTTCGCCTGCCTGCTGTGGGAACACGCGCTCCGCGCCCGGTACCAGGTGGTGGACCACTGCGGGTTTGCAGTCATAGCCGGCCTTGTCGCAGCGGCGGAAGCTGTCCAACACGGCCGTGGCGTTACCCACATTGCGCACCAAAAAACCGCCCGGCTGCTTATGCACAGCCAATTGGTGCTTCACCTGGCTAGGCCGCACGAACAGCAAGGAGCCGAAGCCGGCAAGCATCTGCACATTGCCGGACAGGGAATCTTCGTACGCCTCGGCCTGGGCGTCGCTAAGCTGGAAGTCGTCCCCGCCTTCGGGCACTACCGGGCGAAAGCGCAGCCGAAATAACCGCTCATGCGCCCTGGGGCCCGTGAACAACAACCGGACCGTTTGCATACCCGCCGCCGGAATGATCAACCGCGCCGGGCTCACCACCAGCGCCCGCTGGCCATCTGCGCTGCCGGTGTCGAGCGGCACTTCGTCGTAACTGCCATCGGCTTTACGTATCAACTCCCAGGCCTGCACCCTTACGAATGCGGTGGAATCCCCACTGTTATGGATACGTTTGACGAACACGTTCTTGTCGGCACGCAGGTAATCGCTCATCGAGCCGATGTTGAGCTTGGGCGTACCCAACGCCAGCCCGGGCAGCAAGGCTAGCGAGGCCGCGAATGCAAGCAGGCGTTTCATGCTGGGGCCCTCCCATAAGTCCACCGCAGTGCGGCAAGGGCGCCATTGTTCCGAAGCAAAGGGGGCCCCCATGCAGGCGCTTTCCCAATGGGCTACCAGAAAATGCTGAAATGCTTGTAGGAAAACGTGACATATGAGGGAGAGGGGAAGGAAAAAACCCAGCCGAATCAAGCAACAGGCTTTACACGCCGGCGCTTCTCGCTATAATCAGCGCCCTTGGCCGGTATAGCTCAGCTGGTAGAGCAACTGACTTGTAATCAGTAGGTCCCGAGTTCGATTCTTGGTGCCGGCACCATACAAGGTTCCAGAGAAGGCTTTCAAAATCTCTGGAATCCCCGAAAAACCCGCCTTTTGGCGGGTTTTTTCGTTTTGGCGTTCCATCGGTTTCCGTCAGAAACTGGTGGATTCCAACCGTTTTAAGGGTAGAGTTTGGGATACAGGTCACTTCGATAAAAGGGAGTACCCTTATGTCGCGAACCACAGCTCCGCTCTCCGACGCAGCTTGCCGCTTGGCAAAACCTAAAGACCGCGCCTACAAGCTTTTCGACGGCGATGGCCTCTACCTCCTAGTCCAACCCAATGGCCGCAAAGGCTGGCGGCTCCGTTACGTCAAACCTGACGGACGCGAAGGACTGACCTCGTTCGGCAACTATCCCGTCATTGGCCTCGCCGACGCGCGCCGCAAGCGCTTGGAGGTCAAGCGAATGCTGGCGGATGGCATTGATCCCATAGAGACCAAGCACCAAGCCAAGGCGGAAGCCGTGATCAAAGGCAGAACCTTTGAAAGCGTTGCGCTGGACTGGCACACGGAAATGTCGGCCAAGTGGGCACCAGGCCACTCCAAGACGGTGATGAGCCGCCTCAAAACCCACGTGTTCCCGCTGATCGGCGCCCGCGCCATTGTCGACCTCGACACCCATGACCTCATGCAGCCCTTGGAAGCGATCAAGAAGCGCGGAACGATCGACGTTGCTTTAAGGGTACAAAACTACCTGCAGAGCATCATGCGCGAGGCAAAGCGCCTCCGGCTTATCACAGTAAACCCTGCTTACGACCTCGAAGGCTCGATAAAAGCCGTGCGGGTGGTACATCGCCCCGCTCTACCCTTATCGCGACTGCCGGAACTGCAGGAGCGGATCGACACCTATAAAGGCCGAGCACTTACCCGTCTGACGATGATGCTGTCGCTGCATGTGTTTGTACGATCCAGCGAGCTGCGTTTCGCACGCTGGAGCGAGTTCGACCTCAAGCGCGGCACCTGGGAGATACCGGACACTCGACCCGCGCTGGAGGGAGTTCCCTTTTCCACAAGGGGTACGAAGATGGCAGGGGATATCCATTTAGTACCCTTATCGCCGCAAGCAGTGGCGCTACTCGAAAAAATCCATGCACTCACAGGCAAATTGGCATTGGTCTTCGCAGGGGATGCCAAACCCTGGAAGCCCATGTCCGAAAATACCGTGAACAACGCGCTTCGGACGATGGGATACAACACCAAAACCGATATCTGCGGGCATGGATTTCGTTCGATGGCCTGCAGCGCACTGATCGAGTCAGGATTGTGGTCGGAGACAGCCATTGAACGGCAGATGAGCCACAAGGAGCGCAACAACGTCCGCGCCGCTTACATCCACAAGGCCGAGTTCATCGAGGAGCGCAGGCTGATCATGAACTGGTGGAGCCGGTATCTGGAGGCCAACCGGCAGGAACATGTCACTCCACACGAATTCGCGAACCAGACGGGGGCGAACGTCACTCGCCTAAAAGCAAAACGTGGCGCAACCGAGTAAGCGCTCGGTCTTCATATCTCAGTGATCCGCTTGTCCACGCGGGTCCATCCAAACAGGGCTGCAAAGCCGCCCTGTTTGGATGGACCTCACTTAAAAAAATCTAAAGCCCACACAACTGTCTGTGGAAAACCACTGATTTCCACCGGTGGATAATTTCATCCACAGCCGCATAACTCCCGAAAATTCGAGCCTTGACCAAAATTATCCACAGGCGTAGAAAAGATCGGGCAAAGCGCTGTCGTGGACAGCAACCCCAGGTAGCCAGAACCTTTAAGGCTACGCCACACCGTGGTGGCTCTCCCAAAGTGCGATTAGCGTCCGGCGGCTCGCACGGTCACAGCGATGTGATGGATGCCTACTTTTACCAGTGTGCCCACTGCGGCAACTCATCCCCTTGCATAGCTGCCCTGCAGCAACCTATCCGCTTGGCCATTTCCTTGCGCCAACCTGCGCCCGTCTCTTTCTTCCGGAAAGAGACGGGCGCTCGTACCACTGCTGCAAGCCACGTCGTACAAGGCTTTGCGGCATTCCCCCTCGTGACAATCGGCGTGACAAACACCGAAGTCACCAGCAACAGCGATGCAGATGATGGTGCCGCAGCCCACGGAATGGTCTGCACCTGACTCACAGTCAGGCATGCCCCGGTCATCGCTTCACTGCCTTCACCTGACTCAGTATCTCGCGGCACTGGTCTCGTCAGCCAATGCAGCCTCCACCCGCCCACCGGTAACGGTGTTCAGGAGGCCAGATCATGAGATGCCCAAGCTCCCGGCCGTAAAGAGCCGCCAGTCCCGCGTTAGTGGACAACCCTCACAGGTCGCAGGGGCCTTGATCCCTGATAACACTCAACATTCTTGGCGGGATGACGTGGGGAAAAGCTTCAACGTTTTGACTTCGAGAGGAGTTTGATCATGGCGCTGGTCGGTAAACGGGATGGGCGTAATTTTGGCTATGGCCGGCAATTGAGCTACGCCGGGCCACAGGCGTTGTGCGATCTGTTTGGCGGTGGGCATTACGGGACGGTCAAAGCGCACAGTGATCGCTGGCAGGCGTTTGTTCGGTGGTGTCGATCGGAGAATGGACCAGGATTTAACGATGCACGACAAATTGATCGGCAGACCTTGCTGGACTACTCCACATATCTGCGTCAGCAAGTTGAACAAAGAGCTATAGGCATCACCACCGCGCAAAACCGATTGTCCAGCGTGAACCGGACCATGGCCGCGCTTCGCGGTGATCAGTCCGTGAAAGTACCGAGCCCAAGCAAGGCGTTGGGAATGCAGCGGGCCAGTGTTCGTCGCTCTGTACCGCAAGGCCAAGACCACGAACAGGTGAAGCGGATCGTCGACGAGCTTTGCGGCCATCAGCAGCCACGCGCTGCGGCCATCGCTCAGTTAGCGCGAGCCACCGGTATGCGCTTGCGCGAGGCGATTTTGGCCGACCTTCCCCGTCTAAAACGTGAAGCCAAGCAACTCGGGAGAATCAATATCCAGGACGGCACCAAAGGTGGCCGCGGCGGCGCAACCGCGCCTCGTTGGATCGCTGTGGATGACCATATTCGCGAAGCACTGAGGTACGCCGAAGAGGTATCTCCCGATGGTAGCCGCAACCTGCTGGCACCGAACGAAATCTACCTCGACCTCCAACAGGAAATCGTCCGACCCGCCCGAGATATCCTCCACACTCACAACCTCAAAGGCTTCCACGAATTGCGGGCGGCCTATGCATGCGAACGCTATGAGCAAATCACCCGTCATCCCGCGCCCATCAACGGAGGCCTTTGCTTCCAGTTCAACCCGCACCTGGATCAGCAGGCACGGAAGCTAATTAGCTATGAACTCGGACACGGCCGTATCGACGTCGTATCTGCGTACATTGGTGGGCGAGCATGAGCAAGCAGTTCGATATGGAGATTTTTCTGGAAGGGGTGCTGAGCGGATCGCATGCCACACGCCAGCGTCACCTTCGTCAGGCAAAGGCTATCCAAACAGCTATCGCTAAACGCTGGCACCGCGACAATCCATGGACCTGGCAAAGAAAACACCTGGCCTGGTTTTTGAACCAGTACCTGAGGTCAAACTCCGAGTCTACGCACTATTACTATCTGCTAACCATCAGCCGGATCAGTCTTCGCTTGGGGAAATCATGGTGTTTCCAAAGCTAAACGAATCTCTTGACCCTCTGTGAGCCTTCACCAGCCGGAGAAAAGTCACTTGCATAAACAGCCTGCTATCACGACAATGCGATCGATTACCATTTACTCATCAGTGGCACTCTCATGTCGGCGCTTGATCATTCAGCTCTTCATCGGCTGTATAGCGAACACAACAGTTGGCTGAAGGGCTGGTTACGAGTCCGGCTGCGCAATGCCGCCGATGCTTCGGACTTGGCTCAGGACACATTCCTGCGAGTCATGACCGCCCGACATGACGCCCCAATCCGCGAACCGCGGGGTTACCTCAGCGCCATTGCACGCTCCCTGTTGATCGATAAATCCCGCCGCCGAACCATTGAGCAGGCGTACCTGCATGCTTTGGCCCAGCGACCTGAACCCGTAGATGTTTTGCCGGAAATACGTTTGTCCATCATCGAAATGCTGGTCGCGGTCGATAGCCTACTCGACGAGCTGGGTACCAGGACTCGGGAGATATTCCTGGCGGTCCAGCTTGAAGGGCTGAGCTATGTTGCAACTGGTGAACGTTTCGGCGTCTCGGTCACCACGGTCAAAAATCATTTAATTCGCGCCATGACCCGGTGCCTTTTGCTGGTCGAGAGCTGATGCCCTCCTCCTTGGACCTCAAGACACTTGAGGCTGCCGCCACTTGGTATGTGCACCTTAATGACGGGACGGTCAACGAGGCACGAACCCAAGCCTGGCAAAGTTGGATGCAATCCAGCCCAAAGCACGCTGCGGCTTGGGAACGCGTCGAAACGCTCCAACAACAATGGGCAATGACGCCCAAACAGGCGGCCCTATCCAGCCTTGGCGCAGCAAAAGCACAACGTCGTAATGTGCTGAAAATACTTGGTATGCTGGTGGCCGTTGGCGGCTGTACTTGGCTAGCAGCAGAGCAAGTGCCGTATCGCTCAATGCTCGCTCAACAACGTACCAGTATCCGTGAGCGTCGTTCGCTGCGCCTTGACGATGGCTCACAACTGGAACTGAACGCTGACACTGCATTGGATATCCGCTTCGACTCAAAACAGCGATTGATCCAGTTATACCGTGGCGAAATTCTTGTTCAGACCGCCCAGGACCTCACCCAACGTCCATTCATCATTCAGACCGGTGAAGGTTCGGTACGTGCGCTCGGAACCCGGTTTAGCGTCCGTCAACTAACCGAAAAAACGCGTGTTGGAGTCCTGCAAGCCGCTGTTGAAGTAAATCCGCAACGGCATGTCGAACGCACTCTACGCCTCGAGGCCGGGGAGCAAGTCACCTTTAATCGCGATAAGGTCGATGCCGCCAGCCCTTTACCCCCGGGCTCGACTGCTTGGGTTCAGGGCATGCTGAGTGTGGATGACTGGCGGCTGGGCGATTTCATCGAAGAGCTGGGACGCTATCGCCTTGGCGTACTGCACTGCGCCGCATCGGTTCAGGGGCTGAGCATCTCGGGCGCGTTCCGCATCGATGATACGGATACCGTGCTGGAAAACCTGAGCCAGGCCTTACCGGTGAGAGTGCGCTACCTGACGCGCTATTGGGCCAGCATCGAACCGGCATGAGTTCGATTTGAAAATGTTTAACGAGTCACCTTGCTGATTTCGATTCTCATCCGTCAATGACACAAGCCGCGATGACAGCGACTTTCTGCCATGACAACGGAAGGATCAACGAATGCCCCTGCTTCCCCTCTATGCAAAGACTTCATTGACCCGCCCGGTTCGCTTGGCTCTCTTTGGACTGAGCCTCGCGAGCCTGTCGGGGCTGGCGCTAATGTCCACGCCAGTTTTGGCGCAAAGCCAGACCTCCTACCATATCGCCCCCGGCCAGCTTGGCAGTGCCCTGACTCAGTTCGGAGTGCAGGCGGGCGTGACTATTTCATTTGATACCGAGCAAACCCGCCGCCTGACTACAACGGGCCTGACTGGCGTGTATAGCGTCGAGGAGGGACTGATGCGCTTACTGGCGAACAGTGGCTTACTAGCGCAACGTCAGAGCAATGGTGGCTACGTGTTGATACCTGCCAATAACGGAACAGCGGTGGTGCTTGGCGCAACGAATGTGACGGGCCAATCGCTGGGAGCAACGACTGAGGGGAGCGGTTCGTACACCACAGGCTCGACCAGCACTGCGACCAAAATGCCCATGAGCCTGCGTGAGACCCCACAGTCTGTCACCGTGGTGACCCGGCAAAAAATGGACGACCAGAACGTCCAGTCGCTGGATGATGTCGCCCGAACTACAACCGGCATCACCTACACCAAGATCGGCACCGAGCGTTCTACCTATTACGCGCGCGGCTTCGAGATCAACGATCTGCAGTTTGATGGCATCCCGAGCAATATTTCCGAAAACTACTCTATGGACGTCATGTCAACGTCCAACATGGCCATCTATGACCGCGTGGAGGTGGTCCGCGGTGCCAACGGTTTGATGCAGGGCACCGGCAACCCCTCCGCTGCGATCAATCTAGTGCGCAAGCGCCCGACTGAGGATTTTCGCCTGGGTGCGGAACTGGGTGCTGGTTCCTGGGACAACTACCGCAGCCAGATCGATGTATCTGGGCCACTGACGGACGATGGTCACATTCGCGGGCGCGCGGTGGCCTACTACAATACGGCTAATAGCTACCGTGACGGCGCCAGCAAGGACAACCAGCTGCTGTACATGATCGGCGAGGCCGACCTGAACGACTCCACGGTACTGACCCTGGGTGCTTCGGTCCAGCAGGATCGCAACGACGGTTACGACTGGGGCGGCTTGAACACCAAGACAAACGGCTCGTTCTACCCGCTGTCCCGCTCGGCATCACTCGCGGGTAAATGGGCATACTTGGACAAGACCAACTACAACCTGTTCGGTGATGTGACCCACCACTTCGTCAACGATTGGAAGCTAACGCTCGCCGCCAATGGCATCTCGTCCGATGCCGATTTCTTGTCGTCGTACCCGGCTAGGGTGACGTCCAATACCTCGGGGAACGTATACACCCTTCCGATTTCCAAGGTTAACTACGATGACCGGCAGTATGGCCTGGACCTCTACTCCACCGGGCCGTTTTCACTGTTTGGCCGCGAACACCAGTTGATGCTTGGCGCCAATACCCGCCGGGACACCTTCAACGCAGCGATTTACAAGGCCACCAATACGCCGACCATCAACATCACCAATTTTGACTGGTCGTCGATCCCTGACCCTGCCGTGAATGACGCCAGCCGCGCCGACTACAAGTACGTGCGTGAGGAAAAGGGCGTCTACGGGGCTACTCGCTTGAGCTTGACCGACGACTTGAGCTTGATCCTAGGGTCGCGCGTAAGTTGGTCGGACTATCACGTCGACAGTCCATCGACCACCGACAGCTACTCGGAAAACCGCCATTTAACTCCGTACGCGGGCATCGTGTACGATCTCAGCGAGCATCACACGCTGTATGCCAGCTATACCGAAATCTACAAGACTCAGAGCTACTTCGGGCTCGGTAACAAACTGCTCGACCCCATCGACGGCAGTAATTATGAGGTTGGACTTAAAAGCGAATATTATGGAGGTCGCCTAAATACTTCGTTCGCGGTTTTTCAGACTGACTTGAACCATATGCCCGAAGCCATTGCCGGTGCCAGTACGTGCGGCGTCACCGGTACCAGCAGCTGCTACGAAGAAGGTGGAAAAGTGCGCAACCGCGGTTTCGAGATAGAGGTATCTGGCCAACCGCTGGAAAACTGGAACGTCAGCGCTGGCTACACCTACAGCGACCCTGAATATGTTGCGGGCAAAAACAAGGGCACCGATTACTACACGCGGATTCCTAGGCGTTTGCTGAAGGTATCAACCGATTACAGACTACCGGGGGATTTCAACCAGTGGCGTGTCGGGGGAGACGTTTATGCCCAAAGCAAGACCTACACAGAGGCGAGCACCTATAGCATCAACCAGAGTGGTTACGCGTTGCTCAACCTGCACTTGAACTACCAGATCGACAAGCAGTTCAGCGTGCAATACAACCTTAATAACGCCTTGGACAAGGTGTATTACCAGACACTGCCTACCTCGAATAACTTCGGTGGGCTGTTCTACGGAGACCCCCGTAACTTTGCAGTGACCTTGCGCTACCAGTATTGATGCGTCGGGGGGGGGGGCGTACCAAGAGCCATCAGGGTTTATAACTCTGATGGTTTATTTTTGCTTCAGTTTCCAATCAACCGGCATGCCTCGGGCCCCATTCCTGCTTCGACCTTAACCACTCCTATTTGCCATGCCGCTGCTTTAAGAAAACTGATCTTTAAACGAGAAAACAGTTTTCCATTGATAGCTCTAGATAGTAACCGTCTGGCAATCACGTCTTGCGCGCCGGCTCACTTGCTAAGTGTCTGGGCCACTTCTCGGACGTACAGGTACCTGTTTGCGCACGGCGTTGGACAGAACCAACGAAGTCGTGACCGAACCGTGAACAGCCATCGCATCAACTATAATCTCTAAATCAGCGGGCTGAGAAAACGCGCAACGAACTATGAAGCAGTCCTCCCCCGTAATCCTATCAACCTCCAGCACCTCAGGTATGTCGTTAAACAACTCCAGGTAGCGCTTGATGTGCTGGTGAGTTGTGCGAATACGCAGGATCGCCTGCAATCCTAGCCCTATCTCACGCAAACTTACCCGAGCGCCGTAACCCTCTATGACACCCGCAGCTTCGAGTTTCTGGACCCGTTCGCTCATAGCCGGTTGCGAAAGCCCAATGCGCTTGCCCAAGGATGCCAGGCTTTGCCTTGCATTCTTTTGCAGTGCCTCCAAAATCTGCCGATCTTTGTTGTCCAGTTCCATGCTTTCCTCTGCTGAATAATCCGATGAGTCATCGGTTGATGATGCCTCTTTCGGATGATTTACCATCCACGATCGATGTGTCATTCGCTACATTTTGCGGACACCCCTTCCGAGAAACAAGAAATGACACCTTCGATATTGCTCCTGCCAGGCATTGGCAACTCCGGCCCAGATCACTGGCAAACGATATGGGCACACAATGACGCATCTATGGAGAGCATTCGGGGGCAAGACTGGAATCGCCCGGTTTGCGCAAGATGGGTCGAGAATCTCGAAGTCGCTATTAGCCGAGCTGGGCCCGATACCGTGTTGGTAGCCCACAGCCTTGGCTGCCTGCAAGTTGCCCACTGGGCGCAATGTAGCCGCACGTTGGTCAGGGCAGCTTTGCTGGTTGCCGTACCAGACCCCGACCGATCCACTTTTCCAAACGATGCGCAAGGGTTCAGTCCGCCTGGGCTTAGGCGATTCGCATTTCCAAGTACTGTTATCGCAAGCTCCAACGACCCGTATGCGGATATGGACTACAGCCAGCGATGTGCAGATGCCTGGGGCAGTCGTCTAGTGAACATCGGAGCCCAAGGCCACATCAACTCGACCAGTGGACTCGGTGATTGGCCTCAAGGGAGAGCATTGCTGAGAGAACTCCTGACAATCTCCATGAGGGCCACCCCAGACTCTCGATCAACTGTTCACAAACGCTAAAAGAAAAGAACTCACTTCATTGTTCGCAGGGAAAGCCAAATGAATAATGCATCCATTCCCCTGTGGTATTCATCAATGGCTTTATCGGTACTTTGAATGATCCAGAGATTCATAGACATCTCGGTGATCGGCCCTTCCTTGCGCCTGACCTTAACGGCTTCGGAAGACACCCGGCACGCCTATGGGAAAATCAACATTCGGGGGTCTGGTCGAACGAATCGGCGAGGTGGCCGAAGCCGAGTTCATTGAATGTGCAGTGAGCCTTTTTGAGCATTCGGTCGTTGGGGTGATCGCTGTAGTACAACCAAGAGCGCCTACACTCGACACTTTTCTGCGTGCGTCCGGTGCTTTACGAGCAAAACTGGCAAACGCTACAACCTCAGAAACTCACCCCCCTGACACAGGCTCAGGGATACGTTTCTCGGGAGCAAGGTCAAGGTGACTTGGTCAACTGCTTACCAATGGCAAGGTTGCCCACTATCCTATTCGAGTCAAAACCCGCCCACGGCAAGCCGAAAAAGAATATACGCAGCCAACTTAAGCTATTGAAACTGGTTAATTAAACCCACTACCTCGCGCCGCGCTCCTGGCGATCGCATTGACTCGCAAGTCCCCAATAGCAGCGTTGACTCGATGCTAGATATCCGCTGGAGGTAGTTTTAGAGGTAGGGAATTAGCAGCCTGATATTTTTACTTTAAAAATTAGTCAACTAGAAACCTATTCGACTCCTGGTGCCGCACCAATCACAAAGCCCCACAGATGTAGGGCGTTGGCGATTATGGCGTTCCGAACAAAGCCCCCAGGACGCCGAAAATGTCCACATTTTGTCCACTCCATCATCCGCCAGGCCGCCACTGGCACAGCCGTGGACACCGGCGCCAACGTTAGACCCGGACTGCGATGCCTGCTGTCCAACAGCGCCCGCCTAGGACTCTAACCCATTGCCAACCAATGTTTCCAAATCCAGCAGTACCTGCTTGCGCTGCTGCACAGGCAACCGGTGGAACAGCACCAGCATCCGCGCGACGTCGTCATCCTCACTGTAAAAATAGGAAGCGGGCAAATCCAGCGCCGTGGCGATCTGCTGCACCGTTGTCGGGTTGGGCGAATGCTTGCCCGTCTCGTACTGATTCATCCGCGCACTCGCCGATGCAGGCTCTATGCCCGCCTCGATCCCCAGCCGCTCCTGGGAAATGTCCGCCGCCAGGCGCGCTTCCTTTAACCGTTTACAGAACGTACTCATTTTTTAGCCGTTAAAAGGCTAAGAGATTCTTAGATTCCGCTTGACTATGTACTAAGATATCCTTAGCCATTGATCGACTTAACTTCTCGATCTTTGGGCACACCGCCTCACGGTTCCCTCCTGGGGACCCTGTTCGCCCATGCTAAGCGGGGAGCGCGGCGTTAGCCCAGCCATTGTAGGGAGGCCCGACCATTGAATACCCCACC
>NZ_JAAOCA010000036.1 GCF_014694385.1 Pseudomonas typographi | reverse complement strand
GCGCGGGGGCGGCGGGCAGGGTGGTGGCACCGGTGAAGCTCAGGGCCTGGGGCAATGCCGGGCAATGAAAGAACAGGCTGCAATAGCCACAGCGTTCCCACAGCGGGTGCAGCCCGTTCGGCGCCTGGTCCTTGCCGGCATCGCCATCGCAGCCATGGCCATGGGTGGCCATGCTCATGTTCGCCATTCGCTGGACTGGGTCCATTGGCATGGACTGCGAAGCCAGCGGGCCGATGAACAACATCAGCACGGCGAACAGGCCGAGCCAACGGCCGCGGTTTACCCAGCGGCGGGGCGGGGTGGGGCGTGGGTGTTTCATCAGCCGCCGTGCATTTGCCCTTGGGCGGGAGCGTCAGTGAGCACGTCGACGTTTACGGTGATATCGCCACTGCGCTGGAAGCGCAGCGTCAGCGGGAAATGCTGCCCCGGCTGCAACGCGCTGCGCTCGCCCAGGTCGAGCAGCATCACGTGGTAGGCCATGGGCGCGAAGTTCACCTGCCCCGCCGCCGGCAGCAGAACGCTGGTCACGCGTTGCATTTTCATCATGCCGTCTTGGCCGATGTGCTGGTGCATTTGCGCTTGCCCGGCAATGGGCGAATCTACCCCGAGCAGCACGTCGTCTTCGGCGCCGGCATTGGCCAGGGTGAAGTAGGCCGCCACCGTGGGTGCATTGGGTGGCAAGGCCTGGGACCAAGGTTGGCCGATGGTCAGCGCGCCCAGGGTGTAATCCTGCGCTTGGGCCGCGCAGGCGAAGGCAAGCATCGAAAAACAAAGGGCCAACCGTGGCAAAGGGTTCATCGAGGCGTTCCAAGGGAGGGGTGCCCGGTATTTAGCCAGAACCGCCTAGGGAAGTAAAAAAGCAGTTTGGCGCAAATTGTCTCAATGCCTGCAACAGGCTGCCGGCACCGGTGAACGTGCGCTCGGCTGGCGGCAGCACCGGCCGGCGTAACAGCAATACCGGTAGGCCGCGTTCGCGTGCCACCTGCAACTTGGGTTCGGTGGCTTCGCTGCCGCTGTTCTTGCTCACCAGCACATCGATGCCGCGCCGTTGAAACAAAGCCCGTTCACCTTCGAGGGTGAACGGCCCGCGGGCGGCGATCACCTCGCAACGCGCGTTGCCCGGGCAGGCCTGCAGCGCGCGCAGCGTCCAGAACTGCTGCGGTGGGATGCTGCCCAGGTGTCGCAACGGTTCACGCCCCAAGGTAAACAACGGGCGCTCAAAGCCCTGCAGCGCGTGGATGAGCGCGGGCCAATCGGCGACCTCGCGCCAATCGTCCCCGGCCTGCGGCTGCCAGGCCGGGCGGCGCACGGCCCAGCAGGCAATGCCGCAGGCCTGCGCCGCGAGCGCGGCGTTATGGCTGATGCGCGCGGCATAAGGGTGGGTGGCATCCACCAGCAGGCCGATGCCCTGCGCGCGCAGGAACGCCGCTAGGCCGTCCGCACCGCCGTAACCACCTACGCGCACGGTGCAGCGCAGGTCGGCCGGTACCCGGCCAATGCCGGCGAGGCTGTAGACCTGTTCCGGCCCCAATTCCCGGGCAATGGCCAACCCTTCGGTGGTGCCGCCCAGTACCAGCACCCGAGTCATGGGGCAAACCCCGCATGGCCTACGAAGCCACCCTGGCGGTCGATGGCGAACACTTCAACTTGCACCTGGGCCGGCAGCACCGAGCGGGCGAAGGCTTGCGCGTGGGCGCATACGGCATCGCCCAGGGCCATGCCCTCGGCATGCGCCAGGGCCAATGCCTGCTGGCTGGTATTGGCCTGCAGCATGGCCGCGCGCAGGCTGGCGCTGGCGCCCAGCGCCCCGGCCCATTCGGCCAATTGCGGCAGGTCGATGCTCGAATGGCGGCTGTGCAGGTCCATGTGGCCGGCGGCCAGCTTGCTGACCTTGCCGAACCCGCCGCACAGGCTCAACCGGGCGACGGGCACCTTGCGCAGGTGCTTGAGCACCGCGCCGACGAAATCGCCCATTTCGATCAGGGCAATGTTCGGCAGTTGGTAATGCGTGCGCATGGCTTCCTCGCTGGCGTTGCCGGTGCAGGCGGCAAGGTGTTCGTAACCATTGGCCTTGGCTACATCGATACCCTGGTGAATGGAGGCGATGTAGGCTGCGCAGGAAAACGGCCGAACAATGCCACTGGTGCCGAGGATCGACAGCCCACCGAGGATGCCCAGGCGCGGGTTCATGGTCTTCAGGGCCAAGGCTTCGCCGCCCTCGACGCACACGGTTACTTCGAAACCGCCCGCATACTGGTGCTGCTGGGCCAGGGCGGCGAGGTGTTCGCTGATCATCTTGCGTGGCACCGGGTTGATCGCAGGCTCGCCGACCGCCAGCACCAGGCCCGGGCGGGTCACCGTGCCCACGCCGGGGCCGGCGACAAAGCGCACGCCGGGCGCGGCATGCAGGCGCACTTGGCTGTAGACCAGGGCGCCGTGGGTCACGTCGGGATCATCGCCGGCATCCTTGAGGGTGCCGGCTTCGGCACCGCCGGCGACGGGCCGGCAAAATTGCAGGGCCAGCGACACCTGCTTGCCCTTGGGCAAGGTGATCAAAACCGCCCGTTGCACCGTACCGCCCAGTAACAGCCGCGCTGCCGCCAGGCTGGTGGCGGTGGCGCAACTGCCGGTGGTCAGCCCGCTGCGCAGCGGTGCGGGTTGTTCGGGGCTTTCTTCACGCATCGCCCGGCTTGACCTGTTCGAGCAGTGTGACCGGCAGCGCCTGGCGCCAGGTGTCGAAACTGCCCAGCGGGTGTGCGTGGGCCAGTTGCAGGCGGGCCAACTCGCCGCCGTGGCGGTCGCGCCACGCCACCAGGGCCATTTCGCTCTGCACGGTGACGGCGTTGGCCACTAGGCGGCCGCCGGGCTTGAGCAGCCGCCAGCAGGTTTCGAGCATGCCCGGCACGGTCACGCCACCGCCGATGAACACCGCATCCGGCGCTGGCAGGCCAGCGAGCGCCTGCGGCGCGTGGCCTGTGACCAATTGCAGGCCGGGCACGCCCAGTACCTCGCGGTTATGCACGATATAGCCTTGGCGCATGGGGTTGGCTTCGATGGCGATGGCGCGGCAAGCCGGGTGGCTGCGCATCCATTCGATGCCCACCGAGCCCGCGCCGGCACCCACATCCCAGAGTAACTCGCCGGGTTGTGGCGCCAGGCGCGCCAGGGTAATGGCCCGTACATCGCGCTTGGTGATCTGGCCGTCATGGTGAAAGGCGGCATCCGGTAAACCCGGTAGCCGTGCCAGGCGCATGGCCCCGGCCACCGCGCGGCACTCCACGGCAACCAGGTTAAGCCGCGCCGCCGGCACCGCTGGCCAATGCTGTGCCTGCCCATGCTGGCGCCGTTCGGCCGGGCCGCCGAGGTGTTCGAACACGGTCATTTCGCTGGCGCCGAAACCCCGTTCGCAGAGCAACTCGGCCACCTGCCCGGGCGTATGTTCGTCATTGCTCAGCAATAACAGGCGTTGGCCGCTGTAGAGTTCGGCACTCAGCCGTTGCAAGGGCTTGGCCACCAGCGACACGATGCTGCACTCGGCCAGTGGCCAGCCCAGCCGGGCCGCGGCCAGCGAGCAGGAAGAGGGGGCGGGGAGGATGGCCATTTCGCCGATGGGCAACGCACGCGCCAGGCTTGCGCCCACCCCATGCAACATTGGGTCGCCGCTGGCCAACACGCACACCGGCTCGCCGCGGGCGGCCAGCACCGGCGCCAGGCTGAACGGGCTGGGCCAGGCCAGGCGTTCGCCGCTGATGCAGCGGGGCAATAGCGCCAGTTGGCGGTCGCTGCCGTACACGCGCAGGGCGCCCAGCAGGGCACGCCGGGCAAGCTTGCCCAAGCCGCTGTAACCGTCTTCGCCGATGCCCACGATTGTCAGCCATGCCGACATGAATATTCCTCATGCAGTGCGATTCCGACCGGTCGCGTTTTCAAGCGGCCCGGCAAAGCAGGCATAATATCGCGCCTTCTGCCATTTACGGACCTTTCCTTGAACGTGCCCGTGCCTTCCCGCCCTGTTCGCCCTTCGGCCTGCCCTGGCCTGCTGCGCATCGTCCAGGCATTGGACGGTGGTATCTGCCGCATCAAGCTGCCTGGCGGCGTGCTGGGTGCTGGCCAAGCCAGCGCCTTGGCAGCGGCTGCCCAGCGCTATGCCAGTGGCGTGCTAGAGGCCACCAACCGCGCCAATGTGCAGGTGCGCGGGGTGGGTGCCGAAGCGGGCGTGCTGCAGCAGGCGTTGCTGCAGGCGGGCTTGGGCCCCGCGCACCCGGGTGGCGATGATGTGCGCAACCTAATGCTCAGCCCGCTGGCCGGGATAGACCCGCAACAGGCCCTGGATGCAAGGCCATTGGCAGCGCAGTTATTGCGGTTGCTCGAAGGGGACACGCGTTACCACGCGCTCTCGGCCAAATTCGCCTTGCAGTTGGACGGCGGCGAAGCCCTGGCCTGCCTCGACCACCCCCATGATGTATGGCTTTCGCCGCTACTGCTGGGCGGCCAATGGCACTGGGGGGTGGGCCTGGCGAGCAGCCCTGCGCAGGGCACCATGGTCGTGGCGCTGCCCTTGGGTGAGGCGTTGGCTGGGGTGGCGGCGGTGCTTGGGCGCTTCCTGGCACTGGCGGGCAGCGACCACACACGCATGCGCCCATTGCTCGATGCGATAGGGCTGGAGGCGTTTCTCGCACCCCTTGGCCTGCGGCGGGTCACCCACAGCGGCCCGCGCGGCGCCAGCGGCGGGCGTTTGGGGGTGTATCCGCAAGCGCAGGCCGGCACGGTGGCGGTGTGTGCGCAGTTCGAGCTGGGGCGTTTTCACGCGGCGCAGTTACACGCCCTGGCGCAACTGTGCCGCCGCTGGGGCTGCGGCGCGTTACACCTAACCCCGTGGCAGGGCCTGCTGATCCCCGGCATTGCCCAGGCCCATGCCGATCGCGTGCAGGCGGAACTGCGCACCCTCGGCCTGCTGGTGGATGCCGAGGCGCCGCTGGCCGCGATGCTGGCTTGCAGTGGCGCCAGCGGCTGTGCCAAGGGCCAGGCCGATACCAAGGCCGATGCCCGCCGCCTCGCCATGTTGTTGGCGCCGCCACGGCCGGTGCATTTGTCTGGCTGCCCGCGCGCCTGCGCGGCGGCGCACGTCGCGCCGTTCACCTTGCTGGCAGTGGCGCCGGGCCGCTACGACCTTTTTATTCGCGATGCCGCGCAACCTGGCCTGGGCCGGCTGCGCGCTCGCGAGCTGACTTTGCAAGCGGCGGCCAGCCTGTTGAATGGCCTCCCACGGAGCGACACCTGATGATCGACTACATCCGCGATGGGCAACAGATCTATCGCAACTCCTTCGCCACCATCCGCGCGGAGGCTCGGCTGGAGCGGATCCCGGCGGACCTCGAACAGCTTGCCGTGCGGGTTATCCATGCTTGTGGCATGGTCGATGTGGTCGATGACCTGGCCTTCAGCGAAGGTGCCGGGCGCGCCGGGCGCCAGGCCCTGCTGCGCGGTGCGCCGATCTTGTGCGATGCCCACATGGTGGCCGCGGGCATCACCCGTGCGCGCCTGCCAGCGGCCAATGCGGTGGTCTGTACGCTCAGGGATGAGCGTGTACCAGCGCTGGCCCAGGCTAAAGGCAACACCCGCTCGGCGGTGGCGCTGGAGCTGTGGCGCGAGCACCTGCAAGGCAGTGTGGTGGTGATCGGCAATGCCCCGACGGCGTTGTTCTACTTGTTGGAAATGCTCGACGCCGGTGCGCCCAAGCCGGCGCTGATCCTGGGCTTCCCGGTGGGCTTCATTGGCGCTGCCGAATCCAAGGCGATGCTCGCTGCCGATAGCCGCGGGGTGCCATTCGTGGTGGTGCAGGGCCGCCGTGGCGGCAGCGCCATGGCCGCCGCGGCGGTGAACGCGCTGGCTTCGGAGGTGGAATGATGACCCTGCGCGGGCGATTGTTCGGCCTGGGCGTGGGCCCCGGCGACCCTGAGCTGCTGACCCTCAAGGCGTTGCGCTTGCTGCGCGAGGCGCCGGTGGTGGGGTACTTCGTGGCCAAGGGCAAAAAGGGCAACGCGTTCGGCATTATCGAACAGCACTTGCAACCGGCGCAGCAGTTGTTGCCGTTGGTGTACCCGGTGACCACCGAGGTGCTACCGCCGCCGCTCGCCTATGAGCAAGTGATCAGCGACTTCTACGACAGTGCCGCGCTGGAGGTGGCGACACACCTGGACGCCGGCCGCGACGTGGCGGTGATCTGCGAAGGCGACCCGTTCTTTTATGGCTCGTACATGTACCTGCACGACCGCCTGGCCAGCCGCTACGGCACCGAGGTAGTGCCCGGCGTCTGTTCGATGCTCGGTGGGGCCTCGGTATTGGGGGCGCCGCTGGTGTATCGCAACCAGTCGCTGGCGGTGCTGTCTGGCGTGCTGCCCCACGACGAGCTTAAGCGCCGGCTGGCCGATGCCGACGCGGCGGTGGTGATGAAGCTCGGGCGCAATTTCCCCAAGGTGTATGCGGTGCTCCAGCAACTGGGGCTCGATGGCCGGGCGTTGTACGTGGAGCGGGCGACCATGGCCAACCAGAAGGTTGTGCCGCTGGCACAGGTGGACCCCCAGTCTTCGCCATACTTTTCGTTGATCGTGGTGCCAGGGCAGCGGTGGCAAGGATGAGTGAGCTGCCACCGGCTATCGTACTGCTCGGCCAAGGCGGCCTGGCCACCGCGCAGCGGCTACGCGCGCTGTACCCGCAGGCACGCCTGCTGGGCCTGGCCACCCGCGTGCACGGTGCGGGCGAAACCTATGAGCATTTTGGCGACACGCTGCGCCAGTTGTACCGGGAAAACACGCCGATCATCGCCTTGTGCGCCGCTGGCATCGTGATCCGCACCCTGGCCCCCGAGCTACTGGCGAAAACCGCCGAGCCACCGGTGTTGGCGCTGGCTGAAGACGGCAGCGCCGTGGTGCCATTGCTCGGTGGCCTGGGTGGCGTCAACCACATGGCCCGCTGCATCGCCGCGCACCTGGCGGTGGCGCCGGCCATCACCACCAGTGGCGAGCTACGCTTTGGCCAGTGCTTGCTAGACCCACCTGAAGGTTACGTACTGGCAGACCTCGACCAAGGCAAGCGCTTCGTGGCTGACCTGCTCGGTGGCGCAGCGGTGCGCATCGAGGGGCCCGCGCCCTGGCTCTCGGATGCCCCGTTGAGCAAGGCCGCCGATGCGCGGTTGGCGATCCATGTCAGCCCGCACGCGCGGCCGGCAGCGGCGCATGAGCTGCTTATTCATCCACGCTCGGTGGTGCTGGCCGTTCATCACACCGCTGCTGACTTGGCGCCGAAGGTGCGGGCATTGCTCGAACGGGAAGGCATTGCGCCGGCGGCGCTGGGCTGCGTGTTGGCTGCGCCCGAGGCCATGGCCGATGGCGCGCTGCATGCGCTGGCGAACGCGCTGGCGCTGCCGCTGCGTTTCAACCCAGCCCTGCCGGGGCATGCGAGCGAAGGGGTAGCGCTGCGGGTTTACCCGGCGCCCATCGACCCCGATAGCCTTGGCCAGCGCCGCGGCCGCCTGGCGGTGGTGGGGCTGGGGCCGGGAGCCGCCGCCTTGCTCGCCCCAGCGGTACGTGCCGAGCTTGCGCATGCACAGGATGTGCTGGGCTACGAAACCTACGTGCGCATGGCCGGCCCGTTCCGCGACGACCAGGTGCTGCATTGCACCGACAACCGGGAAGAACTGCAGCGTGCCCGCCATGCCTTCGAGCTGGCCGCGCAAGGGCGCTCGGTGGTCGTGGTGTCATCGGGTGACCCCGGTGTGTTCGCCATGGCCAGCGCAGTGCTGGAGGCACTGGAAAGCGGCGAGGCCGCCTGGCATCGGGTCGATCTTCAGGTATTGCCGGGCATCTCCGCTTCGCTGGCCACTGCCGCATGGGCGGGGGCGCCCTTGGGGCACGACTTCTGCGTGCTGTCGCTCTCGGACAACCTGAAACCCTGGGCGATGATCGAAAAGCGCCTGCACTTGGCCTGCGAGGCAGATCTGGCCATGGCGTTCTACAACCCCATATCCCGCTCCCGGCCTTGGCAGCTGGGGCGCGCACTCGAAATCGTGCGCCAGCACCGGGCGCCGGCTACGCCGGTGGTGCTGGGGCGCGATGTGGCGCGGCCCGGCCAGCGCCTGCGGGTGGTCAGCCTGGGTGAGTTGACCCCAGACATGGTCGACATGCGCACGATGGTGCTGGTCGGCTCGTCGACCACGCGCTGCATCGCCCGCGTCGAAGGCCCGCCGTGGGTCTATACCCCGCGCTGGTACCCGCAGGCGCCGCACCAGTGAAACCTTTCACGGCTCATTTGCACCCGTTGTAAGCCCTACAGTGGCGGAGGCTCGGTTATCGGGCCGCTTTCAACCACTGAGGAGCGCCAGATATGACCGCAACCCCCCACCTTGTCAGCGCCAGCGTACTGGATAACGGCATCGTCGCCTTCGGCGCCGGGCTGACCGCGCAGGAAATCGCCGATGCACGCAACCTGCTGCGCCTTGCCAACCAAGTGGCGAACAAGAGCTACGACAAACAAACGCAACTCGAAGGCTGGTACAAGCAATACGCGAACGTGCTCAGCGACCTGGGCTGGGTATCGCAGCACTTTCAATTCGACCGCAGCAGCGAAAGCAACCGCGCCCTCACGCTGGACAATGTGATTGACGGCTTGCTGGATGTAGCGGTTTCAGGCGTGGTCAGCCAACTGGCGGCCGTGGACATATTCAAGAGCCTGGCCAAGCAAGCCATCGAGGCGCTGCCCAAGGACCAAGCGGCCTACAAGCTGTTCCAAGACAACACCCTGACCAAAGCCGGTGGTCAGGTCAGCGTGACCACGTGCGCCAAGCTCGATGAACACACGGTGTATATGGCGATTGCCGTGCTGGATGTGCGTAGCAGTTCGGCCCCTAAAGACCTGCTGATCTTCAATTGGGAGAGTACCAGCGCTGAAAACTATGTGGGGTCGATGGTGCTGAACATCGCCACCGATGAGTTGGGTGAAGGCCGCACGCAAATCGCTGAAAAGCTCAGCGGGGTAAAGCTTGAGAAACTCGCCAATTACCTGAACCTCATCTAACACCACAGCACTTGGAGCAAGGCCTTTCTGCCAAGGGGGTTTAACACACATGGACAGTGCGTTCACAAGCGTTATCGGGGCCAGCGTGCTGATCTTCGACGACGACATCGAGCCGGCGCAACGTAAGGCGGTAAGCCTTGCGGTACGCTTCGCCTATCGGGCCACCCAGGACCTGTACAAGGAACAAGGTGGCCAGTGGTACGACTACTACCGCCGGCAACTGCGCTTTCTAGGCTGGGATGCCCAGCCACCTTCCCACGTTTATGCACCGGACACCCGCCGGGTATCGATCACCGACCATGCCTGCAAGCAAGTCGCCGCCCAGGGCCTGCGCTTTGGCGAATTAGCTGCGCGCGGGCTCGATAAGCTCAAGGGCAGCCCGCAGGGCACGGCGCTGCTCGAGCACTACGCGCGCGAGCATCATCACGGTATGTACCAGTTGCTGCCGTGCACGGCCCGGCGGGGCGCCGCCGGGGCGCGCTTGCTCGACCTGCTGGTCTACCACGAGGAACTGGACCTGCACGCCACGGGCAACACGCTGTTCGGGGCCACCAGCGCACCGCTGATCACGGTGCATATTGGCTTGGCGCGCTTTGATGTGGGCAGCTTCCAGCGCGCCCACATGCCCGCTATCGCCAAGCGTTTCGAGAAGCTTCGCGGTGACTACCTGGCCTTGCTCTGAGGCTCAGGGCTGGGCGGCCTCGGTGTCGGGCCGCCTGTCTCGTTGTGCCACCCAATGCTCGACCAATTCCCTAAGTTGCGAAAGCTCCACCGGTTTGGCCATGTGGCCATCCATCCCGGCCTGGCGCGCACGTTCCTTGTGTTCGCTTAAGATATGGGCGGTCAGCGCCACGATCGGGGTGCGCGGGCGCTGGTTGCCCAGCTCCCAGGCGCGCAGTTGCTGGGTGGCGCTGAAGCCGTCGAGAACGGGCATCTCGCAGTCCATCAGCACCAAGTCGTAACGCTGCGCCTTCATCGCCCGCAGGGCTTGCTCGCCATTGCTGGCGGTGTCTGGCGAGAGGTTAAGCTTGCCGAGCATGCCGCGGATCACCTTGGTTGAAATCGAGTTGTCTTCGGCCACCAAAATGCGAAAGTCGTGAGGCAACCCGGCTTCAGCGGGCTCTTGTTCGCCGCGCCCGAGCGGTGCGGGTGCGGGGATCGCCCCCTCACTGCGCTGGCCCAGTTCGTCGGCCAGAGTAGCCTTGAGGGTATACCCGGCCACGGGCTTGGCGAGGATGCGCTTGACCCCTGAGTTGCGCGCGATCACCTTGCTTGGGGCATTGCTGATGCCGGTGAGCATGATCACCAGAATGTCGTGGCTCAGGCTGGGGTCTTCCTTGATTTTTGCAGCCAGTTGCATGCCGGTCATCCCTGGCATGTTTTGGTCCAGCAGCACCACGTCGAAATAGTCGCGCAAATGCGCCTTGGTGCGCAGCAGGGCGAGCGCCTCCTTGCCCGAGGACGCCGCGCTGACGCTCATGCCCCAGGCGCTGCACTGCTGCACCAGCACCTTACGGCAGGTGTCGTTGTCGTCCACCACCAGCACGCGGGCATCTTTGAGCGGGCTGTCGAGGTCGGCGATGCCATGCTCCATGCGCAAGGGGTCCAGTGGCAGCGTTAGCCAAAAGGTGCTGCCTTGGTGCGAGCCCCCCTTGATGCCGAACTCGCCGTTCATCAGCGCGACCAACTGGCGAGCGATCAACAACCCCAGGTGGTGCGCGCTGGGTTTATCGCTGGCGAGCAGATCCTGGCTGCGCAATTGGGTGTGCAGCATGGCCTCGCGTTCCGGCTCCGACAGGGGCGTGCCGCTGTCTTGCACGGCGATGCGCAGCCGTGGCGGCCCGCTGCGTTGGTCCAGGGCCACGGCGATCAGTACTTCGCCTTGGTCGGTGCGCTTGAGGGCATTGTCGAGCATCGCCAGCAGGGCCTGGCGCAGCCGCGTGGGGTCGCCGCTGATCACCCGTGGCACCTGCGGCTGGGTGAAGCTGATCAACTCGACGTCTTGTTGCTCGGCCTTGCCACGGAAGATGTTCAGGCAGTCGTCAATCAGGGCATTGAGGTCGAACTGCACGTCGTCCAGTTCGATCTGCCCGGATTCGATCTTGGAAATATCCAGGATCTCATTGATCAGCGTGAGCAGCTCGTTGCCCGCGCTGTGGATCGTTTGCACATAATCGCGCTGTTTCACCGACAGCGGCGTACCCAGCAGCAGTTCGGTCATGCCCAGCACGCCGTTCATGGGGGTGCGGATTTCGTGGCTGAGCTTGGCCAGGAATTCGGCCTTGGCGTTGGTTTCGGCCGTGCTGGCGGCCAGCTCGCGCCCTACGCTATAGCGTTCTTCACTGATGTGCCGCAGGCGGATGGTCAAGGCAAAATTGAGCAGGAAGCCGGCCGCCACGGCGCAGCCGAGCAGCCCGACGATCAGCCATTGCGCCGGCGTGCGGGTCAGCCCCAGCAGCGCTGGCATCACAATCACGAACGCCGCGCTGGCCAGCGCCATGGCCAGCGCGAAGACCTTGCCCGGCAGGTAATGCGTGTGGGCGTTGAGGCAAGCACTGGCGAGCATGCACAGGCACGTGAGCGCGACCAACACATAGGTGACCAGGTTCATCGGCAGGGTGTTGACGAACAGCAACAACAGGCTGCACAGGGCGATGAGCAACACCATGCCCAGCAGCAGGCGGTTCAGCCGTGGCTGGCGGCGCAGGCTGAAAAACCGAACGGTGAACAGCAAACCGCACACCGACGCCGCCAGCATGCAGAGGTACGCGACTGGCGTACGCGCCGGGCTCCACGGGATGGCACCGGGCAGGCCGAGGTTCATCAACACCATGGCGCTGGCCAGCACCAACGCTTGGCAAGCCGCCAGCCACAAGCTGCTGGCCGAGCGGCTGTAAGCGTAGCGGCTGAGGTTGTGCAAAATCAGCATCGCCATGGCGCCCACCAGCAGGCCGAACAGCAGCGGTTGGTGTTGGTCGGCGGCGGCATCGATGGCGTTCTCTAGCGCTAGGCTGGGGCGCACCTGGTGCTCGGACACCAGGCGCAGGTAAACATCCAGGGGCGCCGGCGCCTGGGGCAGGGCGAGCAAGATGTCGCCGGTGCGGGGTGTGGGATGGTCGTCCGGGCTGCTGTAGCCGCTTTGCCGATGCTGCAACAGTTGTTCGCCGTCGAGCACATAGAGGTCCAGGCGCGACAGGTCGGGTGCGAACAGGCGCAGCAATTGTTCGTGGCGGCTGGGTGCCAGGCGGTAGTGCAACCATAAAGCGCTTTGCGGCGGCGCGGCGTCGAGTTGGCGCAACGCCAGCGGGGCGAACTGGTTCTGGTAGCGGCCAGCGCGCACGTCGTTCAGTTGCAGCGTGCCCTGATCATCGACCAGCGCCGCCCAGCCGTTGCCTGCGTCGGCCTGTGCCGGCGGCAGGCCGATAAGGCACGAGAGGCCGATAAGGAGTAGCAGGGCGATCCTGAGCCGGTGCACGGCGAAATCCTTGTCTGATGATAGGCTGAATATCCTGAACCAGAACTGGGCAACGACAGCACTACTACCCCATGCCTGAACGAACGGCCGGTTCACTGCGTGAGTATAACCATGCCGGCTGTGCTAAGTGCTCGACCGAGCTGAAAAGCCCCCCTGAACAGGGGCTTTCCCGCCCAATGGCGCAGGGGGTTAGCCCAGGCCTTGCTCGCGGGCGATGGCCCGATAGCCGATGTCCTTGCGATAGAACGCACCGTTCCAGCCAATTCGTGCGGCCAACGCGTAAGCCTGCTGCTGGGCCTGCAACACCGTGTCGCCCAGGGCCGTGGCACACAGTACGCGGCCCCCGGCGGTCACGACCTGGCCGCCTTGCAGGGCGGTGCCGGCATGGAACACCTTGCCGCCGAGCGTAGCGGCCTCGGCCAGGCCCGCGATGGCGTCGCCTTTGGCGTAGTCACCGGGGTAGCCGCCAGCGGCCAATACCACGCCCAGGCTCGGGCGCGGGTCCCACTGCGCTTCAACCTTGTTCAGCGCCTTGGCCAGCGCCGCTTCGACCAGCAACACCAGGCTCGACTGCAAACGCAGCATCACCGGTTGGGTTTCGGGGTCGCCGAAGCGGCAGTTGAACTCGATCACCTTGGGGTTGCCGGCGCTGTCGATCATCAGGCCGGCGTACAAGAAGCCCGTGTAGGTGTTGCCTTCGCTGGCCATGCCGCGAACCGTCGGCATGATCACCTGCTGCATTACCCGCTGGTGAACCGCCTCGGTCACCACCGGGGCCGGTGAGTACGCGCCCATGCCACCGGTGTTCGGGCCGGTATCGGCATCGCCTACACGCTTGTGGTCCTGGCTGGTGGCCATGGGCAGCACGTTGTCGCCGTCGACCATGACGATAAAACTGGCTTCTTCGCCTTCGAGAAACTCTTCGATCACCACCCGCGAACCCGCGTCGCCGAAGGCATTGCCGGCAAGCATATCGCGCACGGCGGCTTCGGCTTCGGCCAGGGTCATGGCCACGATCACGCCCTTGCCCGCAGCGAGGCCGTCGGCCTTGATCACGATTGGCGCGCCGCGTTCACGCAAGTAAGCCAAGGCCGGTTCGACCTCGGTAAAGTTCTGGTAAGCCGCCGTCGGGATGGCGTGGCGGGCCAGGAAGTCTTTGCTGAACGCCTTGGAGCCTTCGAGTTGAGCGGCACCGGCAGTCGGGCCGAAGCAGTCCAGGCCGCGCGCGCGGAACCGGTCTACTACGCCTGCCACCAATGGCGCTTCGGGGCCGACGATGGTCAGTTGTACGTTCTGCTCGGCAAAATCGGCCAATTGCTCAAGGGCCAGTACATCGATGGGCACGTTCTCGCACTTGGCTTCGGTGGCGGTGCCGGCGTTGCCGGGGGCCACGAAGACTTTCTCGATGCGCGGATCTTGCGCTACTTTCCAGGCCAGGGCGTGTTCACGCCCGCCATTGCCGATGATCAATACGTTCATATCAAATTCCTGTTTTTGGGGTACAGGCGCTGCAGTACCAGGCCGCACTGCCGCAGCAGAACCCGAGGCAGTGCGGCCGCAATCAATGCCTGAAATGGCGCATGCCGGTGAAGACCATCGCAATGCCCGCCTCGTCCGCCGCTGCGATCACTTCGGCATCGCGCATCGAGCCGCCCGGCTGGATCACCGCGCGGATGCCGGCCTTGGCGGCGTTGTCGATGCCATCGCGGAACGGAAAGAACGCATCCGACGCCATTACCGCGCCTTCAACCTGCAGCCCGGCCTGCTCGGCTTTGATCGCGGCGATGCGTGCAGAGTTGACCCGGCTCATCTGGCCGGCGCCTACGCCGATGGTTTGGCGGTGCTTGGCATAAACGATGGCGTTGGACTTAACGAACTTGGCCACTTTCCAGGCAAAGATCAAATCGTGGACTTCCTGCTCGGTCGGCGCGCGCTGGGTGACCACCTTGAGGTCTTCGGCGGTAATCATGCCGGTGTCGCGGCTTTGCACCAGCAGCCCGCCGTTCACGCGCTTGTAGTCCCACGCCGGGGCGCGCTCGGCAGCCCATTGGCCGCAGGCGAGCAGGCGTACGTTGGCTTTGCTGGCAACCACGGCACGGGCTGCATCGCTGACGCTGGGGGCGATGATCACTTCGACGAACTGGCGTTCGACGATGGCCTGGGCGGTGGCACCGTCCAACTCGCGGTTGAAGGCAATGATGCCGCCAAACGCGGACTCGCTGTCGGTGGCATAGGCCAGTTCGTAAGCCTGGCGAATGCCGCCTTCGGCGTCGGGGCAAACCGCCACGCCGCAAGGGTTGGCATGCTTGACGATGACGCAGGCCGGCTTGGTGAAGCTCTTCACGCATTCCAGCGCGGCGTCGGTATCGGCCACGTTGTTGTACGACAGTTCCTTACCCTGCAGTTGCACAGCGGTGGCGATGCCCGCCTCGGCCGGCTTGGCCTCGACATAGAACGCCGCGCGTTGATGCGGGTTCTCGCCGTAGCGCATTTGCTGGGCCTTGATGAACTGGCTGTTGAAGGTGCGTGGGAACTCCCCCCGGCCTTGCGTGCCAAGGGTGGCGGCGGCCTGGTCGATGGTGCCGAGGTAGTTGGCGATCATGCCGTCGTAGGCGGCGGTATGTTCGAATGCCTTGAGCATCAGGTCGAAGCGCTGCGCGTAGGTGAGGCCGCCAGCCTTGAGGCTGTCGACTACCGCGGCGTAGTCGCTGGCGTTGACCACAACGGCCACGTCTTTATGGTTCTTCGCGGCGGAGCGGACCATGGTCGGGCCGCCGATGTCGATGTTCTCAATGGCGCTGGCCAGGTCGCAGCCGGGCTTGGCGACGGTGGCTTCGAAGGGGTAGAGGTTCACCGCGACCAAGTCGATCGGCTTGATCCCGTGCTCGGCCATTACACCATCATCCGTGCCGCGCCGGCCGAGGATCCCGCCATGAACCTTCGGATGCAGGGTTTTGACCCGGCCGTCCATCATTTCCGGGAAACCGGTGTAGTCCGCCACCTCCACGGCCGCGATGGCATTGTCGCGCAGCAGCTTGAAGGTCCCTCCGGTGGAGAGGATCTCGACACCGAGGGCTTCGAGTTCGCGGGCGAATTCGAGAATGCCGGTTTTGTCGGACACGCTGATCAGGGCGCGGCGTATCGGCAGGCGGGTGGTGTGGTCGGTCATTTCAGGTTCCATTCACAGCGGTTAGCAAAAAAGGCGACCGGCCCTTGGCCGTCGCCTTTTCGGAATTTCTCTGAAGCTAGAGCAGGTCGTACTGCTTGAGCTTTTTGCGCAGGGTGCCGCGGTTCAGGCCGAGTATTTCGCTGGCCTTGGTCTGGTTGCCCTTGACGTAGTTCATCACGGTTTCGAGCAGTGGTGCCTCGACTTCGGAGAGGACCAGGTTGTACACGTCGGTGACCGTTGCCCCTTCCAGGTGCGCGAAATAGTTATGCAGCGCCTTTTCGACGCTTCCGCGCAAGGTCTGCCCTTGTTCACTGGGCGAGATCAAATGCTGTTTAAGGTTGACGTTCTCGCTCACGGGCGTTGTTCCACTCACTAAAGTCTGGGTCATCATCGTCATGCGGCCACCCCCTCTTCGTCCTTTGTGACAAGGCTCTCGTGCCGTTCGCGGAAAAATTCGCAAACGTTGGCGCATTGCGCGTGCTTATCTTCCAGTTGATTGAAATGGGCGCGAAACTCCCTGGCGCCCGGCAACGTGGCCAAGTACCAGCCCACATGCTTGCGGGCGATGCGTACGCCCATCACATCGCCATAAAAGGCATGCAGCGCGGCCAAGTGCTCCAGCAGAATTCGTTCCACTTCATCCAAGCCCGGCGCCGCGCGTTTTTCCCCGGTGCGCAGGTAATGCTCGATTTCACGGAAAATCCACGGTCGCCCTTGGGCGGCCCTGCCTATCAGCAGGCCGTCGGCGCCCGTCGCATCCAGCACGTGGCGGGCTTTTTCCGGTGAGGTGATGTCGCCGTTGGCGAACACGGGTATCGACACCGCGTGCTTGATCGCGGCGATGGTGTCGTATTCGGCGCTGCCGGTGTACAAGTCGGCCCGGGTGCGGCCATGCACCGCCAACGCGCTGATCCCGGCTTGTTCGGCGATACGCGCAATATCGATGCCATTGCGGTTATCGCGGTCCCAGCCGGTGCGGATCTTCAGGGTAACCGGAACGCTCACCGCGGCGACGACCGCGTGCAGGATGCTTGCCACCAGGGCTTGGTCCTTGAGCAGGGCCGAACCTGCCGCCTTGTTGCACACTTTTTTCGCTGGGCAACCCATGTTGATATCGATGATCTGCGCCCCGGCCTGCACGTTGGCTTGGGCGGCGGCGGCGAGCATTTGCGGGTCGCCGCCGGCGATCTGCACCGCGCGTGGTTCAGGGTCGCCGCCGTGCACGCGGCGCAGGCTCGATTTGCGGCTGTTCCACAGTGACAGGTCCGCACTGACCATTTCGGACACCACAAGCCCTGCCCCCAGGCGCCGGCACAACTGGCGAAAGGGCTGGTCGGTGACCCCTGCCATCGGTGCAAGGACCAGGCCATTAGGGACTGTGTAGGGGCCGATGCGTACCGCCGACATAGGTTTACCTGTGGTAAGGCCGGATTCGTACGAAGCCTGGAGTTCGAAAAAGGGAGGGCATAATACCCGCTCTCGATGACCAGATAAAGATCAATCTGGATAAAATCTGAACAGCTGGGGCTTATGAAAAAAAGTTTGAAAGCCTAGGGCTACCCGGGGCGTTACTCTGGCGAGCGAAACGATAAGCTGTAATTCACCGCCTTTGGGCCCGGGTCGAGGATATCCAGGGCGATGTGAATCGGCGTCTGCGGCGGCATTTCTGCCTGCCCGGCGAGGTCGCCAGCCAAGTACTCGGCTGGTTTGAAGCGCCGCCTGGCGATCAATTGGCCGTTGAGGTCGGCGAAGCGCAGTTCCAGCAGGGGAAAGGGCTGCGAAAACGGCGCGCGATTATAGATGATCGCGTCTACCACCAAGGCGCCGGCGAAGTCGGGGTGGCTACGCACGACCAGGTTGCTGCTTTTGATCTGCCGAACGTCGACTTTCGACGGCACCTTGCAGCCCACCACCGGGCACAGGGCCTGGAACCAGGGGCGGTATTGGTCTTGCCGTGCCAGTTCATCGAAATGGTAGTAGCTGTATTGGCCGAGCAACCCCAGCGCTGCCAGTAGCGACAGCAGCCCCCATAGCAATCGCTTGCCGAACGACGAACGGCTGCGTTGCCATTGCAGTTGTAGGGGGTCGTCTTCCAGGTCGAGCAGGTGTTCGTCGCGCAGGTTCGGTTCGGTGCGCTCGTGCTTGCCCGTCAACGCTGGCGGTGTGCCACCGAGCGTAGCGGCGTCGTCGTCGAGCAAGGGCGGTTCGCCCGCCGAGGCGGTTTCTGTGGGCAGTGCCTCGTCGCGATGGTTGCCGAACGGTTGCTGCGGCCAGTGTTCGTCCTGGGCATCGCGGCTGGCGCTAAGCCCATCGCGGCCGGTGCCCTGGCGTGGTGCTGGGCGCCGTTCCAGGCGCGCCAGTTCGGCGTCGAGGTTCAGCGTTTCGAGCTGCGCGGCGTCCCATTGGCCTTCGTGGGTCGGTTGGCTCGGCGTGGCGGCAGGTGTGGGCACCGCAGCTGGCGGCTCGGGCGCGGCAGTTTGCGCTTGGGGCAGCGGGGTTGGGCGTTCGGCCTGTGCCTGCTGGGTGGCGCTTTGCTCGAGCAATTGCCGGGCCGCGTTGAATACCTGCTTGCAAGCACCACAGCGCACGGCGCCACGTGCGACGCCGAGCTGGTTGTAGCTCACGCGAAAGCGCGTTTGGCAATGGGGGCACTGGGTGACGAAGCTGTCGGTCATGCGCGGGTCCAGTTCGAGCGGTGGGCCATTTTAGGCCCTATTGCAGGCGCCGGCCACTGATGCGCACCCAGCCATCGCGCTCTGCGACGGGGTCGAGAGCAAAGGCTGTTTCATAAGCCTTGATCACCTCCCCAGCTTGCTCGGCAAGGATGCCCGACAGTGCCAGCAAGCCGCTCGGGCGCACCAGCGTTTGCAACTGCGGGGCCAGCGCCACCAAGGGCCCGGCCAGGATGTTCGCCACCAGCACATCGGCCTGCAGCGCCGGCAGTTTGTCGGGCAGGTACAGGCTAAAGCGCTGCGCATCGATGCCATTACGCTCGGCATTATCGCGCGAAGCCTCCAGCGCCTGCACGTCGATGTCGGTGCCGATCGCCGCCTGCGCGCCCAGCAGCAACGCGGCGATCGCCAGTATCCCCGAGCCGCAGCCGAAGTCCAGCACCTGCTGGCCGCTGAGCGCTTGGTCGTCGAGCCATTCCAGGCACAGGGCAGTGGTGGGGTGGGTGCCAGTGCCGAAGGCCAGGCCGGGGTCTAGCAGTAGGTTCACCGCATCGGGCTGCGGCGCCTGGTGCCAACTGGGCACGATCCACAGGCGCCGGCCGAAGCGCATCGGCTGGAAGTTGTCCATCCAGCTACGCGCCCAGTCCTGGTCTTCGATTACCTCGGCATGGTGTTCGGGCAGTGGTGCCTCGGTCAGCAATTGCAGGTGGGCGAATACCGCAGCGGCCGCCGTGTCGGCTTCGAACAGCGCCAGCAGGTGCGTGTGCCGCCATAGCGGGGTGGTGTTCAACTCGGGCTCGAAGATGGGTTGGTCTTCGGCATCCATGAAGGTAACCGACACCGCGCCGATCTCCAGCAGGGCGTCTTCGTAGGTTTCGGCTTGTTCTGGGCCGATGGCCAGGCGAACTTGCAGCCAAGGCATGGCGGCTACCTCAGGTTTCAGGGCGGCGCAGTTTACACCATGCCCGCTGCCATGAACCTACTTGTGCCAAGGTCACCGGGCGATCAATAGCTACCTCTAAGCGCGCCGCTGCGCCTTTTAGGCTTGGGGTTTTACGCAAAAGAGGATGGTTAGATGGTAAACGTTCAACATCAAGCCCAAGCGGTGGCCCGGCGCCTGGGGCGTTGGCAGGCCCAGCTTGCGGTTTGCCGGCGCCGCTGCGTGGCGTTCGAAAGCTATGCCGCGCAGTGGGTCGTGGACCTCGCCGGGCCAGGCAGCCCGGTGACCCGGTTATCAACGGCGTCGATGTGCGCCTTGTTGGGCATGTTGGTCAGGCATTGGCTTGCCGCCAGCGGCCACGGTGACGGCAGCGCAGGGCCAAGCGGCGAAGGCGGGGATATGGGCGCGGACGTGTTTGCGCAGGTGCCGGCACCTACGTTGCAGCATTTGTTCGAGCGGGCCAATGAAGCCATGCTGCGCCAGTACGTGGATGCAATGCAGGCGCATGTACTCGCCACTGCGAGTGCCGAGCAAAACGGCGACTTGGAGCAGCGGTTGGTCGCGCGGTTGAGAGCGTGGCGTGAAAACATATGGGCACCGCTTGAACACGGCCAAGTATTGCTTACGCCCAGGGCATTGTTCGACGGGGTGCAGGTTGCCAATGCTCGGCTATTCCAATCGTTGACCGCCGACGGGCTGGCCGACGACAGCGAGCGGGCGTTGATGGCCACGGTAGGCAGGGGCGGGTGGGTACAACAGTTGTCGGCCAGCGACCGCGAAGCCTTGGCAGACTACGAGCAACGGTGGGTAGGCGCGCAGTTGCAGTTCGAGCAATGCCTGGGTGAGTATGCGTCGCTCGAAACCTTTGCCCGGCACTTGGCGCGCCCGGTGTTGCGCGCCGCGGGTATTTGGCTGGACCCCGACGCGTTGTGTGTCAGCAGCGTATACGACGATGGGCGCTTGGTCGGGCAAAACACCGAGTCGCTTACCGACTGCCTGCTACGCGGGCCGTTCGCGGCCAACCCGTTCATGAACCGGGTGTGGGCGGCTAACCCGTTCCTGCGCCAGCCGGGCGACTCGGCGAACGAGCTACTGGGCCAGTTAGAGCCGCGCGCCGGTTACCTGGAAGGGTTGGCGAAACGGCTCGAAGACGCCACGGTGCTGCAAGCGCTGGTCGCCGTGCACGCCGCGCGGGTCGAAGTCGGTGCCCTGTTGGCGCGCTTCCAGGGGCATCTGAGCGAGGCGGGCCACCAGTTGGTGCGTAACCTCGCCAGCGGCGCAGCGGCAGCGGATGAGCATGTGACCACGTTAAGCCTGGAGCCAGGGCACCCGCTGGCAGATGTGCTGGTTTTTTACGGTAACCGCCCGGACCATCCCGCGGGTTATATCCTGTATGCACCGCGCAAGCCCGATGGCCAGGAATGGATCGAGCTGCCAAGCGCGCGCGCAGTCACGGCAGAGCTGGGCCGGTGGTTGGCCGACGACCAAGGCAGCGGTTTTTTGTTGTCAAAGCTGGCCCCTGCATCGCGCGCCTCCCATGCGCAGCGGTTGCTAGGCGCCAAGGACAACTCAGGCCATTGGCAACTGGACAACGACCGCCGTGACCCGCCGCAGGCTTATGCCGAGGTGCTTCGGGTATTGGCCCAACGCCAGGTAACCCTGGAGCTGCAAGACAGCGCCCTGGAATTTTGCCCCCCGTGGTACTTGGGCGCCAGCGAACCGCGCCGGGCCGTGATCAACGATTTGCGCGAAACCCTCGCGCTGACCCAACGGGCGAGCCAGGCGCGTTTCAAGGCGTTGGAGCCCTTCGAAGACTTCGCTCGGCGGCGCGTGACGGAGGCCATCGGCCCTTACTTGAGGGAAAAAGGCATCGCCCAGGATATCGACCCCAGCACCATCCTGTTTGCCTATGACCCTAGCTTCGCCGGCAACGGTGATGGCACCCAAGACTTGCTCACCTTGGCCATGCACGGCTACGACGATAACGCGGGCCTGGACAACGAACGGGCGCCGGTTAAGTCGTCGGTTGGCGATGACCTCAGTGCATTGAAGGCGAACGACCTGGCGCGGTACATCCGCAGCGCCTACCTGGGCACTGCCTATGCCGAGGCAATGGCCGCAGCCGTGTTGGCGGCCGATGCGCCAGGCTACGAACAGCGCCGCGACGCTTTTGCCAATGGCGTCGCCTGGGCATTTTCGCTGTTGGGCCACCAGGCCCATGCACAGGGCGTGTTGAGCGAGCACGCGCTGGCCGCCTTGCTGGCTGCGCTCCAGGCGCCTGACCACCAGCGTGTGTACCGGCTAACGGTGGGTGGGTATGTGCTACAGGGCCTGTGGGTCATGGACCTGGGCGGCCAGCGATGGTTGTTCACCCCCGACGCGCCCGACGGCCGGCCGCTTCGGCTTTATGAAGGCTTCGCCGAGGGGCTTTCAGTGGCCATGCATCGCTACCTGTGCGCGTTTGCCCGGGTAAAGGAATTCACTGCGGTGTCGCGGATGCTCGACAGTATGGCCGAGGGGGAACGCGCCGCCGACCCACTGCAGGGCAGCGAGCGGGTCACGTCTTGGCGCGACGAGTTCAATGCCCAGGTGCGGGCTGTGGTTCGAGACGTGGAGGATGCCACCCTGAGCCGTGCTGAGGTGCGTTGGGCGATGGTCAAGAAGGTCGGGCTCTACTACGCCATGGCACTGAGTTTTGTCAGCGGTTGGGTCAGCCTTGGCTTCAGTGCCTGGTTTATCGGCAAATCACTGATGGGCGCTTACACGGCTTGGCGAACCGATGACACCTTAGCAGCCGCTGAGCAGGCGTTGGTCGTGTCGTGGGGGCTACTCGGCGGGCTGGCGATCAGGGGCCTGACGACGTCGAGCACGATCCGCTCGCTGGTACCGGGCTGGATGAGAATTGGCCCACGTGGTTCCTGGACCTTGCAGCTCGGCGGTGCCGGCTACAGAGGGGCCAGCGAGCTGGCCCTGGCAGGCCAATTGGCCGGCTATAGCCTACGCCCCTGAACGGGGCCGCTGGCTTGGCATTCAGCGCACGGCCCGCCCGGCGGGCCGTGCTTTTTATACCCTTTAACAGCCGCTACGGCTTGGCTTTCATCTCGGCCAGCAGGTGCTCCAGGTAATGGATGTTCACGCCACCCTTGCAAAAGCCTGGGTCACGGGTCAGGTCGCGGTGCAGCGGGATATTGGTCTTGATGCCGTCCACCACGACTTCATCCAACGCATTGCGCATGCGCGCCATCGCTTCGTCACGGCTGTTGCCATAGGTGATCAGCTTGCCGATCAGCGAATCGTAGTTCGGCGGAACCGCGTAGCCGCTGTACAGATGCGAATCGACCCGCACGCCGTTGCCGCCCGGTGCATGGAAGTGCTTCACGACACCGGGGCTGGGAATGAAGGTGCGAGGGTCTTCGGCGTTGATCCGGCATTCCAGGGCGTGGCCGCGGAACATGACCTGCTCCTGGGTGAACGACAGTTTGTTGCCGGCAGCGATGCTGAGCATTTCTTTGACGATGTCGATACCGGTGATCATCTCCGACACCGGATGTTCCACCTGCACGCGGGTGTTCATCTCGATGAAGTAGAAACGGCCGTTCTCGTAAAGAAATTCGAACGTACCCGCACCGCGATAGCCGATTTCGATACACGCCCGCACGCAACGTTCGAACACTTCCCGCCGCGCGGTTTCGTCGATACCTGGGGCGGGAGCTTCTTCCAGCACCTTCTGGTGGCGGCGCTGCAGTGAGCAATCGCGGTCCCCCAGGTGTACGGCATTGCCCTGCCCATCGGACAGCACCTGAACTTCCACGTGGCGTGGGTTGGTCAGGAACTTCTCCAGGTAGACCATTGGGTTGCCGAACGCGGCGCCGGCTTCGTTGCGGGTCAGCTTGGCCGAGGAAATCAGGTCTTTTTCCTCATGCACCACGCGCATGCCGCGGCCACCGCCACCGCCGGCGGCCTTGATGATCACCGGGTAGCCGACTTCGCGGGCAATGCGCAGCGCCTGGGCTTCGTCTTCCGGCAGCGGCCCATCGGAACCCGGTACGGTCGGCACGCCGGCACGTTTCATGGCGTCCTTGGCCGATACCTTGTCACCCATCAGGCGAATGGTGTCGGCCTTCGGGCCGATGAAGGCAAAACCGGATTTCTCGACCTGTTCGGCGAAGTCGGCGTTCTCGGCCAAAAAGCCGTAGCCGGGGTGGATGGCGGTGGCACCGGTCACTTCCGCAGCGGCGATGATCGCCGGGATGTGCAGGTACGATTGCGCGGAGGGCGCCGGGCCGATGCAGACCGACTCGTCGGCCAGGCCCAGGTGCATCAGCTCGCGGTCTGCCGTGGAGTGCACGGCGACGGTCTTGATGCCCAGCTCTTTGCAGGCACGTAAGATCCGCAGGGCGATCTCACCGCGGTTGGCGATAAGTACTTTTTCCAACATCGTAGGCTCTCCGCGGATCAAACGATGGTGAACAGCGGTTGGTCGAACTCAACCGGCTGGCCGTCTTCTACCAGGATGGATTCGACGGTGCCGCTGATTTCGGCCTCGATGTGGTTCATCATCTTCATGGCTTCGACGATGCACAGGGTGTCGCCCTTCTTGACCGTTTGGCCCACCTCGGCAAAGTTTGGCGAGCTTGGCGACGGTTTGCGGTAGAAGGTACCCACCATCGGCGAGCGCACCACGGTGCCGTTGAGCTTGGGCCCTGCGGTAGCTTCGGCGGCCGGTGCGGCAGCTGCGGCCGGCGCCGCCACAGGGGCTGCGGCCATGGCCGGCATCGGCGCGTAGTATTGTTGCGCGGGTGTTTTGCTGTGGCGGCTGATCCGTACGGACTCCTCGCCTTCCTTGATCTCCAGCTCGTCGATGCCGGACTCTTCCAGCAGCTCGATCAGTTTTTTGACTTTACGAATATCCATCAATCATCAACTCCCAAGGATCTTCAGGGGTTCAAGGTAATTAAGGTGCTAGCCATTGCCCACAGCCCGAGGCTGGGCAATAAGCCCCCTCGCGAGCCCGGTGGCCTGGCGAGGTGGCGGCGAATAGGTCCGTGATTGCACGTCAAAAAGCGTGCATCGAACAGTGGGATGCTCACCGGCGGCGATGCGTCACGTGAGTGAGCGGCCCGGCCGGTAAATAACGGCGCCGGGGGGTGGTGGAGGCCCGTTGAGGCGACATGGCGTACCTTTAGCGTGTGTGATTGTTCGACGCGGGGCGACTATGCCGGAAAACGCTAGGTGATGTCCAGTTTGCCGCAGTAGCCGGCATGATTAACGAAACTGTGCCCTGGCAGCCTCAAGCTACCTATGGTTGCGCTGGCCCCGCATCCGGAATGATGGCGGCGAAATCCGCCGCGGTCGTTTCGCCTACTACCCGGGCAACAGCCACTTCGCTGCCTTGAGCATTGAAAAACAATATCGCTGGCGGCCCGAATAGCCTGTAGCGGTCCAGTAGTTGGCGTTGGTCGTCGTTGCTGGCGGTCATGTCGAAGCGAATACGCTCGTAGGGGGCAAGCTTGTTCACCACCTCAGGCGCGGGCAGCACTTCATGCTCGATCACTTTGCAACTGATGCACCAGTCGGCATACCAGTCGAGCACCAGCGGTTTGCCTGCCTGGGCGGCAGCGGCCACGGCTGCATCGAGCTCGGCGCTGGACGTGACGGTTCGCCAGGCTTGCCCCCCCTCGGCTTGGGCTTGCGCGGGGGGCCCCGTGCGTTGGCCGAGGCTGGCCAACGGCTGCAAGGGGTTACCGTTGCCCTGTAGCGCGCCTACCCAGCAGGCCAGGCCGTAACACAGCAGCAGCAGGCCAAGCACTTGTGCCAGGCGTTGGCGCGTGGGCTTGGCAGAGAACTCCAGCGCACCGAGGAATACACCGGTGCCCACGCCCAAGGCGCCCGCCAGCAACAAGGCCACAGGCCCGGGCACGACCCTCGCCAGCAGGGCGATCGCAACGCCTAACAGCATCACCCCGATGGCGTGCTTCACCGTGTTCATCCAGGCGCCGGCCTTGGGCAATAGCGCGGCGCCGCCGGTACCCACCAGCAGCAGAGGGGCGCCCATGCCAAGGCCCAGCGCGAGCAGTTTCAGGCCGCCGCCCACGGCATCGCCGCTGGCGCTGATGTAAAGCAGCGCGCCGGCCAATGGGGCCGACACGCAGGGGGAAACCAACAGGCTCGAGAGCACGCCCAGTACGGCGGCGCCCAGCAGGGAACCGCCCTCGGTGCGGTGGGCGATGGCATGAAGGCGATCACCGATCACACGCGGCAGGCGCAGTTCGAACGCACCGAACATGGCAAGGGCAAACACCACGAAAAACAGCGAGAACGGCACCAATACCCAGGGCGATTGCAACCGTGCCTGTAGGTTCATGCCCGCACCGAACATCCCCATCAGGGCCCCCAGCACGGCAAAGCACACGGCCATGGGCAACACATAGGCCAACGACAGCGCAAACCCCCGCCAGCCGCCAACCTTGCCGCGCAGCACCACCCCCGACAATATGGGCAGCATCGGCAGCACGCAGGGGGTGAAGGTCAGGCCCAAACCGGCGAGCAGGAACAGAGCCAGGTCTTGCCAGCGCCACGCCGGTGGCGCTATAGCGCGGCCGTTGGCGGTTGCGCTGCTGTCGGCAGCCGGCGGCGCGTTGCTGCCATCGGCTACCGCTGCAATGCTCAGCCGCATGGTTTGCGGCGGGTAGCACAGGCCCTTGTCGGCGCAGCCTTGGTAGCCCACCACCAGGGTGAAGGCCGCGCCCGCTGTGGCGGGGCGCGGCAAGGTCACGTCGACGATGTTGTGGTAAACCTCTACATCGCCGAAATATTCATCGTGCTTAGCTTCGCCGGCCGGTAGTTGCGCCGGGCCCAAGCCGATATCGGCCGGCTCGGTGTGGAACTGAAAGCGGTGGCGGTACAGGTAATAGCCATCGGCGGCGACGAAGCGCACTTTGATAGTGCCGGGGTCGCTGTCGGCCTGGCTGACCTCGAAGGCCCGTTCGACCGGCAGAAATGAACTGCTGTTGTCCAGCGGGGCGCCCAGGCCAATGCTGGGGCGGTTGCCGAGCAGGTCGGCGCTGGCAGGCAGCGCCAGGCATAGCAGTAAAAGAACGATTGAACGGCGCATGGCACTCTCTGTTGCTGAAGAACCGCCGCATCATAGCGGCCGCTTCTATAAGTGCCGATTAAGGATCGTTCGGCCTACCAGCGTCAACCCGCAGCCACCACGCAGTTGCGCCCTTGGGCCTTGGCGCGGTAAAGGGCGTCGTCAGCCAGTGCGGCGAGCACCAGGCTGTCGGTTTTTTCGCTCATTTGCACCACGCCCGCGCTGAATGTGCAGCGCAGGTCTTGTGGCGCGGCGGGGTAGAGAATGCCCGCGAAGCGCTGGCGGATGTCGTCCAGCACCTCGCTGGCGGCGGCCAATTCCGTGGCCGGCATTACAATGGCGAATTCCTCGCCGCCGTAGCGGCCGATGAAATCGGTTTTGCGCAGGCGTTGGCCCAGAAATAGCGCCAGGCTTTTGATCACCCGGTCACCCATGGGGTGGCCGTGGGTGTCGTTGACCTTCTTGAAGTGGTCGATGTCGAGCATGGCAAAACACAGCGGCTGGCCGTCGCGCTGGGCCCGGGTGATGCAGTCGTCGAGTTGTTGCAGGATGTAGGTGTGGTTGAACAACCCGGTCAGGCTGTCGCGAACCATTCGCGCGCCAAGCTGGCGTGCGCGTTCGGCGCGGTTGCGCACGGTGGTGATCAACTGCCGGGAGCGCACGGGCTTGACCAGGAAGTCGTCGCCCCCGTCGGTCAATGCGTCCAGTTGTTTGTCCAGGTCTTGCTCGGCCGAGAGGTAAATAATCGGCAGGCCCATGTAGCGTTCGTTCTGGCGAATTACCCGGGCCAGCTCCGGCCCGCTGCAATGGGGCATGTAGAGGTCCAGCAAGAGCAGGTCCGGTTGGAACTCGGCGATTTCGGCAAACGTGCGCATCGGGTCGCTTAGCGGCCGGGCCAGGATACCGGCATTGCCGAGCATGCGTGCGGTGTGCCGGGCTTGGGCTGGCGAGTCGTCTATCACCAATACTCGGTACGGTGCATAGCGAGCCACTTGGGCGAGGCTTTCGAGGGTTTCGAGCAGCCGCGGCGCCTCCAATGCGGCATTGATGAACGCCCGGCCGCCAACGCGCACGGCGGCCAGCCGCGTGGCGGTATCGGCTTCTTCGAAACGGTAGAACAGCAGCGGGGCGGCGACGGGCAGTTGCTCAATCAGGCGCTGTGCCACCGCCAAGCCCTCCAGGTTGCCCTGGAAGTCCACATCCACCAGCAGCGCCGAGGGCGGTTGGGTGTGCAAGGCTGCCTGGGCACTGGCATAGCTGCCCAAGGCGATCGCCGCCACACCAAAGGTTTCAAGCTGGTCGGCCAACTGCTCGGCTTGGGCAGCGTTCTTGAGTAACAGATACACCGGCGCCGGGCTCAGCGGTAGGGGCGTGTTGGCCAATACATCGTCATGGCGCAAGGCGCTGCGCGAGAGCTTATGCATCAGGCGGTCGAGTTCGGCCACGATGTCGGCATTGGGGCTGGTTTCCTGGCGGGCGCATTGCAGCGTTTGCGCCAGTGCCATGGCCAGTAGCAGGTATTCGACCTGCTCCAGGCGCTCGGCGCTGCGCGCCAGGCGCTGGTTGGCGCTCTCCAGCGCGGCATGCTCTGCCGCCCCCCAGGGATGTTCCCGAAGGCGTTGCCAGATCGCCAGCAACTCACGCGCCTGGTGGGCGATGCGTTGCGCAAAATGCCGGTGCAGCCGGGCATGGGTGCTGTCGGGAAGTACAGTCATGGGCAACGGCCGATAACGCCTAGAGTAGTGGCTCTATGCTATCAGCCGTGGGCCGTCAGTAGCGTGTCATACGTCATGTTTCTTCACATTCGCTGAGCAAGCGGGTGGAGTGTTTCACAATTGCGCGGACGCATTGACGTGTGAATATGGCCGTTGGGCAAGGCGCCGTGACGAGCCATAGCAGGGCTATGGCCAAGACGGGAACGCACGCCGGCTGCATAAAGACACCGGCGAAAGGGTGCAGCAACACCGCACTAGGTCGTTTCCGGCACAACACCCGAGGTAACGATGCTTTATAGTGCGCAGCGGCGTTGGCCGTATGCAACTTGCAGCGGTGCTGCGGTCGAACCCTGTTGAAATGCACCTGTACAAGGACCCTGCCATGCTGGATTGGAAAAAACGCACAGGCACCGGCGACACCGCCCAGCCCCGCGAGAGTACCGCCGGGAAAGCCCCGGATGGCCACGTTACAACGCGGTTGCTCAGCCGGGCGGCGATCGGTGTGGTGGGCCTATACCTACTGGTGGCAATCATATTGGGGATTTACTGGAGCCGCGAGCCGAGCCTGTTCCAAGTGCAGCAGAATGCCCAGGCCGCTGCGCAGCGGGACGGCCGCCAGATGGTGGCGGGTTATACCACCGTCGAAACCCTCAAGGCCGTGGCCACCACCCTGTTGACCAAGCCGGGTGGCTACCTCTCCAACGATCGCTTCCCGCCGGGCCTGTGGCTCGACAACATGCCCAGTTGGGAATACGGCGTGCTGGTTCAGGTGCGCGACATGAGCCGCGCATTGCGTAAGGACTTCGCCCGCTCGCAATCGCAATCGGCCGAAGACAGCGACTTGGCCCAGGCCGAGCCGCGGTTCAACTTCGATAACCGGAGCTGGATATTCCCCTCCAGCGAGTCGGAGTTCCAGCACGGTATCAACCTGCTCGATAACTACGAAAAGCGCTTGGCTTCGCCTGAGCAGAAGGGCGCGTTCTTCTATGCCCGCGCCGACAACCTCAACAACTGGCTGGGCGATGTATCCACCCGCCTTGGCTCATTGTCGCAGCGCCTGTCGGCGAGCGTTGGGCGGGTCAAGCTCAACGCCACCTCGAAAACCGACACCGTGGTGCCGGGGCAGGTGGCGCAGCTCGATGAAGAGTACGAAGAAACCCCGTGGCTGAAGATCGACAACGTGTTCTATGAGGCCCGCGGCCAAGCGTGGGCCCTGTCGCTGCTGCTGCGCGCGGTCGAGGTGGACTTCGCCGACGTGCTGGCCAAGAAGAACGCCGCGTTGAGCGTGCGCCAGATCATCCGTGAACTGGAAACCGCGCAAGAGCCCTTGTGGAGCCCGATGGTACTTAACGGCAGTGGCTACGGTATTTTCGCCAACCATTCGTTGGTGATGGCCAACTACCTGTCGCGCGCCAACGCCGCGGTGCTCGACCTGCGCCAATTGCTCTCGCAGGGCTAACCCATGGACTATAGCGCCCGGGAGGCCGCGCACCGCGCGGCCTCCGATGCTGAAACCATTGCCTGGGTCGATGAACACGACCAATCGCTTGGCGCCTTGCCCAGGGCCGAGTTGCGCGAACGCGGGCTGATTGGCCGGGGTACGTTCATTTTGTTGTTCGATTCCGCCGGCCGGCTGTGCGTGCACCGGCGCACCCTGAGCAAGGCGGTGTACCCCGGCTTTTGGGACGCTGCCGCCGGCGGCATGGTCCTAGCCGATGAGCGCTACGTGGATTCGGCGGCTCGGGAACTGGAAGAAGAACTGGGCGTGAGCGGTGTGCCCCTGGCCGAGCATGGGGTGTTTTTCTTCGACCAACCGGGCAACCGCTTGTGGTGCGCGGTGTTTTCTGCGGTGTGGGATGGCCCCTTGCACCTGCAGGCAGAGGAAATCAGCGAGGCCTGCTTCGTGCCGCCCACCGACGTGCTGGCCCGCGCCGGGCGCGAACCTTGGTGCCCCGACTCGGTCGAAGCACTGCGCCGTTACCTGTCGCATAACCCCGGCAAAATGCCGCGTTTGTGTACTTAGCACTGGCCCGGTTTGCCGTTACACTGCGCCACCTTTACCGTGCCGAACCTTGAGGATGCCCGTGGCCAAAAAAGCCTCCTCCCTCGCCGCCCTCGGCGGCCTCGTGTATTCCACCGACGCAGGAAGGCTTTGCCCCGGCTGTGGCAAACCGGTGGGTGAATGCCTGTGTGGGCAAGCCGTGGTAGCCGAAGGCGACGGCATTTGCCGGGTACGCCGAGAAACCAAAGGGCGTGGTGGCAAAACCGTCACCACCGTCAGCGGCGTACCGTTGCCCCCCGACCAACTCAAAGAATTGGCCAGCAGCCTCAAGCGCCGTTGCGGTACCGGTGGCGCGCTCAAGGATGGGGTGATCGAGATCCAGGGCGATCACGTCGACCTGCTGCTGGGCGAGTTGCGCAAGCAGGGCCTTCAGGCCAAGAAGGCCGGCGGCTGAACGCTAAACGGGGTGCCCGCACCGCGGCACTGCATACCTTTCCCGATTTTGTCGCAGGGGCCTGCCTTGGCGCGCCTTTGCACCTCACCACAGGGGGCTTCGATGTCCGTTCGACGCACACGCAAAGACGATGGCAGCCAATGGACCGTGGCCGACAGCCGCGGAATGTACGGGATCCGACATTGGGGCGCGGGTTATTTCGCGATCAATGAGGCCGGCCGCGTCGAGGTACGCCCCAATGGCCCTGAAAGCCCGGCCATCGACCTGTTCGAGCAAGTAGAAGACCTGCGTAAAAGTGGTTTGTCGTTGCCGCTGTTGGTGCGCTTTCCGGATATTCTCCAGCACCGGGTGCGTGCACTGACCGGTGCGTTCGACGCCAGTATCGCCCGGCTCGAATACCAAAGCCACTACACTGCGCTATACCCGATCAAGGTGAACCAACAGGAGGCGGTGGTCGAAAACATCATCGCCACCCAGAACGTGTCCATTGGCCTGGAAGCCGGTTCCAAGCCAGAGTTGCTGGCCGTGCTGGCCTTGGCCCCGAAAGGCGGCACTATCGTCTGCAACGGTTACAAAGACCGCGAATTCATCCGCCTGGCGCTGATTGGGCAAAAGCTTGGCCACAACGTCTTCATCGTGATCGAAAAAGAGTCTGAAGTGGCCCTGGTGATCGAAGAGGCGGCCGAGCTGAAGGTTAAACCGCAGGTGGGGCTGCGGGTTCGGTTGTCGTCGTTGGCGTCGAGCAAATGGGCCGACACCGGCGGTGAGAAATCCAAATTCGGCTTGTCCGCGGCCCAATTGATTTCGGTGGTGGAGCGGTTCCGCGCCGCTGAACTGGACCAAGGCATCCGCCTGCTGCATTTTCACATGGGCTCGCAGATTGCCAACCTTGCCGACTACCAGCAGGGCTTCAGGGAAGCGATACGGTACTACGGCGAACTGCGCGCCCTTGGCCTGCCGGTCGATCACATCGATGTGGGCGGTGGCCTTGGCGTCGATTACGACGGCACCCATTCGCGCAATGCCAGCTCCATCAATTACGACATGGAAGATTACGCCGGCGTGGTGGTGGGCATGCTCAAGGAGTTCTGCGATGCGCAGGGTATCGCGCACCCGCATATTTTCTCCGAAAGCGGCCGCGCGCTCACCGCCCACCATGCCCTGTTGGTGATGCAGGTGACCGACGTGGAGCGACACAACGATGAGGTGCCACAACTCGACGGCCTGCAGGAGTTGCCCGCGACCCTGCAGTGGCTGGTGGACCTGCTCGGCCCCATAGACCCTGAAATGGTCACCGAAACCTACTGGCGCGCCACCCATTACATCGGCGACATTGCCGCGCAGTACGCCGACGGCAAGGTGACGTTGGCGCAGAAGGCATTGGCCGAACAGTGCTATTTCGCCGTGTGCCGCAAGCTGCATAACATGCTCAAGGCCCGCCAGCGCTCGCACCGTGTGATTCTCGACGAGCTCAACGATAAACTGGCCGACAAATACATCTGCAACTTTTCAGTGTTCCAGAGCCTGCCCGACACCTGGGCAATCGGCCAGGTGCTGCCGATCCTGCCACTGCATCGGCTGGATGAAGAACCGGTGCGCCGTGCGGTGCTGCAGGATTTGACCTGCGACTCCGACGGCAAGATCAAGCAATACGTCGACGAGCAAAGCATCGAAACCAGCCTGCCGGTGCATGCGCTGCGCGAGGGCGAGGATTACCTGCTAGGGGTGTTCCTGGTGGGGGCGTACCAGGAAATTCTCGGTGACATGCACAACCTGTTCGGTGATACCGACTCGGTGAATATCTACCAAACCCCTAGCGGTAGCGTGTACCACGCCGGTATCGAAACCCACGACACCATCGAAGACATGCTGCGCTATGTGCACTTATCACCCGAGGAATTGATGACCCACTACCGCGACAAGGTCGCCAGCGCCAACATCAGTGTTCGCGAGCGCACCCAATACCTCGACGCGCTGCGCCTGGGCTTGACCCGCTCGTCATATCTGTCTTCCTGAACCACAGCGCAGGCCACGCGTGGCGGGTCAATGGCCCGCCGCCAGCCATGCGCCGCGCTGCTGCAGGCGCCAGCCCAGCCAAGCCAGGGTCAGCGCACGCAGCGCCATGAAACCTAGAAAACTCACCCATAACCCGTGGTTGCCCAGGCCGTGGGTCAGCCACGCCAGGGGCGCGGCCAGCACAGCGGTCGCCAGCATGGCATTGCGCATTTCGCGGGCGCGGGTGGCGCCGATGAACAACCCGTCCAGCAGGTAACTCCACACCGCCACCAGCGGCAGCAACGCCAGGTACGGCAGGTACGCATCGGCCACTTCAAGCACGGCGGGAATGTTGGTTTGCAAGCGGATGAAACAGCCCCCGGCCAGTGCGAAGCCGAGCGCAAAGGCAACGCTGGCCAGCAATGACCAGCCGGCGCTGACCACCAGGGCGCGGCGCAACCCGTCGCGGTCACGGGCGCCAATGGCACGGCCACACAGCGCCTCGACCGCATGGGCCAGGCCGTCGAGGGCTTGGGCGATCAGCGTCAGGCCATTGAGCAGCAGGGCGTTGGCCGCCACCGTGGCGTCGCCTAGGCGTGCACCCTGCACGGTGATCAGAAAAAACACCCCTTGCAGTACCAGCGTGCGCAGGAAGATATCGCGGTTCACGCCCAGCAGCGGCCGCCAATTATGCCACCGGCGCAGTGCTGCCCAGTCCACCCGCCCCGGGTACGCCCGCAACGCCGGCCGGGCCAGCAGCAGGCCCAGCGCGAGCGCCGCCCATTCGGCGATCACCGAGGCCCGCGCCGAACCCACTACCCCCAGGTCAAGGCCCAGTACGAACCATAGGTTGAGCACGATGTTCAGGGCATTGGTGATCAGCATCACGCACAATGGCGCGCGGGCATTCTGGGTGCCGAGGAACCAACCTACCAGCGCATAATTGGCCAAGGTAGCCGGCAATGCCAGCAAGCGGGTATGGAAAAACGCCAGGGTGCTGGCGTTAAGTTCGGCCGAGGGGTTCATCCAGCGTAGGGCCAACTCGCTGAACGGCACGGCCAGCGCGCCCAACACGCAAGCGAGCGCAGCCGCCAGCAATAGCCCTTGGGCCATCACCTGGCGCAGGCCCGCGCCATCGCCGCGGCCGGCCGCCTGGGCGGCGAAACCGGTAGAGCCCATGCGTAGAAAGCCCATCATCCAGGCCAACAAGGTAAACAGGCTACTGCCGACCGCCACTGCACCCAGTTGGTGGGCATGGGGCAGGTGGCCGATGACCGCACTGTCGACCAGCGCCACCAGAGGCACGGAAATATTCGACAAAATCATTGGCCCGGCCAGGGCCCAGACACGGCGATGAGTGGGGCGGTGTTTCCAATCTGAGAGCATGGTATGGGCAGTGTGATGGCAGTGACGTAGTGGGATGTTCCAGAAATTCGCACACCAGGGTGCAGCCAGCTTTCGAAACGCTACGCCAGTGTAAAGCCCAACGGCTTAAAAAGCCTCCTTCCCATGCTGGGCGCCGCCTGCGGCACCCTTACACAGCGCCCCTCAGCGAATGATCCAACTCAGCAGCCATAGCCCCAGTAACGCCCACAAGATGCCGGCGATGATCGAGGCACGCATGAACGCCCGCACGGCGGCATACAGTAAACACAGCCCGACGATCAACGCGATGATACTGACCAGCGACGTATCCATGCCCAGGGTGCGGGCCAGGCCTTCGACGAAATTCCCGCCGGCATTGGCCAGCGCACTGAATACCCAGGTCAGGGCATCGACGATGACACGGATGACCGAGCCCAACGCTTGCCCGAGCCATTCGAAAAAACCTTCTACATGCATGTTGCCTTCCTGATCTGAAACCGGCGGCGCCGCGAGTGCTTGTTGGGCCACGGGGCCGGGGGGCGAGTTCCCCATGGCGCGTTAAACAATGGCGCGACTGGCGTAGGCCTGTTGGCAGCCGGTGGCATAGGGTATCGGGCTACTGTGGCGCTTCGCACGTCGGCTGCCACCTTACTGATGCCTGTGGCGGCTGCCCAGCAATAACGTTAACGCGTCGATGCTTGGGCAAACCTCTGGGCGCCCCGTTAACGGAGCCACAGCAACGTTGCTAAAAAACCTGCCAACAGAAATGGCCCCAACGGCGGCGCCTGGCCCTGCAGCGGGGTCAGGGATGCCAGGCGCGCCTTGAGCTTGCGGCTCAGTTGCGCCCATACCCGGTCGCCGAGCATCAGCCACGCCAGCACCAGCAGCAGGGCACCACACACTGTCGCCAGCAGGTGCATGCGGTCAGTGGCCAACGCCAGGGTGCCCAGTAGCTTCACATCGGCCGCGGCGAGGCGGCCCATCAGGTGCATCGGTAAGGTCAGCGCCATGCTCAGCGCCAATGCCCAAGCGCCCTCGGCCGGCAGCGCACCGAGCCAGGTATGCCCGGTGGTGAACAGGTAAAGCAGCGCGCACACCCCGCCGCCCAAGGTCAGGCTGTCGGCCACGTGGCGCAGGCGGATATCCTGCTCGGCACAGAGGGTGAACCAAATCAACAGTACGAGGCTTTGCATCGGGAGGAACCGTCCTTTCCAAACCGAAACTGCACCCGGCGCGCGCGGCGCGCAGGGCATTCCTTGGCAGTGGCTCTGCCTAAGAAGCTCAGTACGCTTTTAGGCGATCGTCAAGCGCCCAGGGTATCCCGCGGCGTTATAAATTCTGCTTGGAACCTACGGCTCGGCGCGCGCCAGATGGCCGTTCAGCGCGGCGGATAGCTCCCCAGAATGCGCTGCACCCCCTTTTGGATCGTTTGCATGCGCTGTACCGGCGTGGGATGGTCGGTGACTACTTGTTCCGTACTGCCGCGCCACACCAGTTTGCCATCGTGGCCATCGAGCAGGTCCAGTTGCAAGGTGGCCACGCGGTAATCAAGCGTCCGGGTTTCTGCCCAGCCGGTACCGCCCCATGGCCCACCCCAGTAGCCCCAGGGGCCACCGGGGTTGGTAGTCACCTGTTGTTGGCGGTTTTCTACGATCAGGTAGGCCTGCACTTTCAGGTCGGGATTGGCGCCCGCCGGTGCGGGGCGCAGGCCGCGTTGGTCGAGTTGTTCGGCCACGGCCTGGCGAATGCGTTGCTCGGTCAAATCGCTTCTGACCCTGGGGTCGTCTGGGCGGTATTGCAGGGCCGGGGTTTGCCAGGCCCAACTGCGGTAGGCGGCAAAATCCCGGCTGGCATCGAAGTCTTCGGTGGCCGTTGGCGTTTGGCAGCCCGCCAACAGGGCGGTCAAGCATAGGGCAGTGATCAGGCGGCGCATGGTGGGGTCTCCGGGATACGCTCAGCTCGGTGGGTAGGTACTCAGGGCTTTATCGATGGCCACGCGCAAGGCATCGGCGCGCTGGGATTCGCTGCCTTGGTTGGCAGTCTCGGCTTGGGTATTCCAGACTTCCTGGCCGGTGGCGCCGTCGAACAGGTGCAGGCTAACGACCACCACCTGTACCTGATAAGTGCGTACCGGCGGCGGGGCATAGTTATACCCGCCATAGGGGCCACCATAATAGGGGCCGCCGTAGTAAGGGTCTTGTACCTGCTGCAGGCGGGTTTCCAAGCGCAGGTCGGCGGCCACGCGCAGGTCGGCCAGGGTGCCGGCGCGGGCCGGGCGCAAACCGCGTTGGTCCAGCGCGGTGCTCACCGCCTCGGCCATCTGTGCCGAATCGGCCAGTGCGCTACCGGCCGGCGGTCGGTCATTCAGCCAAGCCCAACTGCGGTAACGAGCATAATCGCGCGGGGCAGCCGGGTAGGCGCTGGGGTCGTATGCCTGGGCCGGTTGCGCCGGTGCCGGCGGCAGCGGCAGTGAGCTGGCCGTATAGGGGTTGGGGCTCTCACAGGCGGCGAGGCTTAGGCATAACAGGTAGGGCAGCAACCGGCGCATAGGGTCACTCCAGGCCGGCCTGGCACGGCCGGCAGATCCAGTGCAAATAGCGACCTAGCCCGGAAAAGGCTGGGTGGCGGCGGTATGCCAGTTCCATGTCCACCAATGCCCCAGGTGAGACCTTGGTTTGGAACTCGGCGGGCATGTAGTCGTGGAATACCCTCACCCCGCTACGCTGTTCGACCATCCACGCCGGGGCGAGTTGCGCCTCCAGCGCGCGAGGGTCTATGGGCACCTGAGGGGTTAGGCTTTGTTTTTCGCCAGCCAAGGTGTTTTGCCGCAGCTTGCGAAAGTGCCCCTTGAGCAAATTGCGGTACACCAGCGCATCGCGGTTGTAGAACGCCAGCGACAAATAGCCGGTGGGCGCGGTCAGGCGGTGCAGGGCGGGCAAGATAGCGAACGGTTCGGCCAGCCATTCGAGCACGGCGTGGCACAGCACTAGGTCGAAGGGCCCATGGCCCAGTGCGGCGAAGTGTTGCCAGGGCACCTGAACGAACGTGGCTTCGCAGTTGGCCTGGGCGAAACGCTCACGGGCGCCGTTGAGCATGGCCGCGGCCGGCTCCGCCAAGGTGACCTGGTGCCCCTGCTGCGCCAACCACAGCGCCATATGGCCCAGCCCGGCGCCGATGTCGAGTACCTTCAGTGGCCTTGCCGGTAACGCTTGCGCCAGGTCGGCTTGGAGCACGGCCAAGCGGATGGCGCCTTTGGCGCCGCCATAGATTTTTTCCGCAAAGCGCACGGCCAACTCATCGAAGTGGCGATCGCTCATCGGGCAAAGCGCCTTTCGCTGTCGCTGAGCTTGGCCTGCACCACCGTGTTCAGGTCCAGCCCTAGCTCGCTGCACAGCAGCAATAAGTACAACACCACGTCGCCGATTTCCTGGCCGGCGTGGGCCAGTTGCTCAGGTGCCAGGGCGCGTGATTGGTCTTCGCTGAGCCACTGGAAAATTTCTACCAGCTCGGCCATTTCCACGCTGGCGGCCATCGCCAGGTTCTTTGGGCTGTGAAAGCGCTTCCAGTCGTTGTTGTCGCGGATCTGGTGCAGGCGGGCGGTCAGGGCGTCGAGGTTCATCGGCGGTACGCTTAGGTGGATAACTGCCATAGCTTCGGCGGCCCGCGCTGCCGACGCAAGCCCTCAACACCGCGGTAAAGGATGAAATTAACCGGGCACCGCCTGTCACAACGGCGCCCATTCACCGGCCAGGTACACGGAGGCGTCGCGGCCAGTAAGCGAGAAGTGCCCATCCTCGCCAGGCGCGCTGGCGTTGAGTACCACCTCGCTGGGCAGTGGCACGGGCCTGAGAAACTGCGTATTGAATTGCAAGCCTGCGTCCGGAATATGATGTTGCAGTGCCGCCAAGCTGCGCGCCAGGCTCCACATGCCGGGGGCAATGGCCTGCTGGAAACCGAATAGGCGGGCGCTAGGAAGGCTAAGGTGGATGGGGTTGTAGTCACCGGCTACCTTGGCGTACTGGCGGCCGATATCTTTGCCGGCCAGCCAGCGGGTGACCTCGCCGGCGGGCAGTTCCGCCGGCGCTGGCGGCGCTGCCCACTGCCCCTGAAGCTGGGCCTTACGGCACAGCAAGTCGGTTTCCCCCTCCCAAAGCAGGCCGAGGGCGTCGTGCAATTGCGTGACCAAGGAAAACGCCGCGCCCTCGGCATGTGCTTGTAGTTCGCCCAGGTACACGCTCACGCTGGCCCGTGCCACACCGCCGAGGGGGCGCAGCACGCGGATGCGCTCTGCCAGTTGCACAAGGCCCACCAGCGGAAACGGAAACCCAGGGTCGGTGAGCAGCGCCAACTGCAGGACAAACGCCAGCACGTGAGGGTATGTGGGCGGCAGCAGGCCTGTATTGTCGTAACCGCACACCTTGCGGTAGGCGCCAAGGCGCACCGGGTCGATCACCATCACGCAGCGCAGGCCAGTGTCGGGCAGTTGCTGGCCGCTGACACGCTGGCGCAGCGCGGCGCGGGCATACAGGCCCGCCATGGCCGGTGGAGCATCATAGGTTTGCCAATGTGTCATGGTCATGCCCCCAGGTAACTTTGCCCGCACACACGCAGCACTTGGCCATTAAGCGCACCGCCTACCGGCTGCGCTAGCCAAGCGACGGCTTCCGCGACGTCTTGCGGCTGGCCGGCCTGGCCCAGCACATTCATGCGCCGGCCGGTTTCGCGCAGGGCGAAGGGCATGTGTTCGGTCATGTGGGTTTCGATAAAGCCCGGCGCCACCGCGGCAATACCGATGCCGCGCTCTGCCAGGATAGGTGCCAGGGCCTCGGCCAGGCCCACCAGCCCGGCTTTGCTCGCGGCATAGTTGGCCTGCCCGCGGTTGCCGCCAATGGCACTGACCGAGCTGAGTAATACCACCCGGCCGTCATCGCGCAGGCTACCGGCAGCGAACAGCGCCTCTGTCAGCAGCCGCGGTGCGTCGAGGTTCACGGCGATCACCGGGTCCCAAAGCTCAGCGGCCATGTTGGCTACGGTTTTGTCACGGGTGATGCCGGCGTTGTGCACTAGAATGTCGACGCCTTCAGGCAGCGCGTCGATCAGCCGCGCCGGGGCGTCGGCGGCGGTGATATCCAGCGCCAGGCTGCTACCGCCTAGGCGTAAGGCCAGGCCGTTGAGCTCAGCCTGGGTCGCGGGCAGGTCGACCAACACCACCGAGGCGCCGTCGCGGGCCAGGGTTTCGGCGATCGCTGCGCCGATGCCGCGCGCAGCGCCGGTCACCAACGCCTTGCGCCCGGCCAACGGGCGTTGCCAGTCGGCGACCGTGGCGGCGCCAGTGCTCGCGCGCAGCGAAAGCACCTGGCCGTTGATGTAGGCGCTTTTGGCCGATAGGAAAAACCGCAGGGCGGCTTCTAGGTGCACTTGTGCCTGCTCGGCCACGTAGAGCAACTGGGCGGTGGCGCCTTGGCGCAGTTCTTTTGCCAGTGAGCGGGTAAAGCCTTCCAGGGCGCGCTGGCTTACCTGTGCTTCAATCGCTTCAAGGGCTTGTGGCGGGCGGCCGAGCAGCACCAATCGGGCGTTGGGCGCCAAATGCCGCAGCAAAGGCTGGAAACATTCGTATAGGCGCTTAAGTTCGTGGCTCTGGCGTATCCCGGAAGCATCGAACAGTACCGCCTTGAGCAATTGGCCGCTGGCGGGGTTCCAGGGCTGCAATGGCAACGCATCGGCCTGCCAACTGAGCACCTCGGTAGCAAGCTCGCCGGCATAAGCGCTGGCCGCCAGGGCCAAGGCGTCGCCGGCGAGCAGCAAAGTGCCGTCCACGGGGTGCGTTTGCCCAGCCTGCCACCGCGCCAAGCGCCAGGGCTGCGGCAGCCCCACGGCCCGTGTGAGCTTTTGGCCCCACTCGGAACTGACGAACTTCAGATAGGGGTCGTTCATGCCACGCACTCCGCCGCTCAGCCTATTTGACTGTGGACCCTCGCGGCGGCCCAGGCGTTCTATCTGTCTGTGTTCATTGGGCCAACGCGGCCTGATGGGCCTTGTAGTGGTGCAAATACCCTTCGGCCATGACCGAGCACACGATCAACTGCAGCGGGTGGTAGATCATGATCGGTAGCAGGATCAACCCCAGCGCAGCGTTGCCGTGGAAAATCAACGCGGCCATCGGCGCCCCGGCGGCCAGCGACTTTTTGGTGGCGCAAAATACCGCCGCCACATGGTCGGCGTGGTTGAAGCGCAGGGCCCGGGCGGTACGGGTAGTAAGTGTGAGGATCAGCGCCAGCAGCAAGGCCACGCCCACTACCGCCGTGATCAATACCCCGTCACCCTGTTGTTGCCACAGCCCGGAGATCATCGAGTCACAGAACGCGGCGTACACCAACAGCAGGATCACCAGCTTGTCGACCACGCTGGTGTAGCGCTTGTAGCGGGCAAACCATTTGCCCAACAACGGTCGCACCAGTTGGCCGAGCACCAGCGGCAGCAGCAACATGCTGCACAGGTCCACCAGAGTTGAGCCCAGGTCGATGCCGCCCTGGCCGCTGCCCACCGCAAGGCTGCACAGCCACGGGGTGATGAAAATCCCCAGCACGCTGGACAAGCTGGCATTGAGAATGGCCGCCGGGACGTTGCCGAAGGCGCTGCCAGTCAAGGCCACGGACGATGAAATGGTCGATGGCAGGGCGCACAGGTAAAAGAAGCCGAGCATCAACGCTGGTGGAATGTACTGGCCAACGAGCTGGTTGGCCACCACCCAGATCAACGGGAATACGATAAAGGTGAAGCCCTGCACCATCAGGTGCAGCTTCCAGTTTTTCATCCCATGGCGGATTTGTTCGCTGGACAGGTTCACACCGTGCAAAAAGAACACCGCGAATACGCCGATGTTCACCACGGTGTCGGCGTGCAGGGTGCCCCCCCGAGCACCGAAATGAGGAAAGAAATACGCCAGTACGGTGGCCAGGATCATCCCGCAAAGGAACCAATCGGTTACCAGGCGTTTGAGTTGCTTGAGCAATTGCATGTGAAAGCCTGCGATATGTAAAAAATCGTGACTATAAGAGCGGCCACACGATACCGTGAGCGGCCAGATCCGTCTTGCGATACAAGGCCAATTCATGCCGCTTAATGGACAACTCGCGCCGCCCAGGCATATCCCGGCGCTGACGCATTTGCCGCGGCCGCTCTATGCCCGCGCCGAAAGCCTGGGCGCGGGCTCTTGGACCCCAGCGCACCGGCATGGCTGGGTGCAGTTTTCCTATGCCATCAGTGGCGTGCTGGGCATACACACCGAGCAGGGTAGTTTTTTCGCGCCACCCCAGTGGGGCGTATGGATACCGGCGGGGCTTGACCATGCCGTGACCACTTCGATGCAGGCAGAGATGCGCAGCCTCTATGTGGCGCACGAGGCCGTGCCATGGGCAGCACCGCATTGCCGGGTGCTGGAGGTCACACCCTTGGCCCGCGAATTGATCAAACGGTTTTGCGCGTTGCCTGTAGAGTACCCGCTGGGCGACAGCCCCGAGGCGCGGCTGGTGGCGGTACTGCTGGACCAACTGGCGGCATTGCCGGAAGTGGCGTTTTCGTTGCCGATGCCGCGCCACCCACGGCTGCTGGCGATCTGTAATGCACTGATCGAACAACCAGAGGCGGCGGCCCGGCTAGGGGAGTGGGCCGCGCGCCTGGGCAGCTCGGAGAAAACCCTGATGCGGCTGTTCCAACGCGAAACCGGCTTGAGTTTTCGTGGCTGGCGCCAGCGGATGCGGTTATTGTCGTCGCTCGGCGCGCTGCAGCGCGGTGCCAGTGTGACCCAAGCAGCGCTGGGCTGTGGTTATGACTCAACCTCTGCGTATATTGCCGCGTTCAAGCGCCTGTTCGGGCAAACCCCCGGCGAGTTGTTCCAGGCGTCGACGTTGAAAGCCGTTTAACGCTTTGTACCCTTTTAACGCTTTGCAAAAGGGCCATTACGGCCAAAGAGGCGCCATACGGCTATGCTGCCGAGAAGTTGGCGGGTGGTTTGCATCTTTTAATAAATGCGGCCAGGCTGCCGCGAAGCCCGTATTCGCCCTGTCCGGTGACCCAAGGATTGAAGATAACGACCGATGAAAACGCCAAAACGCATAGAGCCGCTTATTGAAGACGGTTTGGTCGATGAAGTGCTGCGCCCGTTGATGAGCGGTAAAGAGGCGGCGGTGTACGTCGTGCGCTGTGGTGGGCAGTTGCGCTGCGCCAAGGTGTACAAGGAGGCGAACAAGCGTAGCTTTCGCCAAGCCAGTGAGTACCAGGAAGGGCGCACCACACGCAATAGCCGCCAGGCCCGCGCCATGGCCAAGGGCAGTAAATACGGCCGCCGCGAAACCGAGCAAGCTTGGCAAAGCGCGGAAGTGGCCGCGTTGTTCACCTTGGCCAATGCTGGCGTAAGAGTGCCTAAGCCGTACGACTTTCTCGACGGCGTGTTGCTGATGGAAATGATCGCCGATGGCCACGGCGATGCTGCACCGCGGCTTAATGATGTAGTGCTCGAACCGGACCAGGCCCGTGAGTATCACGCATTCTTGATCAACCAGATCGTGCGCATGCTCTGCGCCGGCCTGGTGCACGGTGACCTGTCGGAGTTCAACGTGCTGCTGGGCCCCGACGGGCCGGTGATTATCGACCTGCCCCAGGCCGTGGATGCGGTGGCCAATAACCATGCCTACACCATGCTTGAACGCGATGTGGGCAACATGGCCAGTTACTTCGGCCAGTTCGCCCCGGAACTGCGCGAAACCCGCTATGCGCCAGAAATGTGGGCGCTGTTCAAGGCAGGCGAACTGACCCCGGAATCGGCGCTGACCGGCGAGTTCGCCGAAGAAACCCGCAGCGCCGATGTACACAGCGTGATGAACGAGATCGACGCGGTCAAGCGCGAGGAAGCGCGGCGCCAGGCCCTGCGTACAGCCGAGGATGAGCCACAGGGTGAACCCATACCGCCTTGGATGCGCTGATTGACGGTTCAGGTCATCGGCCGGGCCGTGGGGGTGCCCTGGCGGTGCATTGGCCGTATGGGCTTGCAGGGCGGCAGGGCGCGGTTATGGGGTTACGGGCCCCAGGCGATGCTCGTAACCGGCTTGCAACTCGTCCAATATCGGGCAGTCGGGGCGCTCGTTTCCCTGGCAGTGATCGGCCAAGCCCTGCAAGGTATCACGCAGGCTGGCCAATTCGGCGATGCGCAGGTTGAGCGTGGCGATGTGCTCGTAGGCCAGCGCCTTGACGTCGGCGCTGGCGCGGCCTCGGTCGCGCCAAAGCTCCAGTAGCCGGGCTACCTCGTCGAGCGAAAAGCCTAAGTCGCGCGCCCGTTTAATGAATCCCAACGTATGCAGGTCGGCCGCGCCGTATAAACGATAGCCGCTGCCGCTGCGCTGGGCCGGGGTAAGTAGGCCGATGCTTTCGTAATAACGGATCATCTTCGCGCTGAGCCCGCTGCGGCGGGCGGCCTGGCCGATGTTCATCAGCTAATACCTTGTGCTTGGGGCGCCGCGGGCTTCCATCGGTCCAGTAGCAGTGCGTTGCCCACCACGCTCAGGCTTGAAAGGGCCATCGCGGCCCCGGCAAATATCGGGTCGAGCAGGCCAAAGGCAGCCAGCGGTATGCCTACGAGGTTGTAAATGAAGGCCCAGAACAGGTTTTGTCGTATCTTGCCATAAGTGGCCCGGCACAGCGCCAGTGCATCCACGACGGCACGCGGGTCATTGCGCAGCAACGTGATATCGGCGGTTTGCAGGGCTACATCGGTGCCGCTGCCCATGGCGATACCGATGTGCGCCGCGGCCAGGGCCGGGGCGTCGTTGATGCCGTCGCCGACCATGGCCACGCAGCCATGCTGGCGCAACCGGTTGATGACCGCGGCTTTGTCGGCGGGTTGAACCTGCGCGTAGATGTGCTGCAATTGCAAGGCTTGGCCAACCTGGTCCGCCGCCCCGTGGTTGTCGCCGGTGAGCAGGTGGCAGGTAATGCCTTGTGCATGCAAAGCGGCGACCGCGGCCTGGGCGCCGGGGCGCAACTCATCGCCAAAGGCCAGAACTGCCAATACTCGCGGCTGCGGTGCCAGGCACATCAGCCAAGACACCGTACGCCCCTGGCGATCCCACTGTTCGGCATCGCCTTGCCATGGCCCCGGCGGCACTTGTTGGTTGGCCAGTAAAGCACGGTTACCCATGGCCAGCGGTTGCCCCGCTAGCGTACCGGTAATCCCTTGGCCGGGCACGGCTTGCACCGCCTCGGCGCGGTTGGGGCTCAACCCCTGGGCTTGGCAAGCAGCCAGCACCGCCTTGCTCAGCGGGTGTTCGCTGCCTTGCTGCAAGGCGCCTGCCATGGCCAGTGCCTGCGCGGGCTGTGCCGCATCCATGGCCACCAGCCGCGGTTCGCCCAAGGTGAGGGTGCCGGTTTTATCGAACACCACGTCCGTGATGCGGGTGCCGCGTTCCAAGGCCTCGGCATTTCTCACCAGGATACCGTGGCGCGCCGCCACGCCGGTGCCCACCATGATCGCCGCCGGGGTGGCCAAGCCCAGGGCGCAAGGGCAGGCGATCACCAGCACGCTCACGGCATGCACCCACGCCAGGGTTATACCCGCGCCCACCAGCCACCACCCCACCCACGTGGCCACGGCCACCAGCACGATGGCCGGTACGAACACTTGGCTGACGCGGTCGACCAGCTTCTGGATGGGGGCTTTTTCGGCCTGTGCCTGTTCGACCAGGCGAATAATCTGCTCCAGCAGGCTCTGCGCACCCAGCGCGGTGACTTTAACCCGCAGTGGGCCGTGGCCGTTGATGGCGCCTGCGCTGACTTGGCTACCCGGCTGCTTGGCCGCCGGTAGGCTCTCGCCCGTGATCAACGCCTCGTTCACTTCACTATGGCCTTCCACCACGGTGCCGTCGGCGGCAATGTGCTCGCCGGGGCGAACCAGGATCTCGTCGCCTATGTTCAACGCTGACAGTGCCACCGGCACCTCTTTGCCACCCTGCCAGCGCAATGCCTGGGCCGGCCGCAGCGCTTGCAGTGCGCGAATGGCACCCGCTGTTTGGCGTTTGGCACGGGTTTCGAGGTATTTGCCGAGCATAACCAGGGCGATAACCGCGGCACTGGCCTCGAAATATAAGTGCGGTGTGCTACCGCCGGGGGCGCTTAGCCACAAATAAAGGCTGAGGCCGAAGCCGGCACTGGTGCCTAGCGCAACCAATACGTCCATATTGCCGGTGCCTGCGCGTAGCGCGCCCCAGGCGCCGCGGTAGAAGCGCGCGCCTAAAACCAGTTGCACGGGGGCGGCCAACAGCAACTGCAACCAGGCCGGCAACATCATCGCCCAGCCCAAGGGCTTGGCCAACATCGGCAGCACCAGCGGCGCTGCCAGGGCCAGGGCAAGCAGCGCGGCGAGCCCTTCACGGTGCTGCTGGCGTTGCGCCTGGGCCTGCTCGGCGGCGGCATCGCGGGGTACGTGGGCGTTATAGCCCGCGCGAACGATCAGGTCGATCAGCGCTTGGGTGGGTATTGGCCGGCTCAGCTCGATACGGGCGCGTTCGCTGGCGAAGTTAACCTTGGCGTCGGTAACGCCATCGGCCTTGCGCAAGGCGCGTTCGATGCGCCCGGCGCAATTGGTGCAGGTCATGCCTTCGATGGCAAGGTCCAGGGGGGTAGCGGTGGGCATGGAAGGTTCTCCCTTTTCACACCCATACCTTCAACCTTACCCTGTTGGCAAGGTCAAGCACTCAATCGGGGTAGCCGAGCTGCGCTGGGGCCAGGTAGAAGCCGTTCAGCCCGTTGGCGATGCGGTATTTTTGGACCTGCCCAGGGCGCAAGGTAATGTTGGTCGCCTCCGGCGCGCCCATGCCCTGTTGGCAGCCGGGCGCGGCACCGGGCAGGGTGCGCAGGCGCACGGAAAGCTGGCCGGGGGGTAGGTTGAACGACATCGATTGCTCCTGGAACAGCCGGCCGACCAGTTGGTTTTGCATGTACAGGCCTATCTCGCAGGGTGTACCGACCTCCAGGCGCTCGCGGGAAACGATCAGCACACTGTAGCCGGTAGGGTCGTCGGCCCATGCGGAGGGTGCCAAAGGCAACACGCCGAGCAGCAAAAATAATGATAACCAGCGCATGGCGATACTCCTGTTGCAGAAAGGGGGCTGGCAAAAACCGCGGCGGTCAGGGCGCCGCGCGAACCCATGGCAAGGTGTCGGCGTGCGGGTGCAAAACTTGACCTTGCCCCCATGGCAAGGTCAAAACTGTGCACCTAATTGCTAACAGGAGGCAACCCATGCGGTATTTCGACGTAAAAGGCATGACCTGCGACCATTGTGCCCGTGCGGTGACCACGGCCATCCAGGCGCAAGACCCACAGGCGCAAGTGACCGTAGAGCTGGCCGCAGGCAAGGTCGGCGTACAAAGTGCGTTGGCCACCGAACAGGTGTTGGCGCTTATCCAGCAGGAGGGGTACGCCGCCCAAGCTCGCTGACATGCTTTTGCCATGCAGCGCAGGTAGACTGTCCGGCTTTCTTTCTGCGGATATCCCATGAACCTGACCTCGCTGCTTATCCTGGGCGCGCTCAGCGCATTCGGGCCTTTGGCCATCGATTTTTACCTGCCTGGGTTTCCTTCCATCGCGCAGGCGTTTGGCACCGACGAGGCGCACGTGCAGGTGACGCTGTCGGCCTACTTCCTGGGGTTGTCGATCGGGCAACTGGTGTATGGGCCGGTGGCCGACCGTTTCGGGCGGCGGCGCCCGTTGCTCTTCGGGATCGTACTGTTCACCCTGGCGTCGGTGGCTTGCGGCCTGGCGCCTAGCTTGCCGTGGTTGATCGGTGCGCGCTTCTTGCAAGCATTGGGCGGTTGCGCGGGTATGGTGCTGGCGCGCGCCATCGTCACCGACAAATGCGACACCATCGGCGCCGCCAAGGCGTTTTCGCAGTTGATGTTGGTGATGGGCTTGGCGCCGATTCTGGCACCCATTCTCGGGGGGTTGCTCGTCAATACCACCGGTTGGCGCTGGATCTTTTTTTGCCTGGCGTTGTTCAGTGGCTTGTCTTTAGCGGCTGTGGCGCTGGGTTTGCCGGAGAGCTTACCGGCCCACCATCCGCGCCACCCGCTTTCCGGGGCACTGCGCCGCTATGCCAGCCTGCTCGCAGACGGCGTGTTCGTAGGTAATGCGCTTACCGGCGGGGTGGCAATGGCTGGCATGTTCGCCTACATCGCCGGTGCGGCGTTCGTGATCATCACCTTGTACGGGGTGCCAGCGGAACACTTTGGTTGGGTGTTCGGCACCAATGCGGCGGGGTTCGTCCTGGTCGCGCAGGTTAACGCCCGGCTGCTGGCGCGCTTTGGCCCGGCGCCCATCCTGGCGCGGGCCATCGCGGTGCATGCCGCCGGCGGCGTGGCACTGGTGCTGGTGGCTTTGGCGCACCCCGCCCAGCTGTGGCCGTTGCTGTTGCCGTTGTTCGTCTGCGTGGCAAGCCTGGGCTGTATTATCCCTAACGCCTCGGCCTGCGCCATGAACGGGCAAGGTCACCGCGCCGGCAGCGCGTCTGCGTTACTGGGCTGCTTGCAGTTTTGCATTGCCTCCTTTACCTCGTGGCTGGTGGGCGCGTTCGCCAACGGTACGGCCGTGCCGATGGCTGCGATCATTGCGCTGTGCGCACTATGCGCCGCGGGCCTATGCAAGGCCACCCAGGCCCATGCCAGGCGCCGGGCGGTGGCCGCCCCTGGGCCGGCTGCCTCGTTTCGCGATTGAAACGTTTTGTATGGGTGGCGAGGCCTGGCAACGGGCGTAACATGCGCGGGCCCTGGGAAAATTCCACGCATAGGGGTGGAGTTCTCTACACAGCGTGTAGGTTTTTACGACAGCGAATGGTTCCGGACCCGTATTTGCTGTATTGACCACATCAACGGTATGCCGCGGTTAGCCCGAACGCTTGCGTAATGGGAGGCGCAGCGTTTCCCTGGGCCCCTTTAGCGGGGCAGTGGGTGCTTATAATCCAGGCACGATCGCCGGGCCTTCCGGCGCCTGTCAGTGAGCGCTTTCACAGGGATTGAAAATGGAATACGCGCCCTCCATCAGCCACATCGCAACGTTGATTGCCGACCCTAAACGCAGCGCCCTGCTCTGGGCGCTGATCGACGGCGCCACCCGCGGCGCCGACGAACTGGCCCGGCTTGCCGGTGTTTCGTCCAGCTCTGCCGGTGCCCACCTTTCGCGGTTGTCTGCAGCCGGCCTGCTGACCCACGAAGCCCGTGGGCGAAAGCGCTTTTTTCGCTTGGCCAACCCCGAGGTGGGCGTCGCGGTGGAGGCGCTGGCCAGCGCTAGCGCGCAGAGCAACGCCCGCCCGGTGCTCGCCGATGCGCCGCTGGCGCCTGCGACCGCCGCCATGCGCCAAGCCCGCTTGTGCGGCGAGCACCTGGGCGGCATGGTGGCCGCGCAGATGTACCGCAACCTACTAGAGGCCGGCTGGGTACGAAGCGATGACTACTGCACCTCCATCACCCCGGCCGGTAGTGCCGGGCTCGCCAACCTGGGCATCTATGTGCAGGCCCTGCCACGAGCTAACCGGCTAGAAGTGCAAACCTGTTGCGACTGGTGCGAAAGCGGGCCCCATATCGGTGGCGTGCTGGGTACCAGCTTGTTGCGGTTGTGTTTGCAGCGGCAATGGTTGGCGCGGCACGAAAGCACCCGTGCATTTCGGGTTACACCCCAGGGCCAGCGAGGGCTGGCCAGCCTGGGACGGGGCGCTATTTGACCAGCCGCGCGTCGAGGCTGTTCTGCGCCAAGCGCTGGGCCTGTTGCTGGGTCATGCCCAGGTGGGTATGCAGCGCCTCGAAGTTCTCCGTGACGTAGCCGCCGAAATAGGCCGGATCGTCCGAGTTCACGGTCACTTTCACGCCTCGCTCGAGCATATCGAGGATGTTGTGCTTGGCCATGTGATCGAACACGCACAGCTTGATATTTGATAGGGGGCAAACGGTAAGCGGGATTTGCTCATCAATGATCCGCTGCATCAGCCGTTCATCCTCTATGGCGCGCACACCGTGATCGATGCGCTGGATTTTCAATAAATCCAGTGCTTCCCAAATGTATTCGGGCGGGCCTTCTTCGCCGGCATGGGCGACCGCAAAAAAACCCTCGCTGCGTGCGCGGTCAAACACGCGCTTGAACTTGCTGGGTGGGTGCCCTTTTTCAGAGCTGTCCAAGCCCACGGCTACGAACGTATCGCGGTAAGGCAGGGCTTGGTCGAGGGTGGCTTGTGCTTGGTCTTCGCTGAGGTGGCGCAAAAAGCTCAGGATCAGCGCACTTTTCACGCCTAATTGGCGTTCACCGTCTTTAAGGGCCTGGCTGATGCCCCGCACTACCACCTCGAAGGGGATGCCGCGATCGGTATGGGTTTGCGGGTCGAAGAACGGTTCCGTGTGCACTACATTCTGCGCTTTGCATTTTTGCAGGTACGCCCAGGTCAGGTCATAGAAGTCCTGCTCAGTGCGCAGCACATCGGCGCCTTGATAGTAGAGGTCGAGAAACGCCTGCAAATTGTTGAAGGCATAGGCACTTCGCAGGGCATCGACATTCTCCCAGGGTAGGCCGATGCGGTTGCGTTCGGCCAGGCGGAACAGCAACTCTGGCTCCAGCGAGCCTTCCAGGTGCATGTGCAATTCTGCCTTGGGCAAAGCGTTGAGCCATTCGTACATGGTGTTTCTCTCATCCGGTAACACAAATGCCCATTCTAGGGCACATACCGGAAACCCTCACGCCATTGCTGTAGTCTTTAGCAACGATTTTCGCGGGGCATTGCGTCAGGAACCAAGCCGCCGGCGTAATGCGGCATAGACGAGGTTCACCATAGCCGTTGAGCCGCGAATGTGCTGCAGGCCATTTGCCGGGCAGCCAAAGGCACCGGCAAACGGCGCGGCCAATTTTTTGGGGCACCACAATCGGTCGCCCTGCCAAAGGAAAGAATGATTATGGCGGTTAGCAGCTTTTTCGCATTATTTGATGACATTGCTACCCTGCTCGACGACATCTCGGTGATGAGCAAAGTCGCCGCAAAAAAAACCGCTAGCGTGCTGACTGACGACCTGGCTGTAAATGCGGAAAAAGTCGTCGAGCTCAAGGCGGATCGTGAGCTGCCGGTGGTGTGGGCGGTGTGCAAAGGCTCGTTGATCAACAAGGCGATCCTCATACCGCTAGCGCTGGGGCTGAATTACCTATCGCCGGTCATCGTTCATGGGCTTCTGGTCATAGGCGGCATTTACCTGTGCTATGAGGGGGTCGAGTCGCTGATAGACAAGCTGACCCCCCATGACAAAGGCCAGGCTGATCGCAAGGTCAAAGCGCTTAATGACGCCGAGGCCAAGGCTTATGAGGCCAAGAAGGTAAAAGGCGCAGTAACCACAGATTTCATCCTCAGCGCTGAGATCGTGGTCATCACCCTGAACGTTGTAGCGCAGGCCCCTTTTGCCCAACAACTGATTACCCTCATCATCATTGCGTTGCTGGTGACCTTTGGTGTGTACGGCTTGGTGGCGGGCATTGTTCGTTTGGACGATTTGGGCCTGCGAATGCGCAAGATCACCAGCCGTGGCCATTTCGCGGCTGCGCTTCGACGTGTAGGCGGTTGGCTGATCTTGATGGCCCCGAAGCTGATGAAGATGTTGTCGTGGGTAGGCACCATCGCCATGTTTTTTGTGGGCGGTGCGTTTATCGCCGAGGCGATGCTGAAGGCCCCGACCTGGCTGCTCGCCGATGCATTCAAGGCCTATTTGCATGGTCACATGGTACAGGCGGTGGTGGGCCTTGCTGCTGGGGGCATTGCGGTAGGGCTCGCGGCGGTCGCGCACAGGCTGTTTCGGCGCGCCGGCGCATAAGGCGTTATGGTCTTGGCGCTGCCGACTTAGGCACTTGATGCCCGTTTCTATCTGCTAAAGGACGCCCTGAAACACCCCGAACGCAGGCGCGTTTCATACGTGGCTCCACAAGGTGGCGGTACGGTTTCAGCTATGCCTCTGCCTACCGCCACCTTTTCAGCCCGCCATCATCTGCGCAGCAGCTTGGCGATGATTGGCGATCAAGCCGGCGATATCCAGCCCCGGGATCTGCCCATCGATCACCCGCCATTGGCCGCCGACCATCACCCGGTCGGCGCGGTCGGCGCCGCACAGCAGCAATGCCCCCAGGGGGTCATGGCTGCCGGAGTAGCGTAAGTCGTCGAGCTTGAACAGGGCGAGGTCTGCCTGCAGGCCGGGTGCCAGTTCGCCGATGTCGTTGCGCCCCAACAGTTGCGCCGAGCCCCGCGTAGCCCAGCCCAGCACCCGTTCGGGGGTGATGGCCGCGGCGCCGTAGCGCAGGCGCTGTAGGTAAAGCGCTTGGCGGGTTTCCAGTATCAGGTTGGAGGCGTCGTTCGAGGCCGAGCCATCGACCCCCAGCCCTATCACCGCGCCGGCTTGTTCGAGGTCTACGGTGGGGCAAATACCTGAGGCCAGGCGCATGTTCGAGCTGGGGCAGTGGCAGATGCCGGTGCCGGCAGCGCCCAGGCGGGCGATTTCTTCGGCGTTGAAGTGAATGCCGTGGGCAAGCCACGTACGCGGCCCCAACCAGCCCACACTGTCGAGATAATCCACTGTGCGCAGGCCGAAGCGTTCCAGGCAAAAGCGTTCTTCGTCGAGGGTTTCGGCCAGGTGCGTGTGCAGGCGTACATCCAGGCGTGCGGCCAGTTCGGCGCTGGCGAGCATGATGTCGCGGGTGACCGAGAACGGCGAGCAAGGTGCCAGGGCAATTTGTATCTGCGCACCGGCACCGCGTTCGTGGTAGCGCTGCACCAGCCGTTCGCTGTCACGCAAAATGGTGTCAGCCGATTGTACCGTGTGCTGCGGCGGCAAACCGCCATCGGCCTCGCCCAGGCTCATGCTGCCACGGCTGAGCATCGCCCGCAGGCCGAGCATGCGTACGGCCTCGACTTGAACGTCGATGGCCTGTTCAAGGCCCGTGGGAAACAGGTAGTGGTGGTCCGCCGCAGTGGTGCAGCCAGAGCGCAGCAGCTCGGCCAACGCCACTTGGCAGGCAAGCAGCAAGCGCTCAGGGGTGAGCCTGGCCCACACCGGGTACAGCTGTTTGAGCCAGGGAAACAATGGCTGGTTGATCACCGGTGCCCAGGCCCGGGTAAGCGTTTGGTAAAAATGGTGGTGGGTGTTGATCAGCCCTGGCAACAACACATGTTCGCGGGCATCGAATACCTCGGCGCAGGGTTGCAAGGGTGCTTGCCCAGGGGCAAGGAGTTCTTCGATGAGGTTGCCCTGGATGACGATGCCGCCGCGGGCGTCGAAGCGGTTAGCGGTAAAGCAGGCCAATGGGTTTTTCAGCCAAATACGGGTCGCGGGCATGTGCCGGCTCCTTTCAAGTGTATGCAAGGTAAGCCAGCTCAGTGATTGCCCTGTCTGCTGATCCAGGGGTGCGTAAAAGGGGGCATTCTAGCGCTATGGGGATTCTGCGTCACGGGGTGTGGTGTTTCACACGTTGGGGCAGCTAAGTTGAGACGCCCCCTACGAGCGTTGGGTTTACTGCTCATTAAATAACCACGCAGGCCCGGGGCCCGCCGCAACGGGTCGCCGTCAGGTATTGCACGGCTTATCCACAGGGCGCTCCACACTTTATGTGGGCAAAAGGCGCCGACCCGCTTCAAGCGCAGCCTTTTGCACTGCTGGTTGTATAACCTGTTGGTTACGTGGGTAAAACCCGCGGCTGGCGAGTGTTTGGCGAAAAAATGAACAGTTCACCGTAAACCCCGCCCCACGGGGGCTGGGCCGGGCTATGCAAGTGTTATCCACAGGCTGATGCACGGCGAATGTGGGTAACGTTACAACGGCTGCAGCGCGATGCGCCCTTTGCTCAAATCCGCCAGTTGCTGTTGAACCAGGCCAAGCGTTCGCGCTTCGAGGGCCAACTGCACATCGACGCCGTTAGCGCCAAACTGTTCTTGTTCGACCAAGCCGCCGGCCTCATGCACACGCAGGCGCACCAGGGCCAGTTCGCTGAAGTTGCAGTGCAGGCGATACGACTGGCGGGCGACCAACAAGCGTTTTTCAGCCTGGTGCAGGCATTTGTTGGCGCAACCGCCATACGCCCTGGCAAGGCCACCGGTACCCAAGGGGATGCCACCGAACCAGCGCACCACCAATACCGCTACCTGGTCGCAATCTTGCGCTTCGATGGCCGCCAGGATGGGCCGGCCAGCGGTACCGCCGGGTTCGCCATCGTCACTGCTGCGGTACTGGGCACCGAGCTTCCAGGCCCAACAATTGTGCGAGGCGGTGGCATCGCTGGCCGCTTCGACAAAGGCCAGGGCCTGCTCGGCGTTTTCAATGGGCGCGGCCAGGGCAATGAAGCGGCTTTTGCGGATCTCTTCGCGATACTCGCACGGGCTGATCAAGGTAAAGGGCATGGGGTCCGCGGCGATTACTGGGCAGGCTTGATACCACACCCTTTGAGCAGGATGGTGATCAGGTTGCTTGCGGCCATTTCGAAATCCTGCTTGGTCAGGCGTGTTTTTCCGGTGACGCGGCAGATTTGCGTGGCGAAATCTGCATAGTGCTGGGTGCTGCTCCATAGCAGGAAAATCAGGTGAACAGGGTCTACCGGGTCCATTTTGCCGGCCGCGATCCAGGCTTCGAACACAGCGGCCCGGCCCTTGAACCAAAGGCGGTAGTCTTGGCTGAAGTATTCGTTCAGGCATTGCCCGCCACTGATGATTTCCATGGCGAAAATGCGCGACGCTTGCGGCTGGCGCCGGGAGAACTCCATTTTCGCTCGAATGTAGCGCGCCAACGCTTCAGCCGGGTCGTCATCGGCGCTCAGGTGGTTGAACGTGCTGTCCCATAGCTCGATGATGTTACTCAACACGGCCACATACAGGCCCAGCTTGTTGGTGAAGTAGTAATGCAGGTTGGCCTTGGGCAGGCCTGCATTCAGAGCGATGGTGTTCATGCTCGTGCCCTTGAAGCCATGCTTGGCGAACTCGTCTTCAGCCGCGTGGATAATGGCTTCTTCGTTCTTTTGCCGAATGCGGCTGGCGGGTTTACCGTTCTGCAGGCTATGAGCGGGCACTACAAGGGTCATGGCGGTTTCCGGGTAAGACATTTGGGTGCGTTGATAACGCACCCAAAGGCAACACACAAGCCTTGTGTGCAATAAACCTTACCTAGGGCCCCCGGCACCTTCTGCCTGCAGCGTGGTCGCGGCGACGCGGGGTTGCGGCAGCAGCAGGCACATCACCAACGCCGTGATGCCGCCGCTGGTAATGGCCGAGTCGAACAGGTTCTGCACCAGTTTGGGCAGCAGGTGCAGCAGTTCAGGTTGCGCGGCCACGCCCAGGCCGACGCCAAAGCTGGTGGCGATGACCAACATGCTGCGCCGGTCCAGCGGGGTTTGCGCCAGGATGCGCACGCCAGCGGCGGCGACACTGCCGAACATCACTAATGTAGCGCCGCCCAACACGGGTTTGGGGATTTGCTGCAACACCGCTCCGATGGCCGGCACCAGGCCGAGCAAGAACAAGATGGCGCCGATGTACAGGCCCACATAACGGCTGGCCACGCCGGTGAGTTGGATCACCCCGTTGTTCTGGGCGAATGTGGTATTGGGGAACGCATTGAAGGTCGCGGCCAGCAGGCAGCTCACGCCGTCACCTAACACGCCGCCCTTGAGCCTGGCCACATAGCTGGGGCCGTTGATGGGTTGGCGCGAAAGCATACAGTTGGCGGTAAGGTCGCCGACCGTTTCGATGGCGCTGATCAGGTAAATCAGGGCAATAGGAATGAACGCCGCCCAGTCGAAAGCGAAGCCGAACTTGAACGGTTGCGGCACGCTGATCAACGGCAATGAACCCAACGCATGGGGCACCAGCTTGCCACTGAACCAAGCGGCCACAGAGCCGGCGCCCAAGCCCAGGATAATGGCCGAAAGGCGTACCCAGGGGGTATTGCAGCGGTTGAGTAAAATGATCACCAGCAGCACGAAGCCGCCCAATGCGAGGTTGCCCGGGGCGCCGAAATCTGGCGCATTGAAGCCACCGCCGAGGTCGGTGATGCCAACCTTGATCAGGCTGATGCCGATCAGGGTAATCACGATCCCGGTGACCAGCGGGGTAATCACCCGCCGTAAGTGGCCGATGAAACGGCTTAGCACCACTTGCACCATTGCACCAAAAAAGCACACGCCGAAGATCATCGCCAGTACGTCTTCCGGGCTGCCGCCACGCTGTTTAACCATGAACCCGGCCGACAAGATCGCGCCCAAGAACGCAAAGCTGGTGCCCTGCAGGCAAATCATCCCGGCGCCGATACCGAATGGGCGGCGCGCCTGGATGAATGTGCCGACCCCTGACACCATCAAGGCCATGCTGATCAAGTAGGGCAGGTGCTCGCCAAGCCCCAGCACAGAGCCAATGATCAACGGCGGGGTGATGATGCCGACGAAGGCGGCCAGCACATGTTGTAGTGCTGCCAGCAGCGCCGTGAGCGGGCCGGGGCGGTCTTCCAAGCCATAGATCAGATCGTGTTCGGGGGTCGCTTCTGCAGGCATGGCGCAGTTTCTCGTAGGCGGTGGTGATGAATGCACGAAGCATTGCAAAAACCTGTCCAACTGCTCAGTTTTGTTTACGCGCTACTATGGCCTTTGTATACATTTCAGGGGTTTGAACGAAAAAAACCGGTGGCTTATTGGGTAGTGCCCAGGCTTTGGATGAAGCTTTCGAGCACCAGGTTGGGGCGCCGGCCTTTGCGCGTGACCCAAGATAGGCTGAGGTCGTAGTAGCGGCTTTGCGGTTTGAGCGCGCGCAGGCGCCCTTGTTGTACCCAGAACTGCGCGTAATGGTCGGGCAAGTAGCCGATGTAGCGCCCAGTGAGGATCAGGAACGCCATGCCCTCACGGTCGGAGGCACTGGCGGTACAGTTGAGCACCTGGTAGTGCGCCTGGATGTCGACCGGCAAACGGAAGGTGGGCGCGATGGCATCCTGCACACTCAGCTGGGCGTCGTCCAAGGTGGCCTCGCCTACATAAAACAACGGGTGCCCGGCGGCGCAGTAGAGCAACGAGCGCTCGCTGTACAACGGCTGGTAATCCAATCCCGGCAGCGGGCTGGCTTGGGGCACCACGCCAACGTTCAGCGAGCCGTCCAATACGCCTTGCTCCACTTGGCTGGGCGCCACCATGCGAATTTGGATGCGTACGTCCGGGCCCTTTTCCTTCAATTGCGCCAAGGCGTGGGTGATTCGCATATGAGGCAAGGTCACCAGGTTATCCGTAAGGCCAATGTTCAATTCACCGCGCAGGTGCTGGTGCAGGCCATTGACCTCGGTGCGGAAGGTTTCCAGCGCGCCGAGCAATTGCAATGAAGCCTGGTAAACCTCGCGCCCCTCTTCGGTAAGCGAAAACCCCGCACGCCCACGCTGGCATAGGCGCAGCCCGAGGCGTTGTTCAAGGTCGCTCATGTGCTGGCTGATGGCCGAGCGGCTGATGCCGAGGATGTTTTCCGCAGCCGAAAACCCCCCGCTGTCGACCACGCTGCGAAAAACCCGCAACAGGCGGATCTCGAAATCACTGACTTGGGCAAGCGGGGCAAGGCGCGTCATAGTTTAGTAATGGCCTAACTTTACATAGATAAAATTGAGTTTTTTAGACTTTATGCCCGTGCCACCGTAAACGGCAACCACCACACTGCTGTTAACCCAGGCGAGGCTTTGACCATGAACATGCCGCAAACCGCCCCTCACGGCGTGGCCAGCCAGCTCAAGCTGGATGCCCACTGGATGCCCTATACCGCCAACCGCAACTTCCAACGCGACCCGCGGTTGATCGTTGCGGCGCAGGGGCGCTATTTGGTCGATGATAAGGGTCGCAAGATCTACGACAGCCTCTCTGGCTTGTGGACCTGTGGCGCCGGCCATACGCGCACGCAAATTCAGGAAGCGGTGGCCAAGCAATTGGGCACCCTGGATTACTCGCCGGCGTTTCAGTTCGGGCACCCGCTGTCGTTTCAACTGGCCGAAAAGATCACCGAACTGGCGCCGGGCGAACTGAACCATGTGTTCTACACCAACTCCGGTTCCGAATGCGCCGATACGGCCCTGAAGATGGTCAAGGCTTACTGGCGGCTGAAGGGCCAAGCCAGCAAAACCAAGATCATTGGCCGGGCGCGGGGCTACCACGGGGTGAACATCGCCGGTACCAGCTTGGGCGGCGTCAATGGCAACCGCAAAATGTTCGGCCAGTTGCTGGACGTAGACCACATCCCGCACACCCTGCTGCCGGAGAACGTTTATTCCAAAGGCATGCCGGAGCACGGCGGCGTGGCCTTGGCTAACGAACTGCTCAAGTTGATCGAACTGCACGACGCCTCCAACATCGCCGCGCTCATCGTCGAGCCCATGGCCGGCTCGGCAGGCGTGCTGCCGCCGCCCAAGGGCTACCTGCCGCGGCTACGGGAGATCTGTGACCAGCACGGCATCTTGCTGATTTTCGATGAAGTGATCACCGGTTTTGGCCGTACCGGCACTATGTTCGGCGCGCAAACCTTCGGCGTAACCCCAGACTTGATGTGCATCGCCAAGCAGGTCACCAATGGCGCCATCCCGATGGGGGCGGTCATCGCCAGTAGCGAGATCTACCGCACCTTCATGGACCAACCCACCCCGGAGTACGCCGTCGAGTTCCCCCATGGCTATACCTACTCGGCACACCCGGTGGCTTGCGCCGCGGGCCTGGCTGCGCTGGGTATCCTTGAGCAAGAAAACCTCGTCGAGGCCGCCGCGCAACTGGCGCCAACCTTCGAGCAAGCGCTGCACGGGCTCAAGGGCACGGCTAATGTGGTGGACATCCGCAACTGTGGCCTGGCCGGGGCCATCCAATTGGCACCGCGCGGCGGCGATGCCATCGTGCGCCCGTTCGAGGCGGCCATGAAGCTATGGAACAAAGGTTTCTACGTGCGCTACGGCGGCGATACGCTTCAGTTCGGCCCGGTATTCAATGCCACCGCCGCGGAAATGAACACGCTGTTCGATGCTGTGGGCGAAGCCCTCAGCCAAATCGACTGATTCAGCAGGAGCCATACATGAGCGTTATCCAACATCTGATCCACGGCGAAAGGGTTTCGGGCGGTGCGCGCAGCGCGGATGTGTTCAACCCGGCCACAGGTGAAGTGGTGCATCAGGTGCAGTTGGCAGACCAAGGCACCGTACAGCGCGCTATCGATTCCGCCAAGGCCGCATTCCCGGCCTGGCGCAGCACCCCCGCCGCCAAGCGTGCGCAGGTGATGTTCCGCTTCAAGCAATTGCTTGAGCAGCACGAGGCGAGCATTGCTCGGCTGATCAGCGAAGAACATGGCAAAACCCTCGAAGATGCCGCCGGTGAACTGAAGCGCGGTATCGAGAACGTGGAGTACGCCAGCGCCGCGCCGGAGTTGCTCAAGGGTGAGTACAGCCGCAACGCTGGGCCGAACATCGATGCCTGGAGCGACTTCCAACCGCTGGGCGTGGTGGCTGGTATTACACCGTTCAACTTCCCGGCGATGGTGCCGTTGTGGATGTACCCACTGGCGATCGCATGCGGTAACTGCTTTATCCTCAAACCGTCGGAGCGCGACCCCAGCTCTACCCTGTACATTGCCCAACTGCTACACGAGGCCGGGCTGCCCAAGGGGGTGCTCAACGTGGTGCATGGCGACAAGGTCGCGGTGGATGCGCTGATCCAGGCGCCGGAAGTCAAAGCCTTGAGCTTCGTGGGTTCGACCCCGATCGCCGAATACATTTATAAGGAAGGTGCCGCGCGCGGCAAACGTGTGCAGGCACTGGGCGGGGCGAAGAACCACGCGGTACTGATGCCCGACGCCGACTTGGACAACGCCGTGAATGCGTTGATGGGGGCAGCGTATGGGTCTTGCGGCGAACGCTGCATGGCGATCTCGGTTGCAGTGTGCGTCGGTGACCTGGTGGCCGATGCGCTGGTGGCCAAGTTGGTACCGCAGGTTACGGCACTGAAGATCGGTGCTGGCACTACTTGCGGGCTGGATATGGGCCCGCTGGTGACCGGGCAACACCGCGAAAAGGTAAGTGGCTATGTTGAAGACGGTGTGCGTGCCGGTGCTGAGCTGGTAGTCGATGGTCGCGGCTTGAGTGTGAGCGGGCACGAACAAGGCTTCTTCCTCGGCGGCTGCCTGTTCGACCGCGTAACGCCCGAGATGCGTATCTATAAAGAAGAGATTTTTGGCCCGGTGTTGTGCATCGTCAGGGTTGACAGCCTTGAAGAGGCCATGCGGTTGATCAACGAGCATGAATACGGCAACGGCACCTGTATCTTCACCCGGGATGGCGAAGCCGCTCGCTTGTTCTGCGATGAAATCGAAGTGGGTATGGTCGGGGTGAATGTACCGCTGCCGGTGCCGGTGGCTTATCACAGTTTCGGCGGTTGGAAGCGCTCACTGTTTGGCGACCTGCATGCCTATGGCCCCGATGGGGTGCGCTTCTATACCCGGCGCAAGGCGATCACCCAGCGCTGGCCGCAGCGCGCGTCTCATGAGGCCTCGCAGTTCGCTTTCCCCAGCTTGTAAGGCTTGCCGCTGCCTTAGCCAGCATGACACTTTTTTGAATTTAACGGTTGACGCTAGGTTCCAACCCCCTATAATGCGCACCACTTCCAGCGACAACGGAACACGAAACACTTTGTTTATCAAGGGGTTAGGGTTTTCGGAATGCGGGAAGTGGTTTC
>NZ_JAAOCA010000035.1 GCF_014694385.1 Pseudomonas typographi | reverse complement strand
CTCTTGGCGTTCGCGCTCGTCTTCGCCCTGTTGAAGCCGCTGCCACACGTGTGCCGCAGCCGCCTCGCCCGCCAACGCATTGGCCGGCAAGGCCCACGCGATTGCCACGATAAGAACACGAACAGAAAAAGAAGGGCGCACGCGAAATACCTGAATAATTATTCGTTCGGGTGAACTATAAATTCTCGGGTATTCGAATGAATTAGGACGCGTCTGTGAACCTTGAAAGAAACGTTACCTTTTCTTGTAGGTTTTTTCGCACGCTCAGGGGCGGATCTCTACCAGGGTACCGTCCTTGACCAGCCCCCATACTTCACGCATGTCGTCGTTCTTCAAGGCGATGCAGCCGTCGGTCCAATCCAGCGAGGCGAAGTACCACTCCGGGTAATGCTCGTCGATCGGGGTACCATGGATCATGATCATACCGCCGGGGTTCAGGCCTTCGCTGTGGGCGCGGGCCGCGTCGGCCACGTTGGGATAGGAGATATGCAGCGCCAGGTTGAACCTGTCGCTGGTCTTGCGCCAGTCGACCCAATAAAAGCCCTCGGGCGTACGCCGGTCACCTTCGAACGCTTTGGCGCCGCGCGGCTGTTTACCCAGCGAGACGCGGTAGGCCTTCATCATCACGCCCCGGCTGATCAGTTGCAGTTGGCGGGTAGACTTGATCACCACCACCTTGTCGATCAGCGCCTGGGTATTGCTGGGCACAGGCATCGCTTGGGGCACACTGTTCGGTGCGAGCGGGCGGGTAATGATGGTTTCGGTGAACGCCGCATGGGCGCAGGACGCACACATCATACCTATGAACGCAAGCAACACACGCATCTAACAAAACCCTGGGGCGAGGCCGCCGCCGGCAAACAATGATCAGGTGGACACTACCGACACCGGCAGGGGCGGCAGCACTTCATTACGCACAGGGTAGGTATTGGCCGGCCTGTCCGCGAAAAAACATTCTAAGGTACGCGCAACGGTGCGAAAAGCCAGCGCTTCCCACGGGATCTCGTCTTCGCGAAACAGCCGTACCTCCAGGCTTTCTTCGCCAGCGGCGAAGGCCTCGCCGGCCAGCACCGCGCGGAAGAACACATGCACCTGGTTAATGTGGGGCAAGTCGAACAGGGTATATATCTGCGTGCTGGCAAGTTCCGCGCAGGCTTCTTCCTGGGTTTCGCGACGGGCGGCCTGTTCCAGGCTTTCGCCGTTTTCCATGAAGCCTGCCGGCAGTGTCCAGAACCCTCGCCGGGGCTCGATGGCGCGCCGGCACAGTAGCACCCGTTCGCCGCACACCGGCAGGCTGCCCGCGACAATGTTGGGGTTCTGATAATGCACTTCGGTGCACACGTCACACACATAGCGCCAACGGGTATCGCCTGCGGGGATCAGCCGCGAAACAGAGTTGCCGCACAGGCTGCAGAATTTCATGGGCATGGTTCCTTGCGTTGCCGATATCTTGGCCCGCCGGTGCAAACAGGGCAAGTAGCGCCAAACAGGGCTTGGGCCAGGGGCTGGTTTGCGGCATGATTCACGCCAGGCACACGGATCGGGATTATCCCATGCTGGATGAGCTTTTGCGCCTTGTGGGGGAGCATGTACCACGGCCGCTGGAAACCGACAGGCGTTTTCCGGAGGCCGCCGTGCTGATGCCCATTACCCGCGCAGCCGAGCCGGAACTGGTGCTTACCTTGCGGGCTAAAGGGTTGTCCACCCACGGCGGCGAGGTAGCCTTCCCTGGCGGGCGGCGCGATCCGCAAGACCCAGACCTGCTGTTCACCGCGTTGCGTGAGGCCGAGGAGGAAATCGGCCTGCCGCCGGGCGTGGTGGAAATCGCCGGGCCCTTGAGCCCGCTGGTGTCCAAGCACGGGCTGAAGGTCACACCTTTTGTCGGGATCATTCCCGATTATTTCGAATACCGCCCCAACGATGCCGAAATCGCCGCCGTGTTCAACGTGCCGCTGGCGTTTTTCCGGGAAGACCCGCGCGAGCACACCCACCGTATCGATTACCAAGGGCGCAGTTGGTACGTGCCCGCCTACCGTTATGGCGATTACAAAATCTGGGGGCTGTCGGCGATCATGATCGTCGAGCTGGTCAATCTACTGTTCGATGCGGGCATTTCGATGCACCGCCCGAACGGCCCCTATACCGCGGTTTGAGCCTACGTTCGAGGATAAAAATAATGAAGTATCGCTTGGGTGAGCATCGGGTCGAGGCCCATCCTTCCAGTTGGGTCGCCCCGACCGCCACGGTGGTGGGTAAGGTCCGCCTGCAGGCCGGCGCCAGTGTATGGTTTGGCGCCGTGCTGCGTGGCGATAACGAACTGATCGACATTGGTGAGAACAGTAATGTGCAAGACGGTACCGTGATGCACACCGACCCCGGTACGCCGCTCACCTTGGGCAAGGGAGTGACGGTAGGGCACAACGCCATGTTGCATGGCTGCGAAGTGGGCGACTATAGCCTGATCGGTATCAACGCGGTGGTGCTCAATGGCGCGAAAATCGGCAAGCATTGCTTGATCGGCGCTAATTCGCTGATTGCCGAAGGCAAGGTAATCCCCGATGGCTCCTTGGTGATGGGGTCGCCCGGTAAGGTGGTGCGTGAGCTGAGCGATGAGCAAAAGGGCCGGTTGGAGGCTAGCGCTGCCCACTATGTGGCCAACGCCCAGCGCTATGCCCGCGAATTGGCCGAGCAGAAAGGCTGATGCATTCGGTTGAGCGGCCGGTTCGTTCGCCCTGCGTGGGCGTGTGTACGCTGGATGAGCACGACATTTGCCTCGGTTGCCAACGCACCGCCAGCGAAATCAGCCGCTGGGGCCGCATGGGCAACGACGAGCGGCGCCAGGTGCTGGCGCAGGAGGCCGCGCGGGCGCGCGCCCAGGGCCTGATGCAGTGATACAATCGGCGGCCGAACAGCCTGGCCGGCCCTCGCGATGATTTACCTGCTGCTTTACGTTGCCAGTGTGGTACTGATCAACTTCGCCTTTTCCGCGGCGCCCCAGTTGGACGTGCTGTGGTCGGCTTGGGGCGGGTTGGTGTTTATCCTGCGTGACTTAGTGCAAACCCGCTTCGGCCACCGCGCCGTGCTGGCGATGCTGGTAGCGCTGTTGCTGTCGTATTTCACCTCTGAGGCCACCATTGCGCTGGCCAGTGCCTTGGCGTTCGGCGCGTCCGAATGCATCGACTGGCTCGTGTTCAGCGTTACCCGGCGCCCGCTGCACGACCGCCTGTGGCTGAGTTCAGCGCTGAGCATCCCGGTCGATACGCTGCTGTTCTTCGGCCTGATCGGTGCCCTCACGCCGGCGGTGGCTGGTACCTCGTTGCTGTCGAAATTTGCCGGTGTCAGCGTGGTGTGGCTGGCCATGGCCTGGCGAATACGCCGCCGGCCGTTGTCCTCCTGAGCACTGCCTTGGTGTAGAATCGCGCGTTTTCATTGGCCGCGACTGCGGCCTGGCCCCACTTGCTGCTTAAGGACCTGCCATGACCCGTATCGGAACCCCGCTCTCGCCGACGGCCACTCGCGTACTGCTGTGCGGCAGTGGCGAGCTGGGCAAGGAAGTGGTGATCGAACTGCAACGCCTGGGTGTCGAGGTGATTGCCGTAGACCGCTACGCGAATGCTCCGGCCATGCAGGTGGCACACCGCAGCCATGTGATCAACATGCTCGACGGCGCGGCGCTGCGGGCCGTGATCGAGGCTGAAAAGCCCCATTACATCGTTCCGGAAATCGAAGCGATCGCCACCGCCACCCTGGTGGAGCTGGAAACCGAAGGCTACACCGTGATCCCCACGGCCCGTGCCACGCAGTTGACCATGAACCGTGAGGGCATTCGCCGCCTGGCGGCTGAGGCGTTGGGCTTACCCACCTCGCCTTATCGTTTTGCCGACACCTTCGAGGATTACAGTGCTGCCGTCCATGCGCTGGGCTTCCCTTGCGTGGTCAAGCCGGTGATGAGTTCCTCGGGCAAAGGCCAAAGCCTGCTGTGCGGCGAAGCGGATGTGCCCAAAGCCTGGGCCTATGCCCAAGAAGGCGGGCGCGCGGGCAAGGGCCGGGTGATTGTCGAAGGCTTCATCGATTTCGACTACGAAATTACCCTGCTGACCGTGCGCCATGCCAACGGCACTACCTTTTGCGCCCCGGTGGGGCACCGCCAGGAAAACGGCGATTACCAGGAATCGTGGCAACCTCAGGCCATGAGCCCGGTGGCCTTGGCCGAATCGCAGCGGGTGGCGCAAAAGGTTACCGAAGCCTTGGGTGGCCGTGGCCTGTTTGGTGTGGAGCTGTTTATCAAGGGCGACCAGGTATGGTTCAGCGAAGTGTCGCCACGCCCCCATGACACCGGGCTGGTTACGCTGATTTCCCAAGACCTGTCGCAATTTGCGCTGCATGCTCGCGCCATTTTGGGCCTGCCGGTGCCCAGTATCCGCCAGTTCGGCCCATCGGCTTCGGCGGTGGTGCTGGTCGAGGGCACTTCGCAGCAAACCGCCTTCGCCAACTTGGGCGCGGCCCTTAGCGAGCCGGACACCGCCCTGCGACTATTCGGCAAGCCGGAAGTCAATGGCCAGCGGCGCATGGGCGTGGCCCTGGCACGCGATGAGTCGATCGAAGCGGCCCGCGCCAAGGCCACCCGCGCGGCGCAGGCGGTTAAGGTCGAACTTTAAACGGCGCGGCTGCGAGCGTTAAGAAAAAAAGCACAGCCAGGCCGCTGTGCTTTTTTCTTGCAACCAAGGGCGGCTTTAGCCTATCGCCGCCAGGTTTTCATCCTTTGTTTCACGTAGGCACAGCACCGCCAGCAGGCTTAGCAGCGCCGCGGCGCTGACGTAACCGCCGACATAGCTGAGGCCGCCCATGGCCACCAGTTTCTGCGCGAAAAACGGTGCGGCCGAGGCACCCACGATACCGCCGAGGTTGTAAGCCGCCGAGGCCCCGGTGTAGCGCACGCGGGTCGGAAACAGTTCCGGCAACAGCGCCCCCATGGGGGCGAAGGTCGCCCCCATCAAAAACAGCTCGACGCACAGGAACAACGTAACGCCGACGCTTGAGCCTTGGCTGAGCAGCGGCTGCATGGCAAAACCTGAAAGCAATGCCAGCACCCCGCTGGTCACCAGCACCGGCTTGCGCCCATAGCGGTCGCTGAGCCAAGCGGAGACCGGCGTTGCCAGCGCCATGAACAACACTGCGAAGCACAGCATGCCGAGGAACCCTTCACGGCTATACCCCAGGGTAGAAACCCCGTAGCTCAGCGAGAACACCGTAGAGATATAGAACAAGGCGTAGCACACCACCATGGCCGCGGCGCCCAGCACCACCGGTAGGCTATGGCGCGCGAGCAACTCCACCACGGGCACCCTGGCTTTGTCGTCGCGGGCCATTGCCTGGGCGAATACCGGGGTTTCGGCCAGCTTCAAGCGTACATACAGGCCCAACACCACCAGCACGGCACTGAGCAGGAAGGGCAAGCGCCAGCCCCAGGCGCGAAATTGCTCATCCGACAAGCCCAGCGCCAGGCTCAAGAACAAGCCATTGGCCGCCAAAAAACCGATAGACGGGCCCAACTGCGGGAACATGCCGTACCAGGCGCGTTGGCCCGGTGGGGCGTTTTCGGTGGCCAGCAGCGCCGCGCCGCCCCATTCGCCGCCCAGCCCCAGGCCTTGGCCGAACCGCAGCACGCACAGCAGCACGGGTGCCCACAAGCCAATACTGGCATGCCCGGGCAACACCCCGATCAGCGTCGTGCACACCCCCATCAGCAGAAGCGACGCGACCAGCGTCGACTTACGGCCGATGCGGTCACCGAAATGGCCAAATAGGGCCGAGCCGATGGGCCGGGCGACGAAAGCGATACCAAAGGTGATGAACGCGGAGAGCATTTGCGCGGTGGCAGAGCCTTGGGGAAAGAACACCGGGCCAATCACCAGCGCGGCGGCGGTGGCGTATACATAAAAATCATAGAACTCGATCGCGGTGCCGATAAAACTGGCAGTCGCGATGCGGGCGGCCGAATTGGCAGGCTTGGCCTCGGCAATTGAGGCGTGCAGCGCTTGAGCGGTCATAGGGTGTTCCTGCAAGTCTGTGCGAATTGTTATTGGTCACAGCGTTGAACAGCAGGCCCCCGTGTGGGGCAAAGGCAGGCAGGCCCTGGATCGGGGCCTGCGCGCAAGGTGTTCCGGGCTGGCTGGCCGGGGGGTACGGGTGCGGGTAGCACCGGGCCCGGCGGGGCTGGGTAAGCGCGGGGATTATAGGAACGTGTTGCTAAAGATGTAAACGCGCCCGGCTGTGTTCAGGCGGGACGAGCATCGCCGCCACCGCCGCGGTAAGCCGGCCGGGGCTCGGGCCGCCATGCCCGCGCCGGGCGTTTATAGCGCCAACGGCACCGGCGCTTGCACCCAGATCAGTACCTTGGCCACACGGTTATCTTCGGTTTCGAGGATCTCCAAGCGGTAACGACCAAGCTTAAGGCACACGCTGCTCTCCGGGAGGCTTTCCAGTGCCTCGGTGATCAGGCCGTTAAGGGTACGCGGGCCGTCGCTGGGCAGGTGCCAGCTCAGCGCCTTGTTCAGCTCACGTATGGGGGCGGCGCCATCGATCACATAACGGCCATCGGCTTGCGGGTGGATATGCGGGTGGGCGGCTGCGCCCTGCTGTTCGAATTCCCCGACGATTTCCTCAAGAATGTCTTCCAGGGTGATCAGCCCTAGGACTTCGCCGTATTCGTCGACCACCATGCCCAGCCGGCGCTGTTCCTTATGGAAGTTCAGCAGTTGCATTTGCAGTGGGGTACCCTCGGGCACGAAATACGCATCGTAGCAGGCCGCCAGCAGGGCGTTTTCGGTCAGCCGCCGTTCCGGCAACAAGTGGCTGATCTGCCGCGTGTTGAGCACTTTTTCGACTTGGTTGATATCGCCCCGGTACAAGGGCAGGCGGGTGTGCCGGCTGGCGATCAATTGGTCCATGATCCGCTCCAAAGGCTCGTCCAGGTTAACCCCATCCACTTCGTTGCGCGGCACCAGGATGTCGTTGACGGTCATGCGATCGAGTGCATGAATGCCGGAAATCACTGAGCCACGTGCCTGCCGGGCTTCTTCTGAAATGTCGGGTTCCGACGGCTCGCCGGGCTCATCGGTAGCCGCCTGCGCCGTGTGCGTGGGCCCCGTGAAGGCCCGCAGGGTCAGGCGCACCAGGGCGCTGAACAGGCAGGCCAACGGGTACACCAACCGCAGGGGCAGGCGTAACAGGGCATTGGCCATGGAAATGAACGCTTGAGGGAATCGCCGGCCGAGTGCGCGCGCCAGGTATTCGGCCAGCACCAGTTGCACGGCGGCCACGGCCAAGCCGCCGGCCCAGGCGCCCTGTGGCCCCCACTGCGCGGCCGCCAGATACAGCCCAAGGCCGACCGCCACGGTGCGGCACAGGGTGTTGCACAGCACCAGGCTCGACACCGCAAATCGCGGTGCCAGCGGCAGCGGTTCGCCTGGGCGGGGCGCACGGGTGCGGCGCGGCAAATGATGGCGGGCGTGGTCGACGGCAGTGAACAGTGCCGACCAGAAGATTGCCAGGGCCAGTAGGCCGAGCGCGGAGCCCAGCGGCAAAGCAGTCATGGGGGCGCCTTCAGATATGCAGGATGTATTCGCGAACCAGCTTGCTGCCGAAGTATGCCAGCATCAGCAGGCAAAAACCGGCCAAGGTCCAGCGGATCGCCATGTGCCCACGCCAACCGAGGCGGTGGCGCCCCCATAGCAGCACCCCGAACACGACCCAAGCCACGCATGAAAGCAGCGTTTTATGCACCAGGTGTTGGGCGAACATGTTATCGAGAAACAGCCAGCCCGAGATCAGTGATGCCGAAAGCAGGATCCAGCCGGCCCAGAGAAAGCCGAACAGCAGGCTTTCCATGGTCTGCAGCGGCGGGAAAGCACGGATCAGCCCGGCGGGGTGCTTGTGCTTGAGCTGGTGGTTCTGCACCAGCAGCAGCAAGGCCTGCATCACCGCGATGGTGAACAGCCCATAGGCCAGGATCGACAGCAGGATATGCGCGAGTATCCCTGGCTCCTCGTCGATCTGCGGCACGGTGCCAGGCGGCGCGAACTGAGCGACCAGCACGGTGACGACACCCAACGGATAGAGCAGCACCAGCAGCACTTCCACCGGCAGGTTGGCGCAGGCCAGCAGCGTCAAGGCGATCACTGCCGCGGCGATCAGGCTTGCGGCGGTGAAAAAATCAAGGTTTAGCCCATGGGCGGTGAACAATTGGCTACCGAGGGCCGCCGCATGGGCGATGACTGCCGCCACACCCAGGCCACAGAGTAGGCGTTTGTCGACGCGGGCCCCGCGCGAAAGGCGCAGGCCCTGGATGAGCGTTGCCACCGCATAGAGCAGGGCGGCGACAAGGCTGGGGTACAGGCTGGTGGGCAAGGGGAGCATAGGTCCTGACGAGCGGCCATTAAAGGCGGGAGTGTGGCATATAAAGCCGATGCCACGAAAGACTGCATGCGGGGCCCCGTAACAGTACGTTATACTCGCGGCCATTTTCCGCTATCGGCTCGAAGCATTTGTGCAAGGCTGCCGGCCCTGCCGCGCCGCCTGCAAAGGATCCCGCATGTTTGAGAATCTTTCCGAGCGTCTGTCGCAGACGCTACGCCACGTTACCGGCAAGGCCAAGCTCAGCGAAGAGAACATAAAAGACACCCTGCGCGAAGTGCGCATGGCGCTGCTGGAAGCCGATGTCGCGCTGCCGGTGGTCAAGGATTTCGTCAACGCCATCAAGGAGCGGGCGGTCGGCACCGAAGTCTCGCGCAGCCTCACGCCCGGGCAGGCGTTCGTCAAGATCGTCCAGGCCGAGCTCGAATCGGTCATGGGCGCGGCCAACGAAGACCTTGCCCTGAATGTCGCACCGCCGGCGGTGGTGCTGATGGCAGGCTTGCAAGGGGCGGGTAAGACCACCACTGCCGCCAAGCTGGCGCGCTTTCTCAAAGAGCGCAAGAAAAAGAGCGTGATGCTGGTGTCGGCCGACGTTTACCGCCCGGCCGCCATCAAGCAGCTCGAAACCCTGGCCGGCGATGTGGGTGCGGTGTTCTTCCCCTCCGACATCTCGCAGCAGCCGGTGGCCATCGCGGAAGCTGCGATCCGCGAAGCCAAGCTCAAGTTCATCGATGTGGTCATCGTCGATACTGCCGGCCGCCTGCACATCGACGCTGCCATGATGGCCGAAATCCAGGCGCTGCATGCCGCGGTCAAACCCGTCGAGACACTGTTCGTGGTCGATGCCATGACCGGCCAGGATGCTGCCAATACCGCCAAGGCGTTTGGCGATGCATTGCCCTTGACCGGCGTGGTGTTGACCAAGGTCGACGGCGATGCCCGTGGCGGTGCGGCACTGTCGGTGCGGCACATCACCGGCAAGCCGATCAAGTTCATCGGTATGGGCGAGAAGAGCGAAGCGCTCGAGCCGTTCCACCCCGACCGCATCGCCTCGCGTATTCTCGGCATGGGCGACATGCTCAGCCTGATCGAGCAGGCCGAGCAGAAGATCGACAAAGACAAAGCCGAAAAACTCGCCAAGAAACTCAAAAAGGGCAAGGGCTTCGACCTCGAAGATTTTCGCGACCAACTGGTGCAAATGAAGAGCATGGGCGGCCTCGGCGGGCTCATGGACAAACTGCCCAGCATTGGTGGCGTGAACCTCTCGCAAATGGGCAACGCCCAGAATGCGGCGGAGAAACAGTTCAAACAGATGGAAGCGATCATCAATTCCATGACCCCGGCCGAGCGCCGCGACCCTGAGGTGATCAGCGGTTCGCGCAAGCGCCGTATCGCGCTGGGCTCCGGCACGCAGGTGCAGGATGTGGGGCGGGTGATCAAGCAGCACAAGCAAATGCAGAAGATGATGAAGAAATTTTCTACCAAGGGCGGCATGAGCAAGATGATGCGCGGCCTGGGTGGCATGCTGCCTGGCGGCGGCATGCCGAGGCTCTGAAACTCACCCACGGGTTTCGGCGGCCGACGGGGCGGTTCCCGGCCGGGTGCCGGCCCGTCGGCCATTTGGAAAAAGGCAATTGCAAAAGTCCGTGTATTCCCTGAGAATATGCGGCCTTTCGGGCACCCCTGTGCCCGCTGTGCCTTTAATTTGCAGCACCGACAACAGGAACGATGTTCACATGGTAACCATTCGTCTTGCACGTGGCGGCTCTAAAAAGCGCCCGTTCTACCACCTGACCGTGACCGACAGCCGCAATGCGCGCGACGGTCGCTTCAACGAACGTGTTGGCTTCTTCAACCCGGTCGCTACCGGTGGCGAAATTCGCCTGTCCGTCAACCAGGAGCGCGTAAGCTACTGGCTGGCCAATGGCGCCCAGCCGTCTGAGCGTGTTGCTCAGCTGCTGAAGGACGCTGCCAAGGCAACCGCCTGAGCAGTATGAACGCAACGCCAGCCCCTGCGGATGATCTGATCGTCATCGGCAAGATCGTTTCGGTACACGGCGTTCGTGGTGAGGTTAAGGTCTACTCCTTTACCGACCCGATTGACAACCTGCTGCACTACCCGCACTGGACGCTCAGGCATGAAGGTGACGTGAAACAGGTGGTTTTGATGCAGGGCCGTTTGCAGAACAAGGTCCTGGTCGCGAAGTTGAATGGTCTCGATGACCGCGAGCAAGCCCGCCTTCTCGCCGGTTACGAAATCTGCATCGCGCGCAGCCTGCTCCCGGCATTGACCCACGGCGATTACTACTGGTATCAGCTCGAAGGTCTGAAGGTCATCAACAGCCCCGGCGAATTGCTCGGGAAAGTCGATCACCTGCTGGAAACCGGTGCGAATGATGTAATGGTGGTCAAGCCCTGCGCGGGCAGCCTGGATGATCGCGAGCGGTTGTTGCCCTATACGGACGGCTGCGTGCTCGACATCGACTTGGCAGCCGGCGAAATGCGGGTGGAGTGGGATGCAGGCTTCTAGGCAATGGCTAACATGCGCGTAGAGGTCATCACACTGTTCCCTGAGATGTTCTCGGCCATCACCGAGCACGGCATTACCAGCCGCGCGGTCAAGCAGGGTTTGTTGCAACTGACCTGCTGGAACCCGCGAAGCTACACCACAGACCGGCACCACACCGTGGACGACCGGCCCTTTGGCGGTGGCCCCGGCATGGTGATGAAGGTCAAGCCCTTGGAAGATGCACTGGCCCAGGCCAGGCAGGCAGCCGGGGAAGCGGCGAAGGTGATCTACCTGTCCCCGCAAGGTCGCCCGCTCACGCAGGCGGCTGTGAAGGAACTGGCGAACGGGCAATCATTGATTCTCATCGCCGGGCGTTACGAAGGCATCGACGAGCGGTTCATTCAAGCGCATGTCGATGAAGAGTGGTCGATTGGCGATTATGTGCTGTCTGGCGGTGAGCTAGCGGCGATGGTTCTGGTCGATGCGGTTACCCGGTTGCTGCCCGGAGCTTTAGGGCATGCAGGCTCGGCGGAAGAAGATTCCTTCACCGACGGCTTGCTTGATTGCCCGCATTACACCCGGCCTGAGGTGTATGCGGAACGCCGTGTACCCGACGTGTTGCTTAGCGGCAACCATGCACATATCCGGCGTTGGCGTTTGATGCAGTCCCTTGGGCGGACGCACGAACGGCGGCCCGATCTTCTGGAAAGTCGCTCACTTTCTGGAGAAGAGCAGAAGCTGCTGGCGGAATATCTCCGCGAGCGGGACGATAGTTAACGTATCGATGGTAAACCTGGCGGTTTGCCTTAGGAGCACAGCATGACCAACAAAATCATTCTGCAACTCGAAGCCGAGCAGATGACCAAGGAAATCCCTCCTTTTGCCCCGGGCGACACCGTTGTCGTTCAGGTCAAGGTGAAAGAAGGCGAGCGTAGCCGCTTGCAGGCCTTCGAGGGTGTCGTTATCGGTAAGCGTAACCGTGGCGTCAATAGCGCATTCACCGTGCGCAAGATCTCCAATGGCGTGGGCGTAGAGCGTACCTTCCAAACGTACAGCCCAGCCATCGACAGCCTGGCCGTGAAACGTCGTGGTGACGTGCGCAAAGCCAAGCTGTACTACTTGCGTGACCTGTCTGGTAAAGCCGCGCGCATCAAGGAAAAACTGTCTTGATGGCGGCGCTACCGCGCTAAAAAAGCGGCCTTCGGGCTGCTTTTTTTTTGTTCAGCATTTAGCCAAAGCGTTCCCTGGCCCTTGCCAGCAGAACATTGAGCGTGGCGCCGTACCAGCGGCGCGGCTCAGCGCGTGTTGCGGCGCCGTTAACCATCGATTTATCGCGACCCCATGCATCTGCTGCTAGCCATGGCTCTCGCCTGAAGGTGGAGGTAGAGACGTTTGTCGTAAGGGTGTATAGACGCACTGGCTGGAACTCTATTAAAAAATTTTAATTTTGCCACTATTGACGAGTAACTCCGCTTTACTATTTCCACAGTTTTCTAAATTCCTGCAATACTTGCCGCTCGATTGAGCGGTTGTGGATTTTTCTCGCTGTGTTTTAATTGCTTTGGGCGCCCACCTGAAACTAAGTAATGCGAGGTGGATTTATGGATGAATTTAAAGTTTTAACAGAGCCTGGAGTATCTATACTTCCTGCAATGACTAAAATGACTGCGGGGCAATTTCTACAATCACCTTCGAAGCAATGTAAGCTAATGATGCAGCCTGATTGCAATCTTGTGCTTTTGGATGGCGTGACGGAAATATGGGTTGCCAATAGTAATCAGGCCTACAGTACGCATTATAGATTCAAGAAAAGATCGGGGCAGCCAGAGGCAACCATGGCTTACTATTTTAGAGTCAATCAGCCCTGCATGAAACAGGCCTGGGGTACTATCGGTTATTCGTCACTAGGGAATGATTATAACGCTGCAAAGCATAGAGCTTATCTGTCATTGCAAGATGATGGAAATATCGTGGTAATTGATAGGCAGCCACTATGGGCGCATAATAAGTCCCTTTGGACGTTTTCCTCGATACCCGTTGGTCAATTGTTCGATAGCGGTTTCCAAATGCGTCCTGGTCAGAGCTTTACTTCAGGTGGCGCGAGGCTCGAGTTTCGTGAGGGTGGGAACCTGATAGCCTTGAATTCCGCTGGCAGCGTTACCTGGTCCACGGAAACCGCTGGGAGGGGCGTAGATCGTGCAGTCATGCAGGATGATGGGAACTTTGTGGTTTACGCCGCCGATACCTCTGTATGGTCCACTAACGCTGCAGGACACATCGGGGCGTTTGCCCAGCTTCCTGTTGCGGAATATAAGGCGGTGTGGGCTAGGTTTGGCGTCGCACAAAAGAAGCGCCGGAAAAATAAGTTGTTCGGCCCGTTTGATATTCCGGTCCTGAAGGTCGTTGACTTTGTCAAAGGGCAGTAATGGTGGATGTTGGGGTTTGCACTGAGGGTAGTGCAAACTCCTATAAGACTAATCTATCGTCCGGCTTCCAAATTTTATCTGGTTGTATATGCTGTAGGGTAGTAGTGCCGTGTCAGCGGCTAGGGAAAGCCCAATGTCAAAGACTGTTAAATGTAAGCCTAGGTCAGGTCTTTTGGGGTTGTCATTGTCTGCATTTAGCATGCAAAAATTGTAGGTGATGCCACCATACATATAGGGTGTTGTGGTGCAATGGCTGTTTCGGGTTCTCATATCTTGCCTGAGATCATTCTGATCTTGAAGCGACCGGATCGTTCCGCAGCCGTTAAGTAAAAATATCGCGAAAATGAATACGTTTTTTTTTATTTTCATCATGGGGTCCTGTTTTTTATAAATTTTAGAGTCATCCTCTAGATCTGTATATTTATAAGTTTTTTCAGGGTTTTTCTTTATCTACTCACGGCTCTGCGCCCCCATCGCGCAGCTTAAGTGGTTACGTGATTAGCCTCTCAAGCTTCCCAGTATTGCCAAGAGAATCGGGTCGGTAGCGAAAGGGCGGATACCCGGCTAGCGATAGGCACCAGGCACCAGGCACCGGCGCTCAGTGTCCCATGCCTGCCTCAAAAGCCTGGTTTTTCGAGGAAGCTACCGCTAGGCTGGCCACCACTCTTCTACCCTATCGTTCCCATGCCCGCCCTCGACCACCCCCTGATCGACCAATTTCTCGACGCCCTCTGGTTGGAAAAAGGCCTGTCGGACAACAGCCGCAGCGCTTACCGCAGCGACTTGGCGCTGTTCAACGGTTGGTTGGCCGAGCGCAACGTTCTGCTGCCACAGGCTGGCCGTGAGGCGATTCTCGACCATCTGGCCTGGCGCCTAGAGCACGCCTACCAACCGCGTTCAACCGCGCGGTTCTTGTCGGGCGTGCGGGGGTTCTACCGTTACCTGCTGCGCGAGCAGCTGATTGCCGTAGACCCGACACTGCTGGTGGAGATGCCGCGCTTGGGTAAACCGTTGCCCAAGTCGTTGTCCGAGGCCGATGTTGAGGCGCTTTTGAGCGCGCCAGACACCGCCACCGCGCTGGGCATGCGCGACCGGGCAATGCTTGAGGTGCTGTACGCCTGCGGCTTGCGCGTGTCGGAGCTGGTGGGGCTGCGGCTGGATGAGATCAACCTGCGCCAGGGCGTGCTGCGGGTGATGGGCAAGGGCAATAAGGAACGCCTGGTGCCGATGGGGGAGGAGGCGATCACCTGGCTGGAGCGCTTTTTGCGCCAAGACCGTAGCGAACTGCTCGGCGGCCGCCCCAGCGATGTGGTGTTTCCCAGCCTGCGTGGCGAGCAGATGACCCGGCAAACCTTCTGGCACCGAATCAAGCACCATGCGGTGGTGGCCGGGATCGACAAAAGCCTGTCGCCGCACACCCTGCGCCATGCGTTCGCCACCCATTTGCTCAACCATGGCGCCGACCTGCGATCGGTGCAGATGCTGCTGGGGCACAGCGATTTGTCCACCACCCAGATCTACACCCACGTGGCCCGCGCTCGCCTGCAGGAGCTGCATGCGCGTCATCACCCGCGTGGTTGAGGCAGTCGGCTGGCAAGCCCTTATGTGGTAGGCTTGCACGGTTCGAATGCCCGGGGCCCTGCTGTGCCCGTAACCGGGCGATCTGCCCGCTGCTTTACGGAGTTCCCATGCGCGTGACCCGACTATTCGCCGCTGCCGCCCTGGCGCTGGCCAGCACCCTGGTACAGGCCGACGACGCCGAGCAGGCGATACGCAAAACCCTGACCAGCCTGCAACTGGATGTACCCGTCGACAGCATCGCCAGCAGCCCTTTGAATGGCCTGTACGAAGTTCGCCTGCAGGGCGGCCGGGTGCTGTACGCCAGTGCCGACGGCCAATACGTGATGCAGGGGTATCTTTACCAGCTCAAGGACGGCAAACCGGTGAACCTCACCGAGCAAACCGAGCGGGCGGGCGTCGCCAAGTTGATCGACGCCATTCCGCAGGCCGAGATGGTGGTGTTCCCGGCCAAGGGTGATGCCAAGTCGCACATCACCGTATTCACCGACACCACCTGCCCCTATTGCCAGAAGCTCCACGCCGAAGTGCCCAAGCTCAATGCCATGGGCATCGAAGTGCGCTACCTGGCGTTCCCGCGCCAAGGCCTGAACTCGCCCGGCGACCAGCAGTTGCAGGCGGTGTGGTGCTCCAAAGACCGCCCCGTGTCGCTGTCGAAGATGATCGAGGGCAAGAGTGTGGACGCGCCCCAATGCGATAACCCGGTGAGCAAGCAATTCGCCCTGGGCCAGCAGATTGGCGTGAACGGCACCCCGGCGATCATCCTGGAAAACGGCCAGATGGTCCCGGGTTACCAGCCGGCGGCGCAGGTGGCGAAGCTCGCCCTGGACGCCAAGGGCTAAACGATTCAAGCGCGCCGCCCGAGGGGGCGGTGGTATTCGCGGCCGGCATAGCAGCCGGCCGTTTCATGGGGAGTTCAGAGTGAAACCGGTCAAAGTAGGCATCTGTGGGTTGGGTACCGTCGGGGGCGGCACCTTCAATGTACTCAAGCGCAACGCCGAGGAGATTGCCCGCCGTGCCGGGCGCGGTATTGAGGTGGCCCAAGTCGCCTTGCGTTCGCCAAACCCGCAGTGCGAGATTACCGGTACCCCTACCACCGCCGACGTGTTCGAGGTGGCCAGCAACCCCGACATCGACATTGTCATAGAGCTGATCGGTGGCTACACCATCGCCCGCGAGCTGGTGCTCAAGGCCATCGACAACGGCAAGCACGTGGTCACCGCCAACAAGGCGCTGATCGCCGTGCACGGTAATGAAATCTTCGCTCGCGCCCGCGAGAAGGGCGTGATCGTCGCCTTCGAGGCGGCGGTGGCCGGCGGTATCCCGGTGATCAAGGCCATTCGCGAAGGCTTGTCGGCCAACCGTATCAATTGGGTGGCGGGCATCATCAACGGCACGGGCAACTTCATCCTCACCGAGATGCGCGAGAAGGGCCGCACCTTCCCCGACGTGCTGACCGAGGCGCAGGCGCTGGGCTATGCCGAAGCAGACCCCACCTTCGATGTCGAAGGTATCGATGCCGCGCACAAGCTGACTATCCTGGCCTCCATCGCCTTTGGCATACCCCTGCAATTCGACAAGGCCTACACCGAAGGCATCACCCAACTGACCACGGCCGACGTGAACTACGCCGAAGCCCTGGGCTATCGGATCAAGCACCTGGGTGTGGCGCGCTGCACCGAGGCCGGTATCGAGCTTCGCGTGCATCCTACGCTGATCCCGGCCGATCGCCTGATCGCCAACGTCAACGGCGTGATGAACGCGGTCATGGTCAACGGCGATGCGGTAGGCTCCACGTTGTACTACGGCGCCGGTGCCGGCATGGAGCCGACTGCCTCGGCGGTGGTCGCCGACCTGGTCGACGTGGTTCGCGCGATGACCAGCGACCCGGAAAACCGCGTGCCGCACCTGGCGTTCCAGCCTGATTCGTTGTCGGCGCACCCGATCCTGCCCATCGACGCATGCGAGAGCGCTTATTACCTGCGCATCCAGGCCAAAGATCACCCAGGGGTATTGGCCCAGGTGGCGACCATTCTTTCCGAGCGCGGCATCAACATCGAATCGATCATGCAGAAGGAAGCCGAGGAACACGACGGCCTGGTGCCGATGATCCTGCTCACCCACCGGGTGGTCGAGAAGCGCATCGACGATGCTATCGCCGCGCTGGAGGCCCTCGAAGGCGTGGCTGGCAAGGTCGTTCGGATTCGTGTCGAACATTTGGGTTAACACAAAGGTTGGGCTTTTCAACTTGCAGCTTGAGGCTGGTAGCTTGTGGCGGGCGCCGCGGCTCTAGCCCACGAAGGATTTAAACATGCGCTACATCAGTACCCGCGGCAAAGCCCCGGCCCTGAATTTCGAAGACGTGCTGCTCACCGGCCTTGCCAGCGACGGCGGCCTTTACGTGCCGGAAAACCTGCCGCACTTCACCGTGGAAGAGATCGCCTCATGGGCCGGCCTGCCGTACCACGAGCTGGCGTTCCGGGTAATGCGCCCATTTGTGAGCGGCAGCATCCCGGATGCCGATTTCAAACGCATACTGGCGCAAACCTACGCCACCTTTGCCCACCCAGCGGTGGCGCCGCTGCGCCAGCTAGAGGGCAACGAATGGGTGATGGAACTGTTCCATGGCCCCACCCTTGCGTTCAAAGACTTTGCCCTGCAACTGCTCGGGCGCCTGCTCGATTATGTGCTGGCCAAGCGCAACGAACGCGTGGTGATCATCGGTGCCACCAGTGGCGATACCGGTTCGGCGGCGATCGAGGGCTGCCGGCGTTGTGAAAACGTGGATATCTTCATCCTGCACCCGCACCAGCGGGTGTCGGAAGTGCAGCGCCGGCAAATGACGACGATCTTCGGCGAGAACATTCACAACATTGCCATCGAAGGCAACTTCGACGACTGCCAGGAAATGGTCAAGGCCAGCTTCGCCGACCAGGGTTTCCTAAAGGGTACCCGGCTGGTGGCGGTCAACTCGATCAACTGGGCACGGATCATGGCCCAGATCGTTTACTATTTCCATGCGGCGCTGCAACTGGGCGGCCCGGCCCGTTCGGTGGCGTTCTCGGTGCCCACCGGCAACTTCGGCGACATCTTCGCCGGCTATCTGGCGCGCAACATGGGCCTGCCGATCAGCCAGTTGGTGGTGGCCACCAACCGCAACGACATCCTGCACCGCTTCATGAGCGGTAACCAGTATGTGAAAGGCACACTGCACCCGACCCTGTCGCCGTCGATGGACATAATGGTGTCGTCGAACTTCGAGCGCTTGCTGTTCGACCTGCACGGTCGCAATGGCGAGGCTATCGCGCAGTTGATGGCGAGCTTCAAGCTCGGCGGCGGTTTCAGCGTTGAGCCAGACCGGTGGACCGAGGCTCGCACGCTATTCGACTCACTGGCGGTGGACGATGAGCAGACCTGCCAGGCCATCGCCGAGGTGTTCGCTGCCACCGGCGAAGTGCTCGACCCGCATACCGCGATTGGCGTCAAGGCCGCCCGTGAATGCCGGCGCAGCCTGGATACGCCGATGGTGGTGCTGGGTACTGCGCACCCGGTGAAATTCCCCGACGCGGTCGAACAGGCCGGCGTGGGCAAGGCCCTGGCCCTGCCGGCCCACCTCGAAGACCTGTTCCAGCGGCCGGAGCGTTGCACCGTGCTGCCGAACGACCTGGCTGCGGTGCAGGCGTTCGTGGCTGAGCACGGCAACCGCGGCAAGCCGCTTTAACGCTTGCGTTAAGGGTATCGGACTTTTCCCTGGGTATTTTCGGAAAAGTCCTATACCGCTGCTTTTGGCAAACCTCTAATGTGCCCGGCGTCTCGATGCCCACCGTTGGAGGTGTGCCATGCATTCGCTCGATGTTCTCGTTGTCGATCGCCAACCTGGCCAATTGCTTTCGTTGCACCAGGCGCTCAATGCCTGCGGGGTGTTCAAGGTGCGCGTGGCCGATACGGCCGGCCGTATCCGCGAAGCGTTACGCCAGCCCCGGCCGCTGGACATCGCCCTGCTCGACAGCCGCCTCGACCTTCCCCTGCTCGATGAACTGAGTGCCCGCCAACCGCGCTGCGCGCTGGTGCTGCGTGGAGAAGGGCCTGTCAGCGCGCTAGAACTACAAGCCCGCCAAGATGGCCTGTGGGTGCTGGGCCATTTGCCCTGGAACGCCCCCGTTCACCGGTTGCACGCGCTGCTGGGGCATTACCGCCAGTTGGCCCGGCCAGGCTGTGTGGCCTGACCCCTCGGGCTCCAACGTTTCACCTATGCCGAAAGGCCGCTTATCTCACCGGTGCCGTAGAACTTTTGCGCAAGCGCAACGGTCATTGGTAGGCAGTGATTCGTTTAATGGATAACGAGGGTGATCAATGGAAAACATCAGCCAAATGCTTACCGAAGCCCTGGCCCCTTATAGCGTCAGCCTGGTGCCTTCGGATCGCAGAGATCATGTGCTGCTTGCTGTCACCGACTCGTTGGGTTCTACCGTGCTTGCACGTGAATTTCATCTGATCCAACTCGCCGACACCCGTTCGCTGACCGACGTTGTCGATGGGTTGCACCGCGACCTGCTGATCGCTGAAGGGCGCCTGGAACCGTCGGTTATCGCAGCCCTACGCGGCGCTTCGGCCGCCAGTGCGATGCTCGCCGGGCTTCGCTGATACCCGCCGGAACCTTCTTCGGGCCGTGGGTTCGAAACCATTACGGACAGGAAACGGCATTGTGCTCCGGTGCCGTGTGCCTGCCCCGCAGGTCCCGAAGGTCGGGACACTGGTTAACCCCGTATGGCTTCCCCTCCGTGCGGGGTTTCTTTTGCCCGCCCGGTCAACCACCGGCATCGCTGCCAGCGGCCCGGTCTTCCACGGCGAAAAAACGCTTGGCGTCTTGCAGGTAGCCCTGGCGCATGCCCTCGTCGAGCCAGCGGGCATATAACGGCGGCAAGGTATTCTGGCGCAGGGGCCTGAGTTGGGCATTGATGGCCTGGACCGCCGTCGCGCCCTCGGGTGTTTTCGAGCAACCGATATGGGTGAACTTATAGTGGCTATCGCCCAGGACCGGCAAGAATCGCAGGGTGTTCAGGGCAATGCCCTGTTGCTGGGCGAGGTAGCGCACTTCTGTCCAATAGCCGAGAAACGCTTGCACGCGCCCCAAGTGTTCCATTTGCATGAGGTTGCTGGTGGCATCGTTGCCGTAATGCGGCACCAACGCCTGCGCTGGCGCCTGGGCCAGCATGGGGTCGATGACCTGGCCATAGCTGCGCCCAGGTACAATGCCTACCTGCATCGCCGACTTATCCAGCAGTGCCGGTAAGTTCACCGCGCCATTGACCATATAGGGCTGCAACAGCGGCAGGTCTTGCACCCTCACGATCAGGCCATTGCTCAATGTGGCGAACGCCCGTAGCGAGAACGTCACAAAGCGTGCGCGTTCGCCGCTCCATAGCAGCGTAGGGTCGCAATACAGCCCACGTTCCTTGAGCATCTGGGTGCTGCGCGCGCGGTTCACGCGCAAAAATATGTGGTGGTACTGCGGCATTTGCAGCGTCAGTTGCGCGAGCATTTGGTCTACCGCACCCTGGCCTTTTTGCGGGCCCTCGAAAATGGTCAGCGGTGGGAACTCCCGCATCAGCCAGGTTAAGGTTGGCTGTGCCTGGGCTGCCTGCCAGGGCAGCAGGGCAAGCACCAAGGCGCCGAGTGTGCCTAACAACCAAGAATTCATTGCATATAGTCGCCAGCTCCGATCATAGGCGGCCTAGAGTGGCCAATCATAAGCACCGGCAGGCACGCCTAAAGCCCACCTTGTACCACAGCGCCCCCGGTGCGACGCAAGCCGGCGCTTGCGGTAGACTGTGCGCCCCGTTCCAGCGACCAGAAGCGAACCATGGCCCAGCCGTCTACCCCGTATAAGTTCGAACTCAACCTGACCGACACCGACCGTGGGGTGTACCAAAGCCTGCGCACGACCATTGCCCGCCACCCGTCCGAAACCGAAGAACGCATGGCCGTGCGCCTGTTGGCTTATGCCTTGTGGTACAACGAGCAACTGGCCTTCGGCCGCGGGTTATCGGACGTAGACGAACCGGCGTTATGGGAAAAAAGCCTGGACGACCGTGTACTGCATTGGATCGAAGTGGGCCAACCCGACCTCGACCGCCTGACCTGGTGCTCGCGCCGTGCCGAGCGCACCAGCCTGTTGGCCTATGGCAGCTTGCGTGTATGGCAGGGCAAGGTAGCAGACGCCGCGCGCCACTTGAAAAACCTGCACATTGCCGCCGTGCCGCAAGAGGTATTGGCCGTATTGGCCAGCCACATGCCCCGAACCATCCAGTGGGATGTGATGATCAGCGATGGCGCGGTGTTCGTCACCGATGATCGTGGCCAGCACGAAGTTCAGCTGCAATGGTTGCTAGGTGAGCGTGGCTAAGGCATGGTGGCGCGTGTTTTCAATGCTGCTGACCATCGCCCATGCGTATCGAACCGCGCCCCACGCCTGCTCAATTGCCGTTTCTCGGTGACCTACCGCCCTTGCTGACCCGCTTGTATGCCGCGCGCGGCGTGACCTGCCAGCAAGACCTCGACAAACGCCTGGCGCGCTTGCTGCCCTACCAGCAACTCAAGGGCATCGATGCGGCCGTCGATTTGTTGGTGCAGGCTCTGGCCCAGGGCCAACGCATGTTGATCGTCGGCGACTTCGACGCCGATGGCGCCACCGCCAGCGCGGTGGCGGTGTTGGGCTTGCGCTTGCTCGGTGCCGCCCATGTCGATTACCTGGTGCCCAGCCGGTTCAAGTTCGGCTACGGCTTGACCCCGGAAATCGTCGAAGTGGCGGTGCAGCGCCAGCCACAGTTGTTGATCACCGTCGACAATGGCATTGCCAGCGTTGAAGGCGTGGCGGCGGCCAAAGCCGCTGGGCTGAAGGTACTGGTCACCGACCACCACCTGCCAGGCGAGGTGCTGCCGGCGGCCGATGCGATCGTGAACCCCAACCAGCCCGGTTGCACCTTCCCCAGCAAGGCTTTGGCCGGCGTAGGGGTGATCTTTTACGTGTTGATGGCCCTGCGTGCGCGCCTGCGCGACATGGGCCGGTTCAGCCAGGCCGCGCAGCCGAACATCGGCGAATTGCTCGACCTGGTAGCCTTGGGCAGCGTGGCCGACGTGGTGCCATTGGACGCCAATAACCGCATCCTGGTGCACCAGGGTTTGGAGCGCATCCGCGCCGGCCGTGCCCGCCCAGGCATCAAGGCGTTGCTCGACGTGGCGCGGCGCGATGCCGCGCGCATCAGCGCTACGGACCTTGGGTTCATTCTTGGCCCACGCCTCAATGCCGCCGGCCGGCTCGATGACATGAGCCTGGGCATCGAGTGCCTGCTTTGCGAAGACCCGGCCTTGGCGCGCGACATCGCTGCCGAACTCGACGGCCTGAACCAAGACCGCAAATCGATCGAACAGAGCATGCAGCGTGAAGCGCTGGCACAGCTTAAGGATTTGCCTGAGCATGGCCTGCCGTTCGGCCTGTGCCTGTTCGACCCCGAATGGCACCAAGGGGTGATCGGCATCTTGGCCTCACGGTTGAAGGAGCGCTATCACCGGCCTACCATCGCCTTTGCCGATGCCGGTGAGGGCACGCTCAAAGGCTCGGCCCGGTCGGTGCCGGGCCTGCACATCCGTGATGCGCTCAGCGCGGTAGCCGCCCGCCACCCTGGTTTGATAAGCAAGTACGGCGGCCACGCAATGGCCGCCGGCCTGACCTTGCCACAGGCGAACCTGGGCACCTTCCAGGCGGCCTTCGACGAAGAAGTGCGCCGGCACTTGGCGGCCGACGACCTGGCCGGGCGCTTATACAGTGACGGCGTGTTGGCGGTAGAAGAGTTTCACCTGGAAATGGCACGCGCACTGCGCCATGCCGGCCCTTGGGGCCAGCACTTTCCCGAGCCGATGTTCCACGGGGTGTTCCAGTTGGTTGACCAGCGCCTGGTCGGCGAGCGGCACCTTAAGGTCGCGCTCAAAAGCGAATGCGGGCGGGCGCGGCTCGACGGCATTTGCTTTGGCGTGGACCTCGCTATCTGGCCCAACGCCTCGGTGAAATGGGTAGACCTGGCCTATAAGCTCGACCTGAACGAATTCCGTGGCGTGGAAAGCGTGCAGTTGCTGATCGCGCACATTCAACCGCGCTGAAGGGGCGCTTTTGTGGTCTAGGCTTAGACGATGCTGTTTAACCTGCTACGAGGTGTCCCATGAGCTTGCTGCTAGAACCCTATACGTTGCGCCAACTGACACTTCGCAACCGCATTGTCGTTTCGCCGATGTGCCAGTATTCATGCGCCGACGGTTTCGCCAACGATTGGCACCTGGTGCACTTGGGCAGCCGCGCCGTGGGTGGGGCCGGGTTGGTGTTCAGCGAAGCCACCGCGGTGACGGCCGACGGGCGGATCACCGCTGAAGACCTGGGGCTATGGAAAGACGAGCAGATCGCCCCGTTACAACGCATCACCCGCTTCATCATTTCGCAGGGCGCGGTCCCGGCGATCCAATTGGCCCATGCCGGGCGCAAGGCCAGCACGTACCGGCCATGGCTGGGCAAGGTGGGTAGCTTGCCAGCACAAGAGGGTGGCTGGACACCCGTAGGCCCGTCGAAGATCGCCTTCGACCCTAAGCACACCACGCCCACGGAACTGACCGACGAACAGATCATGCTGGTGATCCAGGCGTTCGTCGATGCCGCCAAGCGTGCCCTGGCCGCTAATTTCAAGGTGGTCGAAGTGCACGCGGCCCACGGTTACCTACTGCATCAGTTTTTATCACCGCTGAGCAACCAGCGCAGTGACCGCTACGGTGGCAGCTTCGAGAACCGGACTCTGCTGGTGCGCCAAGTCACCAAGGCCGTACGGGACATATGGCCGCAGGAACTGCCGGTGTTCGTGCGGGTGTCGGCCACCGATTGGGTGGAAGACGGCTGGAACCCCGACGAAACGGTGGAGCTGGCGCGCCAACTGCGCGAGTTGGGCGCCGACCTGATCGACGTGTCGTCTGGCGGCACCGCGGCCAGTGCGGAAATACCCACCGGCCCAGGTTACCAGACACGTTTTGCCGAGCGCGTGCGCAAAGAAGCAGACATCGCCACCGGCACGGTGGGGATGATCACCGACCCGGCGCAGGCCGAGCACATTTTGCGCACCGGCCAGGCCGACTTGATTTTCCTGGCACGCGAACTGCTGCGCGACCCCTACTGGCCACTGCACGCCGACGACGAACTGGGTGGGCGCAAGGCAACCTGGCCGGCCCAATATCAGCGTGCCACCCACCGCGACCAGCCGGTTCATGAGTCGAACTTGAGGGATTAGTGGGTGCCTGCGGCGCTGCGAGCAACCTGTCGGTTCGCTTGCAGCGTGCCGCTTGGCAGGGCCTTAGCCCTTATTCATATACATATTTGCGCTTGCCTGGCGCTGGCGGGAAATACTGGTACAACCAGGTTTCCGACAGCGTGCGCGCCCCGGTGCGGATGAACCCCCGCAGGTTCACCGGCTCCACGCTATCGTTGGTGGGGTACCAGTCGAACAGTACGCGCACGCCCTTGATGTTCGGCAGTTGGATGATCTGGAAGTCCTGCACTTTGCCGTTGCTGGCGGTGATTACCGGCTCGATATCCGGGATCGTGGTCAGGTTGCCAGCCACCGCTTGTGTGGGCAGGTGCTCGATGCCGCCGCCGGCGAAGTCCACGGCAAAACGCCGCGCCCAAACCTCTGGATAATGCTCCCCCGGTGCCCACCCCTCACGGAAGCCGCCCATGCCGGTGCGGGTGGCGTGCACCCGCGCCAGCGGCGTGCTCACCGGGGGCAGTGGCGCCCAATAAAGCTTGTAGCCGAAGCCCAGGGTATCGCCGGCCTTGATCGGTTGCTTGGGCGTCCAGAACACCACGATGTTGTCCAGCGTCTCGCCGGTGGTGGGCATTTCCATCATGTCGACCGAGCCTTCACCCCAGGCGGTGGTGGGCTCCACCCACAAACTGGGGCGCTTGTCGTACTGGTCGATGGTGTCTTCGTAGGTTTCGAAGGCCCGGTCGGTCTGCACCAAGCCGAAGCCCTTGGGGTCTTTGTCTTCGAAGGCATTGAACTGGATGCGCAGCGGGTTGTTCAGTGGCCGGCACACCCATTCGCCGTTGCCACGCCACATCGCCAAGCGATCGGAATCGTGGATTTGCGGGTGGAGGGTGTCGCACATGCGCCGCTCGTTAGTGCCGCAACTGAACATGCTGGTCATCGGTGTGATGCCCAGTTGCTTGATCGCCGTGCGCGCATACACTTGCATCTGCACGTCCATGACCACTTGTTCGGCCTGGCAGTCGATGTCGAAGCGGTAGGCACCGGTGACGCTGGGCGATTCGAGCAGGGCATAGACTACGCAACGCGAACCGTTCGGGGTGCTGGGCGCTTCGAACCAGAAGCGGGTGAAGTCGGGGAACTCTTCCGGGCCGCCGGCATAGGTGTTGACCGCCAAGCCCCGCGCGGACAGCCCGTATTGGCGGTTCTTGTCGATGGCGCGGAAGTAGCTGGCGCCGACGAACGAAACGATGTCGTTACGGGCCAGTTCAGGCGCCTTGAACAGGCGAAAGCCTGCAAAGCCAAGGTCGGCCTTGCCCTTGAGTTGGGCTTCGTCCACGCCGCTGTCGCGATAGTTGAACAGTTCCGGGCGGAAGTGGATCTCGCGCGCCTGCTTACTTTTGCTATCGACGCTGTACATGCGCACGGGGGTTTTAAAGCCCATGCCTACATGGAAGAACTGCACGTCGATCTGCCGGCCCTTGTTCTCGTTCCAAAGCGAGTGCTCGGCATCGTAGCGAATAGCATTGAAATTCAAAGGCTCAAGGTTGGCCAACGTAGGTGGCAGCACTTGCTTGCGGTCGATATAGGCTTTGCCAGCGAGGTCTTTGGCAAGTTTTTTCAGCGTATCGAAATCAAAGAATTCGATGTCGCCATCGGCGGGCTCGGCGGCCAGCGCCTGGGCGGTGAAGAACGATGTGGAGGACAGACCGGTATAGGCCGCCAGGGCCATGGACGCTTTGAGCAGACTCCTGCGATGCATAGAGAAACCTGTTCCTGAAGGGTAGTAATCCCGGTTGCTTCCAGCAGCCAGAGGATTGTGCGAAGGTGCCCAGGCAAACCATCGACCGGGCGCAAAAGACCTTTACAGAGAGTTCACATGGCCTAATCGGTTCGCACAATACCCAAGAAAAATCACCGATGCATGCACAATGGTGGCAGTACGGCCGGTTTCCCGGCCTCTGTTGCGCGGTTCTTTTGTTTCAATGTTTGAACATGACATGGCGCACGCAGGTGTAATCCTCCAAGCCATAGATAGACATATCTTTGCCATAGCCAGAGTGCTTTTGCCCGCCATGCGGCATTTCGCTGACCAGCATGAAGTGCGTGTTCACCCAGGTGCAGCCGTATTGCAAACGTGCGCTGAGGCGGTGGGCACGGCCTACGTCGGCGGTCCATAAAGACGATGCCAAGCCGTAGTCGGAATCGTTGGCCCATTCGAGCACTTGGTCTTCGTCACTGAACGCGGTCACCGTCACCACCGGGCCGAAAATCTCACGGCGTACCGCTTCGTCGTCTTGCCGCACATCGGCCAACACCGTGGGCTCGAAGAAAAACCCGCCGCCGGCGATGGCCTTGCCGCCCGTGACCAGGCGGATGTGCGGTTGCGCCAGCGCACGTTCGACGAACGCCGCCACCCGGTCGCGGTGGGCAGCACTGACCAGTGGCCCCAGCTCGGTGCTGTCGTCGCCCTGCGGGCCATGCTTGAGGGTGGCCACGGCCGCGCCGAGCTTTTCCACGAAGCGCTCGTAAATCGCCTGGTGCGCGTAGATCCGGCACGCGGCGGTGCAGTCTTGGCCAGCGTTGTAGTAGCCGAACGTGCGAATGCCCTCTACTGCCGCGTCGATGTCGGCGTCGTCGAAGATGATCACCGGCGCTTTGCCGCCCAGCTCCATGTGCAGGCGCTTCACTTGCCCGGCGGTGCCGGCGATGATGCCGCTGCCGGTGGCGATGGAGCCCGTGAGCGAGACCATGCGGACCTTGGGGTGTTGCACCAGCGGCGTGCCCACCGTGGCGCCGCGGCCGAACACCAGGTTCAGTACCCCGGGCGGGAAAATGCCCTGGGCCAACTCGCCCAGGCGCAGGGCGGTCAGCGGGGTCAGCTCCGACGGCTTGAGCACCACGGTATTGCCGGCGGCCAAGGCTGGGGCGACCTTCCAGGCGAGCATCATCAGCGGGTAGTTCCACGGCGCGATAGACGCCACCACACCGACCGGATCGCGGCGAATCATCGAGGTATGCCCCGGCAGGTACTCACCGGCGGCCGAACCGCCCAGGCAGCGTGCGGCGCCGGCAAAAAAGCGGAACACGTCGGCGATCGCCGGCAATTCATCGTTCAGCGCCGCTTGTAAAGGCTTGCCGCAGTTGTCCGATTCGAGCTTGGCCAGCTCGGGGGCATGGGCATCTAGGGTGTCGGCCAGCTTGAGCAACGCCAGCGCGCGGTCTTTCGGGGCGGTTTGCGCCCAGCCTGGGAACGCGCTGTGCGCCGCACGCACGGCGGCATCTACCTGGGCTTCGCTGGCTTCGGCGATATCTACCAGGGTGTTACCGCTGGCCGGGTCCAACACGGCCTGCGAAGCGCCTTCGCCGGCCACCAGTTGGCCGTTGATCAGCATCGAGGTTTGCATGAAAAGGCTCCTTTACCGGGGGGTTATTTGTCGCTGCCGGCTACGCTGTCGCCGTCACGGGTGAGGTACCAGGCGCCCAGGATGGGCAGCATGGTTGCCAGCATCACCAGCAGCGCGACCACGTTGGTCACCGGCACATCGCGTGGCCGGCTGAGCTGGTTAAGCAACCAAATCGGCAGCGTTCGCTCATGCCCGGCGGTGAAGGTGGTCACGATGATTTCATCGAACGACAGCGCGAAGGCCAGCATGCCACCGGCCAGCAACGCCGAGCCGAGGTTGGGCAACATGATATAGCGGAAGGTTTGCCAACCGTCGGCGCCCAGGTCCAGCGAGGCTTCTATCTGGCTATGGGCGGTGCGGCGCAGGCGCCCGACCACGTTGTTGTAAACGATGACCACGCAAAAGGTGGCGTGGCCGATCACGATGGTGACCAACCCAGGCGCAATGCCCAGCGCCTTGAACGCCGAGAGCAAGGCTAGGCCGGTAACGATGCCGGGCAGGGCGATAGGCAGAATCAACAGCAGCGAAATTGCGCTTTTACCAAAAAACGTGCGGCGGTACAGGGCTAGCGATGCCAAGCTGCCCAGCACCAGCGCGATCAGCGTCGCCAGGGCGGCCACCTGCAGCGACAGCTTCACCGCCTCCAGCACGTCGGCACGGCCCAGGGCGATGCCCAGCCATTTGAGGGTAAACCCCCGTGGCGGGAAGCTGAAGGCGGCGTCTTCAGTGTTGAATGCATACACCACGATCAACAAGATCGGCGCATGCAGGAAAGCAAGGCCGCCCCAGGCCAACAGGCGCAAAGGCATGCCCGCGCGTTCAGAGTGCATCGAAGGCCCCCAGGCGTTTGACGATGGCAAGGTAAGCGGCGATCAACACGATCGGCACCAGGGTGAAGGCGGCGGCCATTGGTAGGTTGCCGATGGCCCCCTGCTGGGCGTAAACCATGCTGCCGATGAAATAACCGGGCGGGCCCACCAATTGGGGCACGATGAAGTCGCCCAGGGTCAGCGAGAAGGTAAAGATCGAACCGGCGGCGATACCTGGCACCGCCAGCGGCAATACTACGTGAACGAACGTCTGCCGCGGTGTGGCACCCAGGTCGGCCGAGGCTTGCAACAGCGACGGCGGCAAGCGTTCCAGCGCTGCCTGAATCGGCAGGATCATGAACGGCAGCCAAATGTACACGAACACCAAAAAACGCCCCAGGTGCGAGGTAGACAGCGTGCTGCCACCCAGCCAGGGCAGGCCCAGCAACCACAGCAACGCCGGTTCCAGGCCCAGGTGCGCGAGGAACCACTGCAGCACCCCGCCCTTGGCCAGCAGCAAGGTCCAGGAATAGGCCTTGACGATGTAGCTGGCCCACATCGGCAGCATCACGGCGATGTAGAAAAATGCTTTCATCCGCCCCCGCGTGTAGCGAGCCATGTACCAGGCGATGGGGAAGGCGAGCAAGGCGCTGGCGATCGACACGGCCACGGCCATGGCCAGGGTGCGCAGAATGATGTCGAGGTTCGCGGCATTGAACAGCGCCACCAGGTTGGCCAGGGTCAGCTCGGGCGTGACCGCCATGCTGAAGTCGTCGAAGGTATACAGCCCCTGCCACAACAAATTGGCCAGCGAACCCAGGTATACCGCGCCGAACCAGGCCAATGGCGGCAACAGCAGCAGCGCCAGGTACAGGCCCGGGCGCCGGTACAACAGGTTGGCCAGGCGCCGCCGCGGGCCCGGTGCGGTGCCGCCGGTGCGGTGTTCCAGGGCGAGGTTCATGGCAGCACCTGGGCGTCGTGTAAATAGGTCATCGCCGCCCGTGGCCAGCGCGCGGTAATCCGCTGGCCCGGCTGCCAGGCAGGGGCCTGGCCCTGCCGGTGGTCGTTGGCCTGGCTCACGGTCAACGGCTGGCCGTTGTCCAGGCGCAGCTCGATACGGGTGGCGCTGCCCTGGAACTGTACGTCGTGCACGAACGCACTCACCTGTACCTCGTCACTGGCCGCCTCACCCTGGGCGAAGCGGATGTGTTCGGGGCGGATCGAAAACGCCCGCGGCTGCCCGCACAGGCGCTGGGCCAACTCGCCGCGCAGCACATTGGAGGTGCCGACGAATTCGGCCACGAAGGCCGTTTGCGGTTTTAGGTAAAGCTCCCGCGGGCTGGCCACCTGCTCGATGCGCCCGTGGTTGAACACCGCCACCCGATCAGACATCGACAACGCTTCGGTTTGGTCGTGGGTCACGAATACGAATGTGATGCCCAATTGGCGTTGCAGCTTCTTCAGCTCGCTTTGCATCTGCTCGCGCAGTTTCAAGTCCAGCGCGCCCAAGGGTTCGTCGAGCAGCAGCACCCGCGGCCGGTTCACCAAGGCCCTGGCCAAGGCCACCCGCTGCCGCTGGCCGCCGGAAAGCTGCGCCGGCCGGCGTTCGCCAAATTCGCCCAGGGCCACCATCTGCAAGGCTTCCCGGGCCCGCGTGCGGCGCTCGGCGGCGGCCACGCCCTTGACCTTCAGGCCGTAGGCAACGTTGTCTTGCACGTTCATGTGCGGGAACAGGGCGTAGTCCTGGAACACCGTGTTCACGTCGCGCAGGTAGGGCGGCACGCCGGCGGCCTCTTCGCCATGCAGCCGGATCGAGCCGGCGCTGGGTTGCTCGAAGCCTGCGATCAAGCGCAGGCAGGTGGTTTTGCCCGACCCCGACGGGCCGAGCATCGAAAAGAATTCGCCATCGGGTATCGACAGCGACACGTTATCCACCGCCCGGGTATTGCCGAACAGGCGCGACACGCCGGTAAATTGCACGGCCTCGGTCATGGTGTTCCCCTTACCGGTCAATGCCCGCCCATGATGGCGATGTAATCCTGGGTCCAGCGGCTATAGGGCACGAACTTGCCGCCTTCGGCCTGCGGGGTTTTCCAGAAGGCGATTTTGTCGAACAGCTCGTAACCATTGGTGGCGCAGCCTTCGGCACCGAGCAGCTCGCTGGCCTGGCAGGCCGCCGGCACCGCGGGCAAGGAGCCGAACCAGGCGGCGACATCACCCTGTACCTTCGGTTGCAGTGACCAGTCCATCCAGGCATAGGCGCAGTTGGGGTGTTGAGCATCTGCATGCAGCATCGTCGTGTCAGCCCAGCCGGTGGCGCCTTCTTTCGGCACGGTGGACGCCACCGGCTGGTTGTCGGCTTTGAGCCCATTGACCATATAGCCCCACGAACTGCTGGCCACTACGCCCTCATTCTTCACGTCGCTCATCTGCACGGTGGCGTCATGCCAATAGCGGTGCACCAGCGGTTTTTGTTGGCGCAGCAGGCCGAGTACGGCTTGGTACTGGGCTTCGGTGAGTTGGTAGGGGTCCTGGATGCCCAGCGCCGGTTGGGTCGCCTTCAGGTACAAGGCCGCATCGGCGATGTAGATCGGGCCATCGTAGGCCTGTACCCGGCCCTTGTTCGGCTTGCCGTCGGGTAATTCTTGCGGCTGGAACACCACACCCCAACTGGTGGGTGGGGTCTTGAACACCTCGGTGTTGTACAGCAACACGTTCGGGCCCCATTGGTAGGGGGTGCCATATACCTGCTTGGCCACCACGAACCAGTCGCCCCCCGCCAAGCGCGGGTCGACGTTCTTCCAGTTGGGGATCAGCGCGGTATTGATCGGTTGCACCCGCTTGCCGGCAATCAACCGCAGCGAGGCATCGCCGGAGGCGGTGACCAGGTCGTAGCCGCCTTTTGCCATCAGGCTGACCATTTCGTCGGAGGTGGCGGCGGTCTTGACGTTAACCTTGCAGCCGGTCTGTTTTTCAAAGCCTGTGACCCAGTCGTAGCTCTTATCGCTCTCGCCGCGCTCGATGTAGCCCGGCCAGGCGATGATGTCGAGCTGGCCTTCGCCCTTGCCCAGTGCCTTAAGCGGCTCGGCGGCTTGGGCGCTGCCCACTACAGCGGTAAACATGGCCAAGCACAGCGCTGTGTTCTTCGCGAACATGGTGAACCCTCTTTTTCAAGTTATGGTCGGGGCAGGTAGCAAATGTTTGCGGCGGTGAGGCTATTGTTGTGGGGCGCTAAAACAGCGCCTGGCCGTGGTGCACCATGATGTGGCGGGCCACGCTGTAATCTTGAAGCGAATCGCTGGAGAGGTCCTTGCCATAACCGGAGCGCTTCAGGCCGCCGTGGGGCATTTCGCTGGCCAGCAAGAAATGGCTGTTGACCCAGGTGCAGCCGTATTGCAGGCGTGCCGCCACCTGCATGGCGCGGTCGAGGTTGCCGCTCCATACCGAAGAGGCCAGCCCATACTCCGAATCGTTGGCCCAACTCACCGCCTGGGCCAGGTCGTCGAACCGCGTAACGGTCACTACGGGGCCGAACACCTCGCGCTGAACGATTTCATCCTGCTGGCGGCAGCCGGCCAGCACCGTGGGTTGATAGTAAAAGCCAGGGCCGGAATGCACCGCCGCGCCCGTGACCCGTTCGATGTGCGGTTGGCCCAGGGCCCGTTCCACGAAACTGGCCACACGGTCGCGCTGGCGGGCGCTGATCAGCGGGCCAAGTTCATTGTCGGCGTCGCGCTTGTGGGCAAAGCGCAAACTGGCCACTGCCGTGCCCAAGGCGCTGACCAGCCGGTCGTGGATGCCCGACTGGGCATAAATGCGGCAGGCTGCGGTGCAGTCCTGCCCGGCATTGTAATAACCATAGGTGCGTATACCCTGCACCACTGCTTCCAAGTCGGCGTCGTCGCACACGATCACCGGGGCCTTGCCGCCGAGTTCGAGGTGGGTGCGCTTGAGCGTGCGGGCGGCGGCCTGGAGTATTTTTTGCCCCGTCACGATGTCGCCGGTCAGTGACACCATGCGCACCCGCGGGTCGCTGACCAACAGGTTACCCACCCCCTCGCCACCGCCGCTGACGATGTTCAGCACACCGGGCGGCACGTGTTCCGCCAGGCTGGGCGCCAGGGCCAATATCGATAGCGGGGTGTGTTCGGACGGCTTGAACACTACGGTATTGCCCGCCGCCAGGGCTGGAGCGATCTTCCAGGCGGCCATCATCAGCGGGTAGTTCCAGGGGGCGATCGAGGCTACCACCCCCACCGGGTCGCGGCGCACCCAACTGGTATAGCCGGGCAGGTACTCCCCAGCCAACTGGCCGGTTTGGCAACGCACGGCGCCAGCAAAGAAGCGAAATACGTCGGCGCAGGCCGGCAAGTCGTCCTGGCGCGCCAGGTGCAGGGGCTTACCACAGTTGAGCGCTTCAAGGCGGGCCAGGCTGTGGGCCTGTGCATCGATGCTATCGGCGATGGCCAACAGCACGCTGGCGCGCTGCTGCGGGGTGGTCCGGCTCCAGCCGTCGAAGGCCTGGTGCGCCGCGCCGATGGCGTGGCCCACTTGCTCGCTGCTGGCTTCGGCGATGCGGGCAATGGCCTCGCCAGTGGCCGGGTTCAAGATGGTTTCCAAGGCCCCCTGGCCTGCCACGGGCTGGCCGTCGATCAGCAGTTCGCTACACACGCACAGCGGCGTCTCATCCATGGCGCGGCTCCGGCGCTCGGTTGCTTGCTTGCAGCGTAGTGAGCGCCGCGGTGCTTAACAAACACTAAATACCGAAAGCTGCGTTCGATTAAATCGATAGCCGGCGTTGCGGTTGCTCCCGGGCCACGGTAAGGAATGGGTCCACCAGTGCCGGGCGGGCGCTGCCGCGGCGCCAGGCCAAGCCCACGTCGAGCGTTTGGTGTAGGTCTACCAGTGCGCGTGCTTCGATGATATCGCCTTCCAGCGACCAGGGCCGGTAGGTCATGTCCGGTTGCAGCGCCAGGCCAAGGCCGGCGGCGACCAGGCTGCGCACCGCTTCGGTGGAGGCGCTGCGCAGGGCAATGTGCGGATGCAACGCCGCCTGGCCCCAGATGCGCTGGGCGGTGCGGTCGATTTCATCGACATTGAGCTGGATCAGCGGTTCGCGGGCCACGTCGGCCAAGGTGATTTCGTCCAGCTCCAGCAGCCGATGCTGGGCCGGCAGCCAAAGCCTGTGGGGCGAATGGGTCAACACTTCGGTTTGCAGCGCGTGGCGGTCTTCAAGGTGCGACAGGATCAGCACGCCCACATCGATTTCACCACTGATCAGCAGGTGCTCGATGTACGGGCGCTCATCTTCCATCACCCGAATCACCACATTGGGGCAGGCCCGTTGGAAGCGCGTGAGTAAGTCGGCCAGGTAGTAGCCGGCCACCAAGCTGGTGACGCCGATGGTCAGTTGGCCGCTGATCTGCTCGGTACTGTGTTGTAGCGAGCGTTTCGCGTTGTCGACGGTGGCCAGGATCACATGGGCCTGTCGCAAGAACTGGTGGCCTTGGTGGGTCAGGGTCATGCCCTTGGCGTGGCGGTTGAACAGCGCCACGCCCAGGTTTTGTTCCAGTTGCTGCACCGCCGAGGTCAGCGCCGATTGCGAAATGAATGCGGCCTGTGCGGCGGCGGAGATCGACCCGGTTTCGGCTACCGCAATGAAGTGGCGAATTTGGCGTAGCGTCATCATGGCTCTGTAAGCCTTCGGGTTTATAGAACGCTGGTATCGTATATCGCTATCGTCGAATGCCGTGCAATATCCTGAAGCATTTATTTGCGGGTATTGGCGCCAGCAGCCTTTTAAAGTCGGGTAGTTCTCCATAGCAGGTACCTCCCAATGAATACCCAAGGTGTGCTCGACCAACTGTTGCGTGCCGGCCAGCAGGTGTTTGCCGGCGGGCAGGGCGGCGGGCTTTCAGCTTCCCAGGGCGCACTGGCCGGCGGTGCCCTCGGCGTGTTGCTAGGCAACAAAAAGGTGCGCCAGTACGGCGGCAAGGCGCTGGTATATGGCGGCGTGGCCGCCCTCGGCGTGCTGGCGTACAAGGCCTATGGCAATTGGCAGGCGCGCCAGCCCACCGCCCCGCGCGGTGAACCGCGCACCCTCGACCGCTTGCCCGCCGCGGAGGCTGAAGTGCACAGCCAAGCGGTCCTCAAGGCATTGGTGGCGGCCGCCAAGGCCGATGGCCATGTCGATGAGCAGGAGCGCGCCTTGATCGAAGGCGAGTTCAGCCGCCTGGTACCCGATGCCGATTTCGCCAGTTGGTTGCACACCGAATTGCAGCGGCCGCTAGACCCGGCTGAAGTCGCCCGCGCCGCGCAAACCGAAGAAATGGCCGCCGAGATGTACCTGGCCAGCGTGATGGTGGTCGACCACGCGCAGTTCATGGAGCGCGCCTACCTTGATGAACTGGCGCGGCAATTAAGCCTGGATATGGCATTGAAAGCGGAGTTGGAGGCGCAAGCAGCCCGCTGAAGCCCAGCGCCCGCCGTAGGTGCCTGGCGCGCGGCGCTGCTTTGCAACTGCGTACTGCCTGAAAACCTCTTCCTGGGAATGGCAAAGTGGTGCAAACGGCACTGGCGTAACCCCTTGAGATGAACGAAAGTACACGGCCACGGGCTTTCTCAGGCCTAGGCTATACTGGGCGGCTTTGGCCTTGGCGCACGCTTTCGAGGGGTAATTGTGAAGAACTGGACTCTCCACCATCGGATTCTGGCGAGTTTCGCTGTCGTTATTGCCATCATGCTGATGATGATCGTGGCGTCCTACACCCGGTTGGTAAAAATCGAGAGCACTGCCGAGGGCGTGCGTACCGACAGCATTCCGGGCATGTATATCAGCTCCATGATCCGCAGCGCATGGGTTGACAGTTATGTCTACACCCAGCAATTGATCGGCCTGAGCTACCAGCGCGAACTGCTCACCGCCGATGAAGACCAGTACAAAGGCTTCGCCGAACGCTTGGCAAGCCAACTGGATGCCTACCATAAAACCACCATTGACGCCCAAGACCAGGTTAACCTCGATGCCTTCGAGAAAACCCGCAGCGCCTATGAAGACGCTCTGAGCAAAACCCTCGAGGCGTACCGCCAGCGCAAATTCACCCAGGCCCAGGATCTGGCCCAGCAAACCCTGGCGCCGTTATGGGCCACCGGGCGCAAGCAGGTCAATGCCATTATCGAATACAACGGCAAGGCCGCCACCGACGCCACCAATGCCATTGCAACGTCCGTGGCGCAGGCCAAGCTGACCATGTGGGTGTCGCTGGCGGTTGCGATTATCGTTGCCGCGATCTGCGGGTTGCTGTTGCTGGGCAATATCATGGCGCCGATGCGCCAGTTGTTAATGGTTCTGGCCGCCATGCGCGGCGGTGACCTCAGCGTGCGGCTGAACCTGCGCCGTAATGATGAATTCGCCGCCGTCGAAACCGGCTTCAACGAGATGCTCACCGACCTTAACGCCTTGGTTAGCCAAGCGCAGCGCTCTTCGGTGCAAGTGACGACCTCGGTGACGGAAATTGCCGCTACTTCCAAGCAGCAACAGGCCACAGCCACCGAAACCGCGGCCACTACCACGGAAATCGGCGCTACCTCCCGTGAAATCGCCGCCACTTCGCGCGACTTGGTTCGCACCATGGGCGAGGTGGCGGGCGCTGCTGACCAGGCTTCGCTGCTGGCCGGAAACGGCCAACAAGGCGTTTCGCGCATGGAAGAAACCATGCATCAGGTGATGGGCGCGGCCGAGTTGGTGAACGCCAAGCTGGCGACCCTCAATGAAAAGGCCGGGAACATCAACCAGGTGGTGGTCACCATCGTGAAGGTGGCCGACCAAACCAACCTGCTATCGCTCAATGCGGCCATCGAGGCGGAAAAAGCCGGTGAATATGGCCGCGGCTTTGCGGTGGTGGCCACGCAAGTGCGCCGCCTGGCCGACCAAACCGCCGTGGCCACCTACGATATCGAACAGATGGTACGTGAGATGCAGTCTGCGGTGTCGGCCGGGGTGATGGGCATGGACAAATTCAGCGAAGAAGTGCGCCGTGGGATGTTCGAGGTGCAGCAGGTGGGCGAGCAGTTGAACCAGATCATTCACCAGGTGCAGGCGCTGGCACCGCGTGTACTCATGGTCAACGAGGGCATGCAGGCCCAGGCCACCGGTGCCGAGCAGATCAACCATGCCCTGGCCCAGCTCAGCGACGCCAGCAGCCAAACGGTCGAGTCGCTGCGCCAGGCGACGTTCGCCATCGATGAGCTCAGCCAGGTGGCCGCCGGCCTGCGTGGTGGCGTGGCGCGATTCAAGGTGTGATGAATACCGCCAAGGGTGTGAAGGCCGATACGCTCTTCCTGATTTTTTACATCGGGCAAGAGCGTTTCGCCCTGGCCGCTCGGGAAGTGGCCGAAGTGCTGCCGCGCATCGCCCTCAAGCCCGTGGCCCATGCCCCGGCTTGGGTGGCGGGGGTGTTCGCCCATCGTGGGCAAATGGTTCCGGTGCTCGACGTTAGCTGCTTGACCTTCGGCGAGCCTGCCCGGGCGCGCACCAGCACCCGCTTGGTGTTGGTCCACTACCCCGGCCAGCGTTTGTTGGGGCTGCTCCTCGAACAGGCCAGCGACACCTTGCGCCTGCCCGCCGAACAGTTCAGGGCGTTAGGCCTGGATAACCGCCGGGCCCCTTACCTGGGGCCCGTATACCCAGCAGAAGACGGTTTGATCCAATGGGTCAAGGTCGACGCCTTGCTTGAAGAGCCGGTGCGCCAATTGCTCTACGCCGGCCCGGCGCAGGGGGCGGAACATGGCTAAAGAACGGCGCTTTTTCGAGTTTCTTCACCAACGCATTGGCTTGGATGTGGCATCGGTAGGTGCGGCTTTGATCGAACGGGCGGTGCGCCAGCGCAGCGAACAGGTCGGTGCGGGCCACCTGGATGCCTATTGGGCGCTGCTACAACATTCGGTGCAGGAGCAACAGGCCCTGACCGAGGCCGTGATCGTGCCAGAAACCTGGTTCATGCGTTACCCGGAATCCTTCGCGGCAGTGGCTCGGATGGCCCGCCAGCTTAGCCAGGCACTGGCGGGCACCCGCGCGCTCAAGCTGCTCAGCTTGCCCTGCTCCACGGGTGAGGAACCATACTCGTTGGCGATGGCGTTACTCGATGCCGGCTTACCGCCGGCCAGTTTTCGCATCGACGGTGTAGACATCAGCCCCCACTCGGTGGCCAAGGCCGAGCGCGGCATCTATGGGCGTAACTCATTCCGCGGTAGCCCGTTGGCATTTCGTGAGCGCTACTTCGACCAGCACAGCGAGGGCTACCGCGTGCACGAACGGGTACGCCAGCCGGTGCGCCTGCAAGCCGGCAACGTGCTGGACCCGGCGCTGTTGGCCGGTGGAGGCACCTACGACTTCGTGTTTTGCCGCAACCTACTGATCTACTTCGACCCACCCACCCAACGCCGTGTGCTAGAAACCCTCAAGCGGTTTTTGCATGAAGAAGGCGTGTTGTTCATCGGCCCGGCTGAAGGCAGCCTGCTGGCGAGTTTGGGCATGCGGCCGATGCCTATTGCCCAGGCGTTCGCCTTCGTGCGCCAGGCGCCGCAAGCGGCCAGCCCCGTGACCGCGCCGGTGCGGCCGGCGTTGGCGCTGCCGCAGGTGCTAACGCCGCGCCCGGCCATGCCGCCACGCCCGCCGTTGGCAGTGCGCCCCACGGTGGTGGCGGACGGCGCCAATGAGCTGCTGGCGCGCATCGCTACCTTTGCCAACGAGGGCAACACGGCCGCCGCCCTGGGCGCCTGCGAACAGTTTTTGCGTGACCATCCGCCGCGGGCTCAAGTGTTTTACTGGTTGGGTTTGCTCAGCGACGTGAGCGGCAAACACGTCGAAGCCCAGGGCTACTACCGCAAGGCGCTCTACTTGGAACCGCAGCATGCCGAGGCGCTGGCGCACCTGGCCATGCTGTTGGCCGGGCAAGGCGACGTGGCGGCTGCCCGGCGGCTGCAAGAGCGCGCCGCGCGTGCGCGCGGCCAAGCCGCTGAACGCCAGAGGAGCGAACAGCGATGATGCCAGGCACCGAGCAGCACTACACCGGGTTGACCCAGCATGACGACGCCGCGTTGATCACCTGCTGGAAAACCATCGGGGTACGCGGCGATATGTCCTGCCCGAAGCTGCTGGAGTACATCCGCTGCTTGAACTGCCCGGTGTATGCTGCCGCCGCCACGCGCTTGCTCGACCGCTATGCGCTGGAGCGCGAAAGCCTGCCACCGCCGCCAGAGCCGGCGCCAGACTTGGCTACGACCCGTTCGGTGTTGGTTTTCCGATTGCAGGGTGAGTGGCTGGGCCTGGCTACCCGCTGCTTGGTCGAGATAGCCCCTATGCAGCCGGTGCATTCGCTACCGCATCAACGTTCGCGGGCCCTGCAAGGGGTGGCTAACGTGCGCGGTGCGTTGGTACCGTGCCTGTCGCTGGTCGAGCTGTTGGGGATCGATGCCGCGGCTAATGCCGCGGGCCCTGGGCGCGCCATGCCGCGTATGCTGATTCTCGCCGCGCCCGACAGCGGTGCAGTGGTGGTGCCGGTCGATGAAGTCGAGGGCATCCACCGCTTTGAAACCGCGCGCCTGGAGGCCGGCGCGCGGGCCGGCGGCACGCGTTTTACCTCGTCGGTGCTGGCCTACGGCGAACGCAGCCTGCAGGTATTGGATGAACAGTCGCTGTTGCACGCGGTGGCCAGGAGCCTGGCATGACCCCGGACCAGATGCGCGATGCCTCACTGTTGGAGTTGTTCAACCTCGAGGCCGAGGCGCAGACCACCGTGCTGAATACCGGCCTTCTGGAACTAGAGCGCAACCCCCGGGATGCGCAACAGCTTGAAGCCTGCATGCGCGCGGCCCATTCGCTTAAGGGGGCCGCCAGGATCGTAGGTGTAGACGCCGGGGTGCGGGTGGCCCACGTGATGGAAGATTGCCTGGTCAGCGCCCAGGAAAAACGTGTGTTGCTCACGGCTGAACACATCGACACCCTGCTGCAGGGCGCCGACCTGCTGGCGCGTATCGGTACGCCGGCCAGGGCGCCAAGTGAAGCCGATATCGAAGCATTCCTGGCGCAGATGGCCGCGCTACTCGACCCCCCCGCGGTGGCCGGCACGCTCAGCCACACGCCTGGCTTGCCGCGAGTAGCGGGGCTACCAGTACCGCCCCCGACGGCGCACACGGACCCCGCCAGCGCGCCGGCCGAGGAGCCTGCCACGGAACCTCCCGCCGACGTATTAGCCCAGGGCAGTAGCCTTGGCCTGCGCTCCGGTGAAACCGGCGAGCGGGTGTTGCGGGTAACTGCGCAGCGGCTCAACGGCTTGCTCGACCTGGCCAGCAAGGCGATGGTCGAAACCCAGCGTTTCAAACCTTACCTGGCCACGTTGCAGCGCCTTAAGCGCCTACAAGGGCAAAGCTTGCGCGCCCTCGACAACCTCAAAGGCCAACTCGACCTACACCCGCAAAGCGCCGAGGTCCATGAGGCGCTAGCCGTGGCCCAGAGCCTGTTGGCGCAGACCCAGCAGATGCTGCAACAGCAAACGGTCGAACTTGACGACTTTGCCTGGGAAGCCGGCCAGCGTGCTCAGTTGCTCTATGACACTGCCCTGGCATGCCGCATGCGCCCCTTCGCCGACGTACTCGGCGGCCAGGCGCGGATGGTGCGCGACTTGGGCCGCTCGCTGAACAAGCAAGTGCGCCTGGACGTGGAAGGCGACAAAACCCAGGTTGACCGCGATGTGCTGGAGAAGCTCGAAGCACCGCTGATGCACCTGCTGCGCAATGCCGTTGACCATGGCATTGAGGCGCCGCAGTTGCGGGCCTTGCTGGGTAAGCCGGCCGAGGGCAGGGTGCGCCTGCGTGCCAGCCACCGGGCGGGTATGTTGCTGCTGGAGTTGTCCGATGACGGCGCGGGGGTCGACCTGGAGCAACTTCGCCGGGCCATCGTGGCCAGGGGCCTATCGGCAGAAGACACCGCCGCACAACTCAGTGAACAAGAGTTGTTGGCGTTCCTGTTCCTCCCCGGTTTCAGCCTGCGCGACACCGTGACCGAGATATCTGGGCGCGGCGTGGGCCTGGACGCGGTGCATCACCTGGTACGCGAGCTACGCGGCAATATCGAACTGCGCCAGGTGACGGGGCAGGGCAGTCGGTTTGTGCTGGAGGTGCCGCTGACGTTGTCGGTGGTGCGCAGCCTGGTCGTCGAAGTGGGCGAAGAGGCCTATGCCTTCCCGTTGGCCCATATCGAGCATAGCCTCCACCTGGACCCGAGCCAGATTGTGCAAATCGAGGGCCGCCAGCACTTTTGGTACGAAGGCCACCCGGTTGGCTTGGTAGCGGCCAGCCAACTGCTGCAGCGCCCCGCCAGCAATGGGCCGCAAGCGCCTATCAAGGTGGTGGTGGTGCGTGAGCGCGACACGCTTTATGGCGTGGCGGTGGAGCGTTTCATCGGCGAGCGCGTGTTGGTGGTGATGCCGCTCGACCCGCGCTTGGGCAAGGTCCAGGATATTTCCGCCGGTGCCTTGCTCGACGATGGCTCCGTGGTGCTGATCATCGATGTCGAAGACATGCTGCGTTCGGTGGAAAACCTGTTGACCGCCGGCCGCCTGGAACGTATCGACCGGCGCGCCGGCCCGGCCATGGTGCACGTACGCAAACGGGTACTGGTGGTGGATGATTCACTGACCGTGCGCGAGTTACAGCGCAAGCTACTGGGTAACAAAGGTTATGAAGTCGCCGTGGCGGTCGATGGCATGGATGGCTGGAACGCGCTGCGCAGTGAAAGCTTCGACTTGTTGATTACCGACATCGACATGCCGCGCATGGACGGCATCGAATTGGTCACGCTGCTGCGCCGCGATAGCCGGTTGCAATCGTTACCGGTCATGGTGGTGTCTTATAAGGATCGCGAAGAAGACCGCCGCCGCGGCCTGGAGGCGGGGGCCGACTATTATTTGGCCAAGGCCAGCTTTCACGATGATGCATTGCTCGATGCGGTGCATGAGTTGATCGGAGGCCCGCAAGCATGAACATCGCCATCGTCAACGACATGCCCATGGCTGTAGAGGCATTGCGCCGCGCGTTGGCGTTCGAGCCGGAACACCGGGTGGCCTGGGTAGCCTACGATGGGGCAGAGGCCGTGCGGCTATGCCAAGCGCACACACCCGACTTGATTCTCATGGACCTGTTCATGCCGGTGATGGACGGCGTGGAGGCCACCCGGCAGATCATGGCCAACAGCCCCTGTGCGATCGTGATCGTGACCACCGACCAGAGGCAGAACGTGCACCGGGTGTTCGAAGCGATGGGCCACGGGGCCCTGGACGTGGTCGACACGCCGGCCTTGGGCGTGGGCGACGCCAAGGGCGCCGCCGCGCCGCTGCTGCGCAAGATTTTCAATATTGGCTGGCTGATCGGCCAGCGCGGCAGCGGTACCCGTGCGCCACCCGCACCGGTGCGCGGGGCTGCGGGGCCGCGGTTAGTGGCGATTGGTTCATCCGCCGGGGGGCCGGCTGCGCTGGAGGTGCTGCTCAAAGCGTTGCCGCAAGCGTTCGAGCCGGCCATCGTGGTGGTCCAGCACGTAGACCAAGTGTTTGCCCAAGGCATGGCCGATTGGCTGGCCAGCGCTTCGAAGCTACCGGTAAGGCTGGCGCAGCACGGTGAAACGCCTCAGGCGGGCACCGTATTGCTAGCGGGCACCAACCACCATATCCGCCTGTTGAAAACTATGACCTTGGCGTATACCGCAGAGCCGGTGAATGAAATCTATCGGCCGTCTATTGATGTATTCTTCGCCAGCGTAGCCCGTTTTTGGGAGGGCGAGGCGGTCGGCATGCTGCTGACCGGTATGGGGCGCGATGGCGCATCCGGCCTTAAGGCCCTGCGGCAACAGGGCCACCACACCATCGCCCAGGATCAGCAAACCAGCGCGGTCTACGGCATGCCGAAGGCGGCAGTGGCAATCGATGCAGCGGTCGAAGTTCTGCCGCTGGAGCGCATTGCTCCCCGATTGTTGGAAGTGTTCAGTTGATGAAACGCCTAGAATTCAGCCATGCCCGCATGACAGGCAGTGACCAGGTGACAGCGCATGTTTGACTTGCAGATCGACGATTTCAAATCCACCGACGAGAACAAGGCCATGGTGCTGTTGGTCGATGACCAAGCCATGATCGGGGAAGCCGTTCGCCGCTCGCTCGCCCAGGAGGTCAACATCGACTTCCATTTTTGTGCCGACCCTCGCGAGGCGGTTACCCAGGCAGTCCGTATCAAGCCGACGGTTATCTTGCAAGACCTGATCATGCCCGGGCTCGATGGCCTGACCTTGGTGCGTGAGTACCGCAACCACCCCAACACCCATGACATCCCGATCATCGTGCTTTCCACCAAGGAAGACGCCGTGATCAAGCGTGCGGCGTTCGCCGCTGGCGCCAACGATTACCTGGTCAAGCTGCCCGACACCATCGAGTTGGTGGCGCGTATCCGCTACCATTCGCGCTCTTACCTGACCTTGCTGCAACGCGACGAAGCCTACCGGGCGTTGCGGGTCAGCCAGCAGCAATTGCTCGACACCAATCTGGTGCTGCAGCGGCTGATGAATTCCGATGGCTTGACGGGCCTGTCGAACCGCCGCCATTTCGATGAATACCTGGAGTTGGAATGGCGCCGCGCGATACGTGACCAAAGCCAATTGTCGCTGTTGATGATCGACGTGGACTACTTCAAATCATACAACGACAACTTCGGCCACCTCGAAGGCGATGAGGCGCTGCGCCGGGTGGCCGAGGCCATTCGTGGTACCTCCACCCGCTCCAGCGACCTGCCCGCACGCTACGGTGGCGAAGAGTTCGCCCTGGTACTGCCCAATACCTCCCCAGGCGGCGCGCGGCTGGTGGCCGAGAAACTGCGCCAGACCATCGCCGGGCTGGGCATTACCCACAACGCCCCCGAGCCGGGTTCGCCACTGACCGTGAGCATCGGCCTGGCGACGCTCACGCCCACCCAGGGCAGCAACAGCCGGCTGCTGATCTCGGCCGCCGACAAAGGCCTGTACCAAGCCAAGAACAACGGCCGCAACCAAGTGGGCGTAGCGGGCTGAGGCGTTGGCCGGGGGTGAACGTGGGCAAAGCCGTGGTATACTCCCCGGCTTTTGATCCGCCCAGCTACGAGTGCCGCCGACCATGGAAATCAATCCCATCCTGAACAGCATCATGGACCTCTCCGAGCGCTCCCAGACCATCCGGGGGTATCTTTGACTACGATCACAAGCATGATCGGCTGGTCGAAGTAAACCGCGAACTCGAAGACCCAAACGTTTGGAACAACCCTGAATACGCCCAGAGCCTGGGCCGTGAGCGGGCGGCGCTGGCCGCCGTGGTCGAGACCCTCGACGAGATGACCACGGGCCTGGCCGACGCCAGCGAACTGCTGAAGATGGCCGCTGAAGAAAACGACGAAACCGCGGTGGCTGACGTCGCGGGCGAGGTCGAGCGGTTGCGCGGGATGCTCGAGAAACTCGAGTTCCGCCGCATGTTCGGCGGTGAAACGGACATGAACAACGCCTACTTGGATATCCAAGCCGGCTCTGGCGGCACCGAGGCGCAGGACTGGGCCAATATGTTGCTGCGCATGTACCTGCGCTGGGCCGACAAACGCGGCTTCGACGCGACCATCATGGAGCTGTCCGCAGGGGAAGTGGCCGGCATAAAGGGGGCGACGGTACACATCAAAGGTGATTACGCCTTCGGCTGGCTACGCACCGAGATCGGCGTGCACCGCCTGGTGCGTAAAAGCCCGTTCGACTCCGGTAACCGCCGGCACACCTCGTTCACCGCGGTGTTTGTCTCGCCCGAGATCGACGACAACATCGAGATCGAAATCAACCCGGCGGACCTGCGCATCGACACTTATCGCTCTTCCGGCGCCGGCGGCCAGCACGTAAACACCACCGATTCGGCGGTGCGCATCACCCACGTGCCGACCAACACCGTGGTCAGTTGCCAGAACGAACGCTCTCAGCATGCCAACAAAGACACAGCCATGAAAATGCTGCGGGCTAGGTTGTACGAGCAGGAAGTCCAAAAGCGCAATGCCGCCAGCCAAGCGCTGGAAGACACCAAGTCCGACATTGGCTGGGGCCACCAAATCCGCTCCTACGTGCTGGACCAGTCGCGGATCAAAGACCTGCGCACCGGCGTCGAACGCAGCGATTGCGACAAGGTGCTCGACGGCGACCTAGACGAGTACCTCGAAGCCAGCCTCAAGCAGGGCCTTTGAGCCGGCCACAAGCCCCTTCCCGGCCGCCGGGAAGGGCACCGAACCCGTGATGGAAATAGTGAAGACATGAGCGACCAACCCCTCGACCCGCAAGCGCTGCTACAGGAAGAAAACAAACTGATCGCCCAGCGCAAGGAAAAACTTGCCGCCGTGCGCGCCCAGGGCCAGGCCTTCCCCAACGACTTCCGCCGTGACAGCCTGTGCGACGAGTTGCAAAAGCAGTATGCCGGCAAAACCAAGGAAGAACTGCAAGCCCTCGACATTACCGTGAAGGTGGCCGGTCGCATCATGCTCAACCGTGGCGCATTCATGGTGCTGCAAGACACCTCCGGGCGCCTGCAGGTCTACGTGAACCGCAAAACCTTGAGCGAAGCCACCCTGGCCGCGATCAAGACCTGGGATTTGGGCGACATCATCGCTGTGGAGGGCACCTTGGCGCGCTCCGGCAAGGGTGACCTGTACGTCGACATGGCCCACGTGCGCCTGCTGACCAAAGCGCTGCGCCCATTGCCAGACAAACACCACGGCCTGACCGACACCGAAGTGCGTTACCGCCAGCGCTATGTAGACCTGATCGTGAACGAAGAAACCCGCCACACCTTCCGGGTGCGGTCGCAGGTGATCGGCCACATCCGCAGCTTCCTGGCCCAGCGCGGTTTCCTCGAAGTCGAAACCCCGATGCTGCAGACCATTCCCGGTGGCGCGGCGGCCAAGCCGTTCGAAACCCACCACAATGCGCTGGACCTGCCGATGTTTCTGCGCATCGCCCCTGAGCTGTACCTCAAGCGCCTGGTGGTCGGGGGCTTCGAAAAGGTTTTCGAAATCAATCGCAATTTCCGCAACGAAGGCGTTTCGACCCGGCACAACCCCGAGTTCACCATGCTCGAGTTCTACCAGGCCTACGCCGATTACCGCGACAACATGGACCTGACCGAGGCCCTGTTCCGCGAGTTGGCGCAGTTGGTGCTGGGCACTACCGACGTACCGTACCAAGGCAAGGTGTTTCACTTTGGTGAGCCATTCCAGCGCCTATCGGTATTCGACTCGGTCCTCAAGTACAACCCAGAGGTGACCCCCGCAGACCTGCACGACGTCGACAAAGCCCGGGCCTTGGCGAAAAAAGCCGGTGCCACGGTGAAAGGTTACGAAGGCTTGGGCAAGCTGCAAACGATGATCTTCGAAGAGCTGGTCGAGCATAAACTCGAGCAGCCTACCTTCATCACCGAGTACCCGTTCGAAGTGTCGCCGCTGGCGCGCCGCAACGATGACAACCCAAGCGTTACCGACCGCTTCGAGCTGTTCATCGGTGGCCGTGAAATCGCCAACGCATATTCCGAGCTCAACGATGCCGAAGACCAGGCCGAGCGCTTCATGGCCCAGGTCGCCGAGAAAGACGCCGGCGACGATGAAGCCATGCACTACGATGCAGACTTCGTGCGGGCATTGGAGTACGGCATGCCGCCCACAGCGGGCGAGGGGATTGGCATCGACCGCTTGGTGATGTTGCTCACCGACTCGCCGTCGATCCGCGATGTGATCCTGTTCCCCCATATGCGGCCCGAGGCGTAATCAGCGTAACGCCGAACGGCCCGGCCCGGCCTGGCGTGGCTCACCCGCGACACGCGCTCACCGTGGGCTGAACTTGCCGGGCCTGCCCCTGCCGAATGCTGTTTGGCCGCTTGAGCGCTGCTGCCTATGTTCGGCACCCACACCGTCGCTGCATTCTTCGACCAAGCCCGCCGGGCTTTGGCGCTGGTATGGCGGACCAATCGCTGGTTGTTTCTGGGCTTGGCCTTGGCCACTTTCGTGGCCGGCGTGCTGCCCGCGCTCGCGGCCTGGATCGGCCAGCGCATCGTCGATGCGGTATTGGCGGGTATGCAAGCCCATGCCGCGCAAGGCCATGCCCCCTTGTGGCCGGTGTTGCGCTACGTGTTGGCCGAAGCCGGGGTATTGGCCCTGCTGGCCGCGGCGCAGCGGGCGTTGTCCGTTCAGCAGGCGCTGCTGCGGGCGCAATTGGGGCAAAAGGTCAACCTGCTGATACTGGAAAAGGCCCAGACCCTCGCCTTGCTGCAATTCGAAGACTCCGAGTTCTATGACAAGCTGATACGGGTGCGCCGCGACGCCTCCACCCGGCCGTTGGGGTTGGTTACCAAATGTTTGGGGCTTACCCAAAACCTGATCTCGCTGGTGAGTTTCGGCGGGTTGCTGGTGCACTTTTCGCCTTGGGCCCTGGCGATCCTGGTGGTCGGGGCGCTGCCGGTGTTTTTTTCCGAGACGCATTTTTCCGGCGATGCCTTTCGCCTGTTCACCCGGCGCGCCCCCGAAACCCGGCAACAGAACTACATTGAAACCCTGCTTTCACAAGAAGCGCACATCAAGGAAGTGCGGCTATTCGGCATGGCGCCCTTGCTGTTGCAACGCTACCGCGAGAACTTCCGCCGCCTCTACGCCGAAGACAAACAGCTGACGCTGCGCCGTGACGGTTGGGGCTTCGCCTTGGGCCTACTGGGAACCGTGGGGTTTTACCTGGCCTACGCCTGGGTGGTGCTCGACACCGTCAATGGCAGCACCACCCTTGGCCAGATGACCATGTACTTGGTGCTGTTCAAGCAAGGCCAAGCGGCGGTCAGCTCGAGCCTCAGCGCCATTGGCGGCCTGTATGAGGACGGGCTGTACCTGACCCACCTGCATGAGTACCTGGCCCAATCGGTGCCGACCGAGGCGGGGCATTTGTTGGCCGGCATTACTCCGGGCGATGGGTTGCGTTTCGAGGGGGTCGGCTTCAGCTACCCCGGGGCCGCCACGCCGGCATTGGCCGATATCGACTTGCACCTGGCGCCGGGGCAGAGCCTGGCGCTGGTGGGCGAGAATGGCTCTGGCAAAACCACATTGATCAAGCTGCTCACGCGGCTGTACAGCCCTACCCAGGGGCGGATACTGCTGGACGGCAGCGACCTCCAAATATGGGACCGCGCGGTATTGCACCGGCGTATCGGGGTGATCTTCCAAGACTACTTGCGCTACCAAATGACCGCTGGGGAGAACATTGGCGTGGGCGACGTGCGGGCGTTCCACGATGTGCCCCGCTGGGAACAGGCTGCCGCACAAGGCATGGCCGCGCCCTTCATCGAAGCCCTGGAACAGGGCTACCAGACGCAACTGGGCAAATGGTTCAGCGGTGGGCGCGAACTTTCAGGTGGGCAGTGGCAGAAAATTGCACTTTCAAGGGCTTACATGCGCCGAGATGCGGACATACTGGTCCTTGATGAGCCGACTGCAGCATTGGATGCCAGCGCCGAGGCCGCCGTGTTCGAACGTTTTCGCGCCCATACCCGTGGGCGCATGAGCGTGCTGATCTCCCATCGGTTTTCCAGTGTGCGCGCGGCCGGGCACATCGTGGTGCTGGAGCATGGCCGCGTGCTAGAGCAGGGCACCCACGCCGAGCTGATGGCCCGGCAGGGCCGTTATGCCGCGCTGTTCGAACTGCAAGCCCAGGGTTATCGCGCGCCTTGAACTGCCCGCGGAAAATTAAACTAAACGGTGGCGGGCTGGCCGGGTCACTCATTAGGCAAGCCATAAACCCAAAGGAGATAGCCATGAGCCTTTTCAAAGACATTCTCGCCAAGCTAGGCCTAGGCCATAGCGACGCACCCACTACCACCACTACCACGCCTGCTTCGCCCAGCGGTACCACCACCCCAACAGGGGCGCCGCCGATCAACCCTACCGGTGGCGTGCCGCCCGTTACCAATACCGGCGCCCCTGGCACCGGCACACCGCCCCTTGGCACACCACCGGCCGGGGCGCCCATAGACATCAGCGCGAAACTCGATGGGTTGGCAAAACAGCAGGGTGAAACCCTGAACTGGCGCACTTCTATCGTTGATTTGCTTAAGGTACTGGGCATCGACAGCAGCCTGGAGCACCGTAAAGAGCTGGCCGTGGAGCTCGGTTACCCTAGCGACAAACTGGGTGACTCCGCCGAGGTGAACCAGTGGTTGCACAAAGCCGTGCTGCAAAAAATTTCCGCAAATGGCGGCACGGTACCCGCCGAGTTGCTCTAAGGTAGGCAGAAGCCACAAGGCATCGGGGGGGCAATATGCTGTGGAAAAAAGGCCGGCGCAGCGACAATGTCGTGGATGCCAGGGGTGAGGGCGGCGGTAGCGGCGGGGGTATTCGCCTTGGCGGTAAAGGCCTGAGCCTGGGCGCCGTGGTGTTGATCGTGGGCTTCGGCCTGCTTACCGGGCAAGACCCGCTGCAGTTGCTCGGTGAACTTACCGGCCAGACTCAGGCGCCGGCCAACGTAACCCCTAAACCCCCTCCCGGTGCGGACCAACAAGCCGACTTTGTGCGTGCCGTGTTGGGCGACACAGAAGACACCTGGCGCCAAGTGTTTCAAGAAAGCAGCCGCCAATATGAAGACCCGAGCCTGGTACTGTTCAACGGACGCGTCAATTCGGCATGCGGCTTGGCGTCGTCGGCCGTGGGCCCGTTCTATTGCCCTGGCGACCGGCAGGTGTACCTGGACATGGACTTTTTCCGAGAAATGCGCGAACGCTTCAATGCCTCGGGGGACTTTGCCGAAGCCTACGTGATCGCGCACGAGGTGGGTCATCACGTACAAACCTTGTTGGGAGTTTCCCGCCAGGTTGATGCCGCCCGGCAACGCGGCCAACGTGTAGAAGGCGCCGAGGGTTTATTGGTCCGCCAGGAGCTACAAGCCGATTGTTTTGCGGGGATCTGGGCCAACCGTGCGCAGCAACGCTTGAACTGGCTTGAGCCCGGCGACCTGGAAGCGGCGCTGACGGCCGCCAACGCCATCGGCGATGACCGCCTGCAGCAGCAGGGGCAGGGGCGCGTCGTCCCAGACTCCTTCACCCACGGTACCTCGGCGCAGCGGGTGAAGTGGTTCAAGGCCGGTTTCGCACAAGGCCGCCTGACGGATTGTGACACCTTTGGAGCAAGCAGCCTTTAGGTGCTTCTGCTTTCGTTCATGGCAGCCAATGCGGCGTAAAAAACGTCGTTGTACCCCGCCCTGTTTACCTGCGCAAGGCCGTAAGGCGCTTACGCCGTGCCCTTTTTCAGGCGAAATCGTTGGTCACTTCAGAACGCCTCTTGCTATCCGCCCGGCAGACGTTAGCGGGTCGGGCGCCTTCAGAGCAGTATCGGGAACCTTTTGAGTGAACGGGGAAACAGCAAGCCGCGCTAATCCACTATCACTGTTCAGATTCGAAGCAGCATAAAAGGCCGGCCGCAAAAACCACAATGCCCCGTATCTATTGATACGGGGCATTGTTCAAGCGGCTTTGATGCAGCGCTTAGGCTACAGCACCACCCTTAATGGGTGCGCGGCGCAACCGGTTGGTTGTCATTGGAGATAGTCACTTCAACGCGGCGGTTCTGGGCACGGCCCGAGGCGCTGCCGTTATCGGCGACTGGGTACTCTTTGCCATACCCCTGGGCGATGATGCGGTTAGGTTCTACCCCATATTTAACCAGCGCCGCGCGGACCGAATTGGCCCGGCGTTCAGACAACTGCTGGTTGTAGCCATCGCTGCCGGTGCTGTCGGTATAGCCTTCGACGATCACCTGGCGGTCAGGGTTGTCGCGCAGGAACTGCGCCAGTTGGGCAACATTACCGAAGCCCGAACTTTTAAGGTCCGCTTTATTCACATCGAATAGCACATCGCCGAAGGTCACCACGGTGCCGCGGTCGGTCTGCTTAGCGTTGAGGTTGTCTTGCAGCTTCTTGATCTGTGCGTCCCGTGCGGCAAGCTGTGCCTTGGCGCGTTCGGCGGCGGAGTTTTTCAGCTCATCCTCGGCGCTTTTCATGGCGATGGTTTCTTTGGCGTACTCTACGCGCTGGTTCGCCAAGTAGGCCAACTGGTCGACTTTCTCTTTGTCATCATCATCGCGATACGCCTTGTCGGCTTTATCCAGCCAATCTTGCGCGTCTTTAGTTTCCAGCGCCGCCAGGGTCGGTGCCTTGGGGTTGGTTTGTAGCGCCGTGAAGTTGGTGTGGGCCTGTTCCAGGTTCTGGTTCGGTGGCGTGGAGCAGGCAGCGAGGCCAATGCTGGCGGCGAGCAGGGCGGGGATCAGAACTTGATTGCGCATGTTGATTCTTCCTTATTCAATACGAGAGAAGCGAAGTGGCTCACTGCGCGTTGCGCATGCCTTCTTCACGCAGGTCTTGCACGCCCTGATGGGCATCCTGCACCGCTTTTTGGGCCTTTACCGCCTGGGCCTTGCGGGTTGCGACGCGGGCGTCCCATTCAGCCTGCTCGGCCAGGTAGCGCGCTTCGTCGTACTTCTCATCGTGCATGGCTATCTCGGCCTGCTTGAATTTGTCCTGTGCCGATTTGGTTTCCACTGGCGCAAACTCTACGCCGCCGTTACTTACGGCATCGTTCACCGCGGTTTGCGCCAGCGCGTATTGTTCCGTAGGCGGGTTGCCGGCGCAGCCGGCAAGAATGAAAGCACTGCCCAGGGCCAATACGGCTAACTTAAGGCCACGGACAGAGGTGGGGTGCTTGGCAGTTCTCATCGTCATGATCATGACTCCTCAAAGACTCCTGATAAATGGTCGTTCCATGACAGTCCACGGCCTTTGGGCAGGCCACGTTTCGCTGTTATGGCTAACCTCTGGGACTCAAGTGTTTTGTGATTAGTTCACAAAGCTATCCTCTAGAGCAAAACCCTCATAGCGCTAAAACTTCAGCCTCCCTGCAACCGGTGTAAGTGCTCGCGGGCCAACGCCAGGAAGCGCGGGGTGGGGCCGACGTCTTCATACAACGGGTCGCCCTGCTCATCGGTGGCGATCACTTTGCTGCCCTGTACATAGGGAAAGCTGCTTTCCAATTCTTCGAGCGCCGCACCGATCAGCTCGCCGAGCAACTCTTCGGTATGGTGCTTGGGATACATCTCGGCCAGCGCGGCCAGGCGCGCCGCCGCTTCTACATCCAGGTGGATGGCGTAGGCGGTTTTACTCAGCCGGCCAGTGGCGGTCTGTTCCCAGTGCTGGGCGAGCTCTCGGATTTTCATGGTGACCTCATCGGTGATGGGCGGGAGGTTGTCAGCTGGCCGCGGTAGCGGCACTCTGTTGTTCAGAGCGGTTTTTCCAGTGCTTGTTCAGCGCCAGGGCAGTTGGCAGGCCAGATCGAAGGATTGAAACGCGGAGAACACCCATGACGGCCATCGACGCGCGCTTGCGCGAGCGCGTTCACTTGCTGGGCGAATTGCTCGGCAATACCATCCGGGAGCAATACGGCCCGGGCTTTCTCGACAAGATCGAGCACATTCGCCACGGCGCCAAGGCTGACCGCCGCGACGCTGGCAGCGAACAACTGCCCAGCCGCCTGGGGCAATTGGCTGAAAACGAACTGTTGCCGGTGGCGCGGGCGTTCAGCCAGTTCCTGAATTTGGCCAACATTGCCGAGCAGTACCAGTTGATCCGCCGCCGGGAACCCGGCCAAGCCGCGCCCTTCGAAGACGGCGTGCTGGCTGAACTGCTCGGCCGCCTGCGCCAGGCGGGCCATAGCCAAGAGCACTTGGCCCGGCAACTGGCGCGGCTGCAGATTGAACTGGTGCTTACCGCCCACCCCACGGAGGTTGCGCGGCGTACCCTGATTCAGAAATACGATGCTATTGCCGCGCAACTGGCACTACTTGACCACCGTGACCTACAGCCCGAAGAGCGCCAGCCGTTGCACGGCCGCTTGCAACGGCTGATCGCCGAGGCCTGGCACACCGAAGAAATCCGTAGGGCCCGGCCCACGCCGGTAGATGAAGCCAAATGGGGCTTCGCGGTCATCGAGCATTCATTGTGGCAAGCGGTGCCCAACCACTTGCGCCGGGTTGACCAAGCGCTGTTCGAGGCCACCGGTTTTCGCCTGCCGTTGGAGGCGGCGCCGGTGCGCTTTGCCTCTTGGATGGGCGGCGACCGCGACGGTAACCCCAACGTGACCGCGGCGGTGACCCGCCAAGTATTGCTGCTGGCGCGTTGGATGGCGGCCGACCTGTTCCTGCGTGACGTCGACCAACTGGCCGCCGAGCTTTCCATGCAGCAGGCCAGCGAGGCACTGCGTGCGCAGGCCGGTGATACGCCAGAGCCTTACCGGGCCGTGCTCAAGGCCCTGCGTGAGCGACTGCGGGAAACTCGCCAATGGGCCCAAGCGTCATTGGCCCAGGCACACACACCGAGCGAAGCGGTGCTGCAGCACAACCGTGAACTGGTCGAGCCGCTGCAATTGTGTTTCCAATCTTTACATGACTGCGGCATGGGCGTGATCGCCAACGGGCCGCTGCTCGATACCTTACGCCGGGCGGCTACCTTCGGGCTGTTTCTGGTGCGCCTGGATATTCGCCAGGAGAGCGCCCGCCACACCGCGGCGCTCAGCGAAATCACCGAATACCTGGGCCTGGGCCGCTACGCCGACTGGGATGAAGAGGCACGCGTGGCGTTTTTGCTGCATGAGCTCAACAGCCGCCGGCCATTGCTGCCGGCTTATTTCAAGCCGGCGGCCGACACCGCCGAAGTGCTGGCTACCTGCCGCGAAGTCGCGGCCGCGCCCGCAGCGTCGTTGGGCTCGTATGTAATCTCTATGGCCGGTGCTGCTTCCGACGTACTGGCGGTGCAGTTGCTGCTCAAGGAAGCCGGCCTGCAACGGCCCATGCGCGTGGTGCCGCTGTTCGAAACCCTGGCAGACCTGGACAACGCCGGCCCGGTCATCGAGCGCCTGTTGCTGTTGCCGGGTTACCGGGCCCGGTTGCATGGCCCGCAGGAGGTGATGATCGGCTATTCCGACTCGGCCAAGGACGCCGGCACCACGGCGGCGGCCTGGGCGCAATACCGCGCCCAGGAGAGCCTGGTGCGCATTTGCGCCGCACAGGATGTGGAGCTGGTATTGTTCCATGGCCGCGGCGGCACCGTCGGCCGCGGTGGGGGGCCGGCCCATGCGGCGATTTTATCGCAACCCCCTGGCTCGGTAGCCGGGCGCTTTCGCACGACCGAACAAGGGGAAATGATTCGTTTCAAATTCGGCCTGCCCAGCATCGCCGAACAAAACCTCAACCTGTATTTAGCGGCGGTGCTGGAAGCGACCTTGCTGCCGCCGCCGATGCCCGAGCCGCAATGGCGCCAGGTGATGGATGAACTGGCGGCCGATGGTGTAGCCGCCTACCGCGCCGTGGTGCGCGAAAACCCAGCCTTCGTCGACTATTTTCGCCAGGCCACGCCTGAGCAGGAATTGGGCCGCCTGCCGCTGGGCAGCCGCCCGGCCAAGCGGCGCCAGGGTGGCATCGAAAGCCTGCGGGCCATCCCGTGGATTTTCGGCTGGACCCAAACCCGGCTGATGCTGCCGGCCTGGCTGGGTTGGGAAAACGCCCTGCACAAGGCCGCGGCCCGCGGCAAGGGTGATGTATTGCGCGCCATGCGCGAGCAATGGCCGTTCTTTCGTACCCGCATCGACATGCTCGAAATGGTCCTGGCCAAGGCGGACGCCGACATCGCCAAGCTGTATGATGCGCGTTTGGTTACCCCCGAACTGCAGCCGCTGGGCGAACAGTTGCGCGACCTATTGTCGCAGTGTACCGCTGCCGTGCTTAGCCTCACCGGGCGTGCTCGGTTGTTGGCGCATATGCCCGAAACCTTGGAGTTCTTCAACCTGCGCAACACCTACCTAGACCCCCTGCACCGCTTGCAAGCCGAGCTGCTGGCCCGTGCCAGAGGCGCCGAGGCGGGGCAGGGCGGGGCGGTAGAGCAGGCGCTGCTGGTGACGGTGGCCGGGATCGCGGCGGGGCTTCGCAACACCGGTTAAACCGGCCGCCGCACTGGGCAAAGAGCGAAACGGTACGCCACGTGCGCCGCACGGTCCCCCCCTGCGGTGCGGCCTGCGACTTTCGGTGGCTTGTCTGGCCCGTGCCCGCTGTGTATCTTGGGCAGCCTTTGGCGATTTTTCATCGATCGCCATGCCGGTTTTTTTTCGAACGCTCTCAGGGGGTTACGTACGCTTCCCCGGTGCATTCGTGTTTTTTCAAATAACAAAGTGAGGAGCACATCGATGCGCGTCATTCTGCTGGGAGCTCCCGGAGCCGGGAAAGGTACGCAGGCTAAATTCATTACCGAGAAATTCGGTATCCCGCAAATCTCCACCGGCGATATGTTGCGCGCTGCGGTCAAGGCCGGCACCGAGTTGGGCATTAAGGCCAAGGGTGTGATGGACAGCGGCGGCTTGGTATCCGATGACCTGATCATCGCCTTGGTCAAAGAGCGTATTGCCCAGCCTGATTGCGCCAATGGCTTCCTCTTCGATGGCTTCCCGCGCACCATTCCCCAGGCCGAAGCCATGGTGCAGGCTGGGGTAACACTTGACCATGTGCTGGAAATCCACGTGGCCGATGAGGACATCGTTCAGCGCATCGCAGGCCGCCGCGTGCACGAGGCTTCCGGCCGGGTTTACCACATTGTCTATAACCCGCCGAAGGTCGAGGGCAAAGACGACGTGACCGGCGACGACCTGGTTCAGCGCCAGGACGACACCGAAGCCACTGTGCGCAACCGCCTGGCGGTGTACCACGAGCAGACCGAACCGTTGGTGAAGTTCTACCAGGGGCTGCAAGCAGCCCAAGGCAAGCCCCAATATGCCCGCATCGAGGGCGTAGGGTCGGTGGCCGAGATCACCGCCAAGGTGTTGGCAGCACTCAGCTAAGCCAGCCGTGCCCGAGCAAAAGGCCCGCATACGGGCCTTCACGCGTTTATAATCGCCGCTTTTGACCGCGAGCATTTTTTGATGAGCACCTTGCTGGCCTTGGACACCGCCACCGAAGCCTGTTCCGTCGCCTTGCTGCAGGGCGGGCAGGTGACCAGCCACTTCGAGGTGATCCCCCGCCTTCACGCGCAAAAGCTGCTGCCGATGATCCAGCGCTTGGTCGCCGACGCCGGCATCGGCCTAGCGGCGGTCGATGCGATTGCCTTCGGCCGCGGCCCCGGTGCGTTTACTGGCGTGCGTATCGCCGTCGGTGTGGTGCAAGGCTTGGCCTTTGCCCTTGAGCGGCCGGTATTGCCGGTGTCGAACCTGGCTGCGCTGGCCCAGGGTGCCTGGCGCCAGCACGGCGCTTGCCAAGTGGCCGCGGCTATCGATGCGCGCATGGATGAAGTGTATTGGGGCTGCTACGCCGAGCAAGCCGGCGAAATGCGCCTGCTGGGCGTTGAGGCGGTGCTGCCACCGGCGGCGGTCAGCTTGCCCGGCGGCGGTGCATGGTTCGGTGCGGGCACCGGCTGGGCATACGCTGCGCGGTTGGCCGCCCAAGTACAGGCCCACGACGCCCACGCGTTACCACATGCGCTCGATGTGCTGGAACTGGCGCGTTTTGCCTGGGCCAGGGGCGAGGGGGTGGCGGCCGATCAGGCTTTACCGGTATACCTGCGCGATAACGTGGCCACGCCCAAGCGGGCCCCCGGCGTTTGAAACACCCTACTCAATGCCGGGCTTAGGCGCCGTTCGTCGTAAACCCATGGGCTGCGTGACTTTTTTGCTTCTATGGGAGGGGGCATATAAACCTTCTGTACTATTTGTGGTCCAGTGACTACCCGGCCCATTGCTTGGCCTGGGTGTGCCGCAGAATGGCCAGTTTCTTAACGAGTGTTGTGTATGCGTGTAGATGGATTTTCCTCGCACTCTTATCCGATCAAGCGCAAGCCACGCAAGGGCTTGGCGCACATCGACGACGACAGCGTCATCGAGGGGGTTGCCGGGGAGGTCGAGAGTGAACAGCCGGTGCAGCACCAGGCCAACAGCCGTAGCCAGGCTGTTGCCACGCTGCCTGCGCGCGCGCAACAGCAAGACCCCTTCCAACGCACCATGAGCACCCATGTAGCCGAAGCCTTGGCCAGCTACATGACCACGGCCAGCTTCGTCGAATGGGACGGTGAAGTGCTCGGGCTCGACGTGCACATCTGACGGTGCTGCCGTATTTCCTAGGCTGCCCCTCGTGGAGCGACCCCGCCTGGCGTGGGGATTTCTACCCGGAGGATGCCCGCCCAGCGGAGTGCTTGGCGCATTACGCCGGCATGTTCAACGCCGTCGAAGGCAACACCACCTTCTACGCACGGCCCGCCGAACACACCGTATTACGTTGGGCCGAGGTGATGCCGGCAGGGTTTCGTTTCGCCGCCAAGTTCCCCCGCGACATCAGCCACGAAGGTGACCTTCGCCAGCATCTGCCGCTCGTTGCGCAATTTATCGAGTTGCTCGCCCCGCTGGGGCCCCGCGTAGCACCCTACTGGCTGCAATTGCCGAAAACGTTCGGCCCTGGGCGGTTGGCCGAGTTGGCTGCGTTTCTCGATGCACTGCAGGTGCCGGTGGCCGTTGAAGTGCGCCACCTGGCGTTTTTTGCCAAGGGCGAAGAGGAGCGGGCGCTCAACCGCCTGTTACATAGCCGAGGGGTGGAGCGTATTTGCCTCGACCCGCGCGCGCTGTTCAGTTGTACCTCGCAAGCGCCCCGGGTGCTGCACGCCCAAGCCCAGAAGCCGCGCGTGCCACTGCGCCCGGCGGCGTTCAGCCAGGCCCCGCAGGTGCGCTTCATCGGCCACCCGCAGGTGTTGGCCAATGAGCCATTTCTGGAACCATGGGTGACGAAGGTGGCGCAGTGGATCGAAGAAGGCCGTACCCCTTATATGTTCCTGCATACTGCCGATAACCGCCATGCGCCGGCCTTGGCGCGGCATTTTCACCAACGCCTGATGCAGCGTTTGCCAGGGCTGCCGGCCTTAGCCGAACGGGAGCGCCACCCAGAAGGCGAACAGCTCGGGCTGCTGTGAAGCTTCCAGCGGGGGCTGCATGAAAAGCTTGACCTGTGTGCTGATACTGGTCGCTTCGTTGGGCGCGGCGTTCTGGCGCGGCTGGTTGCAGTGGCCGCCCCGCTGGAACCCATGGGCGCCCCTGGATGTGCGCGAGGCACCCAACCTGCTGGCGCGTTTCAAGCTGGCGCGGTTAGCTGAGAACCCTATGCTCTGCCGGCAAGCCCTGGCCAGCGCCGGCCTGCGCTTTACCGACCTGGCCGACAGCCAGGTAGGGCAATGCCCGTTGCACAATGTGGTACGTGTGCTACAGGCTGGGGTGCGCTTTAACCATCCTTTTCTGGCCACCTGCCCATTAGCCGTAGGGTTCGCCCTGTTCGAGCGCCATACGTTGCAACCGGCCGCCCAGGCAGTATTCGGCCAGCCGGTGGTGGCGGTGGAACACCTGGGCAGCTTTGCCTGCCGCAATGTGTACAACCGCCCGCAGGGCCGGCGCAGCGAACACGCTACCGCCAATGCGTTAGACATCACTGCACTGCGCCTTGCCGATGGCCGGCGCATCAGCGTGTTGCAAGGTTGGGCAGCAGGCGGTGCCGAGAGCGCTTTCCTGCGTCAGGTTCGTGACGGCGCATGCCAGGCGTTCAATGGGGTGTTAGGGCCGGACTACAACGCGGCCCACCGCGGCCATTTTCACCTAGACATGGGCCGTTGGGCGGCCTGCCGGTGAGCGTTGTAACAGGCTTTAAACAAGGGTAAAGGTTGTGTAAACCCTTGAAACTACGCGCACACTAGGCCGATACAGCGGTCAGAGGGAGTGCCGGCGAAGAAGTAGCCGCCGGGTCCCGTTCCGCGGTCCAGGAGGCCGCCATGTATAAACGACTCTTGAAGATTCTCTTGCTCAGCCTGCCCCTCGCCGGCTGTGTCTACGATGGCTATGACTACGGCAGCTCTGCGGGGTACACCGACACGGTGTATTACGGTGGCGGTTACCGCCCATACGCTGATACCTACTACAGCCCGGGGTACTACGTGCGCCCGGCGCCACGTTACTACGTAGCACCGCCACCGGTGTATTACCGCCCGCCACCGCCGGAGTGGGGGCAGGGCTGGGGTCCTGGCCCACGGCCCGGGTTCCGGCCGCCGCCTGGGCCACCCCCGCAATGGCACGGCGGGGGTGGCGGCCAGGGCCCGGGGCATGGACCAGGGCATGGGCCCGGCGGCCGCGGTGGGCCTGGTGGCCGCGGTGGCCCAGGCGGCCCCGGCGGGGCGGGGCGGCGCTGACGCGCAGGGTGCTTACGGGTAACAACCTAGGTCCGCCAAGGGGTGGCGGCCTTCCCATACCTTGCTGAAATGCGCCTGTACGACTGCTTCGGGGATGCTGCACGGGTCTGGCCAGTGCCAGTGTGGCGTGTGGTCCTTGTCGATCAGCCGGGCGCGGACCCCTTCTGGAAATTCGGGGTGCCGGCAGCAGTTAAGGCTCATGGCATAGTCAAGCCGTAGTACTTCAGCCAGGGACAACAGCCGCGTGCGCTGCTGTTGCTCCCAGCAAAGCCGCGCGCTCAGCGGGCAGCCTTTGGCCAATGTATCGGCCGCCTTGGCCAGCAACGGGTCGGGGTGCCCTTGCCAACGCAGAATGGTGTTGTAGGCCGCTGCTGCATCCACCACATCCAGGCTTTGGTCGATCAGCGGCCGCTGCGCCAGCCATTGCCCGGGCGGGCGATGGGGCCGGGCATCGTGCTCCAGTGCGCAGAGTAGGCTGTTCAACTGCTGGCGCTGTTGGGTCTGCCAGTTCAATTGCAGTAAACCGTCGATCAACGCATCCTGTTGGTCATCGGCCATGAAGCGGTCCGCCAGCCCCAATTCGAGGGCATCGCTGCCATTGACCTGGGCGCCGGTCATGGCCAGGAACAGCCCTAGCTTGCCAGGCAAGCGCGGCAAGAACCACCCGGCACCGACGTCGGGGTATAGGCCAATGCTGATTTCCGGCATGGCCAGCCGGCTACTGGGCGTGACGATGCGTACCCCGGCCCCTTGCAGCAAGCCCAACCCGCCGCCGAGCACATAGCCGTGGCCCCAACACAGCAGGGGTTTTTCGTAGGTGTGAAGGGCGTAGTCCAGGCGGTATTCGGCGGCAAAAAAACGCCCAGCCAGTGCTGGCACTTCGCCGGGCCGGCCACGGCAGGCCTGCACCAAACTCACCACGTCGCCGCCGGCGCAAAAGCTTTTGCTGCCGGCCCCGCGCAGCAATACGCAGGTGATTCGAGGGTTGTGCGCCCAGGTTTTGAGTTGCGCCAGCAAGCCCTCGATCATCGGTAAGGTCAGGGCGTTGAGGGTTTTTTCCGCATTGAGGGTGGCGATGCCCAGGCACGCGCCTGAAGCGCTGCTGAGTTCTTCGAATTGGAGGTTCATCGTTGGCTCATTTGAAAAGGGTCACTTGCAGTATGGATGAGCCCCGCCGATGCTCCAGCCGCTGCCGGCGGTTGCCGGTCGGATTATCCGCCCTGTTTAAGCCGTTCCCACCGGAACGGCTTAAACGCCCGCAGGCGGCTGGGTGGTCGCGCGGGCTAGGGCAAGTTCGTTAACATTCATCGCTGCCCATTCCAATGGCG
>NZ_JAAOCA010000034.1 GCF_014694385.1 Pseudomonas typographi | reverse complement strand
CCCTTGACCCACCCCGCACACGCTACGCAGCGCTGGCCCGGGAACTGGCCGACGCCATCCACGCCGGGCGCCTGCCCGCCGGCAGTGCCTTGCCATCACTGCGCGACTGCGCCAACCAGCGCGGGCTGAGCCTGAATACCGTGACCACGGCCTATCGTTTGCTCGAAGACCAAGGCTTGATCGTGGCGCGGCCGCAGTCCGGGTTTTACGTGCGCAGCGTGCTGGCCGAACCCAGCGCATCACTGCGCCGCCAGCCCAGCCAGGTACAGGGCAATGCGCAGCAGCAACTGATGGCCAGCGTGCTTCAGGCCCAAGGCCGCGAGGGGCACCTCAATTTGGCCTTGGCGATACCACGCGGGCCGCGCTTCTACCCCCAAGAACGCCTGGCCAAGGTAACGGCCGCGTTGTTGCGCCAGCAGCCGGAGCTGCTCGGCCAGTATGCCTTGCCGCCGGGGCCGTTGCCCCTGCGCGAGCAGGTCGCACGCCGCGCGCGGCACTTGGGCATGGCCCTGCGCGCCGATAACGTGGTGATCACCCACGGCGCCATGGAAGCGCTGCAATTGGCCCTGCGCGCCACCACCCGCCCCGGCGACACCGTGGGCATCGAAGCACCGGCCTATTTCAATCTCTATGGGTTGCTGGCAAGCCTCGGCCTGGACGCGCTGGAAATCCCCACCCACCCACGTCAGGGCCTGGACCTAGACGCCGTGCAAACGTTGTGCGAAGGCGGCCGGCTGGCGGCGTTGGTGTGCATGCCCACTGTTCACAACCCGCTGGGCTGCACCATGCCGGTGGCGCACAAGCGCCGCCTCGCCGCACTGGCGCAACGGCACCGGCTACCGGTGATCGAAGACATCGTATATGCCGAGCTGCAGTACACCGAGCCTACCGCGCCCACGGTACGCGCGTTCGACGCAGAGGGCTGGGTGCTGGTGTGCTCGGGGTTTTCCAAGGCCATCGCGCCGGATTTTCGCCTCGGCTGGGTAGACGGCGGCCGCTACGCCGAGCAATTGCGCCACTTGAAGTTTGCCTCTACCGGCGGCGAGTCTGCACTGCTGTGCACGGCGGTGAGTGAATTTCTGCGCAACGGCCATTACGACCATCACCTGCGCAGCGTGCGCCGGCTTTACGAGCAACAGGTGGCCAGTGTACGTGGGCTGATCGCCAGCCACTTTCCGCCCGGCACCCGCGCCACCCAACCGGAAGGCGGTTTTTTGCTTTGGCTGGAACTACCCGCGGGCATAGACAGCCTGGCGCTGTACCAGGCGGCATTGGCCGAGGGCATCGTGATCATGCCGGGGCAGGTGTATTCACAAGGTGCGCGCTACCGCCATTGCGTGCGAATTTCGTGTGGGCAAGCGCTGGGCGGCGCCTACGTGCAAGGCATTAAAACCCTCGGTGCCTTGGCCCATGCACTGGCCGACAGGGCGACGGCCTGAAACGCAGCCAACCGCCGCAACGGCCCTGCTGGGCGCTTACGAATACCCTACCGGCAGCGCCGTCGTCGCCTTGATCCGCTCCATGGCGAAGCTTGAGCTGATGTCGGTAATGCCCGGCACTTCGATCAGCCGCTTGTACACCGCATCGTAGCCGGCGATGTCGGCCACCACGATGCGCAGCAGGTAGTCGGTATCACCGGCCATGCGGTAGCACTCCATCACCTGTGGCAGCGCAACAATGTGCTCGTGGAACTGCCGCAGCCATTGGGCGTTATGCTGCTGGGTGCGGATCGCCGCAAACACCGTCACCGGCAAACCCAGCCGTTCGGCGTCGAGCAAGGCCACGCGCTGGCGGATCAACCCTGCCTCTTCGAGCTTTTGAATGCGCCGCCAGCAGGCGGTGGTGCCCAGGCCGATGCGCTCGGCCAGCTCGGCCACCGGTTGGCTGCAATCGCGCTGCAGGTGGTTGAGCAAGGCACGGTCGAATTTATCCATGGGCCAATCCAAATAATTTTCGGCGAAGGTGAGTTTAAACCGAAGTTTATTCCACTAAACAGCGTAAACCCCGGACTAAAAACAAAAAACCTGCCTACCGGGGGCCCTAAGCTGGTCACCATGGCCCACTGCTCCAGGACACTTCCCCATGCCCACCCCACCTGCCTACCTTGATTACGCCGCCACCACCCCCATCGACGACCGTGTGCTGCACGCCATGCTCGGCTGCATGGGCCGCCAGGGCTGTTTCGCCAACCCCGCCTCCAGCCACGGTTTCGGCAGCGCCGCCCGGGCGCGGGTCGAGGCGGCGCGCCAGCAGGTGGCCCAGGCATTGGGCGCAGTGGCCGGTGATATGGTGTGGACGTCTGGGGCTACCGAGTCGAACAACCTGGCCATCAAGGGCATCGCCCAGGGCGATGCCAGCCGCCGGCACTTGGTCAGCAGTGTGCTGGAACACAAAGCAGTGATCGACACCTTGCAGCACCTGGAGCGCCACGGCTTTGCGGTCACCTGGTTGCAACCGGACGCCGCCGGGCTCATCCAGCCCGAGGCGGTTAAAGCCGCGCTGCGCAGCGACACCCTGCTGGTGTCGCTGATGTGGGTGAACAACGAACTGGGCACGCTCACCGATGTAGCGGCCATCGGCGAGGCGGTGCGGGCGCACGGTGCGTTGCTGCACGTGGATGCCGTACAAGCCGCGGGCAAGCTGGCCATCGACCTGTCGCAACTGCCCATTGACCTGCTCTCGGTGTCGGCGCACAAGGTCTATGGGCCCAAGGGCGTCGGCGCGCTGTACGTTGGCCCGCGGGCGCGGCCACAGTTGGCCGCACAGATGCACGGCGGCGGCCATGAAGGCGGCTTGCGCTCAGGCACCCTGCCCACCCACCAATTGGTCGGCATGGGCACGGCGTTCGAGCTGGCCGAGCAACTGCGTGAAGCCGAACAGGCGCGCATTGCCGAACTTGCCGCGTACCTGCGCGACGGCTTGCTCGGGTTGCCTGGGGTGAGCCTCAATGGTTGCCCCGACCAGCGCATCGCAAACACCATCAATGTTCACGTGGCCGCCCCCGGCTTCAGCAGCCAGGCGCTGGCCAGCGAGGTGGCGGTGTCGGCCACCTCGGCGTGCAGCTCGGCCGGGGCTTCCCATGTGCTGCAGGCGCTGGGCCTGCCCGATGAACAGGCGCGGCGCTCGGTTCGGCTGAGCCTGGGCCGCTATAGCGAGCGGGCCGACGTAGAGCGGGCCATCGCTGCGGTGCGCGCGGTGCTCAGCGCACCTGCACCCATGTGGTAGGCACGGGGCCGCCCGGGTTGGCCAGCCAGGCCAGCGAAGCCTCGGCCGGCATCGGCTTGGCGAAGTAATAGCCCTGCACCAAGCGCGCGCCCAGGCTGGCCAATGCTTGCAGCTCAGGCTCGGTTTCGACCCCTTCGACGATGCAGTCCAACTGCATGTCGTGGGTCAAGGCCAGTAATGATTTGACGATCTTGAAGCTTGCCGGGTTGTGTTGGATGCCGCTGACGAAGCTGCGGTCGACCTTGAGCTTGGTCAGCGCCAAGGCGTGCAGTTGCGACAGGCTCGAATAGCCGGTGCCGAAGTCATCGAGGGACACCCCACAGCCCAGGGCGCGAAACACGCCGATGGCCAGTTGCGCTTGCTGCATGTCTTGCATCACCGCGGTTTCGGTGATCTCCAGGTCGAGACGGGCCGGGTCGAAGCCGCTGGCGACAATGCAGTCGGCGATGGCCTGGGCGGCCTGCAGCGAGCCGCAATCGCGCGCCGACAGGTTGAACGACACCCGCACATGGGTGGGCCATTGCTGGGCGGTGGCCAGGGCCTTGCGCAATAGCGGAATGGTCAGTTGGTTGATCATGCCGGTGCGCTCGGCCACCGGAATGAACTGCCCTGGCGGCACCTGCCCGAGCACCGGGCTGTGCCAGCGCCCCAGGGCCTCGAACGCCACGGTGCGGCCGCTGGCGATGTCGATGATGGGCTGGAACACCACGGCCAGCTCCTGGTTCAGGTCGGCACGGCGCAGCGCCTGCTCGGTCAGGTTTTCCCGTTGCAGTTGGGCATGGTGGCGTTCGGAGAATACGGTCACGCTGCCCCGCTGGCTGCGTTTGCTTTGATACAGCGCGTAATCGGCGAACTCGAAGATCTGCTCGGCATCGCTCGCCCGGTCCGGGAATGTCGCCATGCCCAGTGAAGCGCCGATCTGCACGGGCATGTCGGTCAGGCTAAAGGGTGCGCCGAGCACCTGGCAGAACGCCTGGCCCACTTCGTGCAATTGGCGGTCACTGGCAACGCGCTCGATGATCAGGGCGAATTCATCGCCGCCCAACCGGGCCAGTTGCGCATGCTCGTCGAGCAGCGGCGCCAAGCGCTGCCCCACCAACATCAGCAAGCGGTCGCCGATACCGTGGCCGTAGAGGTCGTTGACCGGTTTGAAGCCATCCAGGTCGAGAATGCCTACCGCCAGGCGTGTACCATCACCCCGCGCTCGTGCCAGCGCTTGGTCCAGCGCACTGAAGAATTGCCGGCGGTTAGGCAGCCCGGTGAGGCTGTCCTGGTGTGCCAGGCGCAGGTTCTCGTCGCTGAGCAATTCGCTGCGTGCTCGCTCGGCAATCAACCGGGTAAAGTTGCGGTAGTGATCCTGCAAGATCAGCAACATCGCCACCGATACCAGAAAGATGTTGACCGCACAGGCCACGAATACCGGGATGCCGGTGCTGATGAAAAACACGATGAACGCACTATTGACCACCACCGCGCTGATCAGCGCCGCACGGCGCAGGTGCATCATTGAAAAGATGCAAGCGATCACCGTGATCGCCATGTAGAACGCCACATGGACCTTGGCGTATTCATCACCATAGGGGTAAAGCAACAACGCCCAGCAGGTAAAGCCGGCGGCCACCGGGAAAGCCAGCAGGCAGGTACGCAGCAACACCTTGTAGATGCTGGTGTCGTCGAGTAGCTTGCCGCGTTGGCGCCACCAGAACACGCTGCGCGATGCCCCCACCGCCGTCAACACCGTGGGCACCACCAGCGTCAGCGAAGCCGGCGCCAGGGCCAAATGTGTCGCCACCAACGCCCACGTGTTGACCAACAGGATGAAATACATCAAGGGCAGTTGGCGCGACAGGGCGCCATACTGCGCCCGCATCAGCCGCGGGTTGTCGCGCGGCAATGCGAGTAGCGCTCGCCCTTTTGCGCCCCAGTCTTCCATCAACGGTACCCAACCTCGCCCCATGTGAATAAAGCCCGCGCCCGTGTGGGGTTGCAGAGATGCGCGCAAGCAATGGCCTGTACTTTTAGTACTGGGCAAGGCGCGCCAACGCAGGTCAACACCAGGGGCGCCGCCTAACAGAGGCACAGCCCGCTTGTGAAATCCCCCACTTGAGCACTATAGGCGGGATATAGGCACAGCAAGCCATAATTCAAGCGCCATTTTATTGGCTAGTCTCGCTTACATACGCGTTCGGCGCCTAATTGTATCGAGTTTTTGACAATTCACCGCTTGGCTTTCTATACCCAACGCTACTATGGACAGCGGCAAGGTAGCCTTCGATGAATACATCTAACAAAATGTTCGCCCCCACCCCTCTCGCGGTGGCCATGACCTTAGCCTTCACCGGCCTGCCATTGAGCGAAGCCAGGGCCGACGACTGCCCACCGGTGATCAACGCCAACCGCAGCGGCGGTTGCACCGTACCGGCCGGGCAAAACCTACGGGTCAGCGCCAGTGGCGCGATCAATGCCACCGATGAGGCTGCGGTACTGATCGACCACCCGGTTAACGCCAGCACCACGCTGCGAAACAGCGGCACATTGGCCAGCGACGGCCCCGGGGTGGTGTGGCTCAACGGCACCGAGGTCACCGGCAACATCCGCAACAACAGCGCTGGCCTGGTCCAATACACCGGCTATGACAAGACCGCCGCCGCCCTGCGCCTGGACGACAGCATTCTGCATGGCAGCATCGTCAACGCCGGGCGCATCGAAGGCGGCGGCACCACGGCCTTGGGGGTGGCGCTGGCCGGTAGCCACGTGACCGGTGACATCCGCAACAGCGGCACCCTCACTGGCAGGCCCGCGCTGTCCCTGAGCGAAAGCCAGGTCGATGGCAGCGTGATCAACACCGGCACCATCACGGGCGACACGGTCGCGGCGCTGCTCAGCGACCACAGCACCATCGGCGGCGACGTCATCAACCGCGGCCTGATCCAAGGCACCGAGTTCACGCAAAACGTTGCGCGCCTGACGTACACGCAGCTCGACGGCGACTTCATCAACCGCGGGGAAATCGACGGCGGCACCAGGGGCAGTGGCACGGGCCTGGTGATCAGCTTCGGGCAAATCAACGGCAACTTCGTCAACGACAACCTGATCCGCGACAACAACGGCCTTGCCATGGGTACCCAAACAATCCTGGGCGATTTCATCAACCGCGGGATCATCACCGGCACGTTCAACCCAGACGGTGGCGGCCAGGGTTTGAGCCTGAACAACGCGCATATCGGCGCAGACTTGAAAAACACCGGGACCATCGAAGGTTCGGCTGGCGGGCTGCGCTTGAACAACACCGTCATCGATGGCCGGCTAAACAACAGCGGGCGTATCAATGGCGCAAGCGGCGGGCAGGGCGCCTCCGCAGAGGTGATCGGCGTGGACCTCACCGGTAATACCGTCGTCACCGGCGGGTTGGTCAACAGTGGGCTGATCCAAGGCACTGATTACGCCTTGCGGGTGGGCGACGACGCGCAATTGGACGCCCTCAATATCGCTGGCAACGACACGGCGATTTTTGCCGGTGACGTATACGCGCCGCGCACCACTGTGTCGGTGAACAGCAACGCCACCTACACCCTGCAAGATGGCAACCTGTTCACGGTGGACCAGTTCATCAACCGCGGCGTGTTGGGCGTGGCGGCCACCAATATCGAGGGTAACGCGGCACAGGCGACCATCGCCGGCGACTACCGGCAAACGGCGGCCGGCACGCTGCGCACCCACGTGCAGGACGCGGACCACTTCGGCAAGCTGGCGGTCACCGGCACCGCCACCTTGCCCAGCCAGGCCAAGATCGACGTGGACGTGAGTGCACCGGCCCAGCCCTTTACCACTGACCGGCTGGCCGGCGTGCTCAGCGCCGGTACGCTGGTATCCGACGGTACGTTCGCGGTCACCAGCAACTCGGCGCTGTTCGACTTCGATGCGCAGAAAAACGCCAACGCCGTGGACCTGACCCTCACCGCCAAGGCTGGCGACAGCCTGCGCGCCGCCGTGGCCAGCGCGGGGCTTAGCCAAGCAGAAGGCGTGGCGCAGGTGCTCGATGGGCAATTCGCCCGCGGCAGCGCCAGCCCGTTGAGCGCGTACTTCGTATCCGCCACCTCGGCCGCCGAAGTCGCCCACGACCTGGCCCAGGTGCTGCCCAGCGGCGATGCCAGCCTGCGCGCCAGCCAAGCCGCGCTGGGGCAAATCAGCGACGCCCTGCAAACGCGCTTGGTGCCCGCCGGCCTACCGGCTACCGACCTGCGCCACAGCCTGGCGCCAAGCTTCTGGAGCCAGCCGTTCAACACCTTGGCCAGCGTCCCGGGCGGCAGCAGCGCCAGCAGCGGCCAAGTGCTGGGCTTCGATACCCGCACCTCGCCCAGCCAACGGGTGGGCATGGCCTTTGCCTATGCCCGCGGCGACAGCCAGGGCGACGCCTTCGGCCCGGCGCAGAACAGCCGCCTCGACCTGTGGCAGTTCACCGGCTACAGCGCCCACACGCTGGCACCCAATACCGAGTTGTTGGTGTATGCCGGCGCCGGCCACAACCGCGTGGCCAACCAGCGCGACCTGGCCCTGGGGGGCGCCAGCGGCGCGGCCAAGGCCCGCTATGGCAGCCTGTTCGCCACCGTCGGCGCCAGCGTCGGGCATGCCTACGCGTTGACCCCCAGCACCCGCCTGACCCCATCGCTGCGCCTGGACTACAGCCATATCCGCGACGATGGCTACCACGAAAACGGCGCTTCGAGCATCGCCCCGCTGTTGCTCGAGGTACAGGCGCGCCAAACCGACCAATTGATCGCCGGCCTGGACGGCCGTTTGGAACACGCCTTCAGTCCGAATGGCGCCACCCTGCGCCTGACACTCGGCGTGGGCTACGACCTGATCGACCAAGACCCGGCGGTAACCGCCAGCTTTGCCGGCGCACCGGGCCAGCGCTTCAACGTTCGCGGTAGCGAAGCCAGCCCCTGGCTGCTGCGCGGCGGCGTGGGCCTGGCGGCGCCGCTGTCACGCACAGCGACGCTCACGGTGAATTACTCGCTGCAGCAGCGCAGCGACTTCACAGACCAGGGCGGCAACGTTGGGGTGCAATGGGCGTTTTGACCGCCCACAGGTGCGTAGAAGATGAGCCGCTGCGCGGCGACTTGGATGAGCCCTTGCAGGCCGCTTAACCTTGCAAAAACGCCTCCAGCGCCTCCCGCCCTGGGCACGTCGCCGGCCCCCGCTGGGTGACCGCCAGGGCCGCGGCCGCGTTGGCGTGGCGGGCGGCCTCATACGGGGCCAGGCCGGCCGCCAAGCCGGCAAGCAGCACACCGGTATGGGCGTCGCCGGCGCCATTGCTGTCTACTGCCTGCACGCTAAAGCCCGGTACCTGCCAGCGTTCGCGTCCACGGGCCAGCCAACAACCGGCCGGACCATCGCGCACGATCACCCAGGCATTGGCGGGCAAGCGCCGCACCAGCTCAGCCAAAGCCGTGGCGAGTTCGGCGGTGGCGGTGAAGCGCAGCGCCTCCTCATAGTTGCTGCTCCACAGCCGCAGCCCAGGCAGCAGTTGGGCCACCTGGGGCGTACCGGGGGTGCTGGCCAGCGGCCCGGGGTCGAATGCCACGGCGCAGCGGCCGGCGTGCAGCGCCAGCCAGCCAAGCAAGCCTTCGGCCTTGCCCGGGTGCAGCAGGCTATAGCCACTGACCATGATCCAGTCGCCAGCGCTGGGCACCACGCCGGCCAGGTCCTCGGTGCTGAGCTGGCCCTCGGCACCCACATAAGAGATGAACGAGCGTTCCGCGCTGGCATCGACCAACGCCACCGACACGCCGGTGTCTTGCCCGGCAGTGGGTGGCAGGCACACCTGGATGCCTTCGGCCAGCATGGCCTGGCGTGCCAAGTCGCCGAAGCGGCCGGTGCCGTGGCGGCCCAGGTACCAGGTGGGTAAACCGTTGCGGGCCGCGGCGGCCATTACGTTGAACCCACCGCCCACCTCGAAGCCCGCGCTGTGCGCAAGCACCTCTTGGCCGGGGGCAGGTAAGGCCTCTACCGGCATGACCAAGTCGACCACCACCTGGCCGGTATAAAGCAACCGGGCAGGCATGCGCCCGAACGGCGGCGGCGCTATCCCCCCGGTTTCTGTTTGCCCCGCGGGGTTGGGCGTACTCATGGCAAAGCTCCGGCGATCACGTGCTGGGGCTAACCGGCACGCAGGTTGTCAGGGCCCGGCTGGCCGCTCAGGCGCTGCGCAGGGCAAGAAGTTGCTCGGTCAACCGGTCCAGGTCCAGGTGGTTCACTGCCTTGACCCGCGCCAGCGGCTCGTTCGGCCAGGCCGACAGGCTATGGGTAGCGCCGAGCATGGCGCCAAGCATGGCGGCGATAGTGTCGGTGTCGCCACCGAGGCTTGCGGCCATGCACAGCGCCGGGTAAGGCTGCAGTTGGCCGCCGGCGACGGCGCGGGCCAAGGCAAAGGCGGCGACCACCGACTCCTGTGAAGCCACCGAAGTGCCGATCACCTCGTAGATCAGGCCGGGCAGGCGCTGGTTGTCACAACCCTCGCAGAGCAACCGCGACCAACCGATGCGCGCCGCAATCGAGCCGCCGGCCACCCAATGGCCACGGCTCTGGCCCCATTGCGCCGCTTCGACGCCCTGCTCCAGCGCGGCTTTGAGGTCGTCGCCGTTGATGCCCGCCGACACCACCGCCGCCACCGCCGCCGCGCTGGCAATGCCAAGGCCGGTATTATGGGTCACCTGGCAGGCTTGCTCCACCTGTGCCATGAAGCGCTGCGGGTCGGCGATATCACTGGCGATGCCGACGGGCGTAATGCGCATCGCCGCACCATTGGTGGTGCCATAGCGCCCCGCCTGGTCCGGGCTGGCACCGGCCAGGATCAGCTCGATGGCGCGTTTGGTCGAAGGGCCGAGCAAGTCTTGCGAGCCCTTGGCACGCATGGCCGCTTCCCAGTCGATCAAGCGTTGAGCCAGGGCCGCCGGCTCGATACGGCCGCCGCCCACCACCAGCAATTCGGCCACCAGCACCGCTTGTTCGGTGTCGTCGGTGATGGAGCCTGCCGGCAGGTTCGGCGCGATCGGCTGGTCGGCATCGGCGGCCAGCAAGCCGGTGACTCGCCCATAGCGCGCATGCACCTGTTCGCGCGACAGCGACTGGGTGGGCATGCCCAGGGCATCGCCCAAGGCCAGGCCGTAGAATGCGCCCAGGGCACGGGCGCGGGTGTGGTCAGAGCTGATCATTGCGGCGCACCAAAACTCAAATGAAGTTGAAAGTGGGCCGGGTCCAACAGGCTCTCGACCTGCTCCATGAACCGCCCACGGCTGTCGAAGGTTTCCCGCACGGCCTTGAGAAACACCGTGCCGGCGGGCCGTTGCAACTGGGCAGCGGCCTGCTCGCCCAGGGGCTCGGCACCCACCCACTGGTTGCCCTGGCCGCCCTGGAAACCATGGGCGGCCAGGGTCGCCGCCAGCGAACCCTGCACCAGGCCCTGCTCGGGCAAGTGTTCAAGGCCGTCACGGGCTGGGACCAAGGCTCGCTCCAGCGACACGAGCGTGCCGTCTGCCGCCCGCCGGCGCCGCTCGACCAACACGAACTGCGCCGTACCGTACCGCACGGCCAATTCTGGCCGCTCGGCCCGGGCCAGGCTGAGCAATTCGGTGCGCACTTGGGTGGCGCCGGCGGCCAATGCCTGAGCCCACCCTGCGCCCTGGGGCAGCGGCACTCCGTCGTAAGTCACGATGGAGCCCACACCCATCTGGGTTGCAATGTAGTGACACCGCTTCAGCTCGGTCAGGGCCTCACGCAGCGTGCCACGGCTGACATCGAACTGCGCTGCCAGCTCATGCTCACCGGGCAGTCGCACGCCGGGGCCCAACTCGCCGCGTTCGATGCGTTGGGCCAAGGCGCGCACCACGCGGGTTTTCTTGTCAAACCGAACCTGTTTAGTCATGTACAGTTTGATACCCCTCAGGGCGGCTGCTTGGCAAGCCATTTTTACATGGCTGTGCATTGGCTATGCTTGGGCCAACCCCCAACGGACGGACCCTTCCATGCCTGCTTCTGTTGCCCGTTATGGCCACCCTGGTGCGGTGCTGTGGCTCACCGGTTTGTCCGGTGCTGGTAAAACCACCCTGGCCGATGCGTTGGCCGAGTGCCTCACGCCGTTGGGCTACGCCTGCTACCGGCTGGACGGTGACCGTTTACGCCAGGGCCTGAACGCCGGCCTGGGTTTCAGCCCCGAAGACCGTATGGAAAATGTGCGGCGCACTGGCGAGGTGGCGGCGCTGATGGCCGACGCTGGCCTTTTGTGTATTGTTTCGCTGATTTCGCCCTACGCCGCTGACCGCGCCCAGGCCCGCGCTGCCACGCCGCGGTTTCATGAAGTGCACGTGGCTGCGGATTTACCCACCTGTGAGCAACGCGACCCCAAGGGCCTGTACCGCCGCGCGCGGGCGGGCGAACTGCCGGGGTTTACCGGCATCGACGCCCCCTATGAAGCGCCACGCCAGCCGGAGTTACGCCTGGACACCGGCCACGAAGGGCTGGCGCAAAGCCTGGCGCGGCTGGTCGACTACGTATGCGTGCAACTGCCGTTGGCGCATACCGCCCAGCAAGCGGCGGCACTGCATGAGCAGGCCCTGGCAGCGCTCGCCGGCGGTGACCGGACCACCGCGCTGGGCACGATGCAGCAGGTGCTGGCGCTGGCCCCGGGCGAGGCGCTTTACCACAGCAATTATGGCGAAATGCAGCGCCAGGGCGGCCAGGCACTGCTGGCACTACACCATGGCCAGCGCGCCGTGGCGTTGGCACCTGAACGCGCGGCGGCACACAGCAACCTGGGCTTGGCCTGGTTCGACTTGCGCCAGTGGGCACAGGCCCGCGCCGCCCATGAACGGGCATTGACCCTGCAACCTCAGCTGTTGCAGTCGCTGAACAACCTCGCCAGCATCGCCCGCGCCGAAGGCGACCTGCCCCGCGCCATCGCCGGCTACCGCCAAGTGCTGCAACTGCAGCCAGGGTATCTGGAAGCGCAGTCCAATTTAGGCGCCGTGTTGGCCGAGGCCGAGCAACTGGCCGAAGCCGAACAGCAACTGCTGGCGGTGCTCGCCCTGCGGCCGCAGGCCCCCGAGGCACTGAGCAACCTCGCCCTGGTGCGGCTGCGCCAGGAGCGCCCCGACCAAGCCCGCGCCCTGCTCGAACAGGCCTTGCAGCGCCAGCCCGAGCATGCCCCCACCTTGCGCTTGCTGGGCCGTTGCCTGTTGGCCCAAGACCTCCCCGAACAAGCGTTGGCACCGTTGCAACGCGCCTGTGCGTTGCAACCTGGGGAGCCAGACAGCTGGTGCGCGCTGGCCGGGCTTTATCAAGACCGCGGCGCCGACACCCAGGCCGAACAGGCCTACCGCCAAGCGCTGGCGCTCAACCCCCAAGGCGCCGACGCCCTGGCGGGGCTGGCCGGCTTGCACCAGGAGCGGGGCCAGTTCGATGAAGCCCGCGGGCTGCTCGATCAGGCCCTGGCCGCGGACCCGAACCACCATGGCGCCTGGTTCCTTCGTAGCCAGGCGCGCAAGGGCAGCCCGGCCGACGCTGCGGCGTTGGCGCAGGCGCTGGCACAGAGCGAGCAGGCTAGCCCCGGGCGGCGTATTGCCCTGCACTATGCGCTGGGCAAGGTCGAAGCCGACCTTGGCCACCCAGCGCAGGCGTTTGCCCACTACAGCGCCGGGGCCACGCTCAAGCGCCAGCATGTGGCCTACGATGAAAGCGCCGAGCAGCAGCGGCTGGCGCGCATGCTCACGGTGTTCGATGAGCGTTGGCGGGCACGCCTGGAAGGGGCTGGCGACCCCAGCGAACAACCGCTGTTCATCCTCGGCATGCCACGCTCGGGCACCACCCTCACCGAACAAATACTGGCTTCGCACCCGGCGGTCAGCGGCGCCGGAGAGCTGCCCTATGCCTTGCACCTGCTGCAACAACCGCTGCCGGGTGTGCCCGAACGGGTGTTCCCGGATAACCTGGCGGGGCTACAGCCAGAACAATTGCGTGGGCTGGCCGGGCAATACCTGGCGCGCCTTCGCCAGCACGGCGGCGGTGCCGCGCGCATCACCGACAAAATGCCTGCCAACTACCTGATGCTCGGCCCCCTGGCGATGATGTTTCCGCGCGCGCGCATCGTGCATGTGAGCCGCGACCCGGTAGACACCTGCGTGTCGTGCTACACCCAGTTGTTCAACCGCCACCAGGAAGCGACCTACGACCTGGCTGAACTCGGCCGCCACTATGGCCGCTATGCGCGCTTGATGGCGCATTGGCAAGGGTTATTGCCCGGAAGGGTCATCGAGGTGCGCTACGAAGACATCGTCGCCGACCTGGAGGGCCAGGCCCGGCGCTTGCTGGCCGCCTGCGGCTTGCCTTGGGACGACGCCTGCCTGGCCTTTCACCACACCCAACGGCCCGTGCGCACCGCCAGCCTTACCCAAGTGCGCCAACCGCTGTACAGCAGCTCCGTGCAGCGCTGGCGCGCCTATGAAGCGTGGCTGGGGCCGCTGCTCGAAGCCCTAGAGCCATACCGCAGCGGCGCTTGAGTGGCCCAGTGACTCGAGCGGCCGGGCTGGGGCGCTGCATGCCCGGCGGGGCCCTCAGGGCTGGCCCTTGCCGCCCGAGGCGCCGAACACTTGCCCGGTCACGTAACTGGCCTCGGCCGAGGCCAACTGCACGTACAACGGCGCGATTTCCACAGGCTGCCCTGGGCGCTTGAGCGGCGTATCACTGCCAAAAGCCTTGAGCTTTTCCATGGTTTGCCCACCGGTGACCTGCAAGGGCGTCCAGAACGGCCCAGGCGCCACGGCATTCACGCGGATGCCGCGGTCGGCCACTTGCTTGGCCAGGCCCTTGCTGAAGTTGGCGATGCCGGCCTTGGTCAGCGCGTAATCAACGATGTTTTCCCCCGGGTCGTAAGCGTTCACCGAGGCGGTGTTGATGATGGCCGCGCCCTCGGGAAGGTGCGGCAACGCCGCCTTGGTGAGCCAAAACAACGCATAGAGGTTGGTTTTAAGTGTCCAATCGAATTGCTCATCGGTGATGTCGAGTATCGATTCATGGCTTTGCTGGCGGGCGGCATTATTGACGAGGATATCCAAGCCGCCCAGCCCGGCCACGGCCCGGGCCACCAGGTCACGGCAAAAGGCAGCTTCGCGCAGGTCGCCGGGAATGGCCAGCGCCTTGCGCCCCGCTTGCTGGATCAGCGCCACCACCTCGCGGGCATCGTCTTCTTCGGCAGGCAAATAGTTGATCGCCACATCGGCCCCTTCGCGGGCAAAGGCGATGGCGACCGCGCGGCCCAGCCCGGAATCACCGCCGGTGATCAATGCCTTGCGCCCCAGCAGCTTATTGCTGCCGCGGTAATGGGTTTCACCATGGTCGGGGCGTGGGTTCATTTTGCTGGCCAAACCGGGCCACGGCTGCGGCTGCGGGTTGAAAGGCGGCTTGGGAAAGCCTTTTTGCGGGCTTTGCAGGGGCGCGGGCATGGCGCCGTCGCTGCCGGCCTGGGCCATGGCCGGGGTGGCCAGGCCGGCGGCCGTGGCCAATGCGGCGCCTTGCAGCAAGCGGCGGCGGGTGGGGTCGTGTTCGTGGTCGGCCATGGCGGGGGCTCCTGGGCAGTAAAGGGGTACCCTCTGGCTGACGGCACGCTCTGCGCCTAGGTTCCACGGCGATGACCGCTGGCGAATCGAACCGAACCGGCACACCACCACGCAGTCAGCCGACTATGTTCGACACGGAGCCAAGCCCATGCCTTCGACCCTGCTTAGCCTGGGCAGCATCAATGCCGATTTCCAGGTGCGCGTGGCGCAGCCCCCCGGCAGCCAGGAAACATTGCTGGCCAGCGACTTCTGCCGGCTATCGGGCGGCAAGGCGGCCAACCGGGCTTACCTGGCCACCCTGTTTGGCCACCACAGCGTGCTGCTGGGCCGCGTGGGCGCCGATGAACTGGCCGACCAGGCCCTGGGCAACCTGCGCCAAGCCGGCGTGCTGCTCGACGGCGTGACCCACGCGCCGGGGCACAGCACGGCGGTGTCGATGATCACGGTGCCGGCCAGCGGCAAGAAGCAGATCATCCTGGCCAACAACGCCAACGACGCCTGGGACGGCATGGCCTGCGACCGCGTGCGCGCCGCGATCGCTGCCGCCCCGCCGCAGGCGGTGTTGGCGCTGGATCACGAAATTCCCGCAGCCGTGGTGCGCATGGCTATCGAGGCTGCGCAGCAGCGCAGCCTGCCGGTGGTGCTCGACCCATCGTTCCCCGAGCGGCTGGAGCCTGGGCTGTGGCCGCTGATCAGCGCCGTGACGCCCAACACCGAAGAAGCCGCGCACTTGCTGGGCCAACCGGTCACCGACAGCCCCAGCGCAGCCCGGGCCGCCGCGGCGTTCCGGCAACGGGGCGTGCCGATGGCTTGCGTCAAGCTTGCCGACGGCGGCTGCCTGCTCGCCTGCGCCGAAGGCGTGTACCACGTGCCCGCCGGCGGCATTGCGGCACGCGATGCCACCGGCGCTGGTGATGCCTTCACCGGCGTGTTCGCCATCGCCCTGCTCGAAGGCCAGCCAGCCTCCGAAGCGGCGCTGTGGGCCACCGCTGCCGCCCACCTTGCCGTCGCCGGGTATGGCTCCCAGCCTGCCTATGCTGGGCGGGAACAGGTACTGGCGATGGCCGAACAACTGCGGCCGCAACTCAGGCGTGTCGATGACTGACACGTTGCTGTTCGACCACTTCGACCCGGCCGACGAACGCCGCCGCGAAGCCTTGATGACCCTGAGTAACGGCGTACTCAGCTTGCGCGCCAGCGCCCCGGAACGGGCCGATGGGCCGGGTTATCCCGGGCTTTACCTGGCCGGTTGGTACGACAGCGCCGAACGGCAGGTCAATGGCAGCCGCTGCCATATTGGTGCATTGGTGAACCTGCCGGCGCCGCTGGGCTTGAGCCTGTCGCTCGACCGCCAGCAATGGCTTGAACCGGCGTACACCCATTACCGCCAATGCTACGACGCCGAGCGCTGCGAAGTGCGCCGCCGCTTCGGCGTTACCCTGGGTGAGCATGCCCTGGACATCGAAGAAACACGGCTGGTCAGCTACGCAGACCCTCGCCTGGTGGTGTTGCGTTGGGCAGTGACCTGTCCCCAGCCGCCGTCCCAACTGTGGCTGCGCAGCACCTTGCAGGCCAGCGGCAATACATTGATCGAGCGCAACCTTGCCTATGAAGGCCAGCGCCTGGCCATCGACCAGCACTGCTGCAGCGAACACGGCCACAGTGCCATTCAGGCCCACTTGGCGGGCGGTGCGCGGGTAGTAATGGCTTGCCACACCAGCCTGAACACCCCGGTGGCCTGGCACGGCCCGGCCGCGCAGCGTGAAGGCCAGTGCCCATGGCCGGCCGGTGGCGTACTGGTGATCGAAAAACGCATACTGGTCGAAGCCGACGACCGCGCAGCGCACGCCTTGGCCGCGGCGATACCCGGCGAACCGTTCGAGCAGCTGCGCGCCGCCCATTACGGGGCCTGGCGCCAGCCCTGGCAGGCGGCGCGTGTACGCCTCACGGGCGCCAGCTTGCAGCGCCCGCTGGATTTCGCCTTGGCCCATGTGCTGCAAACGGTCACCCCGCTGAGCCTGGGCCGCGACCTGGGTTTCCCCGCCAGGGGCTGGCAAGAAGGCTATATGGGGCAGATTTTTTGGGATGAGCTGTTTGCCTTCCCGTTTTTGGCCAGCCATTTTCCTGAGCGGGCCCGCAACCTGCTGGCCTACCGTTACCGGCGCCTCGGTGCGGCCCGCGCGCGGGCCCGGGCTGCCGGCTTCAAGGGCGCGTTGTATCCCTGGCGCAGCACCACAGGTGGCGAGGAGCAAACCCCGCCATGGTTGTACTACCCGCTGTCTGGGCACTGGGTCGAAGACGCCACCTGGCTGCAACGGCACATTGGCGCGGCGATCGCTTACGATGCCTGGTTGCTGTACCTGGCCACCGGTGACCAGGCTCTGCTCACCGGCATGGCCGGCGAAATCATCCTGGAGGTGGCCCGCTGCTGGGCCAGCATGGCGCGGTTCGATGCGAGCCGCGGCCGCTATGTGATCGAGCAGGTGATCGGCCCGGATGAATACCATAGCCGTTACCCCGGGGCCGAGGAACCTGGCGTGAACAACAACGCCTACACCAACCTGATGGCCGCCTGGACACTATGCCGTGCCTTGCAATTGTTGCAGCAATTGCCCGCCGCGGCGGCCGCCGAACTGTGCGGGCGCCTGGCACTGGAGGCCGCTGAGTTGGCCCTGTGGGAGCAGGTAAGCCGGCAGTTGTACCTGCCCTACGACGAGCCCGATGTATTGGGCCAGTTCGAAGGCTTCGACCAGTTGCAAACGCCCCCGCCGCAGTGGCTGCAGAAGCAGCGGCCGCGCCTGGATTGGATGCTCGAAGCCCAAGGCGACAGTACCGACCGTTATCAATTGACCAAGCAACCCGACGTGCTGACGCTGCTGCATTTGTTACCGCCCCACGAAATTCGCGAACTACTCGCCCACCTGGGTTACCCACCGCCCAGCGATGGCGGGCGGCGGGCGGTGCAGTACCACTTGGCGCGCATCACCCACGAATCGAGCTTGTCGTACGCGGTGTGTGCCGGGGCCATGGCCCATATCGACCTGGCGCGCTCATGGTGGTTTTTTGGCCACTGCCTGGGCACGGATATCGACGCCGGCAGCGACAGCGGCACGGTGGAGGGCGTGCACCTGGCGGCCATGGCCGGCACCCTGGACGTGCTACAGCGCCATTACCTGGGGCTGCGCCCGGCGTTGGATGGCTTGCACCTGTACCCCGCCGTGCCGGCCGAACTGGGTGAGGTCATGTTGCGGCTGCAGTACCGTGGGCAATGGCTAGAGGTGCGTTGGCGCAGCGGCGAACTGCGGGTGCAACTGGCCCCTGGCAGCACTGGCGAGGTGATGCTGGTCCACCGCGCCGGCCGGGACCTGCTGGTGCCCGGTGCCACGTGGCGAGGCCTGTACCCCTAGTGTGGTAATGGCCACAGCGCGCGGCGGCCGTTCAACGCCGCGCCAGCAACAGCCGCACGCCCAACCCTACAAAGGCCGTGCCAATCACCCGGTCGACCCAGCCACGCACCCGCGGCCGGCCACTGACAGCCCTCGATGCGCGTGCCGCGACCAAGGCCACCGTGGCATCCACCGCCAACCCCGACGCGACGAACACTAACCCCAACAGCAAGAACGCGGTGGTTTTGTCGGGGCTGCCAGCAGCCACGAACTGCGGGAAGAACGCCACATAGAACAGCAGCACCTTCGGGTTGGTCACGTTGGTAACGAACCCACGAAGCAGCAACGTGGTTTCACGCAGCCGTGGCACTGGCATTACGCTTCCGGCCGCAGGTTTGCGCGCAAAAAGGGTGCGCAGGCCCAGGTACACCAGGTACAGGCCGCCCGCGGTTTTGATCAGGGTAAAGGCAGACGGAGACGCGGCCAGCAGCGCGGTGAGCCCAAGGGCGCAAAACAAGGTGTGCACGCAGCCACCTATCGATACCCCGAGCGCCGACATCACGCCGGCGCGGCGGCCATGGACGATACTCTGCCCGGCGACATAGGCGATATCCGGCCCAGGCGTGACGTTTAGAATGAACACGGCGAGCAAGAACAACGGAAAATCGACGATACCGAACATGGCACGGCCCTTGGCGGCGAAAGCGGCGATTGTAGAGGTGCGCGGGCTTGCGCTGTCAATGGCATTGGTCCGCGCAAAGGCTGCTAACCTAGTCGCGTGTCTCAGAAATTCGCACAAGCAATGACGGCTGACTTTGATTGCCGGGCAAGCCGCCATAACGCGCGATAGCGGGGCCATGGCGAACGGCGGCAACGCCGCCCGGCAGTCAAAGGCACCGGCAACAGGGTGCGGCCAACAGCTGCGGCACCGTACTAAGGTGATGTTTTAAGAGGGAACGCCACATGCGTCGTTTCACCGCCCCAGCCCTGCTGGTGGCCTTGCTCTGCACCGGCCCCTTGGCCCAGGCCGCCGGCAGCCTGGTGTACTGTTCCGAAGCCAGCCCAGCCGGGTTCGACCCGGCCCAATACACCTCCGGCACCGAATTCGACGCCTCGGCCGAAACCGTGTTCAACCGGCTGGTACAGTTCCAACGCGGCGGCACCACCCTGGAGCCGGGGTTGGCCACGGCATGGGATATCAGCCCCGACGGCAAGGTGTACACCTTCCATTTGCGCCAAGGCGTGCACTTTCACACCACCGCATACTTCACCCCCAGCCGCGACTTCAATGCCGATGACGTGCTGTTCACCTTCGAACGCATGCTGGACAACGCGCAGCCGTTCCGTAAAGCGTACCCCGCCGAATTCCCCTATTTCACCGACATGGGGCTGGACCAGAACATCACCTCGGTCAGTAAAACCGACGCCTACACGGTAGTGTTCAGCCTCAAGCAGCCCGACGCGGCCTTCACCGCCGACCTCGCCATGAGCTTCGCCTCGGTGCAATCGGCCGAGTACGCGGCCCAACTGTTGGCGGCCGGGAAGCCCGAACAACTTAACCAGCAACCGGTGGGCACCGGGCCATTCGTGTTCAACCGCTACCAGAAAGACGCGGTCATCCGCTTCGACGGCAACCGCCACTATTGGAAGCCCGAAGACGTGCAACTCGATCACTTGATTTTCGCCATCACCCCAGACCCCGCCACACGCCTGCAAAAGCTGAAAGCCGGCGAGTGCCAGGTCAGCGGTTACGCCCGGCCGGTGGACCTGGCGGAAATCAAAAAGGACCCGGCCCTCAAAGTGCTGGAGCAACCGGGCTTCAACGTGGGCTTTTTGGCCTACAACATCCAGCACCCGCCGCTGGATAACCCGAGTGTGCGCCAGGCGCTGGACATGGCCATCAACAAGCAGGCGATCATCAGCACCGTGTTTCAAGGCGCCGGCCAGGTCGCGCAGAACGTGATCCCGCCGAACCAGTGGTCTTACGACGCGACGATTCAAGGCGCACCCTACGACCCGGAAAAAGCCAAGCAGTTGCTGGAGGCCGCTGGGGTGAAACCGGGCACCGAAATCAACCTGTGGGCGATGACCGTGCAGCGTGCTTCGAACCCCAACGCCAGGCTGTCGGCACAGATGATCCAGCAAGACTGGGCCAAGGTGGGCGTTAAGGCCAATATCGTAAGCTACGAATGGGGCGAATACATCAAACGGGCCAAGGCCGGTGAACACGACGTGCTCACCTATGGCTGGACCGGCGACAACGGCGACCCGGACAACTGGCTGGGCGTGCTCTACAGCTGCGCCTCCATAGGCGGCAGCAACTACGCCCGCTGGTGCGACAAGAACTATGACGCGCTGATCGAAAAAGCCAGGCTCAGCGCCGACCGCGGCGAACGCACCCGCCTCTACCAGCAGGCACAGAAGATCCTGCGCGAGCAAATGCCGGTCAGCCCGATGGCCCATTCAGTGGTGGCCCAGCCCATGCGCAAAAACGTCGAAGGCTTCAAGATCAACCCGTTCGGCGTCACCGGGTTTTATGGCGTGAGCCTGGGCACAAGCGACTGACCTTACGAACCTTCCACTGCCGCTCCGGACGCTTCAATGGCCCAACAACCGCTAAGCTACACCCTGCTGATCCAACTCGAACCGCTGGTGATCAACCCGCCCATTTGGCGGCGCTTGTGGGTCAGCGGCGATATCACCTTGCGCAAGCTGCACCACTACATCCAGGCCGCGATGGGCTGGGAAAGCCGCCACCTGCATGAGTTCAGTAACGGCGTGCGGCGTTACTTGCCACCGGAAGCCGAAATGGACATGGCCGCCGACGTGGTCGACGACCGCAAGGCCCGGCTGAGAGTGGTCGCCAAGCAGGGCGAACGGCTGCGCTATCTCTACGACTTTGGCGACAGTTGGCAACACGTGATCGCGGTGGAGGCGGTAGAGCCTTGCGAGCAAGGCGGTAACTGGTGCCACCTGCTCGACGGCGCCCGCGCCTGCCCGCCAGAAGACGCCGGCGGTGCCGACGGCTACCTGCAAATGCTACACACCCTGGCGCAGCCGCCGTGCGAAGCGCGCGACGAGCTATTGGCCTGGCTGCGTGGCGGCTACGACGCCGAGGCGTTCGACTGCCGCGCGGCGAACGCGGCGGTACAGCGGGTGCAGAATAATTTTTGGGGGTAATGGGTTTAGGCCGTGCTGCACTTAGGCCTCGCGCATCGCCAGCAACGACTGGCGCTGGCGCCCCTGCTCATCGAAATTCTCCGGAGCCAGCCAAGCCTGGAAACCGGCTTTGAGCGCGGGCCATTCCCGGTCGATGATCGAGTACCAGGCCGTATCGCGGCTGCGGCCCTTGTACACCACCGCCTGGCGGAAGATCCCTTCGAAGCTGAAGCCCAAGCGCAATGCGGCCTTGCGCGAGGGTGCATTGAGGCTGTCGCACTTCCACTCGTAGCGGCGGTAGCCGAGCGTATCGAATGCATAGGCCATAAGCAGGTACTGCGCCTCGGTGGAGAGCACCGATTGCTTGAGCTGCGGCGAAAAGGTCACGTTGCCCACTTCGATCACCCCGTGACCGGGGTCGATGCGCATCAGCGACAGCGTGCCGACCGCCCGGCCGCTCACTTGCTCGATGACCGCGTAATGGCGCGGGTCGGTGCTTTGCTCAGCGGCCTCGGCATAGTGGCGGTAGTGCTCGGCGCTGTCGAATGGGCCGACGAACAGGTAGGTCCAGTCGCGGCCATCGGCGGCTTGGCTGTAGGCGGCATACAGGGCATCGGCATGCTGCGCGGCATTGAGCGGCTCGAGCCGGCAGGTGCGGCCGGCCAACGTCACCGCGCCGGGCTGCGGGCGTGGCGACCAGCCGAGCATGGGCTCGCCGACGGGCTGGTCGAACGGGTTGGTGCGGGGCATGGCAGGCTTCCTGGCATTAAGGGTGGGGTTACTTTAACCGCTGGCGAGCCGCTGCGAAGCGCCATTTGAAGAGGTTTTGCCAGCGCCAATGGTCGGCAACCCCCAATCGCGCATGGCCTGCCCTTGCAGCCCACGCCTCAGCAATGTTAGCCTAAGAACATTGAAACATATTATGACAGATGGATAACGATTCAGGCCTAGAGCGCCGCGATGCCCCAGCCCAGTTTTTTCGACGCCCTTGAAGCGACCTTCGCCGACTTGACCCCCACCGGAAAGCGGGTAGCCGGTTACTTGCTGGCCAACCCCGGCAAGCTGCCGTTCGAAACCGCCGACAGCATTGCCCAGCAGGCGGGCACCACCGGTATTTCAGTGGGCCGGCTGCTGCGCTCGCTGGGCTACCGCAACCTTGACGATGTAAAGCACAGCCTGCGCGAGGACAGTTCCGGTGCCTGGCGCATCACCGACCGGCTCGGCGCCTTTCGCCAGCAAAGCGGGCGCGGCGACGCCCTGGACCGTTCGCTGGCGCAAGAGCTCGCCGCCATCGAGGCGGTTTACCAAATGGCCCGTGGGCCGGTGTTCGCCCAGGTGGTGGAGCAACTGTACAGCCGCGAGGCGGTGTTCATCGTTGGTATCCAGAGCACCCGCGGGCTGCTCAACAGCTTCCACAGCCTGCTCGAATACATTCGCCCCAAGGCGTTCTATGTCGATGGCCTGTCGGGCACTTATGCCGACATGCTCAACGCCGGCTTCGAGCGGCCTTATATCCTCTTGGCGGATTTTCGCGCCTATTCGAGCGTCACCCGCAAGCTCTGCGAGGCGGCGACCGATGCCAAGATACCGCTGGCGCTGATTACCGACTACCACTGCCCCTGGGCCCGGGACTTCGCCACCGACCTGCTGCCACTGAAGCTTGAGGTGGGCCAGTTCTGGGATTCGCTGGCACCGCTGGCGGCGTTGCTCAACCTGCTGGTGTCGGCCGTGGCCGACCGTTTGGGCGACCGGCTCGACCAGCGCCTGGCACGCAACCGCGCATTGCAACAGCGCTTTGGCCAGTTCGAGTGAACCGGCCATGCACACCCTGATGGATAAAGAGGTACCTGTGAACCACCCTGACCTGGTCGAGATCGACCCGCACACCGACGGCCTGGCCATCCACCTGGTCTACGCCACCGCCGACAACCTCGCCGGGCGCGTGATTTACCAAGACATGCGCTGCCTGCTGCACCGTGACGCTGCGGCCTGCCTGCTCAAGGCCAACCAACTGGCGCGCTTGGCTGGCTACCGCGTGCAGGTGCTCGATGCCTACCGCCCGCCCTATGCACAGCAGTTGCTGTGGCGCGCGCTGCCCAATGCCGAATACGTGCGCGACCCCGCGCTGGGTTCACACCACAGCCGTGGCGTGGCGGTCGACGTGACCCTGCTGGATGAGCACGATACACCCCTGGACATGGGCACCGGCTTCGACGACATGCGCACGCTGTCGCACCCCTTCAACCCCGACCTGCCAGCGCCGGTGCAACGTAACCGCCTGGTGTTGCTGGGCATCATGATGGGCGCAGGCTTTGCCCCTATCGCTAGCGAGTGGTGGCATTTCGAGCTGCCGGCGGCGGACCGTTATGCGCTGATCGACCATCACCACCTCAGTGCCGAACAGCTCCACGCCCTGCTCGCCTGAAGCTGACGCGCGACCGGGGCAACTGAACCCTGGCGCGAACACCCTTGTTGACTGTACCTGCCGTAGCACCCCACACACGACCCCACATCGAGGAACCGGCATGCTTCAGTTATCGCGCAAACTCACCCGTTCGCCCTACCGCACGCTGCTCTTGGCCAGTGCGCTCAGCCTGGGCGCCTGGCAGGCGGCCAACGCCGCGGTGCCGGCCGACACCCTGATGCTCGGCAAGGCCGCCGACCCGCAAACGCTGGACCCTGGCGTGACCTTCGATAACAACGACTGGACGGTCACCTACCCTGCCTACCAGCGCCTGATGCGCTACAAGGTCGAAAACGGCAAGGGCAGCACCGAGGTCGAAGGCGACCTGGCCGCCAGTTGGAGCGTCTCGCCCGACAACCTGGTGTGGACCTTCACCCTCAAGCCTGGCAACCATTTCGACGATGGCGCCGAGGTGAACGCCGAGGCGGTGAAGTTCTCGATCGAACGGCTGATCAAGCTCAAGCAAGGCCCATCGAGTATCTTCCCGGAAGACATGGTCACTGAAGTGGTGGGCCCGTTGACCGTGCGCTTCACCCTGAAAAAGCCCTTTGCGCCCTTCCTCTTCGCCCTGGCCCATAACGGCGCCAGCATCGTCAACCCGGATGTGAAAGACCCGGACGCCTACCTGGCCAGCCACACCGCCGGCTCCGGGGCCTACCGGCTGGCGGCCTGGCAAAAAGGCCAAGCCCTGACCCTGGAGCCCAACGCCCACTACGCCGGCGCCGCGCCGAGCCTTAAAAAGGTAGTGATCAAGATCATCGCCGAGCCGTCGGTGCGCCGCCTGCAACTGGAGCATGGCGATCTGGACATCATCGAAGACCTCCCCGAAGACCAGGTCCAAGCGCTGGCCAAGGCACCGGGCTTCGTGACTACGGCCTACCCGTCGCTGCGGGTGACCTACCTGTACCTGAACAACAAGCGGCCACCGCTTAACGACCCTAACGTGCGCAAAGCCATCGTCGAGGCACTGGACTACCAGGGCATCGTCGATGGCATCGCCATGGGCAAAGCCCAGTTGATGAACGGCCCGATACCGCAGGGCATGTGGGGCTACGACCCCAGTTTGCCGGTGCCCAAACAGGACATGGCCGCCGCCCAGGCAGCGCTTGCCAAGGCGCCGAAAAAGGTCAGCACGTTGCAGTTTTTGTACTCCGACAAAGACCCAGCCTGGGAGCCCATCGGCTTGACCCTGCAAGCGGGGCTCGCCAGCCTCGGGGTGAACCTGAACATGAATAAACTGGCCAACGCCACCTTCCGCGACCGCCTGGGCAGCGCAGACTTCGACATCGCCATCGGCAACTGGAGCCCGGACTTCGCCGACCCCTACATGTTCATGAACTTCTGGTTCGACACGGCCAATGCCGGGCTCTCGGGCAACCGCTCGTTCTATAGCAACCCCAAGGTCGATGAGTTGGTGCGTGAAGCCGCCAGCATCAGCGATGTGGAAAAACGCAAGGCGCTGTACCAACAGGCGCAAAAGATCGTGGTGGGCGACAGTGCCTACGCTTACCTGTACCAGAAAGCCTACACCGTACCCATGAGCAGCACGGTCAAGGGCTACGTGTTCAACCCGATGCTCGAACAAGTCTTCGACTTCGCCGCGATGTCCAAGTAACGGCACCTGGCGCCCTGCCCATAGGGCGCCCAGCTTTAGAGGTTTGCCATGGCCGTATTGCACCTGCTGCGCAAGCAGCTGCTGGACATTCTGATCGTGGTGGTCGGGGTGTCGCTGATCACTTTCGTGATTTCCCACCTGATACCCGGCGACCCCGCCCGGCTGATCGCCGGCGACCGCGCCAGCGACGACATCGTCGCCAGCATCCGCCACCAGTTGGGGCTGGACTTGCCGCTGTACCAACAATACCTGCACTACATGGGCGATTTGCTGCACGGCGACTTGGGCACGTCGATCCGCACGCACCGGCCGGTACTCGACGACCTGCGCAGGTTCTTTCCCGCCACCGTGGAACTGGCGCTGGCGGCGTTGCTGCTGTCGGTACTGGTGGGGGTGCCCCTGGGGGTTTTGTCCGCGGTATACCCCAACCGGTTGGTCGACCAGGTGGCCCGCACCGTGGCAGTGGCCGGTATCTCCACGCCCGCGTTCTGGCTGGGGCTGGGGCTGATCGTCGTGTTCTACGGGCACCTGGGCTGGCTGCCCGGTGGCGGCCGCTTGGGTGAAGGCACCGAGGCGCCGGCGCCGGTGACCGGGCTGTACCTGGTCGATAGCCTGCTGGCGGGAGATTGGGCGGCCTTTCGCAGTGCCGCCACGCACTTACTGTTGCCGGCAGTGACCCTGGCGTTCGTCAACCTGGGGGTGATCACCCGGCAGATCCGCGCGGCCATGCTCGAACAACTGGGCCAAGACTACATTCGCACCGCCCGGGCCTATGGGCTGTCCCACGCAACCGTGGTGATGCGCCATGCCCTGCCCAATGCGCTGATCCCGTCGATCACCGTGCTGGGCCTGGCCCTGGGCGACTTGCTCTATGGCGCGGTGCTGACCGAAACGGTCTTCGCCTGGCCCGGCATGGGCGCTTATGTGGTCCAGTCGATCCAGGCCCTGGATTTCCCGGCGGTGATGGGCTTCGCCATTTTGGTGTCGTTCATCTATGTGCTGCTCAACCGCTTTATCGACCTGCTGTACCGGCTGGTCGACCCACGCATCGCCAAGGTGAACTAACATGCCCGTGGCCACCATTACCGCCAGCCCCTGGCAGCAGAACCTGGCATGGTTCGCCTACCGGGTACGCCGCAGCCCGCTGATGCTCGCCGGCGTCGGCATCACCGCGCTGGTGCTGTTATGCATGGCCGCCGCCCCTTGGCTGGCGCCCTATGCACCCAATGCGCTAAAGCTCACCGAGCGGCTGCAAGCACCCAGCGCCTTGCACTGGTTCGGCACCGACGAAGTGGGCCGCGACCTGCTCAGCCGGGTGATCTACGGCAGCCGCCAGTCCGTCGGCGTCGGCTTGTTCGTGGCGTTTGCCTCCAGCCTGAGCGGCGGCCTGCTTGGCTGCCTGTCCGGGGTGATCGGCGGGCGCTTCGACCGCCTGACCATGCGGGCGATGGACATCATCCTTTCGGTGCCTTCCCTGGTGCTGATCATGGCCTTGGCCGCCGCCCTCGGGCCCAGCCTGTTCAACGCCATGCTGGCCATCACCCTGGTGCGCATCCCGTTCTACGTGCGCCTGGCCCGCGGCCAGGCCCTGAGTATCCGCCAAATGGCCTATGTGCAAGCGGCGCGAACCTTCGGTGCCGGGCGTTGGCACCTGGTGCAGTGGCACGTGGCGCGCAACGCGGCGCCACCGCTGTTGGTGCAATTCAGCCTCGACATCGGCAACGCCATCCTGATGGCCTCGGCGCTGGGCTTCATCGGCCTGGGCGCCCAGCAGCCCACCGCTGAATGGGGCGCGATGGTCGCCAGCGGGCGCAACTTCATCCTCGACCAGTGGTGGTACTCCACCTTCCCAGGCCTGGCCATTTTGCTCACGGCCATTGGCTTCAACCTGCTGGGCGACGGTGTACACGACCTACTCGACCCACGGCAAAGGGGGAACTGACATGCCCGATGCAGTATTGGCCATCGACAACCTGAGCCTGGAATTCCCGGGCTTTCGCAGCAGTGCCAAAGCGCTCAACGGGGTTACCCTGGCGGTGCGGCCCGGCGAGATCGTCGGGGTGGTGGGCGAGTCGGGCTCCGGCAAGTCGGTGACCGCCATGCTCAGCCTGGGGCTATTGCCCCACGGCCGCTACCGCGTCACCGAGGGCGCGGTACGCTTGCTCGGCCACGACATTCTGGCGCAAAGCGAGCGCCAACTGATGGCGCTGCGCGGGCGCCAGGCGGCGATGATCTTCCAAGAGCCGATGACCGCGCTCAACCCCACCCGGCGCATCGGCCGCCAACTGCTCGACGTGATTCAGCGCCACCAGCGGCTGGGCCATACCCAGGCGAGGGCCAAGGCCGTTGAACTGCTGCGCGACATGCACATCGCGGACCCGGAGCAGGTGCTTGAGCGCTACCCGTTCGAACTCTCCGGCGGCATGCGCCAGCGGATCATGATTGCCCTGGCGTTCTCGTGCGACCCCAAGCTGCTGATCGCCGACGAACCGACCACTGCGCTGGACGTGACCGTGCAGCGCCAGGTGCTGCTGCTGTTGCGCGAAAAGGCGCGGGCACGGGGCACGGCGATCTTGCTGATCACCCACGACATGGCCCTGGTCGGGCAGTTTTGTGACCGGGTGTATGTGATGTACGCCGGCGCCATCGTCGAACAGGGCGCCACCGCGCAGGTGCTGGCCACCCCGTGCCACCCCTATACCCGCGGGCTGCTGGCGTGCCTGCCGGAGCGCGCGCGGCCTGGCAGCGAGTTGCACAGCATCCCCGGCCAGGTCCCAAACCTGGCCGCCCTGCCCACCGGGTGCGCCTTCAAGGCGCGTTGCGCGCAGCGCATGCCCTGCTGTGAAACACGGCCTGGCTTGTTCGCCGCCGGGCCCGCCCACCACCGAAGCGCCTGCTGGCTGCAGGCCGAGGAGACGGTTGCATGAACGCCCTGGCCCCTACCCGCCCGGCCCTGTTAAGCCTTGAGAACATTCACGTTCGTTACCCCGCCGGCCGCGACTGGCTCGGCCGCTCCAAGGGCTACGCCCACGCCCTGAACGGCATCGACCTGGCCCTGGGCGAAGGGGAAACCCTGGGCATCGTGGGTGAATCCGGCTGTGGCAAAAGCACCCTGGCGCAGCTGCTGCTGGGCCTCATCGCGCCGGCCAGCGGCGAGGTGCGCCATGCCTACGAAAGCAACGCCGAACGCCAGCACGCTATCCAGATCGTCTTCCAAGACCCGCAATCTTCGCTGAACCCGCGCTTGCCGGTGTGGAAGATCATCACCGAACCGCTGGTGGTACACCGCCAGGGCCGGCACCGCGACCTTCGCGCGGTGGCCGAGGGCCTGGCGGCCCAGGTGGGTATCCGCGCCGAATACCTGGGGCGCTACCCCCACCAGTTCTCCGGGGGCCAGCGCCAACGCATTGCCATCGCCCGGGCATTATCCTCGGCGCCAGACGTCATCGTGCTGGATGAGCCAACCTCGGCCCTGGACATCTCGGTGCAGGCGCAGATTCTCAACCTGCTCAGCCGGCTGCAACGCGAACGCGGCCTCGCCTATGTGCTGATCTCGCACAACGTGTCGGTGGTGCGGCACTTGGCCGAGCGTGTGGCGGTGATGTACCTTGGGCAGGTTGTCGAAACCGGCGCCACGGCCACCGTGCTGGGCCGCCCGCAACACCCGTATACGCAACTATTGCTCGATGCCGTGCCACAACTGGGCAAGCCGCTGGCGGGCGACACCGCCGCACAGCGCACCGAACTGCCCGGCAACCGCACGCTACCGGCCGGCTGTTATTTTCGTGACCGCTGCCCCAAGGCCGCCGCCGGCTGCGAGCAACCCCAAGCCCTACGCAGGGTCGCGGGCGCCGAGGTGCGCTGCCATCGGGCATAACCGCCGCACAGACGCGGCGGCCGGCAGTCAGGGCGTTCACACCTGCTCATTTCATTCACCCACGAGGCCTGCAAGCATGCCCGACACCTACACCCCCCCTGCCGTTTGGACACCCCCGCAAAGCACCACTGGCCAGTTCGCCAGCATCAACCGGCCGGTGGCCGGTGCTACCCACGACAAAGCGCTGCCAGTGGGCGAGCACCCGTTCCAGTTGTACTCACTGGCCACGCCCAACGGCATCAAGGTGACCATCCTGTTCGAGGAACTGCTCGAACGTGGCCATACCGGCGCCGAGTACGATGCCTGGCCGGTGCGTATCAATGAGGGCGAGCAGTTCGGCAGCGGCTTCGTCGCCATCAACCCCAACTCGAAAATCCCCGCATTGGTCGACCGCCGTGGCAAGGAGCCGGTGCGGGTGTTCGAGTCGGGGGCCATTTTGCTGTACCTGGCCGACGCCTTTGCCGACCTGCTGCCGCAAGACCCCCTGGCCCGCACCGAAGCGCTGAACTGGTTGTTTTGGCAAATGGGCGCGGCGCCGTTCCTGGGCGGCGGCTTTGGCCATTTCTATGCCTATGCGCCAGAAAAACTCCAGTACCCGATCGACCGTTATGCCATGGAAACCAAACGCCAGCTCGACGTGCTCAACCGCCACTTGGAAGCACGCGCCTACATCGCCGGTGCCGAATACAGCATCGCCGACATCGCCATCTGGTCGTGGTACGGCAAGCTGGTGCGGGGCGAGTTGTACAACGCCGGGGAATTCCTGTCGGTGCAGGACTACACCCACGTTAAACGCTGGGCCGACACCATCGCGCAGCGGCCGGCGGTCGAACGTGGGCAACGGGTGAACCGCACCTGGGGCGATGAAGCCACGCAAGTGCCCGAGCGCCATGGCCCGGGGGATTTCGCTTAAGCGCCGGCAGCGGCCCAGCCCCCTCCCCGGGGGCTACTCGCTTGGGCTATAAAACGCTGGCCAGGAACTGCCGAGTCCGCGCCTCGGCTGGCTGGCTGAAAATCTGCGCCGGCGGGCCGGTTTCAACGATGCGCCCGCCGTCGAAGAACACCACCCGGTCCGCCACATCGCGGGCAAAGCCCATTTCATGGGTGACCACGACCATGGTCATGCCTTCGCTGGCCAGTGCCTTCATCACATTCAGGACCTCGTTCACCGTTTCCGGGTCCAGGGCAGACGTGGGCTCGTCGAACAATAACAATTTAGGCTTCATCGCCAGCGCGCGCACGATCGCCACCCGCTGCTGCTGCCCGCCCGAAAGCTGCGCCGGGTAGCCCTCGGCCTTGTGCCGCAGGCCTACGCGCTCGAGCAGCGCCAACGCGGTGTCGCGGGCCTGGGCCTTGTTCATGCGGCCGAGCTTGACCGGCGCGAGCATGATATTGGCCAGTACGCTCATGTGCGGGAACAGCGTGTAATCCTGGAACACCATACCCACCTCTTCGCGCAGTTTGGCCAGGGCCTTGCGGTCGCCAGCATGGGCGGCGCTACCGCCGTGAACCTGCACATCGCCGGCCGAAGGCGCTTCCAAGCTGTTCAGGCAGCGGATGAACGTCGATTTGCCCGAACCGCTCGGGCCGATGATCACCACCACCTCGCCGGCCTCCACATCCAGGTCCACGCCCTTGATCACCTCGTGCTCGCCGAAGTGCTTGCGCAGGCCGCGCACCTGCAACACGCGGCTCACTGCGCAGCCTGTGCTTGGGTGGCGCGCTGCAAACGCTGTTGCGCAGCGGCCAGGCGTTCACGGCGCGCCTGGTTCGCCTGGCGGGCGCTGGCCAGGTGCTGGCCGGCGCGTTGCAAGGCCGGCAGCAACGTGGCCTGGGCCGGGCCGCCGGCCGAGGCGCGGGCTTGCACGTTGGCGGCCGGGTCCAGGCATTGGCGCAGTTGCTGCGGGTCGAGGCCAAGCGGGTGGCCCAACTGCGCCATGGCGCAGGTATCGACCATGGCGCTGTCGATGCGATGGGCTGGCAGGCCAGCGTCCATGGCCATGCGCACGGCCGCACCGACCACATGGTGGGCCTCACGGAATGAAAGGTCCGCCTCGCGTACGATCAAATCAGCCAACCCGGTGGCGGTGGAAAAGTCTTCACCGGCCTTGGCCAGCGCCACGCCGGCGTTCGGCGTGGCGGTACGCAGCACCAGCGCCAGCAGCTTCAGGCAGCGCAGGGTTTCCTCGGCGGCTTCCCAAAAGCCCCGGGTGCCCTCGCGGTTGCCATCGCCGGTATGGGTGAAGTTCGTGCCCTTGACGGTCATGCTGGCGCCCATCAACAACCCTACGATGTGCCCACTGCGGCCCTTGAGGTATTCGAGTACGGTCAGGTTTTTCTTCTGCGGCATGATGCTGGAGGTGGCGGCGACGCTGTCTGGGAAGTCGATCAGCGCGAATTCGTGGGTGCTCCAGACGAAGTAGTCTTGCGCCACGCGGCTCCAGAACACCGCCAACAGGCTCAAGTGCGACAGGCTTTCGAGAATGAAGTCACGTGACCCCACCGCGTCCAGCGCATTGTCGACATAGCCATCGAAGCCCAGCAGCTCGGCGGTGCGCGCGCGGTCGATGGCGAACGGCGTACCGGCGAAAGCCGCCGCGCCCAGCGGGCTCTGGTTCATCGACACCAGGGCCTGCTCCAAGCGCTGGCAGTCCCGTGCCAGCGCTTGCTCCACCGCGGCCAGGTAATAACCGTACGTGATCGGCTGCGCCGGTTGCAGGTGGGTGTAACCGGGCATCACCGTGCTGGCGAAGCGCTCGGCGTTGCCCAGGGCGGCGCCGCGCACCTCATGCAGGGCGTCGAGCACGTCCATCAACACCTCGCGGCAGCGCAGCCGGTCGAGGGTGGCGAGGATGTCGTTGCGGCTACGCCCGGTGTGCAGGCGCCCGCCCACGTCGGCGCCGATCTGGGCGATCAAATGGGCCTCGTAATTGAAGTAGGCGTCTTCACGGGCCGGGTCCAGCGGCACCGCCGCCGGGCCGGCGGCCTCCATGGCGAGTACGCCGCGGGCCAATGTGGCCGCGTGTTCGCCTCGGATCAGGCCACATTCGGCGAGCATGATCAGGTGAGCCTTGTTGATGTCGCCGAGTGCGGCGAACCCGCCGGCAAAGCCTTCCAGCCGAGGGCGGTAGATAAACTCGTTGACCTCCGCGGCGGTGGTTTCCTTCAAGCGACGGCTGACTTTGGACTGTTGCACGATCAAACCCCTTTTGCGCGCATCGCCGGACGACCCAGGCGACGCTCCAGATAACGGCTGAGCCAGCTCAGCGCCGAACAAATTACGAAATACACCAGCAGCACCATGCCGTAGACGCTAAAGGCCGGGCTTACCCCGGTCATCACCGTGGCCCGCTCGATAATGATTTGGCCCACCTTGAGAAACTCCCCGACGCCTACCAGCGCACCCAGCGAGGTGGCCTGCACCAGCATGGTCAGCAAGCCGGTGAAGGCCGGCAGGATGGCCCGCAGCGACTGCGGCACGATCACGTGCAGGTAGATCTGCCAGGGCCGCAGCCCCAGCGCCCAGGCGCTCTTCCACTGGTGGCGCGGCACCGACTCCAGCCCGCCGCGCACAATTTCGATGCCGTTGGCGCTGCCCCATAAGGTCAGCCCGGTGGTGACGGCGGCGAACGGGGTGAAGTCAAGGCCGAGCATCGGCGCCCCGAAAAATATAAAGAACACATTGACGATCAGCGGGATCGAGCGAAACAGCTCCACGTAACCATGAATCGCCCAGCGCAGCGCACGCTGGCGAAAGGTCGCCAGTATTCCGAACAGCGCCGAAATCAAGGTGGTGAACAGCAGGATCACCAGCGCCAAGCGCACGGTCATCCATAGGCCCTTGGCCACGAAACTCCAGTTCTCGATCAAGAAATTCATCGCTACCTCACGGCCGGAACGGGCGTTGCAGGTGGGCCGCCAAGCGCCCGGCGGCCAACGCCAGCAGCGCGACCAACGCCAGGTACAGCACGCAGATGGCGCTGAACATCTCAAGGGCGCGAAAATCCGTGGCGATGCGATCCACCGCGACGAACGTCAACTCGGCCAAACCGATGGCTTGCAAGTACGAGGAGTTCTTCAGCAGTGAGATAGCGGTGTTGAGCATCGCCGGCAGGCTGGTGCGAAAGGCGATGGGCAGGGCGATCAGGCAAAAGTAATGCCATGGGCGCAGGCTGAGGGCAAACGCCGCTTCGTGCATGCCCCACTCCACCGTGGCCAGCCCGCCGCGCACGTTCTCCACCTGGTAGGCGCCGGCCCACAGCGACAGGCACAGCACCCCGGACCAGAACAGCGACAGTTCAAGGCCAATGGCAGGCAGGCCATAGAAGATGAAAAACAACTGCACCAGGATCGGCGTGTTGCGGATCACTTCAACGTACAGCGCCACCGCAGGCCCCAGCAGCGGAACGCGCAGCGCGCGCACGCCACCACCGAGAACGCCGATCAGCAGGGAAAAACCGATGGCCAACAGCGACACCCGCAGGGTCATCAGCAGGCCGGCGAACAACGCCGGCCACTGCGCCAGCAAGTAATTGACGTCGAAATCCATGGCCCGGCCCGCTTACAGTGCTTCAGCCGGTTTGGGCTGCTCGAACACGCTCAGGTAATAGCTTTGGATGTTCTGCGGCACGTAGGCCTGCACCCAACCGCGGAACAGTTTTTCTTCGTGCATGCGTGCCACCGCGGCACTGAGGTAGTCGCGCCAGGCGGCTTCGTTCTTGCGCACGCCGATGGCGGCATCGGAGATCTGAAACGGCTCGCCCAACAGGCGCACGTTGGCATCGTTGGCGGCTACCACCACCAGCGTGGCGGCGTCGTGAGTGTAGGCATCGGCGCGGCCCTGGCGGAACGTTTGCAGGGCATCGGCGGCGCTGTTCATGCGCAGGGTTGTCACATCGGGCATGTGGTCTTCGAACCACTTGGCCTGTACCGAACCCTTGAGCGTGGCCAAGGTTTTGCCCTTGAGGTCGGCGATTTTCTGGATGCTGCTGTCCTTGGCTACCATCACATCGCTGGCCCCCCAGCGGTACGCCGTGGTGAAGTCGATCACCCGTTGCCGCTCCGGGGTCACCCCCAGCGTAGCGATCAGCAGGTCGACCTTGTGGCCCAGCAGTTGCGGCACCCTGTTCTCGGCCGTGACGCAGGTGAAGGCCACCTTGTCTTTGGCGCCCAGCGCCCATTCGGCGATCTGCCGGGCCATCTCCACCTCGACCCCGGCAAATTCGCCGGTATCATCCTGGAAACCATAAGGCGGCTGGTCACAGCGCACACCGGCGCGCAATTGCCCGGCTTGCTTGATGTCGTCCGGCACCGCCGGCAATTCTGCGGCGCAGGCCAAGCCAAAACCCTGGGCGGCCATGGCCAGGGTGAATGCACTTGCGAGGTGTTTGAACGATAACTGCATGGTGCCTCCTGGTTGATTACCTGTGTGCCCCGATAGAAAACGGCGTATCGAACTACGTACGGCAGGCGAAAGGAGGTGAGGCGCGGGCGGCATCTGTGTGCTTTGCGTAGGCACCGTTATAAAGCCTCTGGCCCATGCCAACAAATCACAATACAGTAGCCATGCATACCATTTTGATATGGCCAAACCATGAACTTTAAGCAAGTCGAAGCGTTTCGTGCGGTGATGCTGAGCGGCTCGATGACCGCGGCCGCCGAAGCGCTACACACCTCCCAGCCCAATATCAGCCGGCTGATCGCGCAGTTGGAGCGCGCCAGCGGCTTTAAATTGTTCGAGCGCAGCGGCGGGCGTTTGCAAGCCACCGACGAAGGCGCGGCGTTGTTCGCGGATGTCGAGCGCGCGTTCATCGGGTTGCAAAGCATCGAAGACGCCGCACTGAACATCCGCCGCGGTGGCACCGGCCGGCTGCGTATCGCGGCGGTGCCGTCGCTGTCGCTCACGGTACTGCCGCATGTGATCCAGCGTTTTCGCCAAGAACACCCGGGCGTCGCGATTTCTATTCACACCCACGATTCGCCAGCCGTGGCGCGTTGGGCCGCTTCGCGATTCTGCGATGTGGGGTTGGCGTCCTATGTGGGGGAGCAAACACCGGGAGTGATTGCGAAGGTGCTGTGCGATGTGCCTGGGGTGTGCGTCTTCCCACGCGGGCACCGCCTGCAAACGCTGGCGAGCGTGACCCCCAACGACCTTGAGGGTGAAGAGTTCATCTCCTTGTTGCACAACGACGGCTCCCGCGCCCGCATCGACCGGCTATTCCCGGAAACCAAAGGGTTTCGCCGCATGAACCTGGAAACGCCTTACGCCGCCACCATTTGTTCGTTGGTGGGGCTGGGCTTGGGGGTGGGCATCGTCAGCCCGCTGGTGGCACAGGAATGCCGGCACCTGAGCATCGATACCCGGCCTTTTTTGCCGGATATTCGCTTCACCACCTACCTGCTGTTGCCCAGTGACCGGCCACACAGTGTGCTCGCGCAGCGTTTTGCCCGGTTGATCGGGCAAATGCTCAGCGACGCCACCCAGGCTTGGCGGTAAACCCCGCGGTTACCCGCAAGGGGCCTGCGCCGGCGAAGGCGCCACGAGCCTTGCGCCCTGCCGGCTGGCCCGAGGCTCCCGGGCCGGGGCGGTGCTGGCGCGGATACCCGTGACGGGGGCCTCGATGAACTTTTCAGCCGGTGGGTAGCGCTGGGTATACACCACGTAGAACTCTTGCTGCCCATGATGGCGGTTCTCGTAGATCATCAGCACGTTCATGCAGAACACCAACTCCCGGGCACGCCGGATGCTAGGGTGCTGGACCAACTTGAACCAGAGTTTGGGGCAATGAACGATGATCCTGACAGCAACCCGCCCTTCTTTGCGTGCCAGCGCCAACTCAGCGAATAAACGCTCCATTTTCTTCCATCCTAGGAAGGCATGCTGCGAGCTATCGCTTCGCGCGTGGCCCGGCCGGCACCTTCGGTATGCCCGGCAGTGAGATATCTTCGCCCGTATTCAGCCCTGCGCCGCCGCGGATAACCCTTTGAAAAACCAGCAACGGCTTACTGTTCCAAGGCGTTTGTAGGCCCGCTACGAGGGCCAAGGATCTCTGCGCCTCAGGCAGTAGAGGCCCGCGCCGGCCGTTCGTGCGGCGCATGCGACCAGCGGCCGGGGCCAGGCGCTTATTAAGAAGCGCGCGCCCTGAGTGCGTGCGGCGCAATTACCGCACGCTTGTCGAACGGCGCGTGAAAACAACGCTATGGTAAATAAGTGCGCCCTCAACGAGGCAAGAGCGATGAACGATGAAGTGCTGGCGATCTGCTTGTTTCTGGCCACCCGGCCCGCGTTATTGGCCGACCTTAGAGGCTTTTCGGCGGCCCCTGCCGAGTTCGGCGCCATGACCGTGGAAGATTTACGCTATGACACGGTGATCGATGCGATGCGTAGCGTCGCGTATGGCCAAGGCATAACCCTTGACGACTTGGTGGCGCAATTGCTGGACACCGAGCCGGCCGCCGCGTCGGTGATGCATTAGGCATGCACCTGCCGGCTTAGGGCGCGTTGGCTGCGCCGTAGCGGCTAACGATATGCCGCAGCCGCGCTTCTTCCTTGAGCTCGGCCACCAAGGCGGCGATGGCCCGGCTATTGGTAAGCTGCACGGTGGAGATACCACTGACCACCAGGGCCACCGCGCCGGTGTGCGGGTCGAGCAGTTGCACGTTCATGGTGCCGTCCATGCTCAACTGGCAATCGCAACGGTAGGGCAAAAAAGCGGTTTCCATGATGCGCCGCAGCTCTAACACCATCGCACCCTCCCAACACTGAACCTGTTACGCCAATGTTTAGCCTGCCGCCCTTATGTAAAGGCGCCCATGCAGTGTAGATGACCGCCGCTTCGCTTGCCGAACCTCTATGCCACCGGTCGCATGGGCAACAATAAATCTATCGTTGCAACGGCGGCGTGTTCCAAACAACTGCGGCCACACCCGGTCAATTGCAGGAGGCATCGTGGACACGCTCAAAAGTGCGCTTGCGCAGCTCAACCCGCCCGTGGAGCACCAACTGGAGTTCCGCGACCGCATCATGCATTTGGAGTTACGCGACCCCAGCGTACCGGCCCAGGTAGAGCGTGTGCTCAAGCCGTGGGAATACCAAAGCGCCGACCTGCTGTATGTGATCATCCTGCACGCGATCAACGAACTGCGCGGCAAGGGTTCCAATGCCCCGTTGCGAACCTTCCGGATCAACCACGAGCACCGGATCGACTGGAGCGAATGCTAAGGCGCGGCGGCTTGCGGGGCCGCCCGCTAAGCGCCTGCGCGGTCACTGATCACACGGTGTGAACTCTGCGCGTTTCCCCACCGTCATCCCCTTGAATGGCCGTAGAACGTTCGCCCGGCAAGCCGTGCAGTGTGCCCCGCGTTTATTCAAACAAAGGGAGAATCAGCATGAGCCAGAATGACCACGCAGCCCGGGAGGGTGGGCCTTCGGTGCCATCGCCGGAGCCTCTTCGCCATGTCGCCGAGGAAGCGGCCAGTGCGCTGGACGAGGCCAAAGAGCAAGGTGCAGAGCAGTATGAACGCTACCGTGATGTCGCCGCCCAACACATCGATTCATTGGTCGAAGGCGCCAAGCAAGCGGCGGGGGCACTGCAAGGCAACGATTCGTTGGGGCTTTCCCAGTACCTGACCCAATGGGCCACAGGGCTTAGCACATTCGCCGACCAGGTGCGCGAGCAAAGTGCCGAGGACTTACTGCACAAAGGTGCGCGATTGGCGCGGGATAACCCCGCCCTGTTCGTGGGTGCCAGCGTGGCCGTCGGTTTCGGTTTGTCGCGTTTTCTGCGCGCCAGCGGCACGCAGCCGGCACCGGCCGCTGCCGAGGCGCCCACCTTCAGCGCCGCCCCGGCGGATGAGCCGGCAGTGCCCGCACTGGCCAGCGCACCGGCCGAAACCGCGGGGGCTGCGCCACCGGCGTTGGGCGCCACCCCGGACCCACTGGGTGAACCGGCCAGTTACCCCGGCAGCGCCAGCCCGTACGACGAAAAAGGCAACTTCAAAGGGGACCTGACATGAGCGTTGACCCATTCGAAAAACCTGCGGCGCCCGTTGAACCCAGCCTGGACAGCGCCTCCATCGGCGGCCTGCTGCGCCAACTGGCCCGCGAGGTTCCGCAGCTGCTGAGCAAGGAACTGGCCCTGGCCAAGGCCGAGCTGCAGCAAAGCCTCAACAGTTTGAAGGCCGGTACCGCCGCCGTGGCCGGCGGTGCAGTGGTGGTGTTAGCTGGGTTAATCATCTTATTGCTGGCGGCCGTATATGGCTTAAGCCTTTACCTGGCGCCCTGGTTGGCCGCGCTGATCGTAGGCGCGGTGACGCTGATCGTAGGCGCGGTGATGCTTCAAAGCGGCAAGAAGCAATTCGAACCGTCACATTTCACCCCAGACAAAACCCTGCATGCGATGCAGCAAGACAAGGACACGTTGAAGAGGAAAACCCTATGAGCCCCTCGTTCGAGACCGAATCCCATAAAAGCCCGCAAACCCTGGAGCGGGAGATCGACGCCAAGCGCACCAGCATCAGCCATATCGTCGATTCGTTGGAAAGCCGGTTCACGCCGGGGCAGTTGTTCGACCAGGCGCTGGCCTACACCAAAGGCCATGGCGGCGAATTCTTCCAGAACCTTGGCACCACGGTGAAGAATAACCCCCTGCCCACGGTGTTGGCCGGCGTAGGCTTGGCGTGGCTGGCAATCAACCAGAACAAGCCGTTTCGCCCTGGCCCGCCTGCCACCGGCCCCGGCTTGGGCGAGCAACTGAGCCATGCGGCGCAGCACGTCAGTGATGCCTTGTCACAGGTGGGCGACCGGCTGCACAGTGCCTCGGACACCGCCAGAGACAAGGCTGGGGCCTTCAAAGGCAACGCCGCGCAGCTGTCTGATCGTGCAACCGATTCGCTGAACGCCTCGGCCGGCCAGGTGCGCCAAGCCGCCCACGACACCCGGGAGCGCGCCCACAGCCAAGCCGTTGAGCTAAAAAGCCAGTTCAACCGCTTGGCCCAGGAACAGCCGCTGGTGTTGGCAGCGGTCGGCATCGCCCTGGGCGCGGCCTTGGGCGCGTGCTTGCCCAGCACCGACAAGGAAAACGAGCTGCTGGGCGATGCGCGCGACGACCTGGCCGCCAAGGTCAAAAGCAAAGGCCAGCAAGCCTACGCCGAGGTCAAGGACAGCGTTAACCAGGCTGGCGAAGCCGCGGCCGCAGGGCCGCCCAGCGGTGCCCCCAAAGTGGCGCCGCCGGCCACCGACGGCACAGACTTGTCGGCAGGGTTGGGGATGAACCCCTGAGCGATGCCCGGTGCGCGATCCTGGGTGCCGGGCACCGCCCATTCAAACGCCGCCCGAGCCATTCTGGGTTGGGCCCAGGCGGGTGCCATCGTTTGCCTCGGCTCCCTGCACCGCTCGCACAGGGGGCTAAATAGCACATCTTTACCTGCAAAAAACCTCAAACAGCACTGTCACTTTCCCGCTGTCATTGCACATAGGTGATAACAGGCCGCCATTCGGTCAGCCACTGCAAGAGACTGCGCCATGAGCCGCCTGGATATTCGTTTGGGCAACCCTTTACCGTGCGGCGGCTGGATCGCCGAAACCCGCTGTGCTGCAGCCGAACCCCTCAGCCGGGACCGCGGCTGGCTTATTGGCGGTGCAGTGCTGGCGATTCATGTGCTGTTACTGCTGGGGCTGCTGCTCAAAGGCGCACCCAAGCAGCTCAGCGTGGTCAGCGCCCCCGCCGCGCCAGCGAGCGTTCGGGTAACCATGGTTGCCGCGCCCGCCATCGTGCCCGCCGAAGCGAACAGCCCCACACCAGTTGCGCCCGCCACGCCGGCGCCAGCGGTGATGACCAGCGCCAGCGCCGAGCGCACGGTGGTATCGCCACCACCAACATTACCCGCGCCGGCCAGGCCGCAACCGGCCAAACCGCGCACCCCACCGGTGCGGCGCCCGGTGCAGGCAACGCCGCCCATTAGCACCGAGCAGCCCCAGGACGCGCCGCCGGCGGCGGTTTCGGCGCCCCCGGCCGAGCATGTAGAGCCGGCCCTGCAACTGCCCGCTGCAGGCCCCAAAGACATCAATACGGTGGGTTGCCGCGTGCCCGCTCCCGAATATCCGCGCCAGGCCAAGCGGCTGAAAATTGAAGGCGAGGCCGTGATCCGCTTGGTGGTGAACGCGCAAGGCCGGGTCGACCAAGCCGACATCGCACACAGCTCTGGCGATGCCGCCCTGGACGCCGCCGCGCGCCAGGCCGTACTGGGCGCCGTCTGTACTCCTTACCTAGAGAACGGCCTGGCGGTGGCGGTACGCGCTCTGCAACCGATCAGTTTCCGTCTCACCCGTTAGGCCACTGTTTTTTTGAGGTAAGCGAACATGCAGGAATTAGCTATGAATGATGCCTGGGCCCAGGCTGACGTGGTGTCACGCAGCATTGCCGTGGCCTTGCTGACCATGTCGGTGCTGTCATGGAGTGTGATAGTAGCCAAGGCCTTGCAACTGCTGCGCTTGCGCAGCATGACCCTGCGGGCCAGAACACGTTTTTGGCACGCCAACAGCTTCCAGGAGGACGTCCAAGCGCTGGGCGCGGCGCGCGATAACCCCTATGTAGCGCTGTCGATCGCCGGCCATGCCGCCGACGCCCATCGCTACCAACGTAGCAGCGAGTTACACACGCAGTTCGACCTCAGCGACTGGCTGGCCCGTTGCCTGAAGGATGTGCTGGATGACCGAGTCGCCCACATGCAGCCTGGCTTGGCCATTCTCGCCTCGATCGGTAGCACCGCGCCCTTCGTAGGGCTGTTCGGTACGGTGTGGGGGATTTATCACGCGCTACAGGTGATCGGTATCAGCGGCGATGCCTCCCTGGCCCAGGTCGCCGGCCCCGTGGGTGAATCGCTGATCATGACCGCTTTTGGGCTGTTCGTGGCTATCCCCGCGGTGCTGGGCTATAACGCCGTGGCCCGGCGCAATAAAGCCGCGGTCCACCAGCTGAACCGCTTCGCGCACGACTTGCACGCCTTCTTCCTTACCGGTGCCCGGGTGAGCAGCGACCCTGCCCCGCTGGCCAAGCCCGCGGGCCAGCACAGCACGCCGTTTGGCGCAGTGGCCGCCGCCGGGGCAGGCAAGCCATGAGTATGTCCAACTCCTTATTCGAGGGCGGTGACGACTTGGTCACCGACATCAACATGACCCCGTTGATCGACGTGATGTTGGTGCTGCTGATCATTTTCATCATTACCCTGCCGGTGATGACCCACGCGGTAAAAGTGGACCTGCCACGAGGCGATGCCCCCGGCAGCGTGCAGGAAGACCACCCGGTGGACATTTCTATCACGGCCGATGGCGGCATCCTGTGGAACAAGCAAGCGGTAGACGATGGGCAACTGCAGCAGAAAGTCGCCGAAAGCGCCGCACAGGTGCCCGCGCCGACGCTGCGCGTATTCGCCGATGGGCAGGCGCGTTATGAACGCGTCGCTCACCTGCTGGCCGCCGCACAGAGCGGTGGTTTGTCTAAAATCGATTTTGTGACCCAGGCCACCACCGCCCCCTGAGCCCCCTGGCCACCCCGTACAGGTGGCAGGTCGCCAGCCCCGCCTGTGTCGGCGGCGTGCGCCATGCTATGCTTTTGCGCTGCCGCCCGCAGGCAATGCCCAGCCACCCGACATAACGACCGGTCATTACACGACGGAGTTTCCATGGCCGACGCCGCCGATTCCTACTACCCGCCCAGCGTGCCGTGGAGCCTGTTCCATGGTGACCCGCAACTGGCCGATTTTTTCTTCAAGCGTTGGCGTTGGCACGCCAAGGCAGGCCACATCGAAGTGTCCCGCCGGCCATTCTGGCGGGGCGGCAAAGGCACCGCCAGCGCCGCATTGGTGCACAATGCCGCCCCGCAGGTGTTCTGCGCGGTAGCTTCAACACCGGCCCGCTCAAGCACGATGTGCTGCTGGGCGTCGACTACTTGCACAGCAACAACACCCAATACGAATTGGGCGACGGGCAGTTGATCACCACCGGCAATGTGCTGGATTCAGATACGCTGGATTTCCCGCACATCCCCCGTGCCAGGGATAAAAGCTACGACAGCCGTAACATCCAGCGCGGGCTGATCCTGCAGGATCAAATAACCGTGCTGGAGAAGCTGCACTTGCTGTTTGCCGGCAAGGAATCTGTGTGGGAAAGCCAGACCAACATAGTGGGTGGCGCGTCCACGCCCTATCGCGAGACCAAATGGGTGCCCAACTACGGGATCGCTTATGACCTCACGCCGGAAATCACCGCGTACGCCAACGTACTGCATGGTTTTTCAGGCAGTGCCAACATCGACCGCAGCGGCAACGCACTGCCGCCGAGCAGCAGCACCGCCAAGGAAGTCGGCCTGAAATTCAGCCTGCTCGATGATCGTTTCACCCTGACCACCGCGCTGTTCGACATCAAGCAGACCAACGTGCCATTGGAGGACCAGATGGGCCAGTATATCGGTGCCGAAGGCCGCCACAGCAAAGGGTTCGACCTCGACCTCAACGGCCAGATCGTGCCGGGCTGGAACCTTACCGCCAGCTACACCTATTCGAAGTTCGAAGACCCCGGCGAGGTCAATGGCGAGGTGAACAAGGTCACCGGGCAACCCAAGCACTCCGCCAACGTGTGGACCACCTATGAGCTCCAGGACGGGCCGCTCAAAGGGTTCGGTGCTGGTATCGGTGTGACGGCCGCCAGCGATATGCTCAGCGGCTATCGCACCAGTACCTACTTCAATGTGGCAGGTTATGCCCAAACGGATATGTCGGTGTTCTACCATCAGAAGAATTGGTCGTTGAATCTGGGGGTCAAGAACCTCTTCGACCGGGATATTTATTCCTACAGCACCTCGGTTTATTATCTAGGTGTTAAAGATGGCCGCACAACACGCTTAACCGCAGAGTACCGCTTCTAACTATTATTGCTTGGCGACGGGCCATTATAGTAAATACTCTGCCCCCTGGGACGTCGCTTCGGCTTCAATGCTTTTATTGTAAGCGGATAGCGAAGTTAGCGTTTACGCATGCCTTAATTAGGACTACCTGTGAGCCAAACGGTATTATTGGCGGCCTTCGAGCCTTTTAATGGCGAGGCCCTCAATCCTTCTTGGGAGGCGATTAAAACGCTGCAGGGTTACACGGCCATACCCGGGCTGCGTATTGCCTGCCAGCCACTACCGTGCGTGTTTGAGCGCGCGTTGCAGGTGCTGGAACACGCCCTCGCCGCGCTGCGGCCCAGCGTGGTCATCGTTGTGGGCCAGGCGGGGGGCCGGCCAGATATCACCTTGGAACGGGTGGCAATTAACCTGGACGACGCACCCATGGTGGATAACGCCGGCCAACAACCGATCGACACGCCGGTGATCGACGGTGCACCGGCAGCGTATTTCACCACGCTACCGGTGAAAGCCATCGCCCAGGCACTGCACGAAAATGGCATCCCGGCCAGCCTCTCTTACAGCGCCGGCAGCTACGTTTGCAACCATGTTTTCTACGGCTTGATGCATGTGCTGCGCCACCGACCCAGGGTTCGCGCGGGCTTTGTGCACGTTCCTTATACGCCGGCGCAAGCGGCGTATTACCCCGGCGCACCGAGCATGGCCACCACGCAGGTGGCGGATGCCATGGTCATCACGGTGAAAGCTGCGCTGGATGACCTGCAGCACCTGCCCCTCCCAACCGGCGCTTCACATTGAGCGGCCTACCCGCTCGAACCTAAAGCCAACCCGCTGGATATCACTACTGCCCGCCTTCACCTCGAAACGTCGGCCGTTGCCGGCTGGTGATCGCGTTGTAAACCAGCGGTTTGCCGTCGCCGCCGGGGATGGCGAGACATTGCCCGCCACGCTGCACGGTTTGCAATTGCCCCCAGGCGGTGCCAGGCGCCAACCCCATGGCCGCCACATCGGCGCTGGCCTGCAACAGGCTTTGCCCCAGGCGCTCGGCCACCTTCGGCTTCTCCCAGGCGATGCCACGCGGGGCGTTTGGGGCGAAGGGCTGGCGCCAGGCGCCCCCGGCTTTTTGCAGCCACTGGATCCAAGCGCCATCCCGCGCGCCAGTACAGTGCGCACACTCCAAAAACGCGAATGATACGCACCAGCATAAGGCGAGACATCTTGAATATAACCTTTTCGTATTTGACAATGATAATCAACAACCATAATGTCGTCGCCGTCTTAAGGTTATCGCCACCTTGTCAACCTCGGCCGCAAAGGTATCGCCATGCAGGAATCAGGCACTACAGCCCACGCCGTCAATGAATTCGCTCCGCTGCTCCAAACCTTGATCGACCACCGCGCCGGCTTGGTCAAGACCGCCGCCAGAATCACCGGTTGCCCCAGCCGGGCTGAAGACGTGGTACAGGATGCATTTCTCAGGGTGTCGGGCATGACGCTCGATACCCTGCCCTTCAACACGCAACTCAATTATGTATTCCGGATCGTGCGTAATCTGGCGATCGACCACTATCGCAAGCAGTCAATGGAACAAAAGTACTTCGTCAACGATGAAAACGACTTGAACTCGGCGCCGCAGTTGGCCAACCCAGAGTCGATCAATGTCGACCGCCAAACATTGGGCAAGGTCGACAGCGCGCTGGCGCAACTGCCAGCGCGAACGCGCTATGCGTTCATCATGTATCGCGTGTACGGCGAGCAGCAAAAAGACATCGCTGCAGAGCTGGGCGTGTCGCCCACGCTGGTGAACTTCATGATTCGCGACGCGCTGGTGCACTGCAAAAATTCCGTGGTGCAAGCCCAAGGCCGCTGAGGTCGCCCCCCCCGGCCCGGCATTGGCCCCCGGCGTTTCACCCGGCGCGCCGCCGGGCAAAGCCGGCCGCTATGCGCCGGGGTATTTAGCTGTATAATTCGCGGACCATTCGGTACAAGAACTACCCCGCCCGGTAGCCCGCGATGTCCAGCCACGCCTCCCCCGACCCTTCCAGCGACCGCATCAGCGATGAAGCGGCGCGCTGGTGCATGCGCTTGCATGAGCAGGACTTGCCCGCGCAGGAGCGCGAGCGCTTCGAGCAATGGCTGAACAGCGACCCGGCCCATCGGCGTGAATTCGACGCCATGATGGAAATCTGGACCATCAGCGAATTCCTGCCCACGCCGCACCCAGCCGTCGGCACGCCCGCGCCACGGGCCAGGCGCGCGATTAAGCGGCCCTGGGTGGCGGCCGCGGTGCTGCTTGCCGGGCTACCGATATTAGGCCTGGTCGGCTGGGAGCAAGGCTGGGTACCCAACGATTATCAGCGTTATCAAAGCGGCGCGGCCACTCGCGACGTCACCCTGGCGGATGGCTCACATGTACAGTTGAACCTGGGCACGCAGCTGGCCTATGCCAACTACAAGGACCGGCGCAGCGTGACCTTGGGCAAAGGGGAAGCCTATTTCGAGGTGAAGCACGACGCCAGCCACCCCTTTATGGTGGATGCCGGGCCGGGGCAGGTGCGCGTCACGGGTACTAAATTCAATGTGTGGAGCTACCAGGACGAAGTGGTCGTGACCCTGACAGAAGGGTCGGTGAAAGTCCTCAGCGACCGGCGCAAGCCCGCGCAAGTGGCCTACCTTTCGCCCGACATGCAGGCGCGTTATAACCTGCACACCTTCAGCCCTGAGGTCAGTGCCGCATCGCCCAGCGATGCGCTGGCCTGGCGCGAGGGCAAGCTGGTGCTGCGCGATGTCCCCCTCGACCAAGCGCTGGCGCAGATCAATCGTTACTTGCCCACCCCTATTCACCTGGCCGACCGACCGACCGGGCAATTGCGCATTGGAGGTATCTACAACACCGCCAATATAGCCAGCCTTGTCGAGGCGCTGCCGAAGGTGTTGCCGGTGTACCTGAGCCATAATGATGAAGGTGAAACCGTGGTTCAGCGCAAGGGTGGGCTATAGCGGTTAACGCCCGTTCGCCAAGGGCACGGCCAGCCCAACCGTTCTACCGCTGCGCCGGCGCGGGCCCGCTAACGTTGCGCGCAGGGCCGGGAAGGTCAGCGTTGTTCCCACTCGCGCATTCTCACGCGGCAGTGCTTCATGGCATTGACGATGTGCTTTTCAACCATGGCCTTGGACAAGCCGAGGCGCTCGGCGATTTCCGGGTGCGACAGGCCATTGAGCTTGCGCAACAAAAAGCATTGCCGGCACGGCGCATTCAGTTCACCCAGCGCACGTTGGAGCAACGCCAGGCGTTCGTCGTGGGCCATGCTCGCCAGCGGGGGCGCCACCCAGGCGCCCTCTTCGGCCTCCAGCACCTCCAGCGGTTCGGCGCGGCGCACACTGTTACGGCGGTGGCCATCGATAATGAGGTTCTGCGCGGTGCGATACAAAAATGCCCGCGGGTGCTCGATCTGGACAGCGTCGCAGCGCTCGAGGATCCGCACGTAGGCGTCATGGGCAATATCCTCGGCCAAATGCCGGCTGCCGATGCGCAAGCTGACGTAGTTCACCAGCTCGCGGTAATAGTGTTCTAGCAGGGCACCGGGGCGGGACATCGACAACGCCTTCCTGGGCTGTTCATCTAGGGAAACCGGCATAAAGGCCAATGAGCGGCATGCCGAGGGCGTAAATTATAATAATTCTCATCAACTTAAAAGCCGCTTTTACAATTTAGACCACCGCTTGGCTAACATTGCTGGGCCGGGGCCGTCCATTCAGCGCCAGGCTGGCGTACATCTATTAGCGCGTGGCGCCCAAGGCAAACCACCCTGATCACATTGCTGCTAGGGCCGTACCCGCCACGGCAGGGGGAAATACGCCCAACCGGCGACGCCCATCGGCAGGTGTTCACCACCGCATTTGCTGACCAGTACCTGTTCGATGACCCGCACATGGGCGCCCAGCAGATTCTGGAAATGCCGAAATTTACCTGCAATGGCTGGACATCGCGCACAAAGCCAGCATCCACGACGGCGTATTCACCACCACAGGCCTCTCCACCGGGCAACACAAGCGCCGCGCCTTGATCAATGCCTGGCTCGAAGCGCGGCCGGTGCTGGTGTTCGACGAATGGGCCGCGGACCTGGCCCCCACCTTCCGCCGTGTGTTCTATCCCGAACGGCTCCCCGAACTTAAACGCTTGGGCAAAACCCTCATCGCCATCAGCCATGACGAACGCTATCCCGCGGGGCCGCCCAATAGGTACGCCTGGAAGCCGGGTGAGCGCGTGTGAAGCCGTACGCCGAATGAAAAATAGGGATAGGAATGATTTGTAATTCTGGTTTTTCACACATGGTGCGTCACAAGGTAGCCAGCATCGGGCGCGTGTTTTGGGCTACCTCAACACACCGCAGCACACCTATAAGCCACGAGCATCGAAATGCCAACACACTACACGCTGAATCACCTGACCAAAGCGTTTCGCATCCGCCATGTGTTCAACGCCCGCCTTCCGGCGCTGGGCCTGTTGATAGCACTGCCGCTCGCCGCTCAAGCGCAGCAGTGGACGCTGAATATCCCGGCACAATCGCTAGGCTCGGCCCTGCAGGCGCTTGCCCAACAAACCGGCGCCCAGGTGCTGTACAACTCGGCCGACGCCGACAACCTACAGACCCACGCCGTGAGTGGGCGCTATGGGCTGGGGGAGTCGGTGCGCCAATTGCTGCAGGGCACGGGGCTCAATTACCAGTTGGACGGCAATACCGTCACCGTGGTGAGGGCGAACGACGGCGCGCTGCAACTGGGCCCGATCAATGTCAATACCACCGGGCTGGGGGCTACGACTGAGGGGACGGGGTCTTACACCACAGGTTCGACCAATACCGCCACCAAGATGAACCTGTCATTGCGCGAGACGCCACAGTCGGTCAGCGTGATGACCCGCCAGCGAATCGACGACCAAAAGCTCAACCGCCTCACCGACGTATTGGAGCAAACCCCAGGCCTCAACGTCACCTACAGTGGCATGGAACGCTTCGATATTTATTCCCGTGGCAGCGCGATCACCAACTATCAAATCGACGGTATCACGACGATCACCGAAAGCCAGACCCGCACCATCCCGCAGACGTCCATGGACATGGCACTGTACGACCGGGTAGAAGTGCTGCGCGGCGCCAGCGGCCTGATGGTCGGCTCCGGCGACCCGGGCGGGCTGATCAACCTGGTGCGCAAACGCCCCACCAAGGATTTCCAGGCCTATGTTCAGGCCGGTGCCGGTTCCTGGGACCTATACCGTACCGAAGCCGATGTGTCCGGCCCCTTGACCGAAGATGGGCGCATTCGTGGGCGCCTGGTAGGCGCCAAACAGACGCAAAACAGCTTCATGGATTGGTACGGCACCCAGCGGGACATCCTCTATGGAGTCGTCGAAACCGACCTGAGCGACACCACTGTATTGAGAACAGGCATCGACTATCAAAAAATGGAAATCGACGGGGCCGCCGGGGTGCCGTTGATCTATAGCAACGGCCAGCGGGCCTATTATTCGCGCTCCACCAGTGTCGGCGCGCGCTGGGCCAAAGACGAGATCGAAACCTATAACTACATCGTCAACCTGGAACAACAGTTGCCCTATGACTGGTCGCTGAACGTTGCCGCCAATTACATGGACATCGACCGTTCGACGTTGATCGGCAACTACCTGTTCAAAGACGTGGGCACCCTGCCCTCGCTGAACCAACAAACCGGCAGCGCCCGGGCAGACCGGGGCAAGTCCAGCGCCGACCAGACGCAAAAAGGCCTGAACGTTACCCTGCAAGGGCCATACGACCTGTTCAACCGAACCCATCAACTGGTGCTGGGCTTCAACTACGGCAGCTACAAGAACGACCACATCGCTTACAGTGACGGGATATCCAACCTTTTCAATTTCAACACTTGGGACAATTACCTGCCGCGTGGCACTACGTTCACGCCCAGCTTCACCATGCAAACCAAGTACCTGCAACGCGGGGCCTTCGTCGCCAACCAATTCAAAGTCACAGACGCGGTCAGCGTTATCCTCGGTGCCCGCACCTCGGATTTCAGCTACGACTACAACCTGACGTACTTCTCCTCCGTCGCGCCCTCATCGTCGAAAAAGCGCGAGCATGGCCAGGTTTCGCCGTATGCAGCCGTGGTGTACGACCTCACACCCGAGCAGTCGGTGTATGTCAGTTACACTGACATCTTCCAACCCCAGAGTTATCAGGATCGCACCGGCGCGGTGCTTGAGCCTGTCACCGGCAGCAACTATGAGGCGGGCTGGAAAGGCGAGTTCCTCGACGGAAGGTTGAACGCCGCCGTTGCCGTTTACCGGGTCGAGCGCGACAACCTGGCCGACGTCGACACCGGCTACTACGTCCCCGGTACCACCACACAGGCCTACAAAAACATCGATGGGGCGACCACCAAGGGTTATGACGTCGAGGTAACAGGCCAAGTCGCGCCCGGCTGGAACGTGACCGGTAGCTTTACCCACTCCGTCACCAAAGATCAAGACGGTGATCGCGCGATGACCTCGCTGCCGGCCGACATGCTCAAGCTGTGGAGCACCTACAAACTGCGCGGTGACTGGGACAAACTGACTGTCGGCGGCGGCCTGAACTGGAATGGCCCGACCTACGCCAAGTTTGGCCAATACAAGGTGGGCGAAGGTGACTATACGGTGTTCAACAGCATGGCTCGCTATCAGGTCAGCAAACACCTGGCCACCACGCTTAACTTCAACAACATCTTCGATAAGAACTACCTGGCCAGCGTCAAGGGCGCCCAGGGGTTGTATGGGGAACCGCGCAATTTCATGGTGAACGTGCGGTACGACTTCTAACGCTCCCCAGCAAAGGCCAGGCGGTTCTCACTCACCGTGCTCGCTGTGGCTGTCCAGAAACCACAGGGCCGGTTCATCCGCCCGTAACGCGGCATGGCGCATCAAGGCGTGCGCCAGGGAAGTCGGGCGTTCGAAGAAATTGGCCAGCGCTGTAGCCGTCCTCATGTGCTGGCTGGGGAACGCCGCGCTGCGATCAGGCGGCCTCGTTTCATACAAGCGAAGACGGCTGGCGCCCAGTGGAAATGAGTGTTGGGCCCACGCTGCGCCGGCCCCCCTTCAACCCTATGCGCGGCAGCGGGCGGAACTCCCTCGCGCCGGTGCACCTCGAAACAACCAGTCAAGGCGGGTTTCGACCTTTCGCCATCAAGGCAATGGAGCCTTCGCCAGTGAAGCCACTGACACCCTTAAACGGCAGCACCGTGCTGGTGCGCCATGGCGTACTGTTAGCCCTGCTGCTGGCCAACAGCGGCTGTGGCATAGCCGGCCATGGGTTCGCCGCTGCCGCCGGAGCCAATGCGGCCAGTGAGTACCTGCTATGGCGGGCGATGGTCGCGCTGTGCTTGATCGTGGTGGTGCCGGTGATCGTGCTTACGCCATGGCTGCTGCGGCGCTACCGGCACGGCCGTGGCGCGGAGGTGGCCTACCGCCCGCGCTGGGAGCGCTCCTGGGCGCTGGAGGCACTGTGCTGGGGTGTGCCACTGTTGGTGGTGGCCGCCATGGCGATGATCACTGCCCGGCAAACGTTTCAACTCGACCCCTATCGCGCGCCCGACAGCTCGGCCGCCCTCGACATACAGGTGATCGCCCTGGATTGGAAATGGCTGTTCATCTACCCCGAGGCGCACCTGGCCACGCTCAACCAACTGGTGATTCCCCAGGGGCGCAGCGTGCACCTGCAACTGACCAGTGCGGCGGTGATGCAGTCGTTTCACGTGCCGCAACTGAGCGGGCAAATCTACGCGATGGCCGGCATGGCGACGCAGCTCTATGTTCGCGCCAGCCAGCCGGGCACCTACCAGGGCCGCAACAATCAATTCAACGGCGAGGGCTTTCAAGACCAGCGCTTTACGGTGCAAGTGCTGGATGAGCCGGCTTTTACTGCCTGGGCCAGCGCTGCCGGCCAACGACCGGCGCTGCTGGACTGCGCCGAGCTGGCCCGGCTACGCCTGCCAGGCGTCGAGCCGATGGCGCAGGTGTATGGGCGCAGTACACCAAGCCTGTTCGGCTGGTTGCTGGCCCAATATGGCCCACAACCGCCGGGCTGCCCCGGCCTGCCAGAGGCTGCACGCCCATGAGCGATCTACACGGCTGGCTACTGGGCAGGCTCAGTTGGGATGCGCTGCCGTTCTACAGCGCGATTGCCACCGTGGCCGCCGGCGTACTGGTAGCCGGTGTGCTGGCAGCGGTGCTGTTCATCGCCGCCACCCGGCGTTGGGGCTACTTATGGCGGGAATGGTTGACCAGCCTGGACCACAAGCGTATTGGCGTGATGTACGTGGTGCTGGCCCTGGTAATGCTGGTACGTGGGGTGATCGAAGGGGTGCTGCTGCGCACCCAACAAGCGGTGGCGATCAACAACCCAGGGTTCCTGCCGCCGGAGCATTTCAGCCAACTGTTCACCACCCACGGCACCATCATGATCTTCTTCATGGCCATGCCGTTCTTGACCGGGTTGATCAACATCGTCGTGCCGCTGCAAATCGGCGCCCGTGATGTACGCTTTGCACTGCTCAATGCGATCAGCCTGTGGCTGACCGTAGCCGGTGCGGGGCTGGTGATGATTTCGCTGGTGCTGGGGCGTTTTTCCACCGGCGGCTGGAGCGGCTACCCGCCCTACACCGAGCCGCCCTACCAAACCGGCGTGGGTCCGGATTACTGGATTTGGGCGCTGACCTTGAGTTCGATCGGCGCGACCCTCACTGGGATTAACTTTGCCACCACCCTCTACAAGGAACGGGCGCCGGGCATGGCCTTCATGCGCTTGCCGCTGTTCGCCTGGACGGCGCTGTGCACCAGCATCCTGATGATCTTCGCGATGCCGCCGCTCACGGTAGCCACCCTGTTGCTGGCCTTGGACCGTTACCTGGGCTTTCACTTTTTCAGCAATACCGACGGCGGCAACCTGATGAACTACATTAATTTGTTCTGGCTGTTCGGCCACCCAGAGGTATACATCCTGGTGTTGCCGTCGTTCGGGATTTTCTCGGAGGTGTTTCCGACCTTTTCCGCCAAAAGGCTGTACGGTTACACCTCGCTGGTGTTGGCGACACTGGCGATTACCGTGCTGTCGTTCACGGTGTGGCTGCACCATTTCTTTACCATGGGCCAATCGGCCGGGGTCAATGCGGCCTTCGGTATCGCCACCATGCTGATCGCCATTCCCACCGGGGTGAAAATCTACGATTGGATGCTCACGATGTTTCGCGGGCGGGTGCGCCTGACCGTGCCGCTTATTTACGCCAGCCTGTTTTTGATGCTGTTCGTGGTAGGTGGCCTGACCGGCATGACCCTGGCCACACCGCCGGTCGACTTCCAACTGCACAACACCACCTACCTGGTCGCGCACTTTCACAACATGCTGATCCCCGGCACGTTGTTCGGCCTGCTGGCCGGCTATACCTATTGGTTTCCCAAGGTGTTCGGCTTTCGCCTTAACGAGCATTGGGGGCGTGTGGCGGCCGTGTGCTTCGGCCTGGGCTTCCTGCTGGCGTTCATGCCGCTGTACCTGTTGGGCGCGGCAGGCATGCCCCGGCGCCTGAGCGTGATCCACCAAAGCGCCTTCGCACCGGCGTTGTGGGTGGCCGAAGCCGGTGCGGTACTGCTGTTCGCGGCAGTGGCGAGCTTGGTCGTGCAATTGATCGTGAGCATACGCCAGCGCGACCATACGCGTGCCCCCTTGGGCGACCCATGGAATGGCCGCACCCTGGAATGGGCAAGCCCTTCCCCGCCGCCGGCCTACAACTTTGCCGTGCTGCCCGCGGTTCACGACCGTGATGCATTCATGTGGCTGAAGGAGCAAGGCCAAGCCTATCGCGCGGTGGTTCAGCCGGCGCCGATCAACATGCCGCGCAACACGCCCGTGGCGCTGTTCATCGGTGCGGCCAGCTTCGTGGCGGCGTTTGGCCTGGTGTGGCACATCGGCTGGGCGGCACTCGGCGGCGTGCTGGCGGCCGTGGCCTGCGTGGTGGTGCGCAGTTTCAACCGGCACACCCATCAGACCGTCAGCAGCGCCGAGCTCGCCGCCGAGCATAACCGTTGGGTGGCCGCCGTGCAGGCCGCCGAAGCGGTGAACCGCGACCTTGAGCTCGACCCGCGCAACCGCGGCCGCGCGGAGCCCACACTATGAGCCCGCGGCATTTGCACCCCGGGCTGAACCACCCGCGCAGCCCGGAGGCAGAACAGGCCGAGGTGGGCAGCAGCGTGTTCGGCTTCTGGATTTTCTTGATGAGCGACGCGTTGGTGTTCGCCTTGCTGTTCGCCGTTTACGGCACCCAGGTCCACGCCACTGGCAGCGGGCCGCACCCGGCGCAGGTGGTAAACCTACCCAGCGCCTTGCTGCAGACCGGCTTGCTGCTGGCGAGCAGTTATACCTTTGGGTTAGCCTCGCTCGCGCTGAAGTTCAAGGCCGAGCGCCCCGGCCTGGCCAGTGCCTGGCTGTGCGTGACATTGCTGCTGGGCCTGGCCTTTCTCGGTGCCGAAGTCCACGACCTGGTGGACCTTTACCAACGCGGCGCGGCCCCCCAGCGCAGCGGATTCCTGTCGGCACTGCACACGCTGGTGTGCATGCATGGGCTGCATGTGGCCACCGGCTGCCTTTGGCTGCTGGTGATGCTGGTACAAATCCGGGTAATGGGCCTGGCGAGCGAGGTGACCTCCCGGCTGATGCGGCTAGCGTTGTTCTGGCACTTTCTCGACATCATCTGGGTCGGCATCTTTACCGTGGTGTACCTACAGGGGGCCAGGCTGTGAACGACGTTGCCGCTTACCGCCGCACGTTGCGGCTGTACACCCTCGGGCTGGTGCTTGCGGTGCTGTTGACCGCCGTGTCGTTCGCCGTGGTGGGCCTGACCGCGCTGAACGGCCCCGGGCTGTGGTGGGTGCTTTACGGCTGCGGGGCCTTGCAGGTGATGGTGCACTTTCGCTGTTTTTTACACATCAGCCTGGCCCGCTCGCACCGCCACGACTTGTGGCTGCTGCTGTTTTCGGGGTTGATCATAGCGCTGATGGTCGGTGGGACGTTTTGGGTGTTGCTCAGCCAGATGGCGCGGATGGGCGGGTAAGATGCGGCGGCCGGTGCCTACGGCGCCTCGCGCGACGTGCGAATTTCCACCAACTTGCCTTCGATGAAGCGCAAGTACCGATACGCGCCATTGCGTGGCCCATACACCCAACGGGTCACCTGAACCGCCTGGTAACGCGGCACCCCGTCAGCACGCAGGGCGGGGTATTCGGTGTGTTGGTATTGCGGCATGCCACATTTGGCCTGCACCTCGCCGATGGGCGCGCCCTCGGCGATCAGCTCAGTACCGCAGCGTAGGGTCGCCTGCGCGTGCGCGGCCGCCAGCAGTATCAGCAAGGGCAGTGATAACCCACAACGAGCCATAGGCACCCGAGGCGAAGGCAATAAGGTACGCCCAGTTTAGCGATACGCTGCTGGCCCCTACAACTAAGCCTCCATCTGCCGCTTCAACTGCTCGCGCGCGCGCGACAACCGCGAACGCACGGTGCCGATCGGTACGCCCAAGCACGAGGCGGTGTCTTGATAATTGCCGTCCATCTCCAGGCTGACCTCTATCACCTGCTGCATATGGCTGGATAACTGGCCGATGGCCTGGACGGCGCGCGCCAACTGCCGATGGCCATCGACCTCGTGGCCGATGTCGCCGCCCGGCACCACATTGGAATGCATCTGGTCCTCCCAGCTTTCCTGATAGGGCTGGTTGTATAAGCGCCGGAAGTGGTTGCGAATCAAGTTCACGGCGATACCACACAGCCAAGTCTGTGGTTTGCAGGTGCCTTGAAACTTGTGCTCGTTACGGATCGCTTCGAGAAACGTGCATTGGAGGATGTCATCGACGTCGTCCGGGTTCATCACGCGCTTCTGGATAAACGCTCGCAACATCTGTACCTGGTCGCTAGTGAGTTGGCGAATACCAGCAGATACATGGGGGGTGATGGACACGCTCGTAGGCATTGGGCTTACCTTTTAGGGGGTGTGGTAAGGGATGCTTAGCGATAGCCGTGCCATGTTAATAATCGGCTTCAACCCACTGTTATAAAACGATATTCATACTTACCTCAATCTCACCTAGCGCAAGTTTTTGCGCAACTGCCGCGGCGCGGCGACGGTGTTTTGCACAACCGGCCAGTGACCCTGCAAGCACTGGCAAGCCGATGGAACCGGCGCCCCTGGCAAGCCACTCAGGGCCCAAGACTTAGCCCAGAGGCGCGCCATGAAAATCGCCCCGCCGATCACACCGCAGCACATGCCACCAGTGGTACCGCCCAAGCCCCATGCTGCGCCGCTATCGCCGTTGCACCCGGGGCCGGTTACGCCTGAAGAAACCACCCAGGCATTGGCGCACCTCGATGCCGCCCTGGCGGAGCGGGGCCAGGTAAGCAACCAGCGTGATCAAGCGGCGGTCATCAACGGCTTGCAGTCCCAGGCGACGCGGTCACTGGAACGCACCCACCAGTTGATCGCCCACTATTACAAAGGCTTGGATGCCGCCACGCGTTCTTTGCGCAGGCAGTTGCAGGGCCGCCAATTGCGAAACCCCAAGGAAACACTCGCACACATCCTCGACAGTTGTGGCGATAACCCCGCCGTAGCGCACCGGTTGATGCAGGCGGCAGCCCGCCAGGCGAAAGACGAAGGGGATGACGGTGAACACCTGTTCTTCAGGCGGCAGCTCAAGCTTCTGTGCAAGGAGCACGGCAAACCGGGGCGCAACCGCCCCAACCCACTAAAAGCGCGGGAGCGGGCCCGCGGCAAAACACTGCGTAAAACCGCCCCCGACGCGCTGTACAGCGCCGCGGTCAATGGCCCGTTGAACGTGGTGGGGCTGGTCGATGCCCTGCTCGGCGAAATGCGCGAACACGGCCAGTTCGAAACCTCGCTCCGGGAAATACGTTCGGACATGGCGGCAGACGTCGCCTCGGCCGCCGCCGCCAATGCACTGCAGCAAGCGCGGCCGCTGATGAATGGCCTTGCCACCGCGCGGCATGTGGCCGCCCTACTGCGTGAATGCGAACACCTGCTCGGCCGCATGCGCAGCAAGAACCCAGACATGCAGGTAGAAGGCATCGCCCTGCTGCGGCACCTGCTCACGCTGATCGGCAAGCTGATGGAACCAGAGCAAACACGCACCCTGGTCGAACTGCTCGGGGGCAGCCGCCTGCGCAACCAGTTGGCCTGCCTGAACGAGCTTAAACGCATCTTGAACCAGCGGTTGCCGGTACGGCTGTGGCGGACCACGAACGACTATACAAACGTCCAGAAAAACCTGCTGATCCTCAGCACCGTGCTCACCAACGAGGAACAACGGCTCGCCCAGGAGAACAGCGCCTTATGGAACGCGTAATCAACCTGCTGAACGGCATCGCGCTCGCAACCATGCGCCGCTCGGAAATCGTCGGCGCCTTCGCGGTGATCGCGATTGTGTTCATGATGATCACGCCCATGCCCACTGCCTTGGTGGATGTGTTGATCGCTATCAATATTTGTATTTCCTGCCTGTTGATCATGCTGGCCATGCACCTGCCTCGGCCGTTGGCGTTTTCGACCTTTCCGGCGGTGCTGCTGCTCACCACCATGTTCCGCCTGGCCCTGTCGATTTCGACCACCCGGCTGATTTTGCTGAACCAGGACGCCGGGCATATCGTCGAGGCGTTCGGGCAATTCGTGGTGGGTGGCAACCTGGCCGTAGGCATGGTGATTTTTCTTATTCTCACCGTGGTGAATTTTTTGGTGATCACCAAAGGCTCGGAGCGGGTGGCGGAAGTGGGCGCACGTTTTACCCTCGATGCGATGCCGGGCAAGCAGATGTCGATCGACAGCGACCTGCGCGCCAACCTGATCACCGTGCACGAGGCACGTACCCGGCGCTCCGAACTGGGTAAAGAAAGCCAATTGTTCGGCGCGATGGATGGGGCGATGAAGTTCGTCAATGGCGATGCCATCGCCAGCCTGATCATCGTGGCCATCAACATGATCGGCGGTATCGCCATCGGCGTAGTGCAGCACAACATGGCCGCCAGCGAGGCCTTGCAGCTGTATACCGTGCTCACCATCGGCGACGGCTTGATTGCGCAGATCCCGGCACTGTTGATCTCGGTAACCTGCGGCATCGTGATCACCCGGGTGCCCAATGGCGACCCGACGGTGCAAAGCAACATCGGCCGTGAAATCGCCGAGCAAATCACCAGCCAACCCAAGGCCTGGATCATCGCCTCGGTGGCCATGCTTGGTTTCGCGGCCTTGCCTGGCATGCCCACCGCAGTGTTCATCGTGATCGCTATCGTGTGCGGCTGTGGCGGCACACTGCAGTTGTACCGGGCGCGCCCGCCCGCGCAGCAAGATGAGGCCGAAGCCGTGGCGCCGGAACTGAACGGCAATGAAGACCTGCGTACGTTCTCCCCCAGCCGCCAGTTCGTATTGCAGTTTCACCCAGACCAAGACCCGGCACAGATAGAGGCGCTGGTCAGCGAGATCCGCCAACGGCGTAACCGGCTGGTGGTGCAGTACGGGCTGACCTTGCCCTCGTTCATCATTGAACATTCGCCGTCGCTGGCGCCCGATGAGTTCAGGTTTTCCGTGTATGAAGTGCCGCTGCTCAGGGCCACCTTCACCCAAAGCCAGGTGGCGGTAGAGGCCCGCGCATTCGAGCAGCAAGCCCCGCTACACGCGGTGGGCGGGCATGTCGACCGGCAGGAAGAGGACTGGCTGTGGATGCCGGCCGACACCGCGCAGGGGCAAGGCGAGGCGTTCGAAGTGGTCAGCGCCCATACGCTGATCGTCGAGCGCATGGAGCGCGCCCTACACGCCTGCGGCCCGAGGTTCATCGGCCTACAGGAAGCCAAGGCGATCCTCGGTTGGCTGGAGTCCGAACAGCCCGAGGTCGCTCAAGAAATGCAGCGGGCGGTGCCGCTGGCCCGCTTTGCCGCCGTGTTGCAACGGCTGGCCTCGGAGTGCGTGCCATTACGCTCGGTGCGGGTGATCGCCGAAACCCTCATCGAGCATGGCCAGTACGAACGTGAAATCACCGCGTTGACCGATTACGTGCGCATCGCCCTGAAGTCGCAGCTGTATCACCAATATGCTGGCGCCGAGGGCTTGCTGGTGTGGCTGTTGACCCCGGAAAGCGAAGGCGTGCTGCGTGATGGGCTGCGCCAAACGCAAACCGAGACGTTCTTCGCGCTGGACAACGAAACCAGCCAGTTGCTGGTGCAGCAACTGCACTTGGCGTTTCCGCTCAGGGCCCAGGAAAAAGCCGTGCTGTTGGTGGCCCAAGACCTGCGCAGCCCGCTACGGACGTTGCTGCAGGAAGAGTTCCATCACGTGCCGGTGATGTCGTTCGCGGAAATCAGCGCCACCGCCCAGGTGAAGGTGATGGGCCGCTTCGAACTCGAAGAAGAAACCGCGGCCCTGGACAACCACTATGCTGCCTGAAGAGAGGGCACCTGACATGTTCGAGTTGCGGGTGTTGACCGGGTTGCATCAGGGCGCCGCATTGCCCCTGGTGGGTGAGCAATGGCTGATCGGCTCGCACGATGAACTGGACCTGGCGCTGCATGACCCTGGCGTGGAGCAGCGCCACTGCCGCCTGCGACGCGACGGTGAGCGCTGGACCCTGAATGCCGAAGACGGCGCGGTGCTCGATGACGAAGGGCACGCCCTGGCTACGCTACAGCCAGGCAGCCCCTTTGTATTGGGTTCGGTGTGGTTGGCGGTGGCCGCAGCCGACACCGCCTGGCCGACGCTGCCGGTGCCCGCCCCGGGCGCCGCCGCGCAGGGCGCTGGCGACCCACCGACGCAACCCTCGGCCGGGCATTCGGCGGCCAGGCGGCGCCCGTCGCTGTTCAACCGGGTCACGCTCATCACCGTGGGCATTCTGGTGGGAGTGGTCGGTAGCGCCTGGAGCCTGTCCCACAGCGACGCCCCCAGCGAGGCAGCGCTGGTGGGCACCGGGGTAGACAGCGCCGCCGGCCAATCGGCGCCGCCCGCGGCCGGCGATCACCGCACCCGCCTGAGCGCCGAGCAAGCCCAACTCAGGCTTAAAACCATGCTCAGCGACCGCCTGCTGAACGATGTGACGGTCGAACAAACGGCCAAGGGCTTGGTGTTGCGGGGTAACCTTCAAGAAGAGGCGCGGCCGGTGTACCAGCGGATGCTGGAACGGTTCGAAGGCAGCTATCAAATTCCGGTAGCCTTGGTCGATGAGGTTTCGGCCGGGGGCTCGGCGCTGCCGTTCGTGATCGTGCAGATCATGTCGGGGCCGCAGGCACACCTGGTGACCGCAGATGGCAAGCGCTTGTACGTCGGCGACGAGTTGGCTGGGCTGCGCCTGACCCGTATCGACGATGGCCGCGTAGAGTTCGAGGGCGAACGCCACTACGAGGTGCGTTGGTGAACGCCGCCCTGCAGCAGTGGGCCGCTGGGCAGGCCGCACGTCTGGCGCGTTATTCGGCGGTGCGCGCCAGCGGCCGTGTGAGCGCCGTGAGCGGTATCTTGTTGCAGTGCCAGGTGCCGGCGGCAAAGGTCGGTGAACTGTGCGAGGTGAGTAAAGCCGACGGCAGCAGCATCCTGGCCGAGATCGTCGGGTTTACCCGCGACTGTACCTTGCTCAGCGCCTTGGGCACGCCTGATGGCATCCAGGTCGATGCGCCCATCCGGCCCTTGGGCATTGCCCACCGCATTGGCGTGGACGAACGCTTGCTGGGCAGTGTGCTCGATGGCTTCGGCCGGCCCCTGTTGGCAGGCGCCGAGGGCGCCTTTGCCGGGCCCAACGACACCCGCCAGACCGTGCCGGTGATCGCCGACGCCCTGCCGCCGACCCAACGGCCGCGCATCACCACCGCCCTGCCTACCGGCGTGCGTGCCATCGACAGTGCCATCTTGCTCGGCGAGGGGCAGCGCGTGGGGCTGTTCGCCGGCGCTGGCTGCGGCAAGACCACGCTGATGGCGGAATTGGCCCGCAACATGGGGTGCGATGTGATCGTTTTCGGGCTGATCGGCGAACGCGGGCGGGAACTGCGCGAGTTCCTCGACCACGAACTGGACGATACCTTGCGCCAGCGCTCGGTACTGGTGTGCGCCACCTCAGACCGCTCCAGCATGGAACGCGCCCGCGCCGCTTTCACCGCCACGGCCATCGCCGAGGCTTACCGGGCCAAAGGCCTTAAGGTGTTGCTGTTGCTCGATTCGCTGACCCGCTTCGCCCGCGCCCAACGAGAAATCGGCATCGCCGCTGGCGAACCGTTGGGCCGGGGCGGCTTGCCGCCCTCGGTGTATACCTTGCTGCCTCAACTGGTGGAGCGCGCCGGCATGAGCGAGGCCGGTTCGATCACCGCGTTGTACACGGTGCTGATCGAGCAAGACTCGATGAACGACCCGGTGGCCGACGAGGTTCGCTCGTTGCTCGATGGCCACATCGTGCTCTCGCGCAAGCTGGCCGAGCGCGGGCATTACCCGGCCATCGACGTACAGGCCAGCATCAGCCGGATCCTGAGCAACGTGAGCGGCCGTGAGCACCAACAGGCGAACAACCGCCTGCGCCGGTTGATGGCGGCCTACCGCCAAGTAGAGATGCTGCTGCGCCTGGGCGAATACCAACCCGGCGGTGACCCGGTCACCGACTGCGCGGTGGCGCTGAACGAACCGATCAATGCCTTTTTGCGCCAAGACCTGCGCGAGCCGGTGCCATTGCAAGACACCCTCGCCGCACTGATGCAACTGACAGCGCAACTACCGGAGTGAACATGGACGAAGAATTGGAAGCCGACCCACAGCGCGCCGCCCTCGAAGAGGTGATTCGCATCTTGGCGCCGCTGCGCCAACATCGCCAGGCCAGCGCGGAACGCCAGCAACGCCAGGCCGAACGTGAACTTGACAGCGGGCGCGAACGCCTGGCCCAAACGCGCAGTGCCTTCGCCGATGAGCGCAGCCGCCAGGTGGAACAACGCCAAGCGCTTGCCCTGGAGCACGTCAACCAAGCCTTGACACTCAACGATGTGGACCGCTGGCATGACCAAGAACGCAGCCTGCTCGACGACTTGTCACGGCTGCGCCAGGGCATCGACCAGCAAACCCGAGCGGTGCAGGCGCAACAACAAACGCTGAAAAACGCCCAACGAGACGCCAAGGCCGCCCAGCGCGCCGTGGAAAAACTCGCCTGCCTGGCCGAGGCTATCAACGATGAAAACTGAACCGCGACTGCCCAACCCACCC
>NZ_JAAOCA010000033.1 GCF_014694385.1 Pseudomonas typographi | reverse complement strand
CCGTACGCGTATCTCAAGGATGTGCTGATGCGGTTGCCGACGCAGAAGGCTAGTGAGATCGAGCAACTCCTGCCACATCAGTGGATGCCGGGCTGACCTGCGCAAGGCGTATTCCCCGTACGCTTACGGTTCAGCTCCCGCAGTGCCGCACCCAGGTCAAATCGCAGCGCTTGTTGTACGGTTTCGGTACGCTGGACCAGGGGGCGGAACGCCCTTACACCGGGCAGATATCGTTGATGCGCCAGCGCCGTACCCGCAACGGCTCAATGCGGGTGGGGTACTGCTGCGACGCAACGGCATCGACATAGCCGCCATTGGTGACATCTGGCACAGCCAGTCGCTGCCCGGTCAGCCACTCGTACAGAAACCCCGTGCGGCGGGCATATTGGCCAAAGGGCGCCTGCCGGCACCAGGCTTCGATGGGCGCCGGGCCTACTGCCGCAAACAGACGGGCAAAAACTCGAGGTGAATTTCTTCGTACTTGAGCCCAAATTCGAAATGCCCCGCGAAATCGTCCGCCGGCTGGTAGCTGGCGGGATAGGTGTTCTCGACATGTCCATTGCTCTCGCGGCTCCTGCGTGTCGTACCGATCAACGACTCGACGCGCAGGGGCTGCGCAAGCGCGATACCGTAGCGATCTGCAAGTGCCTTGAATCCTGCCTGCATAGCCGAATCCCTAACGAGCGCTAGAAAATGATAACCAGAAGAAGATGGTACGCGAAAACAGTAATCCTAAGAGTGCGAAGGCGCTAACGGCGACTTGAATTTGATAATGGTTAGGCTGTTCTCGGCGAAAACGATAACGCAGGGATGCACTTCTTTGGGCGCTTAACCTCGGCAGGGGCCAGCCACGCCTGCTGGTGGTGTGGCTTGATGGCGCGGCCTTCGGGTTTGGCTGCACTGTTCTTCAGCTACAGGGCGGGAACATTGAACCGCAGCCTGCGAGGGTCACAACACTCCCTTATCTTGGGATGGCCAACGATTGGCCGGACGACCGGCCATGAGTTCAGTATTGGAATCAAGATCGAATGATCATTTTGAAGCCAACCCACGGTCGGTTGCGCCATAGAGCCCCTACACCTGCGCAGCGCTGCAGTGGCGGCTATAGAGTTGCACCCTAGGGATTATCTAAATCGGCTCCAGCACTATCCAAGATGCCAGTGACTCCTCCTTCGAGGTCCGGCGTAACGTAAGCCTGGCCGATCCCCCCGTGGCGGATTGGTGTCACTGTCATCGCAAAGCGCGAGAACAATGCACTCAACCACGCGGCGGCGTATGCATAGGTATGCAGCCCGTTGTTGTCATGGAACAACTCGCCGCGCTCACTGCGGCTCAGGGTCAGCGGGTTATAGCCACAGGCTGCATAGTAGGAAAAGCGCGCCAGTAGCGCAGGTAGCGACGTTTGGTACGCGCTGAGCAACAGCGAACAACCCGAGCGTGCGATGCTACCCACGGCCGACTCGACTGCGGTGATGTTGCCGAAGCAGTTGAACGGGATGAATATCAAAATATCGCTTGGCAGAATTCCATCCAGTTCTCGCACGATGATCTCATCGATCTGCTCCGCGCTTCCCACCACCAGCTTGCACTCCCTTTCACCAAAATCAGGTTGCTTGGCAAGGCCTTGCCGAATATAGCGTTCGACCGGGTCCACCCCAAGGTAGTGCTTCCCAGCCGCCCGGCACCATTCGGCGTGCGTGCCCTCGTGGCAGCCAATTTCGACAATGGCGTGCTTGTGCCGCGCCGCCGCGGCCAGCAAAGCACGTTCCGACTGCAGGAAAGCGCTAATGGCCGGAGGGAAATGATCGTCGCTGAACAACCGATCACCCGAACCAGAGGCGTAGAACCCAGCGCTATCACCCGGCTGGGAGGGGCTGTCGAGGATCGTCATCAACTGCATACACCATCATCGGAGATATGAATTGAACAGTATTCGTCTAGCAGAGCGCCAGCCTGCTCCTGAGTTGTCGCGGGGTTGAGCCATTCGGAGGGATAGAAGAAGCGCATCAGCAATGCCTGGCGCTGCTCACCTACACAGGTTCGCCGCGAATCGGCATGCAGGCTGCCAAAAAAAACCAGGTCATCCCTTACCGCCGGAATTCCCTCGAGCTTTATCGCCTTGTCGGCGATACCCCGGTACTGCGCGTGCGCACTACCCACCGCGAACGAGATTGAGCCCTGGATACAGTTCGCGTCGTAGGAGCCGATGCACACGCCGTAGCGTAGCGAAATGTAATTGCCTATATCGACCACAGGGTTGACGCTTACCAGCGGCTTCGCTGCTAGCTGCCTGCGGCTGAGCGCGTCATAGGAGGGCCTATAACGCGAGGGGGCAGTGCCACAAGCCTTCAATAGCTTATGGGTGCCCTCGGTGTGCTGTTGCGTCGATGGATCACGATGGCTGGCCGCCCCTGCCATGCGCCGCAAAGGCAGACAATAAGCGCCGGTGTTGTTTCGCACCCGGTAGGAGAGGTAGCCGACTCGAAGGGATGGCCGGGCAGCGGACAATTCAGGAGGCATCTGTATCATGGAGGCGCTCGCTCAGACGATGCTGTTCAATTTTTGATAAAGCCCGTCCAGTACCTGCAGTTCGGCTAGGCTGGCCATGCTCACCCCCGGCATGCAATACCGCGTCGAAGCTTCACCGAATATCCTGGAGATGACCGGCGCGCGAAGGTCCTGCTCATCAATGGCCCACGCCAGGTAGTGGTTCTTATTGCCCTGCGGTTGCCGCAATGGATGCTGTACCGCCCAGTTCATGCTGATGCACTTGGGCTGCCCCACATCGCGCTGCCACGCGCCGATGAGCTCCAGCAGGGCCACCCGCTGGGTTTGGCTTTCCCCCAGCCCGAACAACAGCGACAACCCGCAGTCAATGCCCGCGCCCGCTAGAAAGCGCAAAGCCCGTTCGCTTCTGTGCACCCAACCGTTGTCCGTCGCGTCACTGCACAGCAGGTCACTTTTGTGGCTGCCCCTGGATGCCCCGCGATTTTTGTGCATCGCCGCCGCAAGATCCTCGTCCGGCGTCTCCAGCCCCATAAAAAGGTAGCGCAGGCCATTATCAGCTAGCCGCGCGATCTGTACCTGGCGGTTCGGGTCATTGACCATGTCAACGGTGAGCTGACCACCGAACACAATCCCCAACCCCTGCGTCTCAATAAGGTCGGACAAGCGTGCCAGTGACGCAGCGTTGCCCTGCAGCAGAATCGAATCTTCGACAAAAGCGCTGATCGTAGCCTCGCTGGCTTGGGTTTGGGCCAAATTGGCGATGGTGTGCAACTGGCGGAACAGCCGTTGATGCGCCGTCGCCATGCCTTGGAGCTTACCGTTGATTGCCTGGGCTTCGCTGCAGAAACCACACGAATAGATACAACCCTTGCTGGTGTCGCTATAGGCATGCGCCGTCAGGTCGGTTCGAAAGACCGGGAATGTCGAGGTCACTTGAAACAGCGCTGCGGGTACCGGCAAATTGTCGTAATCCAACGGTAGTTTCGGGCTCGTGACATGCCTGACGGCGCCCCCGTCAAGCCAGGCAGTGGTCCAGTCCCCCCGAATGCAGAGGTTCTCCGCTAGGTAGGTCGCAATATTGGACGCATTCAACTCCGTGCCGGTCAAGCCTGCAACGGCGACACCGATTTCCCTGATCAGTTCTTCGCCATCACCGGAAACGACCAAATCGAAGATCGGTCCGATATCGCCCCGATCCATAGCGGCAATCGGAGAGCCTGGGTGCAGTCGAAGTTCCCCTGCGCTCAGGTAAGTGGTCTCGATCACATGCTTGCCGCCGATAACTACGATTACTTTCGATCCCAATGCCTGCTTGATTCGTGTAGCCACCTGGACAGCGCCTGGAAAGGAGATGGACATCGCGCCGATCAATACGAGATTGGGCCGCACACTGGCCAGTGCGGGGTCGAGCCAGGCAAAGGTTTCGTGCAGGTAGTCCGACATGAACACAGCATTGGCCAGGCCCCCTGCGCTATTCCAGTTACTGCGTCCCCATACCCCGATGCCCTGACGGGCATCATGGGCACATACTCTGATAGCATTTTGCAAACTGAACGGCGTACTGCTGTTGAGGTGTTGCTCATGGCCGACAGGGCGAAACTGCCAGTGCGGAGCACTGATCGCCAGAACTCTCAGCATTTGGATATCCTTATCTGAAATAACGCGGGCTATTCTGTTATCCGTCGCGACAGCGCCAGCGCGCGGTAGCGCGCGCCGAAGGTGGCCGCAAGGGTCCCCGCAACGATCAACCCGGTTGCGGCGATGATCCTCAGATCGAGCGTCAGTACGCCAGCAATTACCAAAAGCAACGTCGAGATCAGCGGTGCCAGGTATGAAACCGCCCCGAGAAATTCCGTATCACCGCTTTTTGTGGCTAGATCCCAAGCAAAGAACGCCAGGCCCACCGGGCCCAGCCCTAGCAGCAAGATCGCCACAGCGGCTTGGGTATCGGGCATGACCGTCTGTTCAAACAGCATGTGGCAGATGGCTCCGCCAAGGGATACCAGCCCGCAAATACCGCCAATCACGCTGACCGGTGCACCTTCATAGCGCTTGTTGAAAACCGAATAACTCGACCACACTAGGGCGCAGCACAATTCCGCGGCATAGCCAAGCATCGTCCGAGGCGTGAGCGCACTGCTTTCGGGCTGAAGGATCACGGCAGTGCCGGCCAAACCTAGGCAGGCCCCTAGCAGGCACATTCGGTTGAGCCGACCTTTCGCCCGCGCGGTACTGAACAGCACGATCAGCAGTGGCCATAGGTACGCGATCATGCTGGCCTGCGCTGGGGGCGCGGCTTTGAGTGCGAAAAAATAGAAGGCGTGATAGAGGAAGATGCCGGCGAAGCCGGAGATCCACACTTCCGGTGGCTGGCGCCAAGCCCTGAACCCGCCGCGCCAACCCGCGATGGCGGCCAAGCATGCCAGGGCGAACGGAATAGCGAACGATAGACACAACAGTTGAAACGGGGGCACGCCCTGCGTGCGCGCGGTCAACAACGCGAGCGAGGCCCACATCACGATGGCCAATAGGCCGCAAGCGTTGGCTGTCTTTCGCAGCCGGGTGCTTTTGGTGGAAATAGCGTGCAGCATTTCGGACATTGGGAATGCTCGTACCCTTCGATGGACTACCGAAATGTACGACGCGGCCCCTATGCACGGCTTGCAAGATCCTGCTTTTTTTTGTTATCGACTGCACGCTGGCAGCGTGCCTTGCCGCGGATACTTGCTCGGCGGGCCGATCAGGTGCTCACACGCCTGAGCTTGGCCGGTGTGATGCCGCGGGTGCGTTTCATGGCGTGGGTCAGCGCGCTTTGATCGGAAAAACCGCTGGCGTGAGCGATGGCACTGATGGGCAGGTTGCCGCTGCAGAGCAGGCTGATAGCTCTCTCAATGCGCAACTCCAGCAAGTAGGCGTGGGGCGTAGCCTGCATCGACTGATGGAACAGGTAATTGAGCTTCCTTTCGCTGACCCCAGCAGCCAACGCCACGTGCTTGCAGGTGATCGCCTGGTCTATGTTGGCGCGCATGAACGCTGTGGCTTTCGCCAATGGCTCGGGTTTCGTAGCGCACGGTGCTTGGGGATCCGAGGCGATAGAGCCCAGGGCTAGCCTCACCCAAGCATCGGCGTTGACCGCATGTCGCTGCTGGCCCGCGTCTTTGAGGTAGGCGAGCAGATGATTGAAGGACAAGGGCACCGTAAAAAATGGCTCGTTAACCGTACGAGACGTCCATGAGTCAACGCTGTCGCCCATCATGAAATCGATCGGTATATCTGCCACGACGTACTGGCTGCCGGAAGATGCGCTGAACTCATGGTGGCAGGCGGCGGGTATCAACACGCCCCTGGCATTCGTCAGATACCCTCCAGAGCCATTGATCTCTATTTCCATCGTGCCGTTGGTGGGGATGACCAGTTGGTGAAAATCATGCACATGCAGGCTGGCGCCTTCGGCATACGACTTAAGCGAAATGATCGGGTCCATAGGCTCTCCATGCCAATTTTGCCCTGTTGCCCTGCTACGCCTAACAAAAGCGCAGACCATTGGAAACGAGGCCACCGCCATTAAAGAACGAGGCTGACAGTACTGCTGGAACAGTGTTCTGTCCAGCGAGCACTATGGGATGCACAAAGGCCTGAACAGCCTTTTGGCTGATCGGGCTGGGTTACGGGCGTTAGCTTCATCGGAACGAAAATGGGCAACGCTGGCGCCCTCCGATCGCCCTAAGCCGGTATCCATTTCTGAACAAGATTGGCGTTGATGTCACGGCGTAGGGTTACGCTGGCCATCGTTCGTGAGGGGCTGGGGAGCAAACCTACTAAGGCCCGCCGATAAGGACGATGGTGCCCGCGGGCACCCACGCGGTAAACCTTGGATTTGGGGTGACTTCCCCAGCCGCTCAGCGCGAAGTGGGCAGATGCGATCAGTGCATCGCAGTCGTCCGGCGGGGCTCCCCGCCCCACTTGATCAATCGGGATTATCGCTAGGCAGGCGCGGGCGCTGCGAGCGATCGCGAATGGCGATTTCTGAAACGTGCGGAAAAAGTCATAGGCGGCTTCGGGGTCGTGTCCGGTAGCGCGGTGAGGCCTTCGCGGTCGCAGCCACTTAAAGCCCATTGGACGCCTGCAAGGCAACCGCCTTGATCATCCCAGCCCAGATAAATGGCCGGGCACCGCTTCCATATCCTTACATCGTCACAAGCTGATCGTCACCCGCTGCTGCTCCCCCTTGGCGGCCCCCTTGTAAGCGGTGACCTCGATCTCGAACAGGTACTCCGGGCCGCCTAATTGGCCGCAGCTCACGCAGTGGGCATGGTCAATGCCACGGAGACGCTCGCCAATGAAAGCCATCACCGCGGGTACATCGGCCTGGTTGGGGATGAAGATGCGCGAGCGCACCACATCGGCCAATTCCGAGCCCAGCGCCTGCAAGGCGCCTTCGACGTTGCGTAGGGCGTTCTCGGCCTGGCCCAGGGCGGTGTCGGGCATTACCCGGGTCTTGTAGTCGCGCCCGGAGGTCAATGACATAAAGATCCAGTTGTCCACGCACACGGCGCGCGAAAAACTTTCTTTTTCTTCCAGAATGCTGCCGGATTTCAATTTTACGATGGTAGCCACGGGTCAGTATTTCCTCTGCTTTTAAGCATCAGTGCCAGGCGACCTTCTGCATGAACGCCTGGGTGCGGGGTTGTTGGGGTTGGGTGAACAGTTGCTCGGGCGGGGCCATCTCGACGATGCGGCCTTTGTCCATCATCGCCACTTGGTCGGAGACTTCGCGAACGAAGCGCATTTCATGGGACACCAGCAGCATGGTCATGCCGTCGCGGGCCAGTTGGCGCACGCTGTCAAGCACCTCGCCGACCAGCTCTGGGTCCAGCGCGGAGGTGATTTCGTCAAGCAATAAAATCTGCGGTTGCAACGCCAGGGCACGGCTGATTGCCACTCGCTGCTGCTGGCCCCCGGAGAGCTGCGCCGGGTACACGTTGGCTTTGTCCTTCAAGCCCACTTTGCTTAGCAGCGTCATGGCCTCGTCGCGCACCTTGCGTTCGTCCCGCTTTTGCACCCGGGTGGGGGTTACCATGACGTTGCGCAGCACGCTCATGTTGTTGAACAGGTTGTACTGCTGGAACACGATGGCGATTTTTTCCCTGGCAGCACGCACGCTGGCTGCCGAGCCGTAGTCCACCGCCTGCTCGCCAATGCTGATGCTGCCCCCGGTAGGTTGCGTCAACCCCATGATGACCCGCAGCAGCGTGCTCTTGCCTGAGCCGGAGCCGCCAATAAGGCTGACCACCTGGCCTTTTTCGACGCTCAGGCTGAGGCCGTCGAGCACCGGTTGCGAGCCGTAGGAACATGAAAGGTTATTGATATCCAAGTGCGGCATGGGTTATCTCCGGTCCAAGAGCGCTGGGTTGGGCAGGGCGGGTGTGATGGGCGTGGTACCGGCGGGCATGGCGTCGGCCGTGGGGTTGAAGGCGCGCTGCGTGCATTGTTCCAGCCAAGCTCCGAGCAGGCTCAGCGGCCACGACAGTGCGAAGTACACCAACATCACCAGCCCGTAGATCAAAAACGCCGAGTAGCCGCGGGTGATGAGAATTTTGCCGGCGAACGTCAGCTCCACCACCCCCAACTGCGATGCCAGGGCGGTGTCCTTGATGAACGACACCATAAAGCTGAACGCTGGGGGCAACACTACTTTCCAGGACTGGGGCAGCATTACCGTAAACAGGATTTGCAGCGGGCTGAAGTTCAGGGTTTTCGCGGCGTCGATCTGCGGTTGCGGCACCGAGTCAAAGCCTGCTCGGAAGATTTCCGCCAGGTAGGCGGTGGCAATCAGGCACACGGCGATCAGCGCGATGCTGAAGAACGACAGGTTGGTGCCCAGGGCCTGCAATACGAACAGGGTCAGGAATAACGTGACCAGAAACGGGATTCGCCGCATCAGCTCGACGAACACCACCAGCACCATGCGCAGCGGCAACAGGTACAGCGTGCGACTGCGGCGCAGGCAGGCTACCACCAGGCCCACCAGCAGGCCGCAGCTGCAACCGGCCACGGCCAGCGCCAGGGTACTCAAGGCTGCCTGCAGCAAAAAGGTGAAAGTGAAGCCGGTGAACAGTTGGTGAAGTTGTACCGAAAGCGGCAGCATCAGATAAACCTCGCTCGAACGCGCAGGCAGAAGTAGCCCACGGCATACAGAAACAAGCTGGCGATGAAGGTCAGCACCACGTAGATGGCCCCGGCCACGCTGAAGGCCTCGATACTGCGCATGGTGGTGGAGCTGATCTCGATGGCCTTGCCGGCCAGTTCATCCACGCCGAACAGGCCGCCGATGGAGCTGCCCAGCACGATCCAGATGAAGAAATTCGACAGCATCGGGTACAGCGTCTGTGCCAGGTGTGGCAGGGTCACATAGCGAAAGCGCTGGCAGGTGTTCATGTTCAAGGTGGCGGCGGCCTCAAGCTCGGCTTGACGGACCGAGGCCAGGCCGCCACGGAAAATATCGGTCAGGTATGCACCGGCGTTCAGTGACAGGCCGATCAGCACCGCCTGCATCGGCGTGAGCACAATGCCCACGTCTGGCAGGCCGTAGAACAGCACGAACAGCTGGATCAAGGAGGGCGTGTTAGTGAAGAACACGACATAAGCCCGCACCGACCGACGCAGCCATGGCCGGCCGTGGCGTTGGGCCAGGGCGCCGCCAAGGCCGATCAGCACGCCCACCCAGAACGCGACGAAGGCAACCAGCAGGGTAGTGATGGCGCCGGCGAGCAGGTCCGGCCAGTGCCGAAGTATTTCACCGAACTGCAGCGAGTAATTCATAGGCGGCCTCCCGGGCGCAGGGCAGGGCGGTCAGAAGTACGGTGAGGGCTGTACTTTCACCAGCATCGGGGCCTTGAACCACTGCTCCCACGTCTGGTTGACGAAGCCACTGGTGTGCAGGTTGTACAGCGCTATGTTGAGCAGGTCGCGCAGGGCGGTGTTGTTCTGCGCCACCCCGATGCCGTCATAGCCGGTGTTCAGCGCCTCGGGCATGGTCACCCAGTGGGTGTCGGGGTAGTTCTTGGTGAAGGGCACGTAGAACTCGATGTTCTCCACCAGCGCGTCGGCGCGGCCCTGGGCAATCGAACGGATAGTGTCGGCCATGGTGTCGACATATAGGATCTTGGCGTTGGGCAGGTTCTGCTTGAGGAAGTCAGCCGTCCACACGCCGCGAATCAATACCAGGGTGTATTTGGCGTCATTGAGTTCCTTCCAACTGCTGATCTTGACTTTGTCAGTGGTCAGCACCCCCATCGACTCGGTGTGCAGCGGCACTGTGTAGCTGATCAGCTTGGCGCGCTCGACCGTGCGGGTCAGCCCTCCCAGGCAGATGTCGATACGGTCGCTGACCAGGAATGGCACGCGCTGGGCGATCTCGGTCATCACGAACTCAGGCTTCACGCCGATGCTTTCGGCCAGCTTCTTCGCGACGTCGATGTCAAACCCTTCCAGTTCGTTGGTACTGCCCAGTGCCGACTGCGGTGGCGAGTTGGGCAGCACACCCACCCGCAGCACGCCACTTTTGAGAATGTCATCCAGCGGCCTTGCCTGCGCCGGCAGTTGCGCCCCAATCACCCACAGCAAACCGAGTACGGCAACGGAAAATCGCTTGAGCATGCTTGACTCCGGACGTTAATCATCGGCCGCAACGAGGATCGAGACGGCATCTTTTTTGATGATTATCAACAATCCGTGGAGTGTCAATGGGGGGTGCCCCGGCGCAGGGAGGTGCTTTTCGGGAGGTGCTTATGGGGTCTGTAAGGCAAAGGAGGGACGGCGCCTTCGATTCAAGATTGCAGTTAAGCTACTGAATATCAATATGTTTATGCGGGTTTCAGGGGTGCCGCACTAGAAAGGGCCAAGGCAAATAGCATGTGATTCATGCCCTTAGGCAGGGCGGGCTTGCAAGGTATTCGTAGCCAAGTGCACGTTATTGGTGCATAAAATAATTTGGCTTTTTACAAAAGGGTATGGCCGCTGCCGTCAGGCAGCGGCACAAGGAATCACCCGTGGGCCAACCCCGAACCGACATGGGCCAGGTAACGCTCTACCGCGCGATCAAACTTCGCCTGCCAGATGTGCTCGGCCCGCAGCAGGTCGCGAGCCTTGATGGCCTCGTACAATGCCAGCACGTAATTGATCGCATCGCCTTCGCGGTCGGTGTAGGCGATGCGCGAGAGATTGTTGAACCTGCGCACTTCAGCGCTCAGTTCGGCGAAATAGCGCTCGCAGCGCTCCTGGCCGCTGGCCTCGACGATAGCCTGCTGGAAGGCCAGATCGTTGTCCACGGACGCGGCCTGGTCAGCTTGGCGGGCCAGCTTGAGCGCTTTGTTGGCCATGCTTTCCAGATGTTTCAGGGTCGCCGGTGTCAGTTGGCCTTCACGGCTCAGCAGCGCCTTGAGCGCCAATTTTCCCAGGGCCGAACGCAGGCTGTAGACCTCCAGGATCATGTCCACGCTGAGTTCTGCGACGATCGCGCCGCGGTTCACCCGTATCTCCACCAATCCCTCGCGGCTGAGCAGGCGCAATGCCTCGCGTACCGGGTGACGAGAAATGTTCAGTTGGTCCGTGAGCTGTTTCTCGATCAGCCGGTCACCGGGCTTGAACCCGCCGTCGATGATCGCGGCGCGGATCTGCGCCGCAGCGTATTCCGCGCTTTCCATGTTGCTCATTGGTGCGAGCATCGTCGCCGTTTTTTTGCTGCTGGAAACCATAGTCCTGGCTCACGTTGAAGAGTACCCCGAGTTTATCACGGGGTAAGGCCAGCTGCAGATGATCAACAATTTTCTGATCACCGCTTGACCGATTGTTGACAATCTGCAATTTTAAAAATGTCTTCACGCCATAGTGGGCTTTTCACCGTGATCCTTCCCGCCATTTCCCCCGCACTGCCAGACAACTTCAAGCAGGCCATGCGCCGCCTGGCAGCGGCGGTCAGCGTCATCACTTGTGCCGATGAACAACAGTGGTTCGGCCTGACGGCTACCGCGGTCACCTCGCTGTGCGTGGAGCCAGCCTCGATCATCGTGTGCATCAACATCGCGTCGTCGGTACTGCCAGCCCTCAACGGTTCGCGGCGCTTTTGCGTGAACCTGCTCACCACTGAGCAGCACAGTATTTCCAGCAATTTCGGTGGCCGCTTGAAGGGCGCAGAGCGCTTCAGCGAAGGGCACTGGGAGCTGGACAAGGGCGGTGTGCCCTACCTGGTCGGTGCCCAGGCCAACCTGTTTTGCGAACTGGACAACAGCATCGCCTACGGCACCCACCTGATTGTGATCGGCCTTGTGACCCAAGTGCATTGCGCCGAGGCGGTGGCGCCGCTGATTTACCAGAACGGCAGCTACGCCGGCACCGCGCCCTTGGCTGCGTCTTTTTGAAATGGCCGGTGACCACCGGCCTTCGCCCTGGCCCCGCCAGGCTACACGTTAGGAGCACGTATCCATGAAGTTTGGCATTTTCAGCCTGATGACCTTGCGCGACCATCCACAGGGTGCCGCCGGCGTGATGGCCGATACCCGTGAAATGGTGCAAGCCGCCGAGCAGGCTAATTTCGATATCGCTTGGTTCGCCGAGCACCACTTCTGCAACTACTCCTCGTCGCCTTCGCCGCTGATGATGGCCAGTTACGCCGCTGGGTGGACCTCGAAAATCAAGCTCGGGGCCGGCGTGCTGGTCCTGCCCCTGTACAATCCGCTACGCGTGGCGCAGGAGATCGCCTTGCTTGACGTGCAGTCCCAGGGCCGCGCTGTGATCGGCCTGGGTACAGGGTACCAGGCATTCGAGTTCGAACGTTTCGGCGTCGACATCCACGACAAAGTCGAGATTTTCCTGGAGTACTGGGAAGTGATCGAGCAAGCGTTGACCCAAGGCGTGGTCGAGTTTCAGGGCAAGCACATCCAGGTGCCACGCACCACCTTCTCGGTCAGCCCGATCCAGAAGCCGCTGCCACCTGTGTACTACACCTCCACGGGGCCGGCGCTGCTGGAGCGCTTCAAGAACACCGATGCCGTGCCGTTCCTGGCAGCCAGCACGTTGGGCTCGCCGGTGCTGTACAAGATGATCGACGGCCTCAACGCCAACTGGGAAAAAGTCAGCGTGGCACCGAAAAGCAAACCGCTGTCGATCATGCAGTACGTGCACGTCACCGACAGTCGCAGCGAAGCCCTAGAAGCAGGCGAGCGTGCGCGCTACGTGGGCAGGCTGGCCCATCATTTGCGTCATAACACCTTGCCCATGGATGGCAACTTCATTCGTGACCAGGCCGTGGACGGCGAACAGAGTATTGAACAGTACGCCGCCAACATCGTCTGCGGCAGTGTGGAAGAGGTGGCCGCGAAGATGATCGACAACATTCAACGCCTGGACCCGTCGCACTTCGCCTGCAACTTCCAGTTTGGCTGCATGCCGCTGGCGCGCGCGCGCCGCTCACTGGAGCGGTTCACCACTGAAGTGCTGCCACTGGTCGAGCGTGAGCTGGGCCCGCTGGAAAACATCGGCAAGCGCTGATGGGTTTGACCCGTACCGCGCGAAACAGCGTGGGCGTACCGTGCCTTGCAGCACATGTCTCGACTGCCGCTTGATGGGTATGCGTGCACGCATGCCTGAAAGGCCCGCAAGGGTCGGCTGTATCGGAGTGGCACGCCATGTTCGGTTATACCTTCTATTGGTCTCTGGTCTGGGATGCGATCCCCGAGCTGCTTGCAGGTGCCTGGCTCACGGTACAACTGGCAGCGCTGTCGATGCTGCTGGGCACTGTGTTCGGCCTGCCGCTGGCGGTGGCCCGCCGGCAGGGCGAGGGGCGCGCGTATCGCCTGGCCACCGCGTGGGTGGAGCTAGCGCGTAACACGCCAACGCTGTTCCAGATCTACATGATGTACTTCGGCCTGGGCGCGCTGGGCATCCAGATCAGCAGCTACTGGGCCGTGTTGATCGCACTTACCTTCAACAACACCGGTTACCTGGCGGAGATCTTCCGCGGCGGGCTGGCGGGCATCGCTCGCCAGCAGTTGGCGGCGGCACGGTCCCTGGGGCTGAACCAGCGCCAGGGCTACCTGCATGTGGTGTTCCCACAGCTGTTGCGCATTGTGTTTCCTGGCTACGTCACGCAGGCGGTGTGGGCCATGCTCAATACCTCGCTGGGAATGCTGGTGGGGCTGCAAGAGCTCAGTGGCGCAGCGCAGTCGGCCCAGTCGGTGAGCTTCCGCAGCTTCGAATTCTTCCTGATAACCGCCTTGATCTACTACGTGATCGCCAAGCTCATCGAGTTTGGCGCGCGCGCGGTTTTCTGGCGCTGGTTGAGGACCTGATCATGCAATTCGTTCTCTCGGACCCGTCCCTGCATTGGCGTGATCTGTGGTTTCTACTGCAGGGCGCCGGGCACACGTTGTGGGTAACGCTAGTGGCCGGACTGCTAGGCACCTTGGGCGGCATTCTGCTGGGCTGGATGCGCTTCGGCTCAGTATGGCTGCGTTGGTTCACCGCGCCCTACGTGGATGTGGTGCGCAGTGTGCCGATGATCATTCAGTTGATCCTCGCCAACAGCTTCCTGGCGCTCTCCGGGCTGGGCGTCAATGCCTTCTGGTTGTCGGTACTGGTGCTCAGTTCGTCCATGGCGGTGGTCACCAGCGAAGTGGTGCGCGGGGGCCTGGAAGCCGTGCCGCCCACCTATCGCCGCGCGGCGCGTTCGCTGGGCATCAATTGGTTGCAGGAGTTCTGCCACATCAGTGCGCCGCTGGCGCTGCGCACCAGCTTCGCGGCCTGGGTCGGGCTGCTGTTGGGGCTGGCCAAGGACAGCGCGCTGGTCAGCGTGGTCGGCTACGTGGAGTACATGAAGTCTACCCAAATCCTCATCACCCGTACCCATGAAGCCTTGTTACTGCTGTTGGGCGTGGGGCTTTTCTATTTTGTGATCTGTTACCCGGTATCGCGCTACAGCGCGCGCCTGGAAAGGAGGATGGCGCTGTGATCGATATTCGTGGCGTTCGCAAGCATTTCGGCAACATCGAGATTCTCAAGGGCATCGACCTGGACGTGAACAAGGGCGAGTTGCTGTGCCTGCTCGGCGCCAGTGGTTCGGGCAAGTCCACCTTGCTGCAGTGCATCAATGGCCTGGAGCCCATCCAGGGCGGCAGCATCAAGGTCGACGGTATCGAGGTGCATGCCGCCTCGACGGACCTGAACATGCTGCGCCAGCGCCTGGGCATCGTGTTCCAGCAGTTCAACGCCTTCCCGCACCTGAAGGCCTGGGAGAACGTGGCCCTGGCGCCACGCCTGGTGCAAGGCAAAAGCCGCCGCGAAGCGCACGAGATAGCCCTGCATCACCTAGCCCACGTGGGCCTGGCGGAAAAAGCCGACCTCTTGCCTTCTCGCCTGTCCGGTGGGCAACAGCAGCGCTTGGCCATCGCCCGGGCATTGGCCATGAAACCTACCTACATGTTGTTCGACGAGGTGACCTCCGCGCTGGACCCTGAGCTGGTCGGCGAGGTGCTCGACACCATGCGCCTATTGCGCCAGGAGGGGATGACCATGGTGGTGGTTACCCACGACATCACCTTTGCACGCAACTCCAGCGACCGCGTCGCCTTCCTGCACCAAGGCACCGTGGCCGAGATCGGCACCGTGAGCCAGGTGCTAGGCCAACCCCGCAGCGAGCACACGCAGAAGTTTCTGCGGCGTGAGCATTGCTGAACATTCGTTTTTTCATTGCTTAAGGTTCGACCATGAATAAAACCGTATTGGTTATGGCCATGGCGTTGGCCGCCGGGCAAAGCTGGGCCGCCTCTACACTCGACACCGTGGTGCAGGCCAAGGTGCTGCGCTGCGGCGTGATGCTCGATTCACCGCCATCGGGCTATCGCACCGCGGACAACCAGCCCGCTGGATATGACGTGGCCTACTGCGACGACTTGGCCAAGGCGTTGGGTGCCCGCGCCGAAATCGTCGAAACCCCGTCGCCGGACCGCATCCCGGCGCTGGTATCCAACCGCATCGACGTACTGGTGGCTTCAACCACCAACTCCACGGCGCGCGGGTTGTCGGTTGCCTTCAGCCAACCTTACTTAAGCGTGCCGATCGCCGTGCTGACCCGTGAGGGATCGGGCATAAGGGGCTGGGATGACCTCAAGGGCCACGCCCTAGGTGGGGTGACCGGCACCACCACCGAGCAATTCCTGAAAATGGCCATCGGCAGTTGGAAGGTGCCAAGCACCCATTACGTGGGTTACGGCAACGACAACGATTCCTACGTGGCGCTGGAGCAGGGCAAGGTCGACGCGATCCTGCTGTCGGTGCCGGTCTCCACGCTATTGATCAGGAGTGGGCAGTTCCCACACTTGCAACTGGCCGGCATGGCGCCGATGCCGCCAGACCTGCTGGCCATCGCGGTCAAACGCGGCGATACCGAGTTCCTCAACTGGACGCGCCTGTTCGTATGGAACCAGGTGGCGTCCGGCCGTTACAAGACCCTCTACAACCAATACTTCGCCCCGGGCGATGCGCCGTCGCTGAGCATCGGCGGCGTGGACTACTGATCTGCCTATCCCTGTATCTACAACTTCAACGGAGCGTGCCATGCAGTTTTCATCGATCAAGCCGCTGTTACCACTAACGCTGGTGCTGGCCGGGTCTCTCGCCGCCCAGGCCCATGCTGATTCCACCTTGGACCGCATCGTGCAGGCCAAAAAGTTGCGCTGCGGGGTGATGCTCGACTCGCCGCCCTCCGGCTACCGCACCCCGGACAACCAGCCTGAGGGCTTTGACGTGGCCTATTGCAAAGACATGGCCAAGGCTCTGGGCGCCACGGCGGAGATCGTCGAAACCCCGTCGGCCGACCGCATCCCCGCGTTGGTGTCCAACCGCATCGATGTGCTGGTGGCCTCCACCACCAGCACCGTAGCCCGAGGCCTTTCGGTGGCGTTTACCCAGCCATACATGAACTACACCACGGCGGTGATCACCCGTAAAGACAGCGGCATCAAAAGCTATGCCGAGCTCAAGGGCCACACCCTGGGCGGTGTGACAGGCACCTCCACCGAGCAGATGCTCAAGCGCGACATCGCCGCCTGGAACGACAGTAAAACCCAGTACACCGCCTATGCCAGTGACACCGAAGCCTTCCTCGCCTTGCAGCAAGGCAAGGTTGACGCCGTGCTGCAGGCCACTGCAGTGGCCGCTGCGCTGATCAAGAGTGGGCAGTTTCCCACCTTCGAACTGGCTGGTGAGGCGCCATTCCCGCCAGACCTGGTGTCGATCGCTGTGCGTCGCGACGACCAGCAGATGCTTGGTTGGGCGAAGCTCTTTGTGTGGAACGAGGTGTCATCCGGCCGCTTCGGCGAACTCTACAAGCAGTACATCAGCGCCACTGAACTCCCGAGCCTGAGGGTGAGCGGCGTCGATTTCTAACCCCCCCCCCTACTGCGTAATAGGACACTTCCATGATTCGCTTTGAACTGAAAAACCGCCGCGCGCTGGTCACTGGCGGCGCCTCCGGCATAGGCCTGGAAACCGCGCGCATGCTCGCCGAAGCCGGTGCCGACGTGGCCATCAATTACCTGCCGGGCGACGCCCGGGCCGAGCAGGCGCTGGAAAGCCTGGCCAAGTACGGTGGCCGTGTGATCGGCGCGCCGGGCGACCTTTCCGATGCCGCCGCCGCGCAGGCCATGGTGGAGCAGGCCATCGCCGACCTCGGTGGCCTGGACCTGTTGGTCAATAACGCGGGCACCCCGGGCTTGAGCAAGCCAGTGCCGGTCGGTGACCTGGAGGGCATCAGTGAGGAGCTATGGGCCACGCTGCTCAACGTCAACCTGATGAGCGTGTTCCGCTGTTCGAAAGCCGCCGCCACGGCGCTCAAGCAAAGCCGCGGCGCGATCGTCAACACGGTGTCGATTGCGGGTTTCAGCGCGGTCAGCAGCAGTATCTGCTACAGCGCCTCGAAAGCCGCTGCTATCAACCTCACCAAGAACCTCGCCCGTGGCCTAGCGCCGGAGGTGCGGGTCAATGGCGTGGCCCCCGGGGCGGTCGACAGTAGCTGGTCGATCCAGTGGACCGAGCAGCATCGTGCCAACTCCGAGGCCTCCACCCCGCTCAAACGTTGGGCAACCCCTGCGGACGTGGCCGAGATGATCCTGTACCTGGGCTTTGGCGCTGCCATGACCACCGGGCAGGTGCTGGTGATCGACGGCGGAATTTCGATCTGACTCGCCCCGACCTTTGCTTCGAAGAAATGCCCGAGCCCAGTCCGTACTCCCATGGGCTCAGTGGCAAGGCAAATGGCGTCGATACGGATCGCTTGGCAAGCCCAAGGATAAAAAGGGCGCCCCCATCAGGATTTGAGGATGGCCACTTCACCGTGAGGTTCTGCTGGCCGAAAGGGACCTCGATGCTGACGGGCTTTATAGACCGGGCAGGGTTTCTGGCGCCAGTGTCATTCGAACAAAAGCGGGCAACGCCGGGGCCTGGCGATCACGATAAAGAGGTATCCACTTTCAAACCAAGTTGGCGTTGATGCCGCGGCGCGGGGCTACACTGGCCATCCACATGCCAGGTTGCAGGCACTCCTGAACGATCCTCGGCTTTCAACAGTTTGCCGCGGCCTTGCGTGATGGTATCCGCGCCAACGGTGCCAACCACTACCCGGCCACGCCGTACACCGCCTACCGCGGGCTCCCCGGCAGCAATATCCAAGCGCTGCACACCTACTTCACGCACGGCGTATCCGCGGTGGATGAACCGGTGGCACGAACGCAACTGGCGTTTGCGTTCAACCAGCGCTGGCTGATCAAGGGCTGGAACCTGCTGTTCCTCAAGGGTGAACCGCCACCAATCACGCCACTGGCCGAAGACAAGGTCGCCCGCGGCCGTTACCTGGTCGATACCCTCGGCCACTGCGGGCTGTGCTACACCCCGTGCAACCTTGTGGCGGTGCTGGCTCTGTTGATGTTGGCCTTGTCTAGGCGCACGCGCGCTCGCTGAAGTGGCGATCAGCCAAGCACCCGGGCCGCTCGGTCGCGGCCCGGGGGTCAGAAGTCTTCAAGGTTGTGAAAGACCGTTTCGAGCAACCGGCTCAATCGTTGGATCTGCGCTTCGGTCAGCCCGGTGAAGCTGCGCTTGAACAGCTCCCTGGTGGCGCCCTGCATGCGCTCGATATTGGCAAGGCCATGGGCAGTGATGCATACCCGGGTCACGCGGCCATCTTCGGTGCTGGTGGCGGTGTCGACCAGGCCGTCGTCTTTCATGCGGTAGACAATTTTGGTGATGGTCGACAGCTTAGCGATGGCATGGGTAGAAATTTCTGAAATGCTCGATTCGCCGTTTTCCTTGAGAATCCACAGCACTCGCCAGCGAGGTATGTCGAGGTCGATCTTCTTCAGCACACGCTCCATCGACTGTGTATAGCGCCCGTGCACCCGGGCCAGCCAGTAAAAAGGGAATTCCTCTTTGCAAAACTCGTCGCTGGCAGGGTCGTAGCGGTTACGGCGTTTTTTCGGGATGTTCATCGTTCACTCAAACTAGGGGGCGGGAGCAAGACGCGCAATAATAGACTTTTCCCGCAATTTGGACATCCGTGCCGTCAAGCTCGGGCCGTGCCCCCCCTCTGAATTGGCCTACCAGGCAAGAGCGCGTTCAAGGCTCATCTTGCGCACCATGGCGTCGAAAAACTTGCTGGCAAAACCGCTTTCGCGGATCAGCATGGCGGTCAGGCCCGCGCACTTGGCGGCGATGCCGTCTTCCAGAGGGTGGTCTTCACCGCCGAGGGCACCGGCCGCGCACTGGTTTTCGGCGGCGCGCTGCACCGTCCAAAGCAAAAACAACGCCTTGTCGATACTGCTTTCGCCCACCGCGATGCCGTGGTTGCGCAGCACCAGCACATGGTTGCTGCCCAGGCTGTCGATCATCCGCGCCTTTTCGTCATCGAACAGGGTGATGCCTTCGAAGGTGTGGTAGCCCACCCGGCCGTACAGCTGCGCGCCGTAGAAGTCGTCGTGGGTGAAGCCGCGTTTTTTCTGTACCACCGCCGAAATCGGCGTGGTGTGGGTATGGATCAGGCAGTGGATGTCGTCCCGGGCGCCATGCACGGCGCTGTGCAGGGCAAACCCGGCCGGGTTACCGTCGTAAGCTGACGGCTCGAGCTTGGTGCCGTGCAGATCGACCTTGAGCAGGTTCAGCGGGGTGACCTCGGTGTAGTTCAGGCCGAACGGGTTGACCAGGTAGTGGTGCGCGGGGCCCGGCAGGCGCGCGGAGATGTGGTTGAAGATGGCTTCGGTCCAGCCGAACCAGTCCACCAGGTGGTAGCACTGAGCAAGCTGGACGCGCAGCGCCCATTCTTCGTCGTTGATGTGGGCGGGCTGAATGAATTCGTCACGGTTCATAGGGAGGGCCTGCTGATCAGAGTGAAGGTTGGCCGCGAAAACGTGCCAGGTTGAGGATGTCGCGGGTCACCGGCATGGCCAGGCCCTGGCGCTCGGCCAGTTCCACCACCGCGTCGCCGATCGCCTGCAGCTCCAGCGGGCGGCCATGTTCGTAGTCTTGCAGCATCGAGGTGCGCACCGCACCCATGCCGGCGCCCATTTCCATGAAGCTTTGCGGGTCGATGGCCACCCGCGCGCCATAGGCGGCGGCGGTCAGCAGGGCCTCGTTGAACACTTTGCTCACCACTGCCTTGAGTTCGGGCTCGCCGTACAGCTGCGCCAGGGTTGCGCCGGTGACCACCGACAGCGGGTTGGAGGTAAGGTTGGCGATGATCTTGGTCCACAGCGCATCGCGGATGCGCTCGCTGGCGCGAGCTTCGATGCCGGCGGCGGCGAGCAGCGCGCACACCCGTTGCAGCCGCGGGCTCTGGCTGTTGTCGGGTTCGCCGAGGATCATCAAATGCGGGTTGCTGGCGCGTACCACACCCGGGGCCAGCACCTCGGCGGTGATAAACACTACGCAGCCGAGGATGCGTTCCAGCGCCAGCGCCTGGGTGAGTACCCCGGCCGGGTCGACCGCTTCGACGCGGGAACCGGCAAAGCGCCCGGGCTCGCCGTGGAAGTACCACCAGGGCACGCCGTTGACCAGCGGGACCACCACGGTGTTCGGCCCCATCAGCGGGGCGAGGGTGGGCAGCAGCGCCGCCAGCGCCGGGGCTTTGGTGCAGAGAAACAGCACGTCTTGTTCGCCGAGGGCGGCCGGGCTGTCACTGGCGCGCACCATCACCTGGTGTTCTCCGTCTAGGTCTGCTAGGCGCAGGCCGTGCTCGTTGATGGCCGCCAGCGCCGCGCCGCGGGCTAGCAGGCTCACCGGTTGGCCGCTGGCGGCCAGGCGCGCGGCCAGGGTGCAGCCGATCGCGCCGGCACCGGCCACGCATACCCTCAAGGGGTGGGCAGTTGTCATCGCAGTTCCTTAGCTGGCAAGCATGGCTTGGTGCTTGCTGGCGGCGCCCAGGTAGGCGTCGATCACTCGCGGGTCGGTGGCCAGCTGCGCGGCTGGGCCTTGCATCGCCACCTGGCCGGTTTCCAGCACATAAGCGTAATCGGCAACCTTCAGTGCGGCGCGGGCATTCTGTTCCACCAGCAGGATTGACACCCCCTGGCCACGCAGTTGGGCGATGATGCGGAAGATCTCGCGGGTGATCAGCGGTGCCAGGCCCAGGCTCGGTTCATCGAGCATCAGCAGCTTGGGCTTGGCCATCAGCGCGCGGCCCACCGCCAGCATTTGCCGTTCGCCGCCGGAGAGGGTGGCGGCGGCCTGCTTGCGCCGCTCCAGCAGGCGCGGAAACAGGCTGTATACCTCCATCAGGCTGGCATCGAGGTAACGGTCGCGCTGGCGGTAGCGCATGAAGCCGCCCAGCTTGAGGTTGTCTTCCACGCTCATGCTGGAGAACAGCTCACGTTTTTCCGGCACCAGGCCCAGGCCGCGGCCCACCAGAACTTCCACTTCCGGCACCGCTTCCAGGCGGCCATCGAAGCTGACCTGCCCGCGCGAGCCCAGCACGCCGATGATCGCCGACAGCAGAGTGGTCTTGCCGGCGCCGTTGGGGCCGATCACGGTGACGATCTGGCCTTGGCCAACGGCCAGGCTGGCGTTGCTCAAGGCCTCCACCTTGCCGTAGGCAACGCTGAGGTCCTTGACCTCCAGCAAGGGGTTATTCACTTGGTTCATCGTTTCACTCCGCACCTAGGTAGGCTTGCAGTACAGCGGGGTCGGCCTGGATCGCTTCGGGCAAACCGTCGGCGATTTTCTGGCCGAATTCCATCACGGTGATGCGGTCGGCTAGGTTCATCACGAAGTCCATGTCGTGCTCGACCAGCAAAATGGCCATGCCCTCATCGCGCAGCCGTGCCAGCAGTTCGGCCAGGGCCTGCTTCTCTTTGTGGCGCAGGCCGGCCGCGGGCTCGTCGAGTAGCAACAGGCAAGGGTCGGCGCACAGCGCCCGGGCGATTTCGAGGATGCGCTGCTGGCCCAGGGCGAGGCTGCCGGCCTCTTCGAACAGATACCCACCCAGCCCGACACGCTCCAACTGCTGGCGTGCCTCGGCCAGCAAGCGCGCTTCTTCATGGCGCTCCAAGTGGGCGAAGCTGGCCAGCACGCTGCCGCTGGCGCGCAGGTGAGCGCCGATCGCAACGTTCTCCAGCACGCTCATGGCCGGCAGCAGTTTCACGTGCTGGAAGGTCCGGCTCATGCCACACTGGGCGATCTGCCGCGAGGGCACCCCATTGATGCGTTGGCCGAGAAACAACACCTCGCCGGAGGTGGGCACGTCGACCCCGGAGAGCTGGTTAAACAGGGTGCTCTTGCCGGCCCCGTTAGGGCCAATCAGCGCGAGGATTTCCCCGGCGTGCACGGCCAGGTCCATCTCTTTATTGGCTACCAGCCCGCCGAACCGGCGGGTCACCTGGCGCGCCTCGAGGATCAGCATGCCCTTGGTTGGCGGCAACCGCCGCGCCAGCGGGTCGGCCGGTGCCGGTGGCACGCGGCGCACCGGGGCCACCGGCAGGTACCTGACCAGCAGAGGCCACAGCCCGCCGGGTATGCGCTGCATCATCAGCACGATGAGCAAGCCGAACACGATGGTTTCATAGTTGCCTTGGCTGCCCATCAGCAGCGGTAGCCAGTCCTGCAACCACTGCTTGAGCAGGGTCAGCACGCCGGCGCCGAGCAGGGCGCCCCAGACGCTTCCCACGCCACCGATCAGCGCCATGAACAGGTAATCGATGCCCATGTTCAGGCCGAACGGGGTGGGGTTCACGAAGCGCTGGGTATGGGCGTATAGCCAGCCCGACAGCGCGGCGAATAGCGCCGCCACCACGAAAATCACCAGCTTTGCGCGAAAGGTGTTCACCCCCATGGATTCGGCCATCACTTGGCCGCCCTTGAGCGCGCGGATGGCGCGGCCCTGGCGTGAGTTCAGCAGGTTCTGGGTGATCAGCACGGCGGCCAGCAACACGGCCCAGATCAGGTAGAAGACATGCTCGCCTTTCTCCAGGCTGAGGCCGAACAGAGTGATCGGCGGCAGGTCGGTGATGCCGGTCTGGCCGCCAAAGCCTTCGAGGTTGCCGAACAGGTAGTACAGCGAGATGCCCCAGGCGATGGTACCCAGCGGCAGATAGTGCCCTGAGAGCTTCAGCGTCAGCGCGCCGAGCACCAGCGCCACCACCGCAGTGAGCACCAACGCCAGCAGCAGCGCCAGCCACGGCGAACCGCCAGCCCAGGCCAGCCAGCCTGGCAGTTGCGCCGTGGTGGTGAGGTAGGCGCTGGTGTAGGCGCCCAGGCCGACGAACGCCGCCTGGCCGAAGCTGGTCATGCCTCCCACGCCGGTGAGCAGCACCAAGCCCAGCACCACCAAGGCGTACAGGCCGATGTAGTTGAGCAAGGTGACCTCAAAGGCTGGCAGCAGCAGTGGCGCTACCGCCAGTACGGCGATGAACGCCAGGATCAACACGCGCGGTTTCATGCGTCTTCCTCCACGTGATGGCTGCGCAGCGAACGCCACAGCAGGAACGGGATGATCAGCGTGAACACGATCACCTCTTTGTAGTTACTGGCCCAGAACATCGAGAACGCCTCCACCAGACCCACTGCCAGCGCGCCCAGGGCAGCCAATGGGTAGCTGACCAGGCCGCCGATGATGGCGCCGACGAAGCCCTTGAGGCTGATGATGAAACCGGAGTCGAAATACAGCGTGGTGATCGGCGCGATGAGAATGCCCGACAGGCAACCGATGAAGGCCGCCATGGCGAAGGTGGCCTTGCCGGCCAGCTCGGGTGAGATTCCCATCAATCGCGCGCCGTTGCGGTTCACTGCAGTGGCCTGCAGGGCTTTGCCGTAGAGGCTGCGGCCGAAGAACAAGAACAGGGCGATGATCAGTACCAGCGACAGCGCCAGCACCCACAGGGTCTGGCTGTTGAGCGTCACCGGGCCCAGTTCGAGGCCGGCCTGGGAGAACGGCGTGGTACGCGCGCCTTCCGGACCAAACAGCAGCAGCCCAACGCCGACCATCGCCACGTGCACGGCGATCGACACGATCAGCAACACCAGCGGGGTGGCGCCAGCGATGGGCTGGAAGAATAAACGGTACAGGCGCGGGCCCAGCGGCACCACCAGGCACAGGGTGAGCAGGGCCTGGGCGGCCACCGGCAGGCTGGCCAGTGGCAAGTGGTACACCGAGATGACCAGCGCCGCGCACCAGGCGAGCTTGCCGAGCATCCCCCGGTCTACCCGCAGGCCTCGGCCGGCGCGGTAGCGGGCGAGCACGTCGAGGGCGCATTCGGTCACGGTTAGGGCCAGCAGCAGCCAGGCCAGCGGCGTGGGCTCGCCGGCCTGGATCGTGGCCATGGTCAGGGCGCCGTAGGTCACGAACTCACCCTGGGGGATCAACAGGATGCGGGTGACGGTGAACACCAGCAGGATCGACAGCGCCAGCAGGGCGTAGATGGCGCCATTGGTGACGCCATCCTGGCCTAGCAGCAAGGCTATCTGCAGATTCATATTCTAAGGTCTCGCAGCAAGGTCAACGGCGTCGCGGCGGGAGAGGGCGCAGGCCCCCAGCCGCGGCCTGGTTTATTTCAAAAGCGCCCAGTGCCCGTCCTTGACGGTGATCAGCTCGCGGCCACGGGTATCGAAGCCGCTGTGGTCTTCAACACTCATGTTGTACACGCCCTGGGTCGCGGCCAATTCGTGGGTGTTTTCCAGCGCATCGCGCAGCGCCGCGCGGAACGCCGGGGTGCCGGGTTGGGCTTTCTGCTCGGCCGCCGGGATGGCTTTTTCCAAGAGCAGGCCGGCGTCGTACACATTGGCGCCGAAGGTCGCCGGGGTTTGCCCATAGGCGGTTTTGTAGGCGTCGATGTAATGCTGGGCGATGGCCTTGGACGGGTGGCTGTCGGGCGTTTCATCGAGCACCAGCATCAGGCTGGCGGCGAGGATGGTTCCCTCGACCTTCTTGCCCCCCAGCTGCAGGAATTGATCCAGCGCGGCGCCGTGGGTCTGGTACATCTGGCCCTTGTAGCCTTGGTCGAAGAGGGTGGTTTGTGGCATCACCGAGGAACTGCCGGGGGCCGCAACCAGCACGGCGTCGGGTCGCGCCATGAGGATTTTCAGGCCCTGGCCGGTGACGGAGGTGTCCTGGCGCTGGAAGCGCTCATTGGCCACCACCTTGATGCCGTTCTTCTCGGCCAATGCCCCTATCACCTTGCTCCAGTTTTCACCGTAAGGGTCCGCGGTGCCGATGAAACCCAAGGTTTTCACCCCGCGCTTGACCATGTTTTCCACCAGCGCCTGGGCGATCAGGTCGTCGTTTTGGGTGGTTTTGAACACCCATTTCTTCTGCTCGGTCATCGGCAGCACCACCGCGGCGGTGCCTACCGGCGCCAGCATCGGTGTGCCGGACTCGGCTGCGAATTGGATCACCCCCATGGCATTGGGCGACCCACTGGGGCCGATGATCGCGTCTACGTGCTCTTCGTCGATCAGCTTCTTGAAGGCCTTCACCGAAGCGGTCGGGTCACTGCCGTCATCCAGGGTGATGTAGCGCACCGGCTGGTCGCCTATCTGTTTGGGCATCAGCGCCACGCTGTTTTTCTGCGGGATGCCCACCAGGGCGATGGGCCCGCTGGCGGAGGTGATCACGCCAATTTTCACCTCGGCCCGGGCCGCGGGGGCCCCACTCAGCGCGATGCCAGCGGCGCCGGACAACAGGGCGGCGGTCAACAGTTTCTTCATCTCGTTCTCCATCAGGGCAAGGTCGGCTGGGCAGCAAAAGCGCCACGGCGTTGGTGGGGCGATAGCAGGTTGCATGCCAGCGTTTGGCCTGCACCGTGGCCGGGCACGGCGTTTTCAGCGCCGGGCGGCGGGGTGCGCCGGGCTGGTCGTAGGTGGGGTAGGGCGGCCGAGGGCCCGCGAAACAGGGGTTTGGAGCGTTTTTATATTCGTTTTAGAATATTTTTTGGCATTGTTTTTAGCCTAATTATTTTTATTTTATTTAGGCTTTTATCGCGCTTTGACCGTGGGCTTAACAGCGGACTTTCGCCAAGTAAACGATCTTTAAGGTAGCTTATATATTAATAGAATGCCACTTAAAACAGATAGATAGAATAGTTTTGATGATTTTCAGAGTCAGGTATGAAATGCCCAATTTCGGTGCTTGGGTGCATCTTTTTGCACCAAAATGGCAGTGATATTTCCATTGAAAAATCAGTTGACGATTCACGTAAAACTGCGCGATGTTGGAAAAAAGCGAGGCACAGCCCGCTTGGCGTGAGCGGCACAACGAGGTAGCGCAGATGACGATCGTGGTAGAGCAACTTTCCCTGGGTGGTAGCGGCCCGTGCGTGATGGTCAAAGACACCATCGATGTGGCCGGGGTAGCCACCCGTGCCAGCAGCTGCGCCCTGGAAAACGCAGCACCGGCCGCTGCCCATGCCGAAGTGGTCGAGCACCTGCTCGCCGCCGGCTGCCGGCTGACCGGTAAAACCGGCCTGCACGAGTTGGCGTTTGGTACTACCGGCATCAATGCCTACACCGGCACGGCGACCAACCCACGCTTTGCCGGGCGCATCCCGGGTGGTTCGTCGAGCGGTTCGGCGGCCGCGGTGGCCGCGGGCCTGGCGGATTTCACCCTGGGCACCGACACCGGTGGCTCGGTGCGCATCCCGGCTTGTTGCTGCGGTGTATTCGGCTTCAAGCCCAGCTTCGGTCGGGTCAGCCGCCGCGGCGTGATGCCGGCGCACAGCAGCCTTGACTGCGTAGGCCCGTTCGCCGCCAGCCTACCCATGCTCGAAACCGCCATGTGCGCCATCGACCCCACCTGGCAGCCCAAGGCCGGGCCGTGCCAGGTGCGCATTGGGGTGATCAATGTGCTCGCCAGCGCGCCGGTGCAGCAGGTGGTCGACGGGGCCCTGGCCGCCACCGGTCAGCCGCTGGGCCAGGTGGCGTTGCCCAGCTTCGATGCGGCGTACGCCGCCGGCATGGTGGTGATCAACCGCGAAACCTTCAACGCTTGCCAGGGCTTGCTCGCCAGCGGCCTGGTCGGCGCCGACATCGCTGGGCGCCTGGCCGCCGCGGGCGAAACCACCGATGCCGCGCTGGCCGAGGCCGAAACGGTGCGCGCGCGGTTTACCGAGGAGGTGAACGCCGCGTTCGCCCAGTACGAGGTGCTGGCGCTGCCGACCATGCCGGACTTCCCGCTGCGCCTGGAGCAGGCCACCGACACCCGTGCGGTGCTCGGCATGACTGCCTTCGTGCGGCCGTTCAACCTCTCTGGCCACCCGGCCTTGAGCATTCCGCTTGGCAGCGAACAGGGCCTGCCGGTGGGCCTGCAGTTGGTGGGCGCCCACGGCACCGACGAAGCGCTGCTGGCCGCCGCCAGTCTGCTGTTGCAGCAGCTGTATTCCAACCGTACCTGATCATGGAGCCCTTCATGAATTCGCTCAGCGCGCCGGCCCTCGATGCCGCCGCCACTCCGCTTGCGGGCGAGGCCTTCGAGGCCCTGCTCGGTGACATCCGCCAGCGCGCCCGTGAAGGCGAGTTCGACCGCCAGCGGCACATCTCCCAAGATGTGATCGACGCCTTCAGGGCGCAGGGCGTGTACCGCGCGCTGGTGCCCAAGCGCTTTGGCGGCAACGAATGCTCGCCGGCGCAGTTCTGCCAGATGATCGAGCGCATCGCCCACGCCGATGGCTCGGCCGGCTGGGTCGCCAGCTTCGGCATGAGCCCGGTGTACCTGGCGGCGCTGCCACCACAGACCATCGCCCAGGTGTATGCCAATGGCCCGGACGTGGTGTTCGCCGGCGGTATCTTCCCGCCGCAGCCGGCCGAGGTGATCCCTGGCGGGTTCAAGGTCACTGGCCGCTGGAAGTACTCCAGTGGCTCGATGGGGGCCGACCTGGTCGGGGTGGGTATCGCCCCAAAGAACGGCGCCACCCTGGCCTTGCCGCGTTTGGCGGTGATGCCGAAACATCAGGCGCGCATCGAAGACACCTGGGCCACCGTCGGCCTGCTCGGCACCGGTAGCCACGACCTGGTGGTCGAGGAGGTGGTCGTGCCGGAAGAATGGACCTTCGTTCGTGGCGGCGCGCCGAACCTCGATGAGCCGTTCTTCCGTTACCCGTCGCTGGCCTTCGCCACCCAGGTGCTGTCGGTGGTGGGCCTGGGGGTGGCGCGCGCGGCGCTGGACGAACTCGCCGGCATGGCCAGTGGGCGCATCTCGGTCACTGGCGCTCCGGCGCTGGCTGACCGCCCGTTGGCCCAGGTTGAAGTGGCCAAGGCCGAAGCGGCCCTGCGCGCTGCGCGGGCGTTCTTCTTCGAAGCTATCGAGCAAGCCTGGGCCCACGTGCTGGCTGGTGACCCGGTGCCAGCCGCAGCCACCAACCTGCTGCGGTTGTCGTCTACCCACGCTACCCGTGTGGCCGCCGATGTGGCGCGCACCGCGCAGATGCTTTCAGGCATGAGCGGCGTGTACAGCACCAGCCCCCTGGCGCGCTGTGTCAACGACGCCCAGGTGGTGACCCAGCATGCCTTCATGGGCGATGTGACCTATCAGAACGCTGGGGCAATGTTCTTCGGCAAAGCGCCCCTGCCGGGCTACCTGTAATTTTTCGAGGATTGCTTTATGAGCGAGAAAAAACCATTGCGCGTGTTGTTCTGCATGGGCATCAACCAGAATTTCTTCAACGCCCCGCGTGATGAACAACTGCAGGTGTGGGGCGCGTTCAGCGCCATGTGGAACGGCATCCACGATCTGGCCGGGGTGAGCGTGCTCGGCAATATGGACGACGACCAGAGCATGGTCGGCCCCTCCGATGGGTTCCCCTGGACCACCTACCTGCTGGCTGACGTGCCGGACGTGGAAACGGTGCACGCTGCCTGCAACCTGTTCCGCACCACCGCAGTGGGCGATGGCCCGTACAAGCTTTGGCGTTACGCCAAAGTGGAGGCCCGGGTGGGCCGCGAACTGATCATCCAGCGCAGTTGAGTACGCCGCCATGACCGAACAGGACCAAGCACGCCTGCGCCGCTTCGAAAGCGAACACGCCGTGCGCGCCTGCATGAACCGTTACATGGTGCTGTGCGATGCCCTCGATGAACGCACCCCGCTCGATGAATTGGCCGGGCTGTTCACCGCTGAAGCCGTGTGGGAAGGCAAGGGCGCCCGGTACGCCCATAGCTTTGGCGGTTACCGTGGCCGCGAGGCGATCCGGGCGATGTTCTCCAGCTACATGAAGCCGCCCGCGCACTTTGCCCTGAACGTGCATTTTCTCACCAGCGAGCTGATCCAGGTGAAGGGCGATGAGGCGCTCGGCAGCTGGGTGATGTTGCAGGCCAGCACCTTCGCCAGCGGCGCCTCGCACTTGAACGCGGCGCGCCTGCACGTGCGCTTCGCCCTCGAAGAAGGGCACTGGCGCATGGCGCACTTCCAGACCGAAAACCTGTTCGGCCGCCCGGTATCGACCTGGAACAGCGAGGCGCCGTTGCCGGTGCCCACCCCTGAAGAATGAACTGAACGGCCGGCCCAAGCGCCGACGAGGAGACACCGTGAGCAATCTGATTCCCGCCATCAACCTGGCCGTGGACCCTGCCGAGCTGGTGCAGAGCGACCGCGTGCATACTTCGCTGTACAACGACCCGGCGCTGTTCGACGCAGAGCTGGCGAAGATCTTTCACAGCACTTGGGTGTGGGTCGCCCACGCCAGCGAAATTCCCGACAACGGCAGCTACAAGACCACGTACATAGGCAAGCAGCCAGTGATTGTGGTCCGTGACCGCAAAAAAGACGTACACGTGCTGCTCAACCGCTGCCGCCACCGTGGCGCCACGGTGTGCGAGCACAAAAAGGGCAAGACCAACAGCTTCGTCTGCCCGTACCACGGCTGGGGCTATGCACTGGACGGTTCGCTGCGCGGTATCCCGCACCCGGAGAGCTACGGCGACTGCATAGATAAGGCCGAGCTGCCGCTGGTGAGCCTGCGTACCGAAAGCTACGCCGGGATGATCTTCGCGACCTTCAAGCACGACATCGAGCCGTTGGTGGACTTCCTCGGCCCCGCCAAAAAGTGGATGGACCTGTTCATGAAGCAGGGCGCTGGGTACGGCATCAAGGTGCCGGGCGAGCACCGCTTTCGCTTCCCTGGCAACTGGAAGATCCAACTCGAGAACACCACCGATGCCTACCACTTCCCGCTGGTGCACAAGAGCTTCCTGAGCTCGGTGGATGAGCAGACCTTGGAGCTGTTCGACTTCGTCAAAGGCCCCGGCTACGTTGAAGACCTCGGCAACGGCCATAGCGTGATGGTGATGATCCCCGACCTGATCGACCTCGAGGCGGACCTGGACAGACCCATCCCCGAGCGCTTCGAAGCCCTGGCCGCCGAGCTGCGCGAAGAAGGCATCGACGAGCCACAGGTGCGCCGCATCGTCCGCGCCGTGGGCGGCACCGGCTTCAACTTGAACCTGTTCCCGAACGTGGCCTGCTCGATGGCGTTCTTCCGCGTGCTGCAACCGATCTCGGTGCACGAAACCGAAATCCATCACTCGGTGATCACCATGGACGGTGCCCCGGCCGCGGCCAACCGTTACCGCCTGCGCCTGCATGAACACTTCCAGGGGCCGATGGGCTTCGGCACCCCGGACGACTCCGAAGCCTGGGAGCGGGTGCAGAAGGGCGCCAAGGCCGGCGAAGACCTGTGGATCATGCTCAACCGCGGGCTGCCGGGCGAGAAGCCCAGCGAAGACGGCCTGGTGTCTGACGTGAGTGCCGAAACCGGCATGCGCGCGGCCTACCAGCAGTGGAAAAAGATGATGCAAGCCTGACCCGTGGAGAACCTTATGAACCTGCAACTGCTGCAAGAAGTGACTGCCTTCATCTGGCAGGAAGGCGACATGCTCGACCACGGTGAATACGACGGCTGGCTCACGCTGTGGACCGAGAAGGGTACCTACATCATCCCGATCGACCCCAAGGCGACTGACTTCGAGAACACCCTGAACTACGCCTACGACGACCATCACATGCGCCAGCTGCGCGTGCAGCGCCTGATTGGCGGCGAGTCGATCTCCACCAGCCCGCAGCCGCGCACCGTGCGCACGATCTCGCGCTTTCGCGTGCTCTTCGACGACGGCGTGAACGTGACCGTGCGCTGTGCGCAGAACGTGCGCGAGTTCCGCAAGGAAACCCTCAAGCACTACAGCGCGGACCTGGTGTACGAGCTGGTGCGCGCAGAGCGCGGTTTCAGGATACAGCGCAAGTTGGTGAGCCTGATCAACAGCGACGATGCCCTGGCGGGCATCGGCTACATCCTGTGACGGGGGCGAGCATGACGCATGTGGCATTGGTCACCGGGGCCGGCCAAGGCTTGGGCGCGCGCTTTTGCGCCCAACTGCTGACGGCCGGTTACCAGGTGGTGGTCAGCGACCGCAATCTGAAGGCCGCCCAGGGGGTGGCCGCGCAACTCGACGCCAGCGGCGAGCACACGCTGGCGGTGCAGCTCGATGTGGCGAGCAAGGCTGACTTCGAAAGCGTCCTGGCTCAGGTGCTGGTGCGTTTCGGCGCGCTGCACGTGGTGATCAATAACGCCGCGGTGACCAAAACCACCCCGCTGATGCAGATCAGCCCGGAAGAGTTCGACGCCGTGGTGGGCCTGAACCTGCGCAGCGTGTTCCTCGGCTGCCAGGTGTTGGGTGCCTACCTCGCCCAGCAGGGCTACGGGCGGATCATCAACATGGCCTCGCTGGCCGGGCAGAACGGCGGCACCGCCACCGGTGCCCACTACGCCGCGAGCAAGGGCGCGATCATCACCCTGACCAAGATCTTCGCCAAGGAGTTCGCCGCCCGCGGCGTGACCGTTAACGCCATCGCCCCGGGCCCGATCGACTCCCCGGCGGTGCATGCTGCGGTGCCAGCCGAACGCCTGCAAGGGCTACTGGGCAACATCCCGGTACAGCGCCTGGGCGATGCGGGTTTTCTCGGTGACCTAATCGTGCAACTGGCGCGTCCCGAAGCCTACTTCACCACCGGGGCGACTTGGGACGTGAACGGCGGGCTGTTCATGCGCTGACCCTGAAGGAGGGTGATTCGCGATGGCTGAACAACTTCTCGATGTGATCGTGCGCAAGCGTGAACTGCAGGGCGACGGCGTCGTCGTGCTCGACTTGACCCGGGCCGACGGCGCCGCGCTACCACTGTTCGACGCGGGCGCCCACGTAGACATCCACATTGCCCCAGGTCTGGTGCGCCAATACTCGCTGTGCAGCGACCCGGCCGACGCCAGCGTTTACCGCCTGGGCGTACTCAAAGACCCGGCCTCCCGCGGTGGGTCTGCCGGCGTGCACGCCCATTTGCTCGAAGGCCGGCAGGTGCAGATCAGCGCCCCGCGCAACCTGTTCCCGCTGGCTGAAGGCGCCACCCGCTCGATCCTGTTGGGCGGCGGCATCGGCATTACCCCGATGATCGCCATGGCCTATGCCCTGGAACAGCGCGGTGACGCGTTCGAGTTGCATTACTGCGGGCGCTCGCGCAACCACAGTGCATTCCTCGCCGAACTGGGCAGCGCGCCGTTCGCCAGCAAGGTGGTCACCCACTTCGATGACGAGCATGGCCGCCTCGACCTGGCCGCCGTTTTGGGCCAAGGCCGGGCTCGCGTGCACATGTACACCTGTGGGCCGGCTGGCTTCATGGACTGGGTGATCGACGGCGCGCGCCAGCAGGGCTATGCCGAAGACCACATCCACAAGGAGTACTTCCAGGCCGAGGTCGACGCCAGTGGTGAAGGCTTCGAAGTGGTGGCCGCGCGTAGCGGCAAGACCGTGCAGGTGGCCGAGGGCCAAAGCATTCTGCAGGCGCTGACCGCGGTGGGCATCGACATTCCGATTTCCTGCGAGCAGGGCGTGTGCGGCAGTTGCCTGTGCGACGTGCTCGAAGGCGAGCCCGACCACCGCGACGTGTACCTGACCGATGACGAAAAAGCCGGCAATGACCAGATCCTGGTGTGTTGCTCGCGGGCGAAGTCAAAAAAACTCGTGCTCGACATCTGAGGAGGACTCCATGGTCGATGTAGCTGATTTTCGTAACGCCATGGCCTTGCTCGGCGGCGCCGTGTCGGTGATCACCACCGACGGCCCCGCGGGGCGCTTCGGCTTCACCGCCTCGGCGGTGTGCAGCGTGACCGACGAACCGCCCACCTTGCTGGTGTGCATGAACCGTGCGTCCCATTCCAACACCCAGTTCAAGGCCAACGGCACGCTGTGCGTGAATGTGCTGGCCGGCACCCACCTGGCGTTGTCCGGTGCCTTTGCCAGCAAGGCACTGACGATGGACGAGCGCTTCGCCAGCACCCCCTGGACCACCCTGGAAAGCGGTGCGCCGGTGATGCTCGAGGCGCTGGTGAACTTCGACTGCCGTATCACCCAGGTGCATGAGGTGGGCTCGCACAGCATTTTCTACTGCCAGATCCAGAGCATCCGCCAGGGCGGTGCCGATGAAGGCCTGGTGTATTTCAACCGCGCTTACCACCGCCTGTGCGAGCACTCCAAGGCGGTCTGAACCACCTGCGTTACCACTGCTTGAAAACAACAAGAGCAATAGCAGGCCCGGCCCCCTGAGGGAGCCGCGCAAGGGGCACCGTACCCCGCCACAACGTGAGCGCCGCCACAGAGCGCGCCGCGTCTTCCTGCCGAGTTCCGCTTCGTTGATCTGCTCACACATCGAAAAGGCCCGCACCGCGGGCTATGAAAGGGGCCGTGACATGTTGTACTCGTCGATTGCGCACAATTTGAAAGTCATGGGGTTGCTGGGCCTGGCCGCCGTGCCGATGGGCGCCTATGCCGACATCTGGGACGACAGCCACCTGAAGGTAGACGCCAAGAACCTTTGGCTCGACCGCAACTACACCGAAAGCGGTGCCACCACCAACAAGGTCGGTAACTGGTCGCAGGGCTTCGACCTCCAGTTCACCTCTGGCTACACCGATACGCCGCTGGCCTTCGGCCTCGACCTGGACGCCCAGTACGCCTACGTATTCGATGCCAAGGGCAACGACGGCTCGCTGCCGTACGATGCCAAAAATGGCGTGCCGGACGACTATAGCCGGGGCGGCGCTACCTTCAAGATGAAGTATTCCAAAACCGAACTGAAGATCGGCGACATGCGCCCTGAGCTGCCGATCGCCTGGCACGACCCCAGCCGCCAGCTCGACACCATCTTCCAGGGCGCGGTGATCGAGTCGAAGGAAATCCCCGACCTGACCCTGACCGCTGGGCGCTTCTGGTCGGCGGTTACGCGTGAATCCTCCGACCACGAAAAATTGTACAAATATGGCTCTACCGACAACCTCGATAGCGACGGCCTGGACTTCGGCGGGGCGACCTACAACGTGACCAAAAGCCTGCAGGCCAGTTATTTCTACGGGGTGATGCACGACATCTACAAGCAGCAGTACTACGGGCTGGTGCACCTGGCGGACCTCGGTGAAGGCTACAAGCTGCGCACCGACGTGCGCTGGTTCGACAACAACGAAGACGGCAAGGCCCTGAACGGCGAGATCGACAACCGCGCGCTGAGCGCTGGCTTTGCCCTGAGCAAGGGCCCCCACAAGTTCACCCTGGCCTACCAGCGCATGTACGGCACCAGCATCTTCCCCACGCCCAATGGCTACATCCCGCAGTTCTACCTGCTCAACTGGGCCAACCAGCCGTTCATGCGCCCGCAGGAACGCTCGGTGGGCCTGGGTTACAGCTACGACTTCGTCGGCTGGGGCATCCCTGGGCTGACCTTCAGCACCCGCTACATCAAGGGCACCGACATCTTGCGCAGCGGCAACCTGTCAGATGGCCACGAGAACGAACGGGACCTGGCCCTGCGCTACGTGGTGCAGAGCGGCCCGCTCAAGGGCCTGGGCTTCGAATGGAAGAACTACCTGGTGCAGCAGAACTTCGGCGATGACTTCCAGGAGAACCGGTTCTACACCACCTACACCTGGAAGGTCTGGTAACCCGCCGGCGCCCCGCAGGCGCGCAGCCTGGCTGCGCGCCTACTGTTCTCACCCCTGGAGGGATGCTAACCATGACCGCGCAAACGCCTCAGTCCCTGCGCCGCATCGTAGTCGCCTCGGTGATCGGCAACGCGCTTGAATGGTACGACTTCTTTCTCTATGGCACCGCCGCCGCACTGGTGTTCGGGCCGTTATTCTTCCCCGCCGGCACCGACCCGGTGCTTGGCACGCTGGGCGCCTTCGCTGGCTTTGCGGTCGGCTTCGTCGCCCGGCCGGTCGGCGGGGTACTGTTCGGCCACATCGGTGACCGCCACGGGCGCAAGCGCGCGCTGGTGATCACCCTGGCGCTGATGGGCATCGCCACCTTTCTCATGGGCCTGCTTCCCACCTTTGCCCAGGCCGGCTACCTTGCGCCGTTGGCGCTGGTATTGCTGCGTGTGGTGCAGGGCGTGGCCTCGGGCGGTGAATGGGGCGGCGGCGTGTTGATGCTCAGCGAGAATGCCCCGCCGGGAAAGGCCGGTTTCTATGCCGCCTGGAGCCAGCTGGGTGTAAGCGGCGGTTTCGTGCTGTCGGCCGCGGCCTTCTATGCCGTGCAGTTGCTGCCCAATGAGGCGTTCATGAGCTGGGGCTGGCGTGTGCCCTTCTTGGCCAGCGTGCTGATTTTCGGTGTGGGGCTGTACATCCGCCGGCGTTTGCCGGAAAGCCGTGACTTTCAGCAAGAAGCCGCCCCGGCCGCCGCGGTGCAACACCTGCCGGTGTGGCAGGTGCTGCGCGAACACCCCAAGGCAGTGTTGCAAGCCATGGGCCTGCGCTTGGCGGAGAACGGCGGGGCGTATATCTTCCTGGCGTTTTCCATGGCCTATGCCAAGTTCAGTGGCCTGGCGACCCAGGTCGTGCTGGCCGGGGTGATGCTTGCCATGGTGCTGGAGGCATTCAGCATCTTGTTCTGGGGCTGGCTCTCGGATGTGATCGGCCGTCGCGCCGTGTACGCCTTTGGCTCGGTCGGGTTGGTGGTGCTGGCGTTTCCATTCTTCTGGCTGTTCGACACCCACCAGCCGGCGCTGGTGTACCTGGCGCTGGTCCTCGGCTTACCGATCAGCCACGGTGCGATGATCGGCACCCAGCCAGCGCTGATGGCCGAATTGTTCCCTACCCATGTGCGTTACACCGGCCTGGCCCTGGGGCATGAGATTGCTTCGATCTTTGCAGGCGGTTTCGCGCCGATGATTGCCACTGGGTTATTCGCCAGTGTGCACGCCGCCTGGCCGGTGGCGCTGATGCTGGTACTGTTCGGGGTGCTGACCAGCCTGACCCTGCTCACGCTGCCGGGGCGGCCGCGCGCCATGCGCGCTACCTCGGCTTGAGTGAATGGTTTTCCTCGCCCGGTTGCTCGCCGGGCTTTTGTTATCTTGTAGAAGGGGTGCCCGATGCGCCGTTATCACACTGGCCGTGACCTCACCCAGGTGCACAGCATTGCCGAGCTGGCGGCCATGGCCCGCCAGCGTTTGCCGCATTTTGCCTGGGAATACCTGGCCGGCGGCGCCGAAGAGGAACAGACCCTCAGCGGCAACCGCCAGGCCTTCGCCGAGCGCCACCTGCACGCGCGGGCGCTGGTGCCGTGCCAGCCGCCGGCGACCGAACGCAGCCTGTGGGGCGAAACCCAGGCCTTGCCGTTGATGATCGGCCCCACCGGCTACAACGGTATGCTTTACAAGGATGCCGACCTGCACCTGGCCCGCGCTGCCACAGCCCGTGGCGTGCCGTTCTGCCTGAGCACGGTGGCCTGCGCGGCCCTGGAAACCATTGCCGAGCGGGTGCCTGGGGTGAACCTGTGGTTCCAGCTATACCCCATGCGCGACCCGGCAGTGCAGGCCAGCCTGCTGGCCCGGGCCCGCGCCGCCGGGGTGCGCAACCTGGTGGTGACCAGTGATGCGATGGTGCTCGGCAACCGTGAGTGGGACCGGCGCAACTTCACCCGGCCACGGGTGCTCAGCTGGCGCAACCGGTTCGACGTGCTGCGCCACCCACGCTGGATGGCCCAAGCACTGTGGCCGCACGGCCTGCCCACCGTGGGCAACCTCAACCTCTATCTGCCCGAGGGGCAGCGCACGGCGCTGGGCTCGATGAAGTTCATCGGCGAGCAGATGGATACCGGCTTGGACTGGGACTTTCTGGCCCGGCTGCGCCAGCAGTGGGAGGGGCGGTTGCTGCTCAAAGGCGTGCTGCACCCGGCCGATGCCGAGCGCTGCATCGCCCTGGGGCTCGACGGCGTGGTGGTGAGCAACCACGGTGGCCGTCAGCTCGACGGCGCCCTGGCCAGCCTCGATGCCCTCGAGGCGATCGTGCCGGTGGCCCGGGGCAAACTGGAGTTGTTGCTCGACGGGGGCATCCGCCGCGGCAGCGACATCGTCAAGGCGCTGGCCCTGGGCGCCGACTCCGTGCTGCTGGGCCGCGCCACCCTCTACGGTGTGGCGGTGGGCGGGGAGGCCGGTGCTGGTAAAGCGCTGGATCTGCTCGCCGACGAGCTGCGCCGCTGCCTGAACCTGGCCGGTTGTACCGGCATCGATCACCTCGGCCGGCACTGGCTGGCTGGGGCACCTCGTTCCGCTCATGAGCCCGCCCATGCACCTGTATGAATTGATCCGCTACACCCTGCGCGTACGCACCCCCGCGCAGGCCTTGCCACGCTTGCGGGCCACCCTGCAGGAAGCCGGCGAGGGCGTGCGGCTGATGGGCTGCTGGGTGTCGGAAATCGGCCCGCAAAACACCGTGGCGGTGTTGCGCGGTTTCCGCGATAGCCAGGCCCGCCAAGCCGAGCGTGAGCGGGTGCTGCTGGCGCTGGATGCCTTCGGCATCGGTGAGTTCGTGATGGACCAGCAAATAGATGACTACAGCCTGTTTCCCTTCCTGGAACCGCTGGCGCCTGGCGCCCATGGCCCGTTCTACGAGCTGCGCGAGTACAACCTGGTGCCGTCCGGCCTAGTCCCGACCCTGGCCGGCTGGCGCAAGGCGGTGGGGCCGCGCACCGCCGCCACCTACTCCCCGGTGTATGCCGCCTTCTACGCGACCAGCGGGCGGCTGCCGCGCTACCTGCACATCTGGCCTTACGCCAGCCTTGAGCAGCGCCTGGAGGTGCGCACCCGCGCCGTGCAAGACGGCGTGTGGCCACCGGAAAACTCCGCGCCGCAACTGCGGGAGATGCACTCGGTGGTGTACCTGCCCGCGGAGTTTTCGCCCTTGCGGTGAGTGCCGCCGGCACGCCTTCACGTGCAGACAACAACCCGACCAGCCTGAACCTTTTTTGCCCGACGCGCCTGGGGTTCATCACAGCCCGTTCGGCCTCGGCGCCAGCCTGTGGACCAATGACCTGTCCGAGGCGCTGCGGCTATTCCCACAGGGCGAAGCTTGCTCCGGCCGGGGTATGATGTGCTTGCTCTTGTCGAGGTGCTTGGCTTTGCTGCCGACATAGCGCCAGTCCGCGCTTATCAGGTCGACGTCCTCCCAACGCATTCTGGCCAGCTCACCCGGCCGGCCGTTCGCTTGCCGGGTTGTTGTTCACCGCCTGGCGAATTTTCAGCTGTTCACATCGCCATGAAGGCATCGCTGAGTTTTCATCGAAAGGCGAGATGAGGAGTAGTCGCCATTGCTGGGGGTACCGTTTTCGATAGAAGGAGAAGGTACCCCAACGACACCCCAGATGCTCTAGGAACCATTGGGCTACGACGGGCGACAGTGGGTAAAGGTATTTGTAACTGCTTGATCTTGATAGGAGTTTTGGATTTCAGTGGGCATCAGCTACAGACTATCCGGGTCCCCAAAAAACATTTTGACGTCGCTCTAGCACGGGAGTTATAGCCTGAAAAAAACGAAATGTGCCCCCAGTTGTGCCCCCATTCGCGCCGGGTGTGCAAGTGATCGCGAATGGAGACCTCCGACTGACTCCAGTATGGCACTGGCTGGTATTTAGCGCGCCTCCGTATACTGGATGAGCAACCCGTACCTGGCAAATCCTTGGTCGTTCGGAAAAGGATATGGGTAATGATTCGATATCCTTAAGCGGAGTTGTCGGGTCTGTCTCTTAGCACCTATCCTGAAATTGACTCGCGAGATGCTCGTGCTCTGCGTGCTGCTGTAAGGCCGCTGGTCGACAGGGCATCGATCCGTGTGTCCATCGGCAGTTGGAGCGTAATGCCAGGCGCCTAGCTTCTGAAAACGCCTATGAAGCGGTTGTTCAGCATTGAAAGTGTTGGGCAAAGTTGAACATCGTGTTTCTGGTCGTGGATCTCGATAGTCCGGTCGGGCCCAGAGCCTGGCGCTTCAGTTGGCCGCCGAGCCGGCTGGCAGCGGGAGGGGTCGGGTTGAGATGTAGAGGGGGGCGCCTTACCTTCTCTGTTCATGGCCGGTTCAACCGTTGGGCCAGGTCGCTGATCAGTCGTTCGGCAAATGCAACTGCAGTTCCATGGCGTCATGAAGGAGTCTGACGACCTCGATCACGTCGTCGTTTGCCACACGATAGAACACGATATGGCGGGGGCTTTTGACCGTTCCATGTGTTTGTTTGGCCTGCTGACGTGAATAGATGAGGTGATAGCTGCGAAGGCCCGGTGCGAGCTCATCGCGGTCGTGGCTGCCAATGCGATGAGGCGTGTCGGCAAGCGCTTGGAGCGCCGCGAGGATCAGCGCCTGGTAGCGCTGGCGTGCTTGATCGCCGAACTGCGTCTGGGAGAGCCTGAGGATGTCGACAATGTCGGCGCGCGCCGGGTTGGAGATCCGATACTGCGGCATGCTCAGTGTTTCTCTCTCGCGGGGAGGGTTGCCTCCAGGCTCAGGCCCTCGAGGTAGTGCTCCAGATCCCCTTCGTTCACCTGAGTAAAGCGCCCGTGCTCAAGATCCATGATGCCGATCGAGGTCGCCTGGCGCAGTGCCTCAATTTTGGCGGTGTCTTCGGCGACGCGCTGCTCCAATAAACGCAAACCTTCCCGCATCACTTCGCTGGCATTCTGATAACGGCCGGACTGCACCAGGTCATGGATAACCTGATCCTGGTGAGGGGTGAGCACAACGTTTCGCGTCGCCATAACTAGCTCCAGTTCCATGCAAACAGGTACTTTTGATTGTTGGCATATTATGCCATTTTCGCTCAGGAGAATAGCTTGGGGCCGACATCCGGCGATCCGGTGATGGCTGACTCGGCGCCAATCAGCAATAGCGACCTGGATCGCGACAGTGTCAGCCAGGGAATAAGCGGCGCGATGCACCACGCTGAGCGGGTAGGCTGCGCTGTCGAGTTTCAGCGTGACTGGCCATGTCATCGGAACCGGTCCTTCAAATCCATTGGGAACGTGTGGATTTTGCCTGTTGCCAAAGCATTATGCCATCATATTATTTTTTACATTCGCAGGTATTTGTCGAGCGTGGTGGGTGGTGCGCTCACTAAGGTTCGGTCATTGATACGGGGTAGGGCGAGGATCCACATCTCCCTCAGTGCATCCATCCTCATCAATAGCCCACTTGGCCTCAGGCTGGGTGCATCCTTTTCAAACCATCCAAAGCATGCCCTCAAATGTGCCCCCAATGTAGCAATCCACTGGAAGTGAATGGAGCTCCATGGTTTGTGGAAAGGCAAAAATGATCAACTGAACAGCCCGCCCGACGGACACCTAAAGACTATCCGGGTCCCCAAAAAACATCTGCAACCGTGAGCGCAGCCAGCGCTCGGCCGGGTCGTTATCTTGTGAGCCGCGCCAGGCCATGTGCAATTCGAAGCTGCGCACCGGCAGGGGCACTTCCTGTGCGCGTAAGCCGCCGGCAGCGATCAGGCTTTCGGCGGTGTAATCCGGCACCATGGCGATGATATCGGTGCCGGCGAGGAGGGTACCCAGCCCGTTGAACTGAGGCACCGCCAGCACCACATGGCGCTTGCGCCCGACTTTTTCCAGTTCCTCGTCGATAAAGCCTGCTAAGTCGCCCGCAAAAGATACCAACGCATGGGGGCGGCTACAGAAGGCATCCAGGCCGATGCTGCCGGGGATGCTGTCGGCACGCAACACGATCGGCTTGCTGCGGCGCAGCACCTTGCGCTTGGCGTTGGCCGGTAGTTCGTTGGTATAGCTCACGCCTACCGAGATTTCGCCGGACGCCAACAAGGCTGGCATCAAAATGTAATTGGTACGCCGTACCACCAACACGATGCCTGGTGCCTCTGCCCGCAGGCGCTTGAGCAGTTGCGGCAGCAAGGCGAACTCAACGTCGTCGGATAAGCCCACGCGAAACACGGTGGTGCTGGTGGCGGGGTCGAATTCGGCCGCGCGGCTGACCGCGGTGGAAATCGAGTCGAGCGCCGGCGTTAGCAAGGCGCCGATTTCGATGGCCCGTGCGGTGGGCTCCATGCTGCGCCCGGTGCGCACGAACAACGGGTCGTCGAAGAGCGTGCGCAGGCGTGACAATGCCGCGCTGATGGCCGGCTGGCCAAGGAAGAGTTTTTCCGCGGCACGGGTTACGCTGCGCTCATGCATCAGCGTTTCGAAAACGATCAACAGGTTGAGGTCGACGCGGCGCAGGTCGTTGCGATTCATCGGTGGGCTCTGTTCCGGTGTCAGCGTGCGGGAGCCTCGAATAGTAAGGCGAAAAGCTGGTAGGCTGCATAAATATGTGAAAACGGCCAGGTATATCGGCAGGCCGATCAATGCCAAGCATGGTGACTATTAACCGGCCCCCATGGCACTGCCGGCAAAGCCCGGATAATCTGCAAGCCTTTAGAGGTCATTGAACGAGGTTCGTAATGTCCCGCACAGTTCGCTTCCATAAGTTCGGCCCGGCCGAAGTGCTCAAATGCGAAGAGCATGAGGCTCCGTTGCCCGCGCCCGGCGAAGTGCAAGTGCGAGTCGCGGCCATCGGTGTGACCTGGTACGACGTGCTCTGGCGGCAAAACCTGGCGCCGTCCCAAGTGCGCCTGCCCGCGGGCCTTGGCCTTGAGATGGCCGGCGTGGTCACCGCCTTGGGCGAGGGCGTTGATGACCTCGCCGTGGGCGACCAGGTCGCAAGCTTCCCTGCCGCTAGCGCCAACGAGCACCCGGTGTATGCTGAAGTAGTGGTGTTGCCGCGGCGGGCACTGACCCGTTACCCCGGCATCCTGACCCCCGAGCAAGCGGCGGTGCACTATACACCGCTGTTGATGGCGTGGTTCGCCTACACCGAGCTTGCTCGTGCCCAGGCTGGGCAAACCGCGTTGGTGACGTGCGCTGCATATTGCGCTGGGCCTGCGTTCGTGCAATTGGGCAAAGCCCTGGGGGTAAAGGTGATCGCCCTGGCCAAAAACGGCGCACAAGGCGAGGCGGTGATGGCGCTGGGTGCCGATAAGGTGATCGTGACCGAAGAGCAGGACCTGGTGAGCCAAGTGGCCAAGTACACGAACGGCAGCGGCGTGAACATGGTCTTCGATGGGCTCGGCGGCCCGCAAATGGCGGTGCTGGGCGATGTAATGGCGCCGCGTGGCAGCCTGGTGCTGTATGGGCTGCAAGGGGGTAACCAAACAGCGCTGCCGGCCTGCGCGGCCTTCCAGAAAAGCCTGCAGCTTCATCTGCACTGCCTGTGTAACTTTACCGGCACCCCGGAACTGGGCATTCCCCAAGACACGGCGGCGGTGCAAAAGGCATTGCAGCAGATCAACCAATTGACCGCCGACCGTGTGCTAATGCCCGCGACCCCGCGAGTGTTCCGCTTCGATGAGGTGGTCGAAGCGCACCGGTACATGGATGAATGCCCGTGCATGGGCAGTGTGGTATTGACGGTATGAGGCCGCCGCCGGGTTTCCGGCGGCCGTGCTGTAGCAAAGTTAATTGGCGCCAATAAACACCCTGCGCCACCGGATCAAATAATTGGCACCTTGATATTTAGTTTTTAACCATCTGATTTATATATGTTTTATTTTTCACTGTGACGGCGGCCGATTTTTTGCTGGCAAATTGCCGTTGCTGCTTGCCACTTGCTTTTGCCCCCCTTTACTATCGCCCTCATTCACCTAAGTAGCCTCAAACGCCGCTTAGATGACCTGGCAGTGCGTTCACGTGCGTAGCCCTCGTACCTTTTCAAACCGCCCCCGCCGCCACCCCAAACCGCGCAAGCCCCACTTGGGGCGGTAGCGTGCCTGGGGGGTGGCCCCCTCCTGCTGCTATGGCCGCTCGGTTGTTCTACCGGTGCGGTTTTTTACCTTCCAGGCATCCCTTGCGCCGCGCTATAGCGGGGCAGTGCGCGGCTGCCCGGTATTTACGTGCCGTTCTGGCACGCCTTACCCGTTTGTGGAGGATTGTTCGATGATTGCGCCTCGCTTGCACCCGATGGTTAACCGTCGGGGCCTGACATTCTGGGCTATGTGGCTCACCGGTAGTGTGGTGTCGTGCGTGCTGTTGGGGAGCGTGATATATGCCCACTTCGGTGGTTTCCCACCGCCCCACCGGGCGTTGATGGTCATAGGCGTGCTCGCCTCCGTACCGATCTATAGCGCGCTGCACGTGTACCACAAACGCCTGAACTATGCGGCGGGCCTGCTGCGGCTACTGGCGGGGTGGTGCGTGCTGGTGGGTACTCTGGGGCTGGTGGCCATGGCCAGCGGCAGCCCGGAAAGTATTGACCCTGACCTGGCCTTGCAGGCTATTGCATTCGGCTACTGGGGGCAGGCTGCAGCGTTCGTCCCGCTACGTTTTTTGCTGAACAGGCACACATTACGGCTCAAGAACGACCGCAAAGCGGTGATCATTGGTAGCGGCGAGCTGGCTGCCAAGTTGGCCCGGCAACTCAAACCGCGGGTGCCCGTGCTCGGTGTGGTCGCACTGGAGCAGGGCGCCGACGCCGTCGTGGGCCTCGCCACCCTGGGCAGTTTCGCTGAGTTGCGCCAGATCATACAGCGGGCGCACGTACGCCGAGTGTACATCGCCCTGTCACTGGACCGGATGGTGCAGATCGAGTCGATATACGTAGACCTGCTAGATCTTGCGGTAGACGTGGTGTGGGTGCCAGATTTCGGGAGCATGATGTTGCTGAACCAGTCGATTTCGCAGATCGAACAGATCCCTGCCATTTACCTGAACGAAACGCCGCTGAGCTCTCACCCCGCCGCGGCCTTTGGCAAGGACCTCATCGAGCGTTGCCTGGCCCTGCTTGCGCTGGTCGTATTGGCCCCGGTGATGCTGGCCGTGGCGGTGGCCGTCAAGCTGTCATCGCCTGGCCCGGTGTTTTTCCGACAAGGCCGTGATGGCTGTAACGGAAAGGTGATACAGGTGTACAAATTTCGCTCGATGCGCATGCACGATGACCAAGACGTGAAACAAGCCACCCGTAATGATTCGCGGGTGACCCGGGTGGGGGCCTTTTTGCGCCGTACTTCATTGGACGAACTGCCGCAACTGTTCAATGTGCTCAGCGGCGAGATGGCGCTGGTCGGCCCTCGGCCACACGCCATTGCCCATAACCACTACTATTGCGGCAAGCTGATGGCGTATATGGCACGCCACCGCATTAAACCAGGCATCACAGGCCTCGCCCAAGTAAACGGTTTTCGCGGTGAAACCGAGACGTTGGAGAAGATGCAAGGCCGCCTGGAAAGGGACTTGGCGTATATCAACCATTGGTCGCTATGGCTCGACATCAAGATCCTGCTCAAGACGCCGTTCACCCTGTTTTCGAAAAACATCTATTAGCACGCCTGGCCCTCGGGTGTACTGGGGTGCATGCTGCGCAACCATGACCGACGGTGCTTGTTTTGCGGTTGGGTGCTCTGTACTGTATTTAAATACAGTATTATCCTGAGCATGCCATGGAATTGATCGACAAACTCAGCATCCTGGCCGATGCCGCCAAGTATGATGCCTCGTGCGCCAGCAGCGGCGCCCCGCAGCGAAGTTCGAAGGGCCGGGCCGGGCTCGGCGCCAGTAATGGCATGGGCATTTGCCACAGCTACACGCCAGATGGCCGCTGCGTGTCGTTGCTCAAGGTGCTGTTGACCAACTTCTGCCTGTACGACTGCCAGTATTGCGTCAACCGGCGCTCCAGCGATGTGCCGCGGGCGCGGTTCAGCCCGGAAGAGGTGGTGCGCTTGACGCTGGATTTTTACCGGCGCAACTGCGTCAGTGGGCTGTTCCTGAGTTCGGGGATCATTCGTTCACCGGACTACACCATGGAGCAACTGGTGCGTGTGGCGCAACTGCTGCGCGAAACCCACCAATTTCGCGGTTACATCCACCTCAAAACGATCCCTGACGCCGACCCGCTACTGGTCGAGCAGGCCGGCCGCTACGCCGACCGGCTCAGCGTGAACATCGAACTGCCCAGCGAAGCCAGCCTGCGCCAATTGGCGCCGGAAAAAAGCGCGGCCTCGATCCGCGCGGCAATGGGCACCATCCAGCGCGGCGAGCTTTCGCGGCAAGGCCAACCACGGGCGCCGGCCTTCGTACCGGCCGGGCAGAGCACGCAGATGATCATCGGTGCCGACACCACCGATGACAGCACGATTTTGCGCAATGCCGAAGCGCTGTACCGCGGCTACCAATTGCGCCGGGTGTACTATTCGGCCTTCAGCCCAATTCCCGCCAGCCCTGCCAGCGTGCCGCGCGCCGCACCACCGTTGTTGCGTGAACACCGTTTGTACCAAGCCGATTTTCTGCTGCGCGGGTATGGTTACCGTGCCGCTGAGCTGCTTGCGGGCCCCGGCGACCTGGCCTTGGACATCGACCCCAAGCTTGCCTGGGCGCTGGCCAACCGGGAGGGTTTTCCGCTGGACCTCAACCATGCCGAAGCACTGCAGATAGCCCGGGTTCCCGGCATCGGCCTGCGCAGTGCACAGCGCCTGGTGGCGCTGCGGCGCCAGCGGCGCATTCGCTACGACGACCTGGTGCGCTTGCGCTGCGTGTTGGCCAAGGCCAGGCCCTTTATCATCACCAGCGATTACCACCCGCGCCAGGCCGATGCGCCGAGCCAATGGTTGCGCCGGCAATGGCTGGAAGCGCCGCGCCAGCTGGGGCTGTTCCCATGATCAGCCTCGATTGTGGCGATTGCTTCGACATTTGGCGTGGCCAGGCACGGCAGTTATTGAGCCATGGTATAGCGCCTTGCGCCGTAACCTGGGCCGGCGCTGGTGGTGATCTGTTTGCCAGTGCGGGGCCGATGCCCCTCGGCCAAGGCCCGCGGCAACCGCGTGTGCCAGCGCAACTGCCGGGGCTACTGTGCCAGGCCGCGCGCTATCGCGGTGAACAACGTTGGAGCCTATTGTATGAGGTGCTTTGGCGCGTGGCTCAGGGCGACCGTAGCGCGATGTTGGCGGGGAGCGACTTGGGCAGTGAATTGCACCGGCGGGTCAAGCAGGTCCGCCGTGAAACCCATCACATACACGCGTTTTTGCGCTTCGTTCCGGCTGCCGAAGGCGCAGCCGAGGACGCAGCCGTTGGCGCAGCTGGGCCGCAGTTCGTGGCCTGGCATGAACCGGCGCACGATGTGTTAGGTGATGCCTGCGAGCATTTCATCGGCCGCATGGGCCAAGCACGGTGGCTGATTGCGACGCCCCGCGATGGCGCCTATTACGACGGGCAAACGCTGCAATACCAACGCCACTGCCCCGCAGCTTGGCAACACCTGGCGCAGGGAGGGGATGACCCCGACGGTGGCTTGTGGCTGGCCTATTACCGTAACTTGTTCAACCCGGCACGGCTCAACCCCAAAGCCCTGCAAGGGCACATGCCTGGGCGCTTCTGGAAGCACCTGCCGGAAGGCCCGTTGATTCCCGCGTTGGTTAGCGATGCACAACTGGGTAAGCGCCGCGACGGCCAGGCCCGGGAAGTGGCACGGCTCAAAGGCAAGCGAGTGGGCAAGGGGTAGTGGAGTGTTTGAGACACTCGCACGAGAAATGATGAATGTTATTGCTGGGGCAGGGCGGCCCGGCAGCAAGCGGCACCGCTGCGGCCATCCTAGGCAGGCCGTTGCCAGATGCCCCGCCCTGGTAACCGTGCTCGATCATGCGGGCGGTTGAAATCCAGCGTCGGGCCCTTGGGTACGATACCGTTGGGGTTGAGGGTGGGGTGGCTGCCATAGTAATGGCGCTTGATGTGGATGAGGTTTACGGTATCGGCCACCCCCGGCCATTGGTACAGCTCGCGCAACCAATGGCTCAGGTTGCGGTAGTCTTCCACTCGCTGGGCGTTGCATTTGAAATGGCCGTGGTACACGGCATCGAAGCGTATCAGTGTGGTGAACAGGCGCAGGTCGGCCTCGGTCAGATAATCACCGGCAAGGTACCGCTGGCCACCCAGATGCCCATCGAGCCAAGCCAGCTCATCGAACAGCGCGCAGAACGCTTCTTCGTAGGCCTGCTGGGCAGTGGCGAAGCCTGCCCGGTATACGCCATTGTTCACCCGCGGATAGATGCGTTCGTTGAGGGTGTCGATTTCGCTGCGCAACGGCGCTGGGTAGAGGTCCAGCCGGTTGCCGGTTAGGGTGTCGAAGGCGTCGTTGAACATCCTCAGGATGTCAGCCGATTCGTTGTTGACGATGCACTGGCGTTCGCGGTCCCACAGTACCGGCACCGTTACCCGGCCGCTGTAGCGCGCCGCATCACGGGTGTAAAGCTGGTGCAAGTAGGAAAGGCCATACAGGGTATCGCCGCTGGAGCCTGTTTCGGGGGCAAAGGTCCAGCCTTGCTCGCCCATCAACCAACTCACCACGCTTACCCCGATGTAAGGCTCCAAGCCCTTAAGGTGCCGAGCGATCAACGTTCGATGTGCCCAGGGGCAAGCGAGGGATACGTACAGGTGGTAACGCCCGGCTACGGGGGCAAAGTCGGCGCCGAGCGCCGAACTGACCCAGTAGCGGCGTTGTGACGGCTGGCGTTCGAAAGCGCCATCCTGGCCGTTTTGGTACCAGCGGTCTTGCCACTGCCCATCAACGAGTAGACCCACGTTCAACTCCTGTGCCCGTTTAAGGTTCTGTGCCTTTTTAGGCGTCAGGGTTCACCGGCGATACCGAAAACGCCGCTGGTAATCACCCGTTCATGCCTTGGGGGTACGTGCTCGCCAATAGTGCTCGGCCTGCTCGAAGGCGCTTTGCTGTGCCTGGCCGAGCCCGCGCAAAGCCAGCGCCATGGTGGCCACCACGGCTTTTTCGCCGTAACTGTCCACGGCTTCGCCGCGCCATACCGCCAACAAGGGTTCGACCTCCAGTGCAGCCGGTTTAACATGGCGCTGTGCCGATAACGCTGGCCATTCTTCATCCCAGGCGTTACCGCCGGCGGTGCCATAGAGATGGCAGGCGGCGTCCGGGTTCACCTCGATTTCACCACCATCACCCTTGATCACGATCGTGGTATCGCCCAGCAACTGGCTGGCGGCGCGGTGGACGCTCTGGTAGCCCGGGTGGAAGATGCTCTGCAGCCCCAGCCGCGCACCCAGCGGGTTAAGAATGCGCGCCAGTGAATGAATGGGCGAGCGCAGACCAAGGGTATTGCGCAGGTCGATCATCCGTTGTAGGGCCGGGGCCCAATCCAGCAGCGGCATGAACGCCAGCCCGCCGCCGTTCAAGGCTTCGCTAGCCTGCTGCCAGTTACGGCACAGCGGGATGCCGAGCGGGCCGAGTAACTGCTCGGTGTATAGCCGCCCAGCGGTATGCGCGCCGCCGCCATGCATGAAAATGCGCACCCCCGAGCCCGCCAGGCATTTGGCAGCTAGTAAAAACCACGGCAAATGGCGTTTTTTGCCGGCATAGCTGGGCCAATCGATGTCTACGGCCAATGCCGGCGCATGCAGGCGCTCGCGCACCGCCTCGGTGAAGCCCGCCAATTCCTCGGGGCTTTCTTCCTTGTGCCGCAGCAGCATCAGGAAGGCGCCCAACTGGGTATCTTCCACCTGGCCATCGAGCAGCATGCCCATGGCCAAGCGTGCTTCTTCGCGGGTAAGGCTGCGGGCACCGCGTTTACCTTTACCCAGGATGCGCACGAACGCGGCGAAAGGGTGTTCGGCGGGTGCCTGCAACGTTAACGCCGTGGGGGTATTCATATGCAATTCGTCGGTTTGGGCAGCCCGGCGAGCTTGGCGGCAAGCTTTGCGGGTGTGCCATTGAAAAGGCGGTTCAGCTGGGCGCTATTGCCCACCTCGGGCCCGAGCCGTACGGCGGTGTATTTGACCAGCGGGCGAGTGGCCGGCGACAGCTGGAATTCGCGGTAGAAATCGCGTAGCACCGCCAAAACCGCCCAATGCACCTCGCCCAGCGAGATGCCCTCGCGCTCAGCCAGCGCCGTGGCTACGGCCGGCGACCAATCAGCCAGTTCGCACAAAAAGCCGTCTTTGTCCAAGGCGATCTCGCGCCCATCGGCGATGAGGGTACTCATAGCCAGCTATTCACCTTCGCGTAGGTCAGGGTTAGGGCGACGAAGGCTGGATAGTCCACCACCTCCACGGCTGCCTTGGCAACTACCGCGCGGGCCTGCACGTCTTCTTCCAGGGCATACAGCCGCGGGTGGCGCAAAGCCGAGGCGTCAGCCAAGGCGTATACCGCATCGCCGCAAAGCAACAGGCCGTCTTCCGGGCCCAGCACCCGCAGGCAACTGGCCAGGCGGCCATCGGTAAACGGCGAGTGTGATAGTACGTGCAAAGTCGCCATCAGAGCGTGATCACCTCGTCGAAGCGGTTGAAAAGGGCGGTGATGGCCTCTGCCGCCAAGGGCTGCGCCTCCACGGCCAGGGTGCCAGCCGCCAGCCCTCGCACGTGCAGGCTGTGCTGGCAGGCATACACTGCTTCTACCCCGAACAGGTCGAGCGCTTGCAGGTTGGCGCACAGGTTTTTTTGCTCCAACGCCGCGGGTGCTTGACCTTGCTGCAATTGAAACACACCGTCGTCGAGAAACAGTATGGCCAGCGGCAAGCCGAATGCCCCCCCGGCCAGGGCAATGTCCAGTGCCTCACGGGCGGCCGGGCCTGCCCAGGGGGCTTGGCGCGAAACGATCAACATGGATTTGGCCACCTCATACCCCCCCGAAACTGACAAGGCGGTCTGCCGCCTGGGCCGCTTCGTGCAGTTGCCCCAGTCCGGACAACACCCAGGGCTCGGGCAGATTCGCGGCGGGGCGGCCGTAACGGCCCGCTTCCTGTTCATCGAGTACGCCCCTGCGCAATGCCGCGGCGATGCAGACCACCGCATCGAGCTGCGCCTGTTGGATGAACGTGTGCCACTGGGCGGCTATATCGCTTTCATCCTGGGGGAACACCACATTGGCCGATGCGCTGTGCACGCCGTCTTGGTAGAAAAACAACCGCACGATCTCATGCCCTTCGGCCAGTACGGCCTGGGCGAAGCGCAACGCCCGCCGCGAGGCGGGTGCATGGGCAGGGGCGAACACGGCAATGGCGAATTTCATCAGGCTCTCGAACTGGCGACTGCCGCCGATTCTAACCCCTCGGGCATGAAAAAGCCCGCCGAAGCGGGCTCTGAAGCGGGCCTTGCAGCACGCCGTTTAACATGGATCAGTCGTCGCGCCCCATGATCCCGAACAGTTGCAGCAGGCTCAGGAACAGGTTGTAGATCGACACATACAGGCTCACGGTGGCCATGATGTAGTTACGCTCGCCTCCATGAATGATCGCGCTGGTCTGGAACAAAATGCACACCGACGAGAACAGCACGAAACCGGCGCTGATCGCCAGTTGCAGGCCGCTGATCTGGAAGAACATGCCAGCCAGCGTGGCCCCCAGGAGCACGAAGAAGCCCGCGGTGATGAAGCCTGCGAGGAAACTCATGTCTTTACGGCTGATTAGCACGTAGGCCGACAAGCCGCAGAACACCAGCGCGGTCATCGCGAAGGCGGCGCTGACCACCTCTGCACCGCCCTGCATGCCCAGGTAGCGGTTGAGGATAGGGCCAAGGATAAAGCCCATGAAGCCGGTGAGGGCGAAGGTGGAGAGAATGCCCCATACCGAATCGCGCAGCTTGTTGGTGAGGAAGAACAGGCCGTAGAAGCCAATCAGCACCACGAACACGTTCGGGTAGCGAACATGCATTTGTTGCGACACGAACGCCATGACGCCGCTGAAGGCGAGGGTGAGGGCGAGCAGGCCGTAGGTGTTGCGCAGCACGCGGCTGACCTCGGAGCGGCCCACCTCCGAGCGTTGGTTGACGATGTAATCCTGTTCGCGCATGGCGATACTCCTCTTGAGTGGATGGCGACGATTGAACCAAGCCTGGGGCCCGACGGCAAGTGACAAAGCCGCTATAGAAACACTCCGTTGCAAATGACTGGGCCATCAGCCTGATAAAGCCCCGACACCACGATTTGACAGGCGGTTGCATTACGGTATGATGGCGCCCGCAAAACGAGGAGGTGTGGCCGAGTGGTTTAAGGCAGCGGTCTTGAAAACCGCCGATGGGCAACTATCCTAGAGTTCGAATCTCTACGCCTCCGCCATATTCAAAGCCCTGATTATTCAGGGCTTTTTGCTTTCATACGGCATGCATTTATCCGTACCTAGCCGGCACCGCTTCCATTTGGTTACGGAACCGCTTACAAAATGTTGCCTATTTCGAAGGCTTGGCGATCGACCCGACGCGCCTGTAGACGCGCCCGGTGATGTCGCTTTTGGTGTACCCAAGCAGCAAACTGGCGCCCTCAAGATACTTGATTTCAGAAGCCGCCTTTGGGCGGATGTCCCTGAACTGGAAGCTGGCAATCTTAGGGACTAGCGGAGCATCACCTGCCGCCTTCGCCCCCTTCCTGGCCTTTTCCCCTAGCGTCGTCCCAGCGCCTGCGGCGCATCGGAGCCGAAAGACGTTTGCCATTCTTGCTGATGAGAAGGTACTGGGATGGGTGCGCAGCGTTACGTTTTCCCAAGATCTCTACCGAGAGAACGTCAAGGTCGCCGCTTCGAGCCTTGCGATCCGGCGGACCTGCGCCAAGGCGCCCTCATCGTGATGCAGGTCCGCTCACCGGTGGCCAACCATGCCGGGGTGTACCTGGCCGATGGCAAGCTCAAGACCGAGCCGGATCATCACCCGGCACCCGGGGCGATCCTGTACACCTGTATGGCCGGAACTCGAAGCGCGACCTGTTCGGCGGCTTGTTTGCGCAGGCGGCCCGCTTCTACATGAAACACAAGGATTCTCCCTATGGCTGAGCGCGTCATTGCGCTCGGCTGACCCATATGCGTTACAGGCCATGTGTCCATGCTGGATGCACCATCGGCCTGGCGCTGCCCCACGTAACTGAATAAGTCACGCAAAGCCCAGCCCGCTGTTCAAGCGCATGCCTCCAGCAAATGAACCTCTTGTGCAATACGCTGACCGTTTTCGATTTCCGCCTTGCGCAAATCATAGGTGGCCTGCAAGTTGATCCAGAACTCGGCAGACGTGCCCAATGCGGTTGCCAGCCTCAATGCAACGTCAGCGGTAACGTTCCGACGCTGCCGAACGATTTCGTTCACGGTGGGGGCAGAGACGTTCAGCGCGCGAGCCAGGGCGGTGGGCGTAATCTGTAATGGGTCGAGGTACTCTTCTTTCAGTACCTCGCCTGGGTGGATGGGTCGCATACCATTTTTGAACATTATGCACCTCAGTGGTAATCGGCTATCTCAACGTTTTCAGGACCATTGTCGGTCCAGATGAAACACACGCGCCATTGATCGTTGATACGAATGCTGTGCTGGCCTGTTCGATCCCCCTGAAGCGCCTCCAGACGGTTGCCGGGTGGGGATTTGAGGTCTTGCAGCACCTTGGCCGAATCAAGCATGCCTAGCTTCCGCTCAGCCACCGACTGTATCGCGGTCCAGCGGCGTGTTTTGCCGGCGGTGAATAGGGTCTGAGTGTCAGAGCATTTGAAGCTACGGACCATGTATTAATGCTTAACGTTATGCGTTAATGTTGAGTATACAGAGTCGTGCGGTGAATTCAACCGCGAAATGATCCCCATCCATCCCTGCGCACCCTGGGGATAGATCCAAAAGCCTCGTCAGAGAAATCTGCCTGGGCTTCGTCGTCTCTGCCTATTGGAGACGGATATGACAAGAGCAAAAGGCGTCACGACACTCGCCGCATCAAAGGCCGGTTCTACGCAAAGCAGAAGGGGTACGAATGCTAGACCATCAGCGAAAGAATGGCCGGCATGTTCGCCAACCATGGCAAGGTTTGCCCATGCTGGATGTGCGGGAATCCGCGCAAACTCGATGAGCTGACCATGTAAGAGAGGCGCGCGGAGCTGGCTCTGGGTGAAGATTGACTTAGCATCAGTCGTGGCAGACCCGTTGTAGTTGACCGTTCAGCTAATTCCCGGCACGAGGGGATGTACCGCGCCTCCAATCTGCAAGCCTTGGCCACCTGCTGGGGCTATCGGAGGTGTATATGAACAGCGACATCAAACAACAAGGTGGATTCGAAAATGACCCCGATTCGACTGATCCGCTTGATCCGATAGAGCCAGGCGTCAATCCAGCCGATCGCCCCGGTGGCGGAAGCCTTCCTGATCATGAGGGCGAAATTCCCTTAAATCCTGATGATGAATCGCCTCTTCCAGACGACGATCCGCTTTCCGATGAAGACCCGCCATCAGCAGCGATGTAATCCGCATAAGCCCGGCCGCAGCGCCGGGTTTATTTCATTCCAGCGGCCGCAAGACGCAAAGGCCAAGCCTGCACCGACCAAAGGCTGGCCCATGCCACTTCGTGTCCGCTGCAAAATGATCTGCCATCACGTACAGAATTCGATCTCGGCCCCGATCTCGCGCATCTTCGCGTAAACGGTGTCCAACTCAGCATCGGAGAGTCCAATATCGCCGATATCGGCAGTGCCAGCTTTACCGGTTTGATGCTTGCCTTCAATTCCGGGTCTTTCGTTATCCCGTTGGTCGCCGCCGGTGGTGTTTGCCTGGTCGGTGCGCTCTCTTTCTTGCTTATCGTCGGCAAGATCGAGCCTTTGCAACCCCGCAACCTCTCGCAGCGGGACTGGAAAGGTCCGGAAGCGGACGCGATGGCCAGCTTGAAGTAGGCGGCGTGGCATTAGGTTTCAAAAACCTAATCGATCCTTCACCCGCCCAGAAACAATGGCGAGCTGCACCCCCACCGGCCAGAACCTGTGAAAGCGCATCGGTTTGATGGGCGAGAAGGGCATCGGGAATTGGTCGCGATCCGCACCGGCCATGTGTTCGGCCAGCACTTTGCCCATGGCCGTAGCAAGGGCCACCCCCCGGCCGTTGTAGCCTACGCAGGCGGTTAACCCGGGGGCTGGTTCGTGTACGTGCAGGTGGTGGTCCGGGGTGATCGCCACTTGGCCGTTCCAGCCGTGGGTCCATTGCACGTGACTCAACTGCGGCCAGAGTGCGCGGGCGTAGCCGGTTAGGTTATCCAACGGCGCGGGGGAGTGGATGGGCCGCATAGGGCCGCGCCCGCCCATGAGCAGCCGGCCTTGGCTGTCGATGCGGTAATAGACGGTGATCCGCCCGGTTTCGAATGCCACTTGCCGGCCGGGAAGAATACCCGCCGCGAGCGCGGGCGGCAGCGGTTCGGTCGCGGCGATGGCGCTGTAAACCGGCACCAGCGACTGCGCCAGCCCCGGCCAAAGCGCACCGGTGTAGCCGTTGGTGGCAATCAGCACTTGGCTGGCGAGCACCCGGCCGCCGCCAGTGCGGATGTCCCAGCCATCGCCCAGGCGCTTGAGCGACAGCGCTTGGCTGTGGGGGAAGATGTGGCCGCCGGCGTTGGCCACCGCATGGGCGAGGCCGCGAACGTACTTCAGCGGGTTAAGGTCGCCACCACGGCGATCGAGCAGGCCACAGCCGTAGCGATCGGTCCCGGTCAGCTCGGCCATGGCTGCCGGGCCCAGGGCTTCGACGGGCATGCCCCAGCGCGCGGATTGCTCCAGGGTGCGGTTTATCGAGCGGCCGGCATGGGCGTTCGGCGCGGCGCGCAAGGTGCCGTTCTGCCGTGCATCACAGTCGATGCCCAGGCGTTGGATCAAGGCCAGGGTGAACTCGGTGCTCGACCAACCGAATTCCACCATGCGCGTGCCGAGCGCTGCGCCGAATTGCCGGACGATGTCGTCCGGGTCGTATTTAAGCCCGGGGTTGAGTTGGCCGCCGTTGCGCCCAGACGCACCCCATCCCGGCTCATGGGCCTCCAGTACGGCGACCTGATGCCCAGCCTCGGCCAAGTGCAAGGCCGTCGACAGCCCAGTGATGCCGGCCCCGACCACCGCGAAATCGATGCGGTGGGCGCCTTCGAGCGGCGCCGCGAGGGTTAGCTCGGCGGCAGTTTCGCGGTACACGGTATTGGCCAAACCCACGCTGTCCATGGCGCGCACCCTATCGCAGTGGGGCAGGTGCGAGGGGCAGGGCGCCGCTTTGGTGTAGCGCGTTCAATACGCTCAACAGCCGGGTGCCAAGCGCTGCGAACATGGGCAGCAGGGGCGCTAGCGAACGGCCACAGGGCATGCCGAGCATGGCCAGCGCAGCGCGCAGTGGCACCGGGTTTTCCTCGGCGAACAGCGCATCCATCAGTGGGCAGAGCGTGCGCTGCAGGCCCCGTGTTTCTCTGAAACGGTCCGCCTCGGCCAGCCGCTGCACCTCGTTCCACACCCCGGGCAGCAACACCGCGGAGGTCAGCACGCCGCCGCGAGCGCCCATGACCACCTGCTGGGCGAACAACGTGTCTTGGCCGCTGAGCATCTGGAAGTCGGCACCGACGCACTGCATCACTTGGTCGAAGTGGTAAAGGTCGGTGTTCGATGCCTTCATGCCGACCACCACGGTTCCCTCGGCGAGGATACCGATGGTGTCCGGCTGGATCACGAAGTGGCTACGGGCCTGGTTGTCGTACAGCACGATGGGCAGCTCGACGGCGGCGCGCACTTCGCGCAGGTAATGGAGCACCCCGGCTTGGGTGTTTTTCGCGTAATAGGGCGCGATCACCATCAAGGCATCCGCCCCAGCCTGGTGAAATGCCTTGCCCGCCTCGATGGCGTCGTTAAGTCCCGGCGACAGCACGCCGGCTACCACCGGCACGCGCCCGGCCGCCACTGCCACGGTCTGTTCGATCACCTGGATGCGCGCCCGGTGCGAGAGCGCCGTGTACTCCCCGGTGCCGCCCAGGGGCACCAGGCCGCTGGCGCCCTGTTCCAACATGTAGCTGACCAGTGTGCGCAACGCCGGGATATCGACGCCGCCAGCCTCGGCCAGCGGGGTGGGGAAGGCCGGCAGCAAGCCGCGCAATTGCAACGTGGGCATGGAATGCTCCCTGGGGTCAGGCGCCGAGGTTGATCCAGGTGGCCTTGACGTCGGTGTATTTGTCGAACGCATGCAGCGACTTGTCGCGCCCGGAACCGGATTGCTTGAAGCCGCCGAAGGGCGAGGATATATCGCCATGGTCAAAGCAGTTAACCCAGACCACGCCGGCCCTCAGCGCACTGGACACCCGGAACGCCTTGTTGATATCGCGCGTCCACACGCCGGCGGCCAAGCCGTAAATCGTGTCGTTGCCGACCTTGATAGCCTCGTCGACATCTTTGACTTCGATCGTCGCCAACACCGGCCCGAAGATCTCTTCCTGGGCGATTTTCATGCTGTTGTTGACGTTGTCGAACACCGTGGGCTCGATGAAGCAGCCTTCGCCGATCACCCGTTGTTCGCCGCCCAGGCGCAAGCGTGCACCCTCGGCCTTACCCGCGTCGATGTACTGTAGCACCCGCTTCATTTGCCCGGCGTCGACCATCGCACCGATATCGGTGGCCGGGTCCAGCGGGTCGCCGACGCGCATGCCGCGCCCCACCGTGATGACTTTTTCCAGCACCTGTTCCTTCACTGCCGCCTCGATGATCAGCCGCGACCCGGCGTTACAGACCTCGCCCTGGTTGTAGAAGATGCCCCAGGCGGCGGAAGTGGCGGCCGCGTCCAAGTCGGGGGCGTCGGCGAGGATGATGTTGGGCGACTTGCCGCCGCACTCCAGGCCCACCCGTTTCATATTCGAATGGGCGGCATATTGCAAAAAGTACTTGCCCACCTCGGTGGAGCCGGTAAAGGCGATGCAGTCCACATCCATGTGTAGGCCGAGGGCGCGGCCCGCGGTTTCGCCGAAGCCCGGCACCACATTGAACACGCCCTCGGGAATGTCGGCCGCGGCGGCGAATTCGGCGATGCGGATCGCCGTCAACGACGACTGCTCGGCTGGCTTGAGAATCACCGAATTGCCCGACGCCAGAATCGGCGCGATCTTCCAAGTCGCCATCAGCATCGGGAAATTCCACGGCACCACCGCCGCGACCACGCCCAGTGGCTCGCGGCGCACCAGCGAAATGGCGGTGGGAGCGGTCGGGGCGACTTCGTCATACAGCTTGTCGATGGCTTCGGCGTACCAGCGCATGCAACCAATCGACAGCGGCATGTCCACGGCCAGGCTGTCGCGGATCGGTTTACCCATGTCCAGGGTTTCGAGCAGTGCCAATTCCTCTGCGTGCGCTTGCATCAAGTCAGCGAAGCGCAGCAGCCGGCGCTTGCGCTCAGCCGGGGCCATGCGTGACCACGTGCCGCGCTCGAACGCCTGTTTGGCACAGGCAACGGCACGCTCGACATCGGCCTGGTCACCTTCGGCCACCTGGGCGAGCACCGCGCCGGTGGCCGGGTTAAGGGTGTCGAACGTCTTGCCCGAAAGCGCCTTGACATAGCGCCCGCCGATGAACGCGTCGCCATTGAACACAAGCTTGGCCGCCTTGGCGTGCCATGGGCTGGATGCCGCTGTCATGCTCTTCTCCTGTCGCGGGAATGGAATAAAGGGCAGGCTGAGACCCAAAAAATGGTTGCACAGTTTCAGGATATCCACAATTTTGCTTTTTCAATATACTAAAAAACGGCGACGAGGCGGACTGCCGCAGTACCCCACCGGCTCGCGCCGTTCAGGCAAACCCGACAAAAAAACAGCCAGGTGTAAAAGGTGAACATGAGCCCACAATTGGACGGCGCTGAAAGCGCACAAGCCGGGACCGTACCAGAACCGTCGGGGCCTGGCCCCAAAGTGGGGGCGCGTATTCGTGAGTTGCGCCGGGCGCGCAAGCTGACCCTTGCGCAGTTGGCGGGCATGGCGGGAATCTCCATCGGTACCTTGTCTCAGGTCGAGCGTGAACGGGTGTCGCCCACCGTGCGTACGCTGTTCAGCCTGGGGGCCGCGCTGGGCGTGGCGCCGGCCTGGCTGCTCGACTCGCCCGATGAAAGCGACAACGATGCGCCTTACATCATCCGTGCCGACCGCCGCCAGCCGCTGATCGACGCGGCGGGGCTGCGCAAGGACTTAGTGTCGTCCACTGCCAGCCGGCACCTCAAGGGCCTGTATGTGAGCCTGGACCCCGGCGCCAGTTCGGGTAGCGATTTCTATGTTCACCGCGGGGAGGAAATTGGCTTTGTGGTCGCCGGGATGCTTGAGCTGAAGATCCAGGAACGAACGTTCATGCTGCACCGGGGTGACAGTTTCTCGTTCCCCAGCGATTTGCCCCACCGGTTTTCTAACCCGGGCCCCAGCCAATCGATTGTATTCTGGGTGAATTGCGACGTGGATACCGAGTGATTGTGCTTAACTAATTTCAGTATCCTGATTGTTATTTAGCGCAGTGTTATGTCCGGATCATGAACGCCGGCCAGGGTCGGCACCGGGGCGTCCATGAGCACTTAATGGCAACCGGCCCAGGTTCAGTTCGATACCGGGGCCTTGAAAGGGGTGGGAGGATGGGGGGTGTCTCTTCTTATTTGAGCAGGCGCGCCGGAGCGCTGCTTCTGGCGCCCTTGTTCGTGTTACTGCTGCTGTTTTTCGTGTTTCCCCTGTTGCTGACCGCCCGCGAGAGCCTGGGCGAGGGGGCATTAAGCCTGCAGGCCTATCAAGCGCTGTTCAGCAGCAGCCTGTTTTTCAAGGTGCTGCGTACCACCTTCGCCATCAGCGTGACCGCCACCGTGGTCAGCTTGTTCATCGGCTACCCGGTCGCCATGCACCTGGCCCGCCAAACGCCGCGCCGGCGGGTAGGCTACTTAATGCTGGTGATGTTGCCGTTTTGGACCAGTATCTTGGTCAAGAGCTTCGCCCTTACCGTATTGTTGGGCCACAATGGCCTGGTCAACCAATTGTTCAGCAGCGTGGTGGGCGCCCCGGTCAACCTGCCGATGGTGTTCAACCGCCTGGGGGCGATCCTCAGCATGGTCAACTACCTGCTGCCGTTCATGATTCTCTCCGTGCTCGGCAGCCTGTTGGCCCAAGACCCTAACCTCGCCAAAGCCGCCCAGGTGATGGGGGCCGGGCCTTTGCGCATCTTCCGCACCATTACCCTGCCATTGAGCATGCCAGGGGTCATCGCCGGGGTGATCATGAACATCACCTTGTCGATCGGTATGTACATTACCCCGGCCCTGCTGGGCGGGCGGCAAGACATGATGATCGCCAACCTGATCGACTTCTATACCCGCCAGACCCTCGACTGGCCAGCCGCCTCGGCCATTGCCGTGGTGTTGCTGGCGATCTCCGCGGTGCTGGTGATCGTGCTCGGGCGCGTGCGTGGCGGCAATGGCACACTGGGGGCGTTGGCATGAGGGGGGCTTCCGCTCGCCGCGCGGCAGCCGCGCTGTTCGTCCCGACGGTGGCCTGGGCGTGCTACCTGTTCCTATTGCTGCCCAGTTTGATCGTGCTGCCGATCTCCTTCAGCCCATCGACCGAGATGGAGTTCCCGCCCAAGGTGTTCTCCCTGGCGCTTTACCGGCAATTCTTCACAGACCCGGCCTGGTGGGGCTCGACCACCCAGAGCCTGCTGATCGCCTGCCTGACCACGCTGGTGACCGTGGTGCTCAGCGTGCCGGCCGCCTACGCCTTGCAACGGGCGCGGTTGCCGGCCACAGGGCTGGTCAATGCGCTGGTGATGGGGCCGACTATGAGGCCTTGGTGGCCTGCTTCACTGCCGATGCGGTGCACTATTTTCCCGCAGGCTTGCCCGAGATCCCCTGGCGTAGCGCCGACACCATCGCCCGCAAATGGGTTTGGTGTGTGGAAAACCTCGGCTCGCAGTGGACCATCGAAAAGATTCTGCTCAGCCACGACAGCCATGAAGCGGTGATTGGGTAGACCCACTGGAAAAACAAGCTCGGCACCGCCTTGCGTGGCGATGAATGGTATGTATTCGATGAGCACAGTGGCCTGATCCGGGAAATCCGTGCCTATTACGCATCGCCCGCGCAACAGGGTGTGGGCATCAATGAATTGGTCGATTTCGATTACGCCGGCCGTGGTTACCACTTGGAGGCCACCCAGCCATGATGCGCCACGTTGTGCTGTTTCGCCGCTTGCCGGCAGTTACCGAAAATGCTGCACTGGAAGCGGGGTTGGTGGAGCACATGCGCACCCTGGAGCAGCAAATCGATTTCGCCCGCGCCTGGACCGTAGCGGCCAACGAACTGGACCGGCCGATCTGCTGGGACTACATCCTCGATGCCACCTTCGATGACGCCGAGGCGGTGGCGCGTTGCCTGCCGCACCCCGCGCATCAGGCGTTGGTGGCAGACCTAAAGCAGTACTTCGAATGGGTCGCGGTCGATTACACGTGCTAATGGGCATGGAACCGCAGCGCCCCGGGTAAACCCGCAAGCAAGTGCCCCGGTGAGGGCGTTTGCCGGTGAACCCTGGGCAGGTGCCGCGGCGCGTCACGGCAGAGGGCCGAGTGGGTGGCTTGCGCGCGTGCAGTTTACCCGGCACGCAGGTATAACGACCCCACACGCCCCCTTGCTGCGTACCTGGCGCAGCGCGCCTTTGATCAGGAGTTCAACATGCCGGTGGATGCCAACCTCGAGCGCCGTACCCTGCTTAAACAGGGTGCGGCCCTGGCCGCAGGGGCGGCATTGCCTGCCCTGGCTGCCGATGCCCCCGCGGTAAAACCACGCCAGGCGCAGCACCTGTTGATACGGCGGGCGACGGTGCTGAGCATGGACCCGGCGGTAGGTGACCTGGCAGAAGCTGACGTGCTGATCCGCGACGGCAGCATCGTTGCGATCGGCCAGCAACTTGAGGGCAAAGGCGCCAGCGTGCTCGACGCCACGGGCATGATTCTGATACCCGGCCTGGTCGACGGCCACTGGCATTTTTGGAACAGCTTTCTGCGCAACAGCGCGCCGTTGCCTCATGGCAACACGTTTTTCAAGAACCAGCTTGCGGTCAGCCAACGCTTTACCCCTGCGTTGTCCGCCCTCGGCGTACAGCTGGGCCTGGCCGAGGCGGTGAACGCCGGTATCACCACCGTCAACAACTGGGCCCATAACCTGCGCAGCCCAGCCTTTGCCGAGGCCGAACTGCAAGCGATGGCCGACAGCGGGCTGCGCGCGCGTTTGTGGTATGGCTACGCGCAGGACCTGGCGGCGAACGGTCATATGGACTTCGACGCTATCGAACGGCTTCAGGCGCAGTGGCGCGGGGCAGCGGTGCATCGCCTGGACCTGGGCCTGGCGATCCGCGGCCCAGAGCGCACCGAACCGCCCATATGGGAACAAGAGTTTGCCTTTGCCGCCAGCCATGGATTGCCAATCTCTACCCATATCGCGGTCACCGCCCAGGCGCAGCAGAAAAAGGCCGTGCGCCAATTGGCCGAACGCGGGTTGCTTGCCCCGTCTGTGCAACTGGTGCATGCCACCCACGTGGATGCCGAAGACCTGCAAAGCATTGCGCGAAGCGGCGCGAGCGTGTGCTTGACGCCCCTGAGCGAGATGCGCGTGGGCTACGGGCTGGCGCCGGTCATGGCATTGCACAAGGCGAACATTCCCCTGAGCCTGGGTATAGACACGCTGGTGTTGAGCGGTAATGCGAGCCCGTTCAGGGTGATGCAGACCACCTTGAACCTGGCCACGGGCATCAGTGGCGATGAACAGGCACTGGCGGCCGGCGACGTGCTCTATTGGGCCACCCAGGGGGGGGC
>NZ_JAAOCA010000032.1 GCF_014694385.1 Pseudomonas typographi | reverse complement strand
GGCGGGGAGGGTGGTCGGCTAATGCAAATTCTATGAATTGCGGAGCATTATCGAAAATTGCGGAGCAGAAGTGATACCCGAAACTCGGTCGAATGGGCTACACCCCTTGAATTGCATGGTGCCCGAAGCCGGAATCGAACCGGCACGCTGTTGCCAGCGAGGGATTTTAAGTCCCTTGTGTCTACCAGTTTCACCATTCGGGCGGTAGTGCACGTGACGGGTAACGCGCTAAGCCGTTGAACGACAAGCCTTTCGCTACCCAGGCGGCGACTATATACATCACGCCCTGCGCAGGCAAGCCCAACGCGCACCCAAAAGAAAACCCGCCGAAGCGGGTTTGAAGCAAGATCACACATGGGGAGCCCATTATTGGCCGGCAAACGTGAAGCGGATGTGAAACGCGCATCAAGGTTATGTAGAGACCAGGGCTGCCGAACGATGCGTTAGCACAAGGCCTATTTGCCTTGATAGTGAGCGCATAGCAGTTCCACCAGGTCTTGCCATGGGTATTGCGCCGACGCTGTGCGCCCCGGGCAATGGTGGCCGTGCACCAACGCTTGATGCGCCCAGGTCAGGGATTGCTCTTGTTCACAGTAGCAGCAGCGTATCCGCTGGCCGTCGAGCAACCAAAGGTGTTTCCAGAGAAACAAATCGTTACCAACTCGTTCGAACGCAGTGTCTGCAGGCATGGGCCGTTGACCTTTGGTGTTTGGTGCTATTAGGAGGGTGGCCTTTCGCAGTAGTTTAACCGGCCACTGTTCAACAACATCAGTGTGCGGTTAAAAATTTTTAAGGAGGTTATTCCCGCGCCTTAGGCTTTGCAGCGGATGAACATGAATGAAGGTACGAACGTCAAGAAGGCCCGACCGGTATCGGCCAGGGCTTAACTGCGGCAGGTAGAACGGTTGGCATCCACCGCACCAGGCCCGGCGCATACTCAAGGTGACGCCGCGCCGTGTGGCCATTTCAATGTACGGTGGTTGAACTGCTCAGTGCTGCAGGGTGGAAGCGGCTGATGCCCTTGACCGAATAGCGCCGGTACGCCGCGGCGCCACCGGGGCCCGCCTCACCGGCCTTCGGCGCGTTACACCGGGCGCGCCACTCCAGCGCGTCGGCCGTTTCACGGGCCTGGCGTTCAGTGGCGAACCAGCCTAATACTTGGACCTCGCTCATGTCCCGGCTATGCTCAACCAATAAGAAGATATCGTCCACGCTCATGCTCCGCCGCTTCGGTAACGGGCCGACCAATGGGCCGGCGTACGGTAAAGCTATCGGCACCCACTGAGGGAAGCTTAGCGAGGTCAGGCCCGGCTAACGCACACAAGCGTGCCGGGCTGGCGCCTATTCAGGATTTCGCCTTGCCGCGGCTGTTCATGCCACCTTTACGGCCGGCCTCGGACGCGCGGGAAGTGTCGCGGGCAAAATTGCCACCTGAATTGTGGCCGCCTTTTTTACCGGCCGCCGAAGCCTTCGCACGGTCATTGGCGAAGTTGCCGGGGTTGCTGCTTTTTTGCGTACTAGCCATGGTCGCTTCCTCTCGCTTTCATCGTTGCCCCGCGGTATGCGGGTACTGTTGTGAGGGCGGCAAGGCAGCGGAGTTTTACCTGGCGAAGCGGCGCGCGATAAGCGGTCGCCAAAGCCATACAAGCCGTTGTACAGCGCCGTTGGCTGTATAAAAAGGCGGGCCTATGGCCGCGACAGTTCCTTGAGCATATCGGCGCGCAATATGCGGGCCAAGTCCTGCCATGGGTAATGGGCGAACAGCGGGTGGGCATAACCGCACCCCCGGTGGTGTACGAACGGGGCCTGGGCATCGAGCACCGACTGCGAAGCCAAACACTGCGCGCAGTAGATGGCGGTCTCGTCGTGAATCCAATGGTTTTTCCAGTCGTGCAATGTGCGGTCATTAGGCACGGCCCGTAGCGAGCGATGCTGGCGCGTCTCTTCCATGTATGCGCTCCTCTATGAAGTACACGAACATCTTAACCTTGTGTCGTCGTACAAGTACATCTACGGCCAGGGCATCGGCGCAAGGCCATTCCTGAAAAAACCAGTTCAGCCAGCGTCATCAATGCGCGCGTTGGCGCAAGCTATGAAGCGAGCCTCGACTGACCACGACCCGGTAAGCCGGGCTGTGCCACAGTGTAGCGGTAACATCGGCATTTGGCGTGCCGCTGGCTAACGGGAGGCCGCTTCACGGGCGCCGGTGGCGCGATAGTGAGTCAAAAGTCGCCTCGGCCGCGCCCTGTTTTCGAACGCAGCTGGCCACAGAATGGACCGAATGGCTGCCGGCATGTGCCTAGTGGGTATCTCAAGGGTGGCCGGACCCTTTGACGGTGCCATTTTTGATGATGCATTAGCTGCCCGGGCCATATTGCCGAGCCTGCCCATAGCCCTGTTACGAGCCACCAGGGCGCCTCGCCCGGCAACAGTATCCCCCGCCAATGCTTATGTGGACTTCGGGGGGCGCCACATTGGGCCACCTGCAGGCAGCGCTTTTTTGCCTGGCCTGCCTACCGTCGTAATACAACTCTGTTAAGGTATTACGGGTACGCGCCCCGCCTTCCGGCAAAGCGGTTTGAAGGAGCCTTACTTGACATCGAGCGAATCGGTCGCTGTTTTGGCAGCTGCCATTGAGCAGTGCGCCAAGGAGCCTATTCATACCCCCGGTAGCATCCAGCCGCAAGGGTTCATGCTGGTCCTGCAGCCTGGCACGTTCACCGTGCTGCAGGCCAGTGACAACCTCAGCCATTGGTTGGGTGTGGGCGCGCAGCAGGTACTGGGGCAGGCCCTGGGTAGCTTGCTTGCCGAGGGTGGTTCGCTGCTGAGCCAGTTGGCGGCGCTTGCCGACGGCGATAAGCACCCGGTGCATGCGGGCGACGTTCGCTTTAGCTACGCCGCCCAGCGCACTTTCGCGGTCATGGCCCACAGCCACGATGGCGTGGTATTCGCCGAGTTCGAGCCCGCGAGCGATGTCGCGGGTGCCTATGGCCATCTGTACCCCTTCGTGCGCACATTCGTTGGGCAAACGCAGGAAATGGGCGACCTCACCGAGCTTTGCCAACTGGCTGTTCAGGAAATCAAACGCATCACCGGTTTTGGCCGGGTCAAGGCCTATCGTTTCGACACCGATGGCAATGGTTGGGTATTGGCTGAGCAAGCGGACCCGGGCTACCCGTCGTTCCTGGGGCTGTGGTTCCCAGCGGCGGATATCCCGGCCCAGGCACGCGAACTGTATGTCGCCAACCGTATCCGCGTGATCGAAGATGCCAACTACCGCCCGTCGGCCTTGGTGCCGCCGCTCAACCCCCTTACAGGGCGCCCGTTGGACATGAGCCATGCGGCGTTACGCAGCGTATCGCCAGTACATCTGCAATACATGCGTAACATGGGCACCCTGGCGTCGATGTCATTGTCGATCGTGGTGCGGGGGCGCTTGTGGGGGCTGGTGTCATGCCATAACCAGGCGCCACGGGCAGTCGGGTTTCAAGCGCGGATGGCCTGCGAATTGCTCGGCAGTGTGTTGTCGTTGCAAATCGAAGCCCGTGAAACCGATGCCAACACCCAGCGCTTGCTGGGCCTGCGCCAGAGTATCGTGCGCATGCTCTCGGCGATGGCCGATCGCGACAGCGTGCCGGAAGGCCTGAAGGCACTGCCGGATACCTTGATAGGGTTCGCCGGTGCACAGGGTGCTGCGGTGTATTCTGAATCCAGTTGCGAGCTGTTCGGCACCACGCCGGGCACCGACCAGGTCGAAGCCTTGGCCTTATGGCTGAGCTCACGTAGCCTGGGCACGCAGCAGGTATTCCACAGCGATAACGTCGGCCGTGATATCCCTGAGCTACCCAGGCTTGCCGAGAGCATCGCTGGCGTGCTCGCCGTGGCGATTTCAGAGCTGCATAACCATTATTTGGTGTGGTTCCGGGTGGAACAGCGGCGCACCGTAACCTGGGCGGGGCGCCCTGAAAAAGAGTGGGCCGGGGGCACCGTGTTGAACCCCCGCAGCAGCTTCGAGCAGTGGCAAGAGACCGTCAGTGGCCATTGCCGTGCGTGGGAGCCGATGATCATCGAGGGCGCCTTGGAACTGCGCATGGCGGTGCTGGGCATCGTGTTGCGCAAAGCCGAGGAAGTGGCCCAATTGGCCCGTGACCTGAAAAAGTCCAACAAGGAATTGGAAGCGTTTTCCTATAGCGTGTCCCACGACCTGCGCGCGCCGTTGCGGCACATCGTAGGTTATGCCGAGCTGCTGAATGATTTCGAGCGCAGTAACCTCTCCGAGCGGGGGCTGCGTTTTCTCGAGCACATTGGCGAGTCGGCGCGCTTTGCCGGTACGCTGGTCGATAACCTGCTGAGCTTCTCGCAGATGGGCCGTTCGGCGTTGCGGTTGTCTGATGTCGATTTAGGCGCCCTGGTCGATGCCACCCGCCGCGAATTGGCCCCCGATTACGCGGGGCGCGAGGTGGCCTGGCAAATCGAACCCTTGCCCCGGGTGATAGCGGATGCCGCGTTCATTCATTTGGCGTTGCGCAACTTGCTGGCAAACGCCATAAAATATACGCGCGACCGCGCACCGGCGGTGATCCGCATCGGCGCGCAACAGCAGGGCGCCGAGGTGATCGTATATGTCAAAGACAACGGCGTAGGCTTCGACATGGCCTACGCGGGCAAGCTGTTCGGCGTATTCCAGCGCCTGCACCGCATGGAGGAATTCGAGGGAACCGGCATTGGCCTCGCCAGTGTACGGCGCATTATCGAGCGCCATGAAGGGCGGGTTTGGGCTGAAGGGGTGCTTGGCGAAGGCGCAACATTTTACTTTGCGTTGCCCAAACGTGACTGAATCAGCGTCAACTCATTCGTGCTCAAGAGGCCACTATGCTCAAACCCATCCTTCTGGTCGAAGACAACCCGCGGGATTTAGAATTAACCCTCGTTGCCCTGGAGCGAAGCCAACTGGCCAATGAGGTGATCGTGTTGCGTGACGGCGCAGAGGCGCTGGATTATCTGTTTCGTCGCGGCGCACATGCCCAGCGTGTCGAGGGCCACCCAGCGGTATTGCTATTGGACCTGAAATTGCCAAAGGTCGATGGCTTGGAAGTGCTCAAGGCCGTGCGCGAAACTGCGCAGTTGAGCAGCCTGCCAGTGGTGATGCTGACCTCCTCCAAAGAAGAGCCCGATCTGCAGCGGGCATACCAGTTGGGCGTCAATGCCTATGTCGTCAAGCCGGTCAATTTCAAGGCATTCGTATCGGCGATTTCCGACCTGGGGGTGTTCTGGGCGGTGCTCAACGAGCCACCACCAGGTTCTTTACGGCTTCAGCGTCCCGCCAAGCCCTGATGCCCGGCCGCCATTTTGCGTATTGAGTTAGCGTAACCATGCCTTCGCCACCCTTGAAACTGCTGTTGATAGAAGACAGCACCCGCGATGCCGAACTGACCCTGTTGACGTTGGAGCGCGCGGGCCTGCACGTGCAGCCCACGGTGCTGCACCACCATGAGCACGTGAAGCGCACGTTGCAAGCGCATCCGTTCGACCTGATCCTGAGCGATGTGCTACTGCCCGGTTCCTCAGGTGAGCAGGTGCTGCAGATTGCCCGTGAAACCGCGCCATTGACGCCGTTCATTGTGATTTCTGGCGTGTTCGGCGAAGAGCACGCCGTGCAAATGATGCGCAGCGGCGCCACCGATTACGTACTCAAGCAGAGCTTGCCGTTGCTGCCGGCAGCGGTAAAGCGTGCCTTGGCGGAGGTGGAAGAGCGCCGCCAGCGCCGCCGTGCTGAGCGCGATCTGCACGATGCTGAATCGCGGGCGCGCATTGCCATCGAGGCGGCGCGCATGGGCACCTGGGACCTGCACCCGCTGAGTGGAAAGCTGATCTGGGACGCCCGCTGCAAGGCGATGCACGAACTGGCTGAAGACGGCCAGGTCAACCTTGAATTTTTTTATTCCACCCTGCACCCCGACGACTTGGCCCGTGTGCGCCGCCGGGTCGAAGAAGCCTTGGCAGGGGCGCCGGCCTACCAAATCGACTACCGGGTGCGCTTGCCCAGTGGTACCGAGCGCTGGTTCAAGTCTACCGGCCGCTCCAGCTTCGAAAACGGCCAATGCGTGCGTTTTACTGGTGTGCTGCAAGACATTACCGAACAGAAGCAGGCCACCGAAGCCTTGGAGCGCCTCAACGAACTGCTCAGTGACCGCGTGCAAAAGCGCACCCGTGAACGGGACCGCACATGGGAACTGTCCCGCGAATTGTTGGCCGTGATGCTACCAGACACCACGCCCGAGGCGCTGAACCCGGCCTGGGAGGCCACACTTGGTTGGACGCGCCAGCAGTTGGCAAGCATGCGCCTGGCCGACCTGGTACACCCTGAAGACCAAGCTGCCACTGACCGAGAAATTGTCAGCTTGGCCGGTGGCAACGTGTCTAGCCGCGTGGTCAACCGCTTGCGCCATGCTGATGGCGGTTATCGCTGGATGTCGTGGACGATCGTGCCGGAAGATGGGGTGCTTTACGCCGCGGTGCGCGACATCACCAGCGAACGTGAAGTGCTTGATACCCTGGCGGCCACCAATGAGCGGCTACGTGAGCAAATCGACGAACGCGAACAAGTCGAGGCCGCCCTGCAACAAATGCAACGCCTGGAGGCGGTGGGGCAGCTCACCGCGGGTGTGGCCCACGACTTCAACAACTTGCTGACAGTGATCTTGGGCAGCACCAACTTTTTGCTGCGTGATCTGAGTAAGGGCAATTACGGGCGTTTTGCCAACCGCTTGCAGAATATCCTTGAAGCAGGTGAGCGCGGTGCGCGGCTCACCGGCCAATTGCTGGCGTTCTCACGCCGCCAGCGTCTGCAACCGAGCGCTGTGAACCTCAACGAAACCGTTGAAGGCATGCTCGACCTATTGCAGCGTACCCTGGGCGGCAGCATCTGGATTGAGACCGACACCGAGCCACAGCTGTGGAGCGCCCAGGTTGACCCGACCCAGACCGAAATGATCATCCTCAACCTGGCCATCAATGCCCGCGACGCCATGCCTGAGGGCGGGGCGCTGCGCCTAAGCACTCGCAATGAAGTGATCGATACACCGGCGCAGCGGCCAGAAGCGCCAGACCCAGGCAACTACGTAGTGCTGTCGATTCAAGATTCGGGCAGCGGCATGAGCGAGTCTGTACTGGCCAAAGCGTTCGAGCCTTTCTTCACCACCAAGGAGGTGGGCAAAGGTTCGGGGTTGGGGCTGGCGCAGGTGTTCGGTTTTGCCAAGCAATCCGGCGGCGGCGTGGCGATCGAGTCCGTGCCGGGGCAGGGGACTACGGTGAAGGTGTACCTGCCGGGTGGGCCGCAAGCGCCGCACGCCGTGCCCGAGCCCATCGCGGCCGCAGTGCCGCAGGCCGGCCCGCAGCACACAGTGTTGCTGGTGGACGACGACGCCAGTGTGCGCGGAATTACCACCTCGACCTTGCTCGGGTTGGGCTATTGCGTGATCGAAGCAGACGGCGGCGAACAGGCCTTGATGCGCCTGCACGACGGTATCGACCTGGTGCTCACCGACTACGCCATGCCGGGCATGAATGGCGCCCAATTGGCTGCTGAGTTACACCGGCGCAGGCCCGAGCTGCCGGTGGTATTCATTACCGGCTATGCTGAATTGGGCGGGCTGGACGATGGCCAGCAATTGATCGTTCAAAAGCCCTACCGCGAAGACGAACTGGCCGCGAAGCTGCGACAGGCCCTGGCCCAACCGGTGGCCATGCCTTGAACCTTGCGATAGCGCCCGGGTCGGTTGTAGTAGGTCCATCGGATGAGGGGAACAAGCATGGCAGAGCATGGGCAAGGGCAAGGGCACAGCGGCACGGAGGGTAAGGTAGCTGCAGATGCGCAGCGCACCCTGGTGCTTGAGAATAACGCGAGGATCGAGGTCGAGGTTTACCAGATCGGGGCGAGCGACTACAAGGTGGTGATGCGCGTGTACGACGCCAATGGCGCAAAGGTCCATGAGGAGTCCAAACCACGCAAGAACGACCCAGGCCCCGCGTCACAAGTGCTGTTATTCGGTATCGATGAGGCCAAGCGCCATGCCGGCGGCCACGTCGGGGTTCCGCTGGACAACCACAACCAAAAAACGCCGATTTGAAGCCGTGGGCCGCTGCACGGCGCAGGCTTTTTAACCTCGGTAGTTACGCTCTAATGTGGTGTTCAGACCCTCTCGACGCGGGAATTTTTCGGTCGGGCAAGGCGCCGTTCCTCGCCATAGCACGGCTATGGCGAGGAACGGCAACGTATCACGGCGGCAAAAGGCACCGCCAACATCGTGCACTCAACTTCTACAACACCACACTAATGCCCAGCGCCCACTAACACGTGGGCGCTGGGCATTGAATAGTTTAATAAAAGCCTTGCACAGCGATGGCGCTCGCCGAGGGTCGCCTGTAAACCACCCAAGGGCAGGGCGAGCTTACCCCGCCCATGGTAGCTCGACGCTTAGCGGACGATCTCGGTGCGCGACACCGCCGGCGAAGCGTCTGGTAGGGTTTTGCGCAGCGTTGCTACGTCACCGGCCTGCACCGCCGGGGCTTAGTTGCCCCAGCTTTGGCGGATGAACGTCAGCAACTGCGCCGCGTCATCATCCGACAGGCGCCAAGCGAACCCCGGCATGCCCAATGGCGAAGGCGCCGCGGCGTTGCCTTGCAGCTTGGCACCGACCAACACCAGGCGAATCAACGACACCGGGTCGCCGGCGAGCACCGTGGAGTTACCGGCGATGGCGGGGAACACGTGGGCGTTGCCTAGGCCATTGCTGCGATGGCAGGCCGCGCAGTTGTCAAGGTACAGTTGCGCGCCACGGCTGTTCTCCTGGCCGCTGGCCAGGGCCTGGGCGGTTGCTGGGTCGGCCTTGAATCGCGAGGTTTCACCTGGGCTGGCTGGCAGGGTTTTCAGGTACTTGGCGATGGCCGTAAGGTCGGCATCGCTCAGGTATTGGGTGCTGTGTTGCACCACGTTACCCATGGCTTCGCCAAGCACAGCACGGTGCGGGTTGCGGCCGCTGCGCAAGGTCGTCACGATGTCATCGATGCTCCAGGCACCCAGGCCAGTGGCGTCGTTGCTACGCAGGTTCACCGCCAGCCAACCGTCGATGTGCGGGCCGCCTGCCAGGTATTGTGCGCCGCTTTCATCCAGCGCGCGTTCCTGCAAGGTCGGTGCGCGGGGTGTGTGGCAACTGCCACAGTGGCCCAAGCCCTGCACCAAGTACGCCCCCCGCGCCACTGCCGGGTCGCTGTAGCGCGCGGCGTCGAACTTCGCCTGCTCCGGCGCGGGCGCCAGCCACTTGCGCCACAACGCCAGGGGCCAGCGCATCGACAACGGCCAGGGCACGTCGTTGGCGCGGTTGGCTTGTTCAACCGGGGCTATGCCGTGCATGAAGTAGGCATACAGCGCCTTGAGGTCGTCGTCGCTGACGCGCGCATAGGACGGGTAGGGCATGGCCAGGTAGAGGCTGTCGCCGTTGGCGGCGATGCCATGGCGCAGCGCCCGTTCAAAGTCGTTCAGGCTGTAGTTGCCAATCCCCTGGGTTTTACTCGGGGTAATGTTAGTGCTGTATAGCGTGCCAATCGGCGAGGCAATCGGCAGGCCCCCGGCGAACGGCTTGCCGTCATTGGCGGTGTGGCAAGCGGTGCAGTCCCCAGCATCGGCCAGGTATTTGCCGCGCGCCACCAGCGCCGCGTCTGCAAGGTCCGCCGGCGGCTGCAGCGCGGCGGTGTGGGTGGGCCACAGGGCGTAGGCGAACACGGCGATGAATACCAACACGGCCAGGCAAACCAGCGAAAGCAGAAGTTTTTTCATGGTCGTGTCCTTACGCCTGTACCAGCGGGCCTGGTTTTTTCAGGTATTGCTCACGGATCGCAGTCGCCGCCCAGTACGCTAGCGCCCCGACCATGCCGGTGGGGTTGTAGCCGTTGTTTTGCGGGAAGGCGTTAGCGCCGATGACGAACACGTTGTGCACGTCCCAGGATTGCAGGTAACGGTTGAGCGCCGAGGTTTTTGGGTCGCTGCCCATGATCGCGCCACCGCAGGTGTGGGTGCTCTGGTACTTGGTGATGTCGTAGTGGCCACCGGCTTTTTTCGCATCGCCGGCCATCGACTGCGGGCTCAGCACCTTACACATGTCCAGGGCCTTGTTTACCAGGAACTGCGACGCTTTGATCTCGTTATCGTGCCAGTCGAAGGTCATGCGCAGCAGCGGCCGGCCGAATGCGTCGCGGTAAGTAGGGTCCAAGCTCAGGTAGTGCTGCCTGTAGCTCATGCAAGCGCCCTGTACTTCGTAGTAGAACGAATGGCGGAACGCATCGGCTGCGGCCTTTTTCCACTGTGGGCCCCAGTTGGGTGTACCACTGGGCACGCTAACACCGCGCACCGGGCCACTGCCGGGCTGGCGCGCCCAAATGATGCCGCCACCGACGAAGCCGGCCTTACCGTTGTCGAGCTGGTTGCCGTTGAGATCGTCGATGGTCGTGCCGCCGCCACCGATGCCGATGAACCCGTTGGCCTGGGTGTCCTTGCCGAAGAACATCATCACCCGGTTCAAGTTCTGGTAGGAATAATTACGCCCCACCGTGCCTTCACCGCTGGCCGGGTCATAGGGTTTGCCCACCCCCGAAAGCAGCATCAGGTGCACGTTGTACAGCGAGAACGCGCACAGCAGCACCAACTCTGCCGGTTGTTCGCATTCGCGGCCTTGGGCGTCGAGGTAAGTCACGCCGGTGGCTTTTTTGCCGTCGCTGTCCAGGTTGACCTTCAGCACCTGCGAATGGGTGCGCAACTCGAACTGCTTGCGCAGGCGCAGCACCGGCAGGATGCACGCGTTGGGGCTGGCCTTGGAGTAGTTCAGGCAGCCATAGTCACTGCAAAAACCGCAGAAGTTGCAAGGGCCCATTTGGCAGCCGTAGGGGTTCACATAAGCCGCCGAGGCGTTGGAGGCGGGGATCGGATACGGGTTGTAGCCTACCTCCCGGGCCGCTTTGTAAAACATTTCGGCGCCCAGATAGCTGGGGTTGGGCCCCAGCGGGAACTCACGCGAGCGCGAGCCTTCGAAGGGGTTGCCGCCGGGCTGTTTCACGCCGTTGATCACTCCGGCCTTGCCGGAAGTGCCGCACACGTACTCGAAATGGTCGAAGTGCGGTTCGAGGTCGTCGTAGCTGACCGGGAAATCCTGGATGGTCATGTCTTGCGGAATGAAGTTGCGCCCGTAACGTTGCTCCACATTGCTGCGCAGCTTGAAGTCCTCCGGCAGGGCGCGGAAATGGCACCCCGACCAGTGGCTGCCGGCGCCGCCCACGCCTGTGCCGGGCTTGAACGAGCCCATTTGCCGGTACGGCACCGCCGTGGCGGTTGGGGTGTGGCGCACGGTCACGGTTTCTTGTGCCAGGCTTTGCAGGTAGCGCCGGTGTACCGAGCCTTCGAGTTCGTCAACCACCCGCGGGTAAGCGAAATCTGGCTGGGTATCGCGGTCGGCCCCGCGTTCGAAGGCCACTACATTGAGCCCGGCGTCTGTCAGTTCCTTGGCCAAAATCGCGCCGGTCCAGCCCATGCCGACGATGACCGCGTCTACTTTTGGTTGAATGTTCGCCATGTTCAGCCCCTCCGCCCGGCCAAGTCCACCGGGCCCAGCGGGTATGGTTTGTCGCGCACCGTGACCCAGTCGGTGAAATCGGCGCGCACACCGGGGTAACCGATCATTTTCCAGGCGGCCATGTCTTTGTTGGCGCCGTAGGAAGGGTCGGCGAAATAGCCGTTGCGCACTTCGTTCAGCAGGTTGGAGAAGAACAATTTGGCGCTGATACTGTCCAGTTCCAGCTTGCCGCCCTCGGCCGCCTTCAGCAGCTCTTCCTGGCGCGGGTGCGGCAGTTCGGCGAATGCTTTGCCGTCGGCCGTCTGGCAAAAGGCGTCGAAGGCCTTGATGCCCACTTGGATGATTTCTTTCAGGTTCAATTTGCCTTGGTAGCCAAACTCAGGCGCAGCCTCCAGAAACGGCCCCTGCATGTACCAAATGGCACCATTGGCATAGGGCGTTTGCAGGTGGCGGTCGAGAAACTGCGGTACGCCGGATTCGACCGCACCTGGGCCGGTAGCGTCGGCTGGGATCAAGCGGTCGCAGGCGGCCACTACGAAGGCCCATTGTTGGGCGTTGAACAGCGTGGGTTGGTAGGGCGCCTCGGGGCTTGCCGGGGCGGTGGCCGGTTCGGCGGCTTGGACCAGGCGTGGCAAGCCGGTGCCGGCGAGGGTGACCACGGGGATCAAGGTCAGCGACTTGCGAAGAAAATCGCGCCGCGCCGGGACATTGGCATCATCGGACATCGTGTTCTCTCTCAATGGCGTTGTGTCACGGTGGATACGCTGGGGCATGGCCAGCGCGTGCTATGGGTGCTGCTGTTAACGCTACTTTCTGGCCAAGGCTAGGCGGGCCCGTTGGCGTTAGATCCTGAATTGCCCGACCAAACCGGAAAGCTCCCCGCCCAAGGCGGAGACCTGGCGCAAGGTGGCGGCGCTTTGTTCGGTTTCGCCGGCCAGGCTATCTACGGCGGTGGCGATTTTGTGCACGCTGCGGTTGATTTCTTCGGCCACTGACGTTTGTTCTTCAGCGGCGCTGGCGATTTGTGCATTCATGGCATTGATGGTACCTACCAGGCCTGCGATGTTCTGCAGGGCCGTGCCCACTTCCTGGGTTTGCTGGCTGGCGCCTTCACCGGCATGGCTGGAGCGGCGCATTGCCGCCACCGAGGCCTGGGTGCCGTTTTCCAAGCGGTCGATCATGCCCTGGATTTCCTGGGTGCTTTGTTGGGTGCGGCTGGCCAAGGCGCGAACTTCGTCGGCAACCACCGCAAAACCGCGCCCGGCTTCACCGGCGCGGGCGGCTTCGATGGCCGCGTTGAGCGCGAGCAGGTTGGTTTGTTCAGCCACGCCGCGGATCACATCCAGTACGCTGACGATCGACTGCACGTCTTGCTGCAAGGTATCCAGGCTGCTGCCACTGTCGCGGATGTCGCCGACCAGGGTGCCCATGTGCTCGATACTGCTCTTGACCACGGCCCTTGCGGCTTGGCCTTGTTCGTCGGTTTGCGCCGCCGCGAGCGCCGCCTGCTGGGCGCTGCCGGCGACTTCCTGGGCGGCGCTGGACATCTCGTTGATGGCGGTGGCTACCTGATCGGTTTCCTCGCGTTGGCGCTGCATCGCCTGTTCGGCCCGCTGCGTTTGGTGCGCAGCCTCGGCCAGCAGGCCGCCAAGGGTTTGGGTAACGTGCGCGATCTGCCGGACCATGGTATGGATTTTATCGATGAAACGGTTGAACGAGCCTGCCAGCTCGCCGAGTTCATCGCGGCTGCCAATGTGCAAGCGATGGGTAAGGTCGCCCTCGCCAGCGGCGATGTCGTCAAGGTTGGCCTTGAGCAGGCGCAGCGGCCGCACCACGCGGTTGGCCACCAGTGCAGCAGCCAATGCAGCGGCGAGCACCAGCAGCAGCGTGGCCACCGCCACGGTGGTCAGCACCTTGCGCACGCTGGCGGCCTTGGTGCCCTCATCGGCGGCCATCAGGGTAGCGATGTCGCCCATGTCGATGGCGCTGCCCAGCACCAAATCCCACTTGGGCAGCTATGCGGTGTAACCCAGCTTGGAGACCTGCACGTCGTCCTGGCCGGGCTTGGGCGCGAAGTAATCGATAAAGTGGCTGTTATTCTTCGCCACTTCCACGAACGTGCGGTAGTGGTAAGTGCCATCCGGGTCGCGGCTGTCCCAAAAGCTTTGGCCGACGCCTGCGGCATTGGTGCCCCGGAAAACCCGCACGCCTTTGCTGTCGTAGCCAAAAAAATAACCTTCGGCACCGTACTTCATGGGCTTGAGCAGCGCCAGCGCTTGGTCGCGTGCGGCCACGTCGCCAGGGGCCGAGGCATCGTAGATTGGTTGTACGGTGCTCAGGGCGATATCGACGTAGTTCTTCAATGTTGCTCGGCTGCGGTCTATCAAGCGTGCCCGGGCATCGCTAAGTTCGGTATCGGCGCTGCGTTCCAGCACGATCCCGGCGACGCTGGTCAGCACCACGGCGAAAACCAGCGCGGGGGCGATACCTAGCCCTAGCAGTTTTTGTCTGATCGACAGGCGGATCACGGCAAGTTCCTTGTGTCATGGGGTTGCCAGCGTGTCGGCGCTGGGCCCATATCCTTGAATTCTTTCATGCCTGGGTTGTACCGCTCACCGTGGTGTTTCAAGCGCTCCACACCGGTTGGCGTTAAGCGGTGCCCAGTCGCTAACGGGCATCGCTCACCGCCAAGTTCAGCAACACCCCACTCGCAGCGCCGCGTTCGGCCATGTACTACCACCGACAGCCGAACGCTTCTGCGAGTTCCGCCAATGCGGCGGGGCCCAAGGGGGCTGGGCGCGGTTGGGTCATCAGCCACAGCTTGGCGGTTTCTTCCAGCTCTTCAAGGGCAAAGCTGGCCTTGCTCACCGAACTTTCCCATATCACCGGGCCCAGGCGCTCGAGCATTACCCCGCGTACGCTATTGGCTAACTGCGCCACCTGCTCGGCCACGGCGCTAGAACCCGGGCGCTGATAACTAAGCAGCGGAATCTGCCCCACTTTCATCACTTGGTAGGGCGTGATGGGCGGCAAAATGCTGGCGCTGCTCCACACGCCGGCCAGCGTCAGCGCCACCAGCGCAGTGGAGTGGGTATGTACCACGCCGCCCACCGAGGGGTTGCGGTCATACACCTGCCGATGCAGTGCCAGGGTCTTGGAGGGCTTGTGGCCACTGACCCATTCACCGCTGAGGCTCACCTTGGCGATGTGCGCGGGGTCCAGCCGGCCCAGGCAGGCGTCGGTGGGGGTGATCAGCCAACCGTCGTCGAGCCGTGCACTGATGTTGCCGGCACTGCCGACCGTGTAGCCCCGGGCATATAGGCTGTGCCCCACGCTGCAGATTTCGTCGCGCAATGCGTGTTCGTCTCTCATGCCCAGTCCCCCGCCAGCCGGCGCAGGGCTTTGTCGAAAAAGTCCACACTGCCGAAGTTGCCAGATTTAAGTGCTAGCGCTAGCGGCACGGCGCCGCCTAAAGCCAGTGTGGCAGGCACCCCGGGGTCGATTTGCCGACCGATCTGCAGCGCCTTGATACCCAATGCCTGCACCACCGCGCCGGAGGTTTCGCCGCCGGCTACCACGAAGCAGCGGGTGCCGCCCTCGCTCAGGCCCTTGGCGATCTGGCCGAGGGCGTTTTCCACCAAGGCGCCTGCGCGCTCTACGCCCAATTCGGCTTGCACGCGCTTGACGGTCTCTGGCGCACTGGTGGCGTAGATCAACACTGGCTGCGTGTGTTCAGCGGCGAACGCCAGGGCCTGGGCTACCACCGGCTCGGCCGCGGCCAAGGCTAACGGGTCGATACGCAGCGCTGGGCGGCCGCTGTCGAGCCAGGCGGCGACCTGGCCTTGCGTGGCCTTCGAGGCGCTACCGGCCAATACCACGGCGGGCCCATGGACGGCGGGTACTGCCGCGGCCTCGCCTTCGCGCAGCAGGCCCTGGCGGCGGAAATTCCCTGGCAGCCCTTGGGCGACGCCGGAGCCGCCAGTAATCAGCGGCAGGCCGGCGCAGGCTAGGCCGAGGGCGTTGAGGTCGGCATCGCTGATCGCGTCGGCGATGGCCAGGCGAACGCCCGCTTTGCGCAGGCGCTGGAATTCGCTGGCGATTGCCTCGGCCCCGGCGGCCACAGAGTCATAGCGCAGCAAGCCCACCGCGCCCTCGCTTTGCGCCTGTAGCACCCGTACCAGGTTGGCATCGCCCATGGGCGTGAGGGGGTGGTGTTCCATGCCCGACTCGCTCAATAGCGCGTCGTGCACGAACAAGTGGCCGCGAAACACGGTACGGCCTGCTTCCGGGAAGGCCGGGCAGGCAATGCTGAAGTCGCTGCCCAGGGCGTTCAATAAGGCTTCGGCGACCGGGCCGATATTGCCGGCGGGGGTGGAATCGAAGGTGGAGCAATACTTGAAGAAGAACTGCCGGCAGCCTTGCGCTTGCAACCAGCGCAGGGCTTGCAGGGAGGCTTCGACGGCGTGCGCCGCGGGCACCGTGCGTGACTTGAGCGCGACCACCAGGGCATCGGCGTCCAGGTTGGCGGCAGCGTCCGCGGCCGGTACGGCAATGGTTTGCACCGTGCGCATGCCGCCACGCACCAGGATGTTGGCAAGGTCGGTGGCGCCGGTGAAGTCATCAGCGATGCAGCCCAGCAGCGGGCGGGAAGTGGGGGGTGTCATGCTGGCTCCTGATCGAATGGGCACACGGTGGTTCACATATTTGCACAGGTTTTGCCGCCAAGTGCCGCCGCTTGGCGCCTGCGCTAAGGTAATGCTAACCCATGGTGTTAATATTTGTTAAATAAATTGACGCGCATGTTAAAACTTCACTAAGGTACGGCATCGGTCACGCCGTTGCGCCATGGCCTGGCTGGCCTAAAACAAAAGCCCTTCAGAGGACGACCATGAATTTCCAATTGCTGTTCGCTGACCCTGCCGACACGTGCGTGCGTTATGCACTCACCGGTGCCAAGGGCGGGTTTTCCCGAACCCTGCTGGCGCAAACCCGGTTGTTGCCGCGGTTACTGCCGGCCATTCTCTGCGACCTGGATGTACCCGGCTTGCGCGCGTTGTGCCTGGATCTGGGGTTCGCCGCCGAGCAACTGGTGGAATGCGACAGCGCTGCCGCCGTGGCTGCCGCGCCTGCGCAGGCCATTGTGCTGGTGGCCGATGTCGCGCTGCTTGACCCTACACGCTATGACATTCTGGTCGAGGCCACCGGCAACCCGGCGGTCGGCTACCGTAGCGCGGTGCGCGCCATCGAAGCCGGTCGCCATGTGGCCATGGTCAGCAAGGAAGTCGACTCGGTAGCGGGTGTAGCCCTGTCGCGCCTGGCGGCCCAACACGGCGTGGTCTATACCACCGCCGACGGCGACCAGCCGGCCAACCTGATCGGCTGGGTGAGTTGGGCGCGCACATTGGGCTTGGAGGTGATCGCTGCGGGTAAATCCAGCGAATATGACTTGATCTTCGACCCCAGCACTGGCCAAGTCACCCAGTTGGACCAAACCTTCCCCGCCCCTAAGCTGGCCGGGCTGCTCGCGCTGGGCGAAAACATCCCGGCCACCCTGGCGGCACGCCGGGCCGCACTGCAAGGCCGCAAAACCAGCGCCACGGCCGATTACTGTGAAATGAGCGTGGTCGGCACCAACACCGGGCTGGTGTCGGATGTTGAATTGATGCATTACCCCATCGCCCGCACCGCGGAACTGGCGGATGTCTATGCCTTGCGTGAGGACGGCGGGATCGTGCAAAAGCCCGGCATCATCGACGTGTTCAATGTGCTGCGCCTGCCTGATGAAGCCAGTTTCGCCGGTGGTGTGTTCGTGGTGGTGCGAACCACCGACGGCCCAACCTGGGAACTGTTGGCGCAGAAAGGCCATGTGGTTAGCCGCAACCGCCGCTATGCCTGCTTGTACTTGCCGTATCACTTCATGGGTGTGGAAACACCGATCACCCTGCTCAACGCGGTGCTGCATAAACGCGCTTCGGGCAGTGACCGCCCAAGCCAATGCGTGATCCTGGCCGGCCGGGCGACCACTGCGATCGCTGCCGGGACCGTGCTGCACATGGGCGGCCACCACCATGACGTTACGGGCGTACAAGCCGTGCTGCTGCCCGCCAGCGAGGCACCGGCCGGCGTGGCGCCGCTGTACCTGGCCGCTCACGCCACCGTCACCCGTGATATCGCCCCGGGTGAGTTGCTTATGCTGGGCGCCATAGAAGGCTATGCCAGCGACTTGGGCCAGGCCTGGCAGGCAGGGTTGCAACCGGCCTGAGCATGCCCCGTGCGCCCTGATCGGGCGCACGCTTTTCGACTGACTTTGGTTCCATAACAATATGAATAACGAACTGCTTACTCTCGCGCTGGCCGCCGGTGCGATCGTGGTGTTGATCCTGCTGATCACCCGGCTTAAGTTAAACCCCTTCTTGGCGCTGACCTTGGCGGCTATCGGCCTTGGTTTGGTGGCCGGGGTAGGGGCCAATGACACGATCGAGCAATTCGCCAAAGGCTTTGGCGGGGCGCTGGCCAAAACCGGCCCGGTGATCGGTTTGGGAACGTTGCTCGGCGGTATCCTGCTGGGCTCAGGCGGGGCCGACCGCATAGCCAATGCGTTCATTGGCAAACGGCCGGTGCAATATGCGCCCTATGCAGTGTGCGCCGCTGCGTTGTTGATCGGCATGCCGCACTTGTTCGATGTCAGCTTTATCATGCTTGCGCCGCTGGTGTACACGGTGGCCAAGCGCACCCACAGCCACTTGCTGTACATCGGCTTGCCGTTGGCGGCCGGCCTGTACACCTCCCATGGCTTGCTGCCGCCGCACCCAGCGCCGATGCTGGCGGTGGCTGCATTCCATGCCAACACCGGGCTGACCATTTTCTACGGCTTGCTGATCGCCATTCCTACCGCAATCTTGTCCGGGCCGGTGTTCACCCAACTGGTAGCCCCCTGGTTTGGCCCCGCGCCGGACCTTTCTGCCGGGCCAGTCGGGGCCCGTGAAGAAGGTGGCAATGCCGGTGAAGTGGGGCTATTGCCTGCCATTGTGTCGGTACTGCTGCCACCGGGGCTGATGCTGATCGGTACCCTGGGCATGGCCTACAGCGCCAAAGGCACACTGGCCTACGGGGCCTTCGGTGCGCTGAACAACCCGATTCTGTCGCTGTTGGCAGCGGTGATCTTCGCCTTCTTCGCCTTGGGGCTGCGCTCGGGGTTCAACCTGGGGCAGGTCGGCAAGATGGCCAACAAGGGCCTCGCGCCCCTGGGGGCGATCTTGTTGATCCTTGGCGCCGGCGGTGGCTTCAAGCAAATGCTTAGCGCCGTGGACCTTGACCAAGTGATCACCCACCACGCTTCTGGCTGGCCGGTGAACCCGCTGATTCTAGCCTGGGGTATCGCCGCGTTGCTGCGTATTTGTGTGGGCTCGGCCACGGTCGCCACTGTAGCGGCCACCGGTATCGTCGCGCCCCTGGCGCTGGCCCACCCGGCGTTGTCGCCGGAGTTGCTGGTGTTGGCAACGGCTTCTGGCGCGGTGATGCTCTCGCACGTCAACGACTCAGGGTTCTGGTTGTTCAAGGAATACTTCCAGCTCTCGGTGGCGCAAACCTTCCGTACCTGGACGCTGATGCTGTGCGTGCAGTCGGTGCTCGGCCTGGCAGGGGTGCTGTTGATCGAGGCGGTGATCGGCTAACATGGCCGGCGCCCCGCGTTGGCTGCGGGGCGCTTCAGCGGAGAACGTGTGAAAGAACTCATCGAACCGGCGGGCACGGCGGCCGAAAGCGCTACGCCGATCATCCCGGATCAGCGCCGTGAAATGATCCTGCGCCAGTTGCGCCGCCAGCAAGTACTGAGCGTGCATCAATTGGTGGACATGTTCGGTTGCTCGCACATGACCATCCGCCGCGACATCGCCGTGCTGGAAAAAGAAGGCCGCGCCTATTCGGTGGCCGGGGGCGTGCGCATCGCCAGCCCCGTGGCCACTGAACCGAGCCACCAAAGCAAGGCGGTGGCCGAAATGCCGCACAAGCATGCCATGGCCAAACGTGCGGCGACCCTGTTGCGCCCGAACATGACCCTGTACCTGGACGCCGGGACCAGCACGTTGGCGTTGGTCCCGCACATCCGCGCGCTCAGCGGCATGACCGTGGTCACCAATGACTTCTCCATTGTGATGGCCCTGGCCGACGCCGATGAGGTGGACGTGATCCATACCGGTGGGCAACTGGACCACCCCAACCGCTCCGGCGTCGGCGAATTGGCAGCCGCCACGCTGTCGCGCATTGCCACCGACATCGCGTTCATGTCCACCGCCTCGTGGGACCTGCAGCGTGGCATCACCACCCCCGCAGCGGCCAAGGTCGCGGTCAAGCGCGCAGCCATGGACGGCGCATCGAAGCGGGTGCTGGTGGCCACCAGCAGTAAATACGGCACCTTCGGCATGTACAAGATCGCGCCCTTGGGCGATTTCGACCTGATCGTGACCGACACCGGCCTCGCTGAAGGCGCCGCCGCCGGGGTGGCGCAGTTGGGGATAGAGTTGGCGATGGTAGCGCCAGAGCCGGTATAGAGCCGGCGCCATGGGTGCTTGGCCGTGAATTAACACCGTTGACAGCAGCCGGCACGTTAGCGCGTGTCAAGGCGCTGAACGTGCGTGCCGCCGTGGCTTACCGGCGCAGTTCAAACAGCAGGAATGAGCGCCCGGTCACCATGAACTCCTGGCCGAAGGCGAGCTGTTCGCTAGTGTCGGCGTCGGTGCGGTTAGTATCGAGCAGGCAAACCCAATGGTCGCCATCGGGCACTTCCGGCAGGGTAAAGTTGACCACGTCGTGATGGGCGTTGACGATCACCATCAGCGTTGCATCGTCGCCACGCTTACGAATGCCGGTGGGTTGCGCACGGCCATCCAGCACCATGGCCAAGGCCTTGCCGTGGGGGTCTTGCCACTGCTCGTCGTTCATTTCATTACCGGCGGGGTCCAGCCAGGTAACGTCCTTGACGCCGATGTCTTCGTTATAGGTGCCCACCAAAAAGCGGTTACGCCGCAGGATCGGGTACGCCAAGCGCAAGCGAATCAGGCGCTGGACGAACTTGAGCAGCGCGGCGCCGTCGTCATTCATTTGCCAGTTGATCCAACCCACTTCGCTGTCTTGGCAATAGGCGTTGTTATTGCCGCCTTGGGTACGCGCGAATTCGTCGCCGGCCACGATCATCGGCGTGCCTTGGCTGAACAACAGGGTGCTGAAAAAGTTACGCATCTGCCGCAGGCGCAGGTCGATGATATCGCGATCGTCGGTTTCGCCTTCGACACCGCAGTTCCAGGAGATATTGTTGTCGCTGCCGTCGCGGTTGTCCTCGTCGTTGGCCTCGTTGTGTTTCTGGTTGTACGACACCAGATCCCTGAGGGTGAAGCCATCGTGCGCGGTCACGAAGTTCACCGAGGTGTGCGGCCGCCGGCCACGCTGGTTGAAGGTGTCCCCCGAGCCGGTCAGGCGGGTGGCGAATTCGGCCAGCTTACCATCGTCGCCCTTCCAAAAGGCCCGTACATTGTCGCGGTAGCGGTCGTTCCACTCTGCCCAGCCCGGTGCGAAACCGCCGACCTGGTAGCCGCCCGGGCCGCAGTCCCAAGGCTCGGCGATCAGCTTGACCGAGCGCAGCACAGGGTCTTGGCGGCAGGCGGTAAGGAAACTGTGGCGCTCGCTGAAACCATCATGGTAGCGGCCCAGGATGGTCGCCAGGTCGAAGCGAAAGCCATCCACATGCATCTCGGTGGCCCAGTAACGCAGCGAGTCGGTCACCATTTGCAGTACGCAGGGGTGGCTTAGGTCCAGGGTGTTGCCGGTGCCCGAATCGTTAATGTAAAAGCGCTTGTTGTCTGGCATTAGCCGGTAGTAAGAGGCGTTGTCGATGCCTCGCATCGATAAGGTCGGGCCGCGCTCGTTGCCCTCGGCGGTGTGGTTGTAGACCACATCGAGGATCACCTCAAGGCCGGCGTGGTGCAGGCGCGCAACCATTTCCTTGAATTCGGCGATCTTGCCGCTGGCCAGGTAACGGGCGTGCGGGGCAAAGAACGCGATGCTGTTGTAGCCCCAGTAGTTGCCGAGGTTTTTTTCGAGCAGGTGCTGGTCGTTCACAAACGCATGAACCGGCAACAACTCGATGGCTGAGATACCCAGCTGCTTGAGGTGGGCGACTACCGCTGGGTGCACCAAGCCCGCGAAGGTGCCCTTGACCGCCTCTGGCACCGCCGGGTGGCGCATGGTCATGCCACGGGCGTGCGCTTCATAAATGATCGTTTTATCCCAAGGGGTTTGCAGCTGTTGGTCGCGGCCCCAGGTAAAGGCTGGGTCGATGATCTTGCTCTTGGGCACGAAGGGCGCACTGTCGCGCTCATCGAAACTCAAGTCGTCGTCGGCGTGGCCGATGGTGTAGCCAAACAACGCCTCGGACCATTTCAGCTCGCCCACGAGCTGCTTGGCATAGGGGTCGATCAGCAGTTTGTTGTGGTTGAAACGGTGGCCGTTCAAGGGGTCATATGGCCCATGGACGCGGTAGCCATAGACCATGCCCGGGTGGGCGTCAGGCAAGTAACCGTGGAAAATCTCGTCGGTATATTCCGGCAGTTCGATGCGCTCGAGTTCTTCCTTGCCGTCGTCGTCGAACAAACACAGCTCGACTTTCGTGGCATGGGCTGAGAACAGCGCAAAGTTAACGCCCAAGCCATCCCAGGTGGCACCCAAGGGGAATGGCTGGCCTTCGCGGATGCGAGAAGGTTGTGGCAGGGGCAGGGCTTCAGTTTTCGTTGACCGGGGCATGGCAAATCCTTGGTAGCTACCAATAATGCTGTATTAACCTGTGAGCAACCGGCGCAACCGGCCGGGCCTTGGCCCCGGCTGGGCTTACGGGCGGTGAAGCGAACGGGCCGCCGGGTGGCGGCCAGCAGGCGTCACGTAGCAGCGGGTTTTTTCGGTGTGCGGGGTTTTTTCTCCGCTGCAGGTTTGCTCACCGCTGCAGGTTTAGCGGCGGGTTTCGCTGCCGCCGCGGGTTTGGCCGCCGCGGGTTTTTTCGGCACTGCGGCCTTCTTGGCCGCAGGCTTGGATGCGGCCTCCGCGGCTACCGCGTCTTTGGGTTTTTTCGGGGCGTTCCTGGGTAATTTCGCCGGTGCCAGGGCTTCGGCCTCGGCCAGCTTGTGCGCTTTCTGCCAGTGCTCCAAATGCTTACCTTCCGGCCGCCCCTCTGACTCCCAAAGGTAGTAGGCGAATTCTTCGATGCGCTTATCGCTCACACTCATTTCAACGCTCCTAATCACAAGTCACTTTGTAGGTAGAGATTGACGGGAAACTCCTTCAGGGCCTCGGCAATCGGCACGGTAGCATTTGCTGTGACTGCAAGGTCCGAAAAAAGTCCCTTCAACGTCGTGGGCAGGGCAGGGCTCAGAGGCAGCTTGATATGGGTATCTCCCCATTTATCGCTTTCGATCAGTGGCTGGCGGCTATCGCCTAGGCCCTCGCTGTACAACCGGGGCACGATTACGATCGCCCTTTGCCCTTGCCAACTGCGGGCAAAGGCGAGCACGTTGCCCGCATGCTCCCCCGCGACTTCCAATGGTTGGTAATCCCCCTGCGTAAACAGTTGTGCGTGTGACCGGCGCAGGTTCAATACACGGGCGATCAACGCCTGCTTGATCTGCCCATTGTCCCAGCGCCCGATCAGTGCTGCTGGATCGTTCGGCGCCTGCCCCAGGCTCACGCTTCGAGCAGTGTAGTCCACGGGGCGGCGGTTATCCGGGTCGACCAGGCTGAAATCCCAGTACTCGGCACCTTGGTAAAGGTCTGGAACGCCCGGCGCGGTCATGCGTAGCAGGCATTGTGCCAAGCTGTTCAGCGCGCCAGCGGGTGCGATCAGGTTCACGGCCGATGCAATAGACTGGCGCAGGTCCAGGGCATGGGGCGAGGTGAGCAACTGGCTGAGATAATCCCGGCAGCCTTGTTCATAAGCCTCGTTGGGTGCACTCCAACTGCTTAACAACTTGGCTTCGCGCAGGGCCTTCTGCTGCCATTGCAGCATCCGCTCGCAATAGGCGGCCAAGCCCTCATCGTCATCAGGCGTTAAGCCCAAAGGCCAACTGCCGAGCAGCGCTTGGTAGAGCATGGCCTCGTCGCCACCGGTGGGTACCGTGGTGCCTTCCTGCTCACTGCGAAGGGGCGTTGCCAAGGCTTGCCAATGGGTGAGCAGTGCGCTGTACCACGGCCCACGCTCACTGAGCACGGCCAGCCGCGCGCGGCTGTCTTCACCGCGTTTGTGGTCATGGGTGGCCGTGGTCAGCAGGTTACCTGGAAAATGCCGGTGGCGCTCCAAGCAGGCGGCGTGGAAGGCTTCGGCTGGGGCGCTGAACACTTGTGGGTCGAAGCCCACGTCGTTTCGCGAAAGCAATACAGCGCTGCGGTAGAACGCGGTATCTTCCACCGCCTTGGCCGCGGCCGGCGAAGTCAGTTGCTGAAAGCGCGTGCAAGCGTGGCGCAACGTGCGCCGCGCACTGCCCGGGCCTAATTTGCGCCACGGTTGGCCGCCGAGCCACTGCGCCAAGTAGTCGAGCACCGGCCAATCACCTTCGTTGATGCTGGCCCGGGCGCCTTCCAGGGCCTGCTGGAAGAATGGCTCGTCGGCGACCGGGCGCCCGCAAGCATTGATGTAAGTGCGGTACACCGGGAAATGCACGATCAGCGCTTGCAGAGCGCGGCGAATGGCGCCAAGGGTGAGGTCGCGGCTCATCAGGTCGTTGCGCGCGACCCGAAGCAGCATCTGCGCGACGGCTTCAAAATCACCGGCCAGCGTGCCTGCCAAGACCATTTCACGGGCGGCGCGGGCTTCTTCCATGAAGTCGGCAGGGCGGCCGCTGGTGCGCGCCCAGCATTGGGCCAACGGCGCCTGCCCGCGCGGGTCATGCTGCAGTAGCGACACTTGGTTCATGAATTCATAGCCGGTAGTGCCGTCTACACCCCAGTCGGTATGCAGGTGCTCGCCCTGGCCCAGAATCTTCTCCACATAAATGGGAAAATGGCCAAGCTCTGTGCCTGCTGGCCTTGCCGGCAACAGCCGCTCGACGCGCCGGCGAAGCTTGCGGCAATAACCATGCGGGTCGGCCAGGCCGTCGATATGGTCGATGCGCAAACCGTCGACTAGACCCTGGGCTACCAGCTCGAAGATTTTGCCATGGGTGGCTTCGAACACTTCGCTACGCTCGACCCGTAGCCCGCCCAATTCATTGATGTCGAAAAAGCGCCGCCAGTTGATGTCATCCGCAGCGGTGCGCCAACTGGCCAAGCGGTAATGCTGCTTCTCCAGCAATTGATGCAGCCGCTGAAGCCCGGCAGGGTCGCGCCCATCGTACTGTTTCAAAACCGTGGCCAGCGCGCTGCTTATGGCGGGGTCACGCACTAGCGCCGCCAATTCGGTGCGTAGCCCCTCGGCGCGGGCTGGTGCGTCCGCCGCGTGGGTCAAATCGGCGAAACGGCCAGCCAGTGCCAACAGGGTGGGTTCGCCGGTGGCCGCCAGCAGGTCAGCATAGCCTGGCGGGCAAATCGGGAAACGGTGCTCATAATGCTCTACATAGAACCCGCCGGTGTCCGCATCGAACCGCAGCGGTAGCTCTCCATCCTGCAGGGCCTTGCCATAGTCATTGCCGAGGAAGGGGACCAGCAATAGCCCCTCGAGCAACGGGTCGGGCGAGTGCCACTGGATGTCGAAAAACTTTGCGTAGCGACTGCGCTGGCCCCATTCCAATAGCGCCAACCACCACGGGTTGTGTGGGCCGCCGACGGCCATATGGTTGGACACGATGTCCAGGATGAACCCCATGCCGTGTTCCCGTAGTGCCGCGACCAAGCGGCGCAGGGCGGCTTCGCCGCCAAGCTCCGGGTTGACCTGCGTAGGGTCGACCACGTCGTAGCCGTGCATGGAACCAGGCCGCGCCTTGAGGATGGGCGAGGCGTACACGTGGCTGATGCCGAGGCGGTCGAAATAGGGCACCAAGGGTACGGCATCATCTAACGTAAAACCTTTGTGAAATTGCAGCCGTAGGGTGGCGCTCAGTGCTTTCATCGATCACGCTCTTGGGCTTGTTGCCGTGCGGCGGCGAGCAGTTCCAAGCGCCGCGCGGCATGGGGGTCGTCCAGTAATACCTCGCAGGGCAAAGGCAGGCGGCGGCGCCAATTGGGGTGGGTGTCTACCGTACCGGGCAGGTTGGGCGCCTCGACCAAGCCAAGGGCGTCTTCGACGGGCAACAGCACCAGCGGCGCACGGGTGTGCCCAAGAAAACGCACGCTGGCGTCGATTATCGGGTCGGCTTCGTCGCCCTCGGGGGTGTGAAGGTCTTCTTGAAAGGTCTGTTCGTCCTGGGCCAAGGCCTGGCGCAGGCCTTGGCGCTCCAATTCGCGGCTTTGCCGCCAGTCGCGCTCGACGGTGTCGTCGATCAAGCCCAGGCGGTGGCTCCAGTCGATGTCGTTGGCCCGCCACCAGCCTTTGAGCGGTGCAAGGTCGTGGGTGGTGCTGGTGGCCAGGGCGTTGTCCGGCCATTCTTCGAGGCGTTTGAACTGCCCGGTGTGGTGCTGCTCGAACAGCAATACGCGCATCCCGAGGATACGGCGCGCCGCGAGTTTTTCGCGAAGGCCCTCCGGCACGGTACCAAGGTCTTCCCCCAGCACGATCGCGCGGTGGCGTTGGGATTCCAACGCCAACAAGCGCAGCATGTCATCCAGCGGGTAATGCAGGTAGGCGCCATCGCGTGGTGAGTCGCCTTGGGGGATCACCCACAACCGGTTCAGCCCTAATACATGGTCGATACGCAGGCCACCGGCATGGGCGAAATTAGCCCGCAGCATCTCGATGAACGCACGGTAGCCATGGCGTACCAGGCCCTGCGGGGAGAACGCCGAGATGCCCCAACTTTGCCCGGCGCGGTTGAGAATATCGGGCGGCGCGCCCACGGTGAGCGAAGCCAGCAGTTCGTCCTGGCGGCCCCAGGCTTGGCTGCCAGCACCGTCTGCACCCACCGCCAGGTCGGCCACCAGCCCAACGCGCATGCCGCTGGCCTTGGCGGTGCGTTGGGCGTTCTCCAGGCTGCGCGCGATCAACCATTGGCAAAACGCGTAATAAGCCACTTCGTCAGCATGTTCCTGGGCAAACGCGGCGACCTCTTCACTGCGCGGTTCGCGTAATGGCGCGGCCCATTGGCGCCAGTCTTGGGGTTGGCCACGGCGGGCGTGGTCGGCTTGTAGGGCTTCGAACCGGCAATGGTTTTCCAGCGCCTGGCCGCCGGTGTGGCGGAACTGCCGCAGGTCCTCATGCAGCGGGCTGTCATTGGCCTGGAACTCATCGAACAAGCTGCGCAGCAACACTTGCTTCGCCCCGGCAGCGGCTGGCCAATCAACCAAGTCGAGTTTTTCGAGTTCGCTCAAGCTGCGGCCCAGGCCGGTGCGTTCGATGGCGCTGCGCACCGCATCTGCCCCCAGCACGCTTGCAGGCGAAGCATATAGGCTGTTGAGAAACAGCCGGCTGGAGGGCGAATAGGGGCTGTAGCGCTCGGTGTCGCTGGAGAACATGGCGTGTATCGGGCTGATCGCCAAGGCGTCGGCGCCACGCTGGCCGGCGGCGCGGGCCAGCGCCTCCAGCGCTTGCATGTCGCCGAAGCCGCCATCGCCGGGACGGCGTAGCGAATACAATTGCGCGCCCAACCCCCACAGCCGGGGCGCGTCACTGCCTACCACTTCTTGGGCGCTGTAGCAGTGCGCCGGTGCCACGGCCATGGTGAAGTCGCGGCCGTCGATTTCCACTTGGTGGTAGCCAACCGGCAGCATGCCGGGCAGTTGCGCCTGCTCGTCGAGGCGCAACTCCACCTGTGCGCCATCCTCCTGCAACACCCGGCATGGCGTGCCAGGGCCGCACCAGCGGGCCAATGCCAGCGGCTGGCCGTAGTCCACCGTTAGCATCGGTGGTAGCTGGCTACCCTGCTGCGCCTGTTTCAGGGCTTGTGTGCTGTGGGCGATGTGTTCGTCGCTGTCCGCAGGGTGGCCCAGTGCGGCCAGAACACGCTGCAACACCACTGGCTGAACGCGCTGGGGTAGGCCATTGGCATCGGCCCAATCCACTGCAATACCGGCCAAACTGGCCAACTGTTCCAATGCGTCATACGCCATTCAGTGCATCTCCAAGGCGTCGGCGGGGATCGAACTGACCACCGCACAATAGCCAGGCAGTTGGTCGGGCGAACCCTCGGCCTGCTCCCGGCTGTCGAATAGGCGGTAGCGGCTGAAGGGCAAGGCCACCTCCAATGGTTGGCTATCCAGGTTCAAATCGATTTGCCAGGTGCTGCCGTCGCCCAGGCGCCAGCGGGCGCTGACTGCCTTTGGCCCGATAACCTTGCAACCCAGGCTGCGGCTGCCCGGCAGCCGTGCGAACAGTTCGCGCCGGCGTAGCGTCAATAGCTCCCGGTATAGGCTGACCCACGGGCCATGTTGCTGGGCACCGAATGCAGCGAAGTCCGGGGTGGAGGCCTCGAAGGTGCTCAGCGCATTTGGGTCGGGAATTTTCTCGCGTAGCGCCGGGTCTTTGAACGCGCTGGAGTCGGCGAACTCCGAGCGCCGGCCATTGCGCACCGCTTCGGCGAGGTCACCGTGGAAGTCGGTGAAAAACTGAAAGGGTTGCTCGGCCGCCCATTCATCGCCCATGAACATCAGCGGGATCATCGGGCTTGCCAGCAGCAAGGTGGTCGCTGCGCGTAGCGCGGGTGCCGGGCACAGCCGGGCCAGGCGTTCGCCGAAGGCCCGGTTACCGATCTGGTCGTGGTTTTGCAAGAACAACACGAAGGCCCGTGGCGGCAACTGCCAGCTGGGCTCGCCGCGGGCGTGGCCATGGCGGTTCACATGGCCCTGGAACACGAATCCCTCGCCCAGGCAGCGGGCGAGTTTTTCGGTCGTGTCGTCTTTGTAGTCGGCGTAGTAATGGTCAGTTTCGCCGGTCAGCAATACGTGCAGGGCATTATGGCCGTCGTCATTCCACTGCGCGTCATAGCCTTGCTTAAGCAGGCTGGCCTGGTTGTGTTCGTTTTCCAGCGTGAGGTAAATGTGCCGGCCGTGAGGGGTACTGGCACGAATGCGCTTGGCCATTTCCAGCAGGAAATCTGGAGAGTCGATAGCATGCACTGCGTCGAAACGCAGGCCGTCGAAGCGGTATTCGAACAGCCACATCAGCGCGTTATCGATGAAGAACTGGCGCACCTGGGGCCGGCGAAAGTCGATTGCCGCACCCCACGGGGTGTGTTTGTCTTCCCGAAAAAAAGCCGAAGCATATACACCAAGGTAATTGCCGTCGGGGCCGAAGTGGTTGTACACCACGTCCAGGATCATCGTAATGCCGTGGCCATGGGCAGCATCGATCAATTGCTTGAGTTGGTCGGGGCTGCCGTAAGACGCTTCCGGCGCATAGGGCAGCACGCCGTCGTAGCCCCAGTTGCGGTTACCGCTGAATTCGCCAATGGGCATCAGCTCGATGGCGGTGATGCCCAGCGCTGCCAACCGTGGCAGTTGCGCACGCACGCCATCGAAGCCGCCCATGGCGCCCACATGCACTTCATAGATTATCGCTTCGTGCCAGGGGCGGCCGGTCCACTGGGTGTGGCGCCATGGGTAGCTGCCCGGGTCCACCACCACGCTGGGCGAATGCACGTCGCTTTGCTGGGCGCGGGCCGCGGGGTCGGGTACCTGCAATGGCTTGCCGAGCGCAGCGGTGCTGACCTCATAACGGTAGGCGCTGCCTACGGGGCAGTGGGTTTCGATCACGAACCAGCCTTGCGGCTTCGGTAACAGGGGGCACGACACCCCGTTTTCGAATTCAACGCTGGCGGTGTCCGCGTCGGGCGCCCACAAGGCAAAGCGTGTCAACCCCGAGTCCAGCCTAATCGCGCCGTGGGTCCAGTTCTCGTTTTGCGACATCCCGTCGTTCCCCACAGTCAATAACGGCCCTGCCGGGCGACAGCGCGCTGCACCAGTTTTACATAGAGCTCGGCGTAGGGCTCCACGGCTTGGGACCAGTTGAACGGCTGGGTCATTGCCCGGCAACGCATGGCGCCGAGCAGGTCTGGCTTGCCGAACGTGTAGAACGCGCGGTGCAAGGCTTCCCGGTAGGCCTCGACACTAGGCTCATTGAACAGAAAACCGGTGACGCCGTCCTCAATGGTGTCGGCCAACCCACCGGTGTTGCGCGCCACCGGTAGCGAGCCGAAACGTTGCGCATACATCTGGCTCAGGCCGCACGGCTCGTAGCGCGAGGGCATCAGCAAGAAGTCACTGCCGGCGAACATGCGCCGTGCATCGGTTTCGTTGAAGCCAATGCGTACCCCGACCTTACCGGGATGGCGCTGGGCAAGCTCGCGCATGGCTTGCTCTTCTTCCGGCTCACCACGGCCAATGATTACCATCTGGCCGCCCTGCTCGATGATGTAGTCGGTTACCTCAGCGGTAAGGTCCAGGCCTTTCTGGTAAACCAAGCGCGACACCACGGCGAACAATGGCCCGTCGCTGTCGTCGATGTTGAACAACTGGCGCACGTAATCGGCATTTACCCGCTTGCCGTCCCAATCGTTGAGGCTGAACGGCGCAATCAAGTGGGGGTCGGTGGCCGCTTCCCAACTTTCGTCGATACCATTGGGGATGCCGCTAAGCAGGCCTTGGTGGGCTTTGCTGCTGAGAAAACCGTCCAGCCCGCAACCGAATTCGGGCGTAGTGATTTCCCGCGCGTACGTAGCACTGACCGTGGTGATGTGGCTGGAGTAGGCCAGGCCTGCCTTGAGAAACGAAAGCTTACCGTAGAACTCCATGCCTTCTTGTTGCAGCGCTTGTTCGGGAATGCCCAGCTCTGGGCAGCACGCCGAGCTCACGGTACCTTGGTAAGCGAGGTTGTGAATGGTGAACAAGGTGGGCACATTCACCCCGCGCCAATGCATGTAGGCCGGGGCCAGCCCCGCGGGCCAGTCATGGGCGTGCACCAAATCGGGCTTCCAGTGCACCATTGCGTGGCCTGCGGCGATCTCGCATGCCGCCATGCCCAAGCGGGCAAAGCGGATGTGGTTGTCTGGCCAATCGCGGCCATTGTTGGCGCCATAAGGGGTGCCGTCGCGCTCATATAGCTCTGGGCACAGCAGCACGTAGATCACCTGGCCATCAGGCATGTCCATGCGGCCGATCTTGCAGGGCGGCAGTGCGGCATACCCCCCCAACTCGCCCACGGTATGGATCGGGTGGCCGCTGTTGACCACCTGCGGGTAACCTGGGATCAGCACCCGTACATCATGTACATGTGCCATCGCCCGTGGCAGCGCAGCGGACACGTCGCCCAGGCCGCCGCTTTTGACCAGTTCGGCCATCTCGGAGGTCACGAATAGCACGCGCTTACGGTTGGCCTGGGTCGCTGGGTCGCCCTGCAGTACCTTGCTCGTCGAAGTGATGGCCGGCATAGGGTGCACCTCGCTGGCCTGCTGGTTGAAGCGCTCTCCATGGGTTTCGACAGCAGCACTGATCATTACTTTCTCCCGGGCTAAAGTTACAACTGGCGATACTCAATTCGTTATGGGTGTGTTCCTCGTCCACGTTTCACCATGCAAGGGGCAGGCACAGTTTACTTGCCACCCTGGCCGACCGTTGGCAGTCCTGGTTTTCATTGGGAGGGCAGGGCGTGATCCAGAACGGTCGCGGCCTACCCCTTAGCTGACCCCGAATGGCCTTTATAAGTTTCGACTTTTTTCTTGAAAATTCGTGTACAGGCCAGCGCTGCTGGGGCGTCTTAAACGCCTTAAACGTATACCGCCGGCGCCGCGCGCGGTTCGGGTTGGATAGCGCTTTTCCAACCCACGAGCTCACCTATGAAAACGACCCTTTCTGTATTCAATGAGGTAGCGTTGCATGCAAGCCTCGTTGGCGACGTGGCGCGGCGGTTAGTCAAACGCCCCTCGCTTTATCATCTGGCCAACCAACTGATAGCCCAAGCTTATGCAGTGGACTACCCCGGTACCTCCGTGCAGCCCAAGTATCTGACGCTCGTTACCCCGATTTACCAGGATGAAGACCACCAGGTGTTTCAGGGGTATGACTGCAGTGGCTTGGCTTGGGTGTTGATAGACCGACATATACACGATCAAACGCTCAACTTCGTTGAGGGATATCAATTTATCACTGATCAGCCGGAGGCCGAGCGACCGCGCAAATTGCCTATACGAATGGATGACGTCACGCGGTGGGTCGATGAATTAAGCCGTGGCTTGACCCGCCGTTACTGTGAAAGCCTGGTGAGTTTTTGGAACGCCCATGATCATACGGGCATTAGCCTATGGGAGTGGGTGGGGCGGGCGCTGCGTGAGAGCGCCCGGCATGAAACGGACCTGGCCCGGCGGGAGGGGCGGCTCAGCGTGCCAGAGGCCGCCGTATTGACCGCCGCCGCGGCGCCCTCGGCCGACGCCGCTGCATTAGCAGCCACCGATGGTTTTCTGGCCATCGGCACGGGCACGGCCATGTTGCCTTTGCCGGCTATGATGGAGCCGTGCCTGGCGCTGGCGGCACCGGGTGCCATGAACGGCCAGGGCCCTTGGGTGACCTACTCACCCATTGCCGGCCTGAAGCGTTTCGAGACCTCCCAGCAACTGGCCAGCCATATAGCCGACCAGTTGGACGCCGAGGTGTTCACGCAAGCGCCGGAATTGACCATCGAAGCCCCGCTGGGCAATGCTTTCGATGCGATGGCGCGGCGCTTGTTGGAGCAGCAGCTCGATCATCTGGCGCAGGTACGGCGCCTTACCCAAGGTACGTCGGTAGAGGCTCCCTCGCTGGACCTGATCTATGACTTGATCACCTGCATGCTCGAAGTGGACCGCGTGCGCGAAAAACGCGATGCCAAACGCATAAAAGAGCAATTGCCGGCGTGGCTGGCCAACGCTTCGGATGCCGACAAACGCCGCTACGCCGAAGGCTTGGGCAGGCTGGCCGTGAGCCCAGCGGCCTTTTCGACCTCGGTGCTGTTTAATGGCATTGGGACTATCGAGGCGTTTACCGCTGAGCGCTTGAGCGAGCAGATGCGCGCCGACCAACCCGACCAGGTGCTGCCGGCGGTAGAAGATATCGAGATCGTATTGTCCAGGGTACCCAATGCACTGCTCGGCATCGTCAATGCGGGCGATTTCACCGTCCAAGAGCAACGTATCAGCGTGGTGGAACTAGCCATCGACAACCTGGCTGGCCGCCCACCAGGGCAATTGAGCGTTGCCGCCGCCCATGGCACCGTGTTGCCGGCTTGGTGTAATGCGGCCTATGTGCAGCGGCTGGTGACCGCGGTCGACATTGGCCGCAACTACCTCGCCCTGCTCCAGAGCCAGTTGACGGGCCAGGGGCCGGGCGTCGCAGCGCGGCGTTCGGCGTTTATCCATCAGTTGCAGATTCAACTGCCGCTCATAGCGCTGGAGCTAAAGCTAAAAGGCCAAAATGGCCTGACCAACGATACGGTGCGCCTGGTTCGCCATGCCGTTGCTGATGTGGCTGCGTGCGACATGCCCGCGGCGCTGTTCCGCCTGGCTTGGCAAGCGGGCCCGCAGTTACCGTTGGATGTGGTGCGCGCGGTGTATGTGATTGCCCCCCGTGACGGCCGCGATGGCCCCAGGGTGCTCTATACGCCGCTGGATCGCACCGTACTGCGCGGGTTCGCCTCGCAGCAGGCACTGGACCAGGCACTGCGCGAAGAAGGTGACTTGCAGGGCTTCATGCTCGCGTGGTTACCGGATGCGGTCCGTGCGCGTTACAGCGGTGGTGGCTTGGACCAGCCTCACATCATACGCTTCGGCCAAGGCAATGAGTTCGCCCCCCTGAACGTGCCGGGGCCTGCGACGCTGCGAGAGCAACCCATCACGCAGCAGTGGGGCGAGGCCGTATATGATGAATGTGTGGCTGCGTTGATCACCGTGGCCGACCGCCGCTCGGTGTCCAATGCAGAGAACCGCTGGGTGTCGTACAAGGCATTGGGCTGGGTGGTGTTCAACGGTTTGCTACCGGTGTTGAGCGGCCCGGTCGCGACCGCCGGTTGGATGTTGCAGGCATTCGAAGCCCTCAATGAGGTGTTCGAGGCTCAAGCCGGCCAGCAGCCGCAACAAGCCGAAGCGGCCTTCAACGAATTACTGTTCAATTTGGCATTTTATCTTTTCGCCGAGGCACTCAAGCTGCCCGGTGCGTGGGCCCTTCCACCCGCGCGCGCGGCCACTGAAGCAGCCGCCGAGTCGGTATTGCCCGGTGCGCTACGGCCGCGGTTGGGCACCACGGACCACGGCGCGGAGCAAACGGTGCCCCGCGTTCTGGATTCAGGCCCGCTTGAGCTGAACTGGGCAAGCCCCCGGGGGCAATTGGCCCCTAAAGTGTACAACGCGCTGCTCGCCTTGCGGGTGGATGCGCCCAATAACGTAGGCAGCCCCGTGCCATTCGGGCCCGCGCGCGGGCTGGTACTGGCGGGCGATCGTTTCTTGGCGGCGCTGCCGCAGGGCTGGTTCGAAGTGGCCCTGGTGGCTGACAGTGAAGACATGTTCATTGTCGACCCCGCCGCACCGGAGCGGCGGGGCCCACCTATACGACGCGATGAAGCGGGCCGATTCCAGCTTGACCTGGGCCTGCGTTTACGCGGAGGGCAGGTGCGCAGACCTGCCAGCGACCCGCGGGTGAATGAGGTGAACAGGCAATTCAACGACTGGCTGAAGCGTTCGAACGCACAGTCCCAGAAAATGCTATTTACCTTCAACTTGATCGAAACAACGCTGAAAAGCGACCGGCCGCATCGCTACGAAGAAGCCATTCGGCTGCGCGATAACTACCAGGCGACCGCCACTGGGCTGGTGACCGAAGCCGTTGAGATCCGCCAGGCGTTAGAGCAGGTAAACCGGCATGCCGCGGTGCCTAATTACGCCTCGCGCGTGGCGGCGGCGCGGCACATTGAAGCTTCACTGCTGGTGGACCTGGCCCGCAACCGCCAGTTGCAGATCATCGAGCAAACCTTCCGCCGGCGCCGGGGCTTGGCCGAGGGCGCGCGCGAACAAATCAATGACGACAGCTACCTTGAGTACTTGCGAACGGTTAGCCAATGGATGAGTGAGTTGGTCGAACTGAACCATCGCATGGATGAAACCATAGAGGCGCTCGGGGAAATACCCGGCGAAGGCGTGAAGCATCGGCGCACGTTATTGCCGCAGTTCGCCGAGATCCCCTCTGCGCTGGATTGGCGTATCTCCCGTTTGCGCGCTTGGGGCACTTTGGCTTTGCGTGAGGTCACCGATGCGCTGCCCGAGGCAGGGGTGGACCTGGCGGGGTACTTACCGCAAGCCCAGCGCGCATTGGGCTCATTCGACCTTGCGCTGGATGGGATCGCGGCGCGTTCGGTGGGCAGCGTTCAACCTGCGCCTGCCACCTGGTCCCAATCGGCGGCAACCCTGGATACCGTTGCCTTGGAACTGACCGCGGTTCGCGACGGCCTGGCGTTTATGTGCGAAGGGCAACCTTCATTGGCCGGCAACACGTACCTGAGCAAAATTATCCAGGAAGCCGAGGCGTTGCGCACTGAGGTGGAAAGAGAACTGGAAGACGTACTGCAGGAAGATGTGCGTGAACGCCGCCGCTTGCGCAAAGCCAAGCAAAAGAGCAAGCGGCGCCAGTACCGGGCCGGCCACCGCGCCCAGCCCAGTGACAGGCCCGGGCCATCGTCGTCTTTGGCGGTACGGCCGAATGAGCCAGAGCAGGGTGCTGCCGCTAAGCCAACCGATGCCGTTACCATCCTTAAATCGCTGGAGCTGATCGAGCCGATGAGGGCGCTGGAAATCGATTCAGGCCAGCGCACGCTGAACGAGCTGGCCCGCCAAGCCGAACAGCGGTTGGCCGAGGTGCCTGCGTTGACCGCCAAGGCCAGGCGCTGGCTGAGCGGCGAACGTATCGCCATTGAGATGGAGGAATTACTGACTGGGCCTGCGCAAACGCTAGAAAGGCTGGCGGCCAGGATAGACCAATGGGTGGCCCGGCAGAACCAAACCGACCTTACCACTGAAGCAGGCTCCGCCGAGCGCCTGGGCGTGCGCTTGAACGGGGCGGCGGCGCAACTGCGGGCGGAAGGCCAGCGCTTGCGTATCGAGACGTACCTGCGCGGCAAGCCCACCGCTCAAGCGCTTGAATACCTGCACGGGAAAGGCAAGGTCAAAATATTGCCGCTTTCACACGCCAAAACGCTCAAGCGCAAGGAGGAGGGGAACGTATTGCGCGAAGCGCAGATCAACGACGAACACGACCAACCGCTGTGGTACGCCCACTTTCACTACAACCAAGTGGGCAACTTGTTAGCGGCCCACCTGAAAACCCCGGCGCAACGCTTTGAGGGGGTGGCAGCCCACCTGCAACAACAACAGCGCGGTGAGCACGTGACTGCCATCTACCGTGGCAAGCTGCCAGAGGCGGTGGTCAGGGCATTGTTTCCAGACGCGATGACCGCGCAGCGCTAAGGGGGGGCAAGCGCCGCCCAGTGCGGCGTTTGCCCGGGTATCAGGCCGCTCCGGGCTCAGGCAATCTGCGCCTGTGCTTGATAACCCAATACCTTGCGTTGGGCCTCGGCCAGCAGGGCGCTGAGCCGGGCGACTTCATGCTTGAGTTCGGCGTGTTGGTCCTTCAGTTCATTCAGCTCGTCGCGGCGAATGGTGACGTAAAGGGTCTGGGGGATGTTGGCAACGATGACGGTTCCCATGGCAAACCTCGCATGGCAAAGGGTTGTGATAAACGGCCTTGGCCGGGATGTGTAAAGAACCTGGCTGCTACCGTTGTCGGGCCGGATTTTGATTTCTTTAGCCTGTACGCGGAACTTTTTTATTTTTCATGGTCGCTCTAACGCAGGTTTAACCTGCCCCAAGTGGCCGCCTACAGGGGCTTGCGCGGCTTTTACCGTTCGTCGGAAAGCTGCCGAAGGTTTAACGAAACCTTCTAAAGCCAGGCTGGACTAACGAACAACGCGCGCTCTGCGATAAGCTGGCAGGGCTATTTCTTATTTTCTGGAGTTATCGGCATGCAATTGGGAATCGTGGGACTGGGTCGCATGGGTGGCAATATTTCAAGACGCCTCATGCGCGGTGGTCACGACACGGTGGTTTTCGACCGCAGTGAGCAAGCCGTCCAAGCGCTGGCGAGCGATGGTGCCCTGCCAGCCAAGGATCTTGCCGATTTGGTCGCTCAACTGGAACGACCGCGAGCGGTATGGGTGATGTTGCCCGCCGGCGCCCCGACCGAAGACACCATCAACACGCTCAGCGAGCTGCTCGAGGCGGGTGATGTGATCATCGATGGCGGCAACACGCTGTACAAGGACGACATCCGCCGCGCCAAGGCGCTGGCTGAAAAACAGCTGCACTATGTCGATGTCGGCACGTCAGGCGGCGTATGGGGGCTTGAGCGCGGCTTCTGCATGATGATCGGCGCAGAAACCGATGTGTTCGAGCGCCTCGACCCGTTGTTCGCCACCTTGGCCCCTGGCGTGGGAGATATCCCCCGTACGCTGGGCCGCGAGGGCGAGCACAGCCGCGCCGAGCATGGCTACATCCACGCCGGCCCGGTGGGCTCCGGCCACTTCGTCAAGATGGTTCACAACGGTATCGAGTATGGAATGATGCAGGCCTTCGCCGAAGGTTTCGATATCCTCAAGACCCGCAACAGCGAACAACTGCCGCAGGAGCACCGCTTGGCGCTGAACATGGCGGACATCGCCGAGGTGTGGCGCCGCGGTAGCGTGGTTTCATCGTGGCTGCTGGACCTGACCGCCGATGCGCTGGCCAGTGACCCGGAGTTGGGCAAATATTCGGGCTCGGTGTCCGACAGCGGCGAAGGCCGCTGGACGATCGATGCGGCGGTGGAGCAAGCGGTGCCCGCCCCGGTGCTGGCCGCATCGTTGTTTGCCCGCTTCCGCTCACGCCAAGATGCCACCTACGGCGACAAAATGCTGTCGGCGATGCGCTTTGGCTTCGGCGGCCACATCGAGGTCAAGAAGTAAACCCATGCGCCCTGGCCCACAGCGTGGGCCGGGGTGTGGTGCTGTGCGCAGAGCGAGGTAGCACGATGAAGCGAGGCAAATCCACGGTCGATCCGGCCCCCCCTTCCACCCTGTTTCTGTTCGGCGCCCATGGCGACCTGGTCAAACGGTTACTGATGCCGGCGTTGTACAACTTGGCCCGTGATGGGCTGCTCGATACCGACTTGCACATCGTAGGCGTCGATCATAACCAGGTCAGTGACCAGGAATTCGCCGACCGCTTGCACGACTTTATCCTTGAACAAGCTCGCGCCAAAGACCCGGAGGGGGCGGAAAAGGCCATTGACCCGAAGGTATGGGCCACGCTGGCCGAACGCATCAGCTACATCACCGGCGATTTTACCGACGACGAAACCTACCAAACCATCGGCCGCAAGATTCAGGACACGGGCATCGGTAACGCGGTGTTCTACTTGGCAACCTCGCCGCGGTTTTTCCGTGAGGTGTCGCGGCGGTTGGGCAAGGCTGGCTTGCTTTACGAAAAGCCACAGGCCTATCGCCGGGTGGTCGTGGAAAAACCCTTCGGCTCCGACCTGCCTTCAGCCGAAGGCCTGAACCACGACCTGCTGCAAGACATGAGCGAGGCGCAGATCTACCGCATCGACCATTACCTGGGCAAGGAAACCGTGCAGAACATCATGGTCAGCCGGTTTTCCAACGGCATCTTCGAAGCGTTCTGGAACAACCACTACATCGACCACGTACAGATCACCGCCGCCGAAACGGTGGGCGTGGAAGGCCGCGGCAACTTCTACGACAGCATCGGGGCACTGCGCGACATGGTGCCCAATCACTTGTTCCAACTGTTGGCCATGGTGGCGATGGAGCCACCCGCCGCGTTTGGCGCGGACGCTGTACGGGGCGAAAAGGCCAAGGTGATCGGTGCCATTCGCCCTTGGACCCGGCAAGAGGCCTTGGCCAATTCGGTGCGCGCACAATACGCTGCGGGCAACGGCCAGCCCGGCTACCTCGAAGAACCGAAGGTGGACCCCGCCAGCCAGACCGAAACCTACGTGGCACTGAAGGTGATGGTCGACAATTGGCGCTGGGTGGGGGTGCCATTCTACCTGCGTACCGGTAAGCGGCTGGCCGTGCGCGACACGGAAATCGCCATTTGCTTCAAACAGGCGCCTTATGCGCAGTTTCGCGACACTGAAGTGGCCCGCCTGAAGCCCAACTACCTGACTATTCAAATCCAACCCAACGAAGGCATTTTTTTCGACCTGCAGGCTAAGCGCCCTGGGCCGGCGTTGGTTATGGAAGACGTGAAGCTGGGGTTCGCCTACAAGGATTATTTCCAGATGGCGCCTTCCACCGGTTACGAAACGCTTATCTACGACTGCCTGACCGGTGACCAAACGCTGTTTCAACGCGCCGACAACATCGAGAACGGCTGGCGCGCGGTGCAGCCCTTTATCGACGCCTGGGCCGAGGCCGGTGAGGTGCACGCCTATCCCGCCGGCAGCGAAGGGCCCGAAGCGGCCGACCAACTGCTAGCCCGGGATGGGCGCAAATGGCATTCGCTCAGATGAGCGCCGGGCCGATTCGCCTCGTCCTGAGTGATATGGACGGCACGCTGCTGATGCCGGACCACTCGATCAGCCAGCCGGTTAAGGACGCCGTAGCATTACTGCGTTCCAAAGGCTGCCGCGTCAGCTTGGCCAGCAGCCGGCCGCCGCGGGCCATGCGCGCACAAGTACAGGCGCTGGGCATCGATGATGTCCCTACCGCCGCCTTCAATGGTGGCACGCTGGTCAAGCCCGACGGCAGTTATCTGCTGCAGCACTTCGTGGAACCGGTGGCGGTGAAACGTGCATTGGCCTTGTTCGCGCAGTACCCAGTGTCGGTATGGTTGTTCGCCGATGACCAATGGTTGGTCACGGAACTGGCGGCTCATTATCTGCAAAGGGAGCATGCGGCGCTGGGCTATGGTCCTACCCAGGTGGCGGATTTCACACCCTACCTGGATCGGGTCGACAAGATCGTTGCCACCTGCGCCGATTTCGCCCTGCTCGAACGCCTCGAAGGCTTGGCCCAAGGCGCCTTGCAGGGCCAGGCGCTGGCCGCCCGCTCGCAAGCTTATTACCTGGACATCACGGCGCTGCAGGCGAACAAGGGCGATGCCCTGGCGAGCTTGGCCAAGCACCTGGGCATTGGCCTGGAACAAACGGCGGCCATCGGCGATGGCCCAAACGACGTGGCGATGTTCCGCCGTGCCGGCTTGGCCATTGCCATGGGCCAGGGCAGTGAAGAAGTTAAAGCCCAGGCCGGCGCCGTGACCGGCAGCAATACCGAACACGGGGTCGCCACGGCCATTACGCAGTACATTCTCCCGCGAGTGCCCTTATAACAACACACGAGGTGCCTGACGGCATGCCTGCATTGATCGAAGACTACGCCCTGATCGGCAACTGCCGCACCGCCGCCTTGATTGACAAAACCGGCTCGCTCGACTGGCTGTGCTTTCCCCGTTTCGATGGGCCCGCCTGTTTTGCCGCATTGCTCGGTACAGAAGAAAACGGCCGCTGGCGAATTGGCCCCGCGCAACCGGGGGCGCGGGTGTCGCGCCGTTACCGGGGCGACACCTTGATACTCGAAACCACCTTCGACACCCCCAGCGGGCGGGTGTTGCTGATCGACTGCATGCCCGTGGGCCAGGGCCATAACAGCGTGATCCGAATCGTGGTGGGGCTGGACGGCAAGGTGCCAATGGCCATGGACCTGACCATGCGCTTCGATTACGGCAGCAGCATCCCGTGGGTGGAACAGCCCCGTGACCGTGTGCTCAGCGCAGTGGCTGGGCCGGAGCGCTTGGTGCTATACAGCGCCAAGACGCTGGAGGCCCGCGACCACCATACGACCAGCCAATTTACCGTGCGCCCCGGCGACCGGCTAGTATTTACCCTGACCCACCAGCCCTCGGTGCTGCCGTTGGCCGACCAATTCGATGCCGAACAGGCCCTGCAGGCCACCGAGGCGTACTGGCTAGCGTTTGCCGGCCGGTGCCCAGACGTAGGGCGTTTTACTGAGCAGGTCAAACGTTCCCTGCTGACCCTTAAAGCGCTGACCTACGAGCCCAGTGGCGGTATCGTCGCCGCCGCCACCACCTCGTTGCCCGAGCGGTTGGGCGGTGAACGCAACTGGGATTACCGTTTCTGTTGGCTGCGTGACGCGACCATGACCCTGCTGGCCTTCACCAACCTCGGCTATCTCGACGAAGCCCATGCGTGGCGTGAATGGTTGTTGCGCTCGGTGGCCGGCAGCCCCGAGCAAATGCAGATCATGTATGGCCTGGGCGGCGAGCGGCGTTTGCCGGAATACGAGTTGGATTGGCTGCCCGGCTATGAAGGCTCGCGCCCGGTCAGGATCGGCAATGCCGCTTCGACCCAGACCCAACTGGACGTCTACGGCGAAGTTACCGATGCCATGAGCCAGGCCATTCGCGGCGGTATGCCGCGCCACCCGCGCAGCGCCTCGGTGTTCCGGTTGATCATGCGCTACCTGGAAAACGCCTGGCAGCAGCCGGATGAAGGCATTTGGGAAATCCGTGCCAAGCCACGGCACTTCGTGCATTCGAAAGTCATGGCCTGGGTGGCCTTCGACCGTGCGGCGAACTTGGCCGACCTTGCCACCGAGGAGGGCCAAGGCATGAGCCGCCACTATCGGGGGGTGGCTGACCGGATTCATGCCCAAGTGTGCGAGCAGGGTTTTGACAGGGAACTGGGGCATTTCGTGCAAAGCTACGGCTCCAAGGAAGTGGATGCAAGCCTGCTACACATTGGCCTGACCGGCTTTTTGCCAGCGGACGACCCGCGTTTCGTCGCGACCGTGCAAGCTGTCGAAAGCCAGTTAATGAAAGGCGGCTTCGTGCTGCGTTATCTGTCGCACAGGGTCGACGACGGCTTGACGCCCGGTGAAGGCACCTTTTTGGTGTGCTCGTTCTGGCTGGCAGACGTATACGCGCTGCTCGGGCGCATGGGTGATGCGCAAGCGATGTTCGAGCGGCTGAGCGGCCTGTGCAACGATGTGGGCTTACTGGCCGAGCAATATGATCAGCAGGGCCAGCGCATGCTCGGCAACTTCCCCCAGGCCTTCAGCCATATCGGCATCATCAATACCGCGCTCAACCTGCACCGCGCTGAATGCCCGGCCCAAGTACGGGCGCGCCGGGAGGCGCAGGCTCCGGTACAGCAGCGCGCGTCTGAAGCCGGCGGCTGATTGGCGTTTATGCCACGCCAGCGCTGGCCCTGGCGTCGCTATGATGGCGGGGCATTCATCCCAGGAGTGACCCATGCCGGCCTATCAAACCCTCGATGTGCAGTACCGGGAGGCGATTGCTTACGTACGCTTGAACCGCCCGGAAAAACGCAACGCCATGAACCAAATGTTTTGGGACGAGTTGGGCCCGTTGTTCCAGGCCCTGGATGAAAACGACGCGGTTCGGTTAGTGGTGCTCGGTGCCCATGGTGGGCATTTTTCCGCTGGCCTTGACTTGGCGCTGCTCGGCCAACTGGCCGCACGAATGGGCCCCGACGCCGGGCGCAACGCGCGGCTGTTGCGCCGGCAAATCCTGCGCCTGCAAAGCGTGTTCAACCGTGTCGCGCAGTGTACTAAACCGGTACTTTCAGCCACCAGCGGGCATTGCCTGGGCGCCGGGGTAGACTTGATCGCCGCGTGTGACCTGCGCTACTGCAGTGCCGAGGCGAACTTTTGCATCAAGGAAATCGACATGGGCATGGCCGCCGACGTTGGCACCTTGCAGCGTTTGCCGCGGATCGTGGGTGAAGGCCGCTTACGCGAATGGGCCTACACCGGCTGTGACATAAACGCCCAAGAGGCCCTCGCAGCGGGGCTGGTCAACCGCGTGTACGACACCGAAGCGGCACTTGAAGAGGGCGTTTTTGCCATTGCCCGGGCTATTGCCGCAAAATCCCCATTGGCGGTGCAAGGCAGCAAGCGGATGATCGACTACATGCGTGACCATCGCATAGACGACGGCCTGGACTACGTCGCCACTTGGAACGCCGCCATGTTGCAGTCGGCGGACCTGAAACGCGCCATGGCCGCTACACTGACCCGCACATGCGCGGAGTATGACGACTAAGAAGGAAAGACCCATTATGCCTGAACGCTGGATCACCGCTGTGCTTGACCCCGCTGCCAGCGGCGGCTGGGCCGTGGCCCGTTCGGCCCAGGGGTTCCTGTACGACAGCCAGGGCGTGCTGTTCTCCCGCGATTGGCTCAAGGGCCTGGGGGTACCGATCCTCTTCGAACACGGCATCGGCCATTTTGACCAACAGCCGATCTACCTGATCGAGTTCGAAGGCAGCGTGCATATCGATAACTGCCAATGGCAAGGGCTGCGCCAGTTCATGCTGCAGCCTCACTTCGAACACTTCCGGCTGTTGGCTTATGCCGCGCAGATCGGCACCTGGGCCCGTGAACATCGGTTTTGTGGCAGTTGCGGCAGGGCCACCGTGCAAGTGCCGGGCGAACGCGCGATGTACTGCGACCGCTGCGACCTGCGCGCCTACCCACGGATCTCGCCCAGCATGATCGTACTGATTACCCGGGGCGATGAGATTTTGCTGGCGCGTTCACCACGCTTCGCCATCAACATGTACAGCACGTTGGCAGGGTTCGCAGAACCAGGTGAGTCGGCCGAGGACTGCCTGGTGCGGGAAGTGCGCGAAGAGGTGGGGCTGGAAGTGGCCAATATCCAGTATGTGGCGAGCCAATGCTGGCCATTCCCGCATTCGATGATGCTGGGCTTTCATGCCGAATACGCGGGCGGCGAGATCGTGCCGCAACCGGATGAAATCGAAGACGCGCGTTGGTTTCGGGTCAACGACCTACCGCCGCTGCCGGCAGGGCGCTCCATTGCCCGTTACCTGATCGACCTCTACGTGGCCCGCCGCCTGGGCTTGGCCGAACCAGTGCTGCCTGGCTAGGCGCGCGGTCAATACCCGTACCACGCAGATGAATGCCGGGCGAATGAACATCGCCCCGCCCAATGGCGATGCGTGCGCCAAAGAAGGCACCGGGCATCATCCCCAGTCCCATGCTCAGCTCTACCAGATCGAGGAACAGGGATCAGAGAGCAGTGAGCGGGCGCCGATGGGAGCCGAATCAGCGACGAGCGGTAAGGGAAACGCCATTGCGTGGAGGGTGCCGCCTCACGCCAAATACCCCCCGTCTACATTCAACGCAACGCCGGTGGTATAGCTGGCCGCGTCACTTGCAAGGTAAAGTACGGCACCGGCCATTTCGCGGGGCTGGGCGACCCGGTTCATGGGAATATGCGGCAGTATCTGCGCCAACACCTGCGCGTTGTGAACCAGCGCGGTGGCGAATTGCGTGTCGGTAAGGCCCGGCAGTATGGCGTTGCAGCGTATACCCAGTGGTGCGCACTCCTTGGCGAAGGCTTGGGTCATGTTGATCACCGCTGCTTTGGTGAGCGAATACACCGCCTGGCAGGCACCTGGCGACCTGCCGTTGATAGAGGCCACATTGATGATACTGCCGCCGCCGTGCTCGCGCATGAGCTTGCCGGCCGCCACCGACATGAAGAAATAACCGCGAATGTTCACGTCCAGCGTCTTTTGGAAGGCCGCCGGCGTAGCGTCCAGCACATGGGCGAATTGCGGATTGGTGGCGGCGTTATTGACCAGAATGTCGAGGCGCCCGAAGCGTTCACGAAGCCGCTCGAAGGTTACATCGATAGAGGCGAGCTCGCCGATGTGGCAGGGTAGGGCCGTGGCCTGGCCACCGCTGCCGACGATGCCGTCGGCCACCGCTTGGCAACCGTCAAGTTTGCGGCTAGAGACAATCACATGGGCGCCATGCTGGGCAAGCAACTGCGCGATCGCTTGGCCAATGCCACGGCTGGCGCCGGAGACGAAGGCCACCTTGCCGGTGAGGTCGAACAAGTCTGGGGCGGTCATGGGCGGCTCCTCAAAGGTGATGCACACAAACTAGAGGGGCGCAACGGTAGGGGCAAGCGGGGAATGTGGCAGGGGGTAGGGCAGATGTATGAGGCCCCGGCAATGGGGCCCCATCTGTGGGTCAGTCCAGGCCCAGTTTCCCGCGCAGGGTAGACAGGTCTTCGGCCAGGGTGTTGACCGGCCCAATCAGCGCCTTGCGGTCAGCGTCCTTGACCTTGTCGTATGTTTCGAAACCGCCGCCCTTGGTTTTGTACTTGGCCAGGATAGCGTCGACGGTGGCGAAGTTTTTATCGAGTTTGTCAGCAAAGGCTTTGTCTTTTTTGACGATCTGCGGCTTGAACAGGTCGACGATTTTCTTCGCCCCGTCGACGTTACTCTGGAAGTCATACAGGTCGGTGTGGCTGTAGCGGTCTTCTTCACCCGACACCTTGGTGGCGGCCACTTCTTCCATCAACGCGGCCGCACCGCCGACGACTTTCTCCGGGGGAAAGGTCAGGTCGGCGATTTGCTTCTGCAGGCGCAAGACATCGTTGTTAAGGCCGTCCGCGAAGCCTTCGTAGCCCTTGGTGGTGTTCTGCGCCCAGAGGCCGTATTCGATGCGGTGGAAGCCAGTGAAGTCATCGGCTTTCACGCCGTTCTCATGGTCGTCTTCACGCGAATCGATCGCCGCGTCCAGGTCGCTGAACAGCTCGGCGATCGGCTCAATGGCTTCGTAGTGAACGCGGGTGGTCGGGTACAGCTTTTTCGCAGTGGCAATGTCGCCTTTTTTCACCGCGTCGGTGAACGCCTTGGTTTCAGTAACCAGTTTGCCGACTTCGTCGGTCACGTAGATCTTATAGTCGGAAATCGGCTGTACCAAGTCCAACGACGATGCGTCAGCAGCGAAGCTCGGTGCGCTCAGCGCGCCGAGGGTGAACAGCAGGGCCAAAGGCGTCTTTTTCATGCAGGGTTCCCCAGTTAAGTCCTTAAGTGATCACGCGGTCTTGCCTTTCTCAGCCGCTTGCAACAGTGAGCGGCCGATGAAATCGTCCTTGCCGGTGACGCCGGGCAGGGTGAAGAAATACCCACCACCGGTGGGTTTCAGGTACTCCTCCAGCGGTTCGCCATTCAGCCGGGTTTGCACGGTAATGAAACCCTTGAGCAGGTCAGCCTGGTAGCAAATGAACAGCAGGCCCATGTCGAGCTGGCCGTTTTTCATCACGCCGTTGGAGTAGTTGAACGGCCGGCGCAGAATCAGGTTGGCCTGGGCCTCGGGCGTGCGTGGGTTGGCCAGGCGAATGTGGGACTTCAGCGCGGTAACCTTGCCCTCTGGGTCTTTGTGGTAGTCGGGTATATCGAACTCATGGGCGCCGTCCATGGGGGCGCCGCTGGCTTTTTTACGGCCGAAAATGGTTTCTTGCTCCTGCAGCGGTGTGCGGTCCCAACGCTCTACGTAGTTGCGGATGATCCTCACCGCCTGGTAGCTGCCGTGGGTGGCCCAGGCCGGTTCCGGGCCGCCGGGCTGGACCCAAACGATCTGGTCCATGGCCCGGCTATCGTTGGAGTCGGGGTTGGCCGAGCCGTCACGAAACCCTAGGAAGTTGCGGGCGCTCTGTTCGGGTTCGCCGGGTTTGGCCGGGGCCTGGGCGGGCACGCTGCCTTCTTGCTTCCAGCGCACATAGAGCAGGTCTGGAAGGTTTTTGACGATGTCGCGCAGGGCGTGGATGTTGGTGTCTGGGGTGTTGGAGCAGAACTGCAGGGTCAGGTCGCCGTGGCAGCGGTCTGCTTCCAACGCATCGTTGGGGAAGCCCACCATGCGGATCAACTGCTTAGGCTTGTGCGGTGCCAGGCCGTAGCGCTCATCGAACAGCGAGGCGCCCACCGACACCGTGATGGTGAGGTTGTCTGGGGTAACGTTGGGGCCAAGGATCCCCGAGTCCAGTGGCGGCAGCTTGGGGTCGATGTCTTCGACCGGGCCGCCTTGCATGAGAAAGCGAATGCGTTCGTCCAGTACGCGAAACATCCGTTGCAAGCTTTCGCGGTCGGCGGCCAGCACATCGAAAGCCACCATCATTCCGGCGGCCGGGCGTGCATTGACGATACCGCTTTGGTGTACGCCTTCGTAAACGTGGCGGTCCTGGGTCTTGTCGCTCTTCGGCGCTTCGGTGACTTTATGCTCTTCGCTGCTAGCGGCATGCGCCATCATTGGGCAGGCCAGGCCGCTGCCGGCCAAGGCGGCACCGGCTGCGCCGAGGCCCAGCAGTACGCGGCGCCGGTCGGGTGAATGCGGGGCTTGGTCTTTATCGCTCATGGGTACGGATCCATCGGTGTTACAGGGCAGAAAGGCCCAGGGCCTGGTCGATGCCGTCCAAGGTGTCGGCCAAGGCTCGGGCATCGCTGGCGATGGCTTTGCGTTGCTCATCGTTGACTTGGTCGTAGGGCTTGTATGTATCGCCTTCGCGTAGCCCCGCCAGGCGCCCGGCCAGCTTCTGCTGGGCAGTGTCGATCTGCGGCAGCAGCTTCGCCGCAGATTTAGCCAATAGCGGGCGCAGCAAGTCGATGACCTTGCCGGTTCCTTCGAGGTTGGCGGCGAAGCCACTGAGGTCCAGGTGGCTGTAGCGTTCTTGCTCGCCGTTGTAGCGAGTGTCGGCTAGGGTATGCAGGTTGCGCGCGACAATGTTCACCAGTTGGTCTGGCGGGATCGGCTGGGCCAGCAACTGTGCCTTGAGGGTGGCGACGTCTGCCTGCAGTTGCTGGGCGACTGGGGCCAGGCCATCGGTGCTGTTTTGCGCGAAAAGGCCATATTCCAAGCGATGGAAGCCCGTGAATGCGGGGTCTTGTTCGCGTTTTTCATAATAGTCGGCGCGTGCATCCACGGCGTTGTTCAATTGCGCGAAGCGCTGAGCGGCGGGCGCCAGGCGCTGGTAGGGCACCCGTGCCGCGGCGTACAGGGCGCGCGCCTGGGCCAAGTCACCGGCTTGGATCGCCGCAGCCAGTTCATCTACCGCCTGTACCAAGGCACCACCCTGGGTGTTCAAGTACACACGGTACTCAGACAACGGGCCAATGAAAGCGGTCATCGCTGGGCGCGCCTTGGCACGTGCGTCGGACTCGGCCGTGGGGGTGACTTTCAGCGTGCCCCGGGGGTTCGACAGCAAGCCACAGGTGATCGCATAGTCACCCGGCTCCAGGTTGGCGTTGATCAATTGGCTCATGCCCGGGGTGATGTTCTCGCGCTCTTCCACCACCAGCACGCCGTCGAGGATTTCCCATTCCACGGCGCGGTCCGAGGCGTTCACGATACGGAAGCTAGCGCGCCCAGCGGGCAGCGTGAGCGCGTTGGGTTCACAACTTTTAGGGTGGATTGTCACCGTGATTTCGTTACCGGCATTGGCCTTGCGTTTTTCGCTGGCGACCTGGGAGGCGTAATAAAACAGGCCCCCGGCCGCGATCATCAGGATGACAGAACCTGCCACCGCCGCGCGTAACAAGCGCGGCGGTTGTTGAGTAGGATTGGACATGCGGTGCCTTAATGCTGGGTAACGGTGGAAGTGGACGGAACAGGCTTTTTGTGGGTGCCGGGCATGAAGAACAGCGTCAATGCCACGACCAGGTACAGGGCCCAGGCACCGAGCACGCTCACGGTGGGCGCGTCTTGGTAACCGAACATGCCAGCCAGTACGGAGCCGACTGGGCCATCCATCGGCAGCGTTTCGCTCACGTCGAACACCACCGCTTGCAGGGTGTTCCAAACTCCCGCCTCGTGCAGCGCGCGTACCGAGTTGGCTAGAATGCCGGCGGCCACTACCAGGATAAACAGCCCTGTCCAACGGAAAAACTGCGATAAGTTTAGCTTCAGGCTACCGCGGTAGAGCGCCACACCCACCGCTATAGCGCCAAGCAGGCCGATCAACGCGCCCAGGGGAGCGCCATAACCTTCGCTTTGCTGGAAGATGGCCAATAGGAAGAACACGGTTTCCAGGCCTTCCCGGGCGACCGCGAAGAACACCATGGCAACCAGCGCCAGCGTCTGGTGGTGCGAACCGGCCAAGGCATGGTCGAGGGAGCCCTGCAATTCGGCTTTGAGCGAACGCGCCATCTTGCGCATCCAGATCACCATGAAACTGAGCATCACCACGGCCAGCAGGCCTATCACGCCCTCGAACAGTTCCTGTTGTTTCTGTGGAAATTCCGCCGCCATCCATTCCAGGCCGCCGCCCACCAGCAATGCCACGGCCGCGGCGAGGAACACCCCCAGCCAAACGGCGGGCATCCATTGGCCGCGGCCGGTCTGCTTGAGGTAACTGGCGATGATTCCGACGATGAGCGCGGCTTCAATCCCTTCGCGCAGCATGATGAGTAAAGGAACGAGCATTTACCGCTAGCCATCCGTTAATGAAAGTGCCTAGTTGTAACATAATGAGAACCATTGCTGAATAGTTCTCAAGCGAAATTCATTCCTTTTTACACTGGGGCGTTGCCCGCCCGCCGGCGAGGCAGCCGGCATACGCGCCGGGGCAGCAGCTTAGCCTCAAGGTAATGAGCAGGCTGGTACGGCTCACGGTTAATAGGGAGGGGCACCGGGCTTAGCGGCCGGCCAGCGGTCAAATCGCTACGTTTATCTATTGCTGTGTGCGCCACGCGCCCTTAGACTCCCGCCCCTCATAAACGACGTGGTGGCCGCCGCCGTGCCGCTCGCCAGGTTTGAACGCAGGTTTTTATCGAGATACCCATGACGAAGGAAGAGCTGCTGGCCATGCCGGCCGACGACTACATGCAAGCTGATCAACTGGCCTATTTCCAGGCTGTGATCCAGGCCATGAAGGTCGAGACCCAGGCGCGCATCGAACAAAGCCGATCGGCGATCGAGAGCCTAGATTCGCCGGCCGATCCGGCCGACGTCGCGTCGGTGGAAGAGGAGCGGCACTGGCTGGTCAATACCATCGAGCGCGACCAGCGCCTGCTGCCACAATTGGAGCAGGCCTTGGGCCGCATCCAAGAAGGGACCTTCGGTTGGTGCGACGACAGCGGCGAACCGATCGGCCTGAAGCGGCTGTTGATCAGCCCGATCACTAAATATTGCATCGAGGCCCAAGAGCGCCACGAACAGATCGACCGTCACCAGCGGCAGGTCTAATAAACGGCAGGCCGGGCACACGCTGCGGCCGGATTCATTCCCGCCAACTGGTGTGGCGCGCGCACACGCGCCCGATGCCTCTACCATGCGCAGCGCTCCACGCTCGCCATGAAAGCATTCTTCAGGCGTCGGCTTTAGGTATTGGCGCATGGCTTCACCGCCAGCCCAGTGGCCGCTCGTCGCGATGGCCCGACGCCGCTGTCATGGTCGCCCGTGCTGAAGGCCCATTCGCAGCATTTGCCGCTGATCTATTAATGACGGGGTGTGGCGGCGCTAAGGTAATCGATGCTATGGCTGGGCGGTGCCCCCACTTACCTGTGGAGTAATATTAAAATAGTGGCACTCTGCGCGGAAGCGATTGGAAGGCAACATGGGCGCCATTTTTCTTGACATAAGGGTTCAGGCGTTAGGGGTGTCCATGAAAAAACGTGTAGATATCATATCGCCGCGCTCGTTGGCGGCGTGGTGCCCGTCAGCTTGCGGCTGCTGGGGGTAAGCGTGTGCTGGGCCGTATGGGTAGACGGCGAAGCGATACAGCCGGCATTCGGGCGGCGCGCAGATGCCGAAGCCTGCCAACATCGCTGGCAGGCCCAGTTGGGTCTGGCCGCGCCTGAACTAGCGGCTGGCTGAGCGCTTTTCATCGGCACTGGTATTGGCGTCGGCATTGGCGTTGGCATGCAAGCGTACGTTCAGTTCGTCTACCCACAGCGCATCAGGGCTATCGGCCATGATTGCCTGCTTCAAGAAGTCTGATTGCGCCGGCTTCCAAAAATCCGCCTCGGTCATCTTCACGTCTTTCTGCAGTTGATGCTGTTCGATGAACAGGTCAATTTCTTCTGCAGTATTGTCCAGCCCCAGTTGCTGGAATAAAGTACTCAGGTCACGGGTTTCGAGTTCCATAGTGGCTCCTTAGCAGTATGTGACGTGAAAAAGGTGTCCAGGTTTTGAATCGCTGGTTCGCCAAGAGTTTCCTCGCCGTGCAGCCAGTGCCGATTGCCGCGCTGCGGTAGCCGGGCTTGAATGCTCGCGCGGCACGCTACACCCTGATTATTTCATACCGTTCGTCATTACCGGGCAGTGCCTTGGGCCAGTGCGGTCTATGGGTGCGAGCCCTGCGGGTGGCTTCATGTGGCCGAGCGTGTGAACAGCACCCGGCGTTTTTCATTGAGGATCTGTCATTGGCGGTCAGCAATCTTGAAATGCATGCGCTTTTCGTTTTAGGCGATTTGCGCGCGAAGTTGGTCAAGTTATTCCAGCAGCGCTTTGTCTATGTGGTCGAGCAAAGCGCCGAAGGTATTTATATGGCTGAGCTCGACACCGAGTCAGCCCTGGTGGTGGACGATAAAGCCCGGTTGGAGTTGAAAGTGGGCGATCATTTTCGCGCCGCGGTATTGCCCAGCCGCGAAGGCGGCAAGTTCGAGATTCGCTTTCGCGAAATCAAGGCCACGGTTTATGGCCTCGGCGAATATGCCTTTGTGGCCACCCCGACGGGCAACGGTATCGTCTTCAAGGATGGCCAGAGTGTGCTGATGGTGTTCGCCGCCACCGAGCAGTTGCAAGGCGGCTTGACCAAACCGCTGAAGGCCGCGGTGGCGAAGGCCGCGAAGTGGCGAAAAGGCGAATTGGCCTTCAAACCCAGCGAATAAGCTGCTGCGCGGAACCTGTAGGGGCGGCTGCGGCCTGAAGCTTCTCTACCCCTCGTGAGGTTTATGCATGAAAGGACTACGTGCTGTTTTGCTGGGGGCCATGGCCCACGCGCTGATCACGCTCGCCCCCACGGCCCAGGCTGCGCAGGTGCCCATCCACTTTGCCGACCTCAACTGGGAGAGCGGTAGCCTGATTACCGAGATGCTGCGCCTGGTGCTGGAAAATGGTTTCGACCAACCCACCGATACGTTGCCGGGTACCACCATCACCCTAGAGGCGGCGCTGGCGCGCAATGACATTCAGGTGATCGCTGAGGAGTGGGCCGGGCGCAGCCCGGTTTGGAACCAGGCCCAAGCCCAGGGTAAGGTCGCGGCATTGGGCGATACCGTCAAGGGGGCCACGGAGGGCTGGTGGGTGCCTGAATACGTGATCAAGGGCGATACCGCCCGTGGCATCACCCCCAAGGCGCCGGATTTGCGCAGCGTCAACGACCTGAAAAAGTACGCCAGCGTGTTCCGGGACCCGGAAGCACCCAGCATGGGGCGCTTTCTTAACAGCCCGGCCGGTTGGACCAGCGAAGTGGTAAATGGCCAGAAGCTCAAGGCCTATGGCTTGGCGGGCAGTTTCACTAACTTTCGCACCGGCTCCGGGGCGGCACTGGATGCGGAGATCAACTCGGCTATTCGTCGCGGCCAGCCTGTGCTGTTCTATTACTGGTCACCCACCCCCTTGATCGGCAAATACAAGCTGGTTCAACTGGAGGAACCGGCGTTCGACGAGCAGGCCTGGGAAACCTTGACCGATGCCAACGAGCCTCACCCGCGAGCTAGCCGTTCACCACCGTCGCGTTTATCGATCGGTGTGAGCGCAGCGTTCGAACAGCAGCACCCGGACATCGCCACGTTTTTTTCCAAGGTGGATATTCCATTGCAACCGCTCAATGAAGCCCTGGCGCAAATGAGCGATCGCCATGAGGCACCGCGAGCCGTGGCCCAACGGCTGTTGAAGGCCAACCCCCAGTGGCTGCAGGGCTGGCTGCCAGCGCCCGTTGCGGCGAAAGTCAGCGCTTCGCTTTGACCGGGTCAATGGGCGTGGCCGTACTGCGTTTGCGAAAGAGGGCCGTGCGGGCCAGCAGTAAGGTAGTGACCGGAGCGGTAATGCTCAGCAGCACCGGTACCAGCCAGCTTTGCAGTTGCGGCATGCCTGCCTGAGCACTGAAGAACACCACGCTGGCCGTTGCGGCCAGCCAAGTGCCAAGGGTGGTGCCTAGCGCTGGGGCATGCATGCGCTGGAAGAAGTCCCTGAACCGTAGCAAACCTATCGCGCCGGCCAATGCGAACACCGAACTGAGTATGACCAGCGTTGCTATGACGGTTTCTACCCATAGCGGTATCGCATTCATTCGATCACCTCGCCGCGCAGCAGAAACCGCGCCAAGGCGAAAGAAGCGACAAAGCCGAACAGTGCAATCAGCACGGCTGCCTCCAGGTACGTGTCGCTGGCATAGCGTATCCCCAATACCAGCATGGTCAACATGCCCAGCAGGTAAAGATAATCCAGTGCGAGTACCCGATCCTGCGCGCTGGGCCCAATGAATAGCCGCACCAGGGTGAGCAGCATGGCCGCGCCGAGCAGGCCGAGGCTGGCGGTTATCGCGGTGGTAAGCAATGCGCTCATGGGAAGATCTCCAGCAACGGCTGTTCGTAGGTGGCCTTGAACCGGCGAATAAATGCCGCCTCGTCACCCACCAGCACCAATACATGCATCAACAGGGTGCTGCGATCGGCCGACAGTTGCGACCATACGGTGCCAGGGACCACCGCGCAGATCGCTGCCAATGCCGCCAATGCATGAGGGTCGCGCAAGGCCAACGGGATGCTTACGAAACGGCTGTGCGACGGCTGTGGGCCAAGCACCGTGCCGAGCACTTGCAGATTGGCATGCACCATGTCGATGGCCACCCGCGCAAGCAAGCGCACGATCAACCAGGGCCGGGCTATGCGGGCATGGCGCGGGCGCAGCGGCGCCATCAAGCGCGGCGCCCCCCAGCCTATCAGCGCGCCCAATAATAGGTGCCCGGTACTGAGCGATGCATTAAGCACCAGCCATAACGCCCACAGGCCTAGCGAAAGCCAGGGGGTGGGCAGCCAGCGATTCATGGTGCCTCCTGGAGGAGGGCCCGTGGGCCGGCGCTTGGCTGCTTAGCCATCACTGGGCCGATGTAACGGGGCGGGTTGTACAAGTCGCTGGCGGCGGCCGTTGTATAGCGCAGCAGCACTTCACCACGCAGGGTGAGGGCGATGCAAATCCCGAACAGGGCCGAAATAGCTAGGCATTCGTAGGGGCGCAATGCCGGAGAGGGGCGCTCGACTGGTGCCCACAAGCGCAAGATAGCCACCCGCGCAAGCCCGATGAGCGATGCAACGCCGGCCAGCAGCAGTAAGGCAATGAACACCCAACCGGGCGGCGAGGGCGAGTGGCCGCCCTGGCCCACGCCGGCGGGGTCAAGCACGGCCGCGATCAAGTTCAGTTTGGCCAGGAAACCCGAGAATGGCGGCATGCCGATTACCCACAGCGCACAAAAAATCAGGCTCATGCCCAAAAAGGCCATGGTCCATGGAATCACCCGACCGACGATCACCCGCTGTTCATCGTCCAAATTCACCCCGGGCGGTGGGCGCAGTGCCCCTACCGAGCCGGGCAGGATGTCGGCGTCTTCTTCCAGCGGTAGCTCATTGGCCGAGCGTGATCGCTCGATCAGTTCCGCCAGCAAGAACAGCGCAGCGAGCGCCAACGTGGAGCTGACCAGGTAGAACAGCGCTGCGCTGACCAACGCGGGCGTGCCTAGCCCCACACTTGCCAACAGGGTACCGGCAGACACTAGGATATTAAGGCTTGCGATGCGTTCGAGGCGGCGGGTGGCGAGCAAGCCCAGGGTCGCGCAGGCCAAGGTGGCCAGGCCGCCGTACAGTAGCCACTGTTCGCCGAACTGCGCGCTGGCACCGGCGCTGGCCGGAAACACCAGTAACCACAACCGTAGCAAGGTATAAAAACCGACCTTGGTCAACACAGCGAACAGCGCCGCGACCGGCGGGCTGGCCGCCGAGTACGCCGGTACCAGCCAGGCGTTGAGTGGCCACATCCCGGCTTTGGCTAGGAATGCAATGGCCAGGATCGCCGCCCCAGTGTGCAACAGGCCAAGGTCGGCCACCGCCACCTGTGGGACCTTAAGCGCGATGTCGGCCATGTTGAGCGTGCCGGTGACCCCGTATATCAGCGCCGCACCGATCAGAAACAGCGAGGACGCAACCAGGTTGATGGCCAGGTAATGCAGGCCCGACACTACCCGGGCGCGCCCGGAGCCATGCAATACAAGGCCATAGGATGCGGCTAGCATCACTTCGAAGAACACGAATAGGTTGAACAGGTCTCCGGTCAGGAATGCGCCATACAGCCCCATTAATTGAACCTGGAAAAGCGCGTGAAAGTTAGCCCCGGCCCGGGTCCAGCGCGCCATGGCAAATAACAGGGTGGCGCATGCAAGCACGGCGACCAGGGTAATCATCAGCGCGCTCAGGCGGTCGAGTACCAGTACGATCCCGAACGGTGCGGCCCAATTGCCAGCCAGGTAGACCTCTGGGGTGCCGCCAGCGGCATGGTGAAGTAATGCAGCGGCCAGCGCGAGGCCGGCCAAGCAACTGGCCAGGTTCAGCCAGCCCTTGGCGGCACGGTGGCGCTCACCTGGCAACAGCAGCAGGCCCGCGGTCGCCAAGGGCAGCAGAATCACCGCCATTAGCCAGTGTTGGCTCATGGCTGCTTCTCCCCACCATCGACGTGGTCGGTGCCGGTCAGCCCGCGGGCAGCCAGCAACACGACCAAAAACAGCGCGGTCATGGCGAAACCGATCACGATGGCGGTGAGCACCAGGGCTTGGGGCAGCGGGTCGGTGTAATGCAGCAAGTCTTGCTTGATACCTTCTCGAATGATCGGTTCCTTGCCGATGAACAGGCTGCCCATGCTGAAGATGAACAGGTTCACCGCATAGGACAACAGGCAAAGGCCCATGATGACCTGGTAGGTGCGGGGCCGTAGCACCAACCAAACGCCGGACGCGGCAAGGGCGCCGATGGCGGTGGCGATGATTTCTTCCATCAGGCAGCTCCTTTGGGGGCGGTCGCACGGGGCAGGTGGCCGGGCCGGTGCGCGCGCACCGCTTGGTGAGCCAGGGCGGTGAGAATCAACAGGGTGGACCCCACTACCACGGTGAACACACCCACGTCGAAGAATAGGGCGCTGGCAAGGTGAACCTCACCGAACAGCGGCAGTACCCAATGGGCGGTGTGGGTGGTGAGGAAGGGGTAGCCCAGCGCCACTGCACCAAGCCCGGTGGCCGTGGCGCATAGCAGCCCAGCGCCGAGCCAGCGAAGCGGCCGTAGCGGCATGCGTGCTTCGACCCATTGAGTACCGGCGACCATGTATTGGAGGATGAACGCCACTGACACGACCAGCCCGGCGACGAAGCCGCCGCCGGGTTCGTTGTGCCCGCGCAAGAACAGGGATGCTGCCACGACCAGCGCAATGGGCAGTACCAAGCGCACCAGCACCGCAGGCACCGTCATCACCCCCTGCGCCGTGTCTGGCGCGCTCCTGGCGTTTATCAGGTCCATTTCCAGGTCCGGCTCCTGGCGTTGTTGCTGCGGCGGCAGTTGCATGGATTCCCGGGCCGGGCGGAAGCGTCGCAACAAGGCGAACACTGTGAGCGACACCACGGCCAGTACGGTGATTTCGCCTAGCGTATCGAAGCCGCGAAAGTCCACGAGCATCACGTTGACCACGTTGGTACCGCCGCCTTCGGGCAAGGCCCGGCGCAAATAGAAGCCAGAGATGTCGTTGGGGGTAGGGCGGGTCAGCATAGCGTAGGCCAGGGCCGCCATGCCGCCACCCACGCCGATGGCCAGGAGCGCGTCGCGCAGGCGCCGGGCCCGAGCACGCAACCGCTGGCCGGGTGCTTCGGCCAACTCCAGGCGGCGAGGTAACCAACGCAGCCCCAACAATATGAGGATGGTAGTCACCACTTCGACCACCAATTGGGTCAATGCCAGGTCTGGCGCGGAAAACCAAATAAACGTGATACAGGTCATCAGGCCGCATACGCCGACCATCGTCAACGCCGCCAAGCGGTGGTATTTGGCTTGCCAGGCGGCGCCGACGGCGCAGGCGATAGCGATGACCCACAACACCACGAACATGCCCGACCCAGCAATTTTGGGTCGGCTTCCCCAGCTTAATCCGTGCGGTAGCAGTGGCCAGGCCGCGGCGAGTAGCGCCGCGGCCACCAACAGGAACAATTGCGCCTGCAGAGGGCGGGGGGCGAGCCGGCGGTAGGCTGCGGCGGCCGTGCGGCGGGTGTGCAGCAGCAACCACTCGAATATCCGCTGGCCATCGAGCAGGCCTGCCAGCGGAGGGCGCTGCAGGCGGCCTTCGCGCATGGGGCGGCGCATCGACATATACAATGCGATACCGGCCAGCATAGCGATCAGGCTCATGATCAGGGGGGCGTTGAAGCCGTGCCAGATCGCCAAGCTGTAGGCTGGCAACACCCCCCCCACTACCGGTGCGGCGCTGGTGGCCAGAATAGGGCCGATCGCCCAGGCGGGAAAGATACCGACCACAAGGCACGCCAATACCAGTAACTCCACGGGCAGGCGCATCCAGCGTGGCGGCTCATGGGGCGTATGAGGCAGGTCGGTCGCCGGCGGGCCGAAAAACACATCGACCGTAAAACGCAGCGAATACGCCACGCTGAACGTGCCGGCCAGGGTCGCGATCACAGGCAACGCCACTTCCACCCAGGGGGTGGCGTCGATGAATACGGTTTCGGCAAAGAACATTTCTTTGGACAAAAAACCGTTCATCAGCGGTACGCCCGCCATGGCGGCGCTCGCCACCATCGCCAAGGTGGCGGTGAATGGCAGCATCCGGGCGAGCCCGCTGAGGCGGCGGATGTCACGGGTACCGCTTTCGTGGTCGATGATACCCGCGGCCATGAACAACGAAGCCTTGAAAGTGGCGTGGTTGATCAGGTGGAAAACCGCGGCCACGGCGGCCAGGTCGCTGTTCAGACCCAGCAGCAAGGTGATCAGTCCCAGGTGGCTGATCGTCGAGTACGCCAAAAGGCCTTTGAGGTCGTGCTGGAAAATCGCGCACCATGCGCCCAGCAGCAGCGTGCATGCTCCGGCACCGGCGACGATCCAGAACCAGGCTTCGCTACCCGATAAGGCCGGCCACAACCGGGCCAGCAGAAAAACCCCGGCCTTGACCATCGTCGCTGAGTGCAGGTAGGCCGAGACGGGTGTAGGGGCGGCCATCGCGCGAGGTAGCCAGAAGTGAAAGGGGAACTGGGCGCTTTTGGTCAATGCACCGAGCAGCACCAGCACCAGCATGGCCGGATACAACCCGTGCTGGCGGATGCGTTCGCCGCTGGCCAGTACCTGCTCGAGTTCATAGCTACCAGCGATATGCCCTAGCAGCAGTACGCCAGCGAGCAGGCACAGGCCCCCCATGCCGGTGACCACCAGGGCCATGTAGGCGCCCCGGCGGGCATCGCGGCGGTGGTGCCAGTAACCGATCAGCAAAAATGAAAACAGGCTGGTGAGCTCCCAGAAGAACACCAACTGCAGCAGGTTGCCCGACATCACCACGCCTAGCATCGAGCCCATGAACGCCAGGAAAAACGAGAAAAATCGCGGTACAGGGTCTTGCGGTGACATGTAGTACCGCGCGTAGAGCGACACCAATGCGCCCATGCCCAGCACCAGCAGTGCGAACAACCAGGCGAACCCGTCGACCCGCAGAACCAGGTTCAGGCCCAGCGACGGTAGCCACGTATAGCTTTCTACCAGCACCTCGCCCCGGGAAATTGGCCCGAACCAGGCAGCGACTTGTACAGCGCCCACCAGTGCCACGCCACCGGCCAGTAACGACTCTGTGTTACGCGCATTGTGTGGCAGCACGGCTGCCAGGCAACTGCCAATGAACGGCAGCAATAACAGGGCAATCAGCGACATGGGCGTTCTAGAAGGTGGAAAAGAGCCCGATGATACGTGGCGCTGGGCTGTGGTGCGGGCTTGAAGACACAGTTTTTTATATCAAATTCTTTCTTCATCGGTAGTCGTCATCCGTAGCACCGTCGAAAACAGCGTAACACCCTATGGGCCACCTCACCGGTCGAGTGGTTTGCGCGATGGTCGTTATCACCCCAGATGATTTTTCGCGGGCCCCTCCGTGGCGTAGCGTAACTGTCACTCAAAGCGTCAGCCGTGTAGGAAGGCATAGGTCCCAATGAAACCTTTAATGCTCAGTGTGCTAATGCTGGCCGCTGCCACCGCGGCAGGCTGTGCCAGCCACCCTGAAGACCGGCCGTTTGCGGCCGAAGAGCAATATCAGTTGGCGCTGGAGTCTCTGGCCCGGCAAGGTTTGCCGTACGAGACGTACATGCGGCAACGTGCGGCATTGGTGCAACGCCACCACGCGGCGGGCGACGTCGCCGAGGCGCCGTCGTCGGATGCCGCGCAAGGCCACCAGAGCTAACGGGCTTAGGAGTAGATCGGCGAGTGATGCGGGTAATTGCCGACGCGGGCGCCGATAACCATCTCGCTGAGCCAGGCATTAAGGATCGAACTGTACGCCTTTTGGCTAGCGTCGCTGGTGAGCGCATGGTCGCTGCCTTCGACCAAACGATGGGTTAACGAGCGGGCGCTGACGAACGCTGAACGAAAGCTCATCAAGGTCATGTGCGGTACGTAGTCGTCGTGCTCGGACTCCACCAATAACACATCACCGCCAAATTCGGCGCATGCCGCCAACGCGCGATTATCCGCAGGTGTTTGCAGCGTGCGGCGGTAGGCGGCTAAACCCGCCGGGTCCAGCGCTGCCTTGGGTACCTCCCAATCTTCGTCCCAATAAAGCGCCGGCACGCGCAGGGCTAGCCAGCGCACCGCGCGCCGTGCGCTAAGCAACGTGGCCAGATACCCGCCGTAGCTGCTGCCTATCACGGCGATCGCGTTGGCATCGACCGCGGGGTGGGCCGCCAAGCGGTCATAGGCAACCAGGGCATCTTCGAAATTCTGCTGGCGGTTGACGCTTTGGCGCAGCCCTTCGGTGCGCTCATGGCCGCGCAGGTCGAAGGTCAGGCACACGCAGCCAAGCCCGGTAATATGCTTGGCCCGCGCCAGGTCGCGTTGTTGGCTACCACCCCAGCCGTGAATGAACAATATGCCGGGTATACGTGCCGCCGGCGTCACCAAGTGGCCGGCCAGGCAGCTCTCGCCTACCGGTAACTCAACGGCTTGGCTGCTTACCCCCGTTGAAGTCCACGGTTGCGTATTTGCAGAGTTGTCCGAGCTCATCGTCGTTTCCTTGATACAGGCGCACCGCGTCACTGGGAATGCTCGCCGTGCCATACACTTCGAAAGTTGCTGCCTTGGCGGTGGTCAGGTCCGGATCACGCTGGAACGCCAGCAGTGCTAATAACTCGGCCGCGCTGGCGCCACCCACTCGCCATGACTGTTCCATGATACCGCTGACCCACCGGCCTTTGGTGTCGCGGCCAGCGACGGCATCGTAGTTACGGCGCGATGCGATCAAGCCGGGATAGCAGGCCAGTATCGCTTGCTCATAACGCCGGGCTTGATCCACGGCGGTTTGCAGCGTTGCTGGCAGCGGCCGTAGCAGCAACTGCTCGTAACCGCCGCGCGCGAGCGAGAGGTTCGAGCCCCCATAGACCCACTGGCCTTGGCTGTCCTGAACCAGCCGTTGGGTGCCGTAATAGCTGGCGGTGAAGCCGCCGATGGTGGCCTGCCCCACGCTGAACGTGGTGACCTCGGTGAGGTTGGTTTCCAACACCAACCCGCAGCTTTCCAGCTCTGCCTGTTCAATGTCATGTAGGGCTGCATCCAGTTGCCCGAGGTTCTCGATCACCGTTTGGCCACGGCCACCGGTGGCCCGCACCGGCTTGACGCGCACGGGCCCTGTTGCCAGCAATTGGGCGGCGGCTTCGCGGGCCCCGGCGCTGTCGAATACCGTCCAGCCGGGCAGCAGCGCATCACCTGCCAAGGTCGCGCAGCGTGGCTGCCAACCCGGTGCTACCGGGCCGCCAGGCCAAGCCGCATGGGCCACTGCTTTGGTTGCCAGAAACGGTAGGGGCACCAGCCCGCCGAAGAAATCATGCAAACTGAGCAGCCCAGTTGGCAGGCCGGGGTCACCCACTACCAGGGTCCGTGCCGGTACAAAATAGGGCCGCTGGGCAGCCTCTGCATGTTCGATGAACGGGATACCCAATAACTGCCCCACACAGGCAGCCATGTAGCGGTGTACTTGCCGTTCATGCTCCGGCCAAGGACCGTTCGGCGGCAGCAACACCACAGCGTCATGAGGTAGCTCACGGTTAGCCATGGAACACCGCCGTCACCGAGGGCCGGTCGCGGCTGCGGCGGCCTCACACATGCGTTCACTTTGTACACTGCGTTCGCTGGGCATAGGGCTGCTCCTTTTGCGCAGGTGAAAAAGGTTAAACGACATGCGCCGGCAAAAGTTCAACCCACTGAACGAATGGCAGAGCCTTGTCTGGTGCGCCTGGGTGTTCCATGATCGCGCGGTGATTCGATATTCCTGTTTTTGGAGCCTTCATGACTGCAGCTATTATTGCGCAGCGTCTGCGCCGGGCGCGTGAAACACTGGCAAACGCCTCGGTCGACGCCCTCCTGGTGCCTTCCGCCGACCCGCATCTGTCCGAGTACCTGCCTGCCTATTGGCAGGGCCGGCAATGGTTGTCTGGCTTTACCGGTTCCATGGCCACATTAGTGGTCACTGCGGGCTTTGCCGGGCTATGGGCTGACAGCCGCTATTGGGAACAGGCCGAAGCCGAATTGGACGGTACGGGTATCACCTTGATGAAACTGATGCCGGGCCAACCCGGGCCGTTCGAGTGGCTTGGGCGCGAGGTTCCGGCACAAGGTACTGTGGCAGTAGATGGCGCAGTATTAGGGATAACGCCGGCACGGGCGTTGCGTGAGCAACTGGCACCTAAAGGCATCATCCTCGATACGAGCAAAGACTTGCTCGGGCAAATGTGGGAAGGCCGCCCGGCACTGCCGGCGCAACCGGTGTATGCGCATGTGGCCCCTTATGCGAGTGAAACCGTCGCGGTAAAACTGGCACGCCTACGCCAGGCCATGGCCGAACAAGGCGCCGATGCGCATTTTCTGGCGACGCTCGACGACATCGGCTGGTTGTTCAACCTGCGTGGCAGCGATGTGCCCTACAACCCGGTGTTCCTCGCGTTCGCGTTGGTAGAAGCCGATGCCGCGAGGCTCTTCGTCGCGCCTGGCAAGCTTGCTGCGCCGCTGGCCGCCGCGCTGGCGGCCGATGGCGTGCAATTACAGCCTTACGGTGATATCGGCCAAGCGCTAGCCGGCCTGGCCCCAGGCAGCCGCTTACTGGTCGACCCGGCGCGGGTCACCCTGGGGCTACTGGAACAGGTCCCTGACGGCGTTCAGCGGGTCGAGGCGATCAACCCCTCGACACTGTTCAAATCGCGCAAGAGCGAAGCCGATGCGCTACATATTCGCCAGGCTATGGAAGAGGATGGCGCAGCGCTGTGTGAGTTCTTCGCTTGGTTCGAACAGGCCCAAGGCCAAGAGGTGCTCACCGAGCTTACCGTCGATGAGCGCTTGGGCGCCGCCCGGGCCCGTCGCGCCGGCTATGTTTGCCCAAGCTTCGGGACCATTGCCGCGTTCAATGCCAACGGCGCGATGCCGCATTATCGGGCAACCGAGGCGTCCCACGCGTGCATCGAGGGCGACGGGTTGCTGTTGATCGATTCAGGCGGGCAGTACTTGGGCGGCACCACCGACATCACGCGAATGGTGCCGATCGGCGAACCTACCCATGAACAAAAACTCGACTGTACGCGGGTATTGAAGGGGATGATCGCGCTGTCACGGGCACGTTTCCCAAGCGGCATTCTTTCGCCGATGCTCGATGCCATCGCGCGCGCACCGCTGTGGGCGGACTCGGTCAACTACGGCCACGGCACTGGGCACGGTGTCGGGTATTTCATGAATGTTCATGAAGGCCCGCAAGTGATTGCCTACCAAGCCAACCCAGTGCCGCATACGGCGATGCATGCCGGCATGATCACCTCTATAGAGCCGGGAACCTACCGGCCAGGGCAGTGGGGTGTGCGCATCGAAAACCTGGTACTGGCCCAGCCGGCGGCGGCCGCCGGTTTCGGCGACTTTCTGGCATTCGAAACCCTGACCTTGTGCCCGATAGATACGCGTTGCCTGCTGGTGCAGCGGCTGACGCAAGAAGAGCGGGACTGGCTCAATGAGTATCATGGTACGGTGCGGGCGCGCCTGGCGCCCTTGCTGGAAGGGGCCGCCCTGCAATGGTTGGATACCCGTACACAGGCCATCTGACGAGCATCGACGCCAGCGTGCCGCGGCTCAGCGGCACATAACGATCATGCTGCGGCTGGTATACCCGGCGGGGTTGATACCAAAGAGGAAATCGCCAGAGGTGTCCTCGTTGTCCTGGCCGGATTTGGCAAGTACCTTGTAACCGTTCGGGCAGGCAGTTCGGGCGCTGGAGTCGCACTGCTCCCAGCTGGAACTCAGCCCCGAACAGCTGATGTGGAGCCCTTTTTTGCCGTGTTTGATCTCGGTTCGAGAATGGGCGGCGCACCCGGTTATCAGCGAAACAGCAACGAAAAACCAAAGCGATTTCATGTCAGTCCTTGCATCGGGCCGGGTCTGCTTGCACTTGAGCAGGTGCGGGCGAGTGTGGCGTTTCAGAGGGTAGCTGCGCAATATGGCGATATCCGAGTCGCGAGTACCTTCGCTTGAAAAACAATGAATTACCACCCGCGTAGGCAAAGATTGCGCCAAGTCTTAATCCGCTGCCAGCGCCGGGGGCTGGGTACCACCCTGGGTCAATGCGGCGCCCACCGATGCGATGATGATCGACCCAATGGCCAGCCACTGGGTAGGGCTGAGGTGCTCGCCAAGCACCATTAATCCCGACAGCGCGGCCACGGCGGGCTCAAGGCTCATCAGGGTGCCGAAGGTACGGGCGGGCAGGCGGGTGAGTGCGATCATCTCCAGGCTGTAGGGCAGGGCGGTCGACAACACCGCCACCCCTAGCGCCGCCGGTAGCAACGCCCAGGACAATAATGCGCTACCGGCATGGGCAATGCCGATCGGTGCAATAACCAAGGCTGCGAACAAAACCCCCAAGCTGGCCATCTGCACGCCATGGCCTTGGCCGGCCTTTTGCCCGAACACAATGTAGAGCGCCCAGCATACGCCAGCACCGAGGGCATAATAGACGCCAATGGGGTCTATCCCTTGCTGTGTAGCGCCTAGCGGTACCAATAACGCCAGCCCAACGATGGCCAGGGCAATCCAAAGAAAATCGATGCGTTTGCGTGAAGACGCGATAGCCACCGCCAGCGGGCCAGTGAATTCCAGTGCAACCGCGATGCCCAGGGGTACGCTGCGCACTGCCATATAGAAGAAAAAATTCATCCCCCCTAAGGCCAGGCCATACAGCGCGGCGTGTTTGAGCGCCGTGGCACCCAAACGCAGGCGCCACGGCCGCAATATGAGCACCATCAGCACCGCCGCAATCGCCAGGCGCAAGGTAGTCGTACCTTGGGCCCCCACCAACGGAAACAACCCTTTGGCCAGCGTGGCGCCAAATTGGATGGACGCCATGGCGATCAAGAGTAAACCGATAGGTAACAAAGTGCTGCTGGTAGCATGGTTCGGAGCGGGCATGAACGAGGGCTTATGCTGTAGTTAAAAGGCGCCCATCATGCTGTAAACGGGCTGGCAGAGTAAATGGCGTATGGTGCGCCATAAAAACCTTGACGCGCCGCGTCGGCCCTCTATAATGCGCACCACTTCCAGCGACAACGGAACGCGAAACACTTTGTTTATCAAGGGGTTAGGGTTTTCGAACTGCGGGAAGTGGCTTCAGTCCCCGGATTGAACGCGGTGAAAAAGGTGGTTGACAGCTGATGTTAAGGCTGTAGAATTCGCCTCCCGCTTCGAGAGGTCTGAAGCGTGTCAAGTGGTTGAAGTTGAACGGTTTCTTCGAAAAACTTCTGAATATTCCGCTTGACAGCAAGAGAGGTTAGCGTAGAATGCGCGCCTCGGTTGAAGCGAAGGCTCAACCCACCGCTCTTTAACAACTGAATCAAGCAATTCGTGTGGGTGCTTGTGAGTTGG
>NZ_JAAOCA010000031.1 GCF_014694385.1 Pseudomonas typographi | reverse complement strand
GCCACGGCTCTTAAGCACGGCGCGCCTGACTGGTTCGATAGTGAGGAAAATATCGCTGAGCACACAACGATAAAGCGGATTGACGCAGCCATCGCCAAAGCCACCACCTAACCCCGACCGCCGCCCCTATCACCCCCGCCCACGCCGGCGGGACGGAGAGCTATTGCCATGAACAAAACCGACGCCAAACGCATTGCAGAGACGATCACCACTGAACAGCTTGAAGCAATGTTCGAACGGGCCAAGGCCGGAATCACCAACTGGGAGCAGGTCAGTGCCGTGAACCCTGGCATGACCAAGGGCACGGCGTGGAACATCTTGAGCGCGGCCTTAAACGCCAGTGGGGGCGCTCGGCTACGCCAGCTTGCCGTGACCAACATGGTTTGGGAGTTCGGTGACTTCCTGGATGATTCGCTGAAGCCAGCCAAAAAGAAGCGTCAGCCTGCGCAAGCGCCATATCACCAAGAGCCGAACTTCTAACCCCGACCGCCGCCCCGGGCGGCCTGGAGAACGACATGAGCAACACCAGCGCCGCTCGGATTGAGCAGACGCCGCCGCGGTTCATCCGCGCGAAGTTCGCCCCCGCCTACCTCGGCATGTGCCGGGACGAATTCAACAAGACGGTTCGCCCTCACATCCGAGAATTTCCTATTGGAAAACAGGGTGTTGCGTTCGACCGGCTGGAGTTGGACGACTGGGCGGATCGCTACATAGAGTCCATGGCGATTGAAAAAGCCGAAGATCAGGACAACAATCGGCCCCGCAGCGAGCGCCGAGGAGATAGTACATGGCGCGAAAAACGATCTCAGGGCTCTACGAGAGGAATGGAATCTGGCACATCGACAAGGTTGTCAGGGGTCAGCGACTTCAGGAAAGCACTGGCTCAAGCGAAAGAGAAGAAGCAGAGCAATACTTGATTCACCGGCTGGAAGGCCTGCGGCAAGCCCAGGTATACGGCGTCCGCCAGATCCGCACCTGGCGGGAGGCGGCAACCCGTTTCCTGAACGAGTTTCAGCACCAGCCATCGATTGGACTTTCCGCGACGTACCTCGAGCAGTTGGACCCATACATTGGCGATCTGCCCATCACGCATATCGATGACGGCACCCTTGCCGAATTCGTGCGGGATAAGCAGAAGCCAAGCAAAACGGCGACAGGGAAAGTAAGGCCTGGATGCAGGCCACGGACGGTGAACATAGCGCTTCAGCGCGTCGTCAGGATTTTGAATCTGTGCGCGCGCAAGTGGCGGGACTCAGAAAAACGGCCTTGGCTCGACTCGGTGCCGATGATCACGATGGTGGATGAGCGGGGGAAGAGCCGAAAGCCATATCCCATGTCATGGGAAGAGCAGTCGATACTTTTTGCCGAACTGCCGGCCCACCTGCAAAAAATGGCGCTGTTCAAAGTGAACACGGGGTGCCGCGAGCAGGAGGTGTGCAAGCTGAGGTGGGATTGGGAGATTCCGGTACCAGAGCTGAACACCAGCGTCTTCCTGATTCCGGAGGGTTTTGGCGGGCGCCACCAGAAATCTGGCGTGAAGAACGGCGAAGAGCGATTGGTAGTGCTGAACACCGTGGCGAAGTCAGTCATCGACGGGCAGCGCGGCCTCAGCAAGGAATGGGTATTTCCTTACGATGGCACGGCGATGCACAGGATGAATGATTCGGCATGGAGAAAGGCGCGGCTCAGGGCGGCGAAGGTTTGGCAGGAGCAAAATCTGCGTCCTGCCCTACCTGGGTACGCATCGATCCGGGTGCATGACCTAAAGCACACCTTTGGGAGAAGGCTACGTGCTGCTGGCGTCACCGAGGAAGACCGCACCGCACTGCTTGGTCACAAGAACGGTAGCGTCACGAGCCACTATTCTACCGCAGAGCTGGGGCAGTTGATCGAGATTGCAAATAAAGTGTCGGCGACAGATTCAAGGGGGCCGGCGCTCACCATCTTGAGGAGAAAAAATGGCTAATCCCCCGCAAAAGTCCCTATCGCCTGACATGAAAAAGCCACCCGAAGGTGGCTAACTCATTGAATATATTGGTCGGGACGGAGTGATTCGAACACTCGACCCCTTGCACCCCATGCAAGTGCGCTACCGGGCTGCGCTACGCCCCGACTAGGCGTTACCACCTTGTTCCCATTAGCAGCGGGAACGAGGAGAAAGATACCCTAACCTTTTGAATTATGGAAGCTTTCTTTCCATAATTTTCAGGTTACTTTTTGAGCACTACCAGCACGTCTTCCAGCTCGCTGATCATCTGACGAATCAGTTGGCGGTATTGGGTGGTGTCGTCTTTGGCTTCGTCACCGGAGAGGCGCAGGCGTGCGCCGCCGATGGTGAAGCCCTGGTCGTACAGCAAGGCGCGAATCTGACGGATCATCAGCACATCCTGGCGCTGATAATAGCGGCGGTTACCGCGCCGTTTAACGGGGTTCAGTTGTGGGAATTCCTGTTCCCAATACCGAAGCACGTGTGGCTTGACCGCACACAAGTCGCTGACTTCACCGATGGTGAAGTAGCGCTTGCCGGGTATGGGCGGAAGCTCGTCGTTATGACTTGGTTCCAGCATAGGCTTCGACTCGTGCTTTTAATTTTTGCCCTGGACGAAAGGTGACCACACGGCGCGCCGTGATCGGAATTTCTTCACCCGTTTTTGGGTTCCGGCCTGGCCGCTGCCGTTTGTCTCGCAGGTCAAAATTCCCGAAACCGGACAATTTGACCTGCTCGTTGTCTTCGAGGGCGTGCCTGATCTCTTCGAAGAAGAGCTCGACCAATTCCTTGGCCTCGCGCTTGTTCAGGCCCAACTCCTCGTACAGACGTTCTGCCATTTCAGCTTTCGTCAGAGCCCCCATACGTCACTTCCTTAACGTGGCGTTCAACCTGTGTTCAAGCGAGGTGAGGATGCCTTGGGTGGTGGAGTTCACCTCATCGTCATTAAGAGTGCGCGAAGGATGCTGCCAGGTCAAGCCAACAGCCAGGCTTTTTCTATGTGGATCAATGCCTTTACCTTGGTACACATCAAACAGCTTCAGGTCTGTGAGCCATTCGCCCGCATTTTCACGGATTACTGCCAGTACCGCCTCGGCCGGCACGTCTTCGTCTACGACCAGGGCGTAGTCCCGGCGCACCTCGGGGAAGCGCGACAATTCCGTGAATGTGGGCAGGCGGCCTTCGTTCACCTCAGCCAACAGTAGCTCGAATACGAACACTTGGCGGTCCAGCCCCAATGCCTTGGTCAGCTCAGGGTGCAGGGCGCCCAGATAGCCCACCTCCTTGCCGTCGCGCTCGATACGGGCGGTTTGCCCTGGGTGCAGCGCTGGGTGGTTGCCGGGTACGAATGTGAAGGCGTTGAGGGCACCCGCGTAGCCGAGGATCGCTTCCACATCGGCCTTGATGTCGAAGAAGTCGAGCTTGTCGCTGCCGTTGGCCCAACCTTCCGGCAGGCGGCTGCCGCAGGCAACGCCGGCGAGCATGGGTTCTTGCTTCAGCGCGTCGAGTTGGCCAACGAAGCGCAAGCCGCTTTCGAACAAGCGAACGCGCGTTTGTTGGCGGTTAAGGTTGTGTTGCAATGCACTGACCAGGCCCGGCCACAACGACACGCGCATCGCGGCCATGTCCGAAGAAATCGGGTTGGCCAACATCAGCGGCTTCACGCCGGGGTTGAAATGCTCGAACAGTTTAGGGTCGATGAAACTGTAGGTGATCGCTTCCTGGTAGCCACGGGCAACCAGCAGGCGGCGCAGGGCTGGCAGTTCGGCTTGGGCCTCGGTGCGCAGCTGTGGCGCCAGCCGCGCTTGCGGGTAGCGTACCGGCAAGCGGTTGTAGCCATATAGGCGCGCCAACTCTTCGATCAAGTCCACTTCCAGGCTGATATCGAAGCGGTGGCTAGGTACCTGCACGGTCCACTGCCCTGCCCCGCTAGTGGTCACCGCCAGTTCCAGGCCGGTGAGCAAGCGTTCGATTTCCTCGGCGGGCAGTTCCAGGCCTAGCATTTGGGCCACGCGCTCGGCACGCAGGGTGACCGGTGCCACGTGCGGCAGGTGCTCGGCGCTCAGCGCTTCGACCACAGGCCCCGCATCGCCGCCGGTGATGGCCAGCAACAGCGCAGTGGCGCGTTCGATCGCTTCACGGGCAAGGTTGTAGTCCACGCCGCGTTCAAAGCGGTGAGAGGCGTCCGTATGCAGCCCGTAGGAGCGGGCCTTGCCCGCCACTGCCACGGGTTCGAAAAAGGCGCTCTCCAGGAACAAGTCGCGGCTGCCATGTGCCACCCCGCTGTGCTCGCCGCCCATGATCCCGGCGATGGCCAACGCCCGCTCGTGGTCGGCGATCACCAGCGTGTCGTCGCGCAGGGTCACTTCCTGGCCATCGAGCAGTACCAGCTTCTCGCCCTCCTCGGCCATGCGTACACGCACGCCGCCACGGATCTCGCCCAAATCAAAGGCGTGCATCGGCTGGCCAAGTTCAAGCATCACGTAGTTGGTGATGTCGACCGCCGCATCAATGCTGCGGATGTCACTGCGGCGCAGGCGCTCGATCATCCACAGTGGGGTTGGCCGCGACAGGTCCACGCCCTTCACTACACGGCCCAAGTAACGTGGGCACGCGGCGGGGGCCAACAGTTCCACGGGGCGCGTATCTTCAATCGTGGGGGCGACGGGTAGCACCTCGGGGCGGGTGACCGGGGTGTTGTACAGTGCGCCCACTTCACGGGCCAAGCCCGCAAGGGATAAGCAGTCCCCACGGTTGGGGGTCAGGCCCAGTTCGATACTGGCATCGTCCAGGTGCAAGTATTGGCGAATATCCTCGCCCACCGGGGCGTCTGCCGGCAGTTCCATCAGGCCGTCGTTCTCTTCGCTGATCTTCAGCTCTGCCGCCGAGCACAGCATGCCATTGGATTCCGCCCCACGCAGCTTGGCCTTCTTGATGGTGAAGCCACCGGGCAGTTCAGCGCCAATTTGCGCGAACGGGATCTTCAGCCCTGGGCGCACATTCGGGGCGCCACACACCACCTGCAAGGTTTCATGGCCGTTGCTTACCTGGCATACGCGCAGCTTGTCGGCGTCAGGGTGTTGTTCGGTGGCAAGCACTTCGCCCACCACCACCTTGCTGAAGGCGCCAGCAGCGGGGATGACCGCATCGACCTCAAGGCCAGCCATCGACAGGCGCGCGACCAACTCATCGCGGTTCGCTTGCGGGCTAACCCAGCCACGCAGCCATTGTTCACTGAATTTCATGCTGTTCTCCTAAAACCTGTTAGCGAAATTGCGCGAGGAACCGCAAGTCGTTGTCGAAGAACAGGCGTAAGTCATTGACGCCATAGCGCAACATGGCCAGGCGCTCGGCGCCCATGCCGAAGGCGAAACCTGAAAAAACTTCCGGGTCGATGCCGCTCATGCGTAGCACGTTCGGGTGCACCATGCCGCAACCCATCACCTCGAGCCAGCCGGTTTGCTTGCACACGCGGCAGCCCTTGGCGTTACAGATCACGCAGCCGATGTCCACTTCCGCCGAAGGCTCGGTGAAGGGGAAGAACGACGGGCGAAAGCGCACGGCGAGTTGTTTCTCGAAAAACACTCGCAGAAATTCCTCGATGGTGCCTTTGAGGTCGGCGAAGTTGATGTCGCGGTCAATCAACAGGCCTTCGACCTGGTGAAACATGGGCGAGTGGGTCAGGTCCGAGTCGCAGCGGTACACCCGGCCTGGGCATACGATGCGGATCGGCGGCTGGGTGCTTTCCATGGTCCGCGCTTGCACCGGCGAAGTGTGGGTGCGCAGCAACATGTTGGCATTGAAGTAGAAGGTGTCGTGCATCGCCCGCGCCGGGTGGTGGCCAGGGATGTTGAGCGCTTCGAAGTTGTGGTAGTCGTCTTCCACTTCAGGGCCTTCGGCCACGCCGTAGCCGATGCGGGTGAAGAACGATTCGATGCGCTCGAGGGTTCGGGTGATTGGGTGCAGGCCACCGCTGGTTTGGCCACGGCCCGGCAAGGTGACGTCAATGCGCTCGGCCGCAAGCTTGGCGTTGAGGTCGGCGGCTTCGAAGGCGGCCTTATGGGCATTGAGGGCTTCTGTAACACGCTCTTTGGCCGCGTTGACCAGGGCGCCAACCTTCGGGCGCTCCTCGGCTGGGATATCACCCAGGGTTTTCATCACCAGGGTCAGTTCGCCTTTTTTGCCTAGGAATTGAACCCGGATCTGTTCCAGGGTGGCAATGTCTTCAGCGCGTTGCACGGCCTCCAGTGCTTGGGTGGCCAGCGCATCCAGGTTTTCCATGTACAGACTCCAGATACGAAAAGGGGAAGAGCTTGAAGGCCCTTCCCCTATTCAGACGTTTATCAACCGGTTACCCGGTGATTGCCGGGGACTCAAGCCAAAGCGGCTTTCGCTTTCTCGACAATCGCAGCAAACGCCGCTTTTTCGGTCACTGCCAGGTCGGCCAGTACCTTGCGGTCGATTTCAATGGCCGCTTTTTTCAGGCCGGCGATCAAACGGCTGTACGACAGGCCGTTGATACGAGCACCAGCGTTGATACGGGCGATCCACAGAGCGCGGAACTGGCGCTTCTTCTGACGACGGTCACGGTAGGCGTATTGGCCTGCCTTGATGACAGCTTGCTTGGCGACGCGGAATACGCGCGAACGCGCTCCGTAGTAGCCTTTGGCGAGCTTCAGAATTTTCTTGTGACGCTTACGGGCAATGACGCCACGCTTAACACGAGCCATGAGTAATTTCCTCTATCTTTGACCGGAAGGTTCAGCGAACGCGCAGCATGCGCTCTACTTTTGCGACGTCAGACGGGTGCAGCAAGCTGGCCCCGCGCAGTTGACGCTTACGCTTGGTAGACATCTTGGTCAGGATGTGGCTCTTGAAAGCGTGCTTATGTTTGAAGCCGGAAGCGGTTTTCAGGAAACGCTTCGCGGCCCCACTTTTGGTTTTCATTTTTGGCATGTTCGGAACTCCGCATTCATATGGATATAGATAACCGCAAGGCCTGCCGTGCCCTGGAGGTTATTTCTTGCGTTTGGGTGCGATGACCATCAACAGTTGACGCCCTTCCATTTTGGGCTGCTGTTCGACAGCGCCGTATTCGGCCAGGTCGGCTTCGACCCGCTTCAACAGCTCCATCCCCAGCTCCTGGTGAGCCATTTCGCGACCTCGGAACCTCAGAGAGACCTTGGTCTTATCCCCTTCACTCAGGAAACGTACCAGGTTGCGCAGTTTTACCTGGTAATCCCCTTCTTCCGTCCCTGGACGAAACTTGATTTCTTTGATCTGGATTTGCTTCTGGTTCTTCTTCGCGGCGTTCTGCTGCTTCTTCTTTTCGAAGAGGTGCTTGCCGTAGTCCATCACCCGGCACACGGGCGGGGTGGCTTCCGCGGTGATCTCTACCAGGTCCAGCTTCGCTTCTTCAGCGACACGAAGCGCTTCATCAATAGAGACGATGCCAATCTGCTCGCCGTCCGCACCAATTAACCGAACCTCGCGGGCCGAGATATTCTCGTTGATCGGGGCCTTCGGGGCAGTTCGTTTATCCTGTCTCATTTCACGCTTAATAATGATTACTCCAAATCTTGGCGACCACGCCGGGAAACCGCCTGTGCGAGCAGCTCATGAAATTGCGCGACCGGCATGCTGCCAAGGTCTGCGCCCTCACGGGTACGCACGGCGACCGTTTTTGTTTCAACCTCACGGTCCCCTATCACCAGCAGGTACGGAACCTTGAGTAAAGTATGCTCGCGGATTTTAAAGCCAATTTTCTCGTTTCTCAAGTCGGACTTGGCACGAAAACCGCTTATATTGAGCGAAGCCTCGACTTCACGGGCGAAACCGGCCTGGTTGTCGGTGATGTTCATCACCACCGCCTGGGTAGGCGCTAGCCAGGCTGGGAACGCACCCTCGTAGTGTTCGATGAGGATGCCGATGAAGCGTTCGAACGAACCGAGGATGGCGCGGTGCAGCATCACCGGGTGCCGCCTGTCGTTATCTTCCGAGACATATTCGGCGCCCAGGCGAATCGGCAGGTTGAAGTCGAGCTGGAACGTACCGCACTGCCATACCCGGCCCAGGCAGTCTTTCAAGGAGAATTCGATCTTCGGCCCGTAGAAGGCGCCCTCCCCTGGCTGCAGGTCATAGGCCAGGCCTGCGCTTTCGAGCGAAGCGGCCAGCGCGGCCTCGGCGCGGTCCCATAAGTTGTCGGCACCCACACGCTTCTCGGGGCGGGTAGACAGCTTCATTTGCACTTCGTCGAAGCCAAAATCCTTGTACACATCGAGCGTGAGCTGGATGAACGCCTCGGCCTCGGCCTGCATTTGCTCTTCGGTGCAGAAGATATGGCCGTCGTCCTGGGTGAAGCCACGCACACGCATGATGCCATGGAGCGCGCCAGATGGCTCGTTGCGGTGGCAAGCGCCGAATTCGGCCAGGCGCAGTGGCAGTTCACGGTAACTTTTAAGCCCTTGGTTGAACACCTGCACGTGGCACGGGCAGTTCATCGGCTTGATCGCGTAATCGCGGTTCTCCGATTCGGTGGTGAACATGTTTTCGGCGTAGTTGGCCCAGTGCCCAGACTTCTCCCACAAGCTGCGGTCGACCACCTGCGGGGTTTTCACCTCTTGGTAGCCGTTTTCGCGCTGCAGCTTACGCATGTACTGCTCCAGCACCTGGTATACCGTCCAGCCGTTGGGGTGCCAAAACACCATGCCGGGGGCTTCTTCCTGCAGGTGAAACAAGCCCAGGCGCTTGCCCAGCTTGCGGTGGTCGCGCTTTTCGGCTTCTTCGATGCGCTGGATATACGCCGCCAATTGTTTTTTATCGGCCCAGGCGGTGCCATACACACGCTGAAGTTGTTCGTTCTTCGCATCGCCACGCCAATATGCGCCAGAAAGCTTGGTGAGCTTGAACGCCTTGAGAAACCGAGTGTTAGGCACGTGCGGGCCACGGCACATGTCTACGTATTCCTCGTGGTAGTACAAGCCCATGGCGGTTTCGTTGGGCAAGTCGTCGACCAGGCGCAGCTTGTAGTCTTCCCCGCGGCGGCTGAACACCTCGATGACCTCGGCACGTGGGGTCATTTTCTTGATGACGTCGTAGTCCTTGTCGATCAGCTCGCGCATGCGCGCCTCGATCGCGGCCAAGTCATCAGGGGTGAAGGGACGCTCGTAGGCGATGTCGTAATAAAAACCTTCATCGATCACCGGGCCGATGACCATCTTGGCGGTGGGGTACAACTGCTTGACCGCATGGCCCACCAAGTGCGCACAAGAGTGGCGGATGATCTCCAGCCCTTCTTTGTCCTTGGGGGTGATGATCTGCACGCTGGCGTCGTGGTCGATTAGATCGCTGGCATCGACCAGGTGGCCGTCAACCTTGCCGGCCACCGTGGCCTTGGCCAAGCCCGCACCAATGCTGGCGGCGACCTGCGCTACGCTTACAGAATGATCGAACGACCGCACGCTGCCGTCGGGAAGGGTAATATTGGGCATGGCGCCTCCGCTGCCTAGTGGTGACCCCTACCAAAGGTCACGTGGGTTGGGATGGCCAGTACGCGATCCGGCGGTTCGCCTGCCTTACAGTGGCAGGTGCCGTCGAGCCTGCACGCTAAGGGTGCGCCGGGCGCAGCCTGCTTTACGTACACACCCCTGGCCAAACCAGGGCCGAAGCGAAGAACTGGAACAAAAAAGCCCCGCGCCAAAACACGGGGCCAAGGATGCTAACACAGTTATCCGCAAACTACCTGTGAACTTGAGCCGCCGCTGCCTTTCGAATGCTTGGCAACGTTTTGCCTCGAGGAGGACCGCCATGCGCCTGTTCAACCTTATACCCCTTGCCGCTGCTTCATTGGCTCTGTTCACCCCGTTGGATGCCCAAGCCGCCTGGCCACCTGGGGATAAGGCGAAGTATATGAGCGACTGCGTAGCCACCGCCAAGCAATCGGTCGACTCGCCCAAGGCCACCCACCACTGCGATTGCGGCGCGGATGTGATCGAAACAACGTTCAGCACGGCCGAGATCGAACAGTTGATGAGCACCAACCCACCCCCTACCGTCGAGCTGCGTGATCGCCTAGCCGATGCCGTAAAAGTGTGCAAGGCGTCGTAAATAGATAATTTCAACGGTTATTCGTACTTTTTTCCGCCCAGGCGGTTCCCAAGCCAGGTTTTAGGTCTATGATGGCTGCACGCATTCAGCGGAGCTGAGGCGGTACCACCGAATTTCATGTTTTCTGGAGATACACCCCATGTCCAATCGCCAAACCGGCACCGTCAAATGGTTCAACGATGAGAAGGGCTTCGGCTTCATCACCCCGCAAGGCGGCGGTGACGACCTGTTCGTGCACTTCAAAGCGATTGAAAGTGACGGTTTCAAAAGCCTGAAAGAAGGCCAGACCGTTTCTTTCGTGGCTGAGAAGGGCCAGAAAGGCATGCAAGCGGCCCAGGTTCGCCCTGAATAAGCTTCGCTGCTGAACAAAAAATCCCGCCTCGGCGGGATTTTTTGTTATGCGTTACACCCCCAACATCGAGCGGCCCACGGCTTCGGCCACGCGGATACCATCGACCCCCGCCGAGAGTATCCCACCGGCGTAACCGGCCCCCTCACCCGCCGGAAACAAACCCTTGAGGTTCAGGCTTTGTAAGTTCTGCCCACGGGTGATGCGTACCGGCGACGAAGTGCGGGTTTCCAGCCCGGTGAGTACGGCATCGTGCATCGCGTAACCGCGCATTTGCCGTTCGAAGGCCGGCAGCGCTTCGCGGATCGCCTCGATGGCGAATGCCGGCAGCGACACAGCCAAATCGCCAAGGGTCACGCCCGGCTTATAAGAAGGTTCCACGCTGCCCAAAGTGGTAGACGGCTTGCCGGCGAGGAAATCGCCCACCAGTTGCGCCGGTGCCTGGTAGTTGCTGCCCCCCAGCACATAGGCGGCCGCCTCCAGGCGCTCCTGCAATTCGATACCGGCTAATGGGTGGCCCGGGTAGTCACGTTCGGGGTCGATGCCTACCACCAGGCCTGAGTTGGCGTTTCGCTCGTTACGCGAATATTGGCTCATGCCATTGGTCACCACCCGGTTCGGCTCGCTGGTGGCCGCCACCACCGTGCCGCCGGGGCACATGCAAAAGCTGTATACCGAGCGGCCGTTGCTGGCGTGGTGCACCAACTTGTAATCTGCCGCACCCAGTTTCGGGTGGCCGGCGTATTTGCCCAAGCGCGCCTTGTCGATCACCGACTGCGGGTGCTCGATACGAAAACCCACCGAGAACGGCTTGGCTTCCAAGTACACGCCGCGGCCATGAAGCATACGGAACGTGTCGCGGGCACTGTGGCCGAGGGCCAGCACCACGTGCCGCGAGCGCAGCGATTCGCCGCCTTCAAGCACCACGCCTTCGAGTTGATCGCCATCGGTCAACAGGTCGACGACTTTATGCTGGAAGCGAATCTCGCCGCCCAAGGCGAGGATATCGGCGCGCATCTGCTCGACCATGCTGGTCAGCCGAAAGGTGCCGATGTGCGGCTTGTTCACGTAAAGGATTTCTTCGGGGGCGCCGGCCTTGACGAACTCTTCCAGCACCTTGCGGCCGTGGTGGTGCGGGTCTTTGATTTGGCTATAGAGCTTGCCGTCGGAGAACGTACCGGCCCCGCCCTCGCCGAACTGTACGTTAGATTCCGGGTTAAGCACCCGCTTGCGCCACAGGCCCCAGGTGTCTTGGGTGCGCTGGCGCACTTCCTTGCCTCGCTCGAGCACGATCGGGCGCAAGCCCATCTGCGCCAAGGTCAGCGCCGCGAATATGCCGCAGGGGCCGAAGCCCACCACTAACGGCCGCTCCGGCAACGGTGTGCTGGCGTGGCCGATGAACCTGTAGGTGAGGTCCGGTGCCGGGCCCACCCGCGAATCGCTGGCCAGGCGCGCCAACAGCGCGGCTTCGTCGCGCACGCTGAAGTCCAGGGTATAGATGAACAACATTTCGCTGTTCTTCTTGCGCGCGTCGTAGCTGCGTTTGAACACGGTAAAACCGGTGAGCTCCCCCTCAGCGATGCCCAAGCGCGCCACCAGCGCCGCACGCAGGGCTTCGTCAGGGTGGTCCAGCGGTAATTTCAGTTCGGTGATTCTTAACATAACAACGTCCAAGGACTCTACGGCGGCGAAAGCGAGGGCGCGATTATACGCAAGCTTATAACGCAGAACGCGATCACTGTTCGCGGGCCCCGCCCGGATAACCGCAACCACGCAGCACCTGCTCGTCTATCCGCAGCTCTGCGGCGAAAAAGCTCACCCGCGGGCCGCTCTCGCAACGCTGCGGTGCTAGCCACAGCTGGATGTGCTGATGATTGGCATCGCTGCTCAGGCTCACGCCCCCGCCGGGCGCCTGCTCCTCGACGAACGGTACCGCCAACGGCGGCTGGCCTTCGCGTTCGATCAGCAATCCCTGGGCATTCACCCGCGCGACCCAGCTCGGCCCATGGCCGTCGGCATAAAATTGCATCAGCTTGTAATTCTGGTCTTCACACGCCTTCAGCGCGCTTTCCACACGGTAGAGCGTTTGCAGGTTCAGTTGCCCGGGCTGGCCCTCCACCGGGTTGCCATCAAAGCGCCCACGCAGGTCGGCGTACAGTGGCCGATTCAGGCTCGCCAGCGTGGTCGCTTCCTGCAAAATGCCGGTATCGCCGTTGTCGGTCACGATAAACGTGCGCGGCGAGTCGCAAGGGGTGAAAATCAAATGCCCACCTTCGGCCGTCAGGCTGCCCTGCATGCGGGTTTGCCCGCTCAGAGCCTGCGGCCCTTGGGGGCCAGAGAAATCGAGCGCCTGGCAACCGGCAAACAACGGCAACATGGCGGCGAGCAGCCATGAACGGGCGTAACGCATCAGTAAGGCTCCAGGCAAAAGGCGCCACGGTAGCATACGGGCATAAACAGCCGGTAGGCGCCGCGCGCGATAACGGCGTAGCGTGGTTCACCTACTGGCTTTTTAGATATGCCAGCAAATCAGCGAACTGCGCTGGGTCACTGAGCCCCCAGAAATACATCTTTGTACCAGGTACCACATCACCGGGCTTGCCCAGGTACTGGCGTAGTTTAGCGTCGGTCCAGGTGAAACCCGCCTGTTTCATGGCGGGGGAATAGGCGTAATCAGCCAGGCTCCCAGCCTGGCGGCCTATCACGCCATCGAGGCGCGGGCCGAAGCTGTTGCGCGCATCGGGCCCGGCCTTGTGGCAGCCACCGCACAGGCGAACGAAAAGCTTTTGGCCATTGGTCGCATCAGCGGTGGCGGGGCCTTGGGCCTTTTGCTCGCAGCCGGCCACGCTTAGCAGAGCGAGCAGGCCGAGCATCCAGTACTTCATGGTCAAGCTCCGATCAAGGTCGAAACGGCCCGAAGCCAACACTGCGCGTACCATCTCTATGAAGCGTCATGTCACACACCTATGCCAGCCAGCGCGCCGGCTAACGTGTGCCAGCATCAGCCGTCCCCCAGGGCGCGAACACTTCGCTTGCCCATGCGTGCATGCTGTAACGTTCAACGATGTGTGCGGCTACGGGCACATAGGCCGTTTCCAGAAATTCAAGCGGGATATTTACCGCTTCGGCATTGAGTACCAGAATATTGGCCGGGTTATAAAAGTCATAATTGCGCACGGAAAGGTTGTTGGTGATGATTTTTTTGCCATACAGCAGTGCTTCAAAAAACCGGAAGCTCAACCCGGTGTGCCCTGGCCTCACGATATCGACCAGCACCGTGGATTCGCGCAGCCATTGGCTTACGTCATCCAGTGATAAGCGTGCCTTGAAAAACTCGATGTTAGGGTGTAACCCCTCACGTGGCTTGCCCTGTACCAAAAACTTGAAGTGACCATGGCCGGCAGCGTCCAGCGCCTGGGCAATGCCCTCAAGCTGTGGAAGGCGGTCCTTGCCCGCCATGACGATGAAGGCCGAGTACGTGTCGCTGGTGGGCCAGCCACGGCGGTCTTCATAGATAAAGTTATGTAACTTGCGCAAGCCATATTGCTGAGCATCATAGGCATCGAAGGTGTACACCCGGTCAAATGGCTGCAACGCGTGTACCGGCATGTTCAGCCGGTCGATGCCATCGCACAGGTAAGCCACTTTTACCTGGGCCTGCGCCAGGGCGGCATCGACCAGGCGCTTATCCAATTGGCCGGGGTTGACGATCAACAACCGTTCATGGGGCGCTGCGGCCTTGAGCAGCTTCAGTGCTCGGCGCGCGCTTAGATGGCGTTTGACCACGGCGCGAAGCTTGCCACGCAAGAAGGCCGGCAGTTGAAGGTCGGCAAGCACGTCGATGAACGTGACTTCATCAGTGGCCTCCAAGTGGGCGCTGAGCTTGCCCAGGTAACCACCCGTATCCCTGCATAAAAGCGTGATCCTCATGTTTTCCTTCGCTGTCGTAACCGGCTGCTTACGGCTAGAACACTTAGCCGCCTGGTGCGGCGATTGTACACAAGCATTCGGTTGGGAAGGTGCACTTGAGCGAATGGCATGGCTGCGAGGTGGCCACCGCTACAAATGAGCATTCAGAAGGGCGAAAACGAGGGTGCCGGGCCGCGAAGGAAGGTAACGCAGGCGTTGGGAGAACCTGAAGCACCAAGCAAAAAAAAGGGCGGCCGAAGCCGCCATAAGTGCCTTGCGTGCCCGAGGACTGCGCTTGCGCGCTGTCTCGATGGGCACCAATTTACAGGCTGTGGCGCGGCCCGCCTTGATGTGGATCAACGCTTTTTCGGTTTCTTCTTTGGCTTTTTCTTGCCGGGCAACGGCAACGCCTGCTCGAAGGCTTGGCGCAGATCATTCAAACGTTTGTCGTTGAGGTTGTGCACGCGCTTGGCGCGTTCACGGGAGAAATCAATCAGGGTGTCGTCCTGGGCCATGGCCATGCGCCGAGTCGCTTGGAAGCCACCATCATGCCAGCTTCAGACCTTCAGGTCGATCCACTGCCCCTGGCGTTCCTCACCTTCGACCAACGCCACCGCCGGTACGGTGTCGTCAGCGTTGAGTTCCTCGCCGGGCAGCACCAAGGGTTCCGTCGGCGCCCCACTATGGCGCTGGCGGCGGCGCTGTTCGTCACGCAGCAGGGCGCCGTCTTGCTGTTCAGGCTGGCGCAGGTCGACCTGGTTGTCGCCAGATACAGCTTGGGAGGCTGCCACGGGCGGGATGTCCGGGGTCGGCTTGGCCGGGTCCAATTGCGGGTTAATCGGTACGTGAACCACTGGGGTGATAGGCGCGAGCATGGGCGTAGGTCCTCTTATCGCCAGTCTATCGGCCGGCGGCGCGGCAATTTGAGGCATTCTGCCGCACCGGCGCGGTTTTGCAAACGGACAGCGGGACGAGCGCCCAGCGCGGTTTTACGCTAGAATCCTGGCCTTTTTCGCAGGCGGAGTAAGGCAGGCATGGCGCAGCAGTATCAAGCGGGGCAACGCTGGATCAGCGACAGCGAGGCGGAACTGGGGCTGGGAACGGTATTGACCCAAGACGGCCGCTTGTTGACCGTGCTTTACCCAGCCACCGGTGACACACGCCAATACGCGTTGCGCAGCGCCCCGCTGACCCGCGTGCGCTTTTCGCCTGGCGATGTGATCACCCATTTCGAGGGCTGGAAGCTCACCGTACGCGAGGTCGAGGATGCCGACGGGCTGCTGGTGTACCACGGCCTGAATACCCACAACGAGACGGTGGTGCTGCCCGAGACGCAGTTGTCGAATTTCATCCAGTTCCGCCTGCCCAGCGACCGTTTGTTCGCCGGCCAGATCGACCCACTGAACTGGTTCGCGTTGCGTTACAACACCCTGCAGCACACCAGCCGCAACGTGCAGTCATCGTTGTGGGGCCTGGGCGGGGCGCGTGTACAACCGATCCCCCACCAATTACACATTGCCCGCGAAGTGGCCGACCGCATTGCCCCACGGGTGTTGCTGGCCGACGAAGTGGGCCTGGGCAAAACCATCGAGGCGGGCATGGTCATCCATCGCCAATTGCTCAATGGCCGCGCCAGCCGCGTGTTGATCCTGGTGCCAGAAAACCTCCAGCACCAATGGCTGGTGGAAATGCGCCGGCGCTTCAACTTGCAGGTTGCACTGTTCGACGCCGAACGCTTCGCCGAAAGCGACGCCAGCAACCCGTTCGAGGATGCGCAACTGGCCCTGGTGTCGATCGACTGGCTCAAGCATGCGGAAAAAGCCCAGGACGCGCTGTTCGCCGCCGGGTGGGACCTGCTCGTGGTCGATGAAGCCCACCATCTGGTCTGGCACCCGGAACAGGCCAGTGCCGAATACGCCTTGGTCGAACAACTCGCCGAAGTGATCCCTGGCGTATTGTTGCTCACCGCCACCCCTGAACAATTGGGCCTGGACAGCCACTTCGCCCGCCTGCGCTTGCTCGACCCGAACCGTTTCCACGACCTGCCAGCGTTTCGCGCGGAAAGCGAGCATTACCGCCCGGTGGCCGAGGCGGTACAGCAACTGCTCGACCATGCCACACCCGCGCCCGAAGCGCTGGCAACCATCCGTGGCTTTTTGGGTGAAGCCGGCGAAACCTTGATCGGCGCCGTGCAAACGGGTGACCAGGAGGCCAAGGCCCGCTTGGTGCGCGAACTGCTCGACCGCCACGGCACCGGCCGCGTGTTGTTCCGCAACACCCGCGCCGCCGTGCAGGGCTTCCCAGGGCGCACGTTGCACCCCTACCCGCTGCCCAACCCGCCGCAGTATCAGGGCCAGGGCGCCGAACTTTACCCAGACACCGCCTGGCAGGCCGAGGGAGACGAAGACCGCTGGTGGCGCTTCGACCCACGCGTGCAGTGGTTGATCGACGCCTTGAAGAGGCTCAAGAAGGTCAAGGTATTGGTGATCTGCGCCCACGCCGAAACCGCGATGGACCTCGAAGACGCCCTACGGGTGCGCTCGGGGATACCGGCCACCACCTTTCACGAGGGCATGAGCATCCTGGAGCGCGATCGCGCCGCGGCTTATTTCGCCGACGAAGAATACGGCGCGCAAGTGCTGATCTGCTCGGAGATCGGTTCTGAAGGCCGCAACTTCCAATTCGCCCACCACTTGGTGCTGTTCGACCTGCCGTCGCACCCCGACCTGCTCGAGCAACGCATTGGCCGCCTCGATCGGATCGGGCAAAAACATACCATCGAGCTGCATGCGCCCTACCTGGAAGGCACACCGCAGGCACGCCTGTTCCGCTGGTATCACGAGGCGCTCAATGCCTTCCTGGCCACTTGCCCGACCGGCAGCGCGCTACAGCACACCTTCGGCGCACGCCTGCTAAGCCTACTGAGCAGCGACGATGACGATGCCTTCAGTACCCTGGTGGCCGAAGCGCGTGCTGCGCGTGAGCACTTGGAAACCGAGCTGCACAGCGGCCGTGACCGGCTGCTGGAGCTCAACTCCAACGGCGGCGGCGAAGGCAAGGCGCTGGTGGCCGCGATCGAGGAGCAAGACGACCAATACACCCTGCCGATCTACATGGAAACCTTGTTCGATGCCTTTGGCATCGACAGCGAAGACCATTCGGAAAACGCACTGATCCTCAGGCCCAGCGAAAAAATGCTCGACGCCAGCTTCCCGCTCGGCGACGACGAGGGCGTGACCATCACCTACGACCGGCTGCAGGCGTTGTCACGGGAAGACATGCAGTTCTTGACCTGGGAACACCCCATGGTCCAGGGCGGCATGGACTTGGTGCTGGCCGGCTCCATGGGTAACACCGCGGTGGCACTGATCAAAAACAAGGCACTCAAGCCTGGCACCGTGTTGCTAGAGCTGCTGTATGTGAGTGAGGTGGTTGCACCGCGCAACCTGCAACTGGCGCGCTACCTGCCACCGCTGGCGCTGCGTTGCCTGCTCGATGCCAACGGCAACGACCTGGCTGCGCGGGTAAGCTTCGACACCCTTAACGACCAATTGGAAACCGTGCCTAAGGCCAGCGCCAATAAATTCATCCAGGCCCAGCGCGATGCACTGTCGCCACGCATCGCCGCCAGCGAGGCCAAGGTTGCGCCGCGCCATGCCGAGCGGGTGAGCGAGGCACAGCAGCGCCTTAGCGCAGAGCTCGACGAAGAACTGGCGCGCCTCACCGCACTGCAAGCGGTAAACCCCAGCGTGCGGGACAGTGAAATCCAAGCGCTGCGCGAGCAGCGCGAAAAGGGCTTGGCGATGCTGGAAAAAGCCGCATTGCGCCTGGAAGCGATCCGCGTGCTCGTTGCCGGCTAACCTGGCCATAGGGGCACCCACAATGCCCCCGGTTCGTCGCGCGATCAGCCGCAGCTGGCGCGCGTGACCTTGCCGGTTTCGTCTACGTACAAGCTCAACCGGTCAGAGCGGTAGTCCATAGGGATCATATCGGTGGGGCGAAGTACCCGTGCCACCTGCGAGCCAGACTGCTGCCGGGCCTGGTCGAGCAAGCTTGGGCTGCCCGCTTGGCCTACAGCAAATTGCGCCGCCTCGGCGTGGCAGCGCCCATCGTTGGCCACCACGGCGTTGGCAGCCGGCGCTGCTGCTGGGGAATCATCGTGGCCGCTGCTGGCGCAACCGGCGATCAGAGTGGTGGCCACGATGGCCAACCCACTCAGTTGTTTGAATGGCATGAAGCCTCCTTTTCCTTTGGGATCAACGTGCTTGCGACCATAACCTGCCTCGGAGGTTGCAAAGGCGGGAAGTCTGCCAAAGCGTAACGGCGACGCACGTGAATAGTTGTGTCTTGATGTGTCGCCAGCGCTGGGGGTGTTCACTCCGTCGTTTAGGCCTCAAGTGTGGGTGCGCAGCGGCCGCAGCCATGCTTAACTAAGCGCTCCCCCCCAAGAGCCTGCCACCATGACCACTGTGAGGATCGACGCCGACATCAAAGCCCGCTGGCTCGACGGCCAGTGCTCCTTCAGCCCCGATACCCCCGAGGAGCTGGCCATTATCGGCATCGACTTGTTAGTGCGCGAGCTGGGTATCGACGCCGCGCGCACATTCATCGACCAAGCGTTCGAGCGGTTTTCCCACGTACATTGGCCCCTGGCCGCAGGTAAGCCTGCCGAAACGCCGCCCGTACCGGCTGCGTAATCACTCGGTTCAAGGGTTCCAGGCTTGTACTTCGGCCCTATACGGGATCGACGGTTGCGCACCCTCGCGGGTGACCGACAACGCTGCTGCCTTCTGGGCAAAATGGATGGCCGCCGCGGGTGCCTCGCCGCGAGCCAGCGCGGCTGCGAAGGCGCCAATAAACGTATCCCCCGCCGCGGTAGTGTCACGCGCCGCCACCGGGTAAGCGGGAAAGTGCTGGGCACCCTCAGCGCTCACGTGCAGCACACCCTCCCCGCCCAATGTCAGCAACACGTGCCTCACCCCTTTGGCCAGCAACGCCCTGCCCGCCTGCTCTGCTGAAGGCGAGCCCTGTGCGGGCACTGCGGCCAATGCCTGGGCTTCGCTTTCATTGGGTATCAGGTAATCCACCCACGTGTACCAAGCGCTGGGCAACTGGCTGGCAGGCGCCGGGTTGAGGATCACGGTTTTGCCTAGCGCATGGGCCCTGGCCAGCGCATAGCCAACCGTTTCTTGCGGTACCTCCAGCTGGCAGACGACCACGGCGCAACCCTCCAGCAGTGCGCTGGCGGCGTCGATATGGGCGGGCGCCAAGGTGCCATTGCCCCCGGCCACGATCACAATGCTGTTTTGGCTGGCATGGTCGACCAGGATCATCGCCACCCCGGTGGGCACACCATGTTCCTCACCCACGCCCTGGCAATCGATACCGTCGCCCCGTAATGCCTCGCGCAAACGCGCGCCATAGGCATCGGCGCCGACTCGCCCGATCATGGCCACCTGGGCGCCTGCCCGCGCAGCGGCCACGGCCTGATTCGCGCCCTTGCCGCCGGGCACCGTGGCAAAGCTGTCACCGTGCAGGGTTTCGCCAGGCTGGGGCAGCCGTGCGGTGCGGGCCACTAAATCCATATTCAAGCTACCAATCACAACAATAGAAGCAGGGTTGCTCACCGATCTTGTACTCATGGTTGGGCCAGGGCAGCGGTGGATTCACGGGCTATCAGCGCCGGGGCCACCACCAGGCGTTGTGGCGGGCCGGCCTGCTCGCCGCTGATGCGGCCGAGCAATTGGGCCGCGGCCCGCTCGCCCAATTGGCGGATGGATTGCCCAACGCTGCTCAGCGCTGGGTACACGTACCGGCACAGCTCGATATCATCGAAACCGATTACCGATAATTGTTGTGGCACGCGGATGCCACGTTCGGCGGCGGCGCGTAGCACGCCCACGCCGAGCATATCATTGGCGGCGAAAATGGCGCTGGGCTGCACGCTGCCAAACAGGTGGCCGGCGGCCCGGTAGCCGCCATCGCTGGTGAAATCACTGTTTACCTGCCAGCCGGGGACCACCGCGCAGCCATAGTCGGCCATCGCCCTACGGTAACCGGCCGCGCGCAGGTTCGCCACGTTGACGTTGGCAGGGCCGGTGATGCAGGCGATGCGCCGGTGGCCTAACCCGAGCAAGTGTTGGGTGGCCAGCCAAGCCCCCTGTTCATGGTCGATGCACACCACATCGCTGGCCAGCGCGGGTGCTTCCCGGTCCAGCACCACCAGCGGGATCGGCAAGGCGTCGAAGGTGCCCTGCGACGGCCCGGCCGACGCTAAAAGCAGCCCATCGATGCGTTTCTCGAGCAGCATGCGCAAGTAATGCCGCTGCTTGGCCGCATCGTCGTCGGCATTGCAGAGGATCACGCAATAGCCATTGCGCCCGCAATGGTCGCCGATACCGCGCGCAAGCTCGGCGAAGTACGGGTTGATGCTGTTCGGCAACAGCAGGCCGATAGTTGCCGTGGCCCGCGCCTTTAGGGAGCGGGCCACACCACTGGGTACATAGGCCAGTTGCTCGATGGCCGCCTCGACCTTGCGCCGTACCGGCTCGCTGACCGGGCGGGTGTTATTCAGCACGTGCGAAACGGTGGTATATGAAATACCGGCCAGCGCCGCCACGTCCTTGAGCGTCGCCATTAGCCGCGCCCGCGTGCACGGCGCGTGCGATAGGTGTCGAGCACCACGGCGATCACGATCACGGCGCCGGTGATGATGCGTTTGGTCGGCTCGTTCGCCCCTACTTGCGCCAGGCCCGCGGCCAGCACCGAGATAATGAGTACGCCGAAGAACGTACTGACCACCGAGCCGCGCCCGCCCATCAGGCTGGTGCCGCCGATCACCACTGCGGCAATCACTTGCAGCTCCAGCCCAGCGCCTGCGTTGGGGTCGGCCGCTTCCAGGCGGGAGAGCTGAAACAACGCTGCAACCCCCGCCAGCAACCCCATCACCGTGAACACCAGCACCTTGCTTGGGCGCGGGTCGATGCCTGCCAGGCGCACCGCTTCTTCATTGGTACCGATGCCGATCAGCTGGCGGCCGAACACACTGCGCGTTAGCACCAATTGGGCCAGCACGGTCACCGCCAGGGCGATCAAAAAGGCGGGTGATATACCCCACAGTAGCGGGTCGGCCAACCAGGCATAGGCATCGCCGATGTAGGCCGTGCGGGAACCGGTCAGTTGGTAGGCGGCGCCACGGGCCATTTCCAGCACGCCCAACGACACGATAAAAGAGGGGATGCGCCAGGCCACCGTGATGCTACCGGTCACGGTGCCGGCCAGTGCTGCGCACGCCAGCCCCAGCAACCCCGCCGGCAGCGGGCCCCAGCCCCAACTGAGGATAGCCACGCTCAACGCCGAGGCGGCCAGTGCCAATACCGAGCCCACGGAAAGGTCGATGCCGCCGATAATCAGCACGAAGGTCATGCCCACCGCCAGGACCATGAGGTCCGGGATCTGGTTGGCGATCGTACTGAAGGTGCTGTATGACCAGAAATGGCTGCTCAGGCATGAGAACAGCACGATCAGGATCAACAAGGCGGCCGCCAGGCCTAGGTAGGTACCCAGCACGGCCAAGCTTGCTCGGTGCCGTGCGGGTGCCGGCGCTTGGCCGGCGGTGGTGGTTTTCATGCGGTTTCCTTGGTTCGATAGCCGGCCAGCGCCGCATCAAGCAGGGCGTCTTGGCTCCAGTGGTCACGGTCGAAAATACCGCTCAAGCGACCGTTGGACATGACCCCGATACGGTCACACACCAGCATCAGCTCACGCAGGTCGCTGGAGACGATCACCAACGCCTTGCCCTGGCGAGCCAACTGGCCTAGCAAGCCGTAGATATCGAATTTAGCGCCCACATCGATGCCACGGGTGGGTTCGTCGAACAACAACACCTGGCATTGGCGCTCCAGCCAGCGGCCGATCACGACTTTTTGCTGGTTGCCACCGGAGAGTTCACCCACCATCTGGGCGGGCCCTGCGCAGCGGATGCGCATCGCCGCGATCTGCCGCTGGGCCAGTGCTTGTTCACGGGCGTTGTTCATCCAGCCGGCCCGGGATAATTCAGCGAAATTGCCCAGGGCAATGTTGACGGCGATGCTTTGGGTCAGCAGCAAGCCTTCGCCTTTTCGGTCTTCGCTGATCAGCGCGAGGCCGTTGCGCACCGCCTCGCGCGGCGAGCGCAGGCGAACCGGCTGGGGCGGCGACCCGAGCGACACCCGGCCCGCATCGGCCCGGTCCGCCCCGAACATCAGCCGCAGTAGTTCGGTGCGCCCGGCACCGATCAGCCCACTGATGCCGAACAGTTCCCCGGCCCGTACCTCAAAACTCACATCACGCACCTTCTGCCCGCGGCACAGCCCCTCGACCCGGAGCAGCGGCGCACCGATGCGCCGCTCGCCCAGATCGATGCGCTCACCCAACTCCCGGCCGGCCATCAGCTTCACCAATTGCGCCTCGCTGGCGAGTGCCATGGACTGCACGCTCACCAACTTGCCGTCGCGCAGTACCGCTACGCGTTGCGCCAACTGCGCCAGCTCTTCGAGGCGGTGCGAGATGTATACCAGCGCCACCCCCTCGGCCCGCAGCCGCTGTACTTGTGCGAACAAGCGCTGCACCTCGTGGCCAGTGAGCATGGCGGTAGGCTCATCGAGGATCAGCACGCGGCAGTCGCCAATCAAGTTGCGGGCAATCTCGACCATTTGCTGGTGGCCAATGCCCAAGTGGGCCACTGGGGTGTCTGGGTCCAGTTGCTCCAGCCCCACCCGCGCCATGGCGTCGCGGGCCTGCTCGCGTAGGCGGCGCCGGTTCACCCAGCCCAGGCGCTGCGGCAGGCGCTCCAGAAACAGGTTCTCGGCGATGCTTAAGGTCGGCAGCAGGTTCAGCTCCTGCAGCACCATGCGCACCCCGGCGGCCTCGGCGGCGCGGCGGCTGGCCGGCGCCCAGGGCTGGCCGAGGAAATGCATGTTGCCAACGCTGGGGGGCTCAAGGCCGGCGATGATGCGCGACAGGGTGCTCTTACCGGCACCGTTCTCGCCAGTCAATGCCAACACTTCGCCACGGTGCAGCTCAAGGTGAACGCCGGCCAATACCGGCTGCGAGTAGGTTTTCCCCACACCGTCCAGGGCCAGCACAGGGCTTTCAAGGGGGGCGGCCACTCAGGGTTTACCGGTTACGAGGTCGACCGGCGTCACGATCACGCCACTCTGCGCGCCGGTGTCCTGCCCCTTGACCAGCTTCAGTGCTGCCTCGATGCCATACACCGCCTGGCGGTCGGCGTACTGTTCGGCTGTAGCCAGCACGCGGCCATCCTTGAGCATCGGTGCGATAGCTTGGATATTGTCGTAGCCCACCACCTTCACTTGCCCGGCCTTGCCGGCGGCGCGCACCGCCGATACAGCGCCCAGGGCCATGTTGTCGTTGCCGGCCAGCAGTGCCTTGATGTCGGGGTACTCGCTGAGCATGGCGGCCGCTACTTGCTGGGCCGGGGCCATTTCCCAGTTGCCGCTCTGTACCGACACGATGGTCATCTTCGCCGCGTCCATGGCCTGCCTGAAACCTGTGGTACGTTGCTGGGCATTAGTGGTGGTGGGCACACCCTCGATGATACCCACCGCGTCACCGGCGTTCAGCTGCTGGCCGAGGTACTCACCCACCTTGAAAGCACCGGCCTGGTTGTCGGGGCCTACGAACGGCACCTGTAGTTGCTTACTGTCGAGCACCGCGGGGTCGAGCCGGTTATCGATGTTCACCACCTTGATACCGGCGTCGGCGGCCTTCTTGATCACCGGCACCAGCGCCTTGGAGTCTGCCGGGGCAATCACCAGCGCATCAACATGTGACGCGATCATTTGCTCGACAATGGCGATCTGGGCGGCGGTGTCGGTTTCGTTCTTGATACCGTTGGCCACCAGCTCGAATTCGCCGCTGTGTTGTTGCTGGTAGGCTTTGGCGCCGTTTTCCATGGTCAGGAAGAATTCGTTGGCCAGGGATTTCATCACCAACGCAACCTTTGGCGGGTTCGCGGCGGCCAAGGCCGAATCGATCGGGCCGAGCGCAAACAGGCTAGATAACAGGGCAGGTACTAGCCAGCGGCCAGTGCAGGGGCGTTTCATTGAGGGCGTCTCCGCTTATTATTATGCTTATTGAAACGCACCACGCGGGGTGGCAAACGTTTGCGAGTGAATATGGGAGTGTGCCGCCATTTTGTCAAACCGGCAGCCGGCCTAGTGTGGTGTTTCGCAAGTTCGCACGAGAATTGACCCGGGAATGTTATTGCCGGCAATGCGCCCTGATGCGTCATAGCAGGGCTATGGCGAGAAGCGGCAGCGCCGCCCGGCACCGTCAGGGGCGCAGCCTGCTTCCCGGACACCGCGCTAGCGGCTTGGCATACGGTTAGCCGCCAGGCGCCACGTCGCGGCCAAGGCTGATGATCAGCCACGTTAACGAGTCGGCATTGCTCAAAATCAATGCACGGCGCACGACCGGGTTGGCCAGAAACACCTCCCGGGCCTTATCCAGGTTCTGGGTGCCGGTAAGCTGGAAGACTCGATCGATGGCAGAAGTGGCAACCTCGTCAGCATTCCAGTCGAGCCACCTGCCGTGGTCGTAGCTTCTGAACAGATGCTCGCTGGGGGTGGCATAGGTCAGCGACCCCCTTAACGCCGCTAGGCGGTTGAGCAATACCACGGGTAAATGTGGGTGTAACAGGTCGACGAAAGGTGAGTTGGCTTCGAGGTAGGCAATATCGACGCTGTCGGTATTAACGTGCGTCAGCTCATGCAGGATCACCGCCGCACGATGATGAAGGCGTACATCGAAGCCGGCCCGCGCGGCCTCCTCACTGATATCGGGGAACATCGGCCCATCGAAGAACTGCTCGGTAAGGTAGAGGCGCCGGAGTGGATCGTCTGGCACCACGAACGACAACGTATCGTGTTTGTTCAGCTTGTTGACGCCGGTCACCCAACGGCTACCATCGCGGTCGCGCAACGAGACGCTGTTGGCGTCTTCATACACGCTTTCGATTTTCTCGCGCAGCGCTTGCACCAAGTCGTTGCCCAGGGCATCGGGCCCGAACGTATTGCGAAGCACCCGCTGAACGCGGGCGGGCAATTGGCCGTTGGCTGGTAGCTTTTGCAGGGCCGAGTCAAGATAACGCTGGGCCTGTTGCAAACCGGTTTCGATATCCACGGCTTGGCTGATATTGGCGGCGCGGATTTGCGCCAACCCCTCGTACCGCATGTCAAAAAGTGAATTAAGTTCCGTCAGGTTACCTAGCCTTACGGGCAGTTGCCCTTCTACCGGCGAGCCGCCCCTGAGCCCGGTCCAATCAAGCCGCCAGCGGCTTTGCGCGTCGCGCATAACCGCCGGCCCGCGCCGCCCTTTCGCATCGACGATACGCCATTGATCGTTGAGCAGCCGCACCTGGAATACCTTGCCTTCCACGCTTGCATAATGGTCACCGGCGCGGGTATACAGGCCAAGCGCGGTATCCTTGGGCATTTGCGAAAGCACCGCGTCCGACACCTCAAAGGCCAACAGCCGCCGCGCCAGCGCAGCCGGCAATGCCCCCTGCTGCCAAGAAAACCCCATGCCAGCCGGCAGCCGCGGCCAGCCGGCGGCCATGCCCGCCCTCATCGGCATCAAGCTGCTCATCGCCGCAACCAGTTCCGAGAGTGCCTGGCCCCAGTGCCGGCCCTGCAAGGCGGCAAGCGCATCTACCGCTAACTGCTCGCTTTGCCAAGCGCCGATGACCAAGGCAAAAGGCACCGGCAGAAACATCGAGCCTTGCTCCAGCGCCAGCGTAAGCAAGTAGCGCAAATCCCGCCAGCGCCCTTCCTGGCTGGTTACGCACTGCGCGGCGGCCATCGCTTTGAGCAACACCAGGTTATCGCTGTAAAGGTGCGCCAGCACGTTGCCGGGTAGCACATCGAAGCATACCTTGATCGGCCTGGGCCGATACCACGGCACGAAAAAATCATCTTCCACCGACCAGCGCAGATGCGGCTCATTGAAGCCGCCGTTGTCATACACGGTTCGCCGATCGGGCGCCAAACGCTCAAGTATCAGCGCCTGCAAGGGCGCCTCGCTGCGGATGGCGGCCTGCAACGCCTCCATGTTGTCGAAGCGGCGGAACGGCGGCGTGGTGATGTATAACCCAAAGAGCACCACTGCCCCCGGTTGCCCCGGGCGGCCGATCAGGTACAGGCCATGAACCTTGTCTGGTACTTGATCGGCTGCGGCGCTCAGGGTCATCTGGGTAAACGCTACGTCTGCCAGCCCTGCGTCGTTACGGGCAGTGGTGTCGGGCAACTGGACCACCCGCTCGACCCAGTCAAAGCCCTGTTTGCCGAGCGTACCGTCAAGCTTCTGCGCCCAAGCGCCCATCAACATCTGCCGGCGCATCTGGCGGTAAAAGCGCCCTTGGCGCATGTGCAACAGGGGGCTCGCGGGGCCAAGCTGCTCATCGAGCAAGCGCCGGTATTGCCTGCCGCAATCGAGTTCGCGCACCAGGTTACGCACGTAAACTGTGCTGAGCGCCGCTGGCAAGGGCTCATTGCCTGCCGGGTGCAAAGAGACCGTTGCGCTGACCCAATCCCAATGCTGTAACGCCCACGCGCTCAATGTTTCGCTATGCATCTGCACGGCGGCGGTGATGGCCGATGGCAGGTTACCCAGTGCCACCGGGGCCGGAACATACACCCGGCTCTGGACGGTGATTCGATCCGGGTCCAATTGGCCCATCCCATCGGCTACCAGCCGCTTCTGAACTCGGTCCCGGGCAAATGCTTCCAGCGATGGCAGGCCTTCTAGGTAGTCCTGGGCAGGGCCCGCCGCTTGCGAGCAGTCCGTGAGGTAGTCGATGAATACCTGGCGGTCGGGCACGCTCGCCTGCAACCACCATTGCGGTAGCAACTCGGTCGCCTGCTGGGCGGTCCATAGCTTGGTCAGCCGCCCTAGGCCTTCCCCCAACGAATCGATCCCCGAGGCCATATCCAACAGCGTGGCGAACAGGGCAGCAGGGAAACGTTCGGCACGCGCCTGAGCTAGCACCAGCAACGCCTCATGATGCTGGCGGCCATAAGTACTTTTGCCCAGCCGATGCAAGGCGCCGCCCTGCATGTGCCAGGGCGTGACGGTGTACACCTGGCCAGTGGCGGTCAGGGGCGACGCTTTGAGCCGGAGACGGTCAACGACACACACCGCCTGATACCAGTGCTGGGCGTAGTCATGGCTGCGCAAAGCCCGCGCAACCCCATCACGGACCTGCGAAAACCGTTCGCAACCGGCCAACCCGGTGGCAGCGGACCAGAACAATACCGGGCCGGCGGCCAATGGCAGCGGCGCGTTCGCCTCTGCAACCGGGCGCCGGCATAACACCAGCACATTCAACAGCCGCAGCATCGGCAGTTCGGCGCGGCCGCCGACGTCTAGCCCGAACGCCTGTACACTGGGCGAGCCGTCCAACGCCGCGTCCAGCAGTTCCAACAGCGGTTCAGGCAATAAGCGTGCACGGCGTGCAAACTCAAGCTCAATGAGCAACAGATTTTCCAAGGTGTCGCTCATCACCTGCGCGGTCGATACCCAGCGCTGATTCAGCCGGTGCCCGTACTTGAATACCGTTTCAAACTGTTGGGCATACGCGTCGTCAAAACGTGTGGCCTGTACATCGAGAAAATAATCCAGTAGCGCCACGCTCAAGCCGGGCGCTATGGAATGGGCCCCGCCGCCAATACGGGTATCCGGCGCCAAAGGGCCGGGCGAAGCGCCGCTGACCCGTTCCAATAACAATTGCGGCAGTGTGATATCGCGCGGCGGCCCATCGCCTTGGCGGTAATGCATCACGGCATAAGCGGGGTTCAAGGCCAAGTCGAACACGCTCAGCAGCGGCGTGAGCATGTCCGAGGCTACATCTTCCGCGGTTGGGTGGGCAAAGCTTAACTCTATTCGGATGGCGCGCAGCAGCATCAGGCGCTCTACAATATCGAACGCCTTGGTCGGTATGGTGCGCGGGTTGAAGGGCGCCGGTACATTGCTGGCATACACCTCGGACCAACGGCGAGCCGGGTCCAGCCGGGCCAAGCGCGGGTCGATCCGCCGGCGCAGGTCGAGTGCGTCGTCGAACAAGCACACCCCTTCGGCATCTGGTATCCCGGCGTTGAGCCCTTCCAGCACATCCTCTACGTTGGCACGCTGTACGGCCAACAAGCTTTCGATCACCGCGTCGATACCCATGCCGCTGGCGGGTACTGTCCTCAACGCCCGAACGGGGCTACTCGACCACAGGCGCCGCGCGGTGGTGCCTAGGCCATCGACCGCCGGGGAATCCTTCTGGGCCAATTGGCTAAGCGCCTCCGAAACGGACGCGAACCAACTCAAGCCGGCCGTTGGCAGGTATAACCAGCATCCGTGCACACCCGCGAGGCGCCAAATCAACGACCCTGCAACGGGATAGAATTGCTCGCCAAGCGGAAACACCAAGGTCATCGTCTCCACGGCGCTTTGCTCGGCGTAGGCGGTTAGCAGGCGTTGGGAGTTCTCGAGGCCTTGGCATATGCGGCCGCGCGCCTCGAACAGGGCTTGGTAAAGGCCATCAAGGTAGGCCAAGCGCAGCAAGCCCCTGCGCGAAAACGCCCCTTCGGGCTCGGCCCACCAGTGGTGCAGCCAAGCCGTTGCTGTCTCCGGCAAGAGCACCCCGTTGAGCCCGCTCAGCCTTGGCAGATGGCACAGCATCCCGGCCGTATAGGTTAAGCGCTCGCAGCGCGCTCGCAGCGCGCTTCAAGGTAGGCGCGCATTTGTGCCTCGAACGGTGCGCCTTGGATCTGCGTCGCCTCCAGCAGCGGAACGATACCCCTGGCCTTTAACGTGCCGGTAAGCTCAGCGCGCGAGGCGAAACGCTCTACTCCCCGCGACAAGCTAAACAAATAGACCGGATCGGCCTCGCCGCGGCTGATCAGTAAGGCACCCACCAAGCTTGGGTCGGTGAGATTGCCGGGGCCGTAAGACACCGTATCGGCACGAAAACCCAGGTGCTGGTATTCCGGTTGCAAGCTTTGCAGCAGCAGGGCCGATTCACCGGGCGGCACGCGGCCTGCCTGTATGGCCGCACTCACCGCACGAACGAAGTAACCGTGAAGGTGAACAGTGTGGAAAAACGGTAACGAGGGGGTAGGCATGTGCGGTATTCCGTTGTCTGAAAGCCGCAACGTAGCCTGCCCCCGAGTGCGCCATGCGCTATATAGCACTATACCGCTGTTTCGGTCACCGACTCGCGCCCCAACTGCAACACCAACCAGGTCACCGAGTCGGCATTGCTCAGGATGACCTCGTTGCGTATCACCGGGTCCGCTTGGTACGCCGCGATCGCCCCGGCAAGGTCGTTCTGCCGGGTCAGCGCCAGCAGTCGGCGCAGCGCTGAACGGTCCGCATTGGTCGCTGAGGCCCCGCCTAGCATGCTGAACAAGCGGCCGGAGGGCGTATCATGGCTAAGCGAACGGCGCTCGGCCTCTATTTGTACCCTGTCGCTGCCCCCCAGGGAGGGGTCGATCAAGTCTGCATACGGCGCGCTCAACCCCAGGTAGGCCAGGTCATCGGTGCGCAGGCTCCAGTGCGATAACTCATGGATCAGCACGGCCGATTGCAGATAACGCAGCGGGTCGAAGCCTGCCCGCAACGCTTTAGGATCCACCGCGCGGACCACCGACGGGTCGAAAAAGGCGTCGCTGAGAAATACGCGGCGTTTGGGGTCTGTGTTGACGATGAACGCGACATTGAGTTCATTGCCTGGGGCGGGGCTACACAACACCCAGCGCTCGCCATCGCGTAGCGACGTGCCGACCGCTTCGGCGTAAATGTTATCGACCATGCCGTGCAAGCGTTTAGCCAGGGCCGGCGTCGCTTGCCCGGGGCCGAAGGTGTCCTCAAGCACGGCGCGTACATCCTCCGCGAGGTTGCCCGGCGTTGCCAACTTGCGCAAGGCACGGTGCAAAATGCGCTGCGCGTGGATCAGGCTACCTTCCAACTGGATGGCGCGGCTGGGCTTGAAGCGGCGGATCTCACGCAGGCCATTTTCGGTAATCACAAACTGGTCTTTCAGCGTGTCAAGCACCCTCTCACGGCGGTAGCGGCTGGTCACGGGGCCACCACCACTCAAGCCAAGCGCCAGTTGCCAACGGTTTTGTGCGCCCAGCCGGATCGGTGGGCCCCATTGGTTTTGCCGGTCGAGAATATGCCACTGGCCAGCCTGCTGGCCCACTTGGAACACCTTGCCCTCAACGCTTGCATAATGCTGCTCGCCGTCCAGGTACAGCTGCATCGATGGCACCGGGGTGAGTTGCGCCAGCTCCCGGTCGGTCACCTCCATGGCCGCCAGGCGCCGGCGAAGCTCGGCCGGTAACTGGCTGCCGGGGCGCCAGGCGAAGGTTTCCGGGCGCGGGGTGGCGTGTGGCCCTGGCGCCGCCACCGAGAACAGGTTAACCATCGCCGCGACCATTTCCGACAGTGCTTGGCCCCATTTACGGTTACGCGCCGCCGCCAGGGCTTGCCCGGCCAATTGCCGGCTCTGCCATAGCCCGATCACCACCGCGAACGGAATGGGTAGGAACATCGACCCCTGTTCCACGGCAAGGCCGATCAGGTAGCGAAAGTCTTGCCAGCGCGCCTCTTCGGCCGTGGCAGTCTGCGCCCTGGCCATCCTGCGCAGCAGCTCCAGGTTATCGTCATACATCTGGCGAAAGGCATTGCCGGTGACCGCTTCTGTGACCCATTCGGCTGGCCGGACCGGGGAGACCAGGTCGGTCACCGCCTCGGGGAAAAACCGGTTCAAATGCGGCCGCGCCAATCCGCCGGCCGCGTATATCGGCCGGCGCGAAGGGTCGAGCCGTTCGATCAGCGCATCCTGTAGCCCCTCGTCGCTGTGCAGGGCGCGCTCGAACGCCTCGCTGCTGGTGTACTCAACGAACGCTGCCTGCCGCGAGTACAACATGAATACCACCACCGGCCCACTGCCCGCTGGGTTGCGTAACACATAAACACCCTGGCACGTATCGACCCCCAAGCCGGGCGCGGCCCTCAGTTGCAGCAGCGACAGGGCAGCCCCTTCGATGCCTGCGTCGCGTCGGGCTTGGGCATCGGGTGCCTGGGCCACCCGCTCGATCATCGCAAATGCCACTTCGCCCAGGACACCTTGCAGTTTCAGGGCGAAGGCGGTCATCAACATTTGCCGGCGCATCTGCTCGGTGAAGCGCGTGCGGCGTAGGCCATGGGTGGGGCTATCACGGCTGAGCGTACTTTCGAGCAGGCGCCGGTAATGGCCGCCGCAATCCAGGCTCCTGACCATTTGGCGTACATACAGGGGGGTCAGCCCGCTTGGCAATGGGCTGCCATCGTCCAGGCTGAGTATCATGGTTTCACGCAGCCACGCTGTTGCTTGTAGCACGGCCTCGGTCAGGCTTTGGGTGTGCTGGCTGACTGCGGCGGGGATGGCCGATGGCAGGTTACCGATCGCCACGGGGGCGGGAATGTAAGCACGGCTGATGATCCTTACGCGGTCAGGGTCGAGGGACGCGCTGAAGCCGTCATCGAGCAGGCGTCGGCGCACTTCCTGCCCGGCGAAAGCCTCAAGGCCCGGCATGCCTTCCAGGTAGTCCTGGCTAGGCGAGGCCACCTGTACGCATTCGCGCAAGTAATGGATAAATCGGTGTTGGTCTTGTGTAGAGGCCTTCAATACCCAGGCTGGCAGCACCCTTTCAGCCTGCCGATCGGCCCAGGCCGCGGCTAACCTGGACACTGCCGGCGCCAGGCTGTCGTCAATCGCCACCTCATCGAGCAACACGCTGGTAATTCGTGCACCAAAACGACCGAGGCGCACCAACTCCAGAGCTTCCAGGCATTGCTGCAACCGGCGCCCATGGGCACTTTTGTGCAGCCGGTGGAGCAGTCCACCTTGCATCGGCCAATAACTGGCTTTCATGGTTACCGGCGTGTGTTGGTCATACAGTACCTCCAGCATCGCGCCATCAACCCGTGGCAACAGCCCAAGGTACGGGTTATCGACGCCCGGCCGCTTCAGCTTGGCGATGATAAGCTCACCCAGTTCCTCCAGGTTCAAGGCTGTCTGTATGCCCAGCGCCGCGGACCAAAACAGCACCACGCGATTATCGTTTCCCTCGCTGAGCGCCGGCTGGAGGCGGAGCACGGCGACGTCGGCCAGCCGCACCGCAGCCTGCTCCTCGTTCAGTTCCAGGTCTATACCGAAAGCCTGGACCGAGGTACTGCCCTCAAGCGCCGCCTGTAGTAACCCCAACGCCGGTGTCGGCAACCAACCGTCGCGTACCGCCAACGCCAAATCGGCACGCAGCACCCATTCCAGGGCACGTTCCATCATCGAAGTGGCGTCGACCCAGCGGCCATTGACCCGTTGCCCGTGATGGTAGAGCCGGTCCAAATGCGCCTGATACCGCTCGGCAAAGGTGGGGATGGCGCGGTCTAGCCAAAATTCAAGGCCTTCAACATCCAGCCCGGCGGCCGGATCGCGGCTTTCCCACTGCACCGTCGCGGTACGCGGTAATGGCCCGGACAATCGGCCAGTGAAGCGTTCGATCAGTAGGTCACCAAGCGAGACTGTATATAACAGCTGCTCGTGATCGAAGCTGACCCTCACTTGTTGCGGGGTGAGCGCCTCGTCGAACACCACGAGCCAGGGCCTGAGCAAACCGTCGATCACCTGTTGTACACCCGGCTGGGCAAGGCCGATGTCCCTGCGGCTTTCGCGAACCTGTTCCAACAAGGCGATCACCTCGGCCTCATTGTCCGGGATAAGCGGATCGGGCACCGCTGCCAACTCTGCCGCACTCAGGTTAACCCAGCGCGCCGTGGGATCCAGGGCACTCAGGCGGCGGTCTAGGCGCAGGCGAATATCCAACGCGTTTTCTGCCTCGATCATTACCTCCTCTGCAGGCCGCTGCCCATGACTGAGGAGAGCATCGTAGACATCGGCACGCTGCGCCGCACAAATATCCTCAATCGCCTGGGCAAACGGGTCAGCCGCAAGCGGTGCCAGCACCAACCGTGGCGGCTCGCCCTGGTGCCAACGCGCACGCTGGGTGGTGGGTATGTTTATAGGTGCCAGTGGTGAGTTGGCTTGTGCATGTAACAGCGCCTGCTCATCGCTATACCACGCCACACCGCTATGCGGCGTGAACACGCAGCGCTGCGGCTGGTCGTTGAAGAACCACACCAGGGTGCCCGCCAGGGGAACCTCTTCGCCGTCCCACTGCAGCATTAGGCGTGCCCAACGGACGTTTTCAGCGTAGGGGGCCGCCTGCAGCAACGCCATGGCGAACAATGGTACCGGCGACTGCCGGGCCATGAGCAAGATTTGATAAAAACCTGCGCAGTACGCCTGCTTGATCTGCGCCAGGCGGCCATTCACCTCCGGCCCCTTTTCCCAGAACGCCTGCAACGCCGCCAGCGCGGCAGTCGGTTCGCCTTGTGCTGAACTCAGTTGCCGATCGAGCACTGGCAATGCCGCAAGCGCTTCGGCCGTGAGCGCCAGGTTCGAGGCCCGGTGCTGCAAGTAGTGTTCCATTTGTGCGCGAAACGGCCGGCGCTCGATCAGCTCTAATGCCAAGCCCTCCGTGTCGATGCCTTGGTCCGCGAGCGCTTGCCTGAGTTGCCCGTGGCTCGCATAGCGCTTGATGCCGGCCAGGGCTGTAAATAGGTACACGGGCGCCGCGTCGGGCAGGGCAAGCGCCAACGCGCCGTGCAAATAAGCATCGAGGACTTGGCCCGGCGCAGGCACGAACCGATCATAACGCCCCAAGCGCGGATCATGGTCCACTGCAACCAGGTTGATGAGCGCATCATGCTCTTGCGCGGTCACCCCCCCAACCTGCCTAAGCTGCTGCAAGTGGTCAATGAACTGCTGGCGCAATACTGTTGCGTGGAAGAATGGGAAAACAACGGTGGGCATAGGGAACTCCGGCGGTAATAAACCGCCACCCTAGCGCCTGCAGCGCCCCCTCCCGCCGTACATATGTGGTGCCGCCAGCGGGCGGCTGCGCCGTTACACGCCTGCGCCGAGTTGCACAGCCAACAGCGCTGCGCCGACCACGGCCGCATACAGCACGATAGCGGCTAACGCCCCTTGGCGTGCAGCGCCTAGCAAATTCGTATATTTCATGGGCACACAGCCTCTACCCCTTTTGACGACGAGCCGACCGGTCAGGCCGGGCATAAAACATACCCGCGGCGCGCGTACTAACAGAAATTGTTTGTACCAGTAGCGGCTATCGATTTACTCAATGGTTACGCGCCAGAAACTTCAAATCGGAGGGGGCATCCTGCTTGAAGGTTTGTACGGTGCGACCAAGCAGGCCGGTTTTCTCGTCACGCTCGATCACCACAATAGCGTTGCTTTTTTGGTCAGCCACCAATACATAGCGCCCGGTCGGGTCAAGGGTGAACTCCCGCGGGTGGTCGCCGTCAACCGACCTGCGCTGCAACGCCTTGAGTTTGCCGTCGTCAGGGTTCACCGCATATACCACTATTTGGTTAACGGTGCCGCGGTTGCTCACATAAAGGAACTTGCCATCGGCAGAAAAATGCAACGCGCCACCCGCGCCCTGCCCGGGTTTATCGGCGAGGTTAAGCAGTTGTGTGCGCACCAAGTTGCCCGCCCGATAGTCGAACACCGCCACCTGTGCGGCCATTTCGAGGGTCAGATAAGCCTGCTTGCCCGAATGGTTGAACAGCAAATGCCTCGGGCCGCTGCCGGGTGGCAAGATCACCGAACGTGGCGCCGCCGGGTTCAACGGGTAATGCTCGTTGGAGGGCGTGAATTGGTAGATGAACACCTGGTCGGCGCCCAGGTCACTGGCGTACACGTAGTGGCTTTTGTTGGGCGATGACACCACCGAATGTACATGGCTGCTGGCCTGGCGCTGCGGGTCTATGTGGCTGGCCGTGTGCTGGAACGTCTGCTCGACCTTGCCCAGCTTGCCGTCATCGTCCACGGCGAGCACCACCAGGCTGGGTTTCCCCTGGGCATGCACGGCGTAATTGGAGACGAACACGAAGTCACCGTCGGTACTGATACTGACGTGGGTGGGCTCGTCCCCCCCGGTCGGCTGCTGGCTGATCAAGCTGATGGTGTTGTCCAGCCCGATGGCATAGCTACTGACCTTGCCGACCGGGTCCTTCTGCCCTGGGCCATTTTCGTTGGCCACGAATAGCCGGGTCTGCTTGTGGTTGACCGCCAGCCACGACGGGTTTTCGGCCGGGATTACCTGCAGCGGCTTGGCCTGTATTTGCCCCGTGGCGGTGTCGAAACGGTAGCGGTAGATCCCTTCACTGGTTCCGGCCGTGTAGGTACCCACCAGCAAGTCATAACCGCTCGCGGCAGCGTAGGACGACACCGAACCCAGGCCGACACCCGCAGCCAGCAACGTAGACATGAAAACTCGCAACATGATGCACATCCTTGATCGATCAAATGATGCGCGCCGAAGTTAAACCCAAAACGGCAAGGCGGACGCGAGGCTGGCGCTTATTCGTTTTCTTCTTCAGCGGCGATAATCGCGTCCATGCAGGCCAACCGATGGGGTCCGTCCACATCATCGATCAGCCATAGGCCCGCGCTGTCGTCGTAACGGGCTTGGCTGACAGCTTCTGGGACAAAGTGCCATCGTTTCAGTTCACGGCCATCCATGCATTCGATGCTTAAACCTTTTTCATCCAAGCTGAAGCTGAAAGCATGGAGGTCATCGATCAATAGCATGTCAGCCGTTTGCAAGGCATCGCTTAAAAGGGGCATGGGCCGGTCCGGCGGTGGCGTGATCAATGGTTGGGCAATTCGACGCCTTCGAACAGCGCTTCCATTTCTTGCTTATTGTGGCAAGCAATGGCCTTGGCCATGACTTCGCGGGTAAGGTGTGGCGCGAAGCGCTCGATGAAATCGCACATGAAACCGCGCAAGAAGGTGCCACGGCGAAAGCCTATTTTGGTGATGCTCGGTTCGAACAAATGGTCGGCATCGATCACCACCAAATCGCTGTCAAGCTTGGGGTCGACCGCCATGTGCGCCACGATACCCACGCCCAGGCCCAGGCGCACGTACGTCTTGATCACGTCGGCGTCTGCCGCGGTGAACACCACTTTAGGGGTCAGGCCCTTTTGCTGGAATGCCTCATCTAGCTTGGAGCGGCCGGTAAACCCGAACACATAGGTCACTATGGGGTGTTCGGCCAGGGCCTCCAGGGTAAGCTTCGGCACTTTCGCCAGCGGATGGCCTTGGGGCACCACCACGGTGCGGTTCCAACGGTAGCAGGGCATCATGATCAAATCGCCAAACAGCTCCAGCGCTTCGGTGGCGATGGCGAAGTCCACGGTGCCGTCGGCCGCCATCTCGGCGATCTGCATCGGCGAGCCCTGGTGCATATGCAGGGCCACTTCCGGGTATTGCTTGATGAACGCGCTGATCACCGGCGGCAACGCATAACGGGCTTGGGTATGCGTGGTCGCGATCGACAGCGTGCCTTTTTTCTCATTGGAGAATTCCTGGGCGATCTGTTTGATGCTTTCGACTTTGCGCAGGATTTCTCCCGCTGTCTGGATAATCCGCTCCCCGGCCGGCGTTACGCGGGTTAGATGCTTGCCACTGCGGGCGAACACCTCCACGCCTAGCTCATCTTCGAGCAACCGAATTTGCTTGCTGATCCCCGGTTGGGAGGTATAAAGGCTCTGCGCCGTGGCCGAGACATTCAGGTCATGGTGGGCGACTTCCCAGATATAGCGCAGTTGCTGAAGCTTCATGTAGATCCCTCGGGACAGGAAGGCGCCCTGGCCAGCTTCGGCCACAGCGGGGCCAGCAGCGGCCCGTTTAGTTTTATAACTATATTTGATAGTCCGGAGAAGAATCTAGAACTGTTTTGCAATTATTTCAATGTGCTACCGCCATCGCCGGCCGCGGCACCAAGTAAACGGGCGCACTCGCTAGCTGCAGTACCCGGCTGGCGGTGCGGCCCAACGCGGGTGCTTGGTTGCTGCCAGCGCAGCGGTTCCCCATGACCAGCAGGTCCACATCAAGGCGCCGTGCCTGATCCAGAATCACCTCGGCCGCGTCGCCCTGGACCACGCGCACGGCCTGGATCAGCGCCAGATCGTGGCCGCTGTCGGCCAGGTCGTCGTGTAACTCTTGAAGCACCCGTTGCTCGATGGCCACAAGCACGTCACTGATCTTCTGCTGTTGCAGGGTATGCAGGGCAGCATCGTTAAGATAGCTGCGCAACACCGACTCGCCGAACCGGCCGATCGGCTCTACCGCATGCACCACATGCAGCTCGGCCTTGAATGCCCTGGCCAGGGCCAGGGCATGTTGCAGCACATACGGTGCATAAATGCCAAGATCCGTGGCATACAGCATCGAGCGGATCATCTGACCTCCCAGGCCACCTACGCGATGGTGGAAACTTTACTGAGCGTAGCAGGCCCGGCGGCGCCCCGCCGAAAAGGCGCACATAGACCCACACCCATGCCGTAAGTTTCATCGTTCGGATGGCCAACCCGCAGCAAAAGGCTGCCAGTGGGCTGGCAGCCATTGCCGCTGGCCGCCCGAACGCGCTAAGGTTCGCCTCCTGCCGCGCCTACCTCTGTCGCGGCCCTGCCCGTGACAGCCAAAACCCAAAGAGTACCCTGATGGCCGACTTACCGATCAACGACCTCAACGTTGCTTCCAACGATACTTTGATTACCCCGGAGCAACTGAAGCAGGACATCCCGCTGAGCGAGGCGGCCCTGCGCACCGTGACCGCCGGCCGCAACACGATACGCAACATCCTCGACGGCACCGACCACCGCCTGTTCGTGGTCATCGGCCCCTGCTCGATCCACGACATCAAGGCGGCCCACGAATATGCCGAACGCCTGAAGGCGCTGGCGGAAAAAGTCTCCAGCAGCCTGTACCTGGTGATGCGCGTGTACTTCGAGAAGCCTCGCACCACCGTGGGCTGGAAAGGGCTGATCAACGATCCCTACTTGGATGACTCGTTCAAGATCCAGGATGGGCTGCACATCGGCCGCCAATTGCTTCTGGACCTCGCCGAAATGGGTTTGCCCACGGCCACCGAGGCGCTGGACCCCATTTCGCCGCAGTACCTGCAAGACTTGATCAGCTGGTCGGCGATTGGCGCGCGCACCACCGAATCGCAAACACACCGGGAAATGGCGTCGGGGCTGTCGTCGGCGGTCGGCTTCAAGAATGGCACCGATGGCGGCCTCGCCGTGGCCATCAATGCGCTGCAATCGGTGTCTAAGCCGCACCGCTTTTTAGGTATCAACCAGCAAGGGGGCGTGTCGATCGTCACCACCAAGGGTAACCCCTACGGGCACGTGGTATTGCGCGGCGGAAACGGCAAGCCCAACTACGATTCGGTCAGTGTGGCCCTGTGCGAACAAGACTTGGCTAAAGCGAAGGTGCGTGCCAACTTGATGATCGACTGCAGCCATGCCAACTCCAACAAAGACCCGGCCCTGCAACCGTTGGTGATGGAAAACGTCGCCAACCAAATTCTCGAAGGCAACCGCTCGATCATCGGGTTAATGGTTGAAAGCCACCTGAATTGGGGCTGCCAAGCGATCCCGAAAAACCTTGCCGACCTGCAATACGGCGTGTCGATCACCGATGCCTGCATCGATTGGGACACTACCGAGCGAACGCTTCTCGCCATGCATGAAAAACTCAAAGGCATCCTGCCTAACCGCACCCGGTTTTAACCTGCCCTGGGAGGGGCGCAGGTACCTGCCCACCGGCAGCTCAGCCGGGTTGGTTATGCCGTTGCGGATGGCGTTCCATGTAGCGCTCGACATAAGAGCATGAAGGTATCACCGTGTACCCCATGCGGTCGGCGTATTCCAAGGCAGTCGCCGCCAGTGCTGCGGCAATGCCGCGCCCGCGCAGCGCCGAGGGCACGAAGGTGCGATAGATATCGAGTGTCTGTTTACCTAAGTCCATGTAGGTCAGGTAGGCACGGTGCCCATCCACGACGGTCTCGAACTGGTGACCGTCCTGGTCGTGATGGATAGCAAACGCCTCGCTCATTGCAACTCCTCGCGGGTCTTGTAATCAGACCCCTACCATACCGCCGTTTCGACAGGGTTGGAACTGTTCCCTACACTGCCCTGTTTGACATCGGCCGCGCCGGCACCGTTCAGGCAACCCGCGCGGGGCATGGGCTATAACTGCGCTGGGCAACAGCAATGAACAGACGCACAGTGACCGTAAAAGTCACCTTTGGTTTCACCAACTTGCATACACTGGCTTGACAACTTCCACGGCCAACTGCCGCCTATTGCTCATCGCGTACTGCACAAAAACTGAACAACAGTCGAAGCAGCCGCTCTATACCAACCTGCGGCGCGCAATTTTTTGCGCGTTCTTGCATTGCGTCAGTTTACTTACTACAAGTAATGGGTACTATGTACACCGGCCATATTCTCCTGTGCGAGAGATGGCTACTTAAACTAGAAAGTCCTTGAAGGGGAACACGATGAACAACGTTCTGAAATTCTCTGCTCTGGCTCTGGCTGCCGTTCTGGCTACCGGCTGCAGCAGCGCTTCCAAAGAAACCGAAGCCCGCCTGACCGCTACCGAAGACGCTTCCGCTCGTGCCCAAGCGCGCGCTGACGAGGCCTACCGCAAGGCTGACGAAGCGCTCGCTGCTGCCCAGAAAGCCCAGCAAACCGCTGACGAAGCTAACGAGCGCGCCCTGCGTATGCTCGACAAAGCTTCTCGCAAGTAACCCTGCAGGTTACTTGAACACAAAGGCCGGGCCACTTTCATGGCTCGGCCTTTGTGTTTCAGTAGCCAAGCGCGCTGCGCTGGGGCCACTTTGAACGCCCATTGCAGCGTGCGGCCCAGCCAGCCGCCGCAGGCCATTTGCCCGGCTGTGCAGCCGCCTTTTACTGGCCGCTCACCAGCGTATCATCCGGCGTGCCAATTTCAACCGGCAGCCCATCCTCACCGTTGATCACATCACGCACCGTGTCCCAGTTAACGGTCACATGGCCAGACAAATCCTTGCGGTTGATCAGCGCATTGATCACTGCGGCATGCTTGTCTTCGGTGGACGGATCGCCCTTCGCATCCAGCGGGGTATGGGCTTCGAGGTACAGCTTGCCGCCACTGATGCCGAATTTATAGGGCTCATCGAGGATACGTACCGGGGTGCCGACCGGTACCAGGCCCGACAGCTCGAGTACATCGTTGTTGTACATGCGAAAGCAACCATGGCTGGTACGGGTACCGATACCGAACTTCATGTTCGAACCGTGAATCAAGTAACCCGGCAGTCCCAGTACGAACTTGAACGGCCCCAGCGGGTTATCTGGCCCGGCCGGCACCACCGCTGGCAAGGTGTCGCCGTCGGCGGCATGCTCGGCACGTACCGAAGCCGGCGGCGTCCAGGTGGGGTTGGTGATTTTGGCGATGATCTTGGTGTTGGCCACCGGCGAACCCCAGCCCTCTCGGCCGATACCCAGCGGGTAGGTGCGTACCGTATTGCCGCCCTTGGGGTAGTAGTACAAGCGGTACTCGGCCAAGTTGATCACGATACCTTCTCGCGGCCCGGGCGGCAGGATAAAACGCGTGGGCAGCACGATCTCCGTACCGGCCTTGGGCAGCCAGGCATCCACGCCCGGGTTGGCCGCGATCATTTCCAGGTAGCCAAGGTCGTACTGGTTGCCAAGATCGGCGAAGGTGTCTTCGTAACGGGCCTTGATGGTTTGCACTTGGCCGACGATGTCTTCGCCAGGCGGCGGCAGGGGCAGTTCCAGCGCAGAGGCCGGCCCTGCTACGAACACAGCGGCCAGGGACAGGCAACGGCTAAGGGCGGTGACACGCGGCAACATCCGAACTTCCTTCGCAAGGGTGACGAATACGAAAGCGTGATTGTACACCGCTGCCCGAGCACACACGAGTGAAGCCGTTACGCTTGGCCGTTCACCACCGTGGGCACTTAATGGGTTTCAAGCCCTGGCCATACAGGCCGGGTACCTTTACGCTGGGCCAGCAGGATCGCCCGGCACAGCGGGCACAGGCGGGTATCGCGGAAAATCTTCTTTTGCACCCCGAACCAGCGTGGCTGCGCGGGCAACAGGCCCCCGCACAGGGTACGATCGGCGGACCCTGCCAGCTCCAATTGCCGGGCGGCCAAGTGCACGCGCACTTGCTGGCAGGCGAAAAGGTCGAGTTGTTCATCAGGTTCTATCAATTGGTAATGGTGCAAGGACCAGGCGGGTCGTGGCATTGCGGGCTCCAGGCGGGGGCGCAACCTTAGCCGAAAGGCCGCCCGGAGAAAAGGGTTAGAGCAAGGGTTGCAACGCCGGCCAGACATTATCGAGCAGGCGCCCCTGGGCGCTCTGGTTCGGGTGTATGCCGTCAGCTTGCATCAGCGCTGGCGTGCCGCCCACGCCTTCGAGCATGAAAGGCACCCACGCCACCTGCTTATCCTGCGCCAAGTTGCCATACACTTGAGCAAAGGCCTGGGTGTAGCGCGCGCCATAATTGGGCGGCAGGCGCATGCCCAGCAGCAATACCTTGGCGCCCACGGCGCGAGAGGCATCGATCATCTGCGCAAGGTTTTGTTGCAATTGCATAGGCGGCTGCCCACGCAGGCCATCGTTGCCTCCCAGCTCAAGCACCACAAGCTTCGGCTTATACTGTGTCAGCAGCGCTGGCAGCCGCGCTTGGGCGTTGGCACTGGTGTCACCGGTGACCGACGCATTGACCACCGTATCGCCCTCGCCCTGTTGTGCCAGGCGCCGCTGCAACAGCGCTACCCAGCCAGCGGAGGTATCCAGCCCGAAACCGGCGCTGATACTATCGCCCAGGATCAACACCGTTCCGGCCGCGGCCCCTTGTGCCATCGCCAACAGCAGCACGCCGGCCACCCCATTCCACATTCGCATTCGGACTCTCCATGGGCGCAAGCATTCTCACAGCGCGCAACCTTAGCAAAGCGGTTCCCGGCACGGAAGGCGAGTTGACCATCCTGCACCCGCTGTCGCTGGAACTGGCCGCTGGCGACAGCTTGGCCATCGTCGGCGCCTCCGGGTCCGGCAAATCCACCCTGCTCGGCCTATTGGCCGGCCTCGACCTGCCCAGCACCGGCGAGGTTAGCCTGGCCGGCCACGGGCTGGCCAGCCTCGATGAAGACCGCCGGGCTCAGGTACGGGCCGAACACGTCGGTTTCGTGTTCCAGTCGTTCCAATTGCTGGACAGCTTGAACGCCTTGGAAAACGTGATGCTGCCCATGGAACTGCACGGCCGTGCAGACGCCCGCGAGCAAGCCCGCCTGTTGCTCGGCCGGGTGGGGCTAGGGCACCGCCTAGGGCACTGGCCACGCCAGCTTTCCGGGGGTGAGCAGCAGCGCGTGGCGATCGCCCGAGCGTTCGCCGCCGAGCCGTCGGTGCTGTTCGCCGACGAGCCTACCGGCAATCTCGACAGCCAAACCGGTGAGCGCATCAGTGATTTGTTGTTCGAACTCAACCGGGAACGGGGCACCACCCTGGTGCTGGTCACCCACGATGAACGCTTGGCCCAGCGCTGCCGCCGCCAGATTCGCCTGGATGCTGGCCGCCTGGTGCCGCCGCTGGAGCCTTGATGAACGGCCTACCCTTGCTGCGCTTGTGCAGCCTGGCGCTGCGCCAAGTGGTGCGTGATGCCCGCGCCGGTGAACTGCGCGTGTTGTTTTTCGCCCTGGTGATCGCTGTGGCCTGCAGCAGCGCCATCGGCTATTTTGGCGCGCGCCTGAACGCTGCCATGGCCTTGCGCGCCAGCGAGTTCCTGGCCGCCGACCTAGTGCTGCAAGGCACCACCGAAGCACGGCCGGAGCAACTGCGCCAAGGCCAGGCGCTGGGCCTGGCCCACGCCAAAACGGTCGAATTCACCAGCGTGGCAGCCACGGATGCGAGCATCCAGCTCTCAAGCATCAAGGCGGTCGAGGCGCCCTACCCCCTGCGCGGCCAGCTAAAAAGTAGCGCTGAACCCTACGGGGCCGAGCAAGCCGGCGGCTTGCCAGGCGCCGGCGAAGCCTGGGTAGAACCGCGGCTGCTGGCAGCGCTGAACGTGAAGGTGGGCGGCAACCTCGATATCGGCACGAAAACGCTGCGCATCAGCCGCGTGCTGACCTACGAGCCCGACCGCGCCGCCGATTTCTACAGCCTCATCCCGCGGGTGCTGATGAACCTCGCTGACCTTGCTGCCACCGGCATCCTGCAACCGGGCAGCCGGGTCAGCTTTCGAGACTTGTGGCGCGGGGCACCGGCGCTGATCGCGCAGTACCGAGAACAAGTCCAGGGCAGCCTTGCGCCCAACCAGCGCCTGCTCGACAGCCACGATGGCAACCGCCAGGTCGGGGGTGCGCTGGGCAAGGCCGAGAGTTACCTGAACCTGGCCAGCTTGGTGGCGGTGATGCTCGCCGGGGTGGCGGTGGCCTTGTCGGCCAACCGCTACGCTGCCCGCCGCTTTGATACCAGCGCCCTGTTGCGGTGCCTGGGCCTGTCACGTCTCGACACGTTGCTATTGTTCAGCCTGCAGTTAACCCTGGTGGGGCTCGCCGCCAGCCTGGCCGGCGCGCTAATGGGCTGGCTCAGCCAGTTCGCCTTGTTCGCATTGCTTCATGGGCTGCTGCCGGCTTCGATCCCCAGCGCAGGCCCGGCGCCGGCCCTGGCCGGCGTGGGCACAGGCCTCGCCGCGCTGGCCGGCTTCGCCTTGCCGCCGCTGATGGCGTTGGGCCGGGTGCCGCCTTTGCGGGTGCTGCGCCGTGACCTTTTACCGGCGCCTGCCGCCAGCTGGGCGGTGTACGGCACCGCCGTGCTGGCGGTGGGGCTGATCATGTGGCGGCTAAGCCTCGACCTGCGCCTGACCCTGGCCCTCCTGGCCGGGGGGGTGGTCGCCGCGTTGGTGCTGGGCGCGCTGTTGGTCGGGGTACTGCGTCGCCTACGCGGAGCCTTGGCTAACGCCCCCTTGCCGTGGCGCCTTGGTCTGGGCCAACTGTTGCGCCACCCCACCGCTGCGGCCGGGCAGGCGTTGGCCTTTGGCCTGATACTCTTCGCCATGGCCCTGGTGGTGCTGCTGCGCACTGAACTGCTCGATACCTGGCAACAGCAGTTGCCCAAGGAGGCACCTAATTACTTCGCCGTGAACATTCTGCCGGGCGAGCGCGACGCCTTCGCCCAGCAGCTTGGCGCCGATGGCGCACGTGCTTCGCCGCTGTACCCGGTAGTGCCGGGCCGCCTGACCCATATCGATGGCCAACCGGTCGCCGACCGGGTCAGCGCCGGGTCGCGCGGCGAACGTGCCACCCAGCGCGACTTGAGCCTGACCTGGGCGGCGGAGCTGCCCGCCGGCAACCAGATCACCGCCGGGCAATGGTGGCAGCCGACCATTGCCGGCGAACTGCCGGGCGTGTCGGTGGAGGGCGAATTGGCGCAAAGCCTAGGGCTCACTATTGGCAGCACACTCACGTTCAACGTCGGCGGGGTAGTACGCGACGCCCGCATCACCAGCCTGCGAAGCATCCACTGGGATAACTTCCAGCCCAACTTTTTTATCATTTTCCAACCCGGGACGCTGCAAGACCTACCCGCCACTTACTTAGGCAGCTTCTACCTGGCCCCGGGCAACGACGCACGCATTGTCGCGTTGTCGAGGGCGTTCCCCGCCACCACGCTGTTGCAGGTCGACGCGGTGCTGGCACAGTTGCGCAGCATTTTGGCGCAGGTCACGCTGGCGGTGCAGTTCGTGTTGCTGTTCGTGCTGGCTGCCGGCGTGGCGGTGTTGTTTGCCGGCTTGCAGGCGACCCTTGACGAGCGTATCCGGCAAGGCGCGCTGTTACGCGCCCTTGGCGCGGCGCGGCCACTGTTGGTCAGCGCGCGGCGTATCGAGTTCGCCGTGCTCGGCGCCGCCAGCGGCGGCGTCGCGGCGTTGGCTACAGAGGCGGCGAGTTGGGCGCTGTACCGTTTCGCGTTGCAACTGCCGTGGGCACCGCACCCATGGCTGTTGCTACTGCCACTGGCCGGTGCCGCGCTGGTCGGGCTGGCCGGCATGCTGGGCACCTGCCGTGCACTGGCTGCCAGCCCCCTGGCGGTGCTGCGCGAGGCATGACGCTCAAGGCGCCGGCGGGTGAACCACCGCCGGCACCGGCTCGAAGCCCAGTACCGAAATGCGGTAAGGCTCGAAGATTTTTTCGAGCTCGCCGTTTTCTTCCAATTGTTTGAGATAAAGCGCGAACTGTTCGCCACTGATCGGCGCGCCCGGGCGCAGCAACGCGTAGTGGTGGTACACCTGATCGATGCGCTCAGACACCAAGTAATCGCCAGCGATTTCTGGATTGCGGCGTAGGTAATCGCTCAGGTACGAACGGGTGACCAAGGCGATGTCAGTGCGGCCGCGCAATACCATTTGCAAGTTGCTGTCGTGCGAGTACGTCACGGTGGCGTGCCAGTCCCGGGCCAACCTTTGCGGGTCTGCCTCAAACTGCGCGAACGCGTAGTGGTAACCGCTGAACAACGCCAAGCGCTTGCCGGTGAGGTCAGCGAAATAGCGTTGGTCGCGGCCTGACTCACGCCGGGCGACGAACACTTCGGCATCTTCGAGGCGCATATCGACACTTACGTGGGGGATGCCCTGCCAGCCCCATGCCGGGTTCTCGAAAATAGCCATGTCGGTGCGCCCTTGGGCGAAGTCCTGGAAGCGCCGTGGGATGGACGTGGGCACCAGCACGAAACGATACGTGCTTTGGAGGCGGTTCAACGCGGCGGCCAGTTCCGGCAGCAGCCCGAAGTCCTCGCCGTTTTCCGGGCGCACCGTATAAGGAGGAAAGTGGGCAGCGCCAATACGCACATCTTGTTGCGCCCTTACCGGGTTGGCCAGGGCCGAAAGCAATGCTCCAAGCAGCAGGGCCCGCAAAGGCATGCACATCACGAATACCACTGTTAGGGAACGTATACATAAGCTAGGGGGTTTTGAGTACGCAAGCAATATCAAGCAGGTAACCCACTGCGATTCAGGAACCTTTGCCGTTCGGCTAGGCTCTAGAGAGGTGTCTGCAGTTCGTCAGCGTTGTTGTGTGGCACCGTGACATGGCGCGGCATAACAGGGCTGTCGCGAGGGATAGCAGCGCAGGCCGGCAGCAAAAGGCCCCGTCAAAATTGTGCAGCTAACTTCTGAGGCACCACACTAAGCGGTTGTAGCCCATGACGGATCTGGAGCCCACATGAAGCCGCACTGGCTGGTGATCGACCTGGAGGCCACCACCGATGACGGCGGTTGGCCGGTCGCGGAGATGGAAATCATCGAGATCGGCGCCTGCATGGTCGACCACGATGGCCACGAACTGGATCACTTCCAGCGCTTCGTCAAACCCGCGCGGCGCCCGCAGCTTACCCCCTTCTGCCGGCAACTGACGCATATTCGGCAAACGGACATCGACAGCGCTCACGCAATGGGCCAGGTGTGGCCACAATTCGAACGTTGGCTACAGCGCTTCGGCCAGGGCCTTCAGGGCTGGGTCAGTTGGGGCGACTACGACCGCCAACAGTTGCTGTTGGCCTGGGCTGAGTACCAATTGGTCTCCTGCTTGGCCCAGATCCCCCATGTGAACCTCAAGCAACGCTTTGCCAAGGCCCGCCATCTACAGCGCCCCACCGGGCTGAACGGTGCGCTGCAACTGGCCGGGCTGCAGTTCAACGGCACCCCGCATCGCGCATTGATCGATGCCCGCAACACCGCACGGCTGTTGCCATTGGCGCTACCCTTCCCAAACAAAAGCGGATGACGGCGTTTCGCCACTTGGGCATACTGGCCCCCTTTTTTGCCCCTTTAAGCGCGAGGAAATGCCATGTTTAAAGTCAATGAGTACTTCGACGGCACAGTGAAATCCATTGCCTTCAGCACTGCCCAGGGCCCAGCGACCCTCGGCGTGATGGCACCCGGCGAATACGAGTTCGGCACCGCGCAAAAAGAGATCATGCAGGTGATCAGCGGCGAGTTGGTGGTGAAGCTGCCCGACAGCGCCGGCTGGGAAACCTTTAGCGCGGGCAGCCAGTTCAGCGTGCCCGCCAATAGCAAGTTCCAGCTCAAGGTTGCCAGCGATACCGCCTACCTGTGCGAGTATCGCTGACCAGGGGGCCATTCAACCCCGCGGGGGGAACCGATGCCAGCGGTGCCGAATCAACCTTGTTACGTCCCCGCCGTACTCAAGGAGGCTTCCGCCATGACCACGCATATCGTGCACTTCACCGGGCCGATCAATTCGGCCACCTGTGGTGAGCTGATCGAACATTGCACGCGCGCCGTGCGCGACGGCGCCCACCAGTTGCTGGTCAACATCGCCACCATGGGCGGCGAGTGCAGTTATGGCTTTGCCATATATAACTTCCTGACCACGCTGCCCATCCCGGTCGACACCCATAACCTGGGCACGGTCGAGTCGATGGGCAACATCATTTACCTGGCTGGCCGCCACCGCACAGCGTGCAGGCACAGTAAATTCCTCTTCCACCCTTTTCATTGGACACTCAACGGCGCTGTGGACCATGCACGCATGGCCGAGTATGCGATGAGCCTGGACCATGATTTAGCCCTGTACGATCGTATCGTGCGCGAACGCACCCTCGGCGCGGCCGAGCCGCTGGACATCCCCACCTACCTGCGCGCCGCCCCGCGCATCCTGGAGCCGGAAGAAGGCCTGCGCTGCGGGCTGGTGCATGCCGTGGAGGAGCTGGCGCTGCCGGTCGACAGCATCAGCCATGGCGTGCACCTCTAATAACCTCCTGTTGGCCGGCAAAGCACCGTGAAGCGCCCTAGCAACGCGATGGCACGCAGCGCCAACATGGCCCGGAGCAACAGGCACCGCTAACAGGGTGCGGCTTGTCCGGGATACCCCGCTAGGCCAATTCTCGGCGAATCACCCGCTGCAGTTCATCAAGGTCGAACGGTTTGGCGAGGATCGGCGCACGGTGGGCAATGGGGTGGCTACAATCGAGGATTTCCGCGGGGTAACCACTGATAAACACCACTTTAAGGTCCGGCCGCAGCTTCACAGCCGGGTCGGCGATATCGACGCCGGAAATCCCGCCGGGTAGGCGAAAGTCGGTGACCATGAGGTCCAGGTGCGGCTTGCTGGCGAGAATTTCGAACGCCTGGGTACCGTTTTCGGCTTGTAGTACGTGGTATCCCTCGCCCAGCAGGTAATCGGTGAGAACCCGCAAAATCACCGGTTCGTCCTCGACCACCAGGACCACGTCTTGTGCATCTCCACTCATGGTGTTGCCTATGTTCTGTCTATCGGGCTGCTCATGTGACCGTGGGCCGTGTCAGAGGTTGCGCGCCAACGGCAGCAGTACGCTGAACAACGCGCCCTCCCCCGGTGCACTCTGGACCTCGATCCGCCCGCCATGGGCAGAGACGATCTGCTCGGAAATGTACAACCCTAGCCCGAGGCCTGCCACGCCAGGGCGTGATGATACCCGTTCGAACTGGCCGAAGATGCGCTTTTGGTCGTCTTTGCTGATACCCACGCCAAAATCACGAACATCGAGGCGGCCCAAGCCCTCATGCTCGCACACGCCGACTTCGATCGGGCTTTTGCCGCCATAGCGCAAGGCGTTGGTCAACAGGTTGGCCACCACCTGCTCGAGGCGGAACTCATCCCATTCGCCCACCAGCGCCTGCTCGCAGCTAAAGCGTATTTGCGTTCCAGCGGCTTGTACCTGCGGTATGAAGCGCTCCACGGCACTGCCTACCAATTGCCCCAGGTCAACGCGGCTGGGTTGGATCGACAACTTGCCGGTGCGAATGCGTGACACATCGAGCATGTCGTCGATCAAGCGGATCAAGCTCTGGATTTGCCGTTCATCACGGCTGACCATGGCTTTCATCTTTTCAAGGGTAAAAGCGTCGGCATTGCTTTTGGCCAAGTGCAACTTGCGCAACTGTGTTTCCAGGATCAAACCATTAAGCGGGGTACGCACCTCGTGGGAAACGATCGACATGAAATCGTCGCGCATACGCACGGCATGCTCAAGCTCGGCCTGCGCGACCTGCAGCCGGCGCACCAGGATTTCCTGTTCCTGGCGGCTGCGCTCCAACGCCTCAAGCTGTTCCTTAAGCACCTTGCGCTGCCGGTAGAGGTCAACGAACACATTCACTTTGCTCTTCACCGCCAGGGGGTCGAGCGGCTTTTGCAGAAAGTCCACCGCGCCACTTTCGTATCCATGGAAGGCGTAGTTCATTTCGCGCCCGGCGGCGCTGACGAACACGATCGGAATATGCTTGGTTTTTTCCGTACTGCGCATCAGCTCTGCCAGCTCGAAGCCGTTCATGCCGGGCATTTGTACGTCAAGAATGGCCAGGGCGAACTCATGCTGCAGCAGCAGCGACAGTGCCTCGTCCGCCGAGCGCGCCTGGAACACTGCATGATCGGCCTGGCGGATCAACGCGTCGAGCGCGAGCAAGTTCTCTGGCAGGTCATCCACGATCAACAGTTTGGCTTGTATCTGACTTAGCATGCGCTCGTATCCAATTCGGCCAGCAACCTGGCAAGGCCCGCGATGGGCAAAATATAATCAGGGCGCATCAGCGCCAACGCCGCTTCGGGCATTATTGCAATGCGCGCTTGGGCAGGGTCCTGCACCAGCGTCAGGCCGCCGCACTGTTGTACGCTGACAAGGCCTTTGGCCCCATCCTCATTGGCGCCGGTCAGCAGTACGCCGACCAACCCCTTACCGTAGGCATCGGCGGCCGACTCGAACAGCACATCGATCGATGGCCTTGAATAATGCACACGGTCTTCCTGGCTCAGGGAAAAGGTAAAATCGCGCTCCACCGACAGGTGGTAACTGGGCCCGGCCACGTAGATGATTCCCGGCTCGATCGGCGCTTTATCCTGGCCCTCGCGCACCATCCGCCCCAGCCGCCGCTCGAACACTTGGGCCAACTGGCTATGGCGGCCGTCGGGCAAGTGCAGCACGGTCATGATCGGCAGGGCGAAATGGCTGGGCAAGGCGCCGAACAGTCCCAGCAAGGCCTCGACGCCCCCAGCCGATGCCCCAACGACCACTGCCTGGTAGCGGTTCATAATTTACGATAAATCCGTTCCGGTTTGCTCAACGTCTCAAACGCATCGCTGTAAGCAGAAAAATCCAGGGTTTCCTTACTGCCCAGCATTAAAAAACCGCGGTGCGATAACGAGTCGTGAAACAGACCAAACGCGCGGTCCTGAAGTTTCCGGTTGAAATAAATCAATACGTTGCGGCACGACACCAGCTGAGTTTCCGAGAACACGCTGTCGGTGGCCAGGCTGTGATCGGCGAAGGTCACGTTGCGCCGCAGGCGGCTGTCCATGATGGCGTGTTCGTAACCGGCGGTGTAGTAATCACTGAACGCACTTTGCCCCCCTGCCAGTTGGTAATTGCGGGTATAAGCGCGGATATTCTCAAGCGAATAAATACCTTGCTTGGCCCGTTCCAACGAGGTGGGGTTGATGTCGGTGGCGTAGATCATGGTGCGGTCCAGCAGGCCTTCCTCATGCAACATAATGGCCATCGAGTACACCTCCTCGCCGGTGCTGCAACCGGCAACCCACACCTTTAGCGAGGGGTAGGTCTTCAGCAGCGGCACCACTTCGCGGCGCAACGCCAAAAAGTGCTCAGGGTCGCGAAACATCTCGCTCACCGGGATGGTGAGGTATTGCAGCAGTTGCATGAACATCGCCGGCTCGTATAGCACGCGCTCCTGTAACGCCGATACCGTACGGCAGTCGAACTGATGCAGGGCGTGCTGGATTCGGCGCTTGATCGAGGCCCCGGAATAGTCACGAAAATCGTAGCTGTATTTGAGGTAGATCGCTTCGATCAATAGGCGAATCTCGATGTCGGTGGTGTGCTCCACTCGCGCTTCATGGCCAGCCCCCAGGTCGGCCGTTTGCTCAGATGACACTCAAATTCGCTCCAACTGTGGCAACCACACGCGTATCAGGGAAAACAGCCGGTCCAGGTCGATCGGTTTTGCCAAATAATCGTTGGCCCCGGCGTTCAGGCAGCGCTCCTGATCATCCTTCATCGCCTTGGCGGTGACCGCGATGATCGGCAGCTTGCGAAAGCGCGGGTCCTTGCGGATTTCCCGCGTGGCTTCGAAACCGTCCATTTCCGGCATCATCACGTCCATCAGCACCAAATCGATATCGCCCATTGCGTTCAGCCGCTCGATCGCCTCCAAGCCATTGCGCCCGATTTCGACCTTCGCCCCCTTGTGCTCCAAGGCACTGGTGAGGGCAAAAATATTGCGAACGTCATCATCGACGACCAGGATCTTACGGCCTTCGAACACCTTGTCGCGGCTGCGAGCGGTTTTTAGCATGCGCTGCCGTTCATTCGACAACTGCGCTTCAACTTTGTGCAAAAAGAGTGTGACCTCATCCAGTAGCCGTTCCGGTGAACGTGCCCCCTTGATGATGATCGAACGGGAGTACTTGCGCAGCTCGGCTTCTTCTTCGCGGGTGAGGTTGCGCCCGGTGTACACGATAACCGGTGGGAACGCTCGAATCTCTTCGGTGCTCATGCGCTTGAGCAATTCGCCGCCGAGCATGTCGGGCAGCTTCAAGTCGATGATCATGCAGTCGTAGACATGCTCGCGCAACAGCTCCAGCGCTTCATGGGCAAAGCCCACCGCAGTGATTTCGATATCGTCGTCGCCGATCAGCAGGGCAATGCTATCGCGCTGCAGGTCGTCATCCTCCACCAGCAAGATACGCTTGAGCTTCTGCGTCAGCTTCGCCTCCAGGCGGCCGAATACTGCCTTGAGTTCGTCGCGGGTAGTGGGTTTTACCGCATAACCGACCGCGCCCATGTGCATGGCCGCCTCTATGCGATCTTCCACCGAGATCACGTGCACTGGCAGGTGCCGGGTGTCGGGATTTTCTTTCAAACGTTGCAGCACCGTCAGGCCGGAATGGTCCGGCAGGCGCATGTCGAGCAACACGGCATCAGGCCCGAACTGTACCGCCAGATCGAAACCTTCGTCAGCGGCATGCGCCACCAAGCAGCGGTAGCCGAGTTCATGGGCCAAATCGAACAAGATGCGGGCGAAGCTCGGTTCGTCTTCTATCACCAAGATGCAGCGGCGTTCGGCATCGGGAAGGTCACGGTCGTCGGCGAAGCGTGGCAATGCTGCCAACGCGGTAGCCGCTGGCAACACTTCAGGCACCGGCGCAGGGGGCAGCAAGGCCGCCGGCGGGGCGGCAGGCAACGGTTCATCTTCGCCGCCCTGCTCATAATGCTCAGGCAGCACCAGGGTAAACACACTGCCCTGGCCCACCACACTGCTGACGCTGATATACCCTCCCAATAGCGTGGCCAGGTCGCGCGAAATCGACAAGCCCAGGCCGGTACCGCCGTAGCGGCGGCTGGTGGTGCCATCGGCCTGGCGGAACGCTTCGAAAATCACCTGCTGCTGTTCGGGGGCGATCCCGATGCCCGAGTCGCGCACGGCGAACGCCAGCCCCTCGCTGGCTTGTGGGCCAATAGCCAGGCTGACCATGCCTTTGTCGGTGAACTTAAGCGCGTTGGATAACAAATTCTTGAGTATCTGTTCCAGGCGCTGGCGATCACTGAACATCGTGGCCGGCGTCGCGGGGTCTATGTGCACCTCGAACCCCAGCCCCTTGTCGGCGGCCATCGGCGCGAAGGTCAGGCGCAGGCTTTCCGCCAGGCGCATCACCGACAGCGTTTCTGGGCGCACATCGAGCTTGCCCGCTTCAACTTTGGAAATGTCGAGGATGTCATTGATCAGGTTCAGCAGGTCGTTGCCGGCCGAGTAAATGGACTCGGCATATTTGACTTGATCAGGCGAAAGGTTGCCGCCGGTGTTTTCGGCCAACAACTTGGAAAGAATCAGCGAACTGTTCAATGGGGTGCGCAGCTCGTGCGACATGTTCGCCAGGAACTCAGACTTGTAACGGCTGGAGCGCTGCAACTCCTCGGCGCGGGTGGCCAGTTCCTGCTGCGCTTCTTTTAGCTCATCGCGCTGGTCGGCCAGCGCCTCGGTGCGATCAGCCAATTGCTGGTTGGTTTGTTCCAGCTCGGCCTGCTGCGTTTCGAGGTGTATCTGCGACTCCTTGAGTACCCGGGATTGTTCTTCGAGTTCTTCGTTGGCAGTCTTAAGCTCCTCTTGCTGAACCTGCAGCTCTTCATTGAGTTGTTGGGTTTCGGTCAGCACCTCCTGCAGGCGTTGGCGGTAACGCGCCGCTTCCAGCGAGGTGCCGATGTTCTCGGCCACCCGCTCCAAGAACTCGATATCGCGCTCGCTCAACGGGCGCAAAAAGCCCAGCTCGACCACCCCATTGACCTGGCCATCGTTGCGCGACGGCAACACCGCGACGCTATGCGGCAAGCCTTCACCCAAGCCGGAGGCCACCTGGGTAAAATAGCCGGTCGGCAGGTTGTCCAGGCGCGCCACGTGGCCCAGCGCTGCTGTTTCGCCGACCACCCCTTCGCCAGCTTTGATGTATTGCCCGCGGCTCGTCTGCTGTTCAGAAAACCCCAATGTGGCGATGCGGCGCAAGTTGCCTTGCTCGTCGCGCAGGTAAGCCGCTGCCACCGCGACGCCCAGGTAACGGGCAAAAAAGCGCAATACGTTTTCGCCTAGCTGTTGCACGGTCAACTGCCCCAGCACCTCTTCGGCCAGTTGGTTCTGGCCATTGCGTAGCCAGGCTTGATGCTCCAGGCGCTCCGCGCTGCGCTGCTGTGCATCGAGGTTTGCCCCATACTGGCGCGACAGCGTCATCAGGTCGCGCCGGCCTAGGTAGGCCAGCAACCCGCTCAGCGATACGATGAAGGCAAGGTAAATAACCACCGAGGCGTAGGTAGTGCGGGTGACCTCCTCACTGCGCGCGACACGCAACTGTTGCTCCATGGCGATCAAAGCGGTGAATTCATCGCGAATGGCATCGGTCAGGCGCTTACCGCGCCCCGCGCTGATAGGCGCGATGTAGTCCTGTTGTTGGCGGCGCAAGTTGATGATCTCATCGGCCACCCGGATCCACTCGCCTTCCAGGGCGGTGATGCGGGTTAACCGGTCGACCTGCTCGGCGTTGTCGCTCACCGACTCCTGCATAGCTTTGAGTTGGCCCTGAATACGTGGCTTGGCCACCGCATAGGGGTCTAGAAACCGCTCTTCGCCCGTGAGCAGAAACCCCCGCATGCCGGTTTCCATGTCCACCGAGAGCCGCAGCGCCTCATTGGCGTTGTTGATCACCCGGTCGGTGTGGTCAACCCAGCTTATAACCGACATCAAATAGGCCAGGATCAAGCCGAACACGACGACGCTCAGTACACCGACGCCCAGCGGCAGGCTCACATTGCGCACGAGCAGCTTGCGGAAGCTTTCTTCATCTTTCGGGGTAGTGTGGGGCATGTCCATTGGCCTGGGTCAAAGACGGAAATCGGATTTTGCCGTAAATCTGACCAACAGAAGAGAAATTTCCTACACGTTAGACAGAAAAATCTTATTCATGCTACTGATTTCACGTAGGATATGGCTTACAAAAGGTAATTTTTCGCCACAGATACATTGCTTTTTTTCTACAATGTTTGTAGGAAAGAAGGAACTTGTTTTATCCAACGCGCACAGATTACCGGGAAGGGCACCCTGCCCCGTTCCATTGCCGACCCAGGACCCTACCCCCCATGCCAGATGCCGCGCCACGCTCCATCCTGCTGGTCGAAGATGACCCCATCGTGCGCATGCTGATGGTCGATGTGCTCGAAGACGCGGGGCACCACGTGATCGAAGCGGACGGCTGGGACACCGCCATTGCGGTACTCGCCAACCCGGCGCAGGCGGTGGCGTTGTTGATCACCGATGTGGGCCTGGGCGGCACCCCCGACCGCGACGGGTTGGGCTTGGCCCGCGAAGCGTTGCGGCTGCGCGAGGGCTTGCCGGTACTGGTCGCCAGCGGCTATGTGGGGCCGGGAGGCGGTACTGGCGAGGCGCTGGATATCCCGCCCGGTGCCGAACAGATCGGCAAACCGTTCTCTATCGACCAATTGCGCGACAAAGTTCAAGGCTTGCTCGCCTGAGCCATGGCTGCGCCGTTGAAGGTACTGGTGATTGGCTACACCTGGCCGGAACCAGCGGCCACCGCGGCCGGCGGACACATGATGCAACTGTTGCGGGTATTCCAGCAGCAAGGCTGGCCCATCACCTTCGCCAGCCCCGCGCAAAGCGGGCAGCACCGGCTAGACCTCGCTGCCCTGGGCATCGACCAGGTGCCGATTGCCTTGAACTGCAGCAGCTTCGATCGCTTTATCGCCCAGCTACAACCAGACCTTGTAGTGTTCGACCGTTTCCTCATCGAGGAACAGTTCGGCTGGCGCGTGCAACAGCACTGCCCGCAGGCCGTACGGGTGCTGGAAACCTCCGATTTGCACAGCCTGCGCCAGGCGCGCCAGCAACGGCTGAACGCCCTGCTCAAGCAAAACCCGAGCACACCCGGGCTGTTTCAACACAGCGCTACCGAACTTTACGAGGCGATGGCCGGGCAAACCCTAACGTTGCGCGAGGTGGGCGCCATCCTGCGCTGCGACCTGTCGCTGATGATTTCCAGCGCCGAAGTGGCATTGTTGCAGCAAGGGTTTGGTATTCCGCCATCGCTGCTGCATCACTGCCCATTCATGGTAGAGCCGCTACCAGCCCCCACGCGTACCTTTGCCGAACGGCGCGACTTCGTGACCGTCGGTAATTTCCGCCATGGGCCGAACTGGGATGCCGTGCTCTGGCTCAAGCAGGCGATCTGGCCTGCCATCCGCGCGCGCCTACCGGGGGCGCGGATGCAGATCTATGGCGCTTATACGCCTGCCAAGGCCAGTGCCCTGCACAACCCGGAGCAAGGTTTTCATATTAATGGCTGGGCCGAAGACGCACTGCATGTTATGCAACGCGCACGGGTACTGCTGGCGCCGCTGCGCTTCGGTGCCGGCATCAAGGGCAAGCTGCTCGAAGCGATGCAGTGCGGCACACCGAGCGTGACCACCCCAATCGGGGCCGAAGGCATGGGCGACCCTTGGCCCGGTGCCGTAGCGGGCAATGCCGGCGAATTCGCCACAGTGGCGGTCGCGCTGTATCAAGATCCCGTGCGCTGGGCTGGGGCCCAGGCGCGCGGCTTCACGCTGCTGGGCCAAGCGTATGGCTATGCCACCCATGCCGCCGCGCTGGCGGGCCGCCTGCACGCGTTGCGAAGCGACTTGGCCGGCGAGCGGCGCCGTAACTTCACCGGCGCCTTGCTGCGCCACCACCTGCATCAAAGCACGCGCTACATGGCGCAATGGATCGAAGCCAAGCGTGAAAGATCGTAAAATTTTCACACGCCGTTGGATCCAGCCACTATTCAGATCTACACTCGCTTCACATAACTTTTACTCCAGGCTTTTTGTACAAGCCCTGTAGAATCCACATTGGAGCGCAGACATGAACGATTTGACGGGCAACCCCCTCTTCGATACACCAGTCATGCGCAAGCTGACGCAGGTGCTGGGAAGCCTCAAACCCGCTCAACGCAAGGTGGGTGAATTCATCCTGCGCAACCCGCTGCGGGCCGCCATGCTCAGCATCAGCGAAATTGGCCGAGAAAGCGATACGTCGCCAGCAGCGGTGAACCGGCTGGGCAATTACCTGGGCATGAACGGCTTCACCGGCTTGCGCATGGCGCTGGTCAACCATCTGCTCGCGGTGGTTTCTCCCCATTTGTTGTTGAACCAGCAGGAGCAAAACCCGCAGTTCTCTCTGGCACGGCACCTGCGGCAAATGCATGCCGGTTCCGTACATGTGAGCCAGCACAATGCCGAACATGTGTTCGAAGCCGCGGTACGAGCGCTGTGCGATGCCGATCGTTTGTTCATCCTCGGCGGTAGCCGTTGCCACCCACTGGCGCAAATCGTTGAACAGCAGATGATCCCCTACAACCCGGCCTGCCTGGCCATTTCGCTCGATGGCGGGGTCGAGCTGGCGGCGCGCCGGGTGTCCCTTTTGCATACCGGCGACACCGTGGTGGTCATGAGCCTACCTCCCTACAACCATTACGCCATCACCTTGGCAATAGTGGCCCGTGAAGCGGGGGCCGCGGTGGTGGCGCTGACCGACTCACCAGCCTCACCCCTGGAGGGCAGCCATACTCTGTATGCGCCCGATGACCTTCCGGCCAGTGGCCAAAGCCTGGCGCCGGCCTTTGCGCTGGTCGATGCGCTAATGGCCGGCGTGCGGGCCAGGCTCGAACACGAACCCGCTTCCCCGTTCATTGCCGAACACGGCCAGCCATTGAACCGAGAGCCCTACCGCACCGCCTGATAGCGTGGCAAGGGCTTGGACAACCGGGCCTGGCAGTGGTTATGCTCAACGCCCGGCACCACGCACAACCGGCCGCCCATGAACCGTAACCCGCGCACCACCGACCCCTCCTATGAGTTGATGGACGACCATGAGGGCATGTCGATCATTTATCGCCAGCATGGCTTCCCGTGCCCACTGGTACGCTGGCATTTCCATAAAGAGTACGAACTGCACTTGATCGTCGCCAGCGCTGGCAAGGTATTCGTGGGCGACTACATCGGTAATTTCAACCCGGGCAGTTTGTTTCTCACCGGGCCCAACCTGCCGCATAACTGGATCAGCCAGGTTGCCGAAAACGAAGTGGTGCCGCGGCGCGACATGCTGGTGAACTTCACCGATGAACTGTTCGACGGCGCCAGCCAGGTGTTCAGCGAACTCAAGTCATTGGCCCCCATGCTGGACCGCGCCAATTATGGCGTCGAGTTCCGCGACCGCTCGTTGATCCAGCAAGCCGCCGGCTTGATGCAACGCATCGAAGACAGCCGTGGCAGCACGCGCTTGGGTTGGTTCCTGATCTTGATGGAGTTGCTCGCCGGCAGCGACGACTACCAACTGCTCTCGGCCACTAGCGCGGGGCAGTTGGCCGACGACAGCAATGTCGAGCGCACCAACCGCGCGGTGGACTACATTTTTACCCACTATGGCCGTGAATTGCCGCTGGAGGAGGTCGCCGAACACCTGAGCATGAAGCCGACGTATTTCTCCCGCGTGTTCAAACAGGCGACCGGCCGCTGTTTCGTTGAGTTCGTCAACCGCCTGCGGATCAGCAAATCCTGCGAGTTGCTCGCCGAAAGCGACCGCCCGATCACCGACGTGTGCTTCGCCTCCGGCTTCAATAACATCTCTAATTTCAACCGGCGCTTCCAGCAGCTCAAGGGCATGACCCCATCAGATTACCGGCGCTTGGCACTGCAGCGGCTGACTGAACAGAACCACCGCGCGTAAGTACGCTTTGGGCTACGCTGTACCCATAGCCTCTGGCGCGGTTGCTGCCAGGGTTGATACGAAAAGCCGACCGGCAAACCTTAGCCGGGTGTGGATGCCGGTCACCGTACCCAGGCGGTTTTCATTCAGCCCTTCGCCCTCGCTGTCGCGCGCTGGCCGCAGCCCCAAGGGAGATGAACATGAAAAGCCTAAGAGAAATCCTCAGCCTGCCCCCGCTTTTCGCCGGGTTTGGCGCCGCCGCGCAAGCCTACGACAAAGGCCGCCCCGATTACCCGAATGAAATCGACGGCTGGCTGCGCCAAACCCTGCAGGTCAAACCGCCGCGTACCGTGGTGTTGGACCTGGGTTCGGGTACCGGTAAATTCACCCAGCGTTTGCTTGGCGCCCATGCTGATGTGATCGCCGTGGAACCTGAGCTGCACATGCGCGAAAAATTCAGCCGGCGCTGCCCAGAGGTACGCCTGCTCGAAGGCCAAGCCGAAGCCATTCCCCTACCGGCGGCGAGCGTGGACGTGGTGGTATGCGCGCAGTCGTTCCACCTGTTCGCCAACCCTGAAGCATTGACCGAAATCCACCGTGTGCTCAAGCCGGGCGGGCGCTTGGGCCTGGTGTGGAACCTGCGGGACATTCAGGTGGATTGGGTGGCGCAACTGGCAGCGATCGTGCAGCGCTATGCCGGCGACTACCCGCGCTATTACAGCGGTGAATGGCGCACGGTGCTGGGTCGCCACTATACCGGCAAGTATGCGCCCTTGGTCGAGAAGCATTGGCACCATGGGCATACCGGTGCGCCGGAGGATGTGATTGTGCGGCGCATCAAGTCGATCAGCTTTATCGCCAACCTGCCCAGCGCCGACCAAGCCCGCATCCTCGACGAGGTACGTACCCTGATCGCCACCCACCCAGACCTGGCCGGTAAGGAGCAGGTTACTGTGCCCTACGATACGGTGGCGATGCACACGGTCAAGATCCTGCCCTGATAAGCCCTTCGGCGTACACCTTATGGCCACCTTATCTCGGCACCTGAAGCGCCCGTTCGACGTAATCCAATGTGCGCGCACCATCGATGGCCGCCCGCCAGGTCTATCCCGAGCGGATCTTGGCCGGGTGCTGTTGAGCGAGACGTCGGCGAACCCGCGATGGATGCCATCAGGCAGCTGTTCGAGCGCCTGGCCAGGGGTTCGAACCAGGCCACGGGTTGTACTTGCTCCGCCCAGAAACCGGCCGAGGTTGGTAATGGAACGGGCGTGGGTATCAGCGTAGTGCATGGGCGCAACGCCCTGTCGTTATGGTTCAGGGCGCGGCCGACGGTAGCCGCTGGTGGCGCCAGTGCCAGGGAACATCGGCTATCATGGCGCCCCCCTTTGCAAGGCTTGCCCCATGGACACCCTCGAACGCCTGGAGGCCGGCGACCTCGCCGGCGCTACCCGCCTGGATCTAGCCTGCGGCCTCAGGCACTTTCCCCAAGCCGCCTATGGCCTGGCCGAAACCCTTGAGGTGCTCAACCTAAGCGGCAATGCGCTCAGCGACTTGCCCCATGATCTGCACCGGTTCAAACGGCTCAAGGTGGTGTTCTGCTCGAACAATGCCTTTACTCATTTGCCCGAAGCTTTGGGTGGCTGCCCACAGCTACAAATGGTCGGCTTCAAAGCCAACCGGATCACCCGGGTGCCGGCCAGCGCCCTGCCTGCCCGTTTACGTTGGTTGATCCTCACCGACAACCAGCTCAGCACACTGCCCAGTGCACTGGGCGAACGGGCATCGCTGCAAAAGTTGATGCTGGCCGGCAACCGATTGGCCGAACTGCCGCAAAGCCTGGCGCAATGCGAGCGCCTGGAATTGCTGCGTATCGCCAGCAACCGCTTGGCGGCCCTGCCCGGTTGGCTCACTGAGCTGCCGGCGCTGGCCTGGCTGGCGTATGCGGGCAACCCGCTACTGCCGGCGGCGCTGTGCCGCCCCGCGCGCTTGCCGGCGCATACCACGTTGGCTTGGGGCCGTTTGGCCTTGGGCGCGCGCTTAGGTGAAGGGGCTAGCGGCGAGATCGTCCAGGCGCGCCTGGATGGCGCGTTACCGGTGGCGGTCAAACTGTATAAAGGCCAAGTCACCAGCGACGGCTCACCGCTCGATGAAATGGCCGCGAGCCTGGCGGCCGGCCAGCACCCTGCATTGATCCCGCTACGCGGGCAACTGCAGGGGCACCCCGAAGGGCGCGAAGGGCTGGTCATGGACCTGGTAGACCGTGCCTTCGTTAACCTTGCCGCGCCACCGAGCCTGGCCAGTTGCAGCCGTGACGTTTACCCACCCGGGCTGGCGCTGGGCCCGGCCGAAGCCCTGCGCATTGCCAAGCAGGTGGCCTCGCTTGGGGCGCACTTGCACGCACGTGGCATCATGCATGGCGACCTGTATGCCCATAACCTGCTATGGCGCCCCGGTGGCGACTGCCTGCTGGGGGATTTCGGCGCGGCATCGTTCCACGCCGGCGACGGCGGCCCCCAGGCACAAGCCCTCGAACGCTTGGAAGTCCGCGCCTTCGGGATCTTGCTCGGCGAGTTGCTGCACTGCAGTGGCGAACGTGCTGAGCACCTCAAGCGCTTGGCCGTTGCGTGCATCGGTGCACCGGCGCAGCGCCCACGGTTCATCCAATTGGCCGATGCCCTAGGCGGCTGACCACCGCTGCAGCGCGTGCGCCGCCCGCGCCGCCGCGTGCTCATCGGCCCACGCCCGCCAACGCTGCGGTTGCAGTAGCCGCGCTTCGGCCAGCAGCGCCGGCCACTGCTCAGGGGCCGGCCAGCCGCCTTCCAGGCCCAGGGCTACGCCCAATTGCGCCAGCCGCCGGGCTTGCCAGCGCTGTTCATCGAAAGGGCGAGCCTCGGCCACGGCGATATAGCGGCAACCCAGCGCGGCCGCTTCGCTGACCAGGCTGTCGCTGGCGCTGCCCACCACCACTTCGGCCCGCTGCATGGCCGCAGCGGGGTCCGCCTGCACGCCGAGCCAGTGTAGGTTGGCTGCGGGCCGGCCCGGCGCCAAGGCACCGGCCACTTCAAAATGCCATTGCGGGCATACCCGGGCTACCGCTTCCAGCAAGGCGGCATTCAGCCCCGTACCGCCGTGGCCGCAGATCACCAACACTCGATAAGGCTGCACAGTAGCCATTGCGCGGCCGTTGTAACGGGACAACCAACCGCTGTACAGCGTCTTGCCGCGCCACGGGTCCTCGGCCAGCGCCATCGCCTTCGGGTAAGGCGCCAGCAGCCCGCGCGCCGTTGCATAGGCCAGGCAGTGTGCGGCATCGCCCCGCTCGCCGTGCTGGCGCATGTATACCGTAGGCACCGAGCACAGCCTCGCCAACAGGGCGACCTCCACCGACACATCGACCACCAGCAAGCATGGCCAATGCTGGTCGAACCACTGAGCCAGGCGGGCCATGCGCTGGCGTAGCCCCGGTACGGCCAGCGGCGCATAATGCAGCACGTCGAAGCGCTCGGCCTGCATGCCGTCGCAGGTATCAGCCGGCAACTCCAGGGCGCTCACGTGGGCGGGCCACGGCCCCTCGGGCAAGCGGGAGCCAATCAAGCTGACCGGCCCGTTCAGCGCTGTGGCGATGGCCAATGCGCGCGCACCGTGGCCGGCGCCATGGTGGTGGACGTAATAACCGATCGTCACCTCAGGCATCGGCTGCCGCCCATAACAACTGCTCATAGGCCCCGAGCATGCGCTGCTGGCACCACTGCGCTTCGGCACGGGCACGGCAAGCGCTGCGTGAACGGTGCCGGGCGAGCAACAACGCCTCGGCCAGGGCGGGCACGTCATCCGGCGGTGCCAGCGCGCCGGTGTGCTCATCGATCAAGTCGGCCATCGCCCCACGAGCGAAGGCCGCCACCGGCGTGCCGCAGGCCATGGCCTCGGCCACCACCAAACCGAATGGCTCTTCCCAACACGGCGTGACTAAGGCCACCGAGGCTTGGCGCAATTGCGCCCGCACCGCGTCGCGGCCCAAGTGCCCGAGGTAGTCCACGCCTTCGCCCAAGCGCGGCGCGATCTGCTCGTTAAAGTAGTGAGTGTCCGGCGCCTGCCCGGCCAAGCGCAACGCCACCCCCGCCAACCGTGCGGCGTCTATGGCCAGATGCGTGCCCTTATCGGGCACAATGCGGCCAAACCAGAATGCATGGGTGCCGACGCAACCGCCGGGGTGCCAGGCGTTCAGGTCGATACCATTGGGCACTACCGCGCAGTCCGGCAACAGGCCGTGCCAGGCGCGAGCATTGGCGGCCGAGATCGTCGCGAAATGGCCACGGCGGCGCGGGGCCTTCAGGGCGTTGACCAACTCGAAAAACGGCGGGGTATGCAGCACGGTCAGCATGGGCGTGCGAACCAGCGAGGCCATGGTCACGGGCACGTAGTGCAGGCTGTTGTTGAAAATTACGTCGAAGCCATGGGCGTCGATGCCCTGCATCACCTCAAGGTACGCATGGTGCTCGGCCACGTAGGTACTGCTCAAGCTGGGGTGGCGGCAATCATCCTGGCTGGGCATCGGCACCAGGTTCAGGGTTGCGTCGCTGCCTTGGTGGGCGAACAGGGTTACCGCGTGCCCCCGCTCGCGCAGCCCGCGCACCGCGTCAAACGTGAACGCTTCCAGGCCGCCAGCGAACGGCTGGCGCACGGGAAATTTGATGTGTGTTAATACGCCAATCCGTAGTGGTTGCACGTTACCCTCCTGGTCCATAGCTATGAGGGGCCCGCGAGGCGAGTTGGTTCCGTTTAGTGTGGTGTCTTGGATGCTCGCACGCGCATCTGGTGAATATTGCTGCGGGGGTAACGCGCCGTGACAGCAAAAGGCACCGTCGAATGGGTACCGCCCACTTCTGAGGCATCACACTGGAAACACTCGCGCATACGTGTAACCTGCGAACCACGGCGGGCGCGATGGGCCGGTGGCACGGCGACCTGAAGCTGGCCGCCTGAACGTGCCCTTTCCATGGTCTGATGAACGAACGATTATGTCTTCGAAGAAAACCGGCATCCGCGCCCAACAAGCCGACGACACCCGTGCAAGAATCCTCACCGCCGCCACCCAGGTGTTCGCCGAAGACGGGTTCAGTGGTGGCCGCATCGAAAAAATCTCGCGCCGGGCGCGCTCCAACGACCGGATGATCTACTACTACTTCACCAGCAAAGAACAGTTGTTCATCCGTGTGCTGGAGCAGGTATACGCCGAGTTCAACCAAGCCGAGTCTGCCCAGCGCTTCGACCTTAGCTCACCGCTTAGCGCCCTTGATCAATTGGTGGGGTTCGTCTGGGGCTACTATGGCCAACACCCGGAGTTCGTGAGCCTGCTCAACACCGAGAACCTGCACCAGGGCTGCCATGCGCGGCAAATCGAGAACATCACCCGGCTCTCGGGTGAAGCGCTGGGCAACCTGGCCCCGATCATTCGCGCTGGCCAAGCCAGCGGGCAGTTCCGCCAGGACGTGAACACCACCCACACGTACTTGTTGATTGCCTCGCTGTGCTACTTCTACCACTCCAACCTGCACACCCTCACCGCCTTCCTGGGCCAGGACCTGGCCGGGCGCCCGGCCCAGGACGGGTGGCTGGAGTACATCAAGGATCAGGTACGGCGTGGGCTATTGGCCTAGTGCGGTGCGTCGAGGCTCGTACCAGCCTTGACGCGTGGGTTTTGCTGCTGGGCAAGGCGCCGTGACGAGCCATAGCCGGGCTATGGCGCGCAGCGGCGCAGCGGCACGGCGGCACGGCGGCACGGCGGCAAAAGTATGGCAAAAACGGTGCAGCCAGCTTCTCTAATACCCCATTAGCGCTCAATGGCTACCCGGGTTGGCCCGCAACCACGCCACTTGGCGGGTAAGCTCCGGCCAGGCGGGCTTGTCGGCGGCAAAGTGGCTGCGCAAGTAGGCCACCAGGTCGGCCACCTGGCGGTCGCTCAGGCTGTGCTTGAAGGCCGGCATGTAGCCCAACCCGGCCGTGGCGGGGTTGCCGATGCCCTGCAGGATCACCTGGATCAGGTTGTCGGGGCGATCGCTGTGCACATTGCTGTTCACCGCCATGGCCGGGCTTACCCCAAACAATTGCGGGCCACCGTCTGCGGCGCTGTGGCAGGCCTGGCAGGCACCTTCGAACACTCGCTGGCCGGCGGCAACCGCCGCAGCACCCACCACGGGTGGGCGG
>NZ_JAAOCA010000030.1 GCF_014694385.1 Pseudomonas typographi | reverse complement strand
GCCGGATCGTTGCAGTTTGGGCGCCAGGCCGCGCATCTTCCCTACGACGCCCTCAACGCCCTGCATTTTGAATTCACCCATCATTGAGCCCCGTTGAAACGAGAATGGTCAGGTACTCCCGGCCAGAAACCTTGTCCGGCAGCGGCGGCCCCTCGATGTTGTAGATCTGCCCGCGGTGGATGATGCGCATGGTGGGCAGCACGCCGTCCCGGTACCGGATCACGACCCGCGCCGTTGCTTCCGACTGCCCCGCCTGGGCGGCGATCAGATCGCGGGCGGAAAGTGGTTCGAACGAACCCCAGGCCGTGAAAGCCTCCTGCCAAGTCCCAGGCAGCATTTCGCCCGACTCTTCATCTTGAACGTCCACCTTCTGTTCGAAGCGCATGCGGTGTCGCAAAAGTCCGGCTCTCATCACACGCCCAGTCCGATACGGTACGGCCACAGCAGGTGCTGCGAGCCCATGGGCAGTTCCGTGACCGCCACGCCAGTCACCACGTCTTCGCGGTTGGCGAACAGGTGGCCAACGATCAGAAGGCAAGCCGCCTGAATCGCTTTGTTTATGAGGATGCCGCGGGCCTGCATCACGCAGTCGCGCAGCGCTTCATCGAATATTTCCTGGGCTTCGGCCAAGGCTGCGGTTCGATCATCGAGACGTGCCAGCGTTGCGGCAGCCGCCCGGGCTTGGTCGAACGCCGCCCGTGCATCATTTCGGGCGGCTGGAACCGCCAGAAGCGCGGCAGATCGCTCAGTAGCGTCAGCATAGAAGCGCCGCTGCATGAACTGGCTGGCCGATTCCTCGGCTGCGTCCAGCATCGCCTGCACCAGAGCGTTATCTTCAGCCTCGGCTCGCAGGTGTTCCATGGCCTTTTCTATGCTAATCACGGACATGCCTTACTCCTGCGGCGCGGCTGGGGTGTCCGCCGGCATAGCGACTGCTGCAGAGCTATCCGTCGGCAGAGCATTGTCACCGGTTACGGTTTCGTCTTTCTTGAGCGGTTCCCCGCCGGCGACCAAACGTTCGACTTCGGCAGCCGCTTCGTCCCTGTTTCCACTGAAATCGCCCACCGACTCGCCGGCGGCATCCACGACAACCCACTTGCCGTTGCCCTTGTGTACAGCCTTGAAAGCAGGCTCGATGCTCTGCACTGTTCCGGTAGTAAGCGATGACGGCTTTGCTACCAGCGCGGTCAGATCGACGGCTGGCTTACCATCGCCATCGTGGACCTTGGCATAGCCGAGCGCGGTCAATTCCCGTCCGTGTTGCTCATCGGTCACGAATACGGTGCCCTCGGTGAGGGTCTTTCCGCCCAGATACAGCGGTTTATACGTGATCATCTTCATGGCGGGCTCCAGCGGGCCGCAGCGCGGCCCTTATAAGGAGTAATGGGATCAACTGCCCGTGGCCGGAGCGGTGAACGTGCCGTAGATGAAGGCTTCGGGGCGTTTCACCGCCAGTGCCAAGCGCTCTTCGCAACGGATCGAGATCATGTTCTTCTCGAAGTCGTCGGCGTTTTCGGTGGAGATCACCACGTTCGCGTCTTCGCGGTCGAAAATCTGCGCACCGGTGGCGAAAGCACCGGTCAAGAACTTGCCCTGGAACGCGGCGATTTCGGTGGCCACCACCGGCAAGCCCCACAGCAACGGACCAGCCAGGCCCAGAGGGTTGGCCAGGATGTAGCGCCCCAGGGTGTCCTTGGTCAGCTCGATCTTGGCCCAATCGATGAAGTGCAGGACGTGGCCCGAAGCGGGCAGGCGCGCCAACTGCGCTTGCAGCATGGCCAGGCGCAAGTCATCGATGCCGTTCTGTTGCTCTACCGCGAAGGCAGCGCTGTAGGCCGAGGCCTGGGGCACGATACCGGTGAGGTGCGCACCAGTGCCGTCACCGAACAGGATCTCCTGCTCTTCCACGTACTTCAGGCCGTAGCGCATCTCGGTGTCGATGGTCGATTGCAGTTGAGCAAAATCGTCCAGGATCTGCTTCGATGCCTTGAACATGTGCGCGATCGTAGTCACCGGGGTGATCTTGGTCGCGAAGGTGATATCGCTGTATGGCTTTGCGGTGTTCTCCGGCACAACCGCAGCGGCATTGGTAAAGCCGGTCTGCTGCACCCAGAAGATCGCCGGCGACGTCGTGCGACCCGGGGCAATCAGATCGCGGATGAACAGGCGCTGCTTCGGCATCACGTCGATACCTGGCAGGCGTTGCGGCTCCACGACCCCCTCGGCTACCCCAGAGCTGATCAGGGCGTTCTGGACTGGCACGCTGACGCGCTTGCCACCCTCGACACTGGCAGCGAACTGCTTCAGCGCCTCGCTCTTGATCACCATCCCGCCTACAGTCTCACGCTGGCTGCCTTGGGTTTGAGCAGGGATGCGGGCGAACTCCTGTTCAAGCTCGCCCAGTTGCGCCTTGAGCATCTTCTCAGCCTCGGTGAGGCTGTTGAACTTGGTGGCCAGTTCGTCGACGGCATTCTTGGTCTCTTCAGACAGGCTGCCAGCCTTTTTGGCTTCGGCCAAGGCGTTCTCGGCCTGCTTGCTGAAATCGCTGGTTGCCTTCTTCAGGTCCGCGGATACCTGCTTCAGCAGGTCTTCAGTTGGGTCACTCATTGGAATTTCTCCAGTACTTTTGCGTTGGCTGCCGCCAGGCCGGCCACAAGGGCCTGCAGTTCGGCGATGGGTTCGGCCAGATTGGCCTGGGTGTCGGCAGCGTTTCGCGTACCGTCGAGGGCAGCGCCAGGCGTACCCTTGAGTTCTTGAATCAGGGCGCGGCGCTCGGAGCGCGGCATGCCCTGCTTGGCGAGAATGGTGTCGAGCCGCCGAGCAGCCACCTGGTGGGGTGCCGCGGCCTTCGTGTCTTCCTGGGTGGCGTCCGAATCCAGCAGGCTGTCGGCAAAGCCGGCCTCTACTGCTGCCGTCCCGCCCATCCAGGTTTCCACGTCCATCAGCTTGCTCATGGCCTCGGCCTTATCGCCGGTCTTGGCCGAGTAGATGTCAGCCAGGGTGCCGTCTATCTGCTCGAGGAAGTCGGCGACTTCGCGCAGCTCGTTGCGGTCGCCGGCGCCAATGGTCCAGGCATTGTGGATCATCAGAAACCCGGCTCGGGCGATCTGCACCTCGTCGGCGGCCATGGCAATGAAAGACGCCGCCGAGGCGGCCAGGCCCAGCACCTGGACCGTCACCTTGCCCTTGTGTTCGCGTAGCAGGTTGTAGATGGCCAGGCCCTCGAAAACGTCGCCGCCAGGGCTGTTTATCTTCACCGTGACGTCCTTATCCCCCATGGTGCGCAGCGCGGCGCTAACCCGCTTGGCGGTCACGCCCTCACCGGTCCACCAATCGAACCCGATGGGGTCGTACATGGTGATGGTGGTGTCGTCGGTCACGGCCGCCTTGATCGCCGGATTCCAGCGCTCGAGGGCCATGGGCATCAGGTCGCACTGGATCTGCGCGCGCGGCCGGGCCTCCGGCGCCGCCGGAATGGTCTTGAGGGTCATGGGTTACTCCGGTTTGGGGTCTTTCTTGGCGTTGGGGAAGAGCCAGGCAGCGAGCGCAGAGCGGGCCTGTTCGCTGTCCTGGGCCTTGCCGAGCTGATCTATCGGTATCAGGTTCGATTGCACGGTGTAGATATCGCCACCGGGGATAGGGGGCATATCCTCGAAGCGCCGCACCTCATTTCGGTTCATCCAGGCGTTTTGCACGCCCGTGCTGTACCACGCCGCGCGGCCTGCGCTATCGGCGCGCAGAAGTCCTTCAACTGAGAATTTGACGAAGAATCTTGGGTTGTTTTCCAGCAGGCAGCGTCCGATTTCCTGCTCGATGTTCTCAAGCATGGGCCGCAGGCCGTTGGTGAGCCATTGCAGGTTCATCCCCTCGACGCTCGACGCCCAGCTGCTCTGCTTGTCCATGTGCCCGACCATGAAGGGCGGCACCCGGAACCAACGACAGATTTCCTCGATCTCGAAGTTGCGCGTCTCCAGCATCTGCGCCGCCTCAGGGTTCATCGTGATGCCCTGGTACTTGAAGCCATCCTCCGCCACCATCACTTTGCCGGCGTTGGTGGAGCCCATGAACGCGGAAAGGCTCTTGCGTAGCTTCTCGCGCTGCACGTCGGTGAGCTTCTTGTCGCTGCTGAGGATGCCGGCGGCCTGCATACCTTGGGCAAAGATCTTGGCAGCAGCCTCATCGGCCGACATAGCGGCGCCGAGCACATCACGGCCCATCTGGACGGGCTGCAAGCCACACACGCCATCCAGGCCAAAGCCCCGAATGTGCATCAGATCCTTCTCGGCAATGACCCGCTGCGCACCGTTCTCGCTATAGGTGTATTCAAGCCGGCCGTTGTCCAGGCGCTTGACGACCATGCATTGGGGCAACAGCGGCACCAACGCGACGATGCGGGCGCCCACCCGCTTCTTCTCGACGAAGGCGTTGCCGCGCAGCACGATGCTGGCCACCAGCATGAGCATGAAGCGCGCTGGGGTCATTTCGGCATTCGGGCTGACACTCAGCACTTGGTACAGCGGGTGGCCCGTGGCGGGCGCTCGGGAACCATCATCCACGCGCTCGTAGAGCTTCAGCGGCAGCGTGGAGATTGTTTCCGACACTAGCCGCACACAAGCCCACACCGCCGAAAGTTGAAGCGCCTTGTCGACGGTGACGCTCTTGCCGCTGGACGAGGTGCCGTTCCATTCCTTCCAGAACGCCGAATCCCGGAGGGTGATCGGCACGCCCAGCCAGTCCAGAAGCGCATTCTTGATGCGGCCTGGTTTCTTGTTGCGAGCCATTAAACGCCCACCATGATCGGGTTGTCGTAAAAGCCAGAACTACCGCCCAGGGCTTCGGGGTTGAGTGAAATCAGCGCCACGGCATTGAACAGAGCCATCAGCGGGTCGATCTTGGCCGATCCACTGGCCTGCTTGGTGATGAGGATGGAGTTTGCCCGGGGCTCGACCCTGGCGTTGCCGCAGCACCACGCCATCATCGGTTGGCCGCCATGAATCAGCTCACCTTCAGCCAGGCGTCGCTCGGTGGTCTTGATCGCGCCACCCAGTGTCCAGCCCTGCCGAACGCCGACGATCTTCTCGGCGGGAATTTCAGCCTCTTCGAGCGCATCGCGGATGGCCCCAATCCCGGCCGGGTCGAGCCCGATCTGGTCGAGCAGGCCCTGTTCTTCTACCAGCGCGCAGAGCTTGACCACGTCCTCGACGTCCTGGCCAATGACGTCGACCAATGTGAGGTGCCCGTCCTTTGCGAAATCGCGGAAACGTGGTGCTTCCGACTTGCGCCGCTCGAGCACCGAAGGGTGCGCCCATGCATGTGTCCAAGCCAGCCAACGCCGGGTACCGGTTTCTCGGCCCACGGCGGCGAGCCCGAGTAGGTCATCCAGGCCGCCGCCATCGATACCGATGTCGATGACTTCGCAGCGGTCTATTAGGTCGTCCAGGGACACGCAGCACGCCGCCGCCTGCCCCTCCCAGAATTCCGCGCCCGGCCAACGGTCGGCCATCAGCGCCAGGCCGATCTCAACATTCAGATGCTTGGCCAGAAAGCCGCGAAACGATTCTTCACCGTCGAGTTGCGCCTGGGCAAAGCCGCGTTCGATGAACGGCTCGTCCACTGACAGCCCCAGGTTGGGGTTCGTAATGTAGGCGTTCGACACCTCGCGGTGGGCGCCAGCATCGATCATGTGCTTCGGAAACTCGTACAGCACCGGCAGGAAGGATTTGTCCTTGATCTTTCCATCGCGCACCTGGCGCGCGTACTGCAGCTTTTGCCGAAATACGCCGGCGGGCGGCGCATCCGACTGGGTAGTGGCCCAGATGATGAAGCCCTCTGGCCGGGAGGCCAGGCCCCCGGTGGCTTCCCGCAGCATCGCCTCTGCGTTCGCGCGCTTGCCGAACACCCAAAGCTCATCGACGAAGACACCAATGGCCTTTTTGCCGGATACGGTTTCGCTATCCGCGGCCACCACCTTCAGCGTCGCGCTGGTTTCATGATGAGTGACCAGGCGCAGGTGTTCCTGCACCTTGAAGAGGGCTGATAGCTCTTCGTCAGCCTTCACCATGTCCCGAATCGGGATGAAGGAGTTGTCCGCGATTTCCTTGGTCGGCGCCAGGATGATGTACTCACCCGAAGCGCGCCAGTTGAGCACCATGGCCGTAAGCATGATGCCCGCAGCAATTGTGGACTTGCCATTCTTCTTGCTGATCAGCAGCAGAAACTCGGTGATCAAACGGCGCCCAGAGTCCGGATCGTAGGCCCCGAAGATGGCCGCCACGAACTGGTTGACCCAATCGCGCACCGTCTCGCTCATCAGAGGGCTGCCAGTGGCGTCTACCATTCTGAGCGCTCCGAATACCTCCAGGGCCTCTGCTGCCTGATCAGGGAAAAGCGGCTCGAACGGGATCAGGGTCTGACGCGAGATGATTCGCTCTTCCCAGTCAGGGCAGGCTGTCGTCCACTTCATCATTTCACCGACCGAAGTGGACCGCGGCGGGTACCGAATCTACCTGAGGCGGCCTCGGCCGCTTTCTCCTTCGCCTGCTCCTTCTTGCCGCCCTCACCCTTGCGCTGGTGAGTGAATGGCATCAGGGCCTTAGCGGCATCTACCCGGAGCTTCGGTTCCGTGCCCAGATCGTTCATGACAGCCAGCAGGAAGGCTTTGGGGTCGCTATGCGAAAGCGCCTTGCCCAGGTCGAATCCGGCCGGCTCGAACTCACCCTCAAGAGCTTCCGGCGCCGGCTCGGCGTTAACACCAGGTTTAACAGGGTGCAAGGCATTCAGCTTGTGTAGTTCGGCGACCACATCAGGGTCTTTCGCCAGGCGCGAACCCGCTGCGGAGGCTGATTTCTCTGGGCACCCCGCCCTGATGGCTGCCTCTCTGTTGGACGCACCTTCCCTCACCGCCTTGATGAAAGCGCGTTTTTTGGGTGTTAAAGCCATTAACAAAAACCTGTGAGAGGAAAAAAATCTGCGCGTGCGAGGGGGGCGGTGTCCGAGGCGAGGCCGCCCGAACTCTCAACCCCCCTACCCCTTGTTGCGCACCAGATCAGTGCAATTCAGCCAAATATCCGGGGATATGACGTGCTTCAAGCCGTAACCTATCCTCTTCCTGCTGCGGACTCTTGAGCCGTCTTCGACTTGTGGCATGGGGTACAGATACTCTGGAGATTGGCATCGTCATCAGTACCACCCTGCGCAACATTGATGATGTGGTCGACCTCAAGCCGCGTGGTGACACGACCGCAGACCTGGCAGGTGTACTGATCACGAAGTAGGATTCTCTCGCGTATCCGGCGCCATGGGCGGCCGCCACGGCCTGAACCCCACTCAGAGGGCTTACTCACCTTCACCTTGGAGGTGTCGAGCATCTTGATCCTGGGCTTCAGCATCTTGAGCTTGGCCATCAGCGCCGGCCCACCACAGGCGTTCCATCCAGGTAGGTTGTGGGCTCTTGGTCATCACCCTCTCCCTGCTGGTGAGCCAGATAGTCGATCATGTCCCGGTTGCTCTGGGCCAATTCGCTTACCGCCTGGGTCAGCGCCTGCATCGCCTGGGTCTGCTGGTGCAGGGCCGCCAACAATTGTTCGTGCTCGCTCATGGCGACGTCGCCGCGTACTGCCGCGCATCATCAACCAACGTGGTCACGTCGATCTCGACCACTTCGGCATTAGCCACTACTGGCTGGATGATCTGGGGCAGCACGCTGATGGTCGCTTCCCATACACCACCGGCTTCCGCCTTCAGGCTCACAGCAGTAACACCGGCCAGCTCACTTCCGTCGCTCAAGATCACCTTGGTTCCCATGGCCAACTGAACGCTGCCGGGGTGCTGGTTGGGCGGCGGCAGTATCGTCACCACCTGCAATGATTTTGCTTGCTCGCTCATATGCGATTCGACTCCACTTGGCCGCCCACTCTCTGGTTCGGGCGCAGGTTGAACAGGCCATCACCAACCTCCGGCTATCTTGGTTCCAAGGGCTACTCCCGCCAGGAACACCAACCACACAAGCATCAAACCCATGGTTGGGGCGTGATCACCAGTGAACGTTCGCATTGGCGGTGGTGCGGGTGGCGGCTGCCATCCATGTGGACGGCCTCGCCATTCAACAGTGGGCGGTGGCTTGCGCTCCATTGCTCATGTACCCCGCTAGCGTTGTGAAACTCTATAGGCGGTTACGCCGCCTTCTTGGCCAACGCCACCAGATGCTCCCACTCGGCCTCGATGTCGTGGCCCAGGGTGATCAGCAGCGCCTTCAGCTTGTCGGTGTCGATCGCTGTGGTTTCAACGATGGCTGGGGTTTCGGGGACAGCGGGCGCGGCAGCTGCAGTAGATGCGGTATCAGCCATGGTCGGCTCCTTGGTGGTTTTGGTGAAAAGGGTTTTGATCCAGGCAAGCAGGTTCATGGCTTCTCGGCCTCGGTAGGCGCGCCACGACATGGGCGCTGCTGAATTCGTGGCGCCGCTACTGGCCCGCCTTCTCGGCAGCTTCCTTCGCGGTGCTCGCAGCCTGGTTGGCCGTGCTGGCTGCTTCCTGGGCCTTCTCGGTGGCGCGCTCGGTCTTGCTGCTGATGTTGTCCATCCGCAGGTCGCGCTGCCTCAGCGCTTCGTCATACGCGGCGCGAACGACATCGACCTGCTTGATGTAGGCCATGGCCAGCGACCACTGAGCAATCTGGAAACCGAAGATGCCGCCGCCACCGATCAGGAGCGCGGCGATTAGCCAGACCTCTGCCCTGCGCCACCAGAGCCGAGCGATAAATTCCATAGCGATTCGGTGCATCAGACGGCGCCCCCAACCTGTGACCGCAGCTGAGAAATCTCGGTGCTTTGGGTGGTCACCTTGTCTGTGAGTTGTGCGACCTGGCTGGTGAGGGCTTCGATCTTGCCCTCCATCCGGCCAACTGCGGCGGCGAGTTCGTTTCGTTCTTTGGCGAATTGATCTGCCCGCGTCTCGGCGGCTTGCCGGGCGGTTCGTTCGGAATCAAGAAGTTCGTTCAAGCGACGGACAGTGCCGATATCGGCGTTGTCCATGGCGCGTTCTGTGGCGTCCCTGGAAAGGAACTTGCGCAACCAGAGAAATGCACCCAACAACACGGTTCCCGTAACACCCAGCGAGGTGACTGTGCCTGCGCCGAGGTCCGTAGGGTCAACCATGGGTTACTCCAACTAGGCAGCTATTAGCGGCGGTAAAGCATGCGGCCAGGGCGAAGCTCGTTGGCCAATACCTTGCGCACGCGTTGGGCGAATTGCTCTTCGGCCTGCTTGGCGTCCTCAGCCGTCCAAGGCTCAATGCCGACACCCTCAGCCAGCACTGACGCTACCTCGGCCTGGCCAGTCTGGTCAGAGTCAGCGATCTTCGCGTTCTTGATCGTGCCCTCATCGATAAAGGCTCCGCTGATCTCCAGTTGGCCATCCTCGACCTTGAAGGGCTGACCTTTATCCAGATTGCCCATGCGGCAGCGCGGAACACCATTGGCTAGGATGGCAAACTTTCCGCCTTCAAACAGGAAGCTCAAAGCTGCCATCTTGGGCGCCTTGGCCTTCTCCAGCCGCGCGCACAGCTCTTCTATTGTCTCCATGCGCCGGTACGTAGTCTTTACGCGGCGCTCGGTGTAGTCGCCATACCATTCGGTGTAGAACTCGAGTTTCGCGTCCCGGGCGCCGGGCTCAGCCATTGTCGCCTGGCGAAGGAAGTCGCTCAGATCACGGGCCGACGTGGGTAATTCGTCGGTGCGCATGTCGAACAGCACCACCTCGATCTCTTGGGGCTTGGGCTCCGCGCTGGTCGATTGGAACGAAGCACTGTTCAGTTCGAAATCGCCAGTCTCGTCGTCGATACGCCAGCCGGACACGCCCGGCACATAGTCGTGGCTTTGCATGCAGACCCCTGAAATAGAAAAGGCCCGCCACCATGACGAGCCTCTGAATTTGTGCTGTCTTCCCAGCTGCCCACCGAATCAACCCCTGGAGTCTTGAGAGGAAGAGGCCTTCGGCTGCCGACGTTTTCTGCAATCGCCACACTGATCGGCTAGCGGCGTCCTGGCTCTCCCCGAAGGGTCCACCCAGGCAGTGGCACACCACAAAACAAATACATCATATGTGTTGCATTAACACATTTATGATGTATAATGAACCCATCAGCAAGACACACAGGAGGGCTGATGAGTTACAACGAGTTCAAAAGGTGGCTGCAAGCCCACGGAGTAGAGATCTCGAAGCGCCGTAACAAACACTTCAAGATCTACCTCAACGGCAAGCAAACGATCCTTCCAGACCACGGAGCCAAGGAAATCGGCGAAGGACTTAGGAAGGCGATCATCAGACAACTGGGCCTCAAGGATTGAGGCTCTACCCTTTTGAACCGCAGCTCATGAGCCACACAGATAGGGGAACCACACCATGTACAGCTATGCCGTTAAAGTCCATGCCGAAGCCGGGTCGTTCTGGTCTTCGTGCCGCGATATTCCAGAAGCTCACAGCGCGGGCGATACCGTTGAAGAGCTTCTGGCGAACGCCGTTGCCGGGCTCGAACTCGCTCTAACCATCTACGTCGATCAGGGTCGGCCGATTCCGCTTCCGACCCTGCCGGTAGATGGCGAGCATCTGGTCCACCTGCCCACGCTGGTGGCCGCCAAGGTTTCGCTTTGGAACGCCATGCGGGAGGCAGGAATGCGCAAAGCCGACCTGGCCCGGGCGCTTCACTCTTCCCAGACCAAAGTTGACCGGCTGCTGGACTTCGAACACAGCTCGAAGATTGAACAGGTGGAAGCTGCGCTGGCAGCCCTGGGTAAACGTTTGTCGGTTTCCGTAGAGGCGGCCTGATGACCCGCAGAGCGAACCCTCGCTGGATCTGCCGCATGCGTAACTGGTTGCAAGAGATAGATTCGAACCACCGACCTCCGGGTTATGAGCCCGGCGAGGTGACCACTGCGCTACCATGCAATAAAACAAAAAGCCCAGCGCTATGGCTGGGCTCTTATGTCCGGCCGTGTACCTTCTCACGCACCGAACCGCAGGTTAGAAGTTATCGCGGTCACTCGGTCACTGTCAAGCCGCTTCGCTCAAACGTAGGCCATGCTCCGTAAGAATCCCCTCCACCGCCAGGTGGGCCGCGTTTACTTGATCATCGAGCCACCGCTTGGTGATCGCGCGCCAGCGCCGCAGCGTCCGGTCGGGCGTGCCGTCTACGTCCCAGGTTTGGATCTCGTAGAACGCTGGCGGCAAGCGATTCCGCCGCTCGGGAACGATCCACGCCATCACACACTTCGTTCGGAACAGGAAATGCGCCGGTGTGACAACGCGGGGCGTCAGGTAGGCCGCAGCATCCCGAACCTCGTTGTCGTTGATGCTGAACTTCGCCACCAGCACCTGCCATTGTACCTCGGGCAACAGGCGCTTGAGCATCGCCCGGGTCATCGCGTCCTGGGTGGTGCGTTCCTCGGGCGACATACCGTCGTCGACGACATCCCGATCAAGCTCCGTGAACCCGGCCTTGTACTTGCGCTGCCAAGGCGCCTTGGCGGTACCGTCGTGCATCTCGATCGACATTATCCGCCCAATGCAGTGTCCTGCATCCTTGTAGATGGTCATGCGGCCCTCCGAATGCGCCGGGGTGGTGGGTTGTCGTCAAGACCGAGCATGGAACGCAGCAGCTCCTCAGCCGCCCTGTTCTTGCAATTGCCCTCTGTGACCCAGCGCTTGCAATACTCACCGAACTCAATATCACCGCGGAAGCCGTGCCAACTGGCGACCATATCCAGCAACGCGGCCATGGCCTGAGCGCCGCCGGCGGGCTCACCGATCAAGCCCTCACCCGCACGCTTCAGGAATTGACGCTCATGCGGTAGCATGTCCTTTCGTGGTACAGCAGATCTAACCTTGCTCATGGCTTCGCACTCCAAACCGTCAAAACTAAATCCTTGGGCAGTCGCTTTCGGGCCTGCACCGATATCGCAGCCAGCCAGGACCAGTAAGCGTTTTCAGGGGTATGCCCGAATCCGCGCCAAGGGTGCTGCGCTGACTCGCAGAAATAGCAGCCCTCGAACCGAGTGATTCGTGGCTTCGCTGGCCGGCCGCTGAACCCGACCTTGCTCCGCGCCAGCCAGCCCTCGACGGCCGGCCAGATGATGGCCTGCTCGGGCTTGCTGAAGTTGATGTCCTTGCCCTCGGTGCATTCCGCCAGGTGGCCTTGCCCATTGGCCACCCACAACTTGAAGCCGCTGGGCACATGCGTGATCGTGTACCCCTTATGAGCCCAGGCCCAATCGCCGGGGTGATCGCGGAGGGAAGCCGCAATGCGCTCTGCCTCGGGGTAGCGCGGTGTGGCTGGTACGCGCCGGCGTATCCGGTCGAAAATCTTCATGCCGCTTGCTCCCGTTGACCTTCGTACTCCACCCAGCAACGGGGCCGGTGGGCGCTGTTGGAAAAATATTGGTAACAACCCTTGTTGAACCAGAGTTTGATCACGCCCTCATTGCCGTTGAGGCGCTGCTTGCTGATGACCATCTTCACGTCGGGGTCGTCGTCGGAGACCTGGTCTCCTGGGGTGTTCTCCTTGCGCTTGTTCCGCCACACGGTGATCACGTTGTCTGCCAAGTCGGTGAGCACGGCACCACCGCGCACGTCCAGCTTTCCAGGGGGTTTCGACTCGTCTTCGGCCTTGCGCGGGTGGGCCACCAGGTGCACATGCACGTCCATCTCGTGGGCAAACTCGGTCAAGGCTTCCATGGCCTGTTTCTGGCCGTTGTAGTCGTCTTCGGCCATGCCCAGCTTGGCCAGACTGTCGACGATGAAGTGGTTCACACCATACCGACGCGCGGCGTACCTGAAGGCCTCCAGCATTTCGCCAGTCCTCGCGCTGCCCACCTGGTCGTAGATCCAAATCTTGCCGTCCAGGTGATCGAGGATCGCTCGTACGTAGCCGCGGGATGGCGAACTCATGCCCGAAGCCTGGCGTACCATCCGTTGCAGCGTCCGGCGGGCTGGCATCTCCATCGAGGCGATGACGAACTTGTCCTCGTTGCCCTTGCGGTTCACGCCGTGGAACGCCAGGTAATTCAGCAACTGGCTCTTGCCGTGACCAGACCAACCAGTCCAGATGCTTACCTCGGACGGTCGGAAGCGGATCTTGTCGCGGGCGAATTCCCACGGCAGTTCCATGCCGATCAACTCGGGGTTGCGGTCGAAGAACTCGGCCTCCACCTCGGTTATGTACCGGGCCGCCGACTTCAACCGCTCGGGGTCGAAGTTCTTGGCCTTGGCGTAGCAGTCGTCTATGTCATCACGGCTGTAGTACAGGGCGTTCACCGCCTCGTTGAAGTCCTTGCAGCCCAGATCAACCAACCGGCACCGTTCCCGCCCCAGCCGCTTGACGATTTCTTCGGTGGCCTGCTGTCCGGGTTCGTCAGAATCGAGGCACAGGAATATCGTGTCGAAACGCTGAAGATTTTCGAATTCATACTCAATCCAACGCTGTTTTCCGCCAGATCCGCCACCGAAGGGCACCGACAATGCCGCTCTGCCGCTCTGAAACGCCGTCATGGCGTCGATCTCACCCTCGGTAATGGTGACCTCCCGGTCCCCCTCCGAAATCGCCTGCCAGCCAAACAGGGACGGTTCTGAATCGGCGCTTGTGCGAATCTGCTTTTTGCCCCCTGGCCGATCGACGCCCATGGTCTTCCAGTGGATCAGCGCCCCGTCCCGCAGGTACGGGAACACGATGTTTCGACCGTCCTCGGCGATCTTGAACGCCTTGATCGTCGACTCGGTGAGCCCGCGGGACTTCAGGTAGGCCATCACCGGCGAGTCCTGTTTGGGCGTCGCGCACTTGGGTTTCTCAGGGCGCTGGTACTGCTTGCGACCTTCCCCCGGGCTCTTCAGCGCGGGCTCGGTCACGCCCAGATACGACTTGGCTTCGGCCAGCGCGGTCCGCATGTCGCACCGGCGGGCTTCACGCCACAGGTCCAGCAGGTCGCCGGATTCGCCCGTGTTGAAATCGCACCACATCCCGGCCTTGTCCCCCGTGAGGCGCACCCCCAGGCTCTTGCCCTTCTCGCCTGACGTATCACCAGCACGCCACTCGTGGCCTTCACGCTTGCCGCCCGGCAGCAGGTGGTGAGCCACCTCCGGTGCACGATCGGCCAACCGTTTCGCGATCTCAGACGGAGTTGGCATCGCTACCTCCCCGCTTCTTCGGCGTGTAGTCATGGTCGTGAGTCGCGCGGTGATACACGTAGTTCGCGAACACGTCGAAACCCCAGAACTCTTGGTCCGTGCACTGGTAGCCTTTCGGCACCTGCCGCGGGTATTTCACGCCATCCACGACGGTAGGGTCGGATTGATCAGGCGTGGAAGCCTGGCCAGCAGGCCGCAGGTATTCCCGCCACCACTCATCGGGCCCCAGGAATGTCGCCGGGTGCTTCACGTAGGAACTGCCCACCTTGCCCAGGGCGCGCTGCTCGGTGTGGTAGTTCCGTGCTGCGGTGATCAGGTCCGAGGGATCGATACCTTCCCGAACGCGAGCTTTCCACACTCGCCAGGCCGCCTTCTTCGGGCTGTTCGTGTTGCGCTTGGGGTACTCCTGCCAGAACGATTCGAACTCCGCGGTGTACGGGTCAGGCTTTCCGGCACTCGCTTGTTCGGACGGATCGTTTTCCCCGGAATCATCGTCGTCATCCCCGTCCGTTGCTTCGGCAGAAGCGACGAGAGCTTTTTGCTCTTGATCTTTATTCGGAGAATCAGGATTCGGAGAATCAGAGAATCGGAGAATCAGGGCGTTATCTAACGGTGGATCTACCGTTATCGGACCGTTATCTAACGTTGGGTCAACGTTATCCGAGGTCGATTTAACGTTATTTCTGCCGCATTTAACGTGTATCTTGCGTTGAGTACCTGGTATCACTACGCCTTTTTTGCGGTCGTTAACGTTTAAATAGCCGTCTTTATCGGGCAAGCACCCGTCCTTTTCTGAGCCATGTGGCTTCTGGTGTTTGAGGAAATTCACGATCTCGACCACCGTGAAGCCTTCTGCCTCATAGCGGTCGATGAACCCAGCGGCGGCAAGGCGCCCAAGGCCCTCACTCACGTCATAGGTGTCATACGGGAAAAGAGCCAGCTTGATCCGCTTGGGGCGATCCTCAAGCCGGCCATCACGATCTGCCAGGCACCAAAGGCCGATGAACAGCAGTCGGTCGAACGCGGGCAGCTCGACCAGCAGCTCATTGGTGAACAGGCCTGGCTTGATGTTGCGTGCACGAGCCATTAATTATCACCCTCCAACTCTGCGGCCAGACGGATCAATTCAGCGGCGATTAGCTTTGCCTGTCCGCTGGAAAGCAGCACTACTTGATCGTCTACGCCATAAGCGGCGCAGGGGTCCTGCTGCTTTATGACGATGTGACCTTCCCCACCGACGTACACCTCGGTTTCGTAAGTGGCCTGGATCTTCATGACTGAACTCCCTGCGCGGCCGCCCGCATCTCGCCAGCGAAGATGCTCAGGTGCGCTTCGAACACATCCACCTGATCGAGGCTGATGAAGATCACGTCGTCTTCTTCGCCGTTGGCCCCTGGCTGGCTGATGGCGATAAGGCCATCTACTTCGGCAAGCGAGTACGGCAGGCAGGTGAGCTTGCGCAGTGTTGGCTTTTTGTCTTTTTGGTCGGTCATTGCAACGTCCTCCCAAGGGCATTGACGCGCGGGACCAGCCGGATACGCGCTGGTCTGGGCGGCACAGGCTTGGATGGCTCGAAGCCAGGCACGGCGAAGCTGGCGCCGGTGAGGATCATCAACCGGCGTATTGCCAAATCCAGCCGGCGCTTGGCGCTGTAGCGCCGTTGCTTGGCCTTGCAGAGCCGTTCATGGGCATCGTTGGTGTACTCAATGACGCCGGCATAAAGTGGATCATCCGGCCGGATGCCCCGAAAGCCGGCTTCGGGGTCGCCATGGACGCGGAAGTAACGCTGGTATTCATCGTTCAGCTCGTTACGCCGGCGCTTCACGACCAGATTGGCCTGGGCGTGCTGAATCGACAGGTCGATGATCAGGGCCTCGAGTTGTTTTTTGGTTGGTTTGCGGCTCATACAGCCTCCGGGCGGATCTTGAATCGTTGGGCTATCTCGGGGTGGGTAGCGCGCTCGGCCGTCACCCGCGTGCACTCGCGCACAAATTCATCGAACAGGCGGGTCACACCGGCCGTGGGCCAGATGGCATATGGCTGGGCGCGCTCTTCGGCGTGGTCGGACTTCACCATGGCGAACGGCAACGGGCTGCGCGGCAGATCGCGCATAACCAGGTCGATAAGCCAGCCAGGCAGGCCGTGGCGCTTGTTGATGCGCTCGCGGACGTGGGTGATGGATTCGAAGCCAGACGGCCTGGCGGAGAGGAAGCGCAGTTCCTCGACCACCTCCATCCGGCTCTCCACGCGCTCGAGCGCCAGCTGCTGCCGGAGCTGCTCCTGCTCAATGCCCACCAGCACCTGGGCGCTGGCCAGCAATTGCTCGGCCATGGATTGAGGGCGGCCGACTCGGGATTCGAGTGTCTGCCAGCGATCCACCAGCGCGCCGGTGAACTCGGGGCTGAGCTGCGCGACTACCACAAGGCTGTCGCGCTTGCCGGTGTCGCCGGTGAACACGTATTCCGCCGTAGGGCGCCCACCGGTGGGCTTTTCCTCAATTTGAGGAGAAGTAATCACACGGCGCTGAATCAGTGTTTCGATGGTGCGCTTCACGTTGTCGTGCCGCTTGCCCACCAGATCGGCGATTTCGAGCGAGGTCATAGTGGCGGTATTGGCGATCAGGTTCATTGATCACCTCCAGTCGCGCCCGGGAAGTGATCGTTCATCAATTCGCAAAGATCGTCGTGGGCGGCTCGGCTGATGATCACGATGGCGCCGAGAATGGCGTCGATGCCCACGTCGCTCAACTGCGGGGCTGGGTCGCTACCCCGCTGGGCGATCTGGTCTCGCAGCACTTCAGCCAACCCGTTTATGGTTAGGACGGAATCTTCGAGGCGGTCTGCGAAAATGGTTTGAAGAGCCATCGCTATTCCCCCAGGCCGACGATTGTCGGCTGTGGTTCGCGGGGCTTCGGGACTGAACGAAGCGCATCGGCAGCCTTGAGAGATTCCAGCGTCATTCTTCGTCCTCCCCACGCAGAGCGAACCAAGCGCCACGGGAAAGCGCAGAAGACATCGAGCTAAGCAGGCCGAGTGCGCGGACCTCAGCCAAATACGCGACTTCGCCGTTGTTGATCGCATCACCCAAGCGGTCGCACAGTTGCTCAACCCCATCAGAGATATCGGCTGCCAAGTAAAGGCCAACCCTGAGATCAAGGCCCGCTTCAATGTAAAGGCTCTCCGTACTGATGCCGCCGAACTCAAGACGTCCAAGCGTTGGTAGTTGCAGCGAGGGCTGCGTTTTGGTATTTTCAGGGCGTGACATAGCGTCACCTCATTTCGAAAGATGATGTAGCAAACTCCACTGCCAGGTGGAGGACCTAGAACCCGCTGCCAGGCGGGTTTTGCTTTTCTGGATATCCAAAAAAGCTAATGGCTATTCAGCACCATTGTGCGGACTAACCACTGTACATATCCACACGGCTTTCCGGCGCTGAACCGATGGTGCGCATCGCTGTAAGATGGCCTTCATTCAGAGCGTGATAAGCGCGAGCTGATTGGTTGCGAATCCACTCAGCGGAAATTGAGCCAGAGCTACCGGCGGCCAGTTGTTCGGCGTAACAGGTTTCACCAGTATGTTCTGTGCGCGGTAATCGCCCGGCCGCTACCCACTTATTGATCGCGCGGCTTGAGACACCACACAAGCGGGCCGCAGCTGCGACGCCGCCAACGGCTGAGACAGCCCTTTTGATAGGGTTCATAATCAGTACCAGTAAGGACCATAGGTACACTTTAAGAAGGAACTGACAGTACCGTCAAGTGAAGGCAAAATGGACTCATGGTTACCAAGAAGACTTCATACGCTTCGTTCTCAGATCGTCTACGCGCGTTAATGCAGACCTCTGGTTACGACGGATACGGCGCAGTTGCGAAATTAGCTCGCGATATGGACGTCACCCCCAAAGCCGTCGCAAAGTGGCTTGACGGCACTGCTCATCCCACAAATCAGAGGCTTCTCAGCCTGGCCAAGCTCCTCAAGGTCAAAGCGTCGTGGCTTCTGTGGGAGATTGAGGATGATAAATTCAATGATGCTTTTTATGCCGATCGCACCCCGATTGATAGGGAGGTGATTGCTAGCGATTACGGGCTTGGAGGAGATTTAGACGACGCCGGCTTCAATGGTGCAGGTGACCGAGATCTGGAGCGCGTGAGTGGTGTTGATGCGCCTAGAAGTGATTCTGAGCTAAGTGATCCGGTCGACAGAGGGGCAAGACCCAGGATAATGCGTCGTCGAAAACCTGCTTCAGATAATGATACTGAATTGCCATTAGTACCTTTCCAACCTGATATCATCCCGATAAGCGAGTGGGACGATGACACGCCTGTTGATGATGATGAGGTGGAGATTCCATTCCTGCGCGAAGTAGAGCTGTCAGCAGGGAGTGGAAGGACAGTGATCAGAGAGAGCAGTCGGGCTAAGCTTCGTTTTGGGAAAATGACTCTCAGAAAGCATTCGGTTCAATTTGACCAGGCCGTTTGCGTACCTGTGCACGGAAATTCAATGGAGCCAGTCCTACCGGACGGAAGCACAGTTGCTATCAACAAGGGGGCGACGACCGTGATCGATGGGAAAATTTACGCTTTAGCTCACGCAGGACAGCTACGCGTGAAGACCCTTTATCGATTGCCTGGAGGCGGGATTAGGCTTAGAAGCTTCAATCGAGAAGAGCATCCTGACGAGGAATACAGCGCCGAGCAGATGCGTGATTCTGAGATAGTGATACTGGGCCGGGTCTTCTGGTCTGCCACTTTTCACTGAGATGGATTCTACGAAAAGCGCCCACGGGCGTTTTTTTTCGCCCAAAAAGCGTACCATTGGTACTTGACACGAAAGATCCCCCGGTCCATTCTTTGCGAAAACCACGAACCAATGGTACGCAAAATGAACCAGATGATTATCTCAGGCCCCTGGGTTGGCTTCCTCGGTAAGGGACTTGCCGAACGTGAGCTCTCCTGTGTGCTTGCTGTGGCGTCTGGTCATACCGACAAGGAGATTGCAAAAATGGATGGCCTATCACCTCGATCCATCAAGGGCCGCATTGAGTCGGCCATGTTCAAACTGGGCGTGTTCAAGCGCTCTGCTCTGGTCGCAGAAGCTATTCGGTTGGGCCTGATCGGTTTCTCCACCGGCACGTTCCCCACCCCAGAACCTCACGACGAAACCAAAACCACTCAAGGCATCTTGATCGCCTGACGCGCCAGGGCGTCAGTGCGGTGGGCATCTGGTGGTGCCCAGCCCAGTGACACCCACAACCATTTTGCGAAAGCCATAAATCGCGGCCGGGGATCGGCTTGCCTGGAGAAAGCCATGCAGAACAGCGGATACAACAGCCGTTTAGCTGACAAATTTGTCGTGCGGTTTCCTGACAACGTCCGCCAGATGGTGGAACAACAAGCCTTGGATTCGGGGCGCTCGATGAATTCCGTCATGGTCGAAGCGATCAAGGAGTACCTGAACGGCCGTCAGCGCAAGGCTGCGTTGCTGGATGCTCTGGAGGCGGCGCTGGAAAGCGCCAAGGCTGGCCAGCCATGAAGCGCCGCGAAATCTCCCCCGCTGCCCTGCCTGCCATCGGCCATCCGCTCGCTGGTGGGTTCTTTGCCGGCCGGCTGTACTTCAATGGTGCCGAACATGCGCTGATCGACGCTGGCCAGGACTTCGAATGCGAGGCGCGCTGGTGGGACCACGACGGCCCACGCCCGCGCATCCATGGCGCCACCTGCCGTTACGACGGGCTGGCCAACACCCTGGCCATGGCCAACGAAGGCAGCACCATCGCCAAGAAGGTGTTGAGCATGAACGTCCGCGGCACCTGGGGATGGTACATCCCGTCGATTGAAGAACTGCAGCTGATGCGCACGAACCTGCTGCAACTGCCGGATTGGTTCGAAGGGCCCGCGCGCAAGCCCCAGGGGTTCCAGTGTTCGCACGACTACTGGTCCAGTACCCAGAAGAACCACGCCGCCACCGCCTGGTGCATGACGATGATGCCCTGGTGCGTGCCGGATTCGAACTGGGTATCGGGCAGCAAGGGCATCCGGCCGGTGAAGTCGCTGGTCATCAAGCCGGAGGCCTTCATTCACGCGCCACATTTTGACGATTTGCAAATCGTGGCGCGCACCTTCACCGGACTGACCGACAGCGACAAGGTGGCCCAGGTCGTCGAGCGGTTCGTGAACGAAGATTCAGGCCGGTTTTACGGGCGCACCGATGAGTTGGTGGCGGCACTGGCTGAGGTGCGGTCATGACCCTCGCTCAGCGCCTGTTGCTGCTGTGGCAAGCCTTACAGCGCCCCGAAACCACCTTCGCCGACGTGGTGGCCCTGGCCCAGGCCTGCGACCTCAACCCCGGGGTGGTGCTGCGCAATCACTTTCAAATCCAGCGTGACATCGCGCTGGCCAGCCTTGAGGCCTAGATCATGGCCAAGCGGATTGTGAAGAAATGGACGGAAGTCGAGGACAAAGTGCTCCGTGAGCATTATTCGAGCAGCACCAAGCTGGAAATCCTCGCCCTATTGCCCGGCCGTTCTGACGCGGCAATTGGCTGCAGGGCCTGCGCTTTCGGGTTGAAAAAGGATCCCGCCGTTCGATCCGAGCAATCTCGGGCTGCGTTCGCTGATACGTGTGCGCGTCTAGGTCGGATGCCCGGCAGATGCGACCGCCCTATTGGCGCTACTCATCGAAAAGGCAGGTACACGCTGATCAAGATTGCTCAGCCAGACGTTTGGAAACCGTTGCACATCCACACGTGGGAGATAGCCCACGGACCGGTCCCGGAAGGCATGCAGGTTTCCGCCAGAGATGGGAATCCTCGAAACGTATCGCCTGACAACCTCTGCCTACGAACTCTGGGCGAAATTCACCTACGTACCCATTCCAGATACCGGGGCCTGCCCGAGGAAGTCCTGGACGTGCTGCACCTGCAGAACGAGATCCGCAAAACTATCAAGAGGAAACGCGGCAATGAAAAATAAGCTGTCGGATCTGCGCGACCACCTGTTCGTGGCGTTGGAAAACCTGGCTGACGCCGAAGGTGAAGATCTCGAAAAGGCCGTCAAAAAGGCCGATGCGGTAAGCAACGTGGCCAAGGTTATCGTCGATAGTGCGCGTGTTGAGGTCGAATACATGCGCCACGTAGGCGGCCTATCTGAGGGTAGCGCCTTCATCGAATCGAAGCCGGCGATCGAGAAGAAGGGTGCGCGACCATGACCCGTGACACGCAACCCAGCGGCATGGTCGTGCTGCCGCTTAGCTTGATCGTGCGCTGGCGTGCTGGCCAGCTCACGGCAACCGACAGCGCCGTGATCGGCAAAGCAATTGATGATCCGCTTGCTCCGCTGCCCCTCATGGCCGACCTGAACGTCGAGCTCGAGCGTACGGCCATGAGCGACGACAAAGCCCACTTTGCCGACCCCTGGTTTTGGATCTGCGTGCGCGAGTCCATCGAGGCCGGGCTCATTCAGGAATGGCTGCGCTTGACCGGGCACCGCCTGGCGCGCAGCGATATCGAGCGCATGGTCGATGAAGCCACCGGCTACGCCGATGATGTGGCCCGCGAATACTTGGCGCACGTAAAGCAGGTGATTTACGACATCGTGCCGCATCCGGCGGCGCCAGGGGTGACGCCATGAAAACGCACACTGCCCACACCAACATCACGACCTACACCGCCACGGTGTCCGAAGCGGATGTCACGCGCGCCTTGTGCGGCCTGCTGGCCCAACTGCACGGGTTGAACTTGGACGAGCCAGGCGTGCGTATCCGTGGCTATCACAGCTCGGAAGATACCTCGACTGGCTACAAGCACTTCTGGAAGATCGAGGTGATCGTGGACCATTCTCTGGAGGCACGCCCACATGCAGATGAAGCCTAAGCATGCCGAACGGTTGCAAGAGATCGCTGCGCTTCCCCACTTGAGCCCACGAAGCCAACTGATCATTGCTCGGCGGATGGCCAGGGTGTACGTGGCCGAAACAGAGTGGGGCAGCAGCCTGCTTAACGCCGCCCTGAGGAAGGCAAAAGCTGGGTTGCCATTCACCGAGAAGCGAGTGGCGCACCTCAAAGAAATGCGCGAAGAGCTGCGTGACGACTATGGCAGCAGCATGGTCGACCTGGCCGACTGGCTGTATTCGGTCGACCGCGACATCACAGCCCTTTATGGTTTCGATGGGATATGCGACCTATTGGAGGTGAACCCTGTACACCGGGCGGAAGTGCTCGAGTACGCCGAGGACAAATCCAGGGCGATATCGGCGATTGCCTTCGTTTCCGGCCTTGAGGAAAGCGCCAGCAGGCAGTCGGGCCGTCATCCCGCTGATTGGAAGGATGGCCCACTGTTCAACCTCTTCATGCGCAAATTCCAGCAACTGATGCTGGATGAGCCCAACGCGCTCCCCGACCCATTCGCGCCCGGCGGGCCGTTCTACGGCGTGCCGACCTATCACCAGCACCCGGACGGCACCATGGTACGCGCCACCCCGGCGTTGACCGTGCATGACGGCGCCGAAGCTAAGGTGGTGGCCAGCCGGCAGGGGCGGCGGCACAGCGCGCCATCTCGCACCGGTGTGACGGTTTCGAGCATTCACCCAAACCTGACCCGTCAGGAGTAGGCCATGCGCTACATGACCGTGAAGAAGTTCGCAGCCGAATCTGGCTACTCGGAAGATGCTATCCGCTCCAAGATCCGCGACGGAATCTGGCGGCTCGGCGAAGTATGGAACAGGGCGCCGGATGGCCGGACGATCATTGATGTGCAGGGGTATGAGAGATGGGTAGAGATGGGCGGGGAGTTCGGGCGGTCTCCGATTCGAGCATCGAAATCACGTTCATGTATCGGGGCGTCCGGTGCCGCGAGCGCATCACACTCAAGCCCACCGCCACTAATCTGAAGAAGGCCGAACAGCACAAGGCTGCGATTGAGCACGCGATCTCGATCGGCACATTCGACTACGCAGTGACCTTCCCGGGCTCGCCCAGGGCGGCGAAGTTTGCGCCCGAAGCGAGCCGCGAAACGGTGAACGGCTTCCTGACCAGGTGGCTCGCGGCCAAGAAGAAACACCTCGCGAGCAGCAGCTTTGATGGGTACCGCAAGATCGTCGAGCTGCGCCTGATCCCTGCCCTCGGCCATCACATGCTGGTCGATCTCAAGCGAAAGATCATCCGCGACTGGCTGGATGCGCTGCAGGTCGGCAACAAGACCTTGAGCAATATCCAGAGCTGCCTGCGCTCGGCGCTGAACGACGCATGTGATGAGGAGCTGATCGAGCTCAATCCGCTGGCTGGCTGGACCTACTCCCGTAAGGAGGCGCCGCCAAAGGATGACGACGTCGACCCGTTCGCGCCGGAAGAACAGACCGCGATCCTCGCTTCGCTGCAGGGCCAGGCTCGCAATTTGGTGCAGTTCGCGTTGTGGACGGGACTGCGCACAAGCGAGCTAGTAGCGCTGGATTGGGGCGACGTGGACTGGCTCCGCGGCGAGGTGATGATCACGAAAGCGATGACCCAGGCAGCAGGTGGCATCGCCGAGGTGCCCAAGACGTCCGCCGGCCGACGGAGCGTCAAACTGTTGCGCCCTGCCCTTGAGGCATTGAAAGCCCAGAAGGGGCACACGTTCTTGGCCGGTGGCGAGATATTCCAGAACCCGCGCACCCTGGTGCGTTGGGCTGGCGATCAGCCGATCAGGAAGACGATGTGGATGCCTGCAATGAAGAAGGCCGGTGTTCGATATCGCAGGCCATACCAGACTAGGCACACCTATGCATCGATGATGCTCTCTGCTGGCGAGCATCCGATGTGGGTTGCGAAGCAAATGGGGCATACCGACTGGACCATGATTGCTCGTGTGTATGGTAGGTGGATGCCCCTTTCGAACGTAGATGCAGGTAGTAAAGCCGAAGGTGCCTTTGCTTCCGGCAGCTGCATCGATGCTCGACCGTCTAAATCTGAGGCTTCACGATGAAAGTCTTCTCCAGCCTGATCTTGACGGACCTTCTCAAAAAACTGTGGAACCCAATGGTAGAGAGAGGTAGATTGCCCTCTCAAACAAGGAAGGATTTACGCATGAAACGAGCAGACATGGATGGACTTCGTGAGGTGATTTCAGAAAATCTCCGCGTTCAATTGGGCAATGCACCTCTTGACTACGTCAGTGTGGGTACTGCACTGCAAGATGCTAAATCGAGGCAGAACCATGCGATATTTGCTCGTCGAGGATGCGGTAAGACGCTTCTTCTGCATCATTCGTCCCGGACGCTGAAACCTGATCTTAAAAGCGTATATCTTAATTGTGAAGATTTTAAAAGACATTCATTTCCAAATGTCCTTATCGAAATTCTTGCATCTATATTCCGAGAACTAGATCGAAACCTTACGGGATGGTTCGGAAAAAAGAGAGAACTCAAGAAAATCGTTTCCGAAATACTTGAAAAACTGCGCGAACTTCAAGTTTCCGCCGACATTCAAGACGAACAAATAAAGAGGAAAAATAGCTCAGAAGGCACTGCTACCTTAGAGGCTGGCTTTGATATCGACCATGTTAAACTAGGTGGCAAGAACGAGGCGAAGGAACGGGAAGAGACAGAGCGATCTTTCAGCATTCACACTGAAAAACTTCAAGAGCTAGACCGATGGCTGCCACGACTAAAAGAGTATCTTCGAGATATCTTCAAACAGTCTAGGGTTGTGAAGGGACTACTACTACAAATTGATGACCTGTATCACCTCAAGAGGACAGATCAAGCGTTTGTGGTAGATTATGTCCATAGGCTGTGCAAAGATCTTCCTATTTACTTCAAAATAGCCACTTTGCGACACTCATCCACTCTGTACGTAGACAGAGAGGGTCAGCCAATCGGTGCACAAGAGCGGCACGACTATCAGCCTATCGATATTGATTATACATTTAGTAACTTTAAAAAAACCGAAGACCAAAACAGGGCAATTCTCGTACAATTTGGCGAGCAAGCTGGATTGAAACCTCAAGATATAGAGGGGTTATTTAAGGGCGAAGGGTTTGCCCGGTTGGTTATGGCCGGCGGAGGTGTACCTCGTGATGTTCTCTCTTTATTCCTTGAGTTATTAAACGACGTAGATGTTGACGGCACAAAAAAAATCGGGAAAGACGAAGTAAGGCTTTTATCGAGAAACAACTTCGAACGAAAAATTGAAGAACTGAAGCAGGATTCTAAAGCAGACGAGCAAGACGACCTAATTAAAGGCATCTATTTAATACGCACATTCTGCCTTGATAAAAAAAGCAATATTTTCGTAATTGAAGAGCGCATCTTACAGCAAAATGACACTTGGCGCGCCTTGATATATCGCCTGTTGGATTACAGAATAATTCACAACTGCGGTACGGCGCTGACACACAAGTCAGTCCCAGGGACGTATCAAGCATTTGCAGTAGACATCGGATCATACGCGCACTTCAGAAAGCTAGAAAAAAGATTTAATGAAATAGACGTCTCAGATCCAGGAGCTAAAGAGAGAATGCGGTCAGCACCTATTTTGGAACCTATCAAGCTCGATGGTCTTTTGGGAAGTCTACCTGCCAATCTAGAACAGTCCCTACTGGAAGAGGACGGGGAAGAGTTTGAAGATCAATAATGAGGCGCAACCAAAAATGACAGCTTTATGACAGCCTTCGCGCCACAAGCCGCGTAAGCTGGGCATAAGACGGGGGTTCAAATCCCCCCGGCTCCACCACTTCAACATCAAAAGACGTCCACGGACGTCTTTTTTTGTGCCTGAAATCCAGTGAAATCAAGGGTTTAAGAGCTACTGGGCTCCGCAGAGGGTTTTTGAGTTCCAGCCACATTGGTATTCCCATTGGTATTCCCGGCTACCCAGCGCTAATCTTGGGAATACCAAAAGTTGACATGGAGTACTTCTCATGTGCGCTCAAACCGCCCGCCTCTCGGACCGTCAGCTCAAGGCTGTCAAACCCAAAGACAAGGACTACGTCCTCACCGATGGTGACGGGCTTCAGCTCCGCGTCCGGGTCAATCGCTCGATGCAGTGGAACTTCAACTACCGGCATCCCGTTACCAAGAATCGAATCAACATGGCGCTCGGCTCCTATCCCGAGGTTTCTCTGGCGCAAGCCCGGAAGAAAGCGGTTGAGGCCAGAGAGCTACTCGCGCAGGGCATCGACCCCAAAGCTCAGCGCAATGAGCTGGAGGCGGCCAAACGAGCGGAGACCGAACACACGTTCGAGAATGTGGCCACCGCCTGGTTCGAGCTGAAGAAGGACTCGGTCACGCCGGCGTATGCTGAAGACATCTGGCGCTCACTCACACTGCACGTTTTTCCGAGCATGAAATCGACACCGATCTCGGAAGTCAGCGCACCGATGGTGATCAAGCTCCTTCGCCCAATCGAAGCCAAAGGCAGCCTGGAAACAGTGAAACGGCTGAGCCAACGGCTCAACGAGATCATGACCTACGGGGTCAACTCCGGAATGATCTTCGCGAATCCCCTCAGCGGTATCCGGGCGGTATTCAAGAAGCCGAAGAAAGAGAACATGGCTGCGCTTGCACCTGATGAGCTTCCGGAGCTCATTCTGGAAATCGCGAATGCCAGCATCAAGCGGATCACTCGCTGTCTGATCGAATGGCAACTGCACACGATGACCCGTCCTGCCGAGGCGGCTACCACCCGATGGGTAGACATCGACTTTGACAAACGCATCTGGACCATCCCGCCGGAGCGCATGAAAAAGCGTCGTCCCCACACCATCCCGCTGACCGAACAGGCACTCGCGTTACTGGAGGCGCTCAAGCCCCTCAGCGGCCACAGGGAATACGTGTTCCCGGCAGATAGAAACCCGCGCACCCACGCCAACAGTCAGACTGCCAACATGGCGTTGAAACGCATGGGCTTCCAGGACCGCTTGGTCAGCCACGGCATGCGCTCCATGGCCAGCACCATCCTGAACGAGCATGGGTGGGATCCGGAGCTGATCGAAGTCGCGCTGGCGCATGTCGACAAGGACGAAGTCCGAAGCGCTTACAACCGAGCTGACTACATCGAGCGCCGACGTCCGATGATGGCTTGGTGGAGTGAGCACATCCAGAAAGCGGCCACTGGCGACCTGTCGGCATCTGCGATCAATCAAACCAGGGAGCACAACGTCGTGCCGATACGGTGAGCGCTCACCTGTTGGCGACAGCGGCGACACCGGCGACAACCTGCGTGATCCGTGGCGTGCAGCATGGCGACAGAAATGGCGACTGTCGCCACTCGCTTAGTCAAATGCTACAGGCCCCGACGCCAGTGCAAACCAGGCAGTGCCCATTATTGAGTCAGTCGCCATCAAGCGGCCGCACTGCGTTTGATTGCGGTGATCACCGAAATGATCGCGTTGGCATCAGCGTCGCCAAACGCACCGTCTAATCCCTCATGATGCAGTGCGGTAAACGGCGGCTCGTAGAGTTGGCCCGGCTCCATTACGCCCTGCCGAGTGAGACGCTCAATAATCATTTCAACAAAACGAATCTGCTGACTGCTGTAGCGGTTCTCGTCGAGGAATTGACCGAAAGCCTCTTTTGCGGCGTTACGGTCCAAGCCTACCAATGAGCGGATCAACAGAGTCAGCGGCTGGTCAGCGCCATAGCACTGTTCGAATTGCTCGCGACTCTGAACCGGTTCCGACTCGTAGACAAAATGCTCCAGCTCGCTCAGGTCGCTCGGTGTCAGCGGCCGGTTGAATTTGAGCTTGGCGATTGCCACGTGATTCTCGTTGCCACGGATATAGGCTTCGACCTTTTTCTTGTACTGCTCCAGATTGATGCCAGTGTTGAAATCCTTCAGGTTGACCACCGTCGCTTCGCCAATTTCGTCGCTCAGCACGCTATAAACGGGGTTGCTCGGGCGGCGTTCGATAAACTTGATCAGCTCGCGCATCTTGCGCCGCAGTTGCTCAAGCATCGGCAAGCGGATGTCCTGCCAGTACTCGTCGGTTTGCACGTCCTGAAGCAACGCCAGCTCAGCATGCACTGCCGGAATGCTGTCCATCACTTCTAGCTGGCTGGCCAGCTCGACCACCTTATCGCGATACGTCACGAAGTCGCTGGTCGAGCGCACTAACGCCAGCTGTAAATTCAGGCACAGGAGATCGAACAACTTGGCGGTGATGTGCTCAGGAGCGCGCTCACTCGGCAAGCCGGCGACGTGACTGCGCAGATCACCCAGCGCCGCATCATCCAGCGCATTCCAAACTTCACGCTCGGCAAAGCGGGTTACGTGCTCAAGTTCGGTACGCACGATGAAGTTGTCCTTATTCATCGCCGCGACTTCGTCGTGCAGCTCGTCGGTCAACTCCGTGCGCAGCTCGACAAAGGCATCGTACCGGCCTCTGGTTTCCGCCAGATCACCAGGCTCGCGAACGTCCTTCGGCGCTAACAACGACAGCAGATCCAGCCGCGCTTTGAACAACCGCTTGCCTAGCGGTTCGGCCGTACCGCCCAAAGCGCCTTTAGGGTTTTCGTTGAAGTATTCGAAGTTGGCGCAGAAATCGAAGATGGCGAACTCGCGCTTGTGCACACCCGGCGCAAACAGGTCCGGGCATAGGCGCGTGCCGCGGCCGATCATCTGCAAGAACTTCACCTTTGAGCGAACGGCCTTGAAGAACACTAAATTCAGCACCTGTGGCACGTCGATGCCGGTATCGAGCATATCCACAGAAATGGCGATCTGCGGCTGCTTGTTCAGCTTGCTGCTGAAGTCATCGATCAGGGTCTGCGCATAACTCACCGCATGGGTGATAACCCGGGCAAACTCACCCTTAAAGTGCGGGTAATGATGATTGAAGCGCCGGGCGATAAAATCGGCGTGCTTTTGGTTCACTGCAAAAATAATGGTCTTGCCGAGCTTGTCGCCACCCTCCACTGTCAGGCCATTTTGCATCAAGTGCTTTAGCATCAGGTCAACGGTTGGCTCGTTGAATAGCTGCTTGTTGACCTCAGACGCTAGCACCTCAGTAGGTGCATCACCTTCGGCACTGTAATCGCCCCAATCCAGCGACTCCCAGTGCTCTTTCTCATCATCGCTGAGCTGGTCGTAACGGATGCCTTCGCGAACAAACTTGATCGGCACCGAATAAGCCTTAGGCGGCACCAGATAACCATCATCCACCGCTTCACTCAGGCCGTAGGCATCGGTCGGCACACCGGTTTCCAGACCGAACAGGTGATAGGTATCGCGATCCACTTCGTCACGCGGGGTAGCGGTCAGGCCCACTAGATAACTGTCGAAGTAACGGAAAATCGCGCCGTACTTCTGGTAAACACTGCGGTGCGCCTCGTCGATCACGATCAGGTCGAAATGGCCAACGCCGTACTTGCGACGGTCGCCCTCCATCTGGTCGATCAACCCCATCATGGTCGGATAGGTGCACAGATACACCCGACCTTGGCCATTTTTGTCGGTAACAAGATTGACAGGACTGGAGTCCGGCAGGAACTCCTTGAAGGCATTTGCGGCTTGTTTTACTAGGGCTACCCGGTCAGCCAGAAACAGCACACGTTTGACCCAGTTGCCGCGCATCAACAGCTCGATCAGGGCAATCGACATCCGCGTCTTGCCAGTGCCGGTGGCCATGGTTAGCAAACCGGCGCGGCGGCCCTGACTCAGTGATTCGGTCATCGCTCGAATCGCCCGGTGTTGATACGCCCGCTCAACAATCTCGCTATTGATCGGCAGTTCGCGCAAGTCGGTTTGCAGGCTACGCCGCTGAATCGCCAACTCCAGCTCATCGCGGGTGTAAAAACCCTGAACTTCGCGTGGCGGCGCACGGCGGTCGTCCCACAGCCAGGTGTGGTTACCGTTGCTGTAAAAAATCAGCGGACGCCCGCCCTTCTCGATTTCCAGGCAATCGGCGTACAACTTGGCTTGCTGCTGTCCCACGTCCGGGTCTTTCAGGCTGCGCTTGGCTTCTACCACCGCCAACGGTTTGCCGTTGGCGCCCCACAGCACATAATCGACAAAACCCTCGCCTTGCCCGTTGGGCATGCCACTTACCGGTACTTCGGCGTCAGCGTTTTTGCCCAATTCCCAACCGGCCTCGCGCAGCAGCACATCGATAAACAAACGGCGAGTGTCGGCCTCGTCGTAATCATGGTTATCCGGTACTGCGATATTGGTCTCTTTGGCTTGGGCCAGCGCCGCACGGGTGGCAACCAATTCAGCATCCAGTCGCGCCAACAGCGATTCGCGCTCACTTAGGCTTGCGGCTTGCTCGGCAATCGCCGCTTCGCGGGCTTCAAGGGTGCCGTGCTGAACTGCAATCTGTTGCTGGAATGTGACTTCCTGCTTTTTCAGTTCCGCACGAGTAAAGGCTGCTGCCTCGCTAACGCTGACCAACTGCGGCACACGTTTTTCGTCGAACGCGGCATCAATGCTTTTCGGGTCACTGGCGCGGGTGTAAGTACGCGCCACCCAGAACAGCAAATGAAACAGCTCGCGAACAAGCTTCATCGCATCGCTGTAGCCAATCGGCTGATTGGCATGCACCGCCTGATTGCCAAACTTCTGAATCAAGCGCGCCTTCTGATGGATCTGTGGCGGCAGCAGGCGTACAAATTCCACCTGAGTCAGCAGCAGATTCAGGCCGTTGTCGTAAGGCATGCGCAGGTCGCGGTCATGCTCGTACAGCCAATGCACCGCCTGCTCCAGCGCATGCCGAGTACGCATGCAGCAGGCACGCGGGTCGGAATACACCAGTTGTTCCGCGCCCTTGGCCGGCTCAAACAGGGTTTTGAATTCGGGGATAAGAAATTCAAAGTTGCTCATATCAACCGACTGCCTTCTGAGAGTCCATTTCATCCAGGTGCTGACGCACGTTACCGATTGAATCCTGAATCCTGAATCCTGCGGGTAAAGCTGGAGGGCTCGCGATAGGTCATTACCAGCCGATCAATCGCGCGGGTCATGGCCACGTACAGCAAGCGAGCCTCGTCGGCTTCGTCTTCGCCCTTCTTCGGCATTTCCCCCAGGTTGGGGATCAGCACCAAGCCGAATTCCAAGCCCTTGCTCGAGTGCATGCTGACGATCTTGACTGCATCCTCGCTGCCATACAACGTGCTTCTGCCCTTGGCTGATTGGCCAGAGGCGAAGGCGATGCCGGCCTCGCTCAAAGCCCGCTCAATGCGCTGGGCTTGGGCGGTACTGCGATAGATCACCGCCATGTCGTCCAGCGCGCGGCCCTGGCCTTGCTCGTCGCGGATGCGCTCAACGATGCAGTTGTGTTCCTGCCAATCCGACTCACAACGCAGCAGCTCTGGGAACGCGCCACGGCGACCAGCGCTTTGCGGCGCAACGATGGGCACGCCATCCTCGGCGGCATCGCGGGCGGTCAGCAGCTCGATGGCAAAGGCCCGCGCCACCGAAAGCACCTCCACGGTATTGCGGTAATTCAAACGCAGAATGGTGGTACGGCCCTGGGCCTGTACGCCGACGCTGGCGAAGCTGAAATCCAGCGAGCTTTTACCGCCCTTGCCGCGATAGATCGACTGCGCATCGTCGTACAGCACCAGCAGCGAATTGCTCTCCGGGTCGATCATCTGCACCACCAGTTTGAACCACGCAGGCTGGAAGTCATGGCCCTCGTCGATCAGCACCGCCGCGTATTGCGCACGGGGGATTTGCCCACGGTCGACGCCATCAATGGTGTTCTCCACCATCTGCGCCATCTTGGCGTTGATCGACAGCTTTTGGTCCGGGAGGTCGACGTTAAAGGCCGTGAGCATGTCCGAGCACCAGGCGTGGAAATTGCGCACCACCACCTTTTCGCTCAGGCCACGCTCGGCCAGCACTTGTTGCAGGCGGCCGGCCAAGGATTTGTTGTAGCACAGCACCAGCACGGGCTTGCTCGACACCTGCGCCAGGTGCGCACAGCGATAGCCCAGAATCATGGTCTTGCCGCTGCCAGCCGCGCAGTGAATGACCCTATGGCCCTCGCCCAGCGAACGCGCCAGTTGCTCCTGCTGCAAGTCCATGACTTTGATCAGGCTTGGCAATGGAGCGTCCTGTTCGGCGAACAACCCGAACTGCCCCGGCAGCGCATTGACCCGCACCACGGGGTACAGGTGATAACGCACGCGGTCGATCTGCGGCAGGCTCAACTGGCAGGGGAAGACATGGTGGAACATATCCCACAGCCGTTGCTGGAAGGCTTCGGCGTCCAACGTCTCGGTCATTTCATCCTGGAACAGCACCTGTTGCGGGTTGAGCACCTCGGCCAGATCGGTGCCCTCGAACTGTTTGCGGGTAATCGCGGTCATTACCACGCCCCAGCCATAGGGCATGATCAAGTTGCCGGCACGTGGCGAACCGGCGGGCTGCTTTAGCGCAGGGTCCTTCTGCAACATCATGACCACTTCCATGGCGTAGGCCCGCGCTTGCATCATCGGGTTCTTCTGGGCTTTCAGCAGGCCATCGGCAAAGATCTTCGCCTGGCCGCGATCCATGCTCTGGATGGTGTCCAGCTTCCAATCCTTGACCTCCAGCACCAGCACCCCACGCAGCGGATGCATCAGCACAAAATCCGGTTGCAAGGCTTTTGGCCCCACCGGGATATTGAACCAGCACAGATAGTCGTCTTCGAGCTTCTTCTCCAAGCGCTCGGCCAAGCGGCGTTCGCCAGAGGTGTCGAAGCGGCAGGTGGTGCGGGCGGGGAAGAATTGAGCCATATGAGGTTGCCTGTTCCTTGGCGTGCTGGTGCGCTGGTTATGACTTAGTTCGCAGGGTGGCTGACACTCTGTTCATTCACCATGACGACGCCCGGTGGATCGATAACACGTGATCCACCCGGACTAATAGTTGCTCAAGGGAATAATTTTCCGCTGAACGCCTGACCTTGTATGGAAAAAAACAATGAATCCGTTAGTTTTTCCGCTTCTAGTAATTCAGCATGGCGTTTCGCTACATTGTTGGCGACTTTCTCGAACTGATTTTGGAGAGCTATTGGCGGAACCAATACCCTCAATGCACGAATTGGCGCTTGAAACAAATTGGCCTGGCTGGATGATTTGGCACTCATCAGCATTTGGCCCTGCAAGTAAGGCGTCCTGAGTTGATGCTCCATAAAAGTCGGTGTTACCAATGCAGGATCCAGTTTGACCAATGCTGCGCTACGTACAAGCACAAATGGAAGATCAGTTCTGACTACTGAAACACGCCCAATCGAGCCGGAGCAAGAAATCAGAATATCGCCCTTTTTTGGCTCGCAACGCTTACGCAATCGCTCGTACTCCTCCTGACCTACAAAGTCCGTATTAGTAAACTTCAAAGACCCCATCAGCACATTACGAGCTGAAAGCAGTGGGATTCCATGCGTCGTTCTTTCAGGGGTGTGATGTGCACCATCGGTAACTTGAGTCGCGACATCGCCGAGCGGCTTAACAATAAATTTATTCGGATTCGTCACCGGGTCACCGAACATTTCCAGAAATACGGATTGCAGCAGTTGATCGAGCTTAGCGATGGCTTCGCGGCGCTTGGCGCGCAGCGCGTCGGCCTTGTCCAAAATCGCCGCGATACGGCGCTGTTCGGGGAGTGGCGGGAGCGGAATTTTGATCTTCGCGACTTCTGCGGGACGCGCTCGCAACAAAGAGCCACCAACACCCGCTACAGTGTTCATAAATTTGGCGTTGAAGTCGTCCGACACAAGCACTTGACGAAGATAATTCGGGAAGACGCGCTCGCTACGAAAAACGATCCACTCACCGGAGGCAATCTGCCTTCTTCCCGATGATGCCCCGACAACCGATGCTCGCCTGATATGCGGAATAATCTTCGAGATCATAACGTCGTTCGGCTGCACAACTTGCTTGGAGGAACCTATCTGGCTTCCATTTACAAAATCCGGCCGCCCAGCATCAAAGGCCGGAATGCTGTGCAGTTCAAACTCTTCATCAACGAATTTTGCTGGATTGACAGAGCCATTTCGTCTGACCATTAGTTCGTCGAGTTCGACCATTTCAGTCGTCACTTCAGCATCCCCTCCAGCTCATCCATCCCCCGCATAATTTCCGCCTCAAGCACCTTCAACTCGGCCAGAATTTTCTGCGGCGCTTCGTGCTGAACTTCCTCGTAGACCACTTCCTTGTAGCGGTTGATCGACAAGTCATAGTCGTTGCCGACGATCTCCGCCTTGGGCACCAAAAAGCTTTGCGCAGTGCGGTCGAGGCCTACGGTGGTATTACGCTTTTGCCAGCGGTCAAGGATGTCGGGCAGGTTGTTAAGTTCGTGCTTGCTCGCATCCAGCTCGTTGCGCTTGTCGTCCAGCGAGAAGCCGTCAGCCTGCATGTTGTAGAACCAGACGTGGTTGGTGCCGCCGGAGTTGGTTTTGGTGAATAGCAGAATGGCGGTGGACACCCCGGCATAGGGGCGGAACACGCCGGAGGGCATAGAGACGATGCCGTCCAGCTTGTGGTCTTCCACCAGCATCTGCCGTAGCGCCTTGTGTGCCTTGCTGGAGCCGAACAATACGCCGTCCGGGACGATCACCGCCGCACGGCCACCGGCCTTCATCAGGCGCAGGAACAGGGCGAGAAACAACAGCTCGGTCTTTTTGGTTTTAACGACTTGCTGTAAGTCTTTGGCGCAGGCCTCGTAATCCAAGCTGCCGGCAAACGGCGGGTTGGCCAAAATCAGACTGAACTGGCCTTCGACGCCAGCATGGCCCTCGCTGAGCGAGTCGCGGTTTTCAATCGCCGGGTTTTCCACGCCGTGCAGCAGCATGTTCATCGACCCGACGCGGAGCATGGTGCTGTCGAAGTCGAAGCCGTGGAAGGTGTCGTGGTTAAAGCGTTTGGCGCTGGCCGCGTCCTGGTATAGCTCGTGGCTATGGTGGGTGTTGAGGTATTCGGCAGCCGTCACCAGAAAACCAGCAGTGCCGCAGGCCGGGTCACAAATGGTGTCTGACGGCTTGGGGGCCATCATCTCGACCATCAATTTAATGATGTGCCGGGGCGTGCGGAACTGACCGTTCTGCCCAGCACTGGCGATTTTTCCGAGCATATATTCGTAGAGATCGCCCTTGGTGTCGCGGTCTTCCATAGGGATGGCGTCGAGCATATCCACCACCTTGACCAGCAGCGCCGGGTTGGGAATGGTGAAGCGCGCATCCTTCATGTGCCCGGCGTAGGTGGACTCCCCGCCCTCACCGCCCAACGACTTGATAAAAGGGAACACCTCGTCGGCAATCAACGTGTACAGACTGGCCGGATCACCCAGCGCCTTGAATGCTGCCCAGCGCAAGTGCGCCTGGTAGGGGCTGAAAATCGGCTTATCGATTGGCTGCCCGGTGCGCGCGGCCTTACGCTCTTTAACCGTCTGCAGCTCGTCGAGGCGTTTGATAAACAGTAGGTAGGTCATCTGTTCGATGACTTCCATGGGATTGGAAATACCGCCGCTCCAGAACGCATTCCAGATCTGGTCAACTTGGGATTTGATAGCGCCTGTGATCACTGTCTATAACTGCCTGAATTGAATAATGGATTACTGCCCGGCGCAAGCGATGCTTCGGGCAATAGACCAAACCGGGAAAGCGCCGGCCTGGCAAGGTGTACGCAGTGTAACGGTTAGCGGGTGAGGCCGTCAGGTATGCTGCACTTTGGCCAGCAACATGTGCGCTAGATATTTGCTAGTGGCTCAAGGTGGCTGAGCACAGCTGGGCCATAGCCGTGTGCTGCGGCTAACAGATGCTTTGCCAAAGCTCCTCGGACTCGCCAACTGCTACGAAGCGTTCGGCAGAAAACACATCTGCGAACAATGGGCCCTGATTATCCTCGTCCGCCTGGGCTATCAGCCGGAGAAGATGCTTAACATCACGCAGAATGACCTCAAGCCTTTCACGGGATACCACCCTGAACCCATCGACTGACTGCCCATCAAGCTCTATGGACGTGTCGACGATTCAGGCATGCCGGCCCGCTTCAGGATACTGGCCATGCTAGCCCAACCTGGGGCGCGGGTCTTGATCAGACATGGCGCATGTCGACAAAGACGTAGCCCGAAGAGCCTACAACAGAGCGGACTACATCGACGCCGGCATCAGATGATGGATTGGTGGAGTGAGCACATCCAGAAAGCGGCCACTGGCAGCCTGTCGATAGCTGCCATCAACGGCACCAGGAACTGCAATGTCGTGCCGATACGGTGAGCGCTCACCGGGCGCCGCCGGTAATCGAAAATGACTTCACAGATGGAGTGATGGTTGATTTGGCGACAGCGGCGACACCGGCGACAACCCGCGTAATACCTGGCCTGCAGCATGGCGACAGAGATGGCGACTGTCGCCGTTACAAGTCTCGCTCTTGGGGCTTTTTCGGCCAAGCCCACGCGAGCGGGAAGGCTCCGCATTCCCGCTCGCGTGGGCTCACATTAAAACCCGACGAACGACCACCCGGCCATGGAGAACCACCGGGTTCCAAGGTCTTCCAGCACCACCGATTGGCGCAAGAGTAGCCCCCAAAATGCTGTTGACCGCGAGCAGAACGAGCGTTACACCAGAGCCTTACAAGCGCTGTCCTCGACAGCACCCAGGTAGCCAGAACCTTTGAGGCTACGCCACATCGTGGTGGTTCACCCCAAGTGCGATTAGCGTCCGGCGGCTCGCACGGTCACTACCCATGTGATGGATGCCTACTTCGACCAGAGTGCCCACTGCGGCAACTCATCCCCCTACCCAGCTGCCCTGCAGCAACTTATCCGCTTGGCCAATTCTTGCGCCAACCTGTTGCCCGTCTCTTTGCCCCCTAAAGAGACGGGCGCCTATCACACTGCTGCAGCCCTGCTCGCACGGGCCTTTGCGGCTTTCCCCCTCGTGACAATCGGCGTGACAAACACCGAATGCTCACTCACCACAGCGATGCCGATGATGGTGCCGCAGCCCATGAAATGGACTGCACCTGACTGACAGTCAGGCATGCCCCGGTCATCACATCACTGCCTTCACCTGACTCAGGATCTCGCGGCACCGGTCTCGTCAGCCAGTGCAGCCTCCACCCGCCCACCGCTATCGGTGTTCAGGAGGCCAGATCATGAGATGCCCAAGCTCCCGGCCGTAAAGAGCCGTCAGTCCCGCGTTAGTGGACAAACCTCACAGGTCGCAGGGGCCTTGATCCCTGGTAACACTCAACAACCGTGGCGGGATGAGTGAGGAGGAAGTCGATAATTTCAGGAGAAGTGCGATGCAACTGTGCGAAGCATTCGAGCCACCACAACCCTTGCTGGAATACCAGCAGGCGCCACTGCCCTACCCGGTCGAAGCACTCGGGGATCTGTTGGGCCCTGCGGTCGAACGACTGGCCGAGGTGATCGGCGTGCCCTGCGCCATGGCCGCTCAATCGGTGCTGGCCAGCGCTGCCCTGGTGAGCCAGGGTCATGCCAATGCCCAACTCGACGGTCGAACCTATCCGCTGTCCCTCTACCTACTGACGGTGGCGTCCTCGGGCGATCGCAAAAGCGCGGTGGATCACCTGGCACTGAAGGCGGCGCGCGAATGGGAACGACAGCAGTGGACCCTGTATGAGGAAAAGCTCAAAGCCTATCGCGCCGCTACCAGCATCATGGCCAAACCCAAAACCTCAAAAACAACCTCCGGGGCGGAAGGCAGCGAGATGTCCGAGCCGGTACCACCGAGACTGATCATTGCCGAGCCCACCATTGAGGCCCTGGTCAAAAGCCTGTGCCATGGTTTGCCCAGCATGGGTTTGTTCAATGATGAAGGTGGCCAATTCTTGGGTAGCAGCACCATGAGCAAAGAGAATCTGCTCAAGGCAATCACCACCTTGTCGCTGCTGTGGGATGGCAGCCCGATCGACCGGGCCCGCTCCATGGCCGGAGAAAGCCTGCGTGCCTATGATCGCCGCCTCAGTCTGCATCTGATGCTGCAGCCCTACCTGGCCAACCAGCTTTTCAAAGACCCGGTGATCAATGGCCAAGGCATCCTCGGCCGTTGCCTGATCAGCTGGCCCGAGCGCCTGGCCGGCCAACGGCTCTACAAGGCGATCGACCTGACCCGAGATGCCAAAATCCAGCGCTACCAACAGCGGATCACCGCCCTGCTGCAAAAGCCCTGGTCGCTTCACAAGGATAGATCACTCAATCCCGCCACGCTGGAGCTGACTCCCCGCGCCCGTCGTGCCTGGATCGATATTCACGACACCATCGAGTGCCAGTCTGGCGAGTTCGGCGAGCTGGCTGGCGTCCAGCCTGTCGCGAGCAAGGCCGCGGCGAATGTACTGCGTATCGCGGGCGTGTTGGCCATGGTTGAAGAGGCCAGTGCGTTGGACGAAGCACATATCCAGCGCGCCTCCACGCTGATGGATTACTACCTGGCCGAGATTCAGCGCCTGACCGAACAGGAGCCGGTCAATAGCCGACGCGGGGAAGCCGATCGGCTGCTGCGCTGGCTGGTGCAGAAAGGCTGGACCCACTTCACCATCCGCGACGTTAATCGCAACGGTCCTCGTTTTGCCCGCAAGAGCGCTGACCATACCGCCTCTTTATTGGTCGTGCTGATCACTCATCGCTGGCTGAGCAGCCGCGACGGAAAAACTTTCGAGGTGCGCCATGTTTCGCCTCAATGACGCCGTGCGCCACTACCAGGCGCAACATCAATCGCCGCCAGAATCGCGACGTGTCGCCGCTTCTGTCGCCACCCTGTCGCCACGCGCCAGGCCAGAAACGACGCGGGTTGTCGCCGCTGTCGCCGCTGTCGCCACACCACCCCTGGAGCCTACCCACCTCGCCCTGCTGATCGAGCAACTGCGTGAGGAAGGGGCAGTGCTGCAACACCACGAGAACACCCTCCTGATCCGCCCGACGCACTGGCGGCAGGTGGACAGGCTCAGCCCTCACTGGAAAGCCTTGCTGCTTTTTCTGCAAACCAACGAAAACGGTGATGACGATGACCTTGATTAGTCGGCGTGAGGGTCGCAACTTTGGCTATGGCCGCCAGCTGAGCTATGCCGGCCGACAAGCGCTCAAGGATTTGTTTGCCGGCGGCCACTTCGCCACGGTCAAAGCGCATAGCGATCGCTGGCATGCGTTCGTGCGTTGGTGTCGATCAGAGGACGGCCCCGGTTACAACGATGCGCGCCAGATCGATCGACGGACGCTACAAGACTACGCCGCGTATCTGCGCCAGCAGATCCAGCAAGGTGAACTCTGCATCGCTACCGCGCAGAACCGCCTGAGCAGCGTCAACCGCACCCTCGCTGCGCTGCGCGGTGATCAGGACGTGAGGATCGCCAGCCCGAGCCAGGCGTTGGGACAGAAGCGCTCGACCGTACGCACCCGCGCCCCGGATGGCCAAGACCACCAACAGGTGCGGCGAGTACTCGAGGCGCTGGGCGAACAACAACACCAACGGGTGGCCGCGATTGTTCTGTTGACCCGGGCAACCGGCATGCGCCTGCGCGAAGCGATCCTGGCTGACCTGCCACGCTTGCACCGCGAAGCCGAACACTTCGGCCGCATCAACATCCAGGACGGCACCAAAGGCGGCCGCTCAGGGGCATCAGCGCCGCGATGGGTTGTGGCCAATGAAGAGGTGAAGGCCGCGCTGCAGTTGGCTCGTCATGCGTCGCCGCCCCGCAGCCGCAACTTGCTGGCCCGAGACGAAAGCTACGCCGCGTTCCTGCAGCAGACCGTGCTCCCCGCCCGCGAAGTGATGCATGAACAAGGGCTGAAGGGTTTTCATGAACTGCGAGCAGCCTACGCCTGCGAGCGTTACGAACAGCTCACGGGCCACGCCGCGCCGGTCAATGGTGGTCACTGCTATCACATTGACCGCGACCTTGATCAACAGGCGCGGCAACAGATCAGCCTTGAGCTCGGGCATAACCGGATCGATGTGGTTTCGGCCTACATTGGAGGTCGGGCGTGAGCAAGCCGTTCGATATGACGCTGTTCCTGTGCGGCGAACTGAATGGCTCAAAGGTCACGCAGCAACGACACCTACGCCAAGCCCGGATCATGCAAGAGGCCATCCAACAGCGATGGCAGCGAGACAACCCCTGGACCTGGCAGCTCAAGCATGTGCGCTGGTTTTTCTCACAGCACCTGAAGAGTCACTCCGACGCCACACGGTATTACTATCGGCTCACCGCCCTATTGGTCTGGAAACGATTAGGGAACGACCGAGAATTGTTGATCTGACGCTCGAGTAGTCGTAGCCAGTACGTCAATTATCCAGCACGCGCTTTCTTAGCGTAAGCGCGCTTTAAATGGTACAAGGCCATCAGAGATTGTCTTGTACGCCCGGCAAGGTCAAATGGTGAGTTTGGGCTCACAGCCGCCCCACTATAGTATGCCCGTCTGAACGCATGGGCCGACTCAATGATCCCGGCCGGTGGTACAGAGTTAACCCAAACACACCTCAGGTGACATACAGCCGCGGGCCGCCAAATGATGCGCGTGAACGGAGCAAACGCATGAAGCACCCAGGTCATCCTACTTCAGCGCCATCGTGGTATCACGACCGGAAGCAGTCTTTCATCGAGCTCGAATTCGAGAAAGCGATCGGTGATCTAGCAGATGCCATCGAGAGTGAGCATTGGTTCGGGGATGCTGAGAAACACCATCGGTTTAGGGTAGATTTCATGCTGGCGGATGCTCGACTAATCATTGAGCTTGATGGCCACGATTACCATTCGACAAAGGAGCAACTCGAAAAGGATGCGATCCGGCAACGGTACCTGTCCCGCGCCGGTTATACAGTCATCCGTTACACCGGGCGTGAAATCAATCGAGATGTTCAAACGTGCGTCGCGGAGGTCAGACAGATATATCGGGAACGCATGCAGCTAGCTCCTGCAAAATATCGAGTCATGTACGTCGACTATTCATTTCTGATGCATCAAATGCACCTGGCGCTACGATTTTATCGGGACCTTTACCCCGAAAAGTCTCTGATGCCTAAGTCGCTCGAAATGATCATTCCTCACGCGATTGCTTGGCTGCACGAAAAGTCGTTCATTACCGTGTTTGTATTTTGCCCAGAGGGCATGGGCGAGGAAATCGATCGCTTGAACGCGTTGGTGATGGAATACGAATCAGGGGAGGTCAGGTTCAATACCGTCGCTAGTGAATGGTACACGCTTGACCTGGGCGAGCACATGGAAGCCTATGCGCACCTTTTCGATGAATTCATGTTGGTCGCTGACGATCCAGTTTACGTCGCCCCCCTTCGTGCCGTTCTGCCGAAAGAACTCAGTGACAGGGCGATAGGCTCGTCCAACCACAAGTATCTCGCCAATGGCAAGCTTCTGCGTCTGGGAAATAATGAGACCTCATTCATTGGCAGCGAGTTGGTTTACGTCCTATGGCAGGACATCTGGTATGCCATTGGATCAGCATTGGGGCTAGAGCTCTACGAGCTTTAGGCGCTATTCGTAGAGGCTAATCCTCGCAAGGCTCTATCGGATGATGATCCTGACGGTAAGAACGATGGTGTCCACCAAATTTGAGTGGACACCATCGCCCCCATAGGGGGAATGGCTAAGTGACTTGGCCCGCCGCTTACCCTTCTACTTTCTCCAGCGCTCGATGACTTGCGCGAAGACTACATCACGCCATTGCGTTCTCCACTCGTTATGAACTTTTACGCTTTGCGAGTGCGGCTCAGGGACAGGTAGTGGCATCTTAATTACAGCCGGTAGTAACACGGCGTCCCCCACTACCACGCACTCACCTGGCGCTAGGTTAGGTAGAATCTCAGTAATAGCATTGGTATTATCAGGAAAGAGGCGACGGACGTAGTTCTGATCCGCGTCGTTAGTCAACCGTAAGGACACAAAATTATTGCATTGAGCGAATATCGTCTCAGAGACTTCGGAAGGCCTTTGACTAACGACCATAAGACTAAGACCGTATTTCCTCCCTTCCTTTGCGATTCGTTCAATTGATTTGCGAGAGGCACGATAAGCGGCATGATTATCGCGCGGAACGTAATTATGCGCCTCCTCACAAACTAGCATTACAGGAATATCATTCAACTTACCTTCTGCATGCTGTAACTTCGAATAATGGAAGCAAAAATCGAAGATCAAGCGAGAAATAAGGCTTACCGTTATGCTCAGGACCTCGAAGGGAACTCCGCTTAAATCAACAATAGTAACATTTGACTTGTCAAGGTAGCCGACAAACTGCTTCATCAGCACTTCAAAATCTTCAGTTACATGTGCCTCGCCGCCTGCCCTCTTCGCATTTAGAAGGAATCTAAGACGTTTATCGGAAAGTTTCGCCTCCAGCCGGGAAGCGAACCTATTGAATTCTCCATTAAAGGGTCCACTGGTTGCTTTGGTCGCAACCGCAGTAGAATTGACAATAAAGTCTTGGACTTTGTCAAAGTAAATCTTTCGATCAAGAACCAACTCTCCGGTCGATAGCTTGGGCTTATCTTCCCCGGGCAGTCGCCCTATAACCTCTCTATTAAGATTCTCAATAAAAAAGTACACCTCCCTTATCGAAAAATAAACCGGCGTATCATATGTAACTTCTGGAAGATCAGGATTATACTTCTCCTTATTCAACACCACAGCATATTTAAACTGACTAACCTGATTGTGAGAGTTGGACTCATTACTCTCGATAAACATACTCTCCAACTCTTCCGAATTCATTAGCCAATACGGAAGCTGCAACGAATCAATATCAAGCCTACTCAAATTAAAAGACTCATCCTTATCTAGAGTAAACGCCGCAGCATACTCGTCATGTATATCAAATATAACGACGTGCGAGTTATTTTGAGCCCCTTTATTTTTATTGCCACGCTGAGATATCCCCACAACACTCTGCAATATACTCGCCACAGCGCATGACTTACCAGAGCCAGTTGAACCAACAACGGCAATATGCTTGCTAAAAAATCTGTTTCCATTAATCATGAAATCAATGGACTTATTCATCGACAACTTCCCCAGCGGAAAGTCATGCTCACCGTCCGCAGTGAATATCTTGTCTAATGTATCTTCTTCCGCAATAAATGCGTGTTCAGTAGGAACTGGCAGAAGGAGGCTACTGCGATCAAATGTCTTATCATCAATCAAAGTCCCAATTGCTTGACACTCAATCTGAAAGCTCCATATCGGCTTTCCATCTAAGCCAACATTATTAGAGCCCTTAATATTGCGGATAGTTGCAATTGTGAAATCATGATTACCTTGGGCAATTTTCAAAAAACGCCCAACCTGAAGTCCTTCTTTATGTTTCTCGAATATTTCCAGGCCATCCACCGCAACTATTACGGCTTCAGGTGCACACGACAGAACAGCTCCGATCTTAATAGGCATTACTGATCCCCATGATGTATTTCATCTCTTCAAAATGTTCAGCACCTAAAACTTCAACGTTTACGTCCTTCACATCTAGATCCATGAGCTCACCATCTCCGAGCACAAACAAATCATCTGGTTTTGTTTTAAGAGCAAGACCTTGATAACCCCTCAAACAAATAAGCCTGAGGACAAACTCTTTCTTATCCCTTTGAACTATCGGTTCACGAAAGAAATTGACTTCAGAGAACGCCCTAACAGGCCGCCCTAGATTTGGTACGACATCTTTGCCCATCAGGCGCTCTGCGATATCATCCAGTTGATCTTCGGATACATCCAGTGCAAAAAGGGGAGTTTGCGTATGCACCAACTTAAAGTGAAACTTGTCTACATACGACTTAATAAATAAAACAATTTGATCATCAAAGCATTGCAGAAACTTAGGAAATACCAACAGATGTCGCAATCGAACATTTGCACCTAAATTCTGTTTAAGCTGCTTACGTCGTGTATCTAGGATTTTGTGCCGTGTTTTCAGTGCAAGAGTCCATTGAGACACGGCTGTAGTTCTAATCCTTCGCAACGTATCCAAAAAGTCTCTTCTGGCTATTTTTCTTAAATTCGCGTCATGTTTTATACTTAAATCCGCGATAATCTGAATAGCATTCGGATAAAACAAAGTTTCGACCTCAGCTTTACTGAAGCCAAGAGCCTCGAGTTGATCAGAGTTTTCCTTCGCAAGATCTTCATATTTAGGCGTAACAGTAACAGAGAAGGCTTTTAAAAAACCATCAACATCGACGCCAGCAACATCAGCAATTAAGACTTGCAAGTCCTTGTTTTGAGAGCCAAGCGCACCATTCAGGTGAACAGAAGTTACTTCAACCACCTGATCACCGGGAAAATGAACAAATAAGTGATATTCTATTTTCGCCATCGGGTTGGATTTGAAGTGCTTCATCATCTGAAGAAGTGGATCATAGAGTATACTTGGCGTGTAGTTTTTTTTAGTCTCATGATACTTACACTGTATCGCCTTGAGGCCATCATAAGTCGCTACTTCAATATCCTCAACAATTCCCTCGACAGTGATAACAGCGTCGTCCGCTGCCTTCAGCAGCTCAGACAGCGTATGATTAAACTGATATAAAAATCCCTGAATAGTATAATCTGCCGAACGTCCCATGTTGACCTCTACTGATTTTAGATCACGAAGCTATCAGCATTCACATTACGTGTCACTCCGCACCAGATACGCCACCCCGGTACCAGATCACGGATGGCTGGTCGCAATCGGAATGGCACATTTCTGGATGTCGCCTCCGGTGACTATAAGCAGCTCTCTACCAATCGTGGTTAGGACGCGTTTAGGTCAACTCTGATGCAACCATTAGGCAGATAGAACGCAAACGAGTGGTCAAGTGGACTGCAATTTCGCACGGTATTCCAACTGGCATTCTAAATAAAAAATTAATCCGTCATTAATGTTATAAATCAATAGCTTAATGAGTTAATTCAACTTACCCCGGCGCGCGCAAAAAACCCAGCATTACCACGCGCTGGCTAATCCCCTAGGGTTAGGCGGTCATGCCCGTGAGCAAGCCGGCCGCCCCCAGGGAAACCGCTCGCTGAATACCAGAGCTACCTGCCCCTTCAGGAAGTTTTTCAATCACCCAGTAATCCGCAGTGTCGACATTGGTGTAGTTGCCTCGCTCAATACGCCTTACTACGCGCACCTCGCCGTCCACCGACAGGCGCCCGACACGTAGGATAGTTCAACCCCATCAATATCGCCGTAGCCGATACCAGTTGCTCGCCCACCAATCCGGTACGCACCCGGCATCGAGAATCCGCGCCCTATGCGGCCGGCTTGGCGTGACCATCATATGGGCAACCACATCCAGTTACTTTGCGCAGCCCCCAATGGCCGGCGTATTCCTCGCCGAACGCAGTGCCCACATAGCGCTCTGCCCCCCATCGTAAAAGACCCGCAGTTCTTCCTTCTCACCGTCGCGCCGGTGCGATGCGGTCACCAATTCACTTTTCTCTACCGTACGTTTCATTGTTGCTCTCCCAGTTGGCGCAGCAACGCGTCAACCAACACCGACGGTGCTTCGTAACGGGCATCTAGGTGCATGCACCGGCGATCCTATCGGGTGCGCTGACCACCACGCGTATAACTTGAGGCGGCGGTTCGAACAACGCCCGGATGTATTTGAGCGGTAAACCGGCAATAAACGAAACCAGGAGGGTGGCGTTTTGAGCGACAACCCGCCCAGCGCCCGGTAACCCAGGGGCATTTACGGTGAGCACGATCAGTTGGAACTCATCGACGACCTGCTATGCCGGTCTTGCAGCCCAGCCTGCGTGACCCTAGCCTGCGCAGCGCCGGAGTCCCGGTGGCTGAGCAATAGGTTGCGCCTGGACACCCTGGCGGTAAGCCCCCGCTGGGCAATGGCCACGCCCAAGTGGCCAAAGCCGACAATGCCGATGCGGGTGGGCAGCACTTGAGAAAGCGCCTTGCAGCCAGTTCTATCCATAGCGACTTGACCATCGGAGTAGTAAACAGCAGCATCACCTCCCGGACACCGGCCGGGACGCCCCCCCGGCGCGGCGCAGGGTCAGCACCTCCAGCACGCTCACGCCGAGGATCCCGATCAGTACCAGCACGGCCCCGCCTACAAACCACCGGTCCATCACGTCATTGAGCACCACCACGCTAAGAGCCACGCCGGCCACTGGGGTCAACAGTTGCAGCACAGACAGGCGTGACGCCAGGTATCGGGTCAGCAGCCAGTACCAGCCCAGGAACGTTCCCAGAACCAGGACCAGGGTTTGGAACGTCAGGTTCGCAACCACCGCGCGATCCATTTCAAACGTCGAGTGGCCCATGATAAAGGTCACCGGGAAAATCAGCAGTGTCGCGATGCTTACCTGGTAGAACAGGGTTTTTTCCGGCCGTGCATTGGCCAGCGCCGATGTACGCACCGCGATGGTGGTTGCGCCCCATGCCGCCCCGGACAGCAGCCCAAGCCCATCCCCCAGCAAGGTATTGCCCTGGCCGCCCTCGCCGCGGCCTATGAAGGTGATGACAATGCCCAGAAAGGCCAGCACCACAAAACACCATTGGCTGGCGCTCAGGCGCTCTTCTTCACGCAGAAAGTGCAGGCCGAAACTGGCAAACAGGGGGCCGGTATACAGGAATAAAGTGATATGGCTGGCGCTGCTATAGCGCAGGCCTTCGGCAATGAAAATCGACTCCAGCGCCACCAGGATGCCCACCAACACACCCGCACCGGCAGTCTTGTCGCCGAACAGCGCGGCGCCCTGGCGGTACCACAGGTAGCCGCCCAGTATCAGCGCGGAAATAGCGTATCGAATGGTCAGTTGCATCAGTGGGTCGAGCCGCGGTGCCGCGAGCTTGATCAAGACTTGCTGCCCTCCCCACAACAGGCACAAGACCATCATCGTGGACACGGAAAAGACATCGAGGGATTTGCGTTCGTCGAGCATCGCCATTGACCTTGAACCACAACGTTGAAGAGCGTGGGGCCAAGGCTATGCGCATCGCCTCTGGCAAGTAATCGATGTTTTGCTAAGGTGCTTGCATGAAACTCAACCTGGAAAACCCCCGTCGGCTGCCGTCTCTGAGCGCCTTGCGTGCGTTTGAGGCAGCCTCTCGTTGCCGCACGCTCACCGAAGCCGCGCAAGCATTGTGCGTGACCGTAGGGGCGGTGAGCCGGCAGATCCGCCAGTTGGAAGACGACTTGGGCGTGAGCCTGTTTCATCGCACCGCCAACGGCGTAACACTCAATGAAACGGGGCAACGCCTGGCGCGGGACGTGTCGAAAGCCTTCTCGATGTTACTTATGGCCACCCAGGCCGTGCGCCCGCAGGCGGGCGCCAGCATCGTACTAACCTGTACGATTTCCATCACCAGCCACTGGCTGAGCAAGCGCCTGCCGGGAATCACCGCCAGTGCCGCCGGCGCCATCGCGCTGACGATCGACCCTAGCTCAGAAGTGCGCGACCTTGACCATGGCGATGCCGACCTGGCGATTCGCTACAACCCTCGCGAGCGCCCCTTAGCCCACTCGGCGCTGCTGTTGGAGGACATGTTTTTTCCGGTCTGCAGCCCAGCCTACCTGAGCAGCCTGGGCACTGTTCGCGAACCGCTGGAGCTGGTGGGCGCGCGGTTGGTCCAATCACCTTGGTATCACCAGGACCGCTTGGGCAATGCAACGTGGGACGACTGGTTCGCCGCGGTGGCCGGGTGTCACACGCATACAACGCCAGCGTTGTCGTTCAGCGGGGTGGGCTACGCCATGCATGAAGTGACGCACAATGGCGGGGTGATCATCGGCAGCTCTGCACTGCTGCATGACGAATTGGCGGACGGGCGCCTAGTGCCGGTCTTCGGCAGCCGCCGTCGGCTCACCTCGCCCTACGAATACCGGCTTGTCTGGACACAATCGGCGCATCAGTCACGTGCCCAGCAACAATTGATCAACGGTTTGTTATGGGCGGCCGGACAGCCGCCGGTTTTCCCCACTGCGACTCACACACCGGGGTAGGCGCCACCGTCCATATCAATGACCGCCCCCGACAGGTAGGAGGCTTTGTCGCTGGCGAGAAACAGCGCCAGGTCGGCCACCTCTTCGGCGCGGGCGAACCTGCCTATCGGTATCAGCGCCTGCTGCTGGGCCATTACCTGTTCGAGGCTTTGCCCGCTGCGCTGGGCCATCCGCGCCAGAGTGGCCTGGGTGCGGGGCGTCAGGGTAAATCCGGGGTTGATCACATTGATGCGGATGCCTTCTCGGCCATAGGCCTGTGCCAGGCCGAGTGACGCCAGAATCAACGCTGCATTGGCCGCGCCGCCGGTGATATGTTCCGGCATTGCGACCTTGCCGCCGATGCCGACGATATTGACCACCGCCCGCAATGTCGGATGCGCCTGGCCGAGAAAGTGAGCGAGCACCGCATGCTGGGTGTTGATATAGGGGCAGAACTTGGCGTTGAGCGCTTCCAGATAATGCGCCGGTGTGAGCTGGTTCACTGGATGCCTCGCGGCGGCCCCTGCGGTGTTGACCAATACGTTGATGGCGCCATGCTGCGCGATGATCGCTTCGATGGTCGACTGCGCCTGGTCGGCCTGTGCCAGGTCGCTGGCGAAGCAATGCAACGTGAGCCCCGCCGCTTCACATTCCAGACGCGCCTGCTGCAGGCGCCCCTGCGACCTCGAAATGATCGCCACCCGCGCACCTTCAGCGGCGAATGCCTTGGCGCAGGCCAGGCCAATACCCGAGCTACCCCCTGCGACCACCACCAGGCGTTGTTGAAGCGCCAAATCCATGATGGCTATACCTCCTTCAGGCGTTTTTTTCCAGTTGCCCAAGGTAGCGTTCCACCTCCCCGTGCAGCCAATGAGAGAACTCGCGCTGCTTGGTTTCCGAGCTTTCCCGTGGTGGCCACACCAGCCAATAGGGATAGGCATAGGGTGCGCTGACGTCGCTCAACTGGACCAGCTCTGCGCGCGCGATGGCGTCGTGCACCAGGCTGCGGCGTTCCAGCGTGATGCCCTGCCCCAGGCGCACCGCTTCCAATACCAGGTTCGAGTCATTGCTACACAAGCCCTTGCGCTCGCTACCCATCTCAATGCCGGCCGCCTGGCACCAGGGCAGCCAGGACTCGGTGTTGTAGATGATCTTGCTTTCGACGATCTGCCGGGGGGTTTGCGGCAGGCGCCCGCCATTGAAATGAGGGGCGGCGACCACCACCACTTCATCATGGAACAACAGCTTCTGCTCTACCCCTTCCCAATCGCCTTTGCCCATGCGGATGCCGATATCCACCGACTCCTGGTGCAGGTTAGAAATATTCAGGCTGGCTTGCAGGCGAATACTGGTACCTGGGTAAAGCTGTTGAAAACCCGGTAGCCGTGGTAACAGCCAGGAACGGCCGAACGAGGGCAATACCGCCACCACCAACTCACCCATCTTGGGTTGTGCCTGGATCAATCGCGTGGCCTCGGCAATATCCCCCAGGGCTTTGCGGATCTGCAGCGCGTACAGCCGCCCATCCTCACTCACCCGCAAGCCACGGCCTTCACGCACGAAAAGGGTCAAGCCGACAATATCCTCCAGTGCCTTGATCTGCTGGCTGATGGCCGAATGTGTGACGTGCAGTTCCTTGGCAGCCAAAGTGACACTTCCCAACCTGGAGGTGGCTTCGAAACTGCGTTGGCAAGCCAACGGAGGGAATGCGCTCATGTAAGTTACGCTAACCTGTCATGGTAAAAATTATCAATATCTTAAAGATTTAACTCGTTATAAATTAACCTCAATTTAACAATCCTGCGAGCCGCCGCCGTGTTTTCGTTCCACCGCCGCCGCCCAACGAACCGCGGAGCTGTCTCGATGAAAACCCGATCATGGAACACAGTGGCTGGACCCGCTGCATCGCCCAGGTCCCCCAGGCATTGCTGCGCAAACGGCCCTAGATCGAGATTCGCGGAAAGGGTTGGTGACCAAGAATCACTACTCTCTTTTTGGCTGGAATAGCAGCCCTATGTCGTCGCGTTGAGGGGTTGAGGGACGCCACTGGATTATGTGCCGAGGTGCCGATGTTTGCCCCGAACATGGGTATTTCACTCAACTTGCACCGAGCCTGATCCTGTTGGCGGGCGAGGGAGAAATAGAGCTGTTCGTGGCCCCCAAAACAAAGGCCGGCGCCACTGCCCCTAAGCTGCTGTTTATTTGTGCAAGTACCTCAAGCAACCGCACTGCATGTTGAAATTTACCCTGACGTAAATGGAGGCTTCATGAAACTGGTAGGCATGCTGGACTCGCCCTACGTGCGCCGAGTAGCAATTTCCCTGGATCTGTACGGCGTCGGTTTTGAGCATCAACCGCTCTCGGTGTTCAGCACCTACGAGCAATTTGCCAGGATCAACCCGGTGGTCAAGGCGCCAAGCCTGGTGCTGGACGATTCGACCGTGTTGATGGACTCAAGCCTGATCCTCGATTACTTCGAAGCGTTGGCGCCAGCCGACAAAAAATTGCTGCCACAGCAGGCCACCGCGCGCGCCCAGGACCTGCAACTGATTGGGCTGGCCCTGGCGGCCTGTGACAAAACCGTACAGATCGTCTACGAGCACAACCTGCGCCCTGCGCAGAAGCTCCACGAACCTTGGCTCGACCGGGTGACTGGGCAACTGCTGGCGGCCTACTCGGTCTTGGAACAGCGCTTGGCCCACTCCCCCCGCGAAGCCTTGACCCAGGGGGCCGTGACGGCCGCAGTGGCCTGGTCCTTCAGCCAGTTCACGGTCGCGTCAGTGGTTAATGCCGATGCGTTTCCCCAGCTGCAACACCACACCAAGCGCCTCGAAGAGCACCCAGCCTTCAAGCGATACCCTATCGAGTGACGCAACCATTGAGCGCCACGTTGCTTTTCAGCGTCAGGCAACCGCCATCGCTGTTGGGCCACTGACGACGTAGGTGCCTTGGGGCGCCCTGCTGCCGAAGGCGCGCGGGGCTTAACTGGCCTTACCGGTTGTTTTACGGGCGGTTGCGCCAGCAACGGGGGTTACTGGTCGTCAAAGGCCCTTTGTTCCCAGGCGCGGTGGTTTTTGCGTGCATCCTGGATAAACGGCGACAGTTGAATAAGCTTCAGCACCACCCGATTCAGTAACCTGCCTGGCCGGTCCAGCGGGCGCTCGATATCCAGAAACAGCACCACCCGCATCCCATCGGTATCGTTCCATACCTGATGGCGGTAGGTATCGTCGAACACCAAACACTCGCCCAGTTGCCAATGCCTGGTTTCTTCCCCGACTTGAATACGGCACTGTTCCTGGGGTTCAGGAATGATCAACCCCAGGTGCACCCTGAGTAACCCGTTGTAGGGCCCGCGGTGGGGCGGAATATGCTTGCCAGGGCTGAGAATGGAGAAAAACGCTGTGGTCATGCCTGGGATCGACTCCACGATACGCGTGGTTTCGGGGCAGGCCGCACAGTTGCCGTCCATCTTGTAACCGTAGCCATAAAGAAAGTACGTTTTCCAGCGATCGTCCTGGGTAAGGCGCTGCTGGTCTTTGGAAATATCCTGGAAGTTGGGGATGCTGCTCGAACGTTTCAGAACCGCATTTAGCTCCTGCAGCAGGGTAGGCCATTGCTCTTGCAGTACCTGAATCCCCGGGATTTTTTGTGGATCGAAAAAAGGCGTGGTGCCAACCGTCGAATGGCGGCGGATGAAGTTTTCCAGCCGTTTGATCACCCACAAACCCGCCGCTACGCTAGGGCGATGTTTACGCTTGGGTTTAGGTGGCGCAGCAGAGCATTTATCCATTTAACCTGTCCGGGGCAGTAGCAAGAGCCTGGAGCACACTACAGGATGTGAATAGGGGTGAAAGCCCCAGGTCCGCGCAACAAGCAGTTACTGAAAGTGTAACAATATGAAAAGAAAGAGCTACCGGGTTACCGCCGGTTAGCCTTTACCTTCGGGGGCCTGCCCGCGCTACACCTTGAAGCGGGCAAGCAAACGATGCAGGGCTTCGGCCATCTGCACCGGGTCATCACTGACCCGAACGGTGCTCGTTGCCTCGGTCGCATTGTGTCCACTGAGGGATTTAATCTCCCGCGTGTTGCGCTCCACACCTTCCACACGGGATTGCTGCTCGGCGGCAGAGGCTATTTGGATGTTGTGCTCAATGATCTGATCCATGCTGCGGGTGATCATTGAAAATATATCCGCGGTACGCGTGACCTCTTCCACCGCGGTACTGGCGCTGGCGTGGCTGCCACGGATGGTGTCGACGGCATTACTGACCTGCGCCTGCAACCGGCTGAGCATGCGGTGGATATCGGCCGTCAACGCGTGGGAGCGAATCGCCAAACTGCGCACCTCATCGGCGACCACCGCGAAACCCCGGCCCTGCTCTGCGGCCCGTGCGGCTTCACCGTACCCGCATCAATTGGTCTAACCGTGTCGTATAGCTCTGGCTCATCAACCCCCGCCGCATTGCCCACGCTGGGGCTGCTGGCACCGCCGCCGAGCGCAGCGTTCCCCTTCCCCATCTCTCGTTGATCGCATCCAACACCCCCATGACCCGCTCAGCCGCCGCGGGCTGCGATACCGCGAACAGGTCGTCGGTGTACTCGCCGCGCTGGCACAGGTCCAACAGCATCACCTCGGCCTTGCTGTAGCGATAACCCGGGCGGTACAAGCGCTCCAGCGCGTCGCAGGCCGCCCGGGTCATCAGCCGGGTGTCGTCGGTTGGGTACGGTAGGTTCACCATGACGCCCTTGGCATATTGGGCCTCGTCGGGGTTGAACAGGCCGGTGCGGATGGCCACGCGCATTTTCTTGCACAGCGAACGCTGGCTGCGCAGCTTCTCGGCGGCGCGAAAGGTGTAGCTGGCCACCGCCTCACGGAGGGGCGCCAGCTCGCTGAGGCGGTCGCCGAACATGCGGCTGCAGCAAATCTCCTGGCGCGGCGGGTCCACCTCTTCTAATGCCAGGCATGATGTACCCATCAGTTCGCGGATGGTTTTCTCCAACACCACGCTGAACTGCAGGCCCAGGTTGCGCGCGTCGGCATTGGCCAGGTCCCAAGCGGTTTTGATGCCCAGCGGCTCAAGGTGCGCCTTCATGCGCCGGCCGATGCCCCACACCTCACCCACGTCGCAGTGCTTGAGCACCCACTCGCGGGAAGCCTGGGCCCGCAAGTCGACCACGCCACCGGTTTGCGTTTGCCAGGTTTTCGCAGCGTGGTTGGCCAGCTTGGCCAACGTTTTGGTGCCGGCGATGCCGACCCCCACCGGTATGCCGGTCCATTGCCTGACCCGGGCGCGGATGGCGCGGCCGAGCTGATCGAGGCTGCCCGCCATGCCTGTCAGTTCGGCGAAGGCTTCATCGATGCTGTACACCTCCAAACGCGGCACCATGCCCTCGATCACGGTCATCACCCGCTCGCTCATCTCACCGTACAGCGCATAGTTCGACGAGAACGCCAAGATGCCGTGCCGGCGCAATGTATCGCGCACCTGGAAGTACGGCTGGGCCATCTTCACAAAGGGTTTGGCCTCGGCCGAGCGGGCGATCACGCAACCGTCGTTGTTGCTCAGCACCACGATGGGCGTGCGTGCGAGGTCCGGCCGGAATACACGCTCGCAACTGGCGTAGAAGCTGTTGCAGTCGATCAAGGCGAAAACAGCCTCAGGCTTTTGGGTCATGGCTGCGCACGCTGAACGTCACTACGCCCCAAATCTGCAATTCGTCGCCATCGAGGATGTACCTCGGCGGGAAGCGACGGTTCTCCGAAAGCAGTGCTACTTCCTGGCCACGCCGGTGCAGGCGCTTGCACAGCGGTTCGCCGTTGATAGCAGCGATCACAATGTGGCCGTGGGCCGGCTCGATCGCCCTGTCCACCACCACCAAGTCGCCGTCGAAGATGCCGGCGCCGACCATGCTTTCGCCCTCGATGCGCACCAGGTAGATATGCGGCGCCCGCAGGTTCAGTAGCTCATCCAGGGAGATGGCGTGCTCCAAGTGATCGGTGGCCGGTGACGGAAAACCTGCCGGCACGCGGAACGAATAGACCGGCAAGCGCGCCGAGCTAAGTGAAAGGGGGCCAAGGATGGTGATCATGAAGGCAACTGCATAACTGTATTGATATACAGTTAACCTGTTGTGCCCGCGTGGGGTCAACGGGCCGGGGGGACAAAAACGATAGATGGCATAGGTGCGTATAGGGTTTGTACAAGGGTGCCGGTCGCCAGTATAACGTTACGGCTGAGGTCGCCGCCCGAACACACACTTCAGGGCAACTCTCCATGGGCCTTGGCCGTAGCGTATCGCCCCGGCGCAACGCCAACGTGCCGGGTGAAGGCGACGCCGAAGGTGCTCACCGAGCTGTAGCCGACGCGCGAGGCGATTTCGGCGATGGCAAGCTCACCGGTGCGCAGCAGTTGTTTGGCAATCGCCATGCGCCACGCGAGCAAGTACTCCATCGGCGCCATACCGACCGTGCCGCCGAACCGCTCGAAGAACGTCGAGCGTGACATGGCTGCCTCGCCAGCCAGTTGGGCGACCGACCAGGCCTTTGCCGGCTGCTCGTGCATGCGCCGCAGCGCCAATGACAGCTTGGGGTCGGCCAAGCCGCGCACCAGCCCTGGGGAGCCCGCCGTGTTGCTCGTCGAGCGCAGGGCCTCGATCAGCAGCACTTCAAGCAGGCGCGCCATCACCATCTCCCGTGCTGGCCGATCGCTGCGCGATTCATCGCCCACCAGTTGCACCAGCGTGGCCAGGCGCGGCTCGTTGCTGACATGCACCCACTGCGGCAGCAACGACACCAACAGCGCTGCGTCTGGCGAGCCGAATACGCAATGGCCAACGAGCATGCGTACATCCACGGCGCCGTCTGGGTCGCCGATGCGCGCACCGCCAGGCATCGGGGTGATGGCCGTGGTGAGGGTTTCTTCTTCGTAAGGTGGCTGCCGGTCCAAGCTCGAGGTGGCGAAGCCGCGCGCAGCCGGGATCAACACGAAGTCTCCCGGCTTCAGGGTGAGGGTGTGGTGAGCGCAAGCACCGTCGATCATCAAATGGCAACGGCCTTCGAGCACCACGAAGTAATACGGCCGGCCCGTCTCGGCCCGGCGCACTGCCCAAGGGGCCGACGCGATCACAAGTTTGGAGAAAGGCGCCGTGGGCTGTAGCAGCGCCACCACCTCCGCCAGTGGGTCGACCATGCTGGACGATCTCGACAAGAAAACAGACGTTCAAACGTATCAAGTCCGGCTGGCGCGTTCTATCGTGAGGGCGTCAATCATCCACTGGAGGTTGCCGATGGCGACCACCCCCACTGCCCTGATTACCGGCTGTTCGTCCGGCTTCGGGCTTGAGACTGCTCGATATTTTCTGGACAAAGGCTGGCGCGTCGTCGCTACCATGCGCACGCCTGACGAGAGCCTGCTACCCCGCTCGGAGCGCCTGCGGCTGCTGCCGCTGGACGTGACAGACGCCGAGAGCATCCGCCGCTGCATCGATGCCGCAGGGCCCATCGATGCGCTGGTCAACAATGCCGGCGTTGGCATGCTGGCGCCCCTGGAAGGGGTCGAATTAACTGAGGTGCGCAAGGTATTCGAGACGAACACCCTTGGCACTATTGCCATGACGCAGGCCGTACTGCCGCAATTCCGCCAACGGCGCGCGGGCGTAGTGGTGAATGTAACGTCGAGCGTGACGCTTAAATCCCTGCCGCTGCTGGCGGTGTACACGGGAAGCAAAGCCGCGGTGAATGCGTTCACCGAGTCACTCGCGCTGGAATTGGCCCCCTTTGGCATCCGCGTGCGGGTGGTGCTGCCGGGGCGCGCGCCCTCCACGCGCTTTGGCGAAAACGCCCACCTGCTGACGGGCGACAGCCTGCCGGAGGCTTATGCGCAGTTCACCCAGCGTGTTTTCGAGGCCGTGCGCAGCACCTCGACACCGATCACCCAGGCGCAGGATGTCGCCGAAGCGGTGTGGCGGGCAGTCACAGACCCCCTGGCGCCGATGCGCATTCCCGCAGGCGCCGATGCCGTGGCACTCAGCGAGGCATAACCGGGCTCATTGAGTGGCCCGTGCGCTGGCTCCCACCGCACGGGCACTCTCGCCGCCTTAGCGTGAATAGATATCGGGGCGGTGCACTTGCCACAGGTAATTGGGTTGGTTAACAGGCGTGAAGCCAAGCTTTTCGTACAGCCAAGGGGCGGTTGTGGTCGCCAGTAATATGCGCCTCAGTGACTGGGCCTCCGGTACGCCCAATAACGTTTCGGACAGCCGGCGCCCCAGCCCCAACCCACGGTACCGAGCGCCGACGAATACATCGCAGAGATAACCAAAGGTGGCAAAATCAGTCACTAATCGAGCGAAGCCAACCTGTTGCTGCCCATCGTAGGCGCCCGCGCACAGGCTGTTGGCAATACTGGTCTCGACACGGCCCCGGGAAATGCCAGCCGCCCAACTCGAGGTGCTCAGGAACGTGTGAATGAAGGTAATATCCAAGCGCCCTTTTTCCAACGATAACGCGATAGCGCCGGCACTGCTATTGCTGTCCATAATGCCTCTGCTTGAGTACCCGGTTATCTCGTTTACGGTAAATCCCCGTTGATACGGCGCCGAGAGAGGAACCTGCATCGTCAGCCGGCTTTGATTATAGGGCTGCTACCGCTTACCTGTGCCTTCGCCCAGCGATCCCTACATAACGCCAACTGGCCATGGTGTGGCTCGCGGTGCCCAATGCCCGTTTTTTCAAAAGGGTGGAAGCGGTGGGTGCTGCCTTATGGTCCACTGTTAAAGATGTAGCGTAGGACTAGCCCCTGCGCCGTGCCGCGGGGCTTCGACCTTGACCCGCAGCGCGATCAGCAGCGCCGCGAGCAGCATCAGCGTTCCACCAACGATAAACACACCTGCTATGCCGCTGAAGGCGAACATCGCGCCCCCCGCAGCGGCCCCGGCGGCGATGGACGATTGCACCGAGGCTACGACCATACCGCCTGCGCTTTCCGCCTGATCGGGCACCGAACGCGCTACCCAGTTCGACCAGGCCACCGGCACGCCGCCGAAAGCCATCCCCCAGATCGCCACCAACAACGCCTGCCCCGTGACAGAGGCAGGCAGCAGCACCAACGCAAACGCCGCCACGCCGACCAAGCCAGGCATCAATGCCAGTGTCCCGCGCAAACTGCGTTCCATCAGCCAACCGGCCAGCAGGGTGCCGGCGAAGTTCGCCACCCCGAACCCCAACAACATCAGCGCCAGCCCGTCTGCCCCAACGCCCGCGGTGCTTTCCAGGAACGGGCGGATATAGGTGAACAGCGCGAAGTGGCCCGTGTGTGCGAGTACGCAGCCTAGCATTCCCACGGCAATGCCAGGGCGCAACAGCAGGTCCAGCACTGTTCTGAGCCGTGCCGTTCTGCGTGCTGCCATAGGCGGCAGCGTGAACCACTGGAAGGCCAGCGTCACCACCCCTACGGCGGCAGCGGCCACGAAAGCACTGCGCCAGCCATACAACCCGCCCAGGTAACTACCCAACGGCACTGCGACGACGGTGCCCACCGCAATGCCGCTGAAGATAATCGACAGCGCGCGAGGAAGCAGCGCTGCAGGTACAAGGCGCATCGCCACCGCCGCCGCCATGCTCCAGAAGCCACCCAGGGCGATGCCGAGCAGTACCCGCATCGCCAGCAGCACCGCCAAGTTGGACGATAAGGCCACCAGTACATTGGAGGCGATCATCAACAGGGAAAAGCCCAGTAATACCACCCGCCGGTCGATCCCGCGTGTCAGGCTCGGTACCAATAAGCCGGCAAACAGCGCCACCACTGCGGTGACGGTCACCGCTTGGCCCGCCAGCGCCTCCGATACCCCCAATCCGGCAGCCATCGGCGTCAGCAGGCTGGCCGGGAGGTACTCTGCCGTTAACAACCCGAACACCCCCATCGCCAGCGAGAACACCGCCATCCAGGCCGGCGACGCCGGCGCTATCGCGGGTGCGTTGCCCTGGCTGGGGTCGCCTACCGCATCACAAACACAGTCACTCATCGCAAAACACCCTTAGAAAACCATCAAAACCGGATTCTAGGCGTGAAAAACGGGATGATCTATGATAGAAAATCTCCAATATTTGATTGAAACCCCGAAAATGGCTGCCCCAGATCCATTCGCCCTATCGTCCGACCTCATCAGCGAACTGCTGACCGGCATGCGCCTGCGTGGCGTTCAGTACCGCCGCATTGAAACCGGCCCCTCCTTCGGCCTGAGTTTCGGGGCCAAGCCCGGGCATGCCTACTTCCATTTTCTCGCCGTCGGCGCTGCCATCCTGCGCACCGACGACGGCACCCTGCACCCACTCACGGCTGGCAATGCTGTGTTCATACCCCAGGGCGGAGCTCACCAGCTTGTGTCCAGCCCGGACCTCCCGGCCCAGGACATCGGCAGTTTCGAAGCGGCCCCGCTAGGCGACACCGTGTGCGCGGTCAATGCATGCCCCACCAGCGGCATCACCCCGAGCACTATCCTTTTTTACGGGTGCATGGCGTTTGACCTTGGCGGCATGCAGGGCCTTGGCCGGCTGATGCCTGGCCTGATGGTGGTGGATGCCACAGGCGAGCGCTATCCAGGGCTTCTGCCGATCCTCGCCGCCATGAAGCTCGAAATCTGTTCCGGGCGCATCGGCTTCGCCGGCATCCTTGCACGGCTCGCGGATGTGGTGGCGTCGATGATCGTGCGTGGCTGGGTCGAATGCGGCTGTGATAACGCATCTGGCCTGGTGGCCGCGCTGCGCGACCCTCGGCTCGCCCGCGCCATTCTGGCGCTGCACCGCCATCCAGGCCGCGACTGGACCGTGGCGGAGTTGGCGGCGCAATGCCATACCTCCCGCTCGGTGTTCGCCGAACGCTTCCAAGCCACCATCGGCACGCCGCCACTACGCTACGCCACCGAGCTGCGGATGCGCCTCGCCAGCCAGTGGCTGACCCAGGACAAGCAGCCTATCGAGGCCGTGGCGCAGCGCCTCGGCTACACCTCCCAGTCCGCCTTCAGCCGCGCCTTCAAGCGCATCATGGGGGTGCCGCCCGGCGCTAGCAGGCACCTGCCCCCGCTGGCCAGTGGGTGAGGCGCTTGCTCGCATCGACCGCTTCGCTGGATCGCGTCCAATGTGATGTAGCGGCGTACGGAGCCTCGACGGCTTTGATGTTGCTCCGGTTTTTCTTCAGCCGACACGGTGCTTCGATCAGCGCTAAAGGCGAAGGCTTACCAGCGCAGCCAGCAACAATGCGGCGCTGGCTGCCAGCAGGGAACTGGCGAAGGTGTGGCTGTGCCCCCGCAGCGTCTCGGCCAGCACGGGGCCTGCGATTTGGCCGACGCCGTAGACAAGGGTCATCGTCGCCAGCAAGTTCGTTCCCGCCTGGCGTGCGATGCGCTGTGCGGCGGGCATGGCGATGGTGACAGTGCCCATGAACGTCCCGCCAACGAGCAAAGCGCTCAGCACATAGCTGGCAGCCGACGGGGTTAAGGCAGGCAGTGCCACCCCCAGGGCTTGAAGAACGAGGTTCAACTGCAGCGCACTGCGGGTGCCCAACCGTTCGTGGATGCGGTGCCATAAGAAGCAAGAAGGCACGGCGCCCAGGCCGAACAGCGCCCAGACGTGGGCTGGGTTCAGATCGGGCAACACGGCGTGAACCAGCAGCGGCAGGTAGGTTGCCGTCACAATGTATCCCAGGCCCGCCAACCCGTAGATCGTGACCAGTGGCCACGCCGACACCGATGGCGCCGTCGAAGGCCCGGGCGGGGTGGCAACGCCCTGGGTTTCGCTGGCGCTGGCGATCAGGCCAGGTGCTGCCGCCAGGCCGATGGCCAGGGCCACCAGGCCCAACATTAACCACATGCCGGCGCTGCGCAAGCCGGCATGCGCCCCCAGCACCAGCAGTTCGGCCGACAAGGCGATGCCGATGCCAACGCCGGCATACAACAGCGGTGCGCCCCGCAAATGCCCTCGGTGCTGCAACAGCCACAGCGATGCGGCCACCATCGACAGCGCGCTGAACGCCCCGGCCAAGCCGCGCACCGCGACGATGGCCCAAATAGGCACCGGCAGTGCCAACACCGCCAGGCAGATGGCCGTGCCGATGACCGACCATAGGCACAGGCGATGCGCATTGCGCGCCTGCGCCCGAACCGCGAGGAGCGCACCGAGAAGATAGCCGGCGTAGTTGGCCGAGGCGGCAAAGCTGCCTGCGCGTAAGCTGAGCACACCGTCTTGCAGCATATGTGGAAACACGGCGGTGAAGGCAAAGCGGCCGAAACCCATGCCCACGGCCATGACCAATGCAGCTTCAGCAGCAGAGCGCAGATTCCGCAAATCCGCTGATCGAATAAAGGCGGTCATTTGCCGGCCTCGCCCAGTTGATCCAGCAAGTGGCGAAACGCAGGCACGTCGTATCCTTCACGCCACACCAGCAGGGTATCGGCACGCCCTGCGGGCAGCGCCTTCATGGCAGTGGGCACGCTCTGCAGCTTGAGTACGCTCGCGGGCAGCAACGTCACGCAACTGCCCGCCGCGACACAGGCGATCATGGCATGGTAGGACGCCATTTCCTGCACCTTCCATTCGGTCGAGCCGGCAACCCCCAACACATCCTCGGCGATACTGCGATAGACGCACCCCAGGGGAAACGCGGCCAAGGAGCGCGTACGCACGTCGGCGGCACGGCACACAGCCGATTCGCTGGCAGGCAGCAACAGCCGCAGGTCTTCGCGCCAGGCCGGCGCCGCCGCCAGCCCTAGTTCACCCAGCGCGCTGGCCCCTGCGAATGACGGCGGCAGTGCGACGAAGGCACAGTCCAGCCTGCCGGTTCGAACTTGCTCAAGCAGTGGCCGCGATGGGCCGGTGATGAGTTCCAGCCGCGTCGTTGGATAGCGCGCGTGGTAACCGGCCAGCAGCGATGGCAAGCGGCTGGCGGCGGTGCTTTCCATGCTGCCGACGCGTAGCGTGCCGCCCTCGCGCCCTCCCGTCACCACGTGCCTGGCCTCGCTCTCCAGCGCCAGCAGCCGGCGCGCGTAATCAAGGAAGCGCTCACCCGCCGTGGACAACGCCATGCGTTTGCCTGTGCGCACGAACAGCTCGGTGCCGATATCGGCTTCCAGTTGCTGGATGCGGGTGGTGACGTTGGAGGGCGCCCGCCCGAGCCGCGTTGCCGCATGGGTAATGCTCAACTCGGCCGCCACCGAGCAGAAGATCTTGAGCGATTCCGAGTCCATTATATTCTCAAATAAGGAATGTACTGATATTTATATTACTTAAAACAGAATACAAATGACTCGTCAAGGACGTCGGAAAACCAAACGCCGTGAATGCCTTCCAGCCGCGCCTGACCCAGTGCGGGCGCGAGCACTACCGGCGGCGCCCCATACCTCGCAAGTGAGAACGCTTTTCGGCGGAACATCCCCCATGGGTGATCCATCCGTCGGGGCATATAAGGGCGCCTTAATAGGGATGCAGGCCGCTGTCGGGGCGCCCGGCATTGCGGTAGCTGGCATTGCTCACGGACTCAGCGACGGTGGGCCAACCTAAATCATGCGTCCCTGCTCATTGCCCCTAATTACGGGCCGGCAAGGGTTCCCTGAACCGGTAACCGTACAAGTAGATCGGTGTACCATCACCCAGCGCCGGAGCCTCAGTACGTGCTCGCCCGCACTACCGCCCGGATTTGCCGATCCAGACAGAGAAGCCCTTGAGTCGTTATCAGCCCCCGTGAACCCTACACCCCACATACTCTCGTTGGTCTCGGAAGTCAGCGAGCAGGTGGGGCGGCTCTAGCGCTTCGAGAATCGGAGCTCACCCCCACCTGCACCGTGGCAATCGCATTTGCACCATCCAGGCCTCGCTGGCCATCGAAAACAACACCCTGAGCCTTGAGCAAGTGACCGCCGTGCTTGGTGGCAAGCGTGCCCTCGGACTGCCCCGCGAGATTCAGGAAGTACGTAATGCCTTTGCTGCCTACGAAACGATGGCAGGGTGGCGGCCCGGTTCCCGCGTGCATCTATTGCAAGCCCACGGCATGCTCATGTCTGGGTGGCTGGATGACGCAGGTGAGTTTCGCCGTGGCGGTGTAGGCATTTATCGTGGGCTATACCGCACCGGCGCCGAAACCTGGGGGGTGCTGGGCCGGTGAAGTTAATCCGGTTGCTGGTTTCGGTTGTGCTTTTGCGCGGGCTAAAAGCCGAAGCCGGCAGCGTCGTCAAAATAGCGCTGCCTACCGCCGGGGCGCTCCACTAGTCGCCGCCCTTTGGGGCACTGCGTTCACCGGCCAGATCGGCACCGGGGTAACCCTGGGCCAGCCCCTGGCCATGGCTGCGCATCCAGCCGGCCAGTGAATCGAGGGTCGGCCGTAACGAGCGGCCCAATTCGGTCACTTGGTATTCCACCCGCGGCGGTACCTCAGCGTATACCTTGCGCCGAACCAACCCTCGCCGCTCGAACAAGCGCAACTGCCGCGTCAGCTCTTTCTGCGTGATAGGGGCCACCGCCCGTTGCAGTTCGCTGAAACGCACAGGCGCGCCAATGACGATCAAGCGGTACAGGATGGGAATGGCCCACTTACCCGACACCAGGTTAACGAAGCTCACCATCGGGCAGCGTTCGCCCGTATCGGCGGGTACGGGAGGTGGTGTGTGCGAGGGGGACAGTGGCGGTGCCATAAGCTCCATTAGCCTAGTTAGTATCCAACAGGTGCCTACTATACAAAGGATACTACTGGGAGGAATACTGGCTTTTCGATGAATAATCACGGAAAGCACACCATGAACCGGCTACGCGATAAGTTTGCCCTCATCACCGGCGGCACCAGCGGTATCGGCCTGGAAACCGCGCGCCAATTCATGGCCGAAGGCGCCACCGTGGCCGTCACCGGCCGCGATGAAACCGCCTTGGAATGTGCGCGGCAGGCACTGGGCAAGGCGGCGCTGGCGATCCGCTGCGATGCGGGGGCCATCGATGAGCAACACGCGCTGGCGCAAGCACTGGCCCGCCAGTGGCCCCGGCTGGACGTGCTGTACATCAATGCGGGCGACGTCACTCACTTGCCATTGCAAGCATGGGACGAGGCTCGCTGGGATCGGCTTATGGCGACCAACCTCAAAGGGCCGTTTTTCCTGATCCAAGCGATGTCGTCGCTGCTGGCCGACCCCGCATCGGTAATACTCTGCGGCTCGGCCAGCGCCCATATCGGGCTGGCGCAAAGCAGCGCTTACGCGGCCAGCAAGGCCGGCTTGCTGTCGTTGGCCCGCACCTTGTCGGCTGAACTGCTGGCACGCGGCATCCGGGTCAACGGTTTGAGCCCCGGCCCGACTGAAACCCCCGCGTTGGCCAAGCTGGCACCTACACCCGAGCAACAGCAGGCCCTGCGGGCGCAGGTCCGTGCACTGGTGCCCATTGGCCGTATGGGCACGCCCTGGGAACTGGCCAAGGCCGCGGTTTTTTTGGCATCCGACGAATCGCGCTTCGTCGTTGGAACGGAGCTGCTGGTCGATGGTGGCGTCGCCAGCTTGTAACCCCGTAGGCACGCTATGCGTGGCAGGCCGATGGCTTGCACAACTGCTACCTTTCGGCCGGGTTTGCCAGCCGCCGCCCCGGCAACTTGTGCGCCCTTGCTGGGTAGTGCTTCAGCCGTTGGCTGCGCAATTTTGAGAGTACCTTTTGCAGCCGGGTTGGGTTGCCGCTACTGGCCATAGCCCGCGATGCCTCGCCACAAAACACAACCGTCAATGCGTGTGCGAACGCCTGAAACACCACATCCGCGCAGCGCAGCGGGATGAACGAAAAGCCAAACGCTACTCTCCCCCGCCTGGCCCACCGCGCTAGACCGAGCGCGTCAAACCGCCATCCACCCGCAGGTTCTGCCCGGTGATGTAGGCAGCACCGTCGCTTGCCAAAAACGCCACCGTGGCAGCGATTTCCTCGCGAGTGCCGTAGCGCTTGAGCGGCACGCTGGCACGGCGCGCATCGGTGGCTGGAAGGCTGTCGATCCAGCCGGGCAGGATGTTGTTCATGCGAATGTTGTGTTCGGCGTAGCCGTCGGCGAACAACTTGGTAAAGGCGGCGAGCCCCGCGCGAAACACTGCCGAGGTCGGAAACAAATCGATGGGTTCGAACGCCCAGGCGCTGGAGATATTGATGATCGCCCCACCTTGCTGCGCCTGCATGATCGGCGCCACCAGCCGGCTGGGGCGGATGACGTTCAGCAGGTAGGTGTCCATGCCTCGGTGCCAGTCCTCGTCGCTGATCTCAAGCAGTGGCGCCCGTGGGCCATGCCCCGCGCTGTTGACCAACACATCGATGCGGCCCCAGCGGGCCATGACCTTTTCTACCAATTGGCCCAGGTCTTCGGTGGATTGGTTGGAGCCGGTCACGCCAACGCCCCCTAACTGTTCAGCCAGCACCTGGCCCTTGCCGGATGACGACAGCACGCCCACCCGGTACCCGTCGGCGGCCAGGCGTTGCGCGGCAGCGGCGCCCATGCCACTGCCACCGGCGGTGATGATTGCGACTTTTTCGATGGCCATACTCGTGAGTTCCCAGGGCAGATTATGAACAGGCCCGCAGGCCCGGTGTAGTGTTCAGACGTTCGCACGGGGGACTGGCGGGCTATGGCGCCAGCGCCGCCGGTACACCGCGCTGGCGCAGGCTCAACCCTGCATCAAAAGCCAGCAGCAACACAAGGCTGGCCCCCATCACCGGCAGGCACAGGCCGAACAACCCGGCGGCCGCCACCACAGCCAGGCGGCCCCGCCCGGGCAGTTGCCGCCAACTGGCCAGCAGCGTGGGGCCATGGCCGAGTGCCGGGCGCCGGCGCCACCACATCAGGTAGCCCAGTACCACCATCACCGAGAGCCCCAAGCCGGTGGTCACCAACAGCAGTTGATTGGCCAGACCGAACAACGTGCCCATGTGCGCATCGATGCCCCAGCGGGTGAGTTTGGCCGCCAGTGGAAACCGCGCAAACTCAGTGTGGCCCACGATTTCAAGGGTGGAAGGGTCGAGCGCCACCGCATCGACCTGGGTCGGCCAGCTACGGTCTATCTCATTGACCACCCAGGCCGTGTTCGCCGCCAAGGCCGGGCGGATCTCGACCTTGCTGGCGTCGATACCAGCCGCGCGGGCGGCAGCCAATACCTGGTCGAACACCTGAGGGTCGAGCGCCATCGGGGCGCCATCCATGGCCATGTGGTGCTCGGCGTGTTCACCGCCCATGGCCGTGCCGCCGTGGGCGTGGCCGAGTTGGGTATTCACACTGGGGGTCGCCCAGCCGAATTGCGCGCGCAGCACGCCGATGTTACCCCCCGCGTATTGGGACCACGTAAGCCCTGTGGCCGAGAAGAACAAAAAGCCCAACAGCAGCCACAGGCCACTGCTGGCATGCAGGCCGCGCAGCCCACCCTGGCGGCCAGCGCCCGGCCGTTGCCACCACAGCCACACACCGCCCAACGCCGCCACCCACAGCCACGACGCCGCCAGTTCGCTGTACAAGCGGCCAACGTCACCGAGCAGCAAACCACGGTGGAATTGGTCCAGCCAGGTGCGTAACGGCAACACGCCGCTTGTGCCGTATACGGCCATGTCGCCGCGCACTTCACCGTTCACCGGGTCGATAAATACCGCGCGGTGCTCCGAGGCGCCGTAGCCGGGGGCGCTAAACATCACCCGGGTGGTGCTACCCTCGTCCACGGCCGGGCGCACGGCGGCCACCGCCAGGTTGTCACCGACCCGGGCCTGGGCCAGCCGCACCTGCCGCGCCAGGGTAAGCGCCGGGCCACGGGCGTCGGTGTGCAGCGCGCTGGCATACAGCCAGTTCTCTAGCTGCGGGGTGAGCGCGTACAGCACCCCACTCAGGGCGGCAACCAACAAAAACGGCCCAACGAACAGGCCAATATAAAAATGCAAACGTTTAAGCAGCGCCGCCCAAGCGGTACGCTGCGCAGAAATAGCAGGCATGGTGGGGCCTTCCTCACAAGTGACAGGTCAGGTAAATGAACGGCCAACCGAGGGAGGTCAGGGAGCTTGTGGATTGAGCGCCGGTAACGCCTGGCGCGGCGGGCGCAGGGGCTGATCCGGGGCATGGGGTGGGCATTGC
>NZ_JAAOCA010000002.1 GCF_014694385.1 Pseudomonas typographi | reverse complement strand
CGGTGGCCACCACGTGGAAGTCTTCGGACAGCTCGTTTTGCCCACTGTTGTGGGTTTCAGCATTGGCGAGGGTGTACGAGTAGGTCAGCGTTTGGGTGCTGGCATCGTAGCCGGTGATGGTCAGCACGTTACCGAGTTGGCCGGTGACTGTAACCGCGCTGCTGACCAACGCACCGTTGGCCAGCACGGTGACCCCATCGATGGTGAGGTTGGCCAAGCCGTCGGCGGCGGTGACGGAAAAGCTGCCAGTACGGGTGAGCGCGGCGGCGTCAGGGCTCGAGCCGCCCGGCAGGTTGGCCTCATAGACCTTCTGCTCGCCGCCGTCGGCGTCCAGGGCATTGATGATCACTGGGTTATCGACAGGTGAGCTGGGCGGAACAGGCGTGCCGGGGCTATCGGGCGGGGCCACTGCCGCCGTACTGGCGCGCGGGTTGCCATCCACTTCGGGGTTGGCGAACACCTGCGCTGCGGACAAACCTTCGGTGGAGAAACCCACCACCGGCTCCACGCTGCCGCCCACCTCGGTCAACAGCACGAAGGAGTGGCCGCCGCCTAAGGGGCCAGCGGTATTGCCACCGGTCGCACTCGGCGCGCTCGGGCCAGCCGCGGTGGGTTCGGCGTTTTGCGTGGGGTCGACACCCGCGGCGATTGCCTGTTGCAATTGCTCGACGTCGGTCACGGGCACGGTATCAGGGGTGGCATCGGCAACATGTAACTGCGGCGCCTGGCCTGCCAGCAGCTCTGGCGTCAGTTCCAAGCTGCTACCGCGGCCCAACGTCAGCTCGCCCCCCCCTTGCAAGGCCACCGCTACCGCACCACCGGTACCGGTGTCGAGGCTTTCGCCCGCGTATACGTGATCCCCTTCGACGACCAGGCGCCGGCTACCCTCCGGCCCCACCGCGAATACCTGGCCGATCACCTTGCTCACTACCCCGACCAACCTTGCCATTGCCTCTCCTCCATTGCCGTGACGGCATCAGGCCTATGCGCAAAAACTACTGTGGATAACGTCTTCAAGGGAGCGACGCAGCGGCCTTGTGCCGGAAAACTACAGCTTCCCTGGCAGCAAAAAAAAACCTAATTAAATCAACAAGATTAGGCTTACTGGCGCGAATAATAGCAACAAGCCATTGGATTGATATCGCCATTTTATTGGCGGCTACCGAGCTCGACGTTCCCTTAAATACCTCACCTCTGTTACTTTTGCGCATAAATTTCTTTTGAACTTTTATAACGCGTACCGAATCGTTGTTACGCGGTGATTCGGCGCTTGATGGGACATCACAATGCGGGAATCAACGCAACGCTCATAAGTTTTTTTTTGCATAACGCTTATGAAGAAATGGTCTTAACGCCAAAGAAATTAAATATCGCAACTGATGTTACGATCGCCGCCAGGACGACTATAAGAATACGTCAATAAATTGGCGAGGCAGTACGACAACACACATGGAGAAGTACCCGATGCGCGTTTTCACACCCCTTTTTAGCGCCATCGTGTTGGCAATGAGCGCCACTCAAATCCACGCGATGAACCTTCAACAGGCTATCCAGGCGGCGGTGGATAACCACCCTGAGATGCAATCGAACATCAACAGCCGCCTGGCCGCCGACGAAGACGTCAAGGCTGCCAGGGGCGGTTACTATCCCAGTGTCGATTTGGTCGGTGGTTGGGGCCGCGAACGCTCCGATACGCCCACCACGCGCGCACTCGGTGGCCATAACCGGGAAACGCTGAACTACACCCAATCGGAGCTGCGTTTGCGGCAGATGATCTTCGATGGGGCCAATACATCGTATGAGTTGGGCCGCATCCAAGCAGTGGTCAACTCCCGGGCGTATTACGCCCAAGGCGTGGCACAAGACGTCGCGCTGCGTGCGGTAGAGGTTTACCTGCAGGTATTGCAGCGCCGCGAGGAAGTGACCCTGGCGAAAAACAACTTACAGGCGCACCTGCGTGTCAACGACCAGATCGGCCTGCGGACCGAGCGAGGCGTGGGCAGCAGTGCCGACGCCGACCAATCCCGCGCACGCCGAGCATTGGCCGAGAACAACTACCAAACCGCTTTGGTAGACTTGGCCGATGCCGAGGCAAATTTCTACAGCGCCATCGGCCGCATGCCCGATGAGCTGGAAGAACCTACCTCGATTCGCACCGCCCTGCCCCAGGACCTGGAGCAAGCGCGGCAGGCGATGCAAGACAGTAACCCCTACCTCAAGTCGGCCCAAGCCGACGTACAGGCCGCCGAGCAGCAGTACGAGGAGTCCAAGTCACCGTTCTACCCCCGCGTAGATGCCGAATTGGCGGTAGGTGCCAACGACAACATTTCCGGGGAGGAAGGCCACGCCAATGACTGGCGGGCCGGTGTGGCGGTCAGCTACAACCTGTTCCATGGCGGCAGCGACAAAGCGCGCCTGCAAGGCAACGCCCACCGCATCAACCAGGCGATGGACATCCGCAACAATGCCCTGCGTACGCTTAACGAGAACATGTCGCTGAGCTGGCATGCGATGGAAAACGCCCGCATCCAAACCCCGACCGCACGTGAATACGCCGAAACCACCACCCGCGTCAGGGCAGCCTACCAAGACCAATTTGGCCTGGGCCAGCGCACCCTGCTCGACGTGCTCGACAGCGAAAACGAGCTGTACAACGCCAACCGCCGCTACGTGGAAGTGCGCTACACCGAGGAATACTCGATGTACCGCGTGCTGGCCAATATGGGCCAATTGCTGCCCAAGACCCAAACCGTGTTGCCGGTCGAAGCGGTCGCCACCAGCGAAGTGAAAAGCGACGCACACCTGCCCGCGATGCGCTGAACCCAAATGCCCCCGCAACGGGGGCCCCGCGTGCAGCCCTATGGCACATAGCACCGCCGGGAACCTCCACCGAGCACAGGGTTCTGATCGCAGATTAGATGGCTTTTTGATGCTGTTTTAATGCCATCCGGCAAGGAAGTTTTGGCGATGTCCACTCTACAGGGCGCGAGCCAGGGGCACGACCCCCGGCTGAATTTCGATGACCCATTACTCGACGGCCTGCTTATCCTGTGCAAGCTGCACGGCCTGCCCGCCAGCCGTGCCAGCCTCAGCGCAGGCCTACCGTTGCAACATCAGCGCCTGGGTAAAGACACGCTGGTGCGCGCCGCGGCACGGGCCAACCTACAGGGGCGCCTGCTGCGCCGGCCGCTGGAACAGATATCGCCGCTGAACCTGCCGCTGCTATTGCTGCTGAACGACGGCGCCTGCGCCGTATTGCAACGCCTGGAAAACGACGGCAGGGCGTTGATCCTGCCCTGCGAGGCACAAGGCGGCGAGCAATGGGTAAGCCGGGAAGAACTGGCCGCCGCCTACAGCGGCGAAGCATTGTTCGCGCGCCCACGGCACGCCTTGGAAGACGCCCGCAGCCCGCTGATGCCGCGGGTAACCGCGTGGTTCCGCGACACCTTGAAGCTGTCGCGGTGGCTGTACGCCGACGCGCTGTTGGCCAGCCTGTTGATCAATGCCCTGGGCCTGATGGTGCCCCTGTTCGTGATGCAAACCTACGACCGGGTAGTGCCTAACCAAGCCACCTCCACCTTGTGGGTGCTGGCCATTGGTTTGCTGGTGGGAACCGCTTTCGAACTGGTGCTGCGGGTGACCCGCGCGCACCTGCTCGACCAGGCCGGAAAAAAAACCGACCTGATCCTCTCGGCGACGCTGTTCGAACGCATCACCGGCATGGCGCTCAAGGCGCGGCCCGCCACCATAGGGGGCTTTGCGCAAAGTATCCATGACTTCCAGGGCCTTCGCGAGTTCCTCACCGCGGTGACCCTCACCAGCCTGATCGACTTACCCTTCGCCGCCCTGATGCTACTGGTGATCGGGCTGCTTGGCGGCTGGCTGGTGATCATCCCGCTGGTCGCCTTCCCGGTCACCGTGGCGTTTGCGTTCTTCATCCAAGCGCGGCTGCGCGATACCGTGCAGCGCAGCCTGGCCTTGGGCGCCGAGCGCCAGGCACTGCTGATCGAGACCTTGGGCGGCCTGGAAACCCTCAAGGCTTGCGGCGCCGAGAGCGAACGGCAATACCGTTGGGAAAACACCCATGGCGCCCTGGCCAAGCTTGAGGCCCACGGCCGGCAACTGTCGGCGATGGCCACCAATGGCACGTTGTTCATCCAGCAATTCTGCGGCATGGCCACCATCGTGGCCGGTGTTTACAGCATCATCGCCGGCAATATGAGCGTCGGCGCGCTGGTCGCCAGCTATATGCTCGGGAGCCGGGTGCTCGCGCCATTGGGGCAAATCGCCGGTTTAATCACCCGTTACCAGCAGGCGCAGTTGACCATGCGCAGCACGGACGGCCTGATGACCCTGCCACAGGAGCGCGACACGCAAAAACGCACCCTGGAGCGGCCACAGCTCACCGGTGCCCTGGCGGCCGAAGGGGTGAGCTTTCGCTATGCCGGGCAAGACACCCCGGCCCTGCGCGATGTGACCTTCAGCCTGCGCGCGGGCGAACGGGTGGGCGTGATCGGCCGTAGCGGGTCGGGCAAAAGCACCTTGGCACGGCTGATCATGGGCTTCTATGAGCCCGAGCACGGGCGCCTGCTCGCCGATGGCCTGGACCTGCGCCAGCTCGACGTGGCCGACCTGCGCCAACAGGTGGGCTATGTGGCCCATGACTTGCCGCTACTGTCGGGCAGCCTGCGCGACAACCTTACCCTCGGCGCCCGCTATGTGAGCGATGCGCGCATGCTCGAAGTGGCCGAGCTGACCGGCGCCAGTGAGTTGGCCCGGCTGCACCCACGGGGTTATGACCGGCCGGTCGGCGAGCGTGGCCAACTGCTTTCCGGCGGCCAACGCCAAGCCGTGTTGCTGGCCCGGGCAATGCTGCTCGAACCACCGCTGATGGTGCTCGACGAACCCACCAGCCATATGGACAACAGCAGCGAAGACGCTCTGCGCCAGCGGCTGCATACATGGCTGCCGGGCAAAACATTGCTGCTGGTGACCCACCGCATGTCGCTGTTGAGCCTGGTCGACCGGCTGATCGTGCTCGACAACGGCCAGATCGTGGCCGACGGGCCCAAAGACACCGTGATCGAAGCCCTGCGCAAGGGCCGCGTCGGCCAGGCGGCGGGCCTGTGAAGGAGAACAGCATGAGCCGCACACCCAACGCCCTGCGCGGTTATTTCTCAAGCTTTGGCAAAACCGCCGAAAGCGACTACCTGCCGGCACTGGCCAGCGCCACCTTGCAAGACACCCCACGCCGCTCGCGGTTGATCGTATGGCTGGCCGCGGCCTTGCTGAGCAGCGCGCTGGTGTGGGCCAAGTTCGCCGTGCTGCAGGAAGTCACCATGGGCGAAGGCAAGGCCATCCCTTCGAGTAAGGTGCAGGTGATCCAGAACCTGGAAGGCGGCATCGTCAGCGAAATATTCGTGCACGAAGGGCAATTGGTCGACAAGGGCGCAACCCTGCTGCGCCTGGACGACACCCGTTTTCAATCCAACCTGGGCGAAAACACCGCCGACCGCTATGGCCTGATGGCCCAGGTGGCACGCCTGGAGGCCGAAGCCAATGGCCAACCTTTCGTCGTGCCCACGGAAGTGACCGAGCATGCCCCCCAGGTGGCCACCGATGAAATGACCCTGTACCGCGCCCGCCAAGGCCGCCAAGCCAGCGAACAGAACACCCTGAACGAACAACTGCGGCAAAAAACCCAGGAACTGGCCGAGTTTCGTTCCAAGGCCGACCAATACCGCTCCAGCCTTGGGCTGTTGCAGCAAGAACTGAACATGTCCGAGCCACTGGTGCAGCGGGGCGCGGTGTCCCCGGTCGAAATCTTGCGCCTGCGCCGCACCAGCGTAGAACTACGCGGCCAGCTCGACGCCACCACATTGGCCGTGCCACGGGCAGAAGCGGCGATGAATGAAATCAAAAGCAAGCTGCAGGAATCGCAGATGACCTTCCGCTCCGACGCTGCCAAGGAGCTGAACCAGAAGCGCACCGACCTCAACAAGCTCACCGCCAACACGCTGGCCATCGACGACCGGGTCAACCGCACCACCGTGGTATCGCCGGTCAAGGGCATCATCAAAACCCTCAAGGTGAACACCGTCGGCGGCGTAGTGCAGCCGGGCAGTGACATGGTCGAAGTGGTTCCGGTGGAAGACAACCTGTTGGTCGAGGCGCGGGTACGCCCACAAGACATCGCCTTCCTGCATCCCGGCCAACCTGCCATGGTCAAGTTCAGCGCCTATGACTACACCATCTATGGCGGGCTCAAGGGCAAGCTGGAATTGATCAGCGCCGACACCGTGACCGATGACAAAGGCAACGCCTTTTATATGATCCAGGTGCGCACCGACAAAAACCATCTTGGCGGCGACGCCAAGCCGCTGTTGATCATCCCGGGGATGACCGCCACGGTAGACATCATCACCGGGGAGAAGAGCGTGCTCGATTACCTGCTCAAGCCGGTGCTCAAGGCGCGCACCGAGGCGATGCGCGAGCGCTAAGCGGTGGTCACGCCCGGCGGCGGGTGGCTCAAGCGTGCCGCCAGCCGGCGGCCAATCCGACCAACGACCTTGCATCCGCCCCCGCGCGCCCGCATAAAAGGGGCATGCCCTCTCCCGCCTTGAAAAACCCTGCCCTGGCCGCCTTCCACCCGGCCGTCAGCGGCTGGTTCGATGCCACCTTCGCCGGTGTGACCGAAGCGCAGGCCCGCGCCTGGCCGTTGATCCAGGCCGGTGAGTCGACGCTGATCGCCGCGCCCACTGGTTCCGGTAAAACCCTGACGGCATTCCTCGCCGTGCTCGACGAGTTGGTGTGCCAAGGGTTGGCCGCCGGTGGCCAACTGGCCGACGAAACCTACGTGGTGTATGTGTCCCCACTCAAGGCGTTGTCCAACGACATCCAGCTCAACCTGCAGCGCCCGCTGGCAGGGATTACCGAGCAACTGGCCGGCATGGGCCTGCCGGCACCGGTGATCCGCACCGCCGTGCGCACCGGCGACACCCCACAAAAGGAACGCGCCAGCCTGCGCAAGCAAGCGCCACACGTGTTGGTGACCACGCCGGAGTCGCTGTACGTGTTACTGGGTTCGGCCAGTGGTAGGCGGATGCTGGCTACCGTGGGCACGGTGATCGTCGATGAGATCCACGCCGTGGCGGCGAGCAAGCGCGGCAGCCATCTGGCGCTGACCCTGGAGCGCCTGCAAGCGCTGTGTGGGCGCCCGCTGCGGCGCATCGGCTTGTCGGCCACGCAATCGCCAATTGAACGGGTGGCGCATTTTTTGGTGGGTGGGCAGCGGCCGTGCCGGATCGTCGATGTGGGCCACAGCCGCCCACGGGATTTGGCCATTGAAGTGCCGCCCGTGCCGCTGGGCGCGGTGATGGCCAACGATGTGTGGGAATTGGTCTACGACCGCCTGGCGCAACTGGCCCGCGAGCACCGCACCACCCTGGTATTCGTCAACACCCGCCGCCTGGCCGAGCGCCTGGCGCGGCATTTGTCTGACCGCCTGGGCCGCGAGGCCGTGGCCGCGCACCACGGCAGCTTGGCCAAAGAGCAGCGGCTGGCCGCCGAGCAGCGGCTCAAGGCCGGTGAACTGCAGGTGCTGGTGGCCACCGCCTCATTGGAGCTGGGCATCGATATCGGCGAGGTCGACCTGGTGTGCCAGATCGCGTCGCCGCGTTCGATCGCAGCGTTTCTGCAACGGGTGGGGCGTTCCGGCCACCAGGTGGGCGGAACGCCCAAGGGCCGGCTGTTCGCCACCTCACGCGACGACCTGATCGAATGCGCGGCGCTGCTGGACTGCGTGCGCCGCGGCGAGCTCGACGAACTGCACATCCCACGTGCGCCGCTGGACGTGCTGGCCCAGCAGGTCATCGCCGAGGTGAGCTGCCAGGAGTGGAGCGAGCAGGCGTTGTTCGACACTTTGCGCCAGGCCATGCCCTACCGCGAGCTGGCCTTCGACAGCTACCAGGGCTTGCTGCGCACCTTGGCCGAAGGCTATGCCGGCCGCCTGGGTGTACGCGGCGCCTACCTGCACCGCGACGCGGTGGCCGGCACCCTGCGCGGCCGGCGCGGCAGCCAACTGACGGCCGTCACCAGCGGCGGCACCATCCCGGACAACGCCGATTACAGCGTAGTGCTCGAACCGCAGGGCTTGAACATCGGCACCGTCAATGAAGACTTCGCCGTGGAGAGCATCGCCGGTGATGTATTCCAACTGGGCAATATCGCCTATCGCATCCTGCGTGTGGAAAGCGGCCGGGTACGGGTCGAAGACGCCCACGGCATGGCACCGAACATCCCATTCTGGCTCGGCGAGGCCCCGGGGCGCAGCGACGAACTGAGCGCTTCGGTGGCGCGCCTGCAAGCCCAACTGGACAGCCTGCTGGCCGCCCACCCCGGGCAATTGGAGCGGGCGTGCACCTGGCTGCGCGATGAACTGGGGTTGGATGCCGCCAGCGCCGAGCAATTGGCCGATTACCTGGGCCGCACCCACCAGGCGCTGGGCGCCTTGCCATCGCAGGGTACGCTGATCATGGAACGGTTTTTCGATGAGTCCGGCGCAACCCAGCTGGTGATTCACACCCCCTTCGGCAGCCGGGTGAACCGCGCCTGGGGCCTGGCCTTGCGCAAGCGCTTTTGCCGCACGTTCAATTTCGAACTGCAAGCGGCCGCCAGTGAAGACGCCATCGTGCTCTCGTTGTCTACCAGCCACAGCTTCGCCCTAGAAGAGGTTTGGCGTTACCTTAACGCCAACAGCGCCGAACACGTGCTTATCCAGGCGGTGCTCGATGCCCCGCTGTTCGGCGTGCGCTGGCGCTGGAACGCCTCGACCGCGCTGGCCTTGCCGCGCTACACCGGCGGGCGCAAGGTGGCGCCGCAGTTGCAGCGGATGAAAAGCGAAGATTTGATCGCCCAGGTGTTCCCCGACCAGATCGCCTGCCTGGAGAACATCGTGGGCGAGCGCGACATTCCCGACCACCCGCTGGTGGCGCAAACCCTGGATGACTGCTTGCACGAAGCACTGGACGCCGAGGCTTGGCTAGCCTTGCTGCGGCGCATGGAACGCGGTGAACTGCGGTTGATTTGCCGCGACCTGCCGGCGCCTTCGCCACTGGCGGCGGCGATTCTCAACGCACGGCCCTATGCCTTTTTGGACGATGCGCCGCTGGAAGAACGGCGCACCCAGGCGGTGCTGGCGCGGCGCTGGAGCGACCCGGCGGCGGCCGACGACCTGGGTGCGCTGGACGCCGCGGCCATCAGCGCGGTGGCCGAAGAAGCCTGGCCGCAGCCGAACAACCCCGACGAAATGCATGAAGCGCTGATGATGCTGGGGGCAGTCACCCAGGCCGAGGCTGAACGCCAGCAATGCTGGCCGGGCTGGCTGGCGGCATTGGCCAAGGCCGGCCGGGCCAGCCGCCTACAAGTGGCGCCAGGCCACGGCCTGTGGTTTGCCATAGAGCGCCTGCCGTTGCTGCGCACGCTCTACCCGCAGGCGTTGATGGCTCCGGCTTTGGCACCCTTGCCTGGCTTCGACAGCGCACCGGCGGGCGACGATGCCGCCGTTGAGTTACTACGCGCCCGGCTAAGTGGCTTCGGGCCGCAGCGCTTGGGCGAGGTGAGCGCCCCCCTGCAATTGCCGGCGGCCATGGCGGAACAGGCCTTGGCCCGGCTGGAAGGCGAGGGTTATGTGCTGCGGGGGCAGTTCTTGCCTGGCATCTTTGAAACCCAGTGGTGCGAGCGCCACCTGCTGGCGCGCATCCATCGTTATACCGTCAAGCGCTTGCGCCGGGAAATCGAGCCGGTGTCGTTGCAGCAGTTCATGCGTTTCAGCTTTGCCTGGCAGCACCTGGAACCCCGCTTGCAAGGCCAACAGGCGCTAGGCGAGGTGCTGGAGCAACTTGAAGGCTTTAGCGCGCCGGCCGCGAGTTGGGAGGGTGAACTGCTCGCCCCGCGTTTGCAGGGCTACAGCTTCAACTGGCTCGATGACGCCTGCCGTAACGGCCGCAGCGTGTGGCTGCGGCCCAACCCCAGCGGCAAGGCACCCACCAACACGCTGCGCAGCACACCGATGTTGCTGCTGCCGCGCAGCCGCCTCAGTGTTTGGCGCCAGCTCAGTGCCGCCGCCCAACCGCCACAGGTGTCGCCACGGGCCCAGCGCGTCGCCGATGCCTTGCACACCCAAGGGGCGCTGTTTTTCGACGAACTGCAAAGCGAAGCACGGCTGTTACCCAGCGAACTGGAAAACGCCTTGCAAGAGTTAGTGGCCGCCGGCATGGTCAGCGCCGACAGTTTTGCCGGGTTGCGCGCCTTGGTCACCCCGGCCAGCCGCCGCCAGGCGCGTAGCCCCCGGCGTGGCCGGGGTGCCTTTGCCGGCGGCATGGACGACGCGGGGCGCTGGTCCCTGCTGCGCCCGCCCGGGGCGCCGGTTGAGCGCGCCGACCAGCTCGAAGCGGTGGCCAAGACCTTGCTGCGCCGCTATGGGGTGGTGTTCTGGCGCCTGCTCGAGCGCGAGGGCGACTGGCTGCCGCCCTGGCGCGAGCTACTGCGCACCTTCCACCGCCTTGAGGCCCGCGGCGAGGTGCGTGGCGGGCGCTTCGTCGCCGGGCTTGCCGGTGAGCAATTCGCCCTGCCCGAAGCCGTGGCATTGCTGCGTGAAGTGCGCCAGCGGCCGGAGGCCGGCACACTGGTAAGCGTGAGCGCGGTAGACCCGCTCAATTTGGTCGGCACCCTGCTGCCGGGGCAGAAGGTGCCCGCCGTGGCCGGTAACCGTGTGGTGTTCCGTGACGGCGTGCCGGTGTCCGCACGGGTGGCCGGCAAACTGCTGTTCTGGGCCGACGAAACCGCGCAACTGCGTGAACGCACCTTACGTGACAGCTGACCGGCAGAGCACGGCCTAGTGCTTTAGCCCTTGCTACCGCGCGGGTCGGCTGAGCGAGGATAGGTACGCTCCTCCTCGATCGTGCCATCAAGCTTATGGATTCTCACCGAAACCGGCGTCTTGGCAAAATGCGTGTGCAGTTGCTGGACCAGTGCGTCTTTGGTGGGTGCCTGCAATATCACCGCGGCTGTTCCGGCCTTTTTCAATACCCAGTGATTGTCGGCATGCGTCACATGGTAGCTGTCCATTGAACCTCCTTTACACGTAGGCGCCAAGCAACGCCGCCCCTGCTCGATACCGCGCGGGCCTCGCACGGCCGGCGCGCCTGGCCAATGATGTGAAGTATTGAGACGCTACGCAGTCCGGAGTTCCGCCGCCATGCGTTCACCATGGACATTTCCAGGCGTTGGTACCTCGAAAATAAACAACAATGGGCGTTGCTGGCGAGGGGCTTTCCGCCAAGGGTGCTTAGCGGCGCCCGTACCCGCCCCCCCTTACCCCTCGGCGGCATTCCCCGCCATGGCGCCCCGGTACTGGCTGGGCGATACACCGGTGAGCGCCTTGAACTGCCGGCTGAAGGCGCTATGGTCGGTGTAGCCGCACAGCAGGGCCACCTCGGTGATAGGCATGGCGGTCAGTAACAAGCGGTGGGCATGCTCCAACCGCACCTTATGGATCATCTGCCGCGGGGTGAGGTGGAAGATGCGCTTGCAATAGCGCTCCAACTGCGCCGCCGACATCCCTGCCAAGGCCATTAGGCGCTCCAGGGCGATGGGCTGGTTGTAATGGTCGCGGATGTAGTCGTCGACCGCCGCCAGGCGCTGGTAGGCAGGGTGGTTGTCGCGCGTGGCCTGCAGGTCCACGGAAATCCCCGCCATGCCGAGCACCTCGCCATTGGCGGCGAGCAAGGGCCGTTTGTGGGTCAGGCACCAACCAGGCTCGCGGCTGCGATACAGGTGCAGTTCGAGCTGCCCTTGCAGCACCAGGGCGCTGTGCAGCACGCGGTGGTCCTGGGCGGTGTAACGTGCGCCCAACGGCGCGGGAAACACCTGGGCGCTGGTTTTTCCCAGCAACGCCTGTACGCTTTTGAAACCACAGCGCTGGGCCAGGGTGAGGTTGGCCGCCAAGTACCGGGCCTGGGCATCCTTGATGAAGAACACGGTATTGGGCACGGCGTCGAGCAATGGCAAAATCGGCGCGAGCGCCGCGAGCAAACCTTCAAGCCCCTGGCCGCAGTGGCTCGCGAACCCGGCGTAAACCCCTTGCAATGCTGCCTCAGTCATCCCCCGTGCCTCCCGTGCCGTATACCCCCAATGTAGCCACCCGCGCCGGCACCAAGGGCGCGCGCGGGTTGCCCGGCCCCCAACCGAACAGGGCCCGGGCCGCGGTGCCGCACACCCGCCCCTGGCAAGCGCCCATGCCACAGCGAGTGTGCAGCTTGGCCTGGGCCCAGCCCGTGTGGCCAGCGACCTCGGCCACGCTTACGTCTTCGCAGCGGCACAACAAGGTGTCCGGCCGCGCCAATTGGGCGATGGCCGGGTTCAGTTCGAAGCTGGCCTGAAGCTGCCGGGCAAACGCTTGCCAGCGCCGGTGCCGGCCCGCCAGTGCCGCCGCCTCGGCATGGCGGCCGGTGGCGGTGAGGCCGGCGATGCGGCCTTCGACACGGGCCAGTTCATTGCCACCGACCCCAGTGCATTCGCCAGCGGCGTACACGCCCTCGACACTGGTACGCTGGCCAGCGCCCACCGCCACGGTGCCGGCACTGAGCTGGCAACCGAGCATGCTCGCCAGTTCAGTGTTCGCCACCAGGCCGAAGGCGCAGGCCAGGCGGTCACACACCAGGGTGCGCACGCGGCCGTTGGTCTGTACCCGCACCGCTTGCAGGGCATCGGTACCCAGCGCCTCGACCACCCAAGCCCCTGGCCGGTAACCCCGGCGGGCCAAAGCTGCGGCCTGGGCCGCCTTGCCCGGCCAGCGCCAGAGGTTCAGCGCAAAGCGCCGCACCTGGCTTAATGGTGCCTGCTCGAACATGCCCACCACGGTGGCCCCGGCCTGGCGCGCGGTGGCAGCGCTGGCCAACAACAGTGGCCCGCTGCCGGCGACCACCACGCGTTCACCGCGCAGGGGCATGCCGCCTTTGACCAGCGCCTGCAAGGCACCCACCCCGGTCACACCGGGCAGTGTCCAACCTGGGAACGGCAGCAGCAGCTCCCGCGCGCCACAACACAGAATCAACTGCCGATAACGCAGCAACCACCCGCGCTGTTCGTCTTCCACCAGCAGCACGCCGGGTTCGGGCGCATCGACGATCCGCGTACCCGGCAGGTACCTCAGCGGGGGCCGGGCCAAGGTTGACAGCAATGGGCGGGCAGGCCGTGGGGGCGCGAAACCTGGGCCATGGCGCCACACTTGGCCGCCGGGGCGCGGGTTATCATCGAGCACCACCGCCGCCACCCCGGCTTCGGCGGCGGCCTGGGCTGCACTGAGGCCAGCTGGCCCAGCGCCTACGATCAGCAAGTCGCAATGGTCCACCCAATCGTTCATCCGCTGCGCTCCACCTGCATGCCGGGCCGGCATAGGGTTTGGCAGGCCAAGCGGCGTTGGCCGTCGATCTGCATGCGGCACTCTTGGCACACCCCCATGCCACAAAACGGCGCCCGGTGCTGGCCGGTGCAGGAACGGCGGCTGGCCGATGAACCGGCATAGGCCAAGGCCGCAGCCACGGTGATGCCGCCGGGCACTTCGACGGCGTGTTGGTCGAGGTAGATGATCATGCCGCCTGGCCCTCAGCGAAGCGCCCAGGGGCGTAAGGCCGAGCGTCGATCAGCGGGGCGTTGCCGAACATCAGCGCGCACAGTAGCTGCGCGCTGCCCGGCGCGGTGGTCACCCCCAGGCCCTCATGGCCGAGCGCCAACCACAGCCCCGGTTGCTCCGGGTGCTCGCCCAACATAGGCAAGCCATCGGGCGTGGCCGCGCGAAAACCGGTCCAGGCGCGGATGGCATTGAGCCCGGCAAGCGCGGGCAGGTAAGCCACGGCACGCGCCAACATGCGCGCCAGCACCGCCGGCTCCACGCGCGTTTCAAGGGTATCGAACTGGCGCGACGAGCCGACCAGCAGTTGCCCGGTAGGCCGGGCCTGCACGTTGAACGCCACCGAGGTGCCCTCGCTGTGGTGGGCGCTGGCGGCGTACCCCAACTCCACCAGTTGGTGGCTTACCCGTCCTGGGTAACGATCGGTGATCAACAGGTGGCCCTTTTTCGGCCGTAGCGCCAGCGCTGGCAGCAGCGCCTTGGCGCCAAAGCCATTGGCCAGCACCACGATGTCGGCCGCCAGCCGTTCGCCGCCCTGCAGGGTTACCTGGCGGCCTTGTACCGCTTGCACCGTGGCCGGGCGCAGGGTAACGCCCGCGGCCTGTTGCAACAGCCAGGCCGCAGCGGCAGGAGCATAAACGATGGCGTCGCCGGGTACTTTCAACGCCCCGGCCAGGCCCGCGCGCAGCATGGGTTCAAGTTGGGCCAGGCGCTGGGTGCCGAGGGCTTCGCTGGCCACCCCCTGCTCGGCCAATAGCGCCTGCTTACCCATGGCCAGGGCCATTTCCTGTTCGTCGGCGGCCAACCACAGGGTGCCGCAACCCCGATAGGCGCAGCGCTCGGGCAACTGCGCCCGCAGCCCCTGCCACAGGCCCAACGAATAATGGGTCAAGGCCAACTCCGCGGGGTTATCGTCCATCGCCACCAGGTGGCCCATCCCGGCACCGGTAGCGCCGCCACGGCCGTCGTCGAGCACCAGCACCTTGGCGCCGCGCTGGGCCAAGGCGGCGGCACAGGCAGCGCCGACGATACCGGCGCCGATCACGATGGCCTGCGTGGTCACGGCCCAATGCCCCAGGCGAACGGGTCGGCGTCGTCGATCAACAACGTGGCGTCAGCGGTGATGTACGCACTGCCGCGCAAGGTCGGGATCAACTGCTCGCTCTCCCAGGCGTAACTGGCCGTAAACTGGCTGCCAATAACACTGGCTTGGCGCCACGGCTCGCCGGCCGCAAGCTTGCCGTCGGCGGCCAGGCATGCCAGCTTGGCACTGGTGCCGGTGCCACAAGGCGAGCGGTCGTAGGCTTTGCCCGGGCACAGCACGAAGTTGCGGCTATCGGCCTGTTCATCGCTGGCGAACAGCTCGATATGGTCGATTACGCCACCTTCGGCGCCGCGGATGCCCGCTGCTTCCAAGCCCTGGCGCACGGCCCAGGCAAATGCCGTCAGTGCCTCGACGTTATCCGCGGCAATGCGCTGGCCGTGGTCGTTAACCAAAAAAAACCAGTTGCCACCCCAGGCGATGTCGCCGGTCACGTTGCCGTGCCCCGCCACCGCTACGCTCACCCCCTGGCGGTAGCGGTAGGCCGGCACATTACGCACACTCACGGTGAGGTCTGGGTGCAGCGTGGCCTGCACCGGGCCCACTGGCGTTTCGATCAGGTGCACCCCCGGGGTTATCCGGCCCAGGTGATGCAGCGAGCGTACCAAGCCAATGGTGCCGTGGCCGCACATGCCCAAATAGCCCGTGTTGTTGAAAAAAATAACCCCCGCGCTGGCGTCGGCCTGTTGCGGCGTACACAACAATGCACCCACCAGCACGTCGTTGCCCCGCGGCTCGAGCACGCAGGCCCTGCGCCAAGGGTCATGCTCACTGCGCAACCGTTGCAAGCGCTCGGCCATGGTGCCAGGGCCCAGCTCGGGAAAGCCGGATACCACCAAGCGGGTAGGTTCACCGCCGGTGTGCGAATCGATGATACGGATCTGTCTCATGTGGCCCCCGTTCAGTAGGGCGTACAGCGTGGCGCGCCATGGGCCCGGCGCGCTTGTGGGTTTTCGCAAGGGTAGGTGACGAAATCGGCACAGTCCAGGCTATGCCGATTTCGTCCTGCCAGTGGTGCAAAACGTTCAAGCCGGGGCGCGCGTGGCGCAGCAACCTATGGCTATCACCAGTTAAGAGGATGACCCCATGAGCCGCAAAGCCATCGCCTGGAGCGGGGTATTCCCCGCCGTCAGCACCCAATTCAATGCCGACTACTCGCTTAACATCGAGGCGACCCACCGGGTGATCAGCAACCTGGTCGCCGACGGTGTTTCCGGGCTGGTGGTGTGCGGCACGGTGGGCGAAAACACCTCGCTGACCTTGGCCGAAAAGCTTGCCGTGATCGAGGCCGCCAAGGATGCCGCGGGCGGGCGTGTGCCGGTGATCGCCGGGGTGGCCGAATTCACCACGGCGTTCGCCCAGCACACTGTGAAGGAAGCCGCGCGGGCGGGCGCCGACGGGGTGATGGTGATGCCGGCCCTGGTGTATTCGGCCAAGCCCCATGAAACCGCCGCGCATTTCCGCGCCGTGGCCAGTAGCACCGACCTGCCGGTGATGGTGTACAACAATCCGCCCATCTACAAAAACGACGTGACCCCCGACGTACTGGTGAGCCTGCAAGATTGCGACACGATCGTGTGCTTCAAGGACTCTTCCGGCGACACCCGCCGCTTCATCGACCTGCGCAATACGGTGGGCGACCGCTTCGTGCTGTTCGCCGGGCTCGACGATGTGGTGGTCGAATCCATCGCCGTAGGGGCCGAAGGTTGGGTGTCGGGAATGTCGAACGTATTCCCGCGCGAAGGTGAAACCCTGTTCCGCCTGGCCCGGCAACAGCGCTACGACGAAGCGCTGGCCTTGTACCGCTGGTTCATGCCGTTGTTGCACCTGGATGCCCGGCCGGACCTGGTGCAGTGCATCAAGCTGTGCGAGGCCTTGGTGGGGCGCGGTTCGGCCACCACCCGGCCGCCGCGCCTGGCCTTGCATGGCCAGGCTCTGGCCGACGTGGAGGTGCTCGTGGCCCATGCGCTGAAACACCGCCCCGCCCTGCCCGACGTTGGGCTGGGCGAAGACCGCTGAAGCGGCGGCGGCTTTCGCCCGCCGCCGGCATCGCCCCACGCGTAACGGCCCTCGCCCAGTGTGGGCCCCGCCTCCTATCCGGGGCCCACACCTCCGCTCGTTCGCCCAGGTAGAAAACATCTCGTAACACGGGCGGCTTGCATTCGCTACGGCTTCGGGCCAACCTGCCGCCCGCCGCCGTACGTGCCTGGCAAGCGCGACCGGTGCGCGGTATCCGGCGCGATACCCGGTACGTCTACCCGACGCGGAACCCAAAGCCTATCGCGCCCCTCTACCTTGCAAATACAACCTGCACGGGCCTACGGCGATGACCAGCGGACGAGACCTGCGGATCGATTTTTTTCGGGGCCTGGCCCTGATTTTCATTTTATGGGACCACATACCCCACAACCCGTTGGGGGAGGTCACCCTGCGCAACTTCGGCTTGGCGGATGCCGCCGAGATGTTCGTGTTCCTGGCGGGTTTTTCAGCGGTGCTGGCCTACGGCAAAATCGCCCAGCGCGACGGTTATACCGTGGCCAGCGCGCGCATTCTGCGCCGCTGCTGGACACTCTATGTGGTGCATATCTTTTTGCTGGTGCTGCTAATGGGCATCATGTTCTTCGCCAACGAGCACGTAGAAACCCGCGACCTGGTCCAGGACATGGGCCTTGGGTACTTCGTCGACAACCCACAAAAAGCCCTGGTCGATGAATTGCTGTTGCGTTTCAAACCCAACCTGATGGACCCGTTGCCGTTGTACATCGCGCTGCTGTTCGGCCTGCCGGCGCTACTGCCGCTGTTGTTGCGCAGGCCGCTACTGGCCCTGGCGGTGTCACTAGCGCTGTACCTGCCGGCGACGTTCCTGGGTTGGAACCTCTCCAACGAAGGCGGTGGCACCTGGTATTTCAACCCGTTCGCCTGGCAATTGCTGTTCGTGATCGGTGGTTTGGCGGCGCGGCACAGCGGGCAGCCGGCCAAGCCGCAGTCAAGGCCATTGCTGCGCCAGCCGTTGTTCGTGCTGTGTCTGGGCTACCTGGCGGTGTGCTTGCTGATGGCGCTGAACTGGCGCTGGCCGGCATTGGGGTTTGGGCTGTTAACCGGCGACGAAATGGCGCTGATGAAATTCGGGCCCGGCAAAACGAACCTTTCACCGCTGCGCCTGGGGCATTTTTTGGCCCTGGCCTACTGCAGCGCCTGCCTGCTACCCCGCGGCCCCTGGGTCGAACAGCGGCTATGCCAACCGCTGTGTAGCATGGGGCGGCATTCGCTGGAAGTGTTTTGCCTGGGCGTACTGTTGGCGCCCTTGGCAGACATCGGCAATGCGCTTTGCGGTGACCACCCGATGGCCCAGCACACCACTGCCTTGTTGGCGGTCGCGTTGATGGTTGCCCTGGCGGCCTGGCTGGACTTTTACAAGCGCTTGGGTAAGGCGCCACCCGTGGCGCCCAGCACGGGGCAAATGCTCACCGAACTCAAAGCGCACGGATAACCAGCTCCGTGCTGAGCGGCTGTTCATCGCGGACCTGCCAGGCCTGTGGCGGCAGCTTCGCATCGATCAGCAGTTGTACCTGCAGCCAGCGGCCTGGGCCTGGGGCCACCCAGGTGTCCCCAGGGTTAACCGGCGGGTAACCCCCGGCGGGCTCTGCGCTGTCGCCCCGGCCCGCGCGCCTGAGCAACGCGACGGGCCGCCCATCGAGCAGTGTATCGCCCAGCGTCAGAACGATTTCGCCAAGGCCACCGAACGATATGGCGCCAGCGGCATCCGGGGCTTGAAGATGAAAGCCTGGCCGTTCGCCACGGTCGCAAGCGACCGTGAGCAGCACTTCCCGTACCGGGCCCTGCCACTGTTCCCGCGGTGCCGGCGAACGCAGTACACCGTAGTCAACCCGGGCCTGGCCGAGCTTAGCTTCGCATTGCGCCTGTGCCACGCACGCTGCGCCTAGCCAAAGTAGGGCCACGACGGCCACCGTGGTTTTTTTCATGGTTAAACATCTTCCTCCAGGCAGCGTGCTTGCACGTGCTCATAATGGCGCGCCGGGTCCGCCGCGTCGGCCAAGCTGAAGTGCAGCCGGCAGCTGCGCGCCTCATCCAATTGAACCCAAAGGCCCTGATGGGCCTGCGCATCCGGCAGGTACACCTTTCCCCCGGTGGCGACAGCGGTCACCAGGGCGCGGTCACGGTCGAACACTCCGCTGCCCTTGGGCAACCATTCGCCATCGCTTGTGCGAACCGTTAACAGCGCGCGCCGGGTGCGCTGTACCGTGAAATCGACCCTCTGCACAGAACCGCGCCCAACGCTTAAGCCTTGAACGGCATTTTCGATCTCTACGTTGCGCGGCAACGTGGGCGTGGCGATACGCACCTCGGCGGTTTGGTACGGGCCAAGCTGAGGGATCAGCGCCTGGCCATTACGGTTGGTCCAGACCGGCCCGGCCGGCGTATCCAGGCGCACGTCGGCAATATCGCCAACCGAGGCCAGCGCAAAGGTGTCACCCAGCGCCACCGGCGCCACTGTCACGCCCCCAGCATGCAGCGCAGCGCCACCGCTGGCCCGGCCCATCCAGGTTCGCGCGCCATCGCCGGTGTCGTTCACGCCCATATTCAGCCGTGTAGCGCTGCCCAGCCAATCGATGTCGGCGCCACTGCCGGTCACGCCGCTGGCCTGATTGCGTTCGGTGTGCACACGGTAGTTGGCCCGCTCGCCTATAGGGGCGCTGTATTGGGTACCCAGCCGCAAGCCCTGGCCGCTATCGCGGGCATAACCACTGACGCGCCGCCGCTGGCCCAATGGCGCACTCACCGACACGTGAAAGCCGGTCCGGTCGTTACGAACAAACCGGTTGGAACCGCCCTGATTGGCGGGGCTGATATCGCGCTCGAGCCGCGCCGACACACTGAGGTCGCCGAACTTTCGGTTCCAATGGGTGCTGACCGCGCGGCGCGCGGTTGTGCTGAACGCCTGTACGTAATTGAATGAAAAGCTGCCCAGCAACGGGGTTGCCCACCCCAACGCCAAGCCTTGGCTGCGATAGGCAAAGCCGTAATCGTCCCATTCACCTAGGGTTTGGCCCAGCGTCCGGTAACCTGGCGTACGTTGGGTAAAAGTAGCACTTGCCTGCCAAGGCTCGCCCATCCGGTGGCGCAACGATGCACTGAGGCTGCCCCCTTGCTCTTGGGGCAGGCGGGTGCGCGCCAGGGCAAGCGCCAGCCCCCCACCGGTTGCATCCGTCCACTGGGCATCCAAGGTCACACCCAGCGCAAGGTAGCCGCTTTGGGAGATCAGGCCACCCAGCCCTAGCGTATGTGCATTGCCCAGTGCCATGCCCCCACCCGCGCTGGCTACCCAAGGCGTGGCTTGCGCATGCCCGGCATAGCTGCGCGCCTGGCCGACCGCCAACGACAGGCCGGCCGCTGGCGCCGACCGCGTGAGCACGGCCGCCAGCGGCACGTGATAAACCCGTGGCACGCCACTGCCTTCTATTACCGACACCTCAAGATCGCCCTGGGTACTGAGCGGCTTTACGTCTGTTAACGTGAACGGCCCCTCCGGCACCAGAGTGCTGTAGATCAACGCCTGGCCCTGGCGCACTTCAACCCGCGCTGGGCCGTGGGCGATACCGCCAATCGGCGAAAGCCGCTGCTGTTGGTTAGCGAGCGCGGTTTCAGGCAACCACTGCATGCCGGTGATGGGGATACCGCCCAGCACCGGGTTTTGCAGGGTAAGCTGGCCGAGTTGCAACAGCGCGCGTTGGGCCTCCAGGGTGGTTTGAGCATAGGTGTGCAACCAGTCGCTGGTTGAACCATAGGGGCCCTGGCTATGGCTCTGGCGGCTGCGCAAGGTCCAGCCAGCGGCATTGAGCCCCAGCTCGGTGCTGGCGAAGTATTGTTGCTGGCGCCCCCAGCGGCCCTCACTGCGCGTGGCAAAAACATCGTAGTTGAACACCCCAGCCACGCCGCCATGGCTGAATGCACTCGCATCGCTTGCCTTGGGCCGTAGCGCCTGCTGGCTCACCACCAAGCTCACAGCCTCCTCTGCCGGGCGCAGTTCGACCTGGCTGTTGGGGTAGGCACCGAGGAAGTCGTAGCAATCCACCTCGCCAAGGCGCTTGGCGACCTTTGCCGGCAGCGCCAACGATGCTTGCTGCAAAAAGGCGTGATCGAAACACAGTTGGCCCTGTTCGTCGAACATCGCGGCGACCCGGCGGGCGCGCTGGCCATTTAGCGTAAGGTCTATGCGGCGGGGGCCCTGCATGAACCGGGATGCGGCACGAAAATACTTGGCCAAGGTGGGGTCGATCCCACGCTGGCGCAAGGTTTTTTCATCGAATTCCAGTGCCTGTGGTTCAGTGGCCCACGCTGGCGTAACCGCCACCAGCACCAGCGCCGTCGCCCCGGCCACCCGGATGGCTGCCGTGTGCATGCGGATCAATGCGGTTGCAAAGCGGCTTCATACGGGGCCACGGCAAAGCCGTAGAGGCTGGCCGGGTACACGCGCACCGCGCTCACAACCGGCACACCGGGTGGCAATGGCTGAGTGATGCGCTGGCTTGGCAAAATGTAGGTGCTGGGCAAGCCAATCGTTTGCTTGCCAGGCAGCAGCATCACTTGGTTGGCCAGGCGCACCACATAGGGGCTGGGATTGTGGCCTACCAGTTGGCCCCCCTCAACGGACCATTGCAACTGCGTCCAAGGGTCTCGCTTAACGGGCATGCCCTGTGGATGAATGATCACCGGCAGGCCGTGCCGTACGGTAATGTTGACCCGCGAGCTACCGTCAGGGTTCTTCGGCGCGATACCTTCGAATATCACCCGCTTCATGCGCTGGGTTTCGATCGGCTCGGTGGGCTGAAGAATAAAGCGCACCAACTGCGACTTGCCCGCCTCCACCCGGGCCACCGGCGGGGTCACAATCAGCAGCTCGGCCGTATCTTCCGGGAGGTCTTCCAATACCGTATGCAACAACGCCGCCTGGGGGTCGCTGTTGCGCACGTTCAGGCTGCCTTCGCCGTCACCGGCGTGGATCAATACCACCGTGGTTTCGGGCTGCATGCCCGCCGCCCACGCCGCGCTGATTGGGCATAATGCCAACACCACAGCCGCGACGGGTGGCCGGCTGATTAAACGACAGAACATAGCAGGGGCACCTATCAGCCCAACTGCACGCGAGCCGTGCAGTGTATGGATATAAAATATGAGCCGCGCCGGCCGTCATCGCTTACCGCCGGCGGTGGGTTAGAGGTAGTTCAGCGACAGCGTAGCGCTGCCATCGATGTTGATATCGCTGCTCAAGTCGAGGGTATTCTTTGGCGCGATACGTGGCATCAGGGTGACGTAGCCGGCGTATCGGGAGAAGGCCGCCGGGGCAGGCAGGCCGGGTTGCGCATGGCTAAAGAGCTGGCCATTGCCAGGCTCGATCACATAGCCAACATCGTGGGCATCGGCCCAATTGACGCCATCACGGCTGACAATCAGTGCTACCGGCGCGCCATCGGCCAAGGCGCGATCGGCGTCGTAGCTCAATACATAATCGCCAATGGGTTTACCGCCCACGTCGCCCAAGCCAAAGTACTCCGCGGAAGCACCGTAGGCGGTGCCTTGGCGATTATCCGCCCATTGCGTGGCCACCTTGAGGGCGCTCGGGCAAGTAATGTCATATGACAAACCCTGGGCGCTCAAGTCGGTGGCCTGCGCAGGTTCAAGCGTAGCGGAATGGATTTCACCTAGATTGATGGTCGAGGTAGAAAAACTCACCGTACAGGTGTCTGGGACTACCGTGCCTGTCACACTCAACGTCGCCTCTTCACCGGCGTGGGCACACGCCGCGATGGCGCACAATGCGATGGCAAAGCACTTACGCATTACGTTCATATTCATTGTTCCATGATCGACAACGGGTTTGCCTTCGGCTACGTACCAGCGCACGTACCGATAGGAACGCGCTCAGAGATAACGCAGCGAGATGCTCAGGCTGCCGTCCATTTCCATCGGTTTGGCGGGGTCGAGTTTGTCTTGATCGACAATATAGGCGTTGATCGCCAAGGGGATATGGGCGCTGGAAAACTCGGCCACTTGCAGCGGCATGTTTTTGCTGATGCTGTACACACCTTGGTGGCGAAGCGCGTTATCCCAGAACCAACTGCCGTCGGTTTGTTCACTGACCGAGCGCCCGGATCGGCCGTCATACGTCACGCCGCCACCGGGCACTTCCACGGTGTACCAACCGATTGATTGGGTGTCTTGATAACCCAGGTTCATTTTAGTGGGCTCGAGTTGGGAAACGTCGGCACGGTTGTCGAGCACTTCAAACATCACCCGCGAAGGCCTGCCGCAGGTAATATCCAGGGCTGTTCTGACCTCCCTCAAGGCTGTCGGCGCACCCGGTGTCAAGGCAAAATAGCTATAGGATGCAAAATCCAACGCACCGCCGTTTTCAAGCGACACGGAACACACCCCAGGTTTGATAACGCCCACGATGTCAAAATTACTGCTTTCGTTTGCCTGCACCATGTGTGCAACCGGCATCCAGCAGCATAAACCTAGATATTTCCAGCGCATATTGCGCCCCCACTCCGCTGATGTATTTGAGCCTTGGCCAGGGCGGGGGGATTCTAGGTAACAAAAGGTATCGGGGTATCTAAGGGGTTTTCTGATTTTGCAGCCTGGTAGGGGCTATGCATTACCGCGCGGGTTCAAGCGCGCCGCCTGGGTAAAACCCAGCATCCGTTGCAGAGGCCGCAGGGCATTGGGCACCAGCGCCGGGTCAACGAACACCTCATGGCTACCTTCACGCAGGCAGGCCAGGGTGCGCTGCAAGGTGTTCATCGCCATCCACGGGCAATGGGCACAACTGCGGCAGGCGGCGCCGTTACCGGCGGTAGGCGCCTCGATAAAGGTTTTGCCAGGGCACAACTGCTGCATCTTGTAGAAAATGCCGCGGTCGGTGGCCACGATGAACTGCGTGTGGGGCAAGCGCTGCGCCGCGGCGATCAACTGGCTGGTAGAGCCCACCACATCGGCCAGGGCGATGACCGCCTCGGGTGCCTCGGGGTGCACCAATATCGCCGCCTGTGGGTACAACGCCTTCATATTTTCGAGTTGGCGCGACTTGAACTCTTCGTGAACGATGCAGGCACCGTCCCACAGCAGCATGTCGGCACCGGTACGGCTTTGGATATAGCGCCCCAGGTGTTTGTCCGGCCCCCAGATAAGGGTTTCGCCGTTGTCCATCAGGCTTTCGACGATCTCCAGCGCGCAACTGGAAGTGACTACCCAATCGGCACGGGCCTTCACCGCGGCCGAGGTGTTGGCGTACACCACCACCGTGCGCTCGGGGTGCTGGTCGCAAAAGGCGCTGAACGCCTCGGCCGGGCAGCCGAGGTCCAGCGAGCAGGTAGCCTCCAGTGTGGGCATGAGGATGCGTTTTTCCGGGGTGAGGATTTTCGCCGTTTCGCCCATGAAGCGCACCCCGGCCACCACCACGGTGCTTGCCGAATGCTGGCTACCGAAGCGGGCCATTTCCAGCGAGTCGGCCACGCAACCGCCGGTGTGTTCGGCCAGGGCCTGGATCACCGGGTCACAATAATAGTGCGCCACCAACACCGCATCGCGGGCCTTGAGTTCTTCGGCGATAGTGTCGCGGTACCAGGCCTGCTCGTCGGGGCTTAAAGCCTGGGGCTGGCGAGCGTCGAGGTGGGCCTGGAGCAAAAGGCGTTCGGAAATCTGCGACATTGTGGCGACCTGCTGCGTGGGTGGCGGCTGTACACCCGCCCGTGGCGAGCGGTCGCAGGCTACCGCCAAATAAGGTATTTCCAAAGCGGTTTTTCCGCTGCGGCAATGATAATAAGGCGTTTCTGTTACAACGTGGCGGCGCCGCCCTCAGGTTCAATGGCAAACCAAACCGTCGGCCAGCTTCAGGCTGTCGGTGAGCAGTTGGTCAGCGTGCTGGGCCCAGGCGCTGGCCTGCTGGCCATCGCGGTGCCACTGGGCCAACGCCGCCTGCAACCACGCCCGGCTGGCGGGGTCGTTGCCGGCCAGGTACACCCGTGCGTCCGCCGGGCTGTCGAGGGCTAGCGGCAGCACCCGGTAAAAGCGCCACTGCGGCAATTGCAGCAGCCCGGCAAGGGTGTTGCGTGCATCGGCATAGTACTGGCACTCACCGCCCATGAACGCCACCGACGCACGCAAAGACGACGGATACACCTGCGCGCGGGCCCCGCGCTTCTCTAACGCCGCCTGCCAGGGGCTGCCCTGGGCCAGGCAGATGCTCTGCCCGGCCACCGAGTCGCCGGCGGCCAGGCGCAAGCCGAGCACCGCCCCCGCAGGCGGCGCCGGCGCCTCGGCGGGCATACCGCGCGGTGCGTTGGCCGGGTTGATCAGCAACTGCGCCTCGGCCGGCGCGGCCAATTGCACGCGCACCCCCAAGGCAGCGGCCAAGTAGCGCGCCAGTTGCAGGTCCATCAGGTCGGGTTCGGGCAGCAGCGCTTCGCTGCTGGCGCTGGGCCGGGGGTAGCTGCGTAGCGCCACCGTGAGCACCCCCTGCGCTTGCGCCTTGGCCAGCACGGGCCCCGGCTGAAGGTGGCCAAGCTCTGGCACGCCGGGGTACAGCCAATAGGCCGCCGCCAACAGCGACGCACCGGCCAGCACCAAGGCCAGGCCACGGCGGCGCGTTGGCCGGGCCCTGCGTGGCCAACTCAACTCAGGCACCGTGCTTGAGCCCACGGCGCCAGCGGGTGAAGCGCCGTTCGATCAATGCCAGCACCGCATTCATGGCCAGCCCCAGTACCGCCAACAGCAGGATGCCAGCGTACATGCTGGGTATCTGGAATACCTCTTGGGAATTGAGCGTCAAGAAGCCCAACCCCGAGTGGGCGCCGATCATCTCTGCGGCCACCAGCGCGGTGATGCTATAGGCCCCGGCCAAGCGCACGCCGGTAAAAATCGACGGCGAGGCGGCCGGCAGTACCACCTTGCGAAACAAAAAGCGCCGGTTGGCCCCCATCGACAGCGCGGAATGCACCAGCAAGGTATCGACCTGCTTCACGCCGCTGATGGTACTGAGCAGAATGGGCCAGAACGACGCCCAGAAGATAATCGCGATTTTCGAGCTTTCGCCAATGCCCAGAAACAGGATGAACACCGGGAACAGCGCCAGCGCGGAGGTTTGCCGGAACAACTGCAACACCGGGTCGAGCACGCTTTCGACGCGGGCGAACCAGCCCATCAACAGGCCTAGCCCCACCCCCAGAACAATGGCAATGCCGAGGCCCGCCAACGAACGCCACAGGCTGGCTGCCAGGTGCTGCCATAGCGCGCCGCTGGCGGCCAATTCGCCGATGCTTTGCAGCACCGCCGACGGCGGGCTCAAATAACCGGCATTGACCCAGCCTAGGCGCGGCAACGCCTCCCATAGAGCGAGGAACAAGATGATGCCCAGGCTGCTGTCAAGCAGCCTACGCGGGCTAAACCATTTAGGCATGCTCACACTCCTATGCGCGGGCCACCGGCCAACGCCGCGCTTTGCCAGGTCTGTGGCTTCGCAGGCGGCACGGCAGGGCCGGGTTGGCCAGTGACTTCATCGCGCAGCACTTCCCAGGCTTGCTGGCGCAGGTGCACGAACGCTTCGGTATTGCGCAGCTCGGCGGCACGCGGGCGCGGCAGGTCTATGTCGAGGATCGCCTTCACCCGGCCAGGCCGGGCGGTCATCACCGCCACGCGGTCGGAGAGGAAAATCGCCTCATCCAGGCTATGGGTGATGAACACGATGGTTTTGTTGTGCGCATCCCAAATGCGCAGCAGTTCATCCTGCAACAGCTCACGGGTCTGCGCATCCAGCGCGGCGAAGGGTTCATCCATCAGCAACACATCCGGCTCGTAAGCCAGCGAACGGGCGATCGCCACCCGCTGGCGCATGCCGCCGGATAACTCGTGGGGGTAGCGGGCGGCGAACCCCTCCAGCCCCACCAGCGCCAAATAGTGCCGGGCGCGTTCGAGCCGCTGCGCCTTGGGCACCCCACGGATCTCCAGGCCCACGGCGATGTTGTCGAGTACGTTGCGCCACGGAAACAGCGCATAGCCCTGGAACACCACCCCCTGGTTGCGGTTGATGCCCCTGACCGGCTCACCATTGACCAGCAAGCTGCCACCGGTTTTAGTGGCCAGCCCGGCGAGGATGTTGAGAAACGTCGATTTACCACACCCCGAAGGCCCGAGTACGGACAAAAACTCCCCTTCTTTTACCTCAAGGTCGAAACCTTGCAACACCTCAACCTGCTCCTGGCGCCCGGCCTCGTTTCGCGTTGAGTAAGCCATTTGCAGGTCGCGCGCCACGATCTTGGAACTTCCCGCCATTACACCGCGCCTTTGGCGAACGGGTTGTACTGGTTGGTGTACACGTCCTTGACCTGCACCTTGCCCGGCTGCAGCTTGCCTTCGTTCTGCAGGATGTCGATGTAGTACTGGATTGGCGGCTCGGTGATGATGAGGTCTTCGACATACGCGTAGCGCTCTACCAAATCAAGCTTCATGCCCAAGCGCTCGGCAATGACCTTGCGGGCGTCGTCGGGGTTGGCGTTGACCCAGTTGCCGGCCTTGGCGATAGCCGCCACGAAATCGCTCGTGGCTTGGGGGTTGTCGCGGATGAAACGGCCGTGGCCGCTGTAGGGGGCCATGCCGCCCAGGCCACCGTCCAGGTCGTAGTCGCTCCACAGCTTGCGCAGTGCCGGGTTGTGCTCGGCCCCCCCGGAAGCTGGCGGGTGAATAATGGCGATGTCTACGTTGCCGGTCACCAGGGTTTGCTCAGCCTGGTTGTCGGGCACCACCACCCAGTTGATCTTGTCGACGTTCACGCCCTGCGCACGCAGGTATTTTTTGCTGACGAATTCGGCGCAGGCACCGAAACTGTTGAACCCCACGGTTTTGCCTTCCCAATCCTTGGGCTGGGTAATGCCTGAGTCGGCGCGCACGAAGTATTTCATGTGCGGTGCTTCTTGCAGCGTTTTGCCGCCGGCGGCGATCACCTTCAGGTCCAGGCCACTGGCAATGGCGCTGATCACCAAGGGCACCATGCGCGTGCCGAAGTCGATCTCACCGGTACCGACCAATGGAATGATCTGCGGCGCGGCGATCTTGCCGATGTACTGCGGGCGCGCCTGTGTGCCTTCGAAGTAGCCCAATGAATCGGCCAGGTACACCAGGTCGAAGGCCGGGTTGTCGGGGTATTTGAAGGCGACCGGCTTATCCCCGGCCTGCTTGATCACCCCCGGGGCGCCTGCGTTTTTGGCCGGCTCCTCTTTATCGCACCCGGCCAACCAGCTACCTGCGGCGCCCACGGCCCCCAATAAGGCCAGGTTTTTAACGAACGTTCTTCGGGTGGAGGGCGTAACCATGGCAAAGTCCTGAGAGTGCGGTGATAGCCCGCCATGCTGCATTCCTTTGGTTATACTTAGAAATAATTTAATCATTTATCGTTATAACAAATGATTATTGCCTTATGGCCACCTCGTCAGTACCCCGTCGCGAGGCTATGCCACAGCGCGAGCAGCGCGCATAATGGCCCGAGGCCAGAATGCCCGGCGCACTGAACTTCGCCCCCGGCACTGAACACTACACTTAGGACACAGCACGAGGGCACAACCGTGACGCCCATGATGATTACCCTGCTGATCGTTGCGGGGGTGGCCGTACTCATCGCGATCGGCCTTCTCAATAATACGATCGAAGCCAATAAGGTTGCGCGCACCCGCTTGCGCCACGAATTGACCGACCGCCTGCGCCGCTGCGCGGACATCAGCGAAACCTTCCCCGGCCAGTTGATTACGCCTGAGCTGAAGTTGCTGCTCTACCGCATCGAACTGCACATGAGCCAAAAGCTACTGCCGCTGGATAAAGGCAACACCGCGCTCAAGGCGCGCATTCCCGAACTCGAGGCGCTGGTAGCGCAGGGCAACGAGGTGCAGGTGAACAACCCGCCCAACCCTATCCTTACCGAAGATCGCGCCAAGGAAGTCAGCTACCAGCTAGAGGTGATGCACCACCAGATCATCCGCGCCACCCAAGAAGGCGTGCTGGCCCCGGGCGAGTCCCGCCACTGGGTCAACCAGATCCGCCACCTGCTGGTGCTGCTGCACATCGAGTTCTTCAACAACCTCGGCCAACAAGCCTTCCAACAAGGCGAGCCGGGCCATGCGCGGCTGGCCTTCGAGCGCGGCGTACAATACCTGAAGAAACAGCCGGAACCCTCGGTGTACAGCGAACAACTGCGCTACCTCGAAAAACTCCTGGCCCGGGCCAACGACATGGTGATGAACAACATCCGCCACCATCAGGACGACGCCAGTGCACTCACCGAAGGCCTGAAAGACCTCACCGCCGATGAAGAAGCCCAATGGAAGAAACGGGCGATTTACGACTGAGCGTTAACCGACCCGCTTCACCCAGCAAAGCCTGTGTGGGGCGGCTGTAGCATCGGGCGGCGCGCGTGGGTAAGCGGCCTATAGGTCGGTCGCCTCCAGAAATACCGCCAGCAATGCCTCGATGCCGGCCTGGTCGGCTTCGCTGAAGCGCCCAACCCGTGGGCTGTCCAGGTCGAACACGCCGAGCAGGCGGCCTTGCTTGACCAGTGGCACCACCAGTTCACTGTTCGAGGCGCTGTCGCAGGCGATATGCCCGGCGAAGGTGTGCACGTCTTCGACCCGTTGCGGCCGGCCGCTGGCGGCAGCGGTGCCACATACGCCTTGGCCGAAGGGAATGCGCACGCAGGCCACCTTGCCCTGGAACGGCCCCAATAACAGCTCGCCATTGCGGTTCAGGTAAAACCCCGCCCAGTTCAGGTCAGGCAGTTCGTTGAACACAAACGCCGAGAATTGCGCGGCGTTGGCGATGAAATCCCGTTCGCCGGCCAGCAACGCTTGAAGTTGCGCCACCCACAGTGGGTAGCCTTCCAGCCCGTCGCCGGTGGCGTTCAAATCGATCATGGATGCGTCTCCAAAAGCTTCAGGCCCACCCAGTAGCGGGCAAATTGATAGGCACAGCGGCCATTGCGGTTGCCGCGGGCAGTAGCCCAGCGCACCGCGTTTTTTTCCAGCTCTTCATCACGGGCCCAAGCCAGCCCCGCCTGGCTGGCGATCTCGGCCACCCAATGGCAGACCACATCCAAGTAATGGCCTTGGCTAAACGGGTAAAACGACAACCACAGGCCAAAACGGTCAGAGAGGGCGATTTTGTCTTCGACGGCCTCACTGGGATGCAGCTCGCCATCGACCTGCTGCCAATGGTCGTTGTCGCTTTGGTTTTCTGGCACCAAATGGCGGCGGTTGGAGGTGGCGTACAGCAACAGGTTTTCCGGCGCCTGTTCCAGCGACCCGTCCAGCACGCTCTTGAGCACCCGGTAGTCACCCTCCCCGGCCTCGAACGACAAATCGTCGCAAAACAGTACAAAGCGTTGGGATTGACCCTTCAGTTGCTCTACCACCCGCGGCAGGTCGGCCAAATGGTCGCGCTCGATCTCGATCAGCCGTAGGCCAGCCGCGGCGTGTTCGGCCAGCAAGGCGCGCACCAGCGAAGACTTGCCGGTGCCCCGCGCGCCCCACAGCAGAGCATGGTTGGCCGGCAGGCCGTCGAGGAATTGGCGAGTATTACGGCCCAGTTGCTCGCGCTGGCGGTCAACCCCGAGCAAATCGGCCAGGCGAATATCCAGGCTCACCTCAAGCGGCTGCAGGTAGCCACTGCGGCCGTCGTGGCGCCAGCGCGCGGCCAATGTGCTAGACCAATCCAGGGCCGGGCGCGGCACCGGCAACAAAGGTTCAAGGCGTGCCAATACGGCTTCGGCACGGTCGAGAAAGGCAGTCAAGCGAGCATCCACGTCTTCACCTCAAGGCAGTAACAGAGTAAAAGAGCCGACCGCGTGAACGTGCGCACGGGCCAGGAGTCGATTACCGTGAGCGCCGTGGCGCGAGGCTAACGATCAAGAACCGGCGCAGTATCCATGGATATCAAGTTCACCCACCGCTTGTCGTACAAACAAGCCCGCACGACTGTCGTGGTGGGCCTGGTTATCGGGACACTACTGAGTTTCGCGCAGATCGCCCTGGATTATGCCAGCGTAAACGAAGCCATCAACCGCCAAGTCACGTCGCTGCTGGAAATCAGCCACAACCCGGCATCGCGGATCGCCTATAACATCGACGCCGAATTGGCCGAAGAGCTGACCAGGGGGCTGCTGCGCTCAGAGTCGGTGATTGGCGCAAGCCTGGTCGACAACACCAACCAAGTGCTGGCCAGCGTCGACCGGCAACGCCCGAGCAGCCGCTGCCGAATGCTCACCGACGCACTGTTCGGCACCAATTTGGTCTTCAAAGACCGCCTGTACCTTGACCACATGCCCGCCGAAACCCTGGGCACGCTGACGCTGCGGGTAGACACCAGCGCGGTCGGCACACGGTTTTTAGAGCGTGCCGGTGTGACCTTGGTCAGCGGTTTTATGCGCACATTGATCCTCACCGCCATTTTGTTGGTGATGTTCTACTCCATGTTGACCAAGCCGCTGGTGGGGGTCATCCGCTCGCTGGTCCGCAGCGACCCGCATAACGCGGCCCCTAACCGGCTGCCCTACCCGGCCGGCCACGAACAAGATGAAATCGGCGTGCTGGTGAAGGTCGCCAACCAGCAGTTCGTGAGCATGGCCATGGAAATCCAGCAACGCCGGGCCGCGGAAAACCGCCTCACCGATTACCTCAGCGAGCTGGAAAACATCGTCTCGGCGCGCACCACCGAGCTTAAGGCGAGCAACGTGCGCCTGAGCCAGTCGAATGAAGAACTGGAAGTCGCCCGCCGTAACGCCATGGAAATGGCTCAGGCCCGCGCCGCCTTTCTGGCCAACATGAGCCATGAAATTCGCACACCGCTCAACGGCCTGCTGGGCATGATAGCCCTGGCCATGGACGCCCCCCTGGCCGCCGAGCAACGCCAGCAACTGTCGATTGCCCACGACTCGGGCAAGGTGCTGGTGGAGCTGCTCAACGATATTCTCGACCTGTCGAAATTCGACGCCGGCCAGTTGGAACTGGAGCGCATTCCCTTCGACCTGGCCGCGCTGGTGGAGGACACCGCCAACTTGCTCTCGCAAAATGCGGCACCGAATGTAGAGCTCACCTGCCTGGTGGCGCCGGGCTTTGCCCAACTGGTGCTGGGCGACCCCACCCGGGTACGGCAGATCGTCAGCAATTTGTTATCCAACGCCTTGAAGTTCACCCGTTTCGGCCGCGTGGACGTGCGCTTGAGCGCCGTGGTCAGCGGCGTCAGCATCGAAGTACGGGACACCGGGATCGGCATCCCCAAGGAAGCCCAGGCTAAGATCTTCAAGCCCTTCACCCAGGCCGGCGCGGGTATCACCCGCCAATTCGGCGGTACCGGCCTGGGCCTGGCGCTGACCAATAACCTGTGCGAAGCGATGCAAGGGCGCCTGTCGATAAGCTCCGAGCCGGGTTTCGGCAGCCAGTTCACCGCCGACCTGCCATTGCCCACCCACACCCCTGCCGCCCCGTTGCCTACGCTGAAAGGTCAGATCGTAGGGGTAAGCAGCGCCAGCAGTGGTTTGGCCGAGTTACTGGAAAACCTATTGCCCTGCTGGGGGCTGGTGTATCAGCGCCGCGACCCGGAAGATGCCTTCGACGACATCAGCGCCGACCTGGTGATCACCGACAACCCGCAATGCTTGTTCCGCTTGCGCCCACGCCTGCAAACGCCGATCTTGCTGGTGACTGCCTATGGTAATTTCTTGCCCAGCGACCAAGCCGCCCGCCTGGGTGCCCTGCAGCAACTGGCACGGCCACTGTCCCGCGACGCGCTGTTGCAAGTGTTGCGGCGCACCCTCGGCATGGATATACCCGGCACTGGCGCCGTGCCCCAGGCCGAACCCCGCGCAGAGCGGCGCGCGCGCATCCTGCTGGTCGAGGACAACCCGGTTAACCAATTGGTCGCCCGCGGCATGCTCGGCAAACTCGGCTGCGAGGTGACCGTGGCCGCCCACGGCGGCGAAGCGCTGGCCGAGCTTGAAAACGCCCCGTTCGATTTGGTGCTGATGGATTGCAACATGCCGGTGATGGATGGCTACGAGGCCACCCGGCGGATCCGCCAGAGCGGCCGCTGGCCGCAAATGCCGATCGTAGCCTTGACCGCCAATGCCATGCCGGAAGAACGCGAGCGCTGCCGCGCCGCCGGCATGAACGACTATTTGGCCAAACCGTTTCGCCGCGAAGAACTGATTGCCATGATCGACCAATGGGTGCCGCACGCCTGACCCGAGGGCTGCAAACTACACCAGCAAACGCTCGATTTCGCCGGCGAGCTTGTGCGGTTTGGTGAACGGCGCGAAGCGGCGTACCCGGCGCCGGCGGACATCGATGAGAAACTTGGTGAAGTTCCACTTGACCTTCTCGCTGCCCAGCAGGCCGGGGGCCGCAGCCTTCAAGGCCACGAACAGGCGATGGGCATGCTCGCCGTTGACCTCTACCTTGCGAAACAATGGGAAGCTCACACCGAACGTGGTGTCGCAGAACTGCGCAATGGCGCGATCGTCGCCCGGTTCCTGGTGGCCGAACTGGTTACACGGGAACCCCAGCACCACCAGCCCGCGCGGCCCGTAGGTCTGCCACAGTTGCTCCAGGGCCTTGTACTGCGGGGTAAAGCCGCACTGGCTGGCGGTGTTGACCACCAGCAGGGCCTTGGCATCGTAGTCGGCAAGGGTCTTGCGCGTTCCGTTCATCAACACGCAGGGCACGCTCATCGGGTCCAGCGTCATGCCTGAACACCCCTGGGCCGCAGGTCGAGGCACACCGAGTTGATGCAATAGCGCAACCCTGTCGGTCGCGGGCCGTCTGGGAACACGTGGCCCAGGTGGGCATTGCAGGTGCTGCAGCGCACCTCGGTGCGGATCATGCCGTGGGTGCTGTCGCGCAGTTCGATCATGGCATTGTTGGCGATCGGCTCATAAAAGCTTGGCCACCCGCAACCGGAGTCGAACTTGGCCCGTGAATCGAACAATGGCGCCTCGCAGCAAATGCAATGGTACACGCCATCGGTTTTGGTGGTGTTGTATTTACCGCTGAAGGGCGGCTCGGTTCCGGCCAGGCGGCATACGCGGTACTGCTCGGGGTCGAGCATGGCGCGCCACTCCTCCAGGGTTTTGTCGAACTTGGGCATGGGTACACCTCAGCAGTGGAAAAAGCCCGCACTGTGTCTTTTCGGTGAATCGGCTGGCACGTATGATTGCGCCGTATCGATGCGCCAGTCTGTCACCCGCGCCGTTGCTGTTCAAACCCCTTTTTTGTGGGCGCTCGCGTCTTACCCAGGATCCCAACATGCAGTTCAGCAAATCGAACAAGCTCGCCAACGTGTGCTATGACATCCGCGGCCCGGTGCTCAAGCACGCCAAGCGCCTGGAAGAAGAAGGCCACCGCATACTCAAGCTGAACATCGGCAACCCGGCACCATTCGGCTTCGAGGCTCCGGAAGAAATCCTCCAGGACGTCATCCGCAACCTGCCCACCGCCCAAGGGTACAGCGACTCCAAGGGCCTGTTCAGCGCCCGCAAGGCGGTGATGCAGTACTGCCAGCAAAAAGAGATCGCCGGTGTCGGCATCGAAGACATCTACCTGGGCAACGGGGTGTCAGAACTCATCGTGATGTCGATGCAAGCGCTGCTCAACAACGGCGATGAAGTGCTCATCCCGGCACCGGACTACCCTCTGTGGACGGCGTCGGTGAGCCTGGCCGGCGGCAATGCGGTGCACTACCTGTGCGACGAGCAGGCCGACTGGGCGCCGGACCTGGCCGACATCAAGGCCAAGATCACGCCCAACACTAAGGCCATGGTGATCATCAACCCGAACAACCCCACCGGCGCGGTGTACTCCCGCGAAGTGCTGCTGGGCATGCTGGAACTGGCGCGCCAACATAACCTGGTGGTGTTTTCCGACGAAATCTACGACAAGATCCTTTACGACGCCGCGGTGCACGTCAGCACCGCGGCGCTGGCCCCGGACCTGCTGTGCCTGACCTTCAACGGCCTGTCGAAATCCTATCGGGTGGCCGGCTTTCGCTCCGGTTGGCTGATTATCTCCGGGCCCAAGCACCAAGCCCAGAGCTACATCGAAGGGCTCGACATCCTCGCCAACATGCGCCTGTGCGCTAACGTGCCGGCACAACACGCGATCCAGACCGCCCTGGGCGGCTACCAAAGCATCAACGACCTGGTACTGCCGCCAGGCCGCCTGCTCGAGCAGCGCAACCGCGCTTGGGAACTGCTCAACGACATCCCTGGGGTGTCGTGCGTCAAACCCATGGGCGCGCTGTACGCCTTCCCACGGATCGACCCCAAGGTGTGCCCGATCGCCAACGACGAGAAATTCGTGCTCGACCTGCTGCTGTCGGAAAAACTGCTAGTGGTACAAGGCACCGCGTTCAACTGGCCATGGCCGGACCACTTCCGGGTGGTCACGCTGCCGCGCGTCGATGACCTGGAGCAGGCCATCAGCCGCATCGGCAGCTTCGTGCGCGGCTATCGCCAGTGATGAAAACGGCGCCACCCCAGCGGCGGCGCCGTCACGTTTTGGCTCAATTGCCTAAGCAGCCGGCGAAACCATTCAGCAGCAATGTTTTCACGCTAGGCCACAGGGCCAGAGGGTTCCACCTAGGCAGCCCTTGTAGGAAAATTCCTGCGACATAGTTTGTAATAGTACCTTGGTTGAATCCCTCCACTGGCAACCTTATATACCCGACTAAGCTTCATACTTACCCGTCAGGAGTACTTTCACACCATGATGCGCATCCTGCTGTTCGTGGCCACCAACCTTGCGGTCGTGCTGATAGCCAGCATCACCCTGAGCCTGTTCGGCTTCAACGGCTTCATGGCCGCCAACGGGGTGGACCTCAACCTCAACCAGTTGCTGATTTTCTGCGCCGTCTTCGGGTTCGCCGGCTCGCTGTTCTCGCTGTTCATCTCCAAGTGGATGGCCAAGATGAGCACTGGCACCCAGACCATCACCCAGCCACGCACCCGCCACGAGCAGTGGCTGATGCAAACGGTGGAACAACTCTCCCGCGAGGCGGGCATCAAAATGCCGGAGGTCGGTATCTTCCCGGCTTACGAGGCCAACGCCTTCGCCACCGGCTGGAACCGCAACGACGCCCTGGTCGCGGTCAGCCAGGGCCTGCTCGAGCGGTTCTCGCCGGATGAAGTGCGCGCGGTACTGGCCCACGAGATCGGCCATGTGGCCAACGGCGACATGGTCACCCTGGCGTTGGTCCAAGGTGTGGTCAACACCTTCGTGATGTTCTTCGCGCGGATCATCGGCAATTTCGTCGACAAGGTGATTTTCAAGAACGAAGAGGGCCAGGGTATCGCCTACTTCATCGCCACCATCTTCGCCGAGATCGTATTGGGCATCCTCGCCAGCATCATCGTGATGTGGTTCTCGCGGCGCCGCGAATACCGCGCCGACGAAGCCGGCGCGCAATTGGCCGGCACCGGTGCGATGATCGGCGCCCTGCAGCGGCTACGGGCCGAACAGGGCGTGCCGGTGCACATGCCCGACACGCTCCGCGCCTTCGGCATTAACGGCGGCCTCAAGCACGGCCTGGCCGGCCTGTTGATGAGCCACCCGCCGTTGGAAGAGCGTATCGAAGCGTTGCGCCGCCGCGGTTGATCGGCTAGCCAGGTTGCCTATAGAAGGCCAGCAAAAGCTGGCCTTCTGCTATTTACGCCCAGCAGAACAAGCCTGCCCATGGAAGTTATGCGGTTTTTTCAGGTCCAACGGCCACGCCCACTGACCAAGGCCTAGCATGCGCTACCTTCTGCTATTCACCGCCTTACTGCTCGCCGGCTGCCAAAGCCCCTACCTGTCGATGATGGAAAAGGCCGGCATTCCCAAACGCGAAATCTTCAGCCACCGGGTCGAAGACGCCCGCGATGCGCAAATTAAGGCGCGTTATCAGTTCAACCGCACCCTGGAGCATTATCGCCTGGCACTCGCCGCCCAAGAGGGCGACCCGCAGCAGCGTTATGCCGAGCTTGAACGCGACTATGCCGCCAGCCAAAAGGCCGCCCAGGCTGTGGAGCCTCGCGTCAACCAGGTCGAGCAAGTGGCCGAGGCAATGTTCCGCGAATGGGAAGACGAATTGAACGACTACCAAACCCCCGCGCTGAGGCAAGCCAGTGCGCAGGAGCTGGCCCAGACACGTGAGCAATACCAACTGTTGCTCGCCAAGATGCGCGATGCACAAAGCCGGGTGTTGCCGGCGCTGGGGGCGCTGAACGATCAACTACTGTTCTACAAGCACCATATGAATGCTCAAACGGTGGGTAACCTGCAACAGGGCTACAGCACGGTGAGCGGCACCGTGGAGCCCCTGCTGATCGACCTGCAGCGCTCTATCGAGGGCGCGAACGGGTTGATTCAGCGCTTACAGAGCCCATAGACCCGCTCGTGCAATTGGGTAACGCCCGCCGCGTGGAACCGGGGGCCGGCCCGCGCTGTTTCATCGATGCACGCCAGAGTTTGCAGCGCCCACCCCGGCCCATACAGCGCCTGCACCTCGGCCGGCAGCACGGAGAACGGCGGGCCAGGGATCTTCTCCTGCGCGTACTCGAGGCTTAGCATCAACCCGAGGCAACCAGCGGGCAGCAATTGTTGCAGGTGCTCCACATAGGCCTTGCGCATCGCCGGCGGCAGGGCAATCAGGGCGGCACGGTCGTACAGCGCGGTGCAGTGGCCTATGTGCTCGGTGGCCAATTCGAAAAAGTCCCCCTGCCAGATCTCGATCGCACCGCTGCGGTATAGGTTGAAGCTGCCCTGAGCGTGGCAGGTGTACGCCAAGCCCTGCTCAGCGAAAAACGCCTGCACCGCGATGGCCGACAGCTCCACCCCAACCACCCGGTGGCCCCGCGCGGCCAGCCACGCCATGTCTACGCTCTTGCCGCACAGCGGCACCAGCACCCTTGAGCCCGCCCGCGCCATCATCGGCCAGTGAGCGCAGAGCTGGGGGTTGGGGTGGGCGGAATGAAAGCCGATCTGTTGGCGCTCCCAGCGCGCAGTCCAAAAGCCTGGTTGCACTGAATACCTCAAGCATTTCGATGAATTCGTCCAGAAAAAACCGTTGGAATTCGATCGGTCGGTTGATTGAAGATGGCGGCATCTTACTGCATCAAGGCTAACCGATCATGCTCCCCAGCCTATTCATCTCCCATGGCTCGCCAATGCTGGCACTGGAGCCGGGTGCCAGCGGCCCCGCGCTGGCTCGGCTGGCCGAACAACTGCCGAAGCCGCGGGCCATCGTACTGGTTTCTGCCCATTGGGAAAGCCGTGAACTGAAAGTGGCAAGCGGCGCGCAACCACAGACCTGGCACGACTTCGGCGGCTTCCCGCCGGCCCTGTTCGCGATGCAATACCCCGCCCCGGGCTCACCCAGCGTCGCTGCACAGGTGGTCGAATGCCTGGCGGGCGCGGGCCTGCCGGCCACCCTGGACCCCAACCGCCCCTTCGACCACGGCGTTTGGGTACCAATGTCGCTGATGTACCCAGCGGCGGATATTCCCATCGTGCAGGTGTCGTTGCCCAGCGCCCATGGCCCACGCCTGCAGCAGGCGGTAGGCCGGGCCTTGGCCGGGTTACGCGAGCAAGGCATCCTGCTAGTGGGCTCCGGCAGCATTACCCACAACCTCGGCGAACTGAACTGGCATTCAAAAGCCGATGAAGCCAGTGACTGGGCCGAGGCGTTTCGCGATTGGATGGTGGAGCACCTGGCGAGCAATGATGAAGCCGCATTGCTGGATTACCGCCAACGCGCGCCGCACGCGGTGCGTAACCATCCGCGTGACGAGCACTTGTTGCCGCTGTATTTCGCCTGGGCTGCCGGTGGGGCGTTTGAGCGGGTGCACCAAGGGTTTACCTTGGGGGCGTTGGGGATGGATATTTATCGGTTTGGATAAAGGCATCGCCTATCGCCACCTGACACAAAAAAGCTCCGGCGCCCAGTCTTTTGTGCAAGTCACGCAAGGCTTGAAACCGTATATGGGGCAGTGGGTTAGCTCTTCTTGGGGCCACTTTGCAGAACCCGGGTTTGGTTAGCTAGAAGCCACATAACAGCGCCATGTGCGCCCCAATTGCCGGGAATTTGACGAATCGCTTTAATGCGACTCACGTGTCGAGCATTGGCGTATTGATTTTTTGTCTGGGACTGGGCGCGCTCATCTTTCTACCGGAGCGTCCGAGTGTTGGAGACTTCCTATGGCGCGTCGTGCTATGCGGTATGGGATACGGTTTTTTCCTCCCGCCAAATAACAAGGAAATGTTCGCAAATGCAGCAAAAACCAGAACTGCCACTGCTTCGGGTGTGCTCTCGACAGCAAGGACGACCGGCCAATCCATTGTCGCTGCTCTCGTCGCCATGGTACTTGCGCTCATGGGCGGATTGAGCGGAAGCACTGAGGGAGAATTCTCAGTGTATGTATTTGCTTTCGCCTGCGCCATATCTGCACTCTCATTGCTTGCCAGCATGGCGCGCATTTACAAACGGCAAGACCAAGATTTAGCGCTCTAAAAAAGCCGCCAGCCAACACAACGTTGACTGGCGGCTTTTTCGCTTAGCGGATGAAGCTTACTGCCTGAAACCTACGGTCAGTCTTCGCGGTACCGACGCAGCTTCAGTTGCTTGCCGGCCACGCGGGTGTCCTTGAGCTTGGTCAGCAAGCGGTCCAGGCCGTCTTCGGGCAGTTCGACCAGGCTGAAGCTCTCACGCACCTGGATGCGGCCGATCGCGTCACGGGCCAGGCCGCCTTCGTTGAGGATGGCGCCCAACAAGTTCTTCGCGGCGATGCCGTCGCGCGCGCCCAGCGCGGTGCGGCAACGGGCACGGCCTTCGCCCAGCGGGATGGGCGCGCGGCGTTCGCGTTCGCCACCCTGGCTACGCTCGCTGCGCTCACGCGGTGCGGCGGTCGGCACCAGGGGCTGCTCACGCTCGACGCTGGCCAAATCCAGTGCTTGGCCGTTGGTGGCCTTACGCAACAGGGCGGCAGCCAAGGCACGCGGGGTGCAGCCCAGGTCGGTGGCCAGGCGGTCGAACAATTCGCCATGGCTGGCTTCGGCATCGGCCACCAGCGGTAGCAAGCTTTTGGTGAGCTTCTTGATGCGGGCATCGAGCACGGCCTGGGGCGCCGGCAGGCGCACTTCGCTGACCTTTTGCCCGGTTACCCGCTCGATCACCTGCAACATGCGCCGCTCACGCGGCGTTACCAGCAACAGCGCGCGGCCTTCGCGGCCGGCACGGCCAGTACGGCCAATGCGGTGCACGTAAGACTCAGGGTCGTAGGGCATGTCGACGTTGAATACGTGGGTGATGCGCGGCACGTCTAGGCCACGGGCAGCCACGTCGGTGGCCACGACGATGTCCAGGCGGCCATCCTTGAGCGACTCGATCACCCGCTCACGCTGGTTCTGGGCAATATCGCCGTTCAGCGCGGCAGCCTTGTAGCCTTTGGCCTCCAGCGCGCTGGCCAGGTCAAGGGTGGCCTGCTTGGTGCGCACGAAGGCGATCAGCGCATCGAACTCTTCGACTTCGAGCAGCCGCAGCACGGCCTGGGCCTTCTGGTCGGCGTGCACCTGCATGTAAGCCTGCTCGATGGCTGCTACGGTCTGGGTTTTGCTTTGGATCTTGACGTGCTTGGGCTCTTTGAGGTGGCGCTCGGCGATCGCGCGGATCGACGGCGGCAACGTGGCAGAGAACAATACGGTCTGGCGCGACGCGGGCATGGCATTGAAGATAACTTCAAGGTCATCCATGAAGCCGAGCTTGAGCATTTCGTCGGCTTCGTCGAGTACCAGGTGGTTCACCGTTGCCAGGACTTTATCGTCGCGGCGCAGGTGGTCGCACAGGCGGCCCGGGGTGGCCACGATGATCTGCGCACCCTGGCGCAGGGCTTTTATCTGCGGCCCCATGGGGGCGCCGCCGTAAACGGCGACAACGCTCACGCCAGGCATCTGCTTGGCGTAGGTTTCGAATGCGGTTGCTACTTGCAGCGCCAACTCGCGGGTTGGCGCCAGGATCAGGGCTTGCGGCTCGCGCTTGCTGAGGTCGATCTTGTGCAGCACCGGCAGTGCGAAGGCGGCGGTTTTGCCGGTGCCGGTCTGCGCCTGGCCGATCAAGTCGTGGCCGGCGAGAATAAGCGGAATCGACTGCTGTTGAATGGCCGAAGGCTCTTCATAGCCTGTGGCGATGACTGCAGCGACGATGCTTGGGTGAAGATCGAGAGCGGCGAAGCCGCCGGTTTCCTGGGTCATGGGTCTGCCTCTAGGTGCATCCGCAAAGACCCATGCTCCAAAACTGCGCATGCCGTGTTGAGACTTGCGAGAGTCGCCCTGGCAGTTTTGGCGGCGGGGATTTGCGAAAACGAATGAATGAATAGAATCGTTAAGAAGAGCCCGGTGGTCCAGGCGTCAGCCGAAGGAGCCTCCGGCAGATAACGCTGCTTAACGCGGCCCATTCCCGGGCCGGCGCGTATCATACCCGAAAGCGCGCCAGCGCGTGAGTGTTTTTTGCCGGCCCGTTACTACCGCGCCAGCCTGCCACCGGTGCTGCTGCCTGCAGCGCGCTGGGCTTTCATGTGGCTGGGCGCAATACCTCGATCAGCGCTGCCAACGAATAGCCCAGTGCCGGCGCCAGGGCCTCGGCCCGCGCCTTGAGGCCGGGCAGGTCCAGGGTTTGGTCAAGGCTGGCGGGCACCAGCAGGATGACATTGCCTTCTTTAACCGGCAGCTCCCAGTAATGCCGGTGGTACAACCCTCGCAGCAAGGCCGCGCCCAGCGGTTTGCCGTTATCATCGCCCCATTGGTTGATCACCAGCCAACCGCCCGGTTGCAGGCGCTGCTGGCAGCGTTCCAGGAAATTCCAGGCCAGGTGGCCCACGCCAGGGCCCTGGTCGGTATAAAGGTCGACGAAAATCAGGTCGGCAGGCTCCGCGCTGGGCAGCAGCTCCAGCGCATCGCCGATGCGGATATACAACCGCGGGTCGTCGGCCAGGCCCAAATGCTCCATGGCCAGGCGCGGCACGTCGGGGCGCAGTTCGATGCATTCCACATCTTCGAGCGGCAAGAACTTCAAGCAGGCCTGGGTCAGCGTGCCCGCCCCCAGGCCCAGAAACAATGCGCTGTCCGGTGCCGGGTGGCACAACGCGCCCAGCAGCATTGCGCGGGTGTAGTCGTATTCAAGCCAGGCGGGGTCCGGGATGAAGGTGCAACTTTGTTCGACGGCCGCGCCGAACTCAAGAAAGCGGTACTCATCGACCTCCCACACCCGGATCAGGCCAAAAGCATCGTGCACTTCGGCGAGCATGCGCTCCTGGCGCGGCGCTGGCGTTTGCGGGGTGTCTTCCACGGTACTGCCCATGTTCAACTGCAAAGCGCCAATTGTGGCGCGCGTGGCCATGTTGCGCCAGTGCCAATGCTAAGATTGCGGGCGGTAACCTATAAACACGAAGAGCCTGCCATGACCGCACCCTGGAGCCCCGACAGTTGGCGCAACCTGCCGATCAGCCAACAACCGGCCTACCCCGACGCCGCCCACTTGGCGCGGGTTGAACACACCCTGGCAGCGATGCCGCCGCTGGTGTTCGCTGGCGAGGCGCGTGAACTGCGCCGGCAGTTCGCCGAAGTGACCCAAGGCCGCGCGTTCCTGTTGCAGGGCGGCGACTGCGCCGAAAGCTTCGCGGAGTTTTCCGCGGCGAAGATCCGCGACACCTTCAAGGTACTGTTGCAGATGGCCATCGTCATGACCTTCGCCGCTGGTTGCCCGGTGGTGAAGGTGGGGCGCATGGCCGGGCAGTTCGCCAAGCCGCGCTCCAGTGGCGAAGAAACCCAGCAGGGCGTGACCCTGCCGGCGTACCGGGGCGACATCGTCAACGCCATCGGCTTCGACGAAAAAAACCGCACCCCCGACCCCGAGCGCCTGCTGCAGGCCTACCACCAAGCCACCGCCAGCCTTAACCTACTGCGCGCCTTCGCCCAAGGGGGTTTCGCCGACCTGCACCAAGTGCACCGCTGGAACCTCGATTTCATCGCCGGCTCGGCCCTGGCGGACAAATACCACCGCCTGGCCGACCGCATCGACGAAACCCTGGCCTTCATGCGCGCGGTGGGCCTGGAAAATGCCCCGCAAGTGCGTGAAACCAGCTTTTTTACCGCCCATGAGGCATTGCTGCTGAATTTCGAAGAAGCCTTCGTGCGCCGCGACAGCCTGACCCACGACTACTACGACTGTTCGGCGCACATGCTGTGGATCGGCGACCGCACCCGGCAACTGGACGGTGCCCACGTAGAGTTCCTACGCGGGGTGCACAACCCCATCGGGGTGAAGGTCGGGCCCAGCATGGCGCCGGATGACCTACTGCGGTTGATCGATACGCTCAACCCCAGCAACGACCCCGGGCGCCTCAACCTGATCGCGCGCATGGGCGCGGGCAAGGTCGAGGCACACCTGCCGGCGCTGATTCGCGCGGTACAGCGCGAAGGCCGCCAGGTGCTATGGAGCAGCGACCCGATGCATGGGAATACCATCAAGGCCAGCAGCGGTTACAAAACCCGCGACTTCGCCCAGATCCTCAGCGAGGTCAAGGCCTTCTTCCAGGTGCACCGTGCCGAAGGCAGCTACCCCGGCGGCATCCACATCGAAATGACCGGGCAAAACGTGACCGAATGCATCGGCGGCGCCCGGCCCATCACCGAAGACGCCCTGAGCGACCGCTACCACACCCACTGCGACCCGCGCATGAACGCAGACCAATCGCTGGAATTGGCCTTCATGATCGCCGATACCCTCAAACAGGCCCAGCCCGCCGCCTAGCCGCCCACCCCTGCCCCTGCCGTAAGGGGCAGCAAGGCGTTATACTGCCCGGCCGTTTTCCAGGAGCCAGTGGCCATGACCCACCCACACCTCGAACACCACTTGGCGCTGCTCACCCACCTGCGCAGCATCCTCGTGGCCCTCGGCGAAGCCGAACAAGTGCCGGAAGAAAGCCACGCCCTGTTCCTGGAGCGCTTCGACGAACTGCTCACGCTGCTGCCGCAGGACCCGATCCAAAGCCAATACCTGGGCCAGGACCTGATCGCCCAAGTGATCCAGCGCTATCCGCAAATCGCCCACCTGGTGCCACGTGACCTATTGTGGTTCTTCGGCGGCGACTGCCTGCACTTCATGCCCGACGACGAAATCGACCTGTACCAGCAACTGGACGAACGCCGCTTCGAGGCCGAGGAACAGGGCGAGGCGTTCGACTGGAATCAGGAAAAGCAGCTGCTGGCCCTGGGCGACAGCGCCAGCAAGCATTGAGCATCATCGGCGCTGCAATACCGCTCAGACCAACCGCCCCTCACTCGTTCGGAAAATCTGCCCCAACACTTATATCGCGAAGCAGCTCGGTCTGCTCCAACCGCGCCCGGCGATCAGCCAGTACAGTGTCATAGCCCCAACTGCCCAGCACCAAGTGGCGCGGGGCGTCCGGCCGCTGCGTCAAGGCAATCATCGCGTCGGCGGCCCGCACCGGGTCCCCGGCCTGGGTGCCGCTCAATTGCTTGGTCGAGTTCATCCGTTTGGCGGCCGTGTCCTTGTAGTCATCGATACGTGAAGGCGTCTGGCGTAACGACCGCCCCGCCCAGTCGGTACGAAATGGCCCTGGCTCTACGCAGGTAACCGAGATGCCCAACGGCTTGACCTCCGCACTCAATGCATCGGAGAACCCCTCCACGGCATGCTTGGACGCGGCGTAGTAGCCAGAACCGGGAAACCCAATCAACCCCGCCACCGAGGTGATATTGATGATGTGGCCGCTGCGTTGCGCGCGCATGATCGGCAATACCGCACGGGTGACCGCGAACAAGCCAAAAACGTTGGCATCGAACTGCGCGCGAATTTCAGCTTCTTCGCCCTCTTCAATCGAGCTCTGGTAACCGTAGCCGGCATTGTTGACCAGCACGTCGACGCGGCCAAAGTGTTCCCTGGCGGCCGCCACGGCGGCCTCGACCTGATCGGCCTTGCCGACGTCGAGTTCGACGGCCAGCACACGCTCCCCAGCGCGTTGGACCAGGTCGCCGAGGCGTGACTTGTCCCGAGCCGTCGCCACCAGGTGCCATCCTCGGTCAATGATCAGTTTCGCCAGTTCGCGACCGAAGCCGCTGGAACAGCCGGTGATCAGCCACACTGGGGTGTGGGTTGTGTCGTTTGGCATGTTTCTTTCTCCGTCATTAGGACCTGATGATTGCGACAGGCCATAATCGCTGTCGTTTCGTCGAAGGCCCGACCTCAGGTCAGAAGGGCAGGAATGGGCAATCTAACCAGGCCGTTGTGATTTCACCAGGGCACCCCCAACGGAGAAACCCGCCACCGCCGCCTGGCGGTGTCGGCTGTTCCGAACGGCAGTAAACCGAGCTTGATCCGCGGATTATCTGCCCCCGTCAAATCTTCGGTACTGGCGTGATTACCAGGGTAGCGATGCGAGAAGCGATCGCTGCTGCTAATCAAAAGCCCGGAAATACCCACGCCATACGCGGTCAACGCTACGGCCGGCTAACTAACCGGCTTCAGCATCCCACCTATTCCCTTCGTGCCGGCGAAACGCCGTTGTGAGCAAGGAGTTCGAGGGGGATGGCGCATTGCCTCGGCAGCCCGAGTGAAGAGGTAGGCGGTTCGATGTTCAGACAACTGACCGCCGAAGCGCTAGCGCTTCGGTAACGGGCCGACCACCGCGATCATTGCATCGGCGCGGCGCGTTCCGAGGCGGGCTGGGCCTCGTGCAAGGCCCAATGGACATGGGCCTGGGCCGCTGCCAGGCGTAAGCGTTCGCCATCCTGCCCATCGATCAAACCACATTCGGCCATGTCCTGGATCAGCGCCAGGGATTTACGGTAGAACGCCTGGCATGACGAGGCCACCGTCGCCCGAGTGATCTCGGCGATACAGGCACCCAGAAAGCGCTGTGCTTCTTCGGAAGTCATGATTGCTGCCGTTTTGCCATTACTGAACGATAGACCGATGCCCTCTCCACTTCGTTCACTGGTAGTGATTGATGGCTTATTTGTCTTTGCGCGCCTCAAGGGTTTGCCGGTGCTCGTTCAAAAATGGCTGCTCGGCCGGGTCGAAGCGGTCGATACCGGCGGTGAAGCGGTGCCAGTACGGGTAAAGCGGTGCGGGCCGGCTCGCGGCTTCGATGCGGCTACGCTGCGCAACGGTCAACTTCAATTCGGTGGCGGCCAGGTTATCGCGCAAGTGTTCTTCGGTGCGCGCCCCCACGATCAACCCGGTGATGCCCGGGCGCTCCAGCAGCCAGGCCAGACACACCCGGGCTACCGATACGCCGTGCTCGTCACCCACGCTGGCCAGGGTTTCGATGATGTCCAGCGCGCGCTCGGTATCGTGCACATAAGGTTCTGGCCAGCCACTGCCCTGGCGGGTGCTCGGCGGGGCGGGCTTACCACGGCGGGTGGAACCGGTCAGCAGCCCCTCGCCCATCGGCCCCCATACCAGCGTGCCAAGCTTTTGGTCCAGCGCCAGCGGCAGCAATTCGTATTCGGCCTCGCGCGATTCCGGGGTGTAGTAGATCTGCTGGCTGATGGGTTTGAGCCAGCCGTGCAGCTCGGCCTTGCCCAGGGTTTTCATCATCTGCCAGCCGGTGTAGTTGCTGGTGCCGAAGTAGCGCACCTTGCCGGAACGCACCAAGTGGCCGAGCGCTTCGAGGGTTTCTTCGATCGGCGTCAGGCCATCCCAGTTGTGCACTTGGTAGAGGTCCAGGTGGTCGGTGCGCAGGCGCTTGAGGCTCGCTTCGCAGGCGCGGATCAAGTGGTAACGCGAGGCACCGCTGTTGTTAGGGTTCTGGTCGACCGGGCTGCGCCCCTTGGACGCCAGCAAAATGTTATCGCGCTGGCCGCCCAGCGCCTTACCGACCACCTCTTCGGCCAAGCCATGGGAGTAGAGGTCGGCGGTATCGACCATGTTTACCCCGGCGTCGAAGGCGATGTCGAATAGCCGGGTGGCGGTGGCCACATCCACAGTGCCGCACTTTTCGAAGCCATCACGGCCGCCGAACGGCAGTGTGCCCAGTACCAATTGGGAAACGAGCAAGCCCGAATCGCCAAGCTGTCGGTATTGCATGATGCCTCCAGAGCTGTTCAAGAACGTCTCTGGGTGGGAACACCGCATGCCGGCGAAGGTTCAGCGAAAAGGCCCTGGGCCGCCCGCCCCGCTTGCGCCGAATACGCTGTTCGCCTGGCCCGTATGCCACGGTTCGCCCCTCAAGGGGTTGGCGCCCAGCCACCACCCAGCGCCTGGTACAGCGCCACGATGTTGTTCAGTTGGGTTTCGCGCACCTGGATAGCGGCCAGTTCACTGTCGAACAGGTTGCGTTGCGCATCCAGCTCTTCCAGGTAAGACGAATAACCGCCCTGGTATCGGTCTGTGGCGATCTCCAGCGACCGGCGCAACGTGTTGATCCGCGCCCTGACCCAAACGATCTGTTGTTCAAGCCGGGTAACGCCCGAAAGCGCTGTTTCCACCTCGGAAAATGCATTCAATACCGTCGCACGGTACGCATAAGCGGCTTGGTCACGTTCGGCGGTCGCCACGTTCACCTGTGCCTCCAACTGCCCGCCGGTAAAAATGGGCGCAAGCACACTTAAACCCAAGTCCCACACTTTTATCGGGTCGTAGTTAAGCGCATTGACATACAGCCGCCCTATACCGGCAGACAACTGCACCTGCGGAAGGTAATCGTCGCGGCGCGCCTCAAGGTTCAGGTCGCTGGCCGCGACCAAATGCTCGGCTTGCTGGATGTCTGGGCGCCTGCGCAGCAAGGTAGACGGCAACGAGCCCGGGACCACGGGCGGCTTCAACGTCTCCAAGCCGTGGTCCCGGGCGATATAACCTGGCAGTTGCCCGGTCAACAAGGCCAAGGCGTTCTCTTGCTGGCGTATCGCTTGTTCTGTTTGCGGCACCATTTGCGCCGCCGATTCATATTCGGACTGCGCCTGGGTCAGTTCCAGTTGCGAGGTATACCCGGACTCTGCACGGTCCTTGGCGACGGCCAGTGCGCCGAGGCGGGATTTTTCGGTATCGCGGGTTACCTGTAACTGGGTGTCGAGCGATAACAGCGTGATGTACGCCTGGGCAGTGGTACTGGCAATGGACAACCGCACGTTGTCACGGTCCGCCTGGGTGGCCTGGTATTGCAAACGCGCGGCCTGTTCCAGTGTACGCAACCGCCCCCAGAGGTCCGCTTCATAAGACACTTGCAGTTCGGGCTGTACGGACCGGGTATGGGTAATCCCGGTTACACCCAGCTCACGGGTGGTCTGCCCCCCCACCGATAAATCCACGGTGGGAAACAGCGCAGAGCGTGACAATTGGATCTGCTGCCGCGCCTCTTCGACACGGGATATGGCGGTGAGTACGTCAGTGTTGTGTTGCAGGGCCTGTTCAACCAATGCGCTGAGCTGTGGGTCGTTGAACGCCTGCCACCAAGTGGCCGATACCACCCCGTCGGCTTGGTCGGTCGCTCGCCACGCTGCCGGCGCAAACACCTTGGCCTCTACCGGCGGCGGCTTTTTAGCCGGGGCACAGGCCGCCACGCCCAGGGCCGCCAGCAGGGGTAGGCACGACCATGCACGAGAATAGCCACCTATCATGGCTGCGTACCGTTGGTGGCAGAGGCGGTATCGACATGGGTGACCACCGACATGCCTGGTTTCAGCTTGCCCAGCAAGGGCTGGTTTGCATCCAGCGCGATGCGCACCGGGATGCGCTGCGCCACTTTGGTGAAGTTACCCGTTGCGTTGTCTGCACGCAGCACGCTGAACTCCGACCCGGTGGCCGGTGCAAGCCGCTCGATATGCCCGGTCAGGCGCTGGCTTTCCAGCGCGTCGACGTCAATGGTCACAGTTTGGCCCACAGCCATGTCGTGGGTTTGGGTTTCCTTATAGTTAGCGATCACCCACAGCTGTTCCGGGACCAGGTAAAGCAGTTGCGAACCGGCCACGACATATTGCCCAAGCCGCACCGATACCTCGCTCAGGCGCCCGTCGATAGGGGCCTTGATCAGTGTGTTATCGAGATCGATCTGCGCCAAGTGCAGGGCCGCCTCCGCGGTGCGCACCTGCGCAGCCAGCACGTCGCGGGACACCCGCGTCGACTTCACGGTTTCCTCGGCAATCCGGATCGCCGCCTGGGCTTTTTTGACGTCAGCACCGGCGGCGCGCGCCGTGGCGCGGATTTGGTCGCGCTCGCGCACCGACACCGAGCCGCGGGAGGCCAATTCGTTTACCCGCAGTTCGTCTGCCTTGGCCCGGTCCGCTTCAGCTTGTGCCGAATATAATTCGGCACGCCGGGATTCCAGGGTGGCTTGGTCCGACGCTTGGGTTTGCACCGAGTTCGCCAGGTCAGCCCTGCGCGCGTCAAGGTCGGCGAGCGACTGCTCCACCCGCTGGCGATAGATACGGTCATCGATGCTGATCAGCGTTTGCCCCTGGCGCACGGTTTCGAAATCGCGCACCAGCACCTGTGCGACATAGCCATTCACCTGGGGCGCCATCACGGTAATCTGCCCCCGTACATAAGCGTTCTCCGTGGTGGTGATCGCACTGGTGAAGGGCCAGAACCGCCAGGCATAAAGGATGGCCATGATGCCGACCAGGGCCACCAGCAACATGGCAATCACCGTGCCCCGGCGCGGCTTGATCACCTTCGGTGGGTCTTGCGCGGGGGCGCTGCCGTCAGCCACGGGCGCGGTTGCGGGCGATGCGGGTGGATGTGCGTCTGGGGCGTTGCGCGGGGGGGTGTCGGTCATGGGGATCACACAGCAGGAGAAGAATTACCGGCAACGGCCTGCTTGGCCGGTTCGGCTTTGCGCGCAGCGCGCCACGTATGGAACAACGACCAGCAGAGAAAACTGATCGTCATGGTGCCGATTACCTTGAATACATCGTTGTAGGCCAGCACATTGGCCTCACGGGTTGCCGCCTGGCCCAGTTGGGCCACCCCCTCGGCCTGGCGCAACGCCGGGTCAAGCAGGGTGGCGGCGTAGGCCTGGCCTTGCAGTTGAATGCGTTGGGCCACCACCGGGTTGGTCGGGTCCAGGTAGGCGTTGACCTGGCTCGAATGAAACTTTTCGCGCACCACCTGGAAGGTACCGAATGCCGCCGGCCCGGCTAAGCCGCCGATACTTTGGGTCAGCGAAAACAACACCGAAAAACTAACGATGTAATGGGGCCCCTGTTTCAGCGCACTCATCACCCCCACCAGCATCAACGGGCCCATGAACATGCCTGCGGCGAACGACAACAGTGTTTGGCTGACGAACATATTTTGCGGGCGGGTTAAATTGGTTGCATCGGCGTCCATGAAACTGCCCACCCCCACCAGCACGATGGAGATGAGGATTTGCGGTATCGCGGTGCGGGGGCTGAACGTCAGGGCGCTGGCGAGCATGCCAGCCAACAGCCCCAGTAACATCACCGCATACAAGGGTTGCAGTTGGTCCGGCCCCATGCCCAGGGTTTGCAATAAGCCTACCGCGCCATAGTTCTGTTCGGAGAGGATGAAGCGCAACATCAATGCGCCCGTGGCAAAGCGCACCGTGTCCAGCGCGCCCAGCCAGCGCGTTTGTAACAGTGGCGTCTGGCGTAAATGCTCGATGGCGATGGCGATGGTCAGCAAGATCACGGCCACGATCAGGGCATAGCCTATCCAAGGTTGGCTGTTCCACCACTGTAGCCGCCCTTGCGCCAGCACCGCCGCGACCAACGCCAGGCCGGGTGCCAATAACGCGAACGTGAGGAAATCCAGGGGTTCGAAGGCTTTTACGCGCTCGCCCGGGGGTAACTTCAAAATCACCACCGCGGCGAGTGAACACAGTGCCAGCCCCGCTTCGAATACATACAAACGGTGCCATTCGCCCAGGTCCAATAACGCAGGCGACAGCAGCCAGGCCAACGGTGTGGCCAATTGGGAAATACCGATGCCCAATACCAGGCCCCGGCCCATATCGGCCTTTTTGAAGGCCTGGAGCATGTAAAGTACCGCCAAGGTACTGACCGTCGCCGCCGCAAAACCACTGGCCGCGCGGACGAACACCGCCATGGCGAAGCCTTCGACGAAAACTTGGCACACGGTGACGATGGCGTACAACGAAAGCCCGATCTCGGCGAATAACCGCAACCCGTATTGTTGGCGAAACTTGATCAGCAGCAATGAGGTGGAGACATTCACCATCAAATAAGCGGCGGGAAGCCAGGCGCCTTCGCTGGGCGTAAGGCCCAAATAGCCTTGAACGCTGGCGAGGTTGGCACTGATCAACGCATTGCCCAAACCGCCGGTGAGCCCCAGCAGCACCGCCACGCAGGCATAGGCCAGGCGTACCGCGGGGCTATGGGTGGGTGTTGAAGGCGAGCCCGGCATGGACGGACGTTCATGGGCTTCCCACTTGGGGACGGGCTCTAAGTACTCGGGCAAGCGGCACACCCCTTATCATTGACTGCGTAGAGCAGGCAGGCTGTCGGCTTGGCGTATAGGCCCCGTTCCGGGCTGGCGGGGCCAGGTGCGTATTGTCCCTAAAACTAGACTAACATGTCTAGTTTTAAAGCGGCCTTTTTATGGCGTATCGGCCATAATGGCCGCCAACTTATGCACAGGCGCCGCCATGCCTTCTACCCATTTCGCTGGCCACACGGCCAAACGCGCGCCGCAGCAAACCCGCGGCCGCGAACGCGTCAGCGCGATCCTCGATGCCTGCGCCACCTTACTGGCAAACCGGGGCGCCACACAGTTGACCATGCACGGCCTGGCGAAAGAGGCCAATACGTCCATCGGCTCGCTTTATCATTTTTTTGCCGATAAACAAGCGGTATTGCACGCCCTGGGTGTTCGCCACCTTGAGTCCATCGCCGCGATCACGCACAAGCTCCAGCAGGTCAGCGAAACCACCTGGCGCGAGTTGCCCGCCGAGGGGGTTATCGACTACCTGATGATGCCGATATTGAGATACATAGAAACCCACCCAGACTTTATGCTGATGATCAGCTCAGGGTTCGCCAGCGGCCAACTTCGCGCGCCGGAACTGAGGAAAGACATAGAACACATTTATGATCATGTGCTGGCGATACGCATGCCCACGGCGACCGACGTGCAACGCGGGCGCCGCGTCAAAACCCTCATGGGCATGCCCCTGGGCTTGCTTCAAATGGCATTGGAAAACGACGCGTTCAAACGCGAGCTATTGCTCGAAGAGGCGCCAGCGGCATTGGCTGCGTATTTGCGTAGTATTGAACTTGGCTAGCCCCAGGGGTTACCAACCCGGCACCCCCTGGCGGATGCGCACGGAGAACGCTGCGGCGCTGGCCTGTTTCGCCCGCGCGGTAATGCGGCCCGCGTCACGTAATGCCTGCAGCGAATACCCCGGCTGCAGGCCACCTACATCATCAACATAGCTAGGCAAGTAGCCGGTCAGCAGCAACCGGTAATCCATCGGCAGGCCCGTCACAATGGTGTTCATCATATCGAAAACAATGGTCGTGCAATTGGCGGTGACGGTATTGTAAAAGCGCGGCTGCTCCAGCAGCTCGTTGGCCTGTTCAATGTATGACACCAACAAGGCTTTGCGCTGCGGCGCCGACAGCGCCACCCGATACAGGTAATCGTCTTCACCGCGCACCTGGGTTCTTACACCCAGGGCATCATGCTCATCGGTCGCCAGGATACTGAGTTCGTACTGTTTGAAAAAACCGGCAACCTCAGAATAGCCTTCACCCTTTTCCTTGCGGGTTTCGACACTGAACAGCAAGAACTGGCCGTCATCGAAGCCGAATGAAACCAACACGTGAGCGATGGCGGGCATGCCCCAGTACGAGGTAATCAAGTCCACCGAGGCCAACCGGTCCAGGTCATAGCTGCGGGTTTCCCAACGGGCGCGGTAATCGTCCTCTGCGCGCCAGTCGAAGTTGCGCACATTGTTCATCGTCAGCCGGTTGCCTTCGATTCTGCCGGAGCTCATCTGCGCGACGTCATCGGCCCAAACGCGCGCGTTCGACGGTTTGATCGTAGCCCACCAGGTACTGATACAGGCCAGCATCACGGCATAACCGAGCAGCGCCCGCCATGGCCGTGGGCGCCAGGCGACGACGAGCAAACCGATACCGCACAGGCACCAGGCAGCGATCACGGCATAACTGGCCCAAGCCGGCCACGGCAGCCGGTAACCCAGCGCTAATGCGCCCCAGGCAGTGATGCCGGCACCGGCCAGGGTCAATAGGCCGCGCAGCAGGATGCCGGCGGCCTTGCGTGCGATGTTCATGGGTGGCTCCCTGCCGGTTCATCCAAGCCCTTAAGGTGTAGCTGGAGAATACGGCGAATCTCGATAATGGCTTCGGGGGTGTTCTGCACGCTATGGCTGGACGGCACTACCTTCTCCGATTGTGCACCGGCCAGGTGGCTACTGCTGTAGGGCACCACCCCGTCATTGGAGAGCGCCAGTGCCAGCGAGGGCGTGTAGTTACCAATGATGCTGTGGTAGCGCACCTGGCTGGAAATCGGTAGGTCTGCCACCGCCCTCACGAACGGGTCGCGGTCACTCAAGTTGTCGATGCTGTTGAGCGGGCGTGCCATGGCCGCGGAGGAGGCGCTGCCCGGCACCACCAACAATTGCGCGAGCTGTTTGAAGCGGTCGAGCACCGAGGCGGGTAACTGCACAAGCCCGGCGGCCCAACGAGAGATACGGTTTTCGGCGAAGGGCGTGCCACGGTGCGGGGCGGCGATAAAGATCGCCCGGCTCACTTGCGGCAACGGGCTGAAGGTCAGGTACGGGTCCAGGTCTTTGTGCGCGGCCGCCAGTTGCTGGCCATTCATGTTGTACTTAGCCAACAGCGTATCCCACACACCAGTGCCAGAGGTCGACACCATCAGCCGCGACAGCACGCCACCCATGCTATGGCCGACCAGTACCACATCGTGGCTGGCCCGCGCGGTTTGCTCAGGGTCGAAATGCCGCAGGGTTTGTTCGATCACCCGGCGGATGGTGGCATTGTTCAGTGCCAGCGGCAGGTTGGTCGGGTAGTACACCTGCCACACTTGGTAATTACGCCGCAGGTTTTCGTCACCGAGCACTTCATTGGCAACGTTGATCCAGGCCTCGGGGCTACTGGCCAGGCCATGCAACATGATCACAACATGGCGGTTAGGGTCGTAGGGCTGCAATAGGTACAGGTGGGGCGTTTTCAGCACATCGCCCCGCCCTACCAGGGTCAGCAAGGACTGCCGGGCGAACCCGGAGCGGGCCAGCCACAAGCCATAACCCGAGGTAAAATTAGCTGCCAACGGCGCTTCGATACCGCCCAGTTCCACGCTGTCCTGCCGATACGGGTCATAGGCCAGCACTTCGACCTCGCGGGTAGCGAGCACCTGGTCAAGGGTTTGCCCGGGAAAGCGGGCAACGGCGGTCACCGCCGGAAAAGGCGTTTCGCTCCAGGCCTGGTCGTCGCTGTCGCTGTTGACCACCTTTTTCGCCGTGACGGCCACTAGTTCGGCCCCTACGCCGTCGCGGCGATACTGGTTGCGCAGCCCTGCAAAAGACAACGAAGAGGCGGGAATCAATGCCTGGGGCAGGCCGCGCTGGTTGGCCAGGCGCACATGCTCCATACGCCCGAACACCGTCCAGCGCCCTGCCTGCAGGCGGTAGTTGCCCTGGTGGTCTTCGGTGCGCGGCGGCCGGCCCCGGTAGCGTTCGAACAATTCGCTGAGCGCCTGTTGAACAGAAAAATTGTAGTAATCGCGAACTTGCGATTGGCGGTCTTCCAACGCCCGTTGGCTAGGTGTTCTGGCGGTCATGAACAGATAGGCATAGGCATAACGCGCACTTTCCAAAAAGGCGTCGGTACGCCCTTCGGCCGTTAACCGGCTATGGGTATCCTGCGCCTCTTGCAGCCACAATTCAGACAGCGTAGAAAGGCGCTGTTCTTCGCCCAGGCCAGGGCTAAGGCGCACCTGTTCACGGCAGGCTTGCGGCGCCTCGCTGCAGCGTTTTTCCTCGACCCCGGCAACCTGCAATGCCGTGCGCGCCGCCGCACTGAGTTGCCCGGATGTGAGCACGTCACCGCGCCGAAGCGCCAGGTAATCTCGGTTATCGACCGTATTGACCTTGACCCCGGCGCAGCCGGCAGTAGCCACCATGAACGCGATCAACAGGGCACCAGGCCAATGGCGAGCAACGCCGCTTAAAAAATGCAGTGGCACAAAAAAAACCTTGGTGGGTGCATGAATGAGAACACGCCCATCCCCCGCCGGGGAAACGTGGCTATCAAGCCATCTGGCTAATGGTTTTGCGAAAGCGCGAAAGCGACACCGTAAACAACACCGAACCGATGATCAGCAAGATGACGAACGTAGGCCAAACCACCGCCAGCCCCGCGCCCCGATAAAGGATCGCCTGGCTGAGCTCGACGAAATGCGTGGTAGGCGCTATCAACATGATGTTCTGCACGAACTCGGGCATGCTTTCCCGTGGCGTACTGCCGCCCGATAGCATTTGCAGCGGCAGTAAAACCAGGATCATCAACATGCCGAACTGCGGCATGCTCCGCGCCAGCGTCGCCAGGAATATGCCCATGGAGGTGGTGGCGAACAGGTGCAAGGCCGCCCCCGCCAGGAACAACACAATCGACCCCTCGATCGGCACATGCAGCGCCCCTTGCACGATGAATATCAGCGACAAGGCGGCAGCGACAAGCACCACCAGGCCCATGGACCAGACTTTGGCCAGCATGATTTCCCGAGGGGTCACCGGCATCACCAACAAGTGCTCGATGGTGCCGTGCTCACGCTCGCGAATAAGCGCTGCGCCGGTCAGGATAATAGACAACATGGTGACATTGTCGATGATCTGCATCAGCGCGCCGAACCATGACTGTTCAAGAGAAGGGTTGAAACGCATGCGGATGACCAGGTCGACCGCTGAGGCTTGCGCGCCCCGATATCGCTGCACGAACTCGGTGATTTCCGCATTCACGATCTGTTGGATATAACCGCTGCCGGTGAACGCCTGGGACATGCGCGTCGCGTCCACGTTAAGTTGAATTTCCGTCGCCCGGTTGGCCAATACGTCCTGCTGAAACTTTGGCGGAATGTTGAGCGTGAACGTATAGATTCCCGCATCTAGCCCGGCATCGACCTGCTCCGGGAAAATCATCGCCGGCAGGGTGAACTGCGGCGGAAAAAACGCCGAGGCGATGCGCCCGGATAACGGCGAATGGTCTTCATCGACAATCGCGATCGGCGCCATGTGCAACACGTCTGGCTGGGCCGTCGCGGCGGTATACACCGACACCGTGAAGGTATAGATGATCAGCACCAGCATCGTCGGGTCGCGGACCAGGCTCCACAACTCCTTGATGCCCAGGCGGTAGATATTCTTCAGCGATTGCATGTCAGCGGTCCTGTTTCTTGAGCAGGGCAACCGTCAGCATCAGAATCAACGGCACCGCGACCAACAGCGGCCAGAATTCATTGTGCAGGTCGGCGAAGCCCAAGGATTTGCCAAACACGCCGCGGCTGATATTCAGCATGTGAGTCGCCGGGTAGATCTCACCGACGAATTTCGCCGCGCCCTCCAACGAAGACACCGGGTTGAGCAGGCCGGCGAATTGAATCGCAGGGATCATGGTGCCGATCATGGTGAAAAACATCGCCGCAATCTGGCTGCTGGTCAGCGTTGACGCCAACAGCCCAATGCCGGTGGCGATGAAGTTGTAAATTAATGCAGCCAGCAGAAGGGTCAGGAAACTGCCCTTGACCGGAACATCGAACAGGGTCACGGCCATTAACGTCATCAACAGAAAGTTAACCATCGCCAGCGCCACGTAGGGCAACTGTTTACCCAGCAAAAACTCGGTCCGCGTCACCGGGGTAACATACAAATTAATGATTGAACCCAGTTCCTTCTCACGCACGACAGACAGCGCCGTGAGCATGGCCGGCAACATCAACAACAGCAGCGGAATGATCGCCGGCACCATCGCCGGGAGGCTTTTTACGTCGGGGTTGTAGCGATAGCGGGTTTGGATGCTGACCGAACTGTCACTGCTGGAGGTGCCCAATCGATGTAACGCCTGATCCTGCAACCACACCTGGTGCATACCCTGTACATAGCCCTGTATCGTCTCGGCCCTGGACGGCATCGCGCCGTCGATCCAGGCCGCAATTTGCACCGGCGCACCCCGCTGCAGGTCGCGGCCGAAACCCGGGGGTATCTCGATCGCCAAGGTGATCTTCGAGCTGCGCATGCGCGAGTCGAGGTCCTGATAGTCCACCAACGGCGGCATTTCTTTGAAGTAACGGGAGCCGGAGAGGTTCAGCGCATAATTGCGGCTCAATTCGGTTTGGTCATGGTCCAGCACGGCGTAAGTGAGGTTTTCCACGTCCATGCTCAAGCCAAAGCCCATCACCAGCATCAACACCAATGAGCCGATCAGCGCCAAGGTCGCGCGCACCGGGTCACGCCGCAGTTCCAAGGCTTCGCGCCACAGGTAGCTGAACATGCGGCTGACGCTGAAGTTCGGCGCACCCGTTGGCTTGGCCGGCGCGGCATTGGCCTGCACCGTTGGGGCGGCCGGGTCGGTGGCTACCGCTTTATCGGCGGGGCCCGCGGCCTCTTGCAGGTAGGCAATGAACGCTTGCTCCAGCGAACTGGCGTGGCGCTGCGAAACGATATTGCCGGGCGTATCGCTGACCAGCACCTTGCCTGCGTGCATCAACGAAATGCGATCGCAGCGTTCGGCCTCGTTCATGAAGTGGGTGGAGATAAAAATCGTCACCCGGTCTTTACGGGACATTTCGATCAGCAGGTTCCAGAAACCGTCGCGAGCAATCGGGTCAACGCCGGAGGTAGGCTCGTCCAAAATCAGCAACTCAGGCCGGTGAACGGTCGCGACCGCCAGGGATAAACGCTGGCGAATCCCCAGCGGCAGGCTTTCGGGAAGGCTTTCCAGTACCTCGCCAAGGCTGAAGCGCACCGCCAGCTCATCGATGCGCGGGCCGATCTGGGCTTCCGGCATCTGGAACAGTTGCGCATGCAGCACCAGGTTCTGCCGCACGGTGAGCTCGCTGTACAGCGAAAACGCCTGCGACATATAACCGACCCTGCGCCGGGTACCGATGTCGTCGGGGTCCACTTCGCGGCCGAACAGGCTTGCCGTGCCCTCGCTGGCGGGTAACAGCCCGGTCAGCAGCTTCATGGTGGTGGATTTACCGCAACCGTTGGAGCCGAGGAAACCAAAGATTTCACCACGGCGAATACGGAAGCTCACGTGGTCCACCGCCACGAAATCGCCAAAGCGGATGGTCAAGCCTTTAGCTTCGATGGCGATCTCAGGGTTGGCGACGTCTTCCAAGGGGGTAATGTTGACCGGCTGGTGCCCTCGGCGCTTTTCCTCCGGCAGCAAGGCGATAAAGGCCGCCTCCAGATTATGGGACTGCGTACTAAGCAGCAATTGCTCCGGTGTACCCGTTGCCAAGACCTTGCCGGCGTCCATGGCAACCAGCCAATTGAACCGCTGCGCCTCATCCATGTAAGCGGTGGCCACGATCACACTCATGCCAGGGCGCTGCTGGCGGATGCTGCCTATCAGGTCCCAGAACTGGGCGCGGGCCAGGGGGTCGACGCCGGTGGTGGGCTCGTCGAGTATCAACAGGTCGGGGTCGTGGATCAGTGCGCAGCACAGCCCCAGCTTTTGCTTCATACCACCTGACAACTTGCCAGCAGGCCGCGCCAGGAATGAAAACAACCCGGTGCTGCGGGTAAGATCATCGATACGCCGCCGGCGCTCGGCGGCGTCATGGCCAAACAGGCGGGCGAAGAACTGCAGGTTCTCTTCGACCGACAAGGTTGGGTAGAGGTTTTTGCCCAAGCCCTGTGGCATGTAGGCGATCCGTGGGCACACCAGGTTGCGGTGCGCGGCCTGGCTCATGTCGCCCGCCAATACGTTGACCTGCCCTTGCTGTATCGCCCTGGCACCTGCCAGCAGCGACAGCAAGCTGGATTTACCCACGCCGTCTGGCCCGATAAGCCCGACCATTTGCCCAGCGGGAACATCCAAGGTAACCCCGGCCAGCGCCTGGGTTTTACCGTAGGTAAGCACCACATCCTTGACGCTGGCGACGTTGAGCACCGGGCCGGCTTGAGGGTCGGCGGTCATTTGGAAACTTTCACTGCCAACTCGGCCGGCCACTCAGCTTGCGGGTCGAGCTTGACCCAGGCCACGCCGGGCAAGCCGGTTTTGATCTGCTTAAGGTTTTGCAGTAACAGGTCGCGGTCGATCTGCGCTTTGACGCGAAACATCAACTTTTGCCGTTCGCTGGCCGTTTCGACGGTTTTCGGGGTGAACTGCGCAACACTGGCCACGAATGACACCTTGGCCGGTATCACGTACTGGGGCGCGGCATCGAGGATGATCCTGACGTCACTGCCCATGGCGACGCGCCCGGCGACCGCTTCGGGTAGGAAGAACGTAAGGTACACGTCTGAAAGGTCGACCAGGTTGAGTACCTTGCCGCCCGCGGCAAGCACTTCGCCCGGTTGCGCGATACGGTATTGCACACGCCCAGCGCGCGGCGCGACCAACTGGCTATCGGTAATGTCGGCCTCTACGCGGGCAACGGTAGCGAGGCCGGCGGCCACTGCCGATTGCGCCCCGACCACTTCTGCTTGTGCTGCTTCGATATTGGCCTGGGCGGCCGCGACTTGCGCCTGCGCAGCGCTAAGTGCCGCTTGTGCGCTGCGTTCGTTGGCCCGGTCGTCGTCATATTCTTGGGTCGATAAAGCGCCTTCGCGGGAGAGCATTTCCGAGCGTTTGAGCCGCCGCTTCATGGCGTCCCATTCACTTTGGCGTTGCGCCACCAGCGCCTGGGCGGCCAGTTTGTCGCTTTGGCGCACCAGTACCTGCGCCTTGGCGCCTAACACCGTGTTGATCGCCTGTTGGTGCTGGGCAGCGGCTTCGTCACGCTGGGCTGTGAGCACTTGAACCTGCATATTGGCCAAACGCTGGCCGGCCTCCACGAAGTCGCCCTCCTGCACCAGAATGTCGTCCAAACGCCCGGCCAACTTAGTCGAAACATCAACCTCGGTGGCTTCGATACGACCATTGCCGCTGGCAAAGCCATCACCAAACCCAACGGGGTTCAGCGCTTTCCAAATAAACCAGCCTGCCACCACTACTACGACGATGCCTAATGGCACTATCAGCTTCTTACCGGGCACTTTCATGAATTGCGACCTTGTTCATTGGGCGTTACGTTCAGGTTTCGGGCTTGCGGCGCTCAGCGCGATTGCCGCTTGGCCTCCACCTAATGCGTTGTATAAAGCGACTTGGCTGGAGAGCAATTCGCGCCGCCGTTGCACCAACTGTTGCTCTACGTCCAGCAGGTCACGCTCGGCATCGAGGACTTCAAGAAAAGCTGCGGCACCACTGTCATAACGTAATTTGGCCAAGCGCGCGCGCTCAAGCTGCACGCTTTGTGTAGTCTGCAAAGTGAGCACTTGTTCGTTGAGCCAGTGGCGGTCGGTCAATGCATCGGCCACGTCGCGAAAGGCCGCCTGAATACTCTGTTCGTATTGCGCCACGGTTTCTTCGCGTTGCGCCTGGGCCAAGGCCAGGTTGCTGCGGTTGCGGCCAGCATCGAATATCGGCAGGGAAATACTCGGTGCGAAATTCCAGGCGCCGCTGCCCGCGGCAAAAAGATTATCAAGCTCTGCACTGGCGGTTCCCGCCGAGCCCGTCAGCACAATGCGCGGGAAAAAAGCCGCACGGGCCGCGCCGATATTCGCGTTGGAAGCTTTTAAGAGGTACTCGGCCTGGACGATGTCGGGCCGGTTTATCAAAAGATCAGACGGCAACCCAGGGGCCATTTCAGCCAAAATCGACGTATCCGACCGAGACGCTTCGGGGCGCAAATCGACGGGCTTGCCGACGAGCATTTCAAGCGCATGCACTTGAACCGCCCTAGACTGTTCCAACTGCGCAACCAAGGTGTGGGCTTGTTGCAATAGCGATTGGACTTGTGTGAGGTCCAACTGAGACGTTGAACCCACCGCGACCCGGCGGGTGAAAATAGCCAGCGATGCTTCCCTGGTTTCGACCGTACGGTGCGCCAGGGCCAAGCGTTCATCAAGCTCGCGAAGCTGAAGGTAAGCATCCGCGACTTCACTGATCACGCTCAATTCAACGGCGCGCCGCCCTGCGTCCGAGGCGAGATAATTATCCAATGCGGCATCCCGCAGGCTGCGTATCCGACCCCAGAAATCCAGCTCCCACGTGTTAAACCCGACACCGGCCTGATACTGGTGGTTGATTTCCGGCTGCCCGGTTAGGCTCAGGTCGTGCGGGACCCGTTCGTTACTGCCGTCAGCATTCAGGCCCACTGAGGGGAATAGGTCCGCCCGCTGGATCCCGTAACGGGCGCGGGACTGTTCGACTCGAGCTACGGCAACGCGCAAGTCGCGGTTGTTATCCAACGCTAATTGAACCAGGGCGCGCAATTGCGCATCGGTTAAAAACGCTTGCCATGAAAGGGCAGCGGCATTAGCTTCTGGCGCTCCCGCCGGGTGCTCTGGGGTGACCGGGTACGCCGCCGAAACCGGTAGCGGCACGGCCACATTCGGGGGCGCCATTGAAGCGCAACCCACCATCAGCAAAGCAAACGAGGCTATCAGCGCTTCCTTGCCGGGTAGACGCCCTGGCAGCGTTTTTAAAAACGCCAGGTGCCGTTTGCACAATGCCGTTTTCTGCGCGTTGGCCAGCATTACCGCCACACTCCATTACCCCATATGAATGACGAAAACAGGAGCCATCCGCCCCCCAAACCCTAGGGAAGGCGCTGACGACACCCAACGGAGCGCTAGGCGGCTGAAATCAAGTGCTTCGCCGCCTGCCTGCGGCCATCAAGATCATGTACCAGGGGCTTGTTAAGCGATCCCTACAAAACAATGCATTAGCGGCTTTTAAAAGCCGCCGACGCCAACGCCGACAGCCAAGCGCATCGATGATTAGCGCTATGATGGTGGAACTATGAATATTAATTCATCGACCGTTGATTAAAGCGTTGCATTGCCATGCATGTCAACCAAACTGTCCATCCCCCAGGAACATTGAACGAATGCCTAATGCGCCCTCCAAACGGCGAGGCCGGCCGCCCAAAGCCTGTGCGGTCAAACCCGACGCGATTATTCAAGCGGCGCTGAGGTCGTTCGCCGCGCACGGTTTCGAAGGCGCTAGCTTGCGGCGCATCGCCGCCACCGCAAATGTCGATGTCGCTTTGATCGCGCACCGGCACGGCGCCAAACTAGAACTTTGGAAAGCAGTGGTCGATGACATTGCCGGCCAATTTGTCGGGCAACTGAGCCGACCCCGAAACCCTGTGGACGCTACTGGCGCGACCTCCATGGAGCGGCTTTTGCACGCCATCGATCAAATGATCGATTTCTCCGCAGACGCCCCCGAAATGTCGATGTTCGTTCTCAAAGAGGTCGCCCAACAAGACGCCCGATTCCATTACCTGTACGAACGCCTAATAAAGCCTGTCCAAGAAGTTTTTCTGCCAACGGTTGAGCAAGCCATCCACGACGGATTCCTTAAAGGCGTTAATGGAAATTTGTTTTTTTATAACCTTTCCGGTGCCATCGCGCTGACACTTTCGTTGCGGCCCTTCATCGAGCAGTTCGACGTAGAAGTATTCTCCAGCCAACTTTTTTCGCAGCGCATGAAAACCCTGTGGAGGGCACTGCTTTACCCCGGCTGAAGGTTTTCGGATGCGCCGCGCAACAGCCAACAGTCAAGGCGCCGACCTGAAGAGAGGTAACGGATAACGGGCCGCTGCTGACAAGTCGAAGCTCACAGTTCATGGTCGATTGGGTCAGCGCGCAAAAAAGCGACATCGGCATCGGCCTGCTGGCGCAAGACCGGCCAGGGCTCGAATTTCGCCGGCTGATGCAGGTAGAGGGCGTGTGTGTGTTGCCGGCCGATCATTCCTTGAAAGACAAGGGCATCATTACGCCACGGGACCTGGAGGGTGAACCCTTCATCGCCTTGAGCACCGAGGACCGTACACGCTTTCTGGTCGATCAATTCTTCCGTGGGCGGGACCGGCAGCGGATCATCGTGGCTGAAACGCAAATGTCGGAAGCGGCCTGCCAACTGGTGGCCAGTGGGGCGGGCGTGTCGATCGTCGAGCCGTTCTCTACCCGAGGGTTCAGCGCCCAGGAAATAGTGGTTAAACCTATCAGCCCCGCGGTGTATTTCGACCTTTGGCTGATGTACCCCACCTACCGGCCTATCTCTGGGATCACCGCGTCATTCGCCTACTTCCTGGAGGCGGAATTGCACCGCTACTTGGTGCAGAACCATTTTGGTTTCGTACCGTTCCCGCTGTCGCTGGGTGACTAGCGTTTCGCACACAACCCCAGCACTGTTAAACATTCGCGGCCGCCTCCAACCGGTCGGCCTTCGACGGGGCCGCCAGCGCGAGCGGGGAAAAACTATCCGCCTGCGCCATGCGCCACATCCGCCCATAGAACTCCGCACTTATCGACTGGCCCAGCAACTCGCCTGGCTCCAGAAATACATGGATCTGAGAAAACAGCCGAACTTCGGTGGTGGTCATGCGCCGTACCAAGTGCTTTGGTTCCAGTTGCGAGGGGTGGCTCAAGCCTGCGGCGCTCAGCATCTCACCCAGCGCCACCAACGTATTGCGGTGAAAGCTGTGAACGCGCTCAGCTTTGTCTGGTACCTGCAGTGCGCGCTGGCGCAGCCGGTCTTGGGTGGCAACGCCGGTGGGGCATTTGTTGGTGTGGCAGCTTTGCGACTGGATGCAGCCGATGGAAAACATGAAACCACGTGCCGAGTTGACCCAATCGGCACCAATGGCCAACACGCTGGCAATGTCGAAAGCGCTGACGATCTTGCCCGCTGCGCCCACCTTGATCTGGCTGCGCAACCCAGCGCCGACCAAAGTATTGTGTACAAACAGCAGCCCTTCGCGCATCGGCATGCCCATGTTATCGGTAAATTCGCGAGGCGCGGCCCCGGTGCCGCCTTCCTTGCCATCGACCACGATGAAATCCGGCTGGATACCGGTAGCCAGCATGGCCTTGACGATGGCCATGAATTCCCAGGGGTGGCCCAGGCACAGTTTGAAACCCACCGGTTTGCCGCCGCAAAGCTCGCGTAGTTGAGCGATAAAGTACAGCAGCTCCACCGGGTTGCTGAACGCCGAGTGGCGTGAAGGCGAGATGCAATCCTCGCCCAGCGGCACCCCACGGGTGCTGGCGATTTCCTCGGTCACTTTGTGTTTGGGAAGGATGCCACCGTGCCCAGGCTTGGCCCCCTGGCTCATCTTGATTTCGATCATCTTCACCTGTGGCTGGCGTGCCTGTTCGGCGAAGCGCACCGGGTCGAATTCACCGCCAGGGGTGCGGCAGCCGAAATAGCCGCTGCCGATTTCCCAGATCAGGTCGCCATTGAACTCGCGATGGTAAGGGCTGATGCTACCTTCGCCGGTATCGTGGGCGAAATTGCCCAGTTTTGCCCCTTTGTTCAAAGCGCGAATGGCATTGGCGCTGAGCGCGCCAAAGCTCATCGCCGAAATGTTGAACACCGATGCGCTGTACGGCTGCTGGCATGCCGGGCCACCAATCACCACGCGAAACTGCGTGGGGTCGCAAGCGTCGCTGGGCAGCATGGAGTGGCTGATGAACTCGAAGCCAGGCTTATACACGTCCGTCAGGGTGCCGAAGGCCTTTTCCGCGGGCTGGTTTTTCGCCCGCTGGTAAACGATGGAGCGTTGCGCGCGGGAGAAGGGTAACTTTTCGTCGTCGCCCTCCAGAATGTACTGGCGAATCTCAGGGCGGATGGTTTCTATCAGGTAGCGGATGTTGCCGAGGATAGGATAATTACGGCGCACCGAATGATGGGTTTGCAGCAAGTCGTTGAGGCCGATCAGGCTCAGCACGGCCGTCACCGCCGTTAGTGTGGCCAGCCAAGGGGACAGGGTGAGAAATACCAGGCTGAACAGCGTGAAACACACACAGCATGTGAAGACCGCGTACCGACTCACGAGCGATATTTTCATTATCAAGCCTCGATGTACGAAAGCAGGCAGGTAGGGGCAGGCATTATGCAACCGGGGGTTACTCAACCCCGCCCAGTTCGCGAATCTCGTCGTAGCGGGCCTGCAGTTCCTGGCGTTGTTGCTTGCGCAATTGGCCCTGGGCGAAGCGCCGCCGTTCGGTCGGGGTATCCGGGAGTAGAGGGCGTACTGGGCAGGGGCGCCCATCGCTGTCGACGGCAACCATGGTGAAGTAGCAACTGTTGGTGTGGCGTACCGTTCGTTCGTGGATGTTCTCGGTCATCACTTTCACGCCCACTTCCAGCGAAGTGCGCCCGGTGTAATTCACCGAGGCCAGAAAAGTTACAAGTTCACCCACATGAATGGGCTCCTTGAACAGTACCTGGTCCACCGAGAGGGTTACCACATAACGGCCGGCGTAGCGTTTGGCACAGGCAAAGGCGACTTCATCGAGCATTTTCAGCAATGCCCCGCCGTGTACGTTGCCAGAGAAGTTCGCTTTATCGGGGGTCATGAGCACACTCATGCTCAACTGATAGCTGCCGGGCTCCATAGAAACCTCATCACGGTAGGCGTTTATGCCCCTTTCGCTATGTAGGCCTAGCGCTTTGGGCTATAGAGGGCTGTCTTGAGGAGAAAAAAGATAGCAAGCTATCTACTTAGTTAGCTAGCTAATACTTTGAAACGCTGCCTTTCAGATCTGGTAACAATCATGCTCCGCAAGGGATCCTAAAAACACCCCTGCTCCCGTTAAAACTCGACCCCCACGGTCATCCCCACTGTACGCGGCTCGCCCAGAACGCCGTACGCCGAGCCGTAATCGCCAGCCTTGAGGGTGCGATAGTAGCGTTTGTCCAATGCGTTATTGACCCAGATCGAAGCATTCCAACGCTGGTTCTGCTCTAGGCGCCCGGATAACCCTGTGGTTAACGAAAGCAGTCCATAACCTGGCACTTTGGTGAACTCGGAGTTGTCGAGGGTGCCGTAGGACCATGAGCGATAACTGTAGCGCCCACCCACATAGGCTTGGACCCCGCCCAGGTCCCACTCATAACGGCTGCGCAGGTTGTAGGTCCATTTCGGCGCACGCGCCGCCCGGGCGCCGGTCAAGTCGCAGGATGTCGGTGCGTTGGCCCCCAAGGTCAGTTCCGGCGGGCAGCGGCCATCATGGTAGCTCAGGTAGCTGACATCCAGAAACGCCGCGCCCAGGTTAACGCTCCAATGCTCGGTAGGCTTGAGGTTAAGTGCCGCCTCGGCGCCCCTGGAGCGCACGTCACCGGCGTTAGTGAGGTAGCTGGTCTGGTTCTGCCAATCGTAAGCAGTGGTTTGGAAATTCCTGACCAGGGTCCAGAATAGCGCCACGTCGAAACCAACGCGGTTGTCAAGCCAGTCGGTCTTGATGCCCAGCTCGGCGCCGCGGGTGGTTTCGGGCAATATGAACAGGGTTTCGGTGCTTTTCAGCGAACGCGCCGCACCGGCGGAAACGTTCAACCCGCCTGACTTCTCGCTGTACGAAAGTGCTAAATAGGTCAACGCGTGGGGTGTAAGCCGGTAGCTGAAGTTCAGCGTGCCCGAAGGCAGGTGATGGTATTCGGTGAGGTCACCGGAATCGTAATTCGCGCGGTTCAGGCGCTTGAACATGCCGCTCTTTTTCTCGTAGGTCAGGCGCGCACCCGCGGTGATATCGAACGCCGATGTCACGTGCAGTGTGCCCTGGGCGAACAGCGAGTGGATGTCTTCGTTCAACTCCCCCCAGCGCAACACACTCAAGTTGGTGTAGCTGGTGTTGCCATACCAGGCAGTGGGGTAACCCGCGCTGTAGTTGGTCGAGGCGAAGGTATCCATGTTCTCCCCGACGTAGCTATAGCCCAACACGTAATCGAATAGCGACCCCTTGGGCGATTCCAGCCGAAGGTCCTGGTTCCACACGCGGTCGTGAACGGCGCTGCCCTTGGTGTCGTATAAAGGGATGCTCAAAGCATCTGTTGAGTTGGGTTTATAGAGGAAATAGCGATAGCCGCTGATCGAGCGCAACGAATAGCCGCTGGGAAAATCCCATTGCGCGGTGAGCGAACCCCCGCCCTGCTCCAAACGAATGTACGAGGCCTCATCGAGGTCGACCTTTTTGCCTTGTACCGTCGACGCACCGACCTGCCGCGCCTTTTGCAGGAATTGGTCGACGCCATCGACCGCATGGCTGTCGTACAGCGTCAGCGTCGGCTCGCCGGTCTGCGAACTGTAGTCGACCGCGGCTTTGAGCGAGAACACTTCATTAGGCTCGAACAGCAGTTGGCCGCGTAGCCCCTCGCGTTTGCTGCCGTTGAGGCGATGCCCATCGCGCACGTTCTCGACGTTGCCGTCGGTGTTGGTGGTGGCGATGTTCAGGCGCCCAGCCAGGTGCTCGCTCAACGGGCCGGAAACCATGGCACGGGTTTGCCAGTACCCACGCTGGCCGAACGATTGGCTGAACGAAGCATGGGGTGTGAACGTCGGTTGGCGGCTGTGAATGTCGATCACCCCACCGCCTGTATTGATGCCAAACAACGTGCCTTGTGGGCCGCTGAGCACGCGGATATTGTCGATGTCCATCAAGTCTCGCGGGATCATCCCGGCTCGGCTCAGGTACACGCCATCCAGGTACTGGCCAACACTACTGGCCATGCCTATATTGATCTCGCCATCGGTGCCGTCGCCCAGGCCGCGCAAGCTGACGCGGGTGTCGTAGGGGTCGCTCGAAGACACGTCTAGGCCAGGGGCGATATCCTGCAGGTCGTCGATGCTGTTGATGCGTTCGCTTTCCAATTGTTCGCCACCGATAGTGGTGACCGATGCGGGCGGTTGCTGGGCACTTTGCCGGTCCAGCCGGTTGCCGGTGACGGTGACCGTATTGAGCCGGGTGCTTTCCAACTCCGCTGCAGCCGCGGCGGGCAAGGCGCTCCAGGGCGCGGCCAGCAGCATCGCACGGGGTAGCCAGCGTCGAGGTCCATTGCACAGATCAATCATGTCGACTCCTTGGGCGAAAGTAAGACGCTGACGGGCTGCAATGCGCTGTACGCAGCCGTCAAGGCGCCGAACGTTCACTCAGGGCCGGGGCCAAAACGAAATACGTTTTTCTCTACATTCGCTGCGGTTTTGGCATAAACCACGGCCCGCGCGGGCGGCCACTCGAATGCGCAATACGCAAAAAAATAATGCTGGTTTTGCACTGGCGCGCATCGCCAGCGCTGTTTTAAATCCCGGGTTCTCTCTTCTTGAACGGACCTGCCATGAGCCCGTGCACCGTTGTTCCCAACCTGGCACGAGGCATCTGCCTGGCCTTATCGCTGGCGCCCGCCGCCTGGGCGCAATCGGTGCATGTGCAGCAGCAGCCCGGGCGCCTGACCCTGGATAACGGCCAGATCCAGATCGGTATCGCCCGCGGCGACGGCACCTTGGATTTTATCCGCCAGTGGGACGGCCATGCCTGGCACGACTTAGGCGCCAATGAACAGCATGCCGCCTATGAGGCCCATGGCGATGACTTCGCCAACGACTCGCGCAAGGCCCTGTACTGGGATGCCAATGCCGATGCCCGGCCACTGCCGGCAGGCGCGAAACCGGCGGCCAAGGGTTATTTCCGCCCGGCGCCAGGTGAGCCCCAGGTACGCGTAAGCCACGCCACCGACCGGCGTGCCGAAGTGGTGGTGGCATTGGCCCCCACCGCGCTGTTTCCGTTCAGCAGCGAACTGCATTACGTGCTGTTCGCCGACCGCCCGGGTTTTTATGCCTATGCCGTATTGGAGCATGGCGCGGATCAACCCGCGGCGACGCTGTACCAGAACCGCTTCGTGATCAAGACCGTGATGGATGGCACCTTCAGCCACTGGGCCATCGGTGGCGGCCAGTTCCTGCCGATTCCGCAAGCGGCGGTAGCCGAGCAGGTCAGCGATGCAACGTTTCGCCTGGTCGATGGCAGCATCAAGACCAAGTACATGAACTCGGTGTTTTGGGCGCAAACGCCAGTGTATGGCTATGTCGGCAGCGATCGTGGCTTGTGGGTGATCGAGGCGAGCCCCGAGTATCACAACGGCGGCCCCAGCAAACAGGGGCAAACCCTGCACGACAACGTGCTGCTGCGGGTCATGCAGTCGGTCCACTTCGGCGCTTCGCCGGTGGTGCTGGCGCAAGGCGAACCCTGGCGCAAAGTGTATGGGCCGTTTCTCGTGTACGCCAATCGGGGTGCCACTTTGCGGGCACTGGAAGCCGATGCGCAGCGCCAATGGCGAGAAGAAAAGGCACAGTGGCCTTATGGATGGGTCGACCATCCCGCCTACCACCATGCCCGCGGTGCCGTTCGGGGTATGCTCAGCCTGAACGGAACCCCCGCGACGAATGCCTGGGTGATCCTCAGCGACCCGGGCGTCGCCTGGACGGCGCAAAGCAAGGGTTATGCGTTTTGGACTCGGCTTGGCCCGCAGGGCGATTTTCATCTCGACGGTGTGATCCCCGGCACCTACGACCTCTACGCCAGCGGTGCCGACCAGCCCCGCGATCTGCTCCTGCAGCGGGTCACGGTCAAGGATGATAGCACTTTGCAATTAGCGCCTTTGGCCTGGCCCGATGACGCCTCCTGGCAAACCCTCTGGCAGATCGGCCGTTTCGACCGTAGCGCTGGCGAGTTTCGCAACGGCGATGCCGCGCGCCACTTCGAGATGTACAGGGCCTACGCCGAGCAGTTCCCCCACGACGTCGACTACCGCGTGGGCAGCAGCCAGCCGGGCACCGATTGGAACTACGCCCAATGGGCTGTTTACAACCAACAGCCCGCCTGGCGGGTGCGTTTTGCGTTGCCGGGTGCCGTTGCCGGTCGGGCCCGGTTGACGCTGGGGTTTGCCTCGTCACAGCCCGCCCATGGGCAGCGCCTGACTGATTTGCGGGTCAACCTTAACGGCCAGGAACTGGCGCACATTGCCCTGCCGAAAAGCGGCACCGCCGGCTATCGCGGCAGCGCGCAGGATTCGCCCTATACGGTGCGGACCTTGAATTTCGACGCCGCGTTGCTCAAGCCCGGGGATAACCTGCTGACCTTGCGCCATGCCGATAGCGAGCCGTTCAATACGTTTGTAGCGCGTGGCTCGGGGGAGGTGCCGGGGCAGGTGATGTATGACGCGTTACGTTTGCAGGTGCAGCCGCCCGCCAGCGTGCCTGGGCCATCGCCGGGGCAAGGCGACGCTAACCCACCATAGGCTGTTGAGTGGGAATGCTGCGGTACGGGCGCCTGCCTGGTTTCGCAGTCTATGGCGCTGGAAATGGCCTGTTTTAGACGTTCGCTATTGCAGAAACTTGGCCACCTCGAGTTCGCCTGAAACGCCAGCCTATCGGTCGCGGTAGGAACGGCAGTTACCTGCCGCCCCCCGCACAGATCCGTACGTGCGGAACTACCGCATACGGCTCCTGCCTCGGGTATGTGACGCAAAGCGATAAGGACCGAGCCATGCCAGCCCGGTGCCTGGGGCGAGCCCGGTAGTTGCCGGCTTTCCCAGCGACGCTACAGGGCATCCTGCATCCTTTGGCCTCAAAAACGCTGGCTATAGGTGCTTTTCCGTGGCTTTTACTGGAATAAAAAAAGGACCTTTCGGTCCTTTTTTAATTGATTTACAGACGTGAGTGGAAGTCTGTAGATCATAAACTGGAGCGGGAAACGAGACTCGAACTCGCGACCCCGACCTTGGCAAGGTCGTGCTCTACCAACTGAGCTATTCCCGCAATATGGCGTCCCCTAGGGGACTCGAACCCCTGTTACCGCCGTGAAAGGGCGGTGTCCTAGGCCACTAGACGAAGGGGACGTAAAACCCCAAAACCCTCACCTGAGCGTTTCAGCCCCGAAAAAACGGCCAGCCGCCTTCGGGTATTACTTGCACCGCCAAAGCCCTGTGCACATCAATGGGTGTGGGATCCCAGATACCAATCCCTTTCTTAACCCATTGAAATTTAAGGTTTTTTTGGCATTCCTCACTCAGGAATGGACGCAATTTTGGACTTGTTCGGTGGGCATGTCAACCACCGGAAGAAAAAAACCGACCACGCCAAGCGCAGCAGGCGCCGCCAAACGCCTTTGGCAGGTAACGGGGCTTATTTACCGCGAGCACGGCCAGCAGGGGCATTCACTCACCTGGCCCAGCATCACCGCGATGATCGACCGCACCATTTCAACTTGGGCCGAGGTTGATGGCGCGACACCCCGCAGCCAAACCGGCGATTGATTGAGCAAGCTTACGATACTGCTGGCGCAGTTCTGGCGCCCGGGCACGCAGCCCAGGCCCGAGGCAATAATCGACTCATAGCGCTGGCGCAAGCGCCCCGCTTGTTGCTGCAAGGGTTCGGACAAATGCCGCCATTCGCTCTCGACCACCTGGAAGTGCCAAGGCATCGATTCGTGTAACTGCATGTGCATGGCGACGATGGCGTGCAATAGCGCAGGCCCGGCATTGCGCTTTTGCAATTTCATCGCCTTCACATACAACAGTTCGTAGAGTTCTTCGAAGAACTCGTAAAGCAGCGCTTCTTTGCTTTCGATATGGTTGTAGATCGACCCACAGCCGATGCCCAGCGCCGCAGCCAATTCGCGCATCCCAACGCTGCTGTAGCCTTTTTTCGCAAACAACGGCAAAGCCTGATGGCGCGTATCCAGCGAACGTTTAATAGCCGCCTGCTCCTAGGTTCAACGTACCGGCAGCATGGCCCGGTGGCTAATCGCGCGCAATTTTGCAAATTGAAAGGCGGTGTTCGCGCGGCTGTAAGCCTGGCGGCCTTAGCCAAAGCTTCAAGCGGCCTTATAGAAATGCAAATTCCCTACCCCGCTGCAGGCCCCCATCATGGTTGTTACGCGGCCAACGATGAACACAGACATGCACGATTTCAAGCTCGGCGATTGCCTGGGGCGCACACAGGAACGCCACGATCATTTCAGCCTGCAGGCGACCCGGCGCATCGCGGCGACCTTCAACGCACCGCCCCCTACCGAAGGCCAGGAACTGCCATGGTTATGGCATTGGTGTTTTTTCGATGATTGTGTCGACAGCCATGGCCTGGGCCCGGACGGCCACCCGAAGTTGGGCGAGTTCATGCCGGCGGCCCATGGGCGCCATCGTATGTGGGCCGGCAGCCGCCTCGATTTCATCCACCCGCTGTATATAGGCGCACAGGCGCGCCGTAAAACGACCATTACCCACCTACAAGAAAAACACGGGCGCACCGGCTCGCTGCTATTCGTGACCCTTACCCATGAGTATTGGCTGGGCGAACAGCTTTGCGTTCGCGAAGCGCAAGACATCGTTTATCGCGAACCCAGCCCGCCCAAGCTCGCCGCCGGCGACCCGCTGCCACTGGCCCAGTGGAGTGAACCCATCAGCGCCGACCCGTTGCTGCTGTTTCGTTATTCGGCATTGACCTTCAATGCCCACCGCATCCATTACGACTGGCCGTATGCAACCCAGGCCGAAGGTTATCCCGGCCTGGTGGTACACGGCCCATTGACCGCGACCTTGAACCTGGCCGCGTTCACCCGTGCCAACCCGTTGGCGCACGTTCGGCGTTTTTCGTTTCGTGGCGTACGCCCGCTGATAGCGCCCGGCGAATTTATCGTCGCCGGCCACCATACCCGCCATGGCGCCGCGGACCTTTGGGCGGGCGATACCACCGGTATCAGCCAATGCGCCACCGTCGAATTCGACTGAGTTTCGCTGCATTCAAGAGGACGAACGAACCATGAACCCCAATAACAATGAAGACCTCAATGCCATCCGCGAGGGCGTGCGCGCGCTGTGTGGCGAATTCCCAGCCGAATACTGGCGCAAGGTAGACGAACAAAAGGGCTTCCCCGAAGCCTTCGTGCGGGCCCTCACCGAGGCCGGCTGGCTGTCGGCGATGATCCCCACCGAGTACGGCGGCTCCGGCTTGGGCCTGGCCGAGGCCTCGGTGATCCTCGAAGAGGTCAATGCCTGCGGTGGCAACTCCGGCACCGTGCATGGGCAGATGTACAACATGTTCACCCTGCTGCGCCACGGCAGTGAGGCGCAAAAGCGTTATTACCTGCCCAAGCTTGCCAGTGGCGAGCTGCGCTTGCAGTCGATGGGGGTGACCGAACCCACCACCGGCACCGACACCACCAAGATCAAGACCACGGCGGTCAAGCAAGGCGACAGCTATGTGATCAACGGCCAGAAGGTGTGGATTTCCCGGGTGCAGCATTCCGACCTGATGATCCTCTTGGCGCGCACCACGCCCTTGGCCGAGGTGAAGAAAAAAACCGAAGGCATGTCGATTTTCCTGGTCGACCTGCGCGAAGCGATTGGCAACGGCCTGAGCGTGCAACCGATCGCCAACATGGTCAACCACGAAACCAACGAGCTGTTTTTCGACAACCTGCAATTGCCGCTCGACAGCCTGATTGGCGAAGAGGGTAAGGGCTTCAAATACATCCTCGACGGCCTCAATGCCGAACGCACCCTGATTGCCGCCGAATGCATCGGTGACGGCCGCTGGTTCATCGAAAAAGCCAGCGCCTACGCCCGCGAGCGTACGGTGTTCGGCCGGCCCATTGGGCAGAACCAAGGGGTGCAGTTCCCCATCGCCGAAGCCCATATCGAAGTGGAGGCTGCCGACCTCATGCGCTGGCGCGCCTGTGAGGAATACGACGGCGGCAAGCCTGCTGGGGCCAGTGCCAACATGGCCAAGTACCTGGCGGCCAAGGCGTCGTGGGAGGCGGCCAATGCCTGCCTGCAAACCCATGGTGGGTTTGGTTTTGCCTGTGAGTACGACGTAGAGCGCAAATTCCGCGAAACCCGGCTTTACCAGGTGGCGCCGATTTCGACCAACTTGATTTTGTCGTATGTGGCCGAGCATTTGCTCGAACTACCCCGCAGTTTCTAAGGAACCCCTATGGACGAAACGTTAGTGCGCTCGGCGTTGTTCGTGCCGGGAAACCGCCCCGAACGCTTTGCCAAGGCCCTGGCCAGTGGTGCCGATGTGGTGATCGTCGACTTCGAAGACGCCGTTCAGGAAGCGGACAAGGCCCAAGCCCGCCAGCAACTGGGCAGTTTCCTGCGCGCCGAGCCCAACGCCCGTGCCTGGGTGCGGGTCAATGGCGCCGACCATCCACAGCACGAGGCAGACCTGGCGTTCTGTGCCACCGAACCCGGTGTGGTAGCGCTGATGTTGCCCAAAGCCGAAAGCCCAGAGCAGATCGCCCATGCCGCCGCGACCGGCAAGCCGATTATCCCCATTATCGAGAGCGCAAAAGGCGTACAAGCGTTGCCAGCGATGGCATGGGTGCAGGGTGTTCAGCGGCTAACCTATGGCGGGCTGGACATGAGCCTGGACTTAGGGCTGGTGGCGGGCAGTGGCGGGGCCGAACGCATGCTCGATCAGGTTCGCTTCGCCTTGCTGATACACAGCCGGCAGGCTGGCTTGGCCGGGCCGTTGGAAACCGTTTTCGCCGATATTGGCGACACCGAGGGCCTCGAGCAGTTCATGGCCAACGGGCACAACATGGGCTTTGCCGGCATGCTCTGCATCCACCCGAGCCAGGTCGGCATCATCCACCAAGTGCTCGCGCCGGGCCAGGCAGCCCGGGCGTGGGCAGGCCGCGTGCTACAAGCAAGCGCTGAACATACCGGGGCGTTTCAGTTGGACGGGCAAATGATCGATGCGCCGGTGATAGAACGCGCTCGAAAGATTCTGGCGGCTACCAACAACGGCTAACTTAAGCTTTACCTCGACGGGCCACTGAATACACAGTGGCCCGTTTTTTCATTAAGTGAATATCGGGGTGCGCCCGTTTATTTGAAGGCGATGGTATAGGACAGGATAAGCCGGTTTTCGTCCAGGTCCCCCGCCTCGTCCGAACGCACCATCGCGTTGCGCCAGCGCATGCCGACATTCTTCAACGGGCCGCTCTGGATTACATAGCTCACATCCAGGTCGCGCTCCCATTCCTTGGCATTGCTACCCGCCACCTCGAAGCCATCACCGCGCAGGTAACGCGCCAAAAATGTCAGCCCGGGTACGCCATAGCTCGCCATGTTCACATCGTAACGTGCCTGCCAGGAGCGTTCCTGGGTACGGGTAAAATCCAGTATCTGCACCACGTTGGCAACGTTGGGGTCGGCGTCCTGCAGGTAGGGGAAGGGGGAATTGCCACGGTTGTCTTGATAGCCGGCGCGCCAGGTATGGGCCCCGAGGTTGGCCGACAACAGTACGGATACGAGGCCGTTGTCGATCTTGCCCGCGCGCTGCGCCCCAACTTGCGAAGAGTCGAAATAGCCCAGGTTGCCGCCCAGGGCCCAGCTTCCCAGTTTATGGGCCGCCAACACACCGTAGTAATTCTGCTGGTAGACGTCCTCGAGCTCTGCCCGCCAAAACGCCGCGGTCAGGTGCGGGTTGAAGGTATAGGCGGCGCTGGCGTAGTCGAAGCGGTCGCTACGTGCCGAGTAATTACCGGCCAGCAGGTCATCATGATTGCCGCTGGAGTTGCGGTAGTTGACGCTACGAAACTGCCCAGCGTCGATCAACAGGTTGTCGATATCTTTGGACACCAGGGTGGCGCCATTGAAGATAGGCGGTAGTAGCCGTGCATCGCTGGACAACAGCACGGGGGTTTTAGGCATGAAGCCACCCACCTTCAGTTCAGTCTTCGACACCTTGGTTTTGAATACCCCAGACAAGTCGCTGTACTCACCCGGCCCAGAGTCCCCAAATGCATTGGGTAATAACCCGGTACCGGCACGGGCGTCGGATGAGTCGAGCTTCACCCCCAAGGCCGCGTACAGGTCCACGCCGAAACCTATCGGCCCTTCGGTGTAGCCAGACTTTGCGTTGAACATGAAGCCCTGCGCCCATTCCGCTCGCTTGGACTGCGCCGCGTTATCCTGGCGAAAATCGCGGCTGAAATAGAAGTTACGCAGGTCGAGGGTCACGCTGCTGTCGCCGAGCAAATCAGCCCTGCCAATGCAAGGCATTACCGCCAGCGGCGCAATACAGGACAGCGCGCAGACGCGCGCCAGGGGAAGCTTGTGCATGTGGGTTTCCCGGTGAGTATTTTCTTATTAGGGCTTCGGGCATCAATGCCCGCAGCGCCACCAGCATGCGCAGCGCATGGAGGGTTGGGTATTGGGATTTGCTTAAGCGCCACTTGCACCGAGGAAAACATGCCGGCCATACAGCCACCGTTAAGCAGTACGAAAGGCGGCCTTTTGCTAAACGAAATTGTCCGGCACGTGAACCAGCGCCATGCTGGGCAACGCTTCGCACACGCCAACAATAAAAGGTACCTGGGTTATGAAAGACGCTTTGATCGTGTCGCCGCTGAGAACCCCCATCGGTAAATTCGGTGGTGCCCTGGCGTCACTGAGCGCTGATCATCTGGCGGCTACGGTGATTCGTACCCTGATCAAACGCCTGGATCTGGCCCCAGAGTCGCTGGACGAAGTCATCGTTTCCCAGTCCTATTCCAACAGCGAAGCACCCTGTATGGGCCGCTATGCCGCGCTGCTTGCCGACCTGCCCCTGGCGGTGCCCGGCTACACCCTCGACCGCCGCTGCGGTTCGGGTTTGCAGGCCGTGGCCGACGCCGCGATGCATGTGCAGACCGGGCATGCCGAAGCGGTGATGGTGGTGGGCGTGGAAAGCATGAGCAATATCGAGTACTACACCAACGACATGCGCTGGGGCGCCCGCGCCGGCAGTGTGAAAATGCACGACCGGCTAGAACGTGGCCGCGAGCGCTCACAGCCCGAGGCTCGCTTCGGGCGCATCTCGGGTATGCCGGAAACCGCCGAGAACCTGGCGCGCGACTATGGCATCAGCCGTGAAGAGGCCGACCTCTTCGCCGTGCGCAGCCATCAAAATGCCGCCCGGGCGTGGCGTGAAGGCCGCTTTGCCGATGAAGTGATTGCCTTGGAGGTGCCGCGCAAACGTGGCGCCAGCGAGTGGGTGGACATGGACGAAGGCATCCGCGCCGAGGCCAGTGTCGAAAGCATGGCCGGCTTGCGCACGCTGCTGCCCGAAGGCGTCTGCACGGCGGGTAATTCCAGCCAGCAAAACGATGCCGCTGCCGGTTGCCTAGTAGTTTCCCGCGAATACGCCGCGCGCTACAACCTTCAACCCCTCGCCCGCCTGGTGGACTGGTCGGCGGCCGGGTGCGACCCGGCGCGCATGGGCATCGGGCCGGTGCCCGCGGTCGCCAAGCTGCTGCAGCGTACCCAGCTGAAGCTGGCCGATATGGACCTGATCGAGGTCAACGAAGCTTTCGCCGCGCAAGCCTTGGCCGTGCTGCGCGCCTGGGACCTGCAAGACTTTGACCGGGTCAACGTCAATGGCTCGGGTATCTCCCTCGGCCACCCGATTGGCGCCACCGGCGTGCGTATCATGACCACCCTGCTGCATGAGATGCGCCGGCGAGAGGTCCGCTATGGCCTGGAAACCATGTGCATCGGCGGCGGCCAAGGCATGGCGGCGCTATTCGAACGGGTTTGACGGGGTATCGTAATGCAGTGGATCAAGGTAAACGGCAATGCCCTGCGCTATGAGCTCGGTGCCAAAACCGGCCCCACGCTGGTATTGATTCATGAAATGGGCGGCACACTGGAAAGCTGGGACACCGTTTGCGCGAACCTCGGTGGCCGCTTTCAAACATTACGCTATGACGTTCGCGGTTCGGGCCTGTCGGAAAAAATCCTTGGCGACACCACCATCGACGACCAAGCCGAAGACCTACACGCGTTGCTGGCGGCACTGGCCATCGACGGGCCGATCGCCTTGGCCGGTATTGCCGTCGGGGCCGCCATCGCTATTCGTTTCGCCGCCCGTTATCCGCAACGGGTCAGCCACTTGATCGGCTTGTCTCCGGCCTGTGGTGTGGCGCCCCAGGCGCGGCAAGCCACCCTGGAGCGGGCCGCGGCGATTCGCCACGAAGGCCTGCGAACGCTGATCCCACAGTTACTGGATAAAACCTGGCCCGCGGCGTTACGCAGTGACCCGCAGGCTTTCGAACGCTTCGCCCTTCGCTGGCTGGGCGCGGACCCGCAGAGCTTCGCCGCCATCTTCTCGATGCTGGCACGCATGGAGCTTGAGGGCGACTTGCCGCACGTGCCAACCCGGACGTTGCTGGTCGCCGGTGAGTACGATGGCCTGCGTCCACCGGCGGAGATCGACCGGCTGGCAGCACTGGCCAGCCATATCGAAGCCATACACGTAGCGTCGGGGCATTTTATGCCGGTGCAAAGCCCGCAGTGGGTCACTACCTTGTTCGAGCAATACATTCTGCACAACCGTGCAGGCCGCGAAATATACGAGGCGTTCATCAGTAGCCCGCAACACCGTGTATCCCCTAGCGACCACGCTGCCTGATTATAAGAAAAAGGAAAACTACCATGATGCAATCACGCATGATCGGCGATATCAAAGTTACCCGGATCCTCGAATATGCAGGGCCCACCCATGACCCGGCATTTCTGTTTCCCGATATCGACCGCAGCGTGCTTGATGAGCATCAGCAGTTAATGGCGCCCAACCATTGGGTGCCCCATATGAACAAGCTGATCGTCACCATCCAGTTCTGGATCGTGCACGCGGGCAACAACATCATCGTGGTCGATACCGGCGTCGGCAACTTCAAGCCGCGCGCGGGTATTCCGCGAATGAACATGCTCAACACCTTGGTGCGCGAGTGGATGATCGCCGCCGGCGCGGCCCCGGAAAAGGTCACCCATGTGGTGCTGACCCACCTTCATTCCGACCATGTAGGGTGGAATACCACGTGGCAGGATGGCCGTTGGGTACCGACCTTCCCCAACGCCCGTTACTACATTCCCAAGGAAGACTTCGTTTTTTGCAGAGAGGGCAAAAACAAGGCGCCAGGCGTGATCGACGTGTTTGGTGACTCGTTCTTCGACAGCGTGATGCCGATCATCGATGAGGGCCTTGGGGTGATGATCGAGCCACCACAGGAAATCGCCGACTGCCTGGTGGTCGAGCCCGCCCCGGGGCATAGCCCCGGCCAAGTGGCTTTCCGCGTGCGTTCGCGGGGCGAAGAAGGGCTGTTCTGTGGCGATATTTTCCACAGCCCGTTGCAGATCGCGCGCCCGGACGTCAACTCCGGTTATTGCATCTGGGCCGATACCGCGCGCAACACGCGCCTGGACTTTCTGAACCGCGCCGCTGATCGCGAAGCCTTGCTGATGCCGGTGCACTTCGGCGAACCGCATTGCGGTTATATCCGCCGAGAAGGCGCGGGCTTTCGTTTCGAACCGGCACAGTGGTAAAGCACCGGGCAAGCAACCGTATGGCTTGTATGGACAGGGGCGGTGCACGCTATTACCGTGGGCTATCCCTGCAATAAGAAGTCAATAATCATGGCGATGCATTTCGATATCACCGATTTCCGGTTGTTCATCAACATCGCGGAAACCAGCAGCCTGACGCGCGGTGCCGAGCGTTCGTTTCTCTCAGTGCCGGCGACCAGTAATCGCATCAAAAACCTCGAAGATAACCTGGGCATGCGCCTGCTCGAACGTTCGCCCCAGGGGGTCACGCTCACCCAAGCAGGCAAAACTTACCTGCAACATGCCCGGGTCATACTGGCCCAATTGGAACTCCTGACCGGCGACTTGCAGGAGTACGCCATTGGCCTGAAGGGGCAATTACGGCTGTTGGCCAACACCACGGCCATTACCGAATACCTGCCGCCGGTAGTGGGCGAATACCTCAAGACCCACCCCGATGTGCATATCGACATGCGCGAACGCTTGAGCGACGACATTGTGCGCAGTATTCGCGATGGCGGTGCGGACCTAGGCATCGTTTCCGGCAGCGTGGTGACCGACGGGCTGCAAAGTGTGCATTTGGTGTCCAGCCGGCTGATGGTGATCGCCCCGCTTGGCCACCCTGTGCTGGCCAACGGCGAGGTGTTCTTCAAGGAAGCGTTGCAGTATGCCTTCGTCTCGTTGCTGGAAGGCAGCGCCATCCATGTGTTCCTCAGCCGTGCCGCCGCCGCGCTGCATACGCCATTGACGATCCGCGTGCAGGTGGCCAGCTCCGATGCGATCTTGCGCATGGTCGAAGCCGGCGCCGGCATCGCCATCGTGCCCCAGGCCGGCTTCGCACGGCTCAAGGGCCAACAGAAGATCGGCTCCTGCACCTTGCTCGACCCTTGGGCGATACGCACTTTTCAACTGTGCGCGCAGGACTTCGACGGGCTGTCTTCCTTTGCCCGGGACTTCGCCAACAGCCTGATCGAATGGTGCCGCACGCACGCCGCGGCCAGCCAGCCAGCCGCTTTAAGCAATTCTTAAAGCGGCATTTTAAAAAGCAAAATTGTCTGTGCCTCACCGGTCTGGCAGCCTCACGGCCCAAGGCTCGGGCGTTCGGCTGAACGCAATATCCATAAAAACAGGAAGGCCTCATGACTCAACAGCGTTGGAAACATCGCCCTGAAGGTTCGAACTGGGGCGATTTCGGCCCCGATGACCAGAAAGGTCGGCTCAATTTGCTGACCCCCGAAAAAGTGCTGCAAGGCATCGCGGAAGTTCGCCAGGGCCTGGCCTTCTGCTTGAGCCTGCCACTGGATTACCCAGGCGGCAATGCGATGAACGTCAACCGCCTACCGCCGATCCTACGCCCACTGCTGCGTAAGGGCGGGGTCAACATGAACTACCAATATGACCGCATCGAGGCCGGCCGGCCGGACGTACTCAGCGACGACCTGGCCATCCTGCACCTGCAATACTCCACCCAATGGGACGCGCTGTCCCACGTGGGCGCGCTGTTCGACGCCGATGGCGACGGTGTGGCGGAGCCGCTTTATTACAACGGTTTTGCCGCCAATACCGATGTGGTGGGCCCCAGCGATATTGCCGATTGCGGCCTGCATGGCGAGATTGCCCCGCACAGCACCTCCTGTGCCCACGCCCTGGGTATCGAACGCATGGCCGAAACCTGTGTGCAAGGCCGCGGGGTGATGATCGACCTGCATCACCACTATGGCGATGCCCGCACCCATATCGGTTATGACGAACTGATGCGGGTGCTGGACGCCGATAACGTTCAGGTCGAGCCCGGCGATATCGTTTGCCTGCACACCGGTTATGCCGAAGCCCTGCTGGGCATGAACAAGCAGCCCGATGCCAAGGCGCTGGAAAACCTCGGCACGGTGCTCGACGGCAACGACTCGCGCTTGTTGCAATGGATTACCGACAGCGGGCTGGTCGCCATCGCGGCGGACAATTACTCCGTGGAAATTTTCCCCAACGGGCACGGCGGCGACTGTTGCTCGGTAATGCCCCTGCACAATCACTGCCTGTTCAAACTCGGCGTGCACCTGGGCGAGCTGTGGCACCTCACGCCGTTGGCCCGTTGGCTGCGCGCCAACCAGCGTAATCGCTTCTTGCTGACCGCCCCGCCCTTGCGCCTGCCGGGCGCGGTGGGGGCGCCACTTAACCCTGTCGCTACCGTCTAGGAAGGAGACACCTCAGTGCCCAAAGAACGTGTATTGATTACCGGAGGCGCCTCTGGTATCGGCGCCGCGATTTCCGAGCGCTGCTTCGAAGACGGCTATGAACCGGTGATTATCGACCGAATCGGCAACGGCTTAATCGCTGACCTCAGCGACTTGAAGGCCACCGCCCACGCGTTGCAACAAGCCTTGGCCGCCGGGCCGATCACCCGCTTGGTCAACAATGTCGGCATGGTTTGCCCCAACAGCGCCGAAGAGCAGAGTTTCGAAGAACTTGAACGGGTCTGGGCACTCAACCTGCGTTGCTCGTTGCAATGCATGCAGGCGCTGTTACCCGCAATGAAACAGGCCGGTTTCGGCCGCATCCTCAATATGTCGTCGCGGGCGGCCCTGGGCAAGGAACTGCGCAGTGCCTATGCGGCGACCAAGGCCGGTTTGCTGGGCATGACGCGCGTCTGGTCATTGGAATTGGGGCGCTTCGGTATCACCGCCAACGCCATCGGGCCGGGGCCGATCCGTACCGAACTGTTCGAAAAAGCCAACCCGCCAGACAGCCCGCGAACCCAGGCGATCATCGACTCGGTCCCGGTCAAGCGCCTCGGCGTACCCGCGGATATCGCCCAGGCTTCGTCATTCTTCCTGGATGCCCGCAGCGGTTTCGTCACCGGCCAAGTGCTGTACGTGTGCGGCGGCATGACGGTGAGCGTAGCCGGCGTATGAAACGCTGGGTAGCACAGCCGTTAATCGCCGGTTAACCGAGCCTTCCGAAGACTGAAATTGTGACACCGGCCGCCCTTGGGCAAGCTGATTCAGCCAGGAAGGGAGATGCGTCGAGGCCACGCACCCCGATGCGTCGCCCTTTCCTGGATCACCGTTGCTCACACCGGTGCGCCGGGCGATGGCGGTGGATGAATTCAAAACAAGGACAACAGCCATGATCGACAAGCTTTCCCCCAGCGCACAGGCGGCACTGGCCAAGATTCCCGATGGGGCGACCATCGCCGTGGGTGGGTTCGGCGGCGCCGGCATGCCAGATGACCTGATCAATGCGCTGATCGACCAGGGCGCGCGCAACCTCACGCTGGTCAGCAACAATGCCGGCCAGGGCGACACCGGCCTTGCCGCGCTGCTCAAGGCCGGCCGGGTGCGCCGCATCCTCTGCTCCTATCCGCGCATGGCAGGGTCACACGTATTCGAGGCGTTGTACCGTGCGGGCCAGATCGAACTGGAGATCGTACCCCAAGGTAACCTCGCCGAACGCCTGCGCGCGGCCGGTTGCGGCATCGGCGCCTTCTATACCCCCACGGCCTTTGGCACCTTGCTCGCCGAGGGCAAGGAAACCCGCACCATCGATGGGCGCAACTACGTGCTGGAATACCCCATTTGCGTGGACTACGCGCTCATCAAGGCGCAGGCCGGCGATCGCTGGGGCAACCTGGTGTTTCGCAAGACCGCACGCAACTTCGGCCCGGTCATGGCCATGGCGGCGAAAAACACCATTGCCTCCATCGAACAGCTCTGCGAACTCGGTGCGCTGGACCCTGAAGCCGTGGTCACGCCAGGGATATTCGTCAAGCACCTGGTGTTGCGCGAACCCTCGGCCAAGGCTGCAGCTTCTTTGAACCAGGCGGGATAATGATTATGGATAAGCACGTACGCATTGCCATGGCCCAGCGGGTGGCACGGGATATCCCCGAAGGTTCCTATGTCAACCTCGGCATCGGCTTGCCAACCTTGGTCGCCAACCACCTGCCGCGAGACAAAGATTACTTCCTGCACAGCGAAAACGGCGTGCTGGGGCGCTGGCAGGCGGCGGCCCCGGGGGAAGAAGACTGGGACATGATCAACGCCGGCAAGGAACCCATCGAGCTGGCCCCTGGCGCTGCGTTTTTCCACCATGCGGACTCGTTCGGCATGATGCGCGGTGGCCACCTGGACATCTGTGTGCTGGGCGCCTTCCAGGTGTCGGCCAGCGGTGATCTCGCCAACTGGCACACTGGAGCCCCGGATGCGATCCCCGCGGTGGGCGGGGCCATGGACTTGGCCATTGGCGCCAAGCGCGTATTCGTGATGATGGAGCACCTGGGCAAGGACGGGCGCAGCAAACTACTGCCTGCCTGTACCTACCCCCTGACCGGCCTGGGCTGCGTAAGCCGGGTTTATACCGAGCTCGCCACCCTGGACATCACCGCCAGCGGCGTGAAAGTGGTCGAGCTGATCGGCGACATCACCTGCGAACAACTGCAAGCGATCACCAGCGTGCCACTGGATTTTACCGCCGTCGTTTCCGACCACGGCACCCACCCTGAAGCCACGCCCAGCCGAGGCGCCCTGGCGGCCACGCCACGATGAAAAGCGATTGGCGCTGGGACCAGCGTGACCTGACCGAACTGCTTACGTTGGAATCAGCCGGTCGGCAAAACTGGCGCAGTTGCGTGTGCGACACCAATGCCAATGGGCGGGTCTACGGCGGGCAATTGCTCGGGCAAACCTTGTGGGCTGCTGCGCAAACCGTGGATGGGCGCAGCCCCAGCATGCTGCAGATAACCTTCTTACAGGGCGCGCGCCCGCAGGAAGCCATTGAGTACAGCGTCGAACCCTTACAAGACGGCCGGCGCTTGTCTACCCGGCATGTGTATGGGGTACAGGGTACGGGGTTGGTACTCAGTGCCAATGCCAGTTTTCAAGTGGCGCAGGCCGACCCCGGCAACCCGCAGCGCTTGCAGCACCCGGTACCAACGCCGGAAAGCCTGCCCACCCTGGCCGAACTGGCCGAGCGCTACCCGCACGATAGCGAAGCGGTGCAGCTACGTTTCAATGCCCGGCCCGTGTTGGACATTCGCCCGGTCCACCCCGAAGGCTATTTTGAACACGCCGCCGAACAGCGGGAAATCAGCTATTGGGTGCGCTTGAACCAAGCGCTACCCAGCGAGGGTTGCTTGCACCATGCCGCGCTCGCTTATCTTTCCGACAGTTGGCTGAACGCGAGCCTGGCCCCGCGCAAAGGCATGCTGGAGTTGTGGCAACACTATTACGTCAGCAACCTCAACCATACGCTGTGGTTCCACAGCCTGGCCATCAACGTCAACGAATGGTTGCTGTTCGTTAACGATGCGCTGCACAGCCTCTCGGGCCGCGGCCTGGCAATGACGCACATCTACCAGCGTGACGGCCGCCTGGTCGCCAGCATGGCGCAGGACCTTTTGATTTCGCCTCGCGATGCGTGAGCTTTAGCCAACTTGGAAGGCGGTGTTTCGCAAAGGCAAATGGGTGATACGCGCAAAGTGTCGCATGCTCCTGGCCATGGCCCCGCCACCCCAGGGGCACTCCAATAAAAAGAGTCAACACAAGAAGGGCAGTGCCATGTTCGAGTGGTATAAAACCGGCTCCTCGCAGGAGCGCAAGACTTTCTGGGCCTGTTTTTCCGGGTGGGCGCTGGATACATACGATGCGCAAATGTTCAGCTTCCTGCTGCCCACGCTCATGGCGGTATGGCAGATCTCCAAGGGCGAGGCCGGGGTGCTCGGCACGGCCGCCCTACTCTCGGCTTCATTGGGCGGCTGGATTGCCGGCATCCTCAGCGACCGCTACGGCCGCACACGCATCCTGATGTTCACCATTTGCTGGTTCACCCTGCTGGGTGCCCTGGCAGGCTTCACCCAAACTTACGAACAAATGCTGGTGGTGCGCACCCTGCAAGGGTTGGGCTTTGGCGGTGAGTGGGCGGTGGGTGCGGCACTGATGGCCGAGGTCATCCGCCCGGAACACCGCGGCAAGGCGATGGGCTTCGTGCAAAGCGGGTTTTCCGTGGGTTGGGCGTTGTCGGCCGTGATCATGACCGGGCTGCTGGCGTATCTGCCCGCGGAAACCGCCTGGCGTGTCGCGTTCTGGGTCGGCGTCATTCCAGCGTCCTGCGTGCTGTTCATCCGCCGTAACGTCAAGGATGCCCGGATCTTCAACGAAGCCAAGGCCAAGACCGAGGAAAAAGCCTCGTTGCTGTCTGCCTTCCGCCCTTCGGTGATCCGCCTTACCTTGCTCGGCGCCCTGCTGGTGACCGGCTTACAGGCTGCGGCCTACACCATCATGGCCTGGCTACCGACGCTGATGGTCCAGGTTCGCGGGCTCAAGCCGGGGCCGGTGGTGGCAACCATGCTGATCATGTGTGCCGGTGCGTTCGCAGGCTTCGTGCTCACCTCTTACCTGGCCGACCGTTTCGGGCGCCGCCCGGCGCTGCTGGTGTTCTGCGTCGGGGCGTGGGTGTTCACCGTGGTCTACATGCTGGTCCCGATGAGCCCGGCGCTGCTGATGCTGATGAGCTTTCCGGTCGGCGCCTTCGCCACCGGGATCTTTGCGGTGCTTGGCCCGTTCCTCAGCGAGTTGTTCCCCACCCACATCCGCACCACCTGCATGGGGTTTTCCTACAACCTGGGTAAATCCCTGGGGGCGTTATCGATCGCTGGGGTGGGTGTACTGTCCGAGCGCTTCGGGCTGGCCCAGGCCATCGGCGGCTTCTGCCTGGTGGCCTATGCCCTTTCGATTACCGCCGTGTATTTGCTGCCAGAAACCCGTGGCGTGCGCCTGGAAGATGTAGACGCGAAGTTGGGGGCCGAGGCTGAAGACCCACCCGCTCAGGTTTCAACCATCCGTTAAGCCATAAATAACAAGCGCCAAGCTGGAGTAGAAGCGATGCTTTATCACGTAAAGATGGACGTCAACATCCCCCGCGATATCCCTGCGGAAAAAGTGGAAACGATCAAGGCCGCTGAGAAAAAGCGCGCTACCGAGTTGCAAGAAGCCGGTAAATGGCCGCACCTGTGGCGCATCGTTGGGCAGTACTCGAACATCAGCATTCTCGATGTAGCCAGCAACGATGAATTACACGAGTTGCTGTCGAGCCTGCCGCTGTTCCCCTTCATGACGATTCACGTCACGCCGTTGGCCAAGCATCCCTCTTCGATCATTTGAAGATTACGGCGGCGCCAGGCCGCCGCTACCCACCGCCACGCTACTACCGTTGGCCAGTTGAACAGGGCGCGGCGGGGTAGGTTGTTGAGAATTCGCCATGCCCGAGCTACTGCACCTCGATTCGTTGAACCTGGCCAGCCTGGTCCGCCCTGGCGACACCGTGATGTGGGGCCAGGCCAACGCCGAGCCGCTGCCGCTGACCCAAGCCTTGATGGCCCAACGCAGGAAGATTGGCCAGTTCAAGGTGATGCTGGGCATTGCCAACAGCCGAACATGCCTGCCGGAACATGCCGACTGTGTCGAATTCCTGGCGTATTGCGGGGCCGGTTCCAACCGGGCGTTGGCCAACGCTGGCCTGTTGGGCATCCTGCCGAGCCATTACTCGCAATTGCCGGCACTGATCGCCAGCGGCGCCCTGCGCATTGACGTGTTGCTGCTGCAACTGGCCCCCGCCGATGGCAACGGCCGCTACAGCCTGAGCATCGCCAGTGAATACCTGCTGCCCGCCCTGGAACATGCCCGCGTGGTGATTGCCGAGGTCAACCGCCAAGCGCCGTGGACCTATGCAGAGCGCACCCTGGGCGCGGAAGATTTGCACGCGATCCTGTACACCAACCGCGCGCCGATGGAAAACCCGACCAGCCGCATTCGCGACAGCGATCAACGCATTGGCGCGCATATCGCACAGTTGATCGAAGATGGGTCGACGCTACAGATGGGCATCGGTGCGATCCCCGATGCGGTATTGGGTGCGTTGGGCGAGCACCGTGATTTGGGGGTGCATTCCGGCAGCCTGGGCGATGGTGTCGCGCGCCTGATGCAACGCGGTGTGATCACCAACCAGCGTAAAACCAGGGATCGTGGCATCAGCATTGGCGGCATCCTAATGGGTAGCCGGGTATTGCACGACTTTGCCTCCCACAACCCGGCCATCGAACTGCGCTCGACGCGCTATACACATGACGCCCAGGTGTTGGCCAGCACCGACCGGCTGGTGGCGATCAACTCGGCGGTGGAAGTCGACCTGACCGGGCAGATCAATTCGGAGGTCGCCGCGGGCAGCTATGTGGGCGCGGTGGGTGGGGCGCTGGATTTCATTCGCGGCGCGCAGCGCTCCAAAGGGGGCTTACCCATTATCGCGCTGCCTGCGACGGCGGGCAGCCACAGCCGGATCGTCGCCCAGTTGAGCGGCCCGGTGACCATCCCGCGTAGCGACGCCGGGGTAATCGTCACCGAGTTCGGCGTGGCCGATTTGCGCGGGCTGACGCTAGACCAGCGCAGGGCCAAAATGCTGGACATTGCCCATCCGGACTACCGTGCCCAGTTGCAAGCGCAGTTGGACCGTGACAGCAGAACTGACCTGGCCAAATCATGATGAATTGGGCAAGCGCTGACGCAGGTGGGACACAAGCGTAAGCACCGCGCCATAATGCCTCCAGGTACGGACCAAGGCCGTGAAACATGAAAACCCACGTCGTCGACTATGAAGCCCTGGGCCCGCTTCAGCGCCAAGCACTCGAACAGCTCGAATTGCCCCCTGAGCAGCAGCAGTATGTCGGGGGCATTTTCGCGGCCTTGCACGCCTTGGCATCCGCCGCGAAGGATGATGCCCGCGGCTTTGCATTGTTGGTGGATAACGCGCCGCGTGGGTTCTTCGTGCTTAAGCATGGGGCGCTCTTACCGCCCTGGGCAGACCCGGGCACCGCCACCTTGCATGGCCTGATGATCGATGTGCAGTGGCAAGGCCGCGGGCTGGGCAAACACTGTTTGCAAGCCCTGCCAGCGCTGGCCCGCACGCTTTGGCCGGGCGTCAGGCAGTTGATGCTCTCTGTGGACCCGGAAAACCGGCCAGCGCTTGGCCTGTACCTCAGCCTGGGTTGGGTGGACTGCGGCACCGCGTATCGTAGCCGTCTGGGATACGAACGGCGGCTAGTGTTGGCGCTGTGAACGGCCACCCTCGCCGCTTATGGATAGGCTCAAAAAGCGGGGGCAGCCAACGGCTTGCGGGTGCTTTCGCCGGAACGGAAAAGCGCCCTTGGCCGGCCGATGGGCATGGTGCAGCGTCGCAAGCCGGCCGCCGTGGCCGAAGAGGTCCAGGTCATCCATGCGGTTGAACGGCCGCATGCAGAAACGAGCCATCACGGCATCGCGCCTGCGCCATCGATGGATACGACCTGCCAAGGTGGCCGGGGTACGAACCGTTCAGCCAGCTCATCGACGACGCGCCGAACCTTGGCCAACACGTGCAGGTTCTTCTGCCAAACCGCATGGATCGGAAAGCCCTGGGTTCGTGCCTCGGGTAGCACCCGTGTCAACCGCGCGGCGGCCAAGTGCTCGGCCAACAGCCAGTCGGATAGCAGCGCGATGCCATGCCCGGCCAGTGCCGCGTCCAAGATGGCTTCGCTATGGTTCAGGCCCAGCCGCCCGCGCACCGCCAGTGGCTGGCTGCGGCCGTGGCGGTCGAGGAAGTGCCAGGGCCGCGCCTGCCCTCCGCTGCCGAAAGTGATGCAGGCGTGGCGGTGCAGGTCGTCCGGGGTTTGCGGCTGGCCGTGCCGGGCCAGGTAGTCGGGATGCGCCACCAGCACCGCCTGCTGCACGCCCAGGGACTTGGCAACCAGCGTAGCGCTGTCTTGCAGCGGCCCGATGCGGATCACCAGGTCGATGCCATCCTCGACCAGATCGACCCGGCGATCGGTCAGGCTCACGTCCAGTTCGAGCGCGGGGTGCTTCGCGGCGATCTCCAGCAGCGCCGGCAGCACCCAGCGGCGGCCGAAGACCACGGGCAGATCGACGCGCAAACGCCCGGCCAGTTCCTGCCGCTGTGCCGTCACCAGTGCCTGTGCGCCCTCCAGCTCCGCCAAGGCCCGCAGGCAGCCGTCGCCGAACTGGCGGCCTTGCTCGGTCAGGCTCAGGCGGCGCGTGGTTCGCTGGAACAGCCGCACGCCCAGCGTGGCTTCCAAACGGGCAATGCTCTTGGCGACTCCCGACTTGCTCATGTCCAGCCGCTCGGCCGCGAGCGTGAAACTGCCGGCCTGCACGACCTGCATGAAGACGGCGATGCCTCGGAACGGGTCTGGCGTATTCATGGCGTACCTATTGACGAATTATGATCAACTCTATTGCGACTCGTGGATCATATATCGAAACGTAATTCGTCAATAACATGTCTCGCTGGCGCAGCCTCCAGGGCTGCCGATTTTCCTGCGAGGCTTCGATGCCGCAATCGGCTCTCATGTTCACGTCCCGCCCGAACGGCGCGTTATTACTGCTAGCAACCTGCGCCGGGCTGGGCGTGGCGAACGTCTACTACCTCCAGCCGGGTTTGTCCCTGGTGCAGGCCGAGTTTGGCGCCAGCCCGGAACGGGTCGGCTGGTTGCCTGCCCTGACACAGATCGGTAACGCGTTGGGCATGCTGTTGCTGGCCCCGCTCGGAGACGTGCTGCCGCGACGGCGGCTGATCCTAGCCAAAGCGGTGCTGCTGGTGCTGGCCCTGCTGGGGGCCGGCGTCGCCCCTGGGCTCGGCTGGCTGGTGATCGCCAACTTCGCCGTTGGGCTGCTGGGCAGCATCGGCCAAGACTTCGTGCCGATCGCCGCACAACTGGCCCCCGACAAGTACCGTGGCCGGGCCGTGGGCACCGTCACCACCGGATTGCTCAGCGGCATCCTATTGTCGCGCACCCTGGGCGGTTGGGTCGCCGAGTCACTGGGCTGGCGGGCCATGCAGTTCGTGGCGGCCGGCCTGATGCTCGGGGTGATGGCGATCACCTGGGGCACCGTGCCGAACCTGCCGCCGGCCAGCCGCAGCCGCTACGGCGCACTGATCGCCAGCCTGTGGACCCTCTGGCGGCAGCATCGCGCCCTGCGGCTGGCTGTGGTGGCACAGGCGCTGCTCGCATCAACGCTGGGGGCGTTCTGGTCCACGCTCGCCCTGGTAATGGCGGCGCCGCCGTTCCACCTGGGCGCCGGCATGGCGGGCAGCTACGGCATCGCCGGCGCCGCTGGCGCCTTCGCCTCCCCGTGGTTCGGCCGCCTCACCGACCGCCGCGGGCCGCTGCCCACCATCCGCCTCGGTTGTGCGCTGGTGATCGTGGCGTTCCTCGGCATGGAAACTCTGCCGCCCAGCCTCTGGAGCCTGGCAGCCGGCGCCGTGGTCTTCGACCTGGGCGTGATGGCGGCGCTGGTTTCGCACCAAACCATCGTCAACGGGTTGGACCCACAGGCCCGTAGCCGCCTCAACGGCCTGCTGATGACCGGCGCGATGGCCGGTATGGCGGCAGGCGCCGCCATCGGCAACGCGGCGTGGGCGCAGGCGGGCATGCTCGGCCTCTACGGCTTTGCGGCAGCGGCCGGGCTCGCGGCCCTGGCCGTGGGTTTTTTTCACCCTATCGTTGGAGAACATCCCCATGAGTAAGACGATCGAGGAACGGCTGTTTCGCGCCCCATACCTGCACCCCCGGCCCGGCAGCGACCAGCCGCTCACCGTATTGTGCTCGCTGCTCTCGCGTGCCGACAACACACCGCTGCATGAGCGGCGACGGGCCGACAATCACCTGCTCACCGCTGCCGGGCGGGTTATCGCCGACCCGGCGGCTGATGCCGCTGCCAATGCCTTCGAGAGCAACTCGAATCTCAACTTCGAGCACTGGGGGGAGTATTGGCGCAAAGTGCATGGCGTGCGTTTCATCCATGCCGAGGAGCCAGACGATCGCAGCCTGGAGCGCCTGCTGCGCTATGACCAGTTACACCGCTTTACGCCGGGGCCAACCCACACCGATGCGCCGCCGTACCGTGCACCGGTCGATGAGCAGGGTAAGCTGTGGCCTACCGTCATCGGCCACATCGAGGCGTACCGGCGCCCACGTTGGGATGGCATCGCCTACCTGAATTTCGCGGGCCCCGAGGACATTGCCGTGGTGCTGGGCAATGCCCGGGTGCGCGAGAAAATCCTGCCCGAAGACCAGGCAATTTTCCGCGACATCGCCCCAGTGCTCTCGCGCCAGTACATCATCCTGCCCAGTGCCACCGGCAACGAGGCCGTGACACTGGTGAAGCTCCACGCGCGCGCCCAGGGTACCTGCCGCGAAGCCTTCCAGCAGTGGTGGTTGCATGAACATGCGCCGCTGGTGGCCGAACAGGCCGGCGGTTGGGCCCGGCGCTATGTGCAACTTCACAACATTGGGCCGACAGAACCGGGCCATCCGCTGTATCACCCGCAGGCCAGCGGTATTGACGGAGTCACGCTGTTGGGCTTCGCCAGCCTCAACGACCTGGAGGATTTTTTGCGCAGCCCCGGGCAGAAGGCGATTGCGCGAGACGAAGCACGCATGGCCGACCCGTCGGCGGAGCAATGGTGGACAACCGTCGGCATGGTGCTGGTCAACCGCATCGCACCTGAGTGCGCTACGGCCCGTACCGGGAGCGGCACAACATAGGCTGAATGTAACGAAAAAGGCCCTAAGGGCCTTTTTCAACGATATACCGCGCTACTTAGCAAACTCCAAATCATAATTTGGAGCGGAAAACGGGACTCGCATCTGGCGGCAGTGATTACCGAACCCTTTGGCGCGGACAACGGCGCGACGACTCACAGCGGCATCATGCACTTCGCGATTCATGTGATCGACCGCTTCGGGCACCTCAGCCAGCGTGAGAACACCGTGCACGCTGTGAACGAAATGGCGTTGCTGCTGCAGCACCTAGAACACATGACCTTCACGACCGAGCCCTATCCGCCGCTGCCGCGCCTCAATGTCGGCAGCGTCCTCAGCGGACGTGGCGAACATTACCTGTCAGAACCGCCGTACGTGCCGGACATCTGCACCATCGTTATCGATGTGCATTCATCCCTGGCCAGACCGTTGAAAGCGGGCCGGCCGGCGTACAGCGCGAACTAGACCTTATCAAGGCAGCAGATGCCGACTTCACTGCCTCCATGGAGAGGCCGCCACCGGACTTTATCAAAGGGCGCCGGCGCTTGGTGATGGAACCGGTGCACGTTACGGTAGATGCGCAAATCGTGCAGTCTCCGGGCAGCAGCTATAAAAACCTCACCGGAAAGCCCCCTACCCACATTGGCGCGATCTTGCCAGCGTGTTGCTCTGCCTGCGACACCGCTTGGTTGTGCAAATCAGCGCCGTGAACTACGGCCCGACCGCTGCGTTCACCGCTGTAGGGCCTGAAGGCGCATATGTCGTCATCAGCGAAATGCAAACCGTAGCCAAGATGCTGGCGCTCACGGCCGTAAGCCTTTGCCACTCGGCTCGGGCTGTGTGAAACATCGCAAGCGCGAGGCTGGCGCGCACGCTGGTTGGCCCGCGATGTGCCTTGAATTGATGGTGTCGAAAGCCGCGGATTTTTCATCGCACTTGGATTCACTTCCAAGTTGCGTATGTGCGTGTTGAGTCAGCGCTTGGGCTTTCAGCCATCGTTACCTTATGGGCAACAGTCTATTGCGATTTTTACCCGTGCTGGCCGGCTTAAAACTAATTAATCTATATAACAAGTAGCCATAACGCGGATACTGAGCTAAGTAGTTTATTATTTCACAGCAGGGAATGCCGCGCACGTTACCAAAAAGTCGCACCTTCAAAAAAAGCCGCCTTGCTCGTCAAGGTAAAACCGTGATTGACCGTGTACAGGCTTGTGTTCGCCGCGCCTTGGCGTTTGCGGTCAAGGGCGCGGGGCAGCCTGTTGCGAGGAGACTTGTATGATCGAGAAACCCGCAAAGGGGGTAACACGCAGGCAGTTGCTATTGTCATCCGCCACCACCGTTGCCATGGGCGCGGCGGCGACCGCTAAAGCGGCCACCATCGCAGGCACCCCGCAATGGGTTCCCTTCGACCACAACGGCCCCCTGCACTATGACACGCCGGGGTGGCAGTACTTCACCGACGAACAAGCGCGTGAGGTCGAAGCCATCGTTGAACAATTGATTCCTGCTGACGAACTCAGTGTCAGTGGCAAAGACGCCGGTTGTGCGGTGTTCATCGACCGCCAATTGGCCGGTGAATATGGCACGTTCGCCCGCTTGTATCAGGAAGGCCCATTTCAGCCCGGTACAGCGATGCAGGGCGACCAATCGCCCCTCAATCCTCGCCAGCGTTATACGCTCGGCTTAGCCGGGCTCACCAAATACTGCCAGGCCAACTTTAAAAAGCCCTTCAGTGGCCTCGGCGCCGAACAACGTGACGCCACCCTGGCGGGGCTGGAAAAAGGCACGATCGCGCTCGATGGCATCGACAGCCCGCTTTTTTTTCAACAAGTACTGGGCAACACCATGGAAGGCTTTTTCGCCGACCCTATCTATGGCGGCAACCGAGACATGGTGTCGTGGAAGTTGATCGGTTTTCCCGGGGCGCGGTACGACTACCGCGATTACATTGGGTTGCATAACCAAAAGCTTGATCTGGTGCCGCTCTCTATTGTCGGTAGCTCCGCCTGGACGCAGAAGGGTTAATTCGCATGGCCAAGAAACTACCTTCCACTGATGTTGTGGTTGTCGGGCTCGGTTGGGCCGGATCTATCATCGCCAACGAGCTGGCTGACACCGGCCTTAACATTATCGGCTTCGAACGTGGGCCATGGCGCGATACCGCCAGGGATTTCAACGTCGCGTCGGCTGCCGACGAACTGCGCTACAACCGCCGCCAAGAGCTGATGCTCAGAACCCGGCAGAACACCTGCACCATGCGCAACAACGCCAGCGAAACCGCGCTGCCGCTGCGCAGTTGGGGATCGTTCCACCCTGGCAACGGCACCGGCGGCGCCGGCAACCATTGGGCCGGTATCGCTTTTCGTTTTCAGCCGCACGAATTCCGCCTGCACAGCTACCTCACCGAGCGCTACGGCAAAGAGCTGCCCGCCGAGCTGACCCTGCAGGACTGGGGCACCGATTGGGAAGAGATGGAACCCCACTACGCCGCGTTTGACCGCTTGGCCGGTGTATCGGGCAAGGCGGGCAACATCAAAGGCACGCTGATCGACGGTGGCAACCCCTTCGAAGGCCCCCGCTCGGCGGAATATCCCAACCCCCCCACGCTGCAGACCTACGCGCCGACACTGTTCGCCGAAGCCGCGCGCAACTTTGGCTATAAACCCTTCCCGGTGCCCTCGGCATTGGTGTCGCAACCGTATACCAACTCCCTCGGCGTAAAGATGGGGCCGTGCACTTACTGCGGCTTCTGCACCAACTACGGCTGTGCCAACTACTCCAAGGCCAGTGCCATTACCACGGTACTGCCGGCATTGATTCGCAAGCCGAACTTCAAGGCGGTCACCAACGCCGAAGTGTTGAAAGTGGTGATGGACAGTACTGGTACCAAGGCCACCGGAGTGATCTATGCCGACGCTAACGGCGAGCAGTTCGAACAGCCGGCGGAGCTGGTCGTGGTGGCTGCGTTCATCTTCGAAAACGTACGCCTGATGCTGCTGTCTGGGGTGGGCACGCCCTATGACCCAGTCACCAATACCGGCACCACCGGCCGCAATTATGCCTACCAGACCGCCAACAACGTACGGTTGTTTTTCGACGACAAGAACTTCAACCCGTTCATTGGTGGTGGCGCCATCGGCATGGGTATCGACGAATTCAACAACGACAACTTCGACCACTCAGGCCTTGGCTTCATGGGCGGTGGTAGCACCCGAGTCACACCGATCGGCGCCGCGCCCATCGACTCCCGCCCGATGCCGCCGGGCAGCCCGACCTGGGGCAAAGGGTGGAAACAGGCCACGGTGAAGAACTACCTGAGCAGCATGTCGATTGGTTGCGAGGCCAGCAGTTATTCGGTCCGCGCTAATTACCTGTCGCTGGACCCGACCTACTCCGACCCCCATGGGCGGCCACTGCTGCGCATCACCTTCGACTTTCCGGACAACGACCGCAAGATGGCGAAATATTGCATCGGCAAGGTCGCTGAAATCGCCAAGAGCATGAACCCACGGGAAATCGTGGTGAGCAGCCAGCAGGGGCACTGGGACAGCAGGCCATACCAGTCTTCGCACATCGTCGGCGGCTTTATCATGGGCGCCAACCCGGGCACCAGCTCAGTGAACAAGCACCTGCAGGTGTGGGGCGTGCCGAACCTGTTCGTGGTGGGGTCCTCGGCGTTCCCGCAGAACCCGGGCTATAACCCTACGGGCACCGTGTGTGCGCTGGCCTTCAAGGCGGCGGATGCCATCCGTAGCCGCTACCTTAAGCGTCCAGGGGAGATGATCCCGGTATGAAAGCCTCCCTTTCGATGTGCGCCGGCGTGCTCGGCCTGGCCATCGGCTATGCCCACGCGGGCACCGGTGCAGACTCCTACAACCTGGTGGAAAAAGGCCGCTACCTGGCCACCCTCGGCGACTGTACCGCCTGCCATACCTTGCCCGGCAAACCGCTGTTTTCCGGCGGCGTGGTGCTGGACACGCCGTTCGGCAAGCTGTTGGGTGCCAACATAACGCCCGACCCGGTCCACGGCATCGGCCGATGGTCGTTCGAGGACTTTCAGAATGTCATGTCCAAGGGCCATAGCCCCGGCGACAAGCGCCTCTACGGCGCCATGCCGTTCACGGCGTATACCAAGGTATCCCGGGAAGACAACCAAGCCCTTTGGGCCTATTTGCAAACGGTGGATCCGTCGGACAACGCGGTGGAAACCAACCAACTGCCATTCCCGTTCAACGTGCGGGCGAGCCTGATCGGCTGGAACCTGTTGAACTTTACCCAGGGTGAATACCAGCCAGACCCGCAAAAATCGGCGCAGTGGAACCGTGGTGCTTACCTGGTTCAGGGTTTGGGGCACTGTGGCACCTGCCACACGCCCAAAAACCTCACGGGGGGCGACAAGAATGGCCAGTTCCTTCAAGGGGCCAACCTACAGGGGTGGGTAGCACCCGACCTCACCGCGAACAATCACTCAGGCATCGGCAGTTGGCGCCCCGAGGACATCGTTCAATACCTGAAGACCGGGGCGAACCGCTTTGATGTCGCCTCAGGGCCGATGGCAGAGGAAGTCGAGCACTCCTCCCAGCATTGGCAAGACGAAGACCTGATGGCGGTCGCGGTATACCTCAAGGACTTCGCCAACCCCGCTGAAGTACCGAAGCCACTGGCGGCCAACGACCCCACCATGAAGGCGGGCCAAGCGATCTACGCTGACCGTTGTTCGGCCTGCCATATTAGCAAGGGCCAAGGGGTAGAAGGCTTGTTCCCGACCTTGGCGAATGCGCCATTGGTCAATAACGCTGATGCGTCGTCAATGATTCGGGTGGTGTTGTCAGGGAGCCGTGCAGGGGCTACCGACGCTGCGCCCACCGCCCCAGCGATGCCATCGTTTGGCTGGAACCTCTCGGATGACAACGTGGCGGCCGTAGTCACCTATGTTCGTAACAGCTGGGGGAATGCCGCGGCGCCAGTGACGAGCAGCGAGGTGAAAAACTTGCGCGAGCAATTGCAGGTGAAGTAAGTATTGCTGTAGCGCGCAGGTTGGGCTGAAGGGTGGCGTTGGCCAGTCGCAGGCGTATGGCGCAATGCTGTTCCGCTGAGCGAGGCGGGCGTGTCGTGCGTCCGCGCGTGCGATTGGCGCTCGTTACGCCAACGCCACCCAGTGCCTACGACGACGGCGGCAAGTCGCTGTTGGGGCGCCCCGGACCTGTCAACCAGGCCTGCATAAGGAATTCATGCGAAGCCAATCTATACAGGAGCTGTGCTGGTTATGCAGCTCAGCGGCGAACTCTTTGATCGGTGCCGCTTTGTGCGTGGGCGGTGGATTTACAACTCACTAAAAGCTCAGATTCAGCGCTAGCCAGCGCACGACAAATATGGGACGGAGCGCACCGGGCTGCGACAGAAAGTGGGAACAGCGCGAAGGGAGCAGTGCTCGTGGAATCAGTGTCCATCAGCGCGAAATCGGTTCCCAAGTGCCCGTGAAATCCCCATGGCCTCAATGGCCGCCACTCGGACGGGTAGTCGCTCTGAGCTGCTCTAATGCCCCCGGACACCTCGATAGGTGGAACTACACCTATCGAGGAGTACCGATGAGCAAGAAATACAGCAAATTCGACGCCAGCTTCAAGCTGGAGGCCGTGAAGATGATCAAAGACCAGGATGAGTGTGGGTCAGGCCTGCCGAGATCTGGATCTGGGCGAGACGGCGGTTCGGCGCTGGTTCAGCAGTACGAGGCCGAGCAGCTTGGGGGTGCCGGAATCGGAAGCCGCTGACATCGGAACAACAGCGTATTCGCCAGCTTGAGCAGCAAATCCGGAAGCTGAAGATGGACAACGCTATCCTCGAAAAGCTACAGCCTTCTTTGCCCACGAATTAAAGTGATCGCCAAATCAGTACGAACGGCAGGAGGCGCAAAAACTATTTATCGAGGTGTCCTGAATCGTTAGACCACGACAGTTTGCCGTGCCGGACCGAGTGTCGGTGAGCGCCATTGTACAAACGCCGTCTCATTTAATAGAGGGGATTTGTACGGTTCCCGAAGAGTGAGTACCACGAAAAAATGACCTATCGAGCACCGGACTAATGTACCAAAAAATGTACTAAAAAACGCGGCTGGTAGTGCTTTTGAGTGGAACTTACTGAAACGAAAAAAGAGGCCGAAGCCTCTTTTTTGGGTTTCTGCAGATTTCAATAGAAGCCTGTAGAAAATAAATTGGAGCGGGAAACGAGACTCGAACTCGCGACCCCGACCTTGGCAAGGTCGTGCTCTACCAACTGAGCTATTCCCGCAATATGGCGTCCCCTAGGGGACTCGAACCCCTGTTACCGCCGTGAAAGGGCGGTGTCCTAGGCCACTAGACGAAGGGGACACACTACAACTTTTCACTCTTGCAACGCTTTGCGCTGCAAGTGGCGCGCATTCTAGGGGGGCTTTGCCGGGGCGTCAACCCCCCAACGGAATATTATTTAAATCAACGACTTCGAGAAGCGGAAGGGCGGCACAAAAGCCACCCGACGGGTCAGAACTCCACCGTGCTCGACAGCACGAACTGGCGCGAATCGCCCATCGACACGTAATAACGGCTGGCCGCCGAGGTGTAGTAGGTGCGATCGAACAGATTCTTCACGTTGAACTTAACATTCACGTTATGCCCACCGACGTGCGTGTCATAGCTGGCGAAGGCGTCGGCCACGGTGTAAGCGTCCAAGTCGAAGCTGTTGGCCGCATCCCCCGCCCGTTTGCCCACGTAGCGGGCACCGCTGCCCACGCGCAGGCGGTCGCCGCCGAACAAGCTGCCGAAGTCGTACACCGCTTGCACCGAGGCGCCGTTGCGCGCCACGTTCTGCAGGCGGTTGCCCTTGTAGTCAGGGTCGTCCGTGACCTCGGCATCGGTGTAGGCATAGCTGCCGATCAAGCTCCAGTGCTGGCTGAGCTGGCCGGTCAGGTCCACTTCCAGCCCCCGCGAGCGCACCGCCCCCGCCAGGCTGTAGGTGGTGGTGCCGGACACATCCTGCGAAACCAGCACGTTGCGTTTTTTGATGTCGTACAGCGCCACGGTGCCGGTGATCGCCCCGGGGATATCCAATTTGGCGCCGATTTCCCAGGCCTTGCCCTCTTCGGGCTTGAAGCCTGAATCCAGCACCGTGTTACCGCTCAGCGCGGCAATGCTGGAATTGGGTTTGAACGACTCGGTGTAGCTGCCATAGAACGACCACTGTTCATTGAGCTTGTACACCAGCCCTGCCCGTGGCACCCAGGTTTGCCCGCTGGCATCGGTGTTGGCGTTGAATGGCCGACCTTTGCCCGCGTACTGGTCATACAGTTGGTAGCGGCCACCGGCCACGAAAATCCAGTGGTCGCTCAGGTGTACCGAATCCTGCATGAACAGCGAATTGCTGCGCAGGTCATCCAACTGCGCGCTGTCGGAGGCGCTGACCGTGCTGCCTTCTACCTCGTGGCCATAATTCGGGTTGGTGTAGCTGAAGGTGGTAAGGCTTTTTTGCCGGATCAGGTCTGAGCGGTAGATTTTGCGGTATTCGTCGTCCAGGCCCAGTACCAAATCATGCTGCAGCCCGAACAGGTTCTGCGAGCCTTCCACGCTCAGGGTGGTGAAGCGGTCATGGGTGATCGCGTTATGGGTGCCGTCCATGCTGCGGGTGAGCGTGCCGGCGGTGGGGTTCACCGCGGTCACCCGTATTTGGCTGGCGTCATAGGTTTCGCGGTTGTAGCTAAAGCCCAGGTGCGCTTTCCAGTCGTCGTTCAGGTGGTGGTCGACCTGCAGTTGGTAAAGGTCGGAGCGGCCTTCCATGTCGTTGAATGGCTCGTCGAGCCGGCGGGTGGCCGGGATGTCGAGCGGGTGGTTGGTGTTGGGGTTGATGACGGTGCCGCGATCGAAAGGGGTGAGGAACTCGCGGTGCTGGTAGCTGGCGACCACCTCGGTGTTTTCGCCGTACCACGCCAGTGACGGCGCCACCAGGCTTTCGCGATGGGTGCCGAAATTGCGCCAATAGTCTTCGTCTTCATGGTCGACGATCAACCGGTAGGCAAGGCCGCTGTCGCCCAGTGGCCCGGTGGTGTCGAGGGTACCGCCGCTGCCGTTCTTGCCGTTGCCATAGCTGGAGCCGCGCGCGGTCAGCGCATTGTACTGCGTGAGCTGAGGCCGCTTGGCCACCAAGTTGACCACCCCGCCCGGGTCTTGGATGCCATACAGCAGCGAGGCTGGGCCCTTGAGCACTTCGACCCGGTCGGTGGTGGCGTTCAATGCCCTGCCCTGCACCAACGGCATGCCATCTTGCATGATCGAACCATCTCGGTTGTCGCCAAAGCCACGCTTGAGTACCGAATCCTGGGTGCTGCCCAGGGTGTTGCCTTGGGTAATACCGCTGACGTTGTTCAAGGCATCGTCAAGGTTACGCGGCGCCTGATCCTTGATCACTTGGCTGGCGACCACATTGATCGACTGGGGGATGTCTTGCACCCGCGCCGAGGCGCGGGCAATCGAGCTGGTCGCGGGCGGTTGGTAGCTATTGCCACCTTCGCGGTCGAGGCTGGCGGTAATCTGGCTGCTGGGCAAGCTCAAGGCGCCGTCCTGGGCCAAGGGCTCGAGCACCACGGTCATGGCGTCGGTGTGGCGAAAGGTAAACCCAGTGCCCGCCAGCAATTGGCCCATGGCCGCGTCTGCGCTCATGCGGCCGCTGAGGGCCGGGGCCTGGACCTGGCTGGGCACCTGCACGGTATAGATCACACTCAACCCGGTCACCCGGCTGAATTCCCCCAGCGCCTGGGGCAACGCCTTGGCACCGATAGCGAAGGCGTACTGCACGCCCTGGGCGGTGCCGGCCGGCTCATCGGCACGGGCGGCGGCCACTGCCATCGCCGTGGCGCAGCCGGCGAACAACACCGATGCCCCCAGCCAGCTTTTTACCGAACGACGCGCTGGTTCAATCCTGTGTTTCATTCTGCTCCCCGTCATGGATTCGAATAAGAATTACTCGCATGTAGTGTCTAGACGGAGCAACGGGGCCAGTACCTCACACACATTTTGAAAATATTTGGCGCACTCAACGCAGCACGATCACGCCCAGCCAGCGGCGTTGCTCGAACCCCAATACTTTTTGCAGCGAATCGATCACCGCCTGGGGGTCGCGGCTGGGGAAACTGCCGCTCAGGGTACGCGCGGCCAGTTCATCGTTGAGCAACAGGATGCGCCCCGGGTAGTGGGCTGCGAGGTCTGCGACCACCCGCGCCAACGGCGCCTGGTAGTAGCTCAGCCAGCCGTCACGCCAGCCCAACAGCGTTGCACTGTCGACCTGGCCCACTGGCGTGGCGTGGCCGTGGGCATAGGCCACTTGCTGGTCGGCCTGGAGTACCTGCTCCGGCTGGCCGGCGGCGGCGCGCACCGCCACCTTGCCGCCCAGTACGGTGACCCGCTCATCACTGGCCTGGCGCCGCACTTCGAACTCGGTGCCCATCACCCGCACGTCGCCGCCACCGGCCTGCACCACGAATGGCTGGCCGGTGTGGCTGACCTTGAAGAACACCGCGCCCCGGCGCACCTGCACCTGGCGCCGCCCCGGCGTAAGGTCCACGGCGATGGCCGTATCCGCGTCGAGCGTGAGCTGCGAGCCGTCTGCCAAGGTCAGGGAACACACCGGCCCGGCTGGGCATACATGGTCGGCACCGAGGTCTTGCAGCCAGTGGTCGGGGCGCCAGCCGGCCAAGCTACCGACCAGCACCAGCACGCCGGCGGCAGTGGCCAGCGCCGCCGCCCACGGTGCGCGCCGCCTGGGCGGTGCATCCATCGCCTGGAGCAAGTCCTGCAGGGCCACGGCGTCTTCATCGGCCAGGGTGCGCGCCGGCGCTTCGCTGCGCACCCAGGCCTGGCTGGCCTGCTGCCAGGCTTGGGCGTGAGCGGGGGCCTGGCCTAGCCAACGCTCGAACGCGCGCCGTTGCGCCTCGCTAGGTTGGTTGGCCAACACGCTCAGCCACTTCAGGGCTTGGCGGGCGGCAAGGGGGTTAACGCGGTGGGCTGTCATGGGCCGGCATTCCCTGGCGGGCAAGTGGTATCGCGCAAGCTGGCCTTGCACGCTTGCAGCGCGCGCATCATATGTTTTTCCACGGCGCTTTGGGATACCTGCATCGCTTTGGCGATCTCGGCGTACGTGCGCCCATGAATGCGGTTGAGCAGAAATATCCGCCGGGTCCGCTCCGGCAACGCACGCAGCGCGGCCTCGACGTGGCGCAACTCGCTTCCGGCTTCCAGCGCCTGGTGTGGCGAGGCGCCCACCGCTTCATCGCCCAGCGGGGCCAAGCCGTTGGCCAAGCGTTCACGCGCGTCTTCACTGCGTAAATGGTCGATGGCCAGGTTCCCCGCGCTGCGCATCAGGTAATGGCGCAGCTCCCCCACCTGCGTCTGTGGCCGCCGCCAGAAACGCAGGAACAGCTCTTGTACGAGGTCTGCCGCGGTTTGCCGGCAACCCACCCGGCGCGCCACCACCGCCTCCATGCGCGGGCGCTCGGCCAGGAACACTTCGAGAAACTGCGCACGGGTATCGGGCTGCAGTGGTGCAGCCGGCTCAGGCGCGCGGGTGGGTTCGGTCATGGTGGGCGCTGTGTGACGAAACGGACGAAAGCGCGATTTTAATGATAAATATTCTCAAATGTGAAGCAGAATCCTTCACGCCGTCACATTCGCTGTGCGCACCCCCTATTGCCGCATGCTGTGACGGGGTAGCCATGCCGCGGCCAGGTGCGCGGGCCAGTAGCGCTTGATTGCCTGGCTGCGTAAAACGTGCTGCCCACGAAACGATAGCCAACCAGGTTCAGGCACTGGCCGTAATCCGTAATGCAGCGCGGGTCAGCGGCGCTGGGCGGCCGCCGTGATCAAGGCCTTCATCTGCGCCACCGCGGCGGGGAACCCCACGAACAAGGCATGCGCAACCAAGGCATGGCCGATGTTCAACTCATTCACCCCAGGTATCGCGGCGATCGCCTCTACGTTGTGGTAATTCAGGCCATGCCCGGCATTGACCACCAGGCCCCATTGCGCGCCTTGGGCCACCCCGTCGGCGATGCGCTGCCATTCGGCAGCGGCTTCGGCAGGGGTGTGCGCGTCGGCATAACGCCCGGTGTGCAGTTCGATCGCCGGCGCCCCCACGGCGTGGGCGGAATCGATTTGCCGCGGGTCGGCGTCGATGAACAGCGACACCTCGCTGCCCACCGCGCTCAAACGCTGCACCGCGGCCTGGATACGCGCCTGCTGCCGGGCGACATCGAGGCCGCCTTCGGTGGTCAGTTCCTGGCGGGTTTCCGGCACCAGGCAAACGTGCGCCGGGCGTAAACGCTCGGCGAAGGCGAGCATGGCTTCGGTCACACCCATTTCGAAGTTCATCCGGGTTTGCAGCACATCCTTGAGCAGCAGCACGTCGCGCTCCTGGATGTGCCGGCGGTCTTCACGCAGGTGCACGGTAATACCATCGGCGCCCGCCTGTTCGGCATCCAACGCGGCCTTGACCGGGTCCGGGTAACGGGTGCCGCGGGCCTGGCGCAGGGTGGCGACGTGATCAATGTTCACGCCCAGCAGGATGCGGTTGGTGGTGGTCACGGCAGGTCTCCTGTGAGTGGGGGCCACAGGATACGCCGCCGCGCCCCCAGGCGGCTATGGCTTGCGAAACAGCTCGCGGCTCACCAGCGGCCGCCCGCCCAGGTGTGCGGCCAACGCCTGGCGCATCAACCGTTTGGCCGCGGCCAGGGCACCGGGGGCGGCCCAGTCGGCCTCGGCCATGGCCAACAGGTCGGCCCCGAGGAACATGCCCGGTTGCGCGTGCGCGATGGGCTCCAGCCCGGCCTCCGGCTGCAGCCGGTAGAACGCCTGCGCCGCCAACGGCTGGCCATGGAGGTCGTGGTCGAGGGCGAAGGCGTAACCCAGCTCATCGAGCAGGCGCCATTCGTAGCTGCGCAGCAGCGGCTCGAGGGCGCGGCCTTCGGCCAGCGCCTGGAGTGTCAGTTGGTAATGCTCATACAGCGCCGGGTGCGCCACCTGGGCCGGCAGCAACCGCACCAATAGCTCGTTCATGTAGAGCCCGCTGAACAGCGCCTGGCCAGTCAACCACAGGCCATTGCTGGTGGGCTCCAAGCGCGCCACGGTCTTGAGTTCGCCGCGCCCACGCAACGCCACCTCCAGCGGTGCAAACGGCCGCGCTACGCTGCCGGCCTTGCCCCGGGCGCTGCGCAACACCCCGCGTACCACCCCTTCGGCGGAAAAAAAATCCACCAGCGCGCTGGTTTCCCGGTAAGGCCGCGTGTGCAGGACGTAGGCGTGGTGAGTATCGGTGGTCAGCGGCATGGGGGGTTGAGCTTCACGTCGCAGCCCTCATGCCATAAGGCTCATGCTCGAAGCCACGGCCGTGCGGCTTGTGGCTTGCAGCCTGCCGTTTAATCCGTGTACCCCAACGAACGCAGTGCGCGCTCGTCGTCGCTCCAGCCGCCCTTGACCTTGACCCAGAGGTTGAGCATCACCTTGGCGTCGAACATCTGTTCCATGTCTTTGCGCGCTTCGGTGCCGATGCGTTTGATGCGCTCGCCCTTGTCGCCAATGATGATCTTCTTTTGCCCGTCACGCTCGACCAGGATCAACCCATGAATGTGCAGGGTACGGCCTTGCTGCTTGAACTCTTCGATTTCGACGGTGACCTGGTACGGCAGCTCAGCGCCCAGTTGGCGCATGACTTTTTCGCGGATCAGCTCGGCGGCCAGGAAACGGCTGCTACGGTCGGTAATCTGGTCTTCGGGGAAGAAATGGTCGCCTTCAGGCAAAAAGTTGCCGATCAGTGCCTCGAGGGTGTCGAGGTTATGGCCCTGCTGGGCGGAAATAGGCACCACCTCGGCCTTGGGCAATTGCTGTTGCAACCATTCCAGGTGCGGGATCAAATCGGCCTTTTCTTCCATGCGGTCAAGCTTGTTGATCGCGATGATGACCGGCCCTGCGACGTACTGCACACGGTCGAGTACCAATTGGTCCTCGTCCGTCCAGCGGGTGCGGTCGACCACGAAGATCACCACGTCTACATCCTTGAGCGCGGCCGAGGCCGTCTTGTTCATGTAGCGGTTCAAGGCTTTGTCGTTGGCCTTATGCATACCGGGGGTGTCGACATACACCGCCTGCACCGGGCCGTTGGTTTTAATACCCAGCATGGTATGGCGCGTGGTCTGTGGCTTGCGTGAGGTGATTGCGAGTTTCTGCCCAAGGATATGGTTCAGCAGCGTGGACTTGCCCACGTTCGGCCGGCCAACGATGGCCACATAGCCACAGCGGGTGGGGGTATCAGTCATTGCCATTCTCCACGCCCAAGGCGATCAGGGCCGAAGCGGCGGCCACTTGTTCAGCGATGCGGCGGCTCACGCCCTGCCCGCGGCTTTTTTCGTTGAGCAGGCCCACTTCGCATTCGACGAAGAAGGTACGGCAATGGGGTTCGCCCTGGATATCCACTACCTCATAGCGCGGCAGCTCGCAGGCCCGCGATTGCAGGAACTCCTGCAGGCGGGTTTTCGGGTCTTTATTGGTGTCGACCAACGTCAAGCTGTCGAATTCGCTGGCTAACCAGGCCAGCACACGCTCGCGAGCCGCCGCCATGCCGGCATCGAGGTAGATGGCGCCGATCAGCGCCTCGAGCGCGTCGGCCAGGATCGATTCACGGCGAAAGCCCCCGCTTTTGAGCTCACCGGAGCCCAGGCGCAGGTACTCGCCCAAGTCGAAACCGCGGGCCAGCAATGCCAGGGTTTCGCCCTTGACCAGCCGTGCGCGCAAGCGCGACAGTTGCCCTTCGCGGGCCTGCGGGAAGCGCTCGTAAAGGGCCTCGCCCACCACGAAGTTCAGGATCGCGTCGCCAAGAAACTCCAGGCGCTCGTTGTTGCGCCCAGCAAAGCTGCGGTGCGTGAGTGCCAGAACCATTTGGTCCTTGTCTTTGAAGGTATGGCCGAGTTGGCGCTCGAGCCGGTTCAACGAAACACTCACTGGGCAGTCACGCTCGTATCGTGGGTAAACACCAGGACCAGGTCGAGGTTGGCCACCAGGTGTTCACGTTTTTCATAATTCAGGTGCGCGCGGATCACGCCACCTTGCTCTTCGATGCTCAATGCTTTTTTCAAATCCAGGCCCTCGACACCATTCACCTGCACGCCACGCTGCACGCGCTGGTAAAAGTCGCTGGCGCTATCGGCGCGCTCCGTGGCGGCGCGGTCCATCACCTTCTTCAGGCTCCAGAACGTCATGTAATGGGGGCCGAGCTTCAACCCCAGGCTTACCGCGCAGGCCAGCACCGCCACCACAAAAAGCCAGCCCAGCGGCGACATGCCTTTTTGCGATGCTACGCCTTCCATGTTTGCCCCCTGCGCAGCGGCCTTGGGCGCTGGTTTACTTAATCAACCCTACCCGCGACAGCGTTGGCAGGTGGCTGAATTTCGGGTCTGGCCAGCTCATCCATACCGCAAAGGCCTTACCCACGATATTTTCGTCGGGGACCATGCCGAGCATGTCCTTGGGAATACTCGGGTCGTTCCAGTAACGGCTGTCGTTGGAGTTGTCTCGGTTGTCGCCCATCATGAAGTAATGGCCGGCCGGAACGGTCCATTGCCCCCCGGGCATGGCCCCCCGCAGCGCCTGGTGGATCAAGTGCTCGGTGTTGCCGATCTGTTCTTTATAGATGCCAATGTCGCCCAAGTCACGGTCGTAGCCGGTGCCGACCTTCTCGTCGGTGACCAGCGTATCGTTCACGTACAGGTGCTTGTCCAGGGTGTAGCGCACTTTGTCCCCAGGCAGCCCGATCACGCGTTTGATATAGTTCACGCTAGGGTCGGAGGGGTAGCGGAACACCATCACATCGCCACGCTGTGGCTCGCCGACCGAGATGATCTTTTTGTCGATCACCGGCAGGCGAATGCCATAAGCGAATTTGTTCACCAGGATGAAATCACCGACCTCCAAGGTCGGGATCATGGAACCGGACGGAATCTGGAAAGGCTCGACCAGAAACGAACGCAGCACGAAGACCACGAACAGCACCGGAAAGAACGATTTGCCATATTCGACCAGCACCGGCTCCTTGCCGAGCTTTTCCATTACCTCCGGCTCCGGTGCCGCCACGCTGCCCTGGTATTGGGCAATGGCTGCACGCCGCCGTGGCGCAAGGACCAGCAGGTCGAACAACGCCAGCACGCCACATACGGCGACGGCGATAATCAGCAACAGCGGTAGATTCAATGATGACATAGGACCTGATCATTCCAACCTGAGCACGGCGAGGAAGGCTTCTTGTGGAATTTCCACATTGCCGACCTGCTTCATGCGTTTCTTACCGGCTTTTTGCTTCTCGAGCAATTTGCGCTTGCGGCTGACATCGCCGCCGTAACATTTAGCCAGCACGTTCTTCCTGAGCGCCTTGACAGTCGTTCGGGCGATCACTTGGCCGCCAATGGCCGCCTGGATCGCCACATCGAACATCTGCCGAGGAATCAGTTCTTTCATTTTCTCGGTCAACGCACGCCCTTTGTAATGGGCGTTATCACGGTGCACGATCAAGGCGAGGGCATCGACCTTGTCGCCGTTGATCAGCACATCCAGCCGCACCAGGTTGGCCGGCTGGTAACGGTCGAATTGGTAGTCGAGCGAGGCGTAGCCACGGCTGGTGGACTTCAGGCGGTCGAAGAAGTCCAGCACCACCTCGTTCATCGGCAAGTCATAGCGCAACTGCACCTGGCTACCGAGGAACTGCATGTCCCGTTGCACGCCGCGTTTCTCGATGCACAACGTGATCACGTTACCCAGGTGCTCCTGTGGCACCAGGATGCTGGCCTGCACGATGGGCTCACGGAATTCTTCGACCGACGAGACATCTGGCAGCTTGGATGGGTTGTCTACGTAAAGGGTTTCACCATTCTTGAGCAGCAGCTCGTAGATCACGCTGGGCGCGGTGGTGATCAGGTCCAGGTCGTATTCGCGCTCCAGGCGCTCCTGGATGATCTCCATGTGCAGCATGCCCAGGAAGCCACAACGGAAGCCAAAGCCGAGGGCGTCGGAGCTTTCCGGGGCGTATTGCAGCGAGGAATCGTTGAGCGTCAGTTTCTGCAGGGCTTCGCGAAAGTCCTCGAAGTCCTCGGAGCTGGTGGGAAACAAGCCAGCATACACTTGCGGCTGAATACGCTTGAAGCCCGGCAGCACCTCGACCTCGGGGGTACTGGAAAGCGTCAGGGTATCGCCCACCGGCGCGCCATGGATGTCTTTGATGCTGCCAATGATGAAACCCACCTCACCGGCCTTGAGGTCGGCGGTGGTGGTGTGCTTGGGAGTGAACACGCCGACCGAATCGACCAAATGCACCTTGCCGGTGGATTTGACGAGGATCTTGTCGCCTTTTTTCACCCGGCCCTGGCGCACCCGTACCAGCGACACCACACCCAGGTAATTGTCGAACCAAGAGTCGATGATCAGCGCTTGCAGCGGTGCGTCGATCTCACCGTGGGGCGGCGGGATGACCTTGACCAAGCGCTCGAGTACATCGGCCACGCCCATACCGCTCTTGGCGCTGCACTGCACCGCGTCGGTGGCATCGATGCCGATGATTTTCTCGATTTCATCCTTGACCCGCTCCGGTTCAGCCTGCGGCAGGTCCATCTTGTTGAGCACCGGCATCACTTCCAGGCCTTGCTCGATGGCGGTGTAACAATTGGCCACCGATTGTGCCTCGACACCTTGGCCGGCATCGACCACCAGCAGCGCGCCTTCGCAGGCTGCCAGCGAACGGCTGACTTCGTAAGTGAAGTCGACATGCCCGGGGGTGTCGATGAAGTTGAGTTGATAGGTTTTGCCGTCTTGCGCCTTGTAGCTGAGGGTAACGCTGTGAGCCTTGATGGTGATGCCACGCTCGCGCTCGAGGTCCATCGAGTCGAGCACCTGGGCTTCCATCTCGCGGTCGGCCAGGCCGCCGCACATCTGGATGAACCGATCGGCGAGGGTCGATTTGCCGTGGTCGATGTGGGCGATGATGGAGAAATTGCGGATATGGCTCAGATCACTCACAGATCAACACTCAAAATGGCTTAGCGCCGGGGCGCCCAATAAAAATAGCCGCGCATTGTACCTGACGCGGCACAGGGGCGTCACCTTGGCCTGATGACGCGTCATGAAAAAGGCCCTTATGAAAAGGGCGGCCCGAAGGCCGCCCGCTCTTGCATCAGCGTTTTATTCGGGCAACTTGAAGGTAATGAAGCTGGCGCGCCCCTGGCGAACCACCCGCATCGACACCGAGCGGTTCTTCGGCAGGTTCTTGGCCACATCGGTGAACTGCTTGGCCGAAGTGATCGCCTGGTTGTTCAGGTGGGTGATCACATCGCCTGGCTGCAAGCCGATCAAGGCGGCCGGGCCGTCTTGCACGTCCTTGATCAATACGCCCCCCGGCACCTCGAGCTGTTTCTTCTGCTCGGCGGTCAAGTCGGCCACGGACACACCCATGCGGTTGCTGTCGCGTTGGGCTTGGCCGTCTTCGCCGATGCTGCCGCCATCGACGTCGGCATCTTCGTCGGGCAGCGCGCCCACGGTCACGTCGACCGTGCGGTGTTTGCCTTCGCGTACCACCTCCAGCGAGGCCTTGGCACCGGCCTTGAGGCCGCCGACCAGGTGTGGAAGGTCGGCCGACATCACGATCGGCTGGCCATTCATGCTCAGGATCACATCGCCCACCTGCAAGCCGGCTTTGGCCGCCGGGCCATCGGGCATGACCTGGGCAACCAGCGCGCCGGCCGGCTTGTCGAGGCCGAACGACTCGGCCAGGTCGCGGTTGACCTCCTGGATCACCACACCGAGCCAGCCACGGTCGACCTTGCCGCCTTTTTTGAGTTGGTCGGACACATCCATCGCCACATCGATCGGGATGGCGAACGACAGGCCCATGAAGCCGCCGGAGCGGGTGAAGATCTGCGAGTTGATGCCCACGACTTCGCCAGCCATGTTGAACAGCGGGCCACCGGAGTTACCCGGGTTGATGGCGACGTCGGTTTGGATGAACGGTACGTAGGAATCATTGGGCAACGTGCGGCCCTTGGCACTGACGATACCCTTGGTCACGGAATGGTCGAAGCCGAACGGCGAGCCGATGGCCAGTACCCACTCACCCACCTTGAGCTTGTCGGAGTCTCCCAGCTTCACGGTAGGGAGGTTCTTGCCATCTATTTTCAGCAAGGCCACGTCGGTACGCGGGTCAGTGCCCACCAGTTTGGCCTTGAGCTCGCTGCGATCAGACAACCGCACCAGGATCTCATCGGCGTCCTGAATCACGTGGTTGTTGGTCAGCACATAGCCATCGGGCGAAATGATGAAGCCCGAACCCAGCGACTGCGCTTCGCGCTGGCGGTCGCCACGGGGGGCGCGGCCACGGGGCATGTTGCGCTCGAAGAATTCGCGAAACATCGGCGGCAAGCCTTCGAGGTCCGGCATTTGGGCATCGGCTACACCGCGATCGGGGAGCTTTTGCGTGGTACTGATGTTCACCACGGCGGGCGAGGCTTGCTCGACCAGGGTGGTGAAGTCTGGCAGTGCCTCGGAGTGGGCACTGGCCATCTGCCCGAGCATCAGCACCGCGGCGAACAGTGAGAGGTAGTGTTTCAAGCTAGGTATCGACATACGGCTCCCGTACACAACAAGCATGGTTAGGCGGTTGGGCACACTTTCGCCCCTGGGTGGCATTGACCTAAAAAACCGGGGAGTTTGCAACCACAGCTTCCCACGTTTCACCTGTCGTTTTACAACATGAAATGAATTTAAGGTTGGGGACTGTACCGCGCAACACGCCGCTGGCCTAGTGCGGCGGTCATTGCCGCGGCTGGGCAGGCAAGGGGTGCATCGATAACGCAACGCGCTCGGCGGTCCCCAGCGGCACTTCACCGACCACGGTCACCATCACGTCTCCATCTGCCGTGCTTTGCCGGCGCGACACCGCCGAGGTAGGCCCTAGCTGGGTGCGGGCATCACTGGCCTGGGCGCCTTGCAGGGGCTCGAAGAACACTGAAAAACGCGTCAAGCCATCGTCATACATCAGCCGGGTCAACGGCACACCGTTATCGGCCGCCTTGCCGACCTGGCTTTCAACCAACTCGAAACCCGCGGGCAACCAGTCGGAACGCCAACCCAGCGCCGCCAGCGGCTGTGGCGCTTGCTCGGCAGCCGCTGGCCGCGCCTCGGCAACCACGGGCTTGCAATTGCGGCTGGCGGCGAGGTCTTCGGCGCTAGGTTCGCGGGTATTGAAACGGGTGTACTGAAACCGTTCGAGCAACTGCCCGCGCTCAGTCAGCAGCAGCGATTTAAGCGGCAGCGCGGTTTGTTCGTCCAGGTGCAGCTCGAAGCCGTAACGATTGGAGTCTTTCGGCGTAAGGGTGACGATCACCGCCGGGCGGCCGGCCACGCGGGAACGGCCAGCGACCTTGAGGTCGTACCAGCTCATCAGCTTCAAAGGGTCGAATTCGCGGTGCGAGCTACCCGGCACGGCATTCACCCCGGGCACCAGCGAACCACTAACGCACTGGGTAACCCCCGCTGAACGCAGGACTTCCTGAGCAGAGCCGTCTAGCTGCAATACCCGCTCGGTCACCTTGCCGTGGTCGGCCAAGTGCCAGATATCGTGGGTGGAAAAACTTCCGCTACGCTCGTAGACAAAGGTGCCTTGGAAGCTTTGAGTATGCTCGGCGCCAGAAAGGCGGTCGAGCCATTGCGCCGCGTCTGGGGCTGCCTGAACCTTCATGGCCAGGCAGCTACCGATCAACAGCGACAATAGAGGCAGTGCGCGCAACTAGATTCCTTAGCGGTTTTCCATGCTGGCGGCACGGGCGTAAGGCAATGCCGATTCGGCACCCTTAATGGCCGCTTCCTGGGCATGCTGGCGCAAGTAACCCGGCAACCGCTCATCTTGCCAACCCGCTTGGTTCTGCAATACTCCGCTGGCCATCGGCCCTTTGGCCTGATCGGCGCTCTCGGTGTAATTGGCCAGTACTGCCGGGCCCTGGGCCTGCGGCGTGGTAACGCCGGGCTGGGTAACCTGCTGCTGGGCCAACTGCGCACCGCTAACCTCATCATGGTTGTACAAGCGCACGCCGGCCAATACCGCCACCGTCACCGACGCTGCCACCGCCAAGCGGCCTAGGCTACGCCATGGGCGCGGGCTCGACTTGGCCGGCACGGCCTCGTCAGCCAACGCCGCAGACACCGCCGAGGCGAGGTCCAGTGCGGGGTTAAGCAGTTCCTTGTGCATCGCAGCGCGGGCGACTTGATAACGCGACCACGTAGCACGGGTTACGGTATCGTCGATTGCATTCAATACACGACGTATTTCAAGTTCGTCCGCTTCGTTATCCATCACCGCGGACAGCGATTCCTGCAACGCTTCACGACTCATGGCGGTTCCTCTCTTGGCTGTCGCCGCTGTCTCAGGTTTCCTGCAGCAAAGGCTGCAGGGCTTTGTCAATGGCCTCCCGAGCGCGGAAAATCCGAGAGCGCACGGTGCCTACCGGACACTGCATAACACTGGCAATGTCTTCGTAACTCAAACCGTCGAACTCACGCAGCGTCAGCGCCGTACGCAGGTCCTCAGGCAGTTGCTGGATGGTCCGGTGCACAGTGCCCTCGATCTCATCACGCAACAACGACCGCTCCGGAGATTCGAGATCTTTCAGGCCATGATCGCCGTCATAGAACTCCGCGTCTTCCGAACTCACATCGCTATCAGGCGGCCGTCTTCCCCGGGACACCAAATAGTTCTTCGCCGTGTTGATGGCGATCCGGTAAAGCCACGTATAGAACGCACTGTCACCGCGAAAATTCCCCAACGCCCTGTACGCTTTGATGAACGCTTCCTGCGCAACGTCCTGGGCTTCGTGGGTGTCGTGCACGAAGCGCACGATCAACCCGAGTATCTTGTGCTGGTATTTCAGCACCAACAGATCGAAAGCTCTCCGGTCGCCGCGTTGAACGCGTTCGACCAGTTGCTGATCTTCTTCCTGGGTTAGCATGACCACTCCTCGATGTGCCCGCTGGAGCACTGCAAAGGCCGCGGTTCAGGCTTGCAACCATAGACTCGCGCTTTTCGCAAAAGTTCTCCCCTCCAGCAAGTTTCCGTTACGCAGTTTTCACAACTACACGGAAAGCGCGAATCGACCACCTGCCGATCGCGTAATAATCTTTTGACACCGGCACACGCCTGCTCAAACACATGCGGCACCGGCGCTGCGTCCCTTCCGTCGCGCAACCTCCTATGGATTGCCCCGCTTTAAAGAAAGTTCAACCCGCTCTATAGCCATTTTCCTACAAGAACGAGCAACTTGCCTCACCTAAGTAGCCTGCAAGGCAGTGGCGCCGTAGGCGCCAGCGCTGCTATAAATAACGCCCGCCCGCGACGGCCGTCGTTTTCATAGTGCCATGAAGCTAACGTGCGGTATTCTGCCGGGCCGCCGTTTACGGCGCCAGTGCCCGCCGACGCCCTGCCGCGCAGGCCAACCCGAAGCCACCCCCTATAAGAAGCACGGTGGCCATTGTGGACACCTCATATGCCTCAGCCCTTGCAATTCGATGTACTGGTTATCGGCAGCGGCGCCGCTGGGTTGAGCCTTGCCCTTACACTGCCTTCGCACCTGCGGGTGGCCGTGCTCAGCAAGGGCGACCTGGCCAACGGCTCGACCTATCGCGCCCAAGGCGGCGTGGCGGCGGTATTGGATGATCGCGACACGGTCGATTCCCACGTTCACGACACTCTGGTGGCCGGTGCTGGGCTATGCCGGGAGCCCGCCGTGCGCTTCACCGTACAGCACAGCCCCCAGGCGATCGAATGGCTGATCGAACAAGGGGTGCCATTCACCCGCGCCGAACAGCCCAGCGACGGCCCGCGCGTCGCATTCCACCTTACCCGTGAGGGCGGCCATAGCCACCGGCGGATCATCCATGCCGCCGATGCCACCGGGGCTGCGATCTTCGACACGTTGCTGGGCCAGGCCCGCCAGCGTGCCAACCTGCAACTGTTCGAACAACGCGTGGCGGTGGACCTGATCACCGATGGCCAGCGTTGCATAGGCGCGTACGTGCTCGACCGGGCTCGGGGCGAAGTCGATACCCTGGCGGCGCGCTTTACCGTGCTGGCCACCGGCGGTGCGGCCAAGGTGTACCTGTATACCAGCAACCCAGACGGTGCCTGTGGCGACGGCATCGCCATGGCTTGGCGCGCCGGCTGCCAGGTGGGCAACCTGGAGTTCAACCAATTCCACCCCACCTGCCTGTACCACCCGCAGGCCAAGAACTTCCTGATCACCGAGGCCCTGCGTGGCGAAGGTGCGGTGCTGCAGTTGCCAAACGGCGAGCGCTTCATGCCGCGCTTCGATGCGCGGGAAGAGTTGGCGCCGCGGGACGTCGTGGCCCGTGCCATCGACCATGAAATGAAACGCCTCGGCCTGGATTGTGTGTACCTCGACATCAGCCACAAGCCGGCCGAGTTCATCAAGGCGCATTTCCCCACCGTTTACGAGCGCTGCCTGGGCTTTGGCATCGACATCACCCGCCAGCGCATCCCGGTGGTCCCGGCGGCGCATTATACCTGCGGCGGCGTGGTGGTCGATGCGCAAGGGCGCACGGGCCTGGCCGGCCTGTATGCCATCGGCGAAACCAGCTTCACTGGCCTGCACGGCGCCAACCGCATGGCCAGCAATTCGTTGCTCGAGTGCATCGTCTATGCCCGCTCCGCCGCCCAGCATATACACAACCAGCTGGCCCAGGTACCGATGCCAAGCGCCTTGCCGGCCTGGGACGCAAGCCAGGTGACCGACTCGGACGAAGACGTGATCATTGCCCACAACTGGGACGAACTGCGGCGCTTCATGTGGGACTACGTCGGCATCGTGCGCACCACCAAGCGCCTGCAACGCGCCGCGCACCGGGTGCAACTGCTGCTCGATGAAATCCATGAGTTCTACAGCAACTATAAAGTAAGCCGCGACCTGATCGAATTGCGCAACCTGGCCTGCGTGGCCGATTTGGTGATCCGCTCGGCGCTGCAGCGCAAGGAATCGCGAGGGTTGCACTACACGCTGGACTACCCGGGGCTGTTGCCCGTGGCCACCGATACGATCCTCACCCCAACGCACGCAGCAGTTCACCTGCTCAGCCAGGCGCAATAAGGTGAGGCGCGAAGTGGGCAGCCCCACCCCCCCGACCCAACCCGCTGCCCGGCCTGTGGCGCCAGCAACCAATGCGCGCAGGCGGGCACGCCGGTGGAGGCGCCCTGCTGGTGTTATGGGGTGAAAATAGCCCCGGCACGCTTGCAAGCCCTGCCGGCCCACCTGCGCAACGCGCAATGCCTGTGCCCGAGTTGTGCCGGGGTGCTGGAGCAACTGCAAGGGCGCACGAATGCGCCTTGATCGCTTGCTGGCATTGCACGGCCCCTTCAACCGCCGCGAGGCGCGTTTGGCCGTGGCCACCGGCCAGGTGCAGGTGGCCGGCCACGTGGTACGCAACGCTGAGCAGGCGGTGAGCGCCTTCGAACGCGTTGAGGTCCGCGGCCAGGTGCTACAAAACGGCAAGCCGGCGCGCTATTACATGCTGCACAAACCCACCGGTTGCGCCAGCGCCACCACCGACCCGCGGCACCGCACGGTGCTCGACCTGCTGGCGGTGCCGGACAAACACGAGCTGCACCTGGCCGGCCGCCTGGATTACAACACCACCGGCCTGTTGCTGTTGACCAACGACGGCCAGTGGTCGCGGCGCTTGACCCAGCCGGGCAGTAAGCTGGCCAAGCGCTACCGGGTGTATACCGAAGCGCCGATCACGCCGCACTATGAGCAGGTGTTCGCCCGCGGGTTGTACTTTGCTTACGAAAACCTCACGACCCAACCTGCGCACCTCACCCTGCTCGGCAGCCATCACGCCGAACTGTGCCTGGTCGAAGGCCGCTACCATCAGGTCAAACGCATGTTCGGCCACTTGCGCAATCGCGTGGTGGGCTTGCATCGCTTGAGCATGGGGCCGCTGCAGTTGGACCCGGCCCTGGGCCCCGGGCACTACAGGGCCCTGACCGCCGAAGAAATCAAACTGATCTAACCCGCTGCGCGGCGGGCAGGCGATATAAATGCACGCAGGGCTTCTCAAGCGGGCAGGCTTCTGGTACAAAGTGCACCCTCGAAGCGGGTGTAGTTTAGTGGTAGAACGATAGCTTCCCAAGCTCTAGGTGAGGGTTCGATTCCCTCCACCCGCTCCACACTTCCAGGTAAAGCGCTCAGCTTCCATAAGCCTCTGAAAACCTACTTTCTCAGTTTTCAGCCCAGCCGGGCCCAGGTAAAACTGCCGGCAACTCGCCTGATGAACCCACCATTTGATACTCCCCCATTAAGCCCGCTTTGGCATAAAGCAGCCCCGTGGCGTGCCTCTGAAGTTAACCGCACAGTTTTGGCAGTGGCTTCGCCGCCGGGCACGGCGCCGTCAGCGGCCATAGCGATAAGCGCGCTTTATTTGCATTCCCAAAATGCCGATACACTCGTTACCGCTTCACAGAAGCTGATCATCCCAACTGAATTGGATTTCGTCCGAACGGCGTAAAGCTCTATCCCCGTCGAGGTAAAACTCATCCAGTTGCGGGGGCGCAACGGTGGTTGCGGACAGCATCGCGTGTACTTGCCCGCGATGGTGGATCTGATGCTGAAACAGGTGTAACAGCAGCCGGTCTACCCGTTCCAGCACGATACCCTGCGCCCGAATCAGGCTCGCCGTGCGGGCCAGCGCCTGTGGGTCGAGACCCTCGCAGTAGGTCACCAGGCGCGCATCGACAACCCGCTGAAGGGGCGCCAGGCGCTGGAACGGTAACCGCTCTGGAAGCGCCTGCTGCTGGCCCTCCAGGTCGAACTCCAGCGCAGCAAGGTAATAAAGATCCACGTCTAAAATATGCCGGAGCGTACCCTCGATGGACGGAAAAAAACCTGTCCGCGGCGCTTCGTATTCCGCCTGGCTTAACCGGGAACACGCGTATAGCAAACGGCGGTTCGCCCATTGATTGTTTTGCGCCTGTGCAAGGAAAGTGTTCATCGTTGGTCGCCTGGGTAAAGCGCTGCGCAGGAAAGCTGCCGGGCCCACTCGCCGGGCAAGTAGCCGTTTGGCGGTGGCCAGTAGGGAGGCGGGTCCAATACCAGCCAGGGGAAACACGTGGGCCAAAGGGGTATGCATTCACCCGAGCCCACGCGATCGGCAATGCAGGCCGCACCTTAGGGCGCCGCCTGAGCCCAACGCGCTCAGGCGGCCGAACACATCGCCGTAGCCCCTACACGGCGGGCGGCTAGGCTGGCGCCGCCGCTATGGCGCCTCAGTGCAGCGCCAAGCCGTCATCGTGCTCTTCACGGCCGGACCACTGGCAGTAGGTTTCCCGTGCGTGCTCCAGCCAGCGTTGCCACTGCTGCTCGTCGAGCAGGCGAAAGTCACGCAGGGCATACAGGTAGCCCACGGTGGTGGTGTAGTTACTCAGTGCCAACGAATCGAAATCGGCGGTGGCAATGGTGTTGATGCGCTCTGCAAGGCGGCTTTGAACGAAATCCAGCGGCTTTGTCATGGGACACTCCTGTTGCACCCGGATGATAAAACCCGCCGAATCGATGGCGGGATCAGAGGCGAGTCGGTGGTTTCAACCGTTGGCTACACATGCTTGGCGGTGCTTGTGCGGCCGGGCCGTGTTAACCATAGCAACACTCAAGTGCCAATGCTTACGCGGCCGTCTAAAACACCCCAGTAGGATTACCTGGTGGCCCGCAAGTTCAGCGCCGGTCAGCGGGTGGCCACCATAAACAGCCGAGGGAACGGCAGCAGTACGGTACCGTCGTCCAATTGCCCGTACGCCTGCCCTATCGCTGCCTGGTATTGCGCCAGGAACGCCTGCTGCTCGTCGGGGCCGAGCCGGGCCAGGTAGGGGGCCAGCGCCGAGCCCTTGAACCACTCCACCACGGCTGCTGGCCCGCCTGGCAAGGCGTGGTAATAGGTGGTGCGCCACACGTCCACCTGGCTGCAATAGGGCTTGAGCAATCGATAGTAATAGGCTGCGTCATGGCGCGGCGGCAGGGCGAAAGTGCTCAGTTTTTGCGCCCACGGCCCTCGCCCGGCCACCTCGCGTAGCAGCCGATGGGCAGGTTCTTGCAGGTTGTCTGGGGTTTGCACCGCCAGCGCCCCGCCGGCGTGGAGCCGGCTTACCAGCCGCGGATACAGGTTTTGGTGGTCGGGCAGCCACTGCAGCGAAGCATTGGCCAGGATCACATCGAAATGCGCATCGGGTGCCCAGTTGGTGATGTCGGCCAACTCGAAACTCACCTGCGGCAACCGCTGGCGAGCGGCGGCGAGCATATCGTCGGCGCTGTCCACCCCGGTTACCTGCGCGGTGGGAAAGCGCTGGGCCAGCACCTCGGTGGAGTTGCCCGGCCCGCACCCCAGGTCGACCGCTACCCTTACAGGTTCTGTGGCGATGGCGGCGACCAAGTCGCGCACCGGGCGGGTACGCTCCTGTTCAAAGCGGGTGTATTGCTGGGCAGACCAATTCATAAGGATATTCTCCTACGGACAATGGGCCTTACTGCCGGAAGTCCCGCGTGGTGAACTCTCGTTCACGGCCCTTGGTATTTTTAACGGTCAGGTGCGTGCCCTTCTCAACATAGCTGATGGCGCCGTCGTCGTGTTGATCGTGCCAGCGCCCCCAGTTCTTCTTGTCGTCCAGGTAGCTGGCCCAGGTTACCCGCTCATTGCCGGGGAATTGGCAGCGGTAACGCGAACGCAGGCGGGTTTCTTTATGGATGTAAACGATTTCCGGGGTATCGCCGCTGTGCACGATACGCAACCTACCGATTTCATGGCCCAGTTCCACGGCCAACACCGCCTTGCATACGTCGGCGTGGGTATACCCCCCGGCAAACACCGGGGTACTGGCCAACAACGCGAATGACAGCAAGTAATGAGCCTTCATGAAGTGACCTCAAGGACACGGGGGTAGGAGTGCGCGCACTCTAGCCAAAGGCCCGGCCCCCTCACAACCGGGCGCCGGTGGATTTCATCGAGCGGGTGTGCTGTTTACAAACGAACCATGAGTGCGCCATTGCCGTGCGCGGTGCTCAGTAACCGGCTTGGTCAAGCAACTGGCCAGCGGTTTTTGCCGGCGGGCGGCCATAGAACGTCAGCAACTGGGCGGCACGATTGGTGAACACACCGTCCACACCGGCCGCCATTACCGTTTTAAAATCCACCGGGTCGTCAACGGTATACACATGAATCAACAGGCCCTTGTCGTGGGTCATTTTGTTCATCCAGGGTTGCACCAGGTCCATGTAGCTTTGGTCGCCGCCCTGTGCCAGCGCCGCCGAAGGGCCGGTGCCGATCGCCCCGTTGGCCTTGGCGAAATCCAGCCAGCTTTCGAACGCCTGGCGGCTCTTGGGCTGCTGCATGGCGTAATAGGCGGCCTTGTCCTTGGCACCGGATTGGGCAAAGGGCACGTCGGAGGCCGGCTCGATACCGCCCTCGCCCACCCATAGCAGCAGGATTTTCGGCACCGTTGGCATTTCTTTGGCCAGCAGCTCCAGGCTTGGCTTCTCGAAGGTTTGCAGCACCACGCGCTTGCCCGAGGCTACCTGGCCATCGGCACCGAGCCAACCGCGCTGTTGTAGCTTGAGTTTCAGGTCGTGCTCGATGCCCGGGAACATGCTCGGCACTTTGGTTTCCATGTAAAGGCCGGGATGCTGCGCCGGGTTGCCTTCGGCGATGTCGATGATTTCGTCCAACGTTAGCACCTGCAGGCCCTTGAACGCAGGCCGTGCGCGCTCGGGGTAAGCCGTGTTGAACCAACTGCCGGCGTCGAGACTCTTGAGTTCGGCCAGGGTGAATTCGCTTACCGGCTTGTCTTTACGGTCTGGGAAACGGGTGGCGATGTCGGTGGTGCGGGTCAGGTTTTCATCATGCAGGGCGATCAATACGCCGTCACGGGTGCGCTGCAGGTCCATCTCCAGGTAGTCGGCGCCCAGATCGCGTGCGGTGAGGTACGACGCACGGGTCGATTCGGGCGCATCGAACGAAGCGCCACGGTGGGCGATCACCGCCGGGTGCGGAATGTTCAGTGCCTGGGCGATCTGTGCGGGGGTCTGCGCCTGGGCGCACAGGGTAACCAAGGCCAGCGCAAGGGCCGGTACGGCCTGGTTGAAAGGGCGGGGCAACATCATCGTCGGGGAGGTCCTATGTCCATGAAAGCTTCAGAGCATAGCCGGCATTGCGCCTTGCAGCGCGGTTTCACATGTTACAGTCGCGCCCATCGATCGCTGAAGAACCCGTACCAATGGCTACCTCCGACCTGAACGCTACCCTCCCCACCTGGGCCGCGCTTGCCGAGGCCCAGGCCTGCACCGGGCTGCTGCTAGGCAACGGCGCCAGCCGCGCGGTGTGGCGCACCTTCAATTACCCGTCGTTGTTCGAGCGCGCGCAACAGGTGCGCAACCGGCCGCTGGCGCAAACCGACCTGGCGCTGTTCAAGGCATTGGGTACCGAGAGCTTCACCCAGGTGCTGGTTGCTCTGGGCAACACGGCACGGGTCAACGCCGCGCTCACCATCTCGTCCACCGCGCCGCTGAACCGCTACTACTCCATCAAGGAAGCGCTGATCCATGCCGTGCGTAGCCTGCACATTACGTGGCAGCAGCTAAACCCGGCGAACCTCGCGGCGATCAACCGCGCGCTGCGCCACTACCGTACCGTGTACAGCAGCAACTACGACCTGCTATGCCATTGGGCGGTATGGCACAACATGGCCGGCTTCGATGATCTGATGGACCCGGACGATGGCTTCGACGCGCGCCGGCTGGCCAGCAGCGCCACCCGCGTGCTGTACCTGCACGGCGGCCTGCACCTGGTGCGCAACCGCGACGGCAGCACCCGCCAGCGCGCCGCCGGTGGCAGCGAGTTGCTCGACGGCTTCGCCATCAACACCCCCGGTGACGTTCCGCTGTTGGTGAACGAAGGGCACAGCGAAGACAAGCTGCGCACCATCGGCCAGAACGCCTACTTGAGCGCCGCGCTGCAACAACTGGCAACACACCGCGGGGCTCTGTGCGTGTTCGGCCACCAGTTGGGCACACAGGACGCCCACCTTGTTCACGCCGTGCGCAGCGCCCGGCCGGAACGGATCGCGGTGTCGATATTCCCCCTCAGCGACGCCTGGGTGATCAGCCAGAAGGCCCACTACCGGAGCCTGCTGGGCGATGTGGCGGCGCTGTCGTTCTTCGATGCGACCAGCCACCCCTTGGGGGCGCCTGGCTTGTTGCATAGGCCGGGCTAGCCGGGGGCGCCACGCCATTAAACCCTTGCATCGCCCTTCAACAGCGCTTCAAGGCAATGGTGCTGGATGCCATAAAAGGCTTTGAGCGCCTGGATTTTTTCCAGCAATGCCGCCGGGTCGCGCGGTTGGGCGCGTTTGATCGCGAGAATCATCTTGTTTTTGCTGGTATGTTCCAGCGAGATGAACTCAAACACCTTGGTGTCGTAGCCGCACACCTCCAGGTACAACGCCCGCAGCGCGTCGGTGGCCATTTCCGCCTGCTGGCCCATGTGCAGGCCGTATTGCAACATCGGGCCGAGCACTTCCGGGCTGTGCATCTGCGGGCGCAGCTCTTTGTGGCAACAGGGCGAGCACAGAATGATCGCCGCGCCGGTGCGGATGCCGGTATGGATAGCATGGTCGGTGGCGGTGTCGCAGGCATGCAAGGCAATCATCACATCCAAGTGCGCCGGCACCACCGAGCGCACGTCGCCGCATTCAAAGCGCAACCCGGGCCGCTCTAGCACCTGGGTGGCCTCGTTGCACAATCGGACCATGTCTGGGCGAAGCTCCACGCCAGTCACCTGCGCTTCACGGCCAAGGCCGTGGGCCAGGTGGTCGTGCACGGCAAAGGTCAGGTAACCCTTGCCAGAGCCGAAGTCCGCCACGCTGAGAGTGCCGGCATCACGCAGCGGGCTGGTGGCCAACGCATGGTCGAACACCTCGATGAATTTATTGATTTGCTTCCATTTGCGCGACATGGCCGGGATCAACTGGCCGTTGCGGTCGGTGACCCCCAACGCCGCCAGAAACGGCCGCTCCAGCGCCAGGTAGCGGTGCTTTTCCCGATCATGGGCTTGAACGGCGGCCTGGGCCGGCTGCGCCGCAGCCGCGCGGTGCAGCATCGGCTTGCCCTTTTTGGTGTATTCGAGCTGCAACGTTTCGCCGGTGGTGGCCAAGTGCGCATTGCGAAACTCGCCCGGCAAATATCCGGCGATGGCCTCCAGCGCCTGTTCCGGCGGCAGGTGCCGGGTAAGGTCGCGGGTGGTATAGCGCAGCACCAAGCCCAGGCGCGGCTGGCCCTTGATCTGCAGGGGCTTGACGGTAATGCGCTGCAGCTCCGGGGTTTGCCCCACAGGGCGGGCCAGCACCAGCTTCACCAACTGGCCCGCCTGAACGCTCTGGCTCAGCGCTTCAAGGAATCGCTCGCGCGCATCAAGGTCGGTGTGTACAGCGGGCATGGCAAGCAAAGCCTCACAAACGGCGCGCAATACGCGGAATTGAAAAGCGCCATTCTAATGCCTACATCCTGTTCCGTCGCGGCTCTGTTCACTGGATATACGCCCGGCGATGGGTTAAAAGAGGCCAGCTTTCACACAAGAACAGGCGCGCCAACGCGCCGCTTGACGATTCAGCAGTACGTTACCGGGGAAACCGCCACACATGAACAAGCTGTATCTGCTGGGCCTGGCCGCGAGCCTGGCCTTGAATACGTCCTTTGCGGGCACCTACACGCCACCGGCCCAAGGCAAGGACGCGTTCATCGACAGCCTGATGTCGCGTATGACCCTGTCGGAAAAAATCGGCCAGTTGCGTTTGATCAGCATCGGCCCGGAAATGACCCTGGCGCAAATCCAGAACGAATTGGCCGCCGGGCACATTGGCGCCACGTTCAACTCGGTGGTGCCCTGGGATAACCGCGCCATGCAAGACGCTGCCTTGCGCAGCCGCCTGCAGATCCCGATGTTTTTCGCCTACGACGTGATCCACGGCCAGCGCACGATGTTCCCGATCAGCCTGGGCCTGGCCGCCAGTTGGGACGTTGCCGCCGTGGCCCGGGTGGGCCGGGTGGCGGGCAGTGAAGCGAGCGCCGACAGCCTCGACATGACCTACGGGCCGATGGTCGACATCGCCCGCGACCCACGCTGGGGCCGCACCAGCGAAGGCTTCGGCGAAGACACCTACCTGGTTTCGCGCATGGGCGAAGCGATGGTTCATGGCTTTCAGGGCGAGGACGTCAGCCATGCCGATAGCATCATGTCGATCGTCAAGCACTTCGCCCTGTATGGCGCCGTAGAAGGCGGCCGCGACTACAACGTGGTCGATATGAGCCCACAGCGCATGTACAACGATTACCTGCCGCCGTACCACGCCGCGCTGAAGGCCGGTGCCGGCGGGGTGATGGTGGCGTTGAACTCGATCAATGGCGTGCCGGCCACCTCCAACACCTGGCTGATGCAAGACCTGCTACGCAAAACCTGGGGTTTCAAGGGCCTGACCGTAAGCGACCACGGGGCGATCCTGGAATTGATCAAGCATGGTGTAGCCGTCGATGCCAATGACGCGGCGCGCCAGGCGATCAAGGCCGGCATCGACCAGAGCATGAACGACCAGGCCTATGGCGTAGCCCTGCCAGCGCTGATCAAGGCCGGCAAGGTGCCGCAGGGCGAGGTCGACAGCGCTGTGCGCGAAGTGCTTTCGACCAAGTGGGACCTGGGCCTGTTTGCCGACCCGTACCGGCGCATCGGCAAGCCCGAAAACGACCCGGCCGACATCAACGCCGAAAATCGCCTTCACCGTGAGGCCGCCCGTGACGTGGCGCGCCGCACCTTGGTGCTGTTGAAAAACGCCAACCACGTATTGCCGCTGAAAAAACAAGGCACCCTGGCGGTGATCGGCCCCCTGGGCGATTCCCACACCGACATGCTCGGCAGTTGGTCCGCCGCCGGCCTGCCGCGGCAAACCGTGACGTTGCTCGATGGCATCCGCACGGCGGTGGGCGACCAGGCCAAGGTCCTCTATGCCCGCGGTGCCAACATCACCGATGACCGCAACAGCATCGTGTTTCTGAACAACATCATCCTTGACCATACCGAAGTGCAGCCGGACCCGCGCACTGCGCAAGAAATGATCGACGAAGCGCTGAAAGTGGCTGCCAGCGCCGATGTGATCATCGCCGCGGTGGGCGAGTCGCGCGGTATGAGCCACGAATCGGCCAGCCGCACCTCGCTGGCCATCCCCAACACCCAGCGGCAACTGATCACGGCCCTGCGCGCCACCGGCAAGCCGTTGGTGCTGGTGCTGATGAACGGCCGGCCGCTGTCGCTGGAGCGGGAAAACCAACAGGCCGATGCGCTGCTGGAAACCTGGTTCGCCGGCACCGAAGGGGGCAATGCCATCGCCGACGTGCTGTTCGGTGACTACAACCCGTCGGGCAAGCTGCCGATCACCTTCCCGCGCTCGGTGGGGCAAATACCGATGTACTACAACCACCCCACCATCGGCCGGCCGGTGGAGCCGGGTAAACCCGGCAACTATCGGTCACAGTACTTCGACGCCGACACCTCGCCGCTGTACCCCTTTGGGTATGGGCTGAGCTATACCCAGTTCAGCGTGTCGGGCGTGGCCCTTTCCAGTACCACCCTGAAGGGTGGCGGCACGCTGGACGCCAGCGTGATGGTAAGCAATACCGGCACGCTGGCCGGGGAAACCACGGTGCAACTGTACCTGCACGACAAAACGGCCTCCATGGCGCGGCCGATCAAGGAGCTCAAGGGCTTCCAGAAAATCTTGCTGCAGCCGGGCGAGCAACGGCAGGTGCACTTCACGGTGGATGAGAACATGCTTAAGTTCTACAACCAGCAACTGCAACACGTGGCTGAACCCGGCGAATTCGATGTACAGATCGGCCTGGATTCGCAGGACGTGCAGCAAGCCTCGTTCAATTTGTTGTAGCACCGGGTTATCGCGAGCCTTTCCGGGCCCTGTGCCGTTCGTGATAGGGTGGCGCCACCTTGCCTCCTGACACTCGCCTTCGGCCATGGCCTCTACTTATAAAAAACTGCGCCTAAGCGCCATCGTACTGTCGATCATGGTCGGTACGGTGGCCGTCGCTGGCCTTGCGATGCGCCACAGCGCGCACCAAGCGTTATTGGAGGATTCGCGGCTGTCCGAGCAGCGCTTGAACCTCTATGGCAACAACCTCACCACGTTGATCGAACGCTACCGTGCCCTGCCGGCGGTATTGGCGTTGGACCCTGACCTGATCGACGCCTTGGGTGCGCCGATAGCCAGCGAACGGCAATTGGCGCTCAACCTGAAGCTGGAAAAGATCAACGGCGCGGCACAGTCCTCTACCTTGGAGCTGCTCGACCGCGACGGCCTTGCCGTGGCGGCCAGCAATTGGCGCACCGAGTACAGCTATGTAGGCCACAACTACGCCTTTAGGCCGTACTTCCAGCAAACCCTGACCCAGGGCAGCGGGCGCTTTTATGCGGTGGGGGTCACCAGCGGCATACCGGGGTATTTTTTGTCCAGCGCCGTGGTGGATGAGCATGGCCGGTTCCTCGGCGCCATCGTGGTCAAGCTCGAATTCCCGCAACTGGAACGACAGTGGCGCCAGGACCGCGACATTCTGTTGGTCAGCGACGCCCGCGGGGTGATTTTCCTGGCCAGCGACCCGCGCTGGCGCTACCGCCTGCTGCGCCCCCTGGACGGCGGCGCGCGCGCGGCCTTGGCCAGCACCCGCCAGTACGATCGCCAACCGCTTGCACCGCTGGGCCTGCAACCGTTGCAAAAGCTGGCCGCCAATAGCCAACTGGCGCGCATCGACGCCGCCGAGTACCTGTGGGAATCGATGCCGCTGCCGGCCGAGGGCTGGACGTTGCACCTACTGCGGCCTTGGCAGGATGACCCGGCGCGCCAGCGCAACGCGGCATTGGGCGCGGCCAGCGCGTGGCTGTGTTTGGTCTTTGGCGTGCTTTACGGGTACCAGCGCCTGCGCCTGGCACGGGTGCGGCGCCAGCACCAGCGCGAGCTCGAATACCTGGTGGATGCACGCACCCGCGAGCTGCGCACCGCCCAGCAAGGGCTAGTGCACGCCGCGCGGCTGGCGGCGCTGGGGCAAATGGCAGCCACACTCGCCCACGAGCTCAACCAACCGCTGACCACCCAGCGCATGCAATTGGCCAGCCTGCGCCTGTTGCTGGACCAAGGCCGCTTCGATGAAGCCCGGGCGGCCCTGGGGCCATTCGAGCACATGGTGCAGCGGATGAACGCCCTCACCCAGCACCTTAAAACCTTCGCCCGCAAGAGCCCGCAAGGGGTGCGCGAACACCTCGACCTGGCCCACGTGGTGGAACAGGCCGTGCAACTGCTGGCCGGCCGGCTCAAGCAAGAGCATGTAACCTGCACCTTGGCGCTGGCGCGCCCGGCCCCGGTCAGTGGCGACCCGATCCGCTTGGAGCAAGTGCTGATCAACCTACTGCGCAACGCGTTGGATGCCATGGCTGCCAGCACGGTGCGGCAACTGCGGGTGACCCTGGTAGGCGACGCCGGGTATTGGCGGTTACAGGTGTGCGACAGCGGCGGCGGCATCGCCGAGCAGCACCTGGCGCGACTGTTCGACCCATTCTTCACCACCAAGCCGGCCGGTGAAGGCCTGGGCCTGGGCCTGGCGATATCGGCGCAAATCGCCCAGGAGCACGGCGGCCGGCTAGAGGCTGATAACCAAGGGGCCGGCGCCTGCTTTACCCTGACCCTACCTATCGCCGAGGAGGCCCCATGACCCAGCACGTGTGTGTGATCGACGACGAAGCCAGCATCCGTGAGGCAATCGAGCAATTCCTTGGGCTGTGTGGTTTTACCGTGCAAACCTTCGAGCGCGCTGACGTTTGCCTGGCCCAGTTACCGACCGACTACCCGGGGGTAGTCGTCACCGATGTGCGTATGCCAGGCATGGACGGCATGGCGTTGTTGGCCGAACTGCAAGCGCGCGACCCCGGCCTGCCGGTGATCCTGTTGACCGGCCATGGTGACGTGCCGATGGCGGTGGCGGCCATACGCAGTGGCGCTTATGATTTCATCGAAAAACCTTTCGACCCCGAGCAACTCACCCGCGCCCTGCACCGCGCGCTGGAAAAACGCACCCTGGTCCTGGAAAACCGCCAACTGCACCAGCGCGCCGACCAACACAGCGCGCTACAGGCACGCTTGCTTGGGGTGTCGCCTGCGCTTGGCGAACTGCGCCAGCGCCTGCTGGCCATGGCCGGGTTGCCGGTCAATGTGCTGATTCGCGGCGAAACCGGCGCCGGTAAAGAATTGGTCGCACGCTGTTTGCACGACTTCAGCCCGCGGGCCAAAGGGCCTTTCGTGGCGCTGAACTGCGCGGCCATTCCCGAAGCCCTCTTCGAGGCCGAGCTGTTCGGCCACGAAGCCGGGGCGTTCACCGGTGCCCACGGCAAACGTGTAGGCAAACTGGAGTTCGCCAGCGGCGGCACGTTGTTTCTTGACGAAATCGAAAGCCTGCCGCTGGCGCATCAGGCCAAGCTGCTGCGCGTGCTGCAAGAGCGGCACATCGAACGGCTGGGCGCAAACCAGAGCATAGAGGTCAACCTGCGCATCGTCGCCGCCACCAAACCTGACCTGCTCGACGAAGCACGCGCCGGGCGCTTTCGCGAAGACTTGGTATACCGCCTGAACGTGGCGGAACTGCAACTGCCGCCCCTGCGCCAGCGTCGTGAAGACATCCCCTTGCTGTTCGAGCACTTCGCCCGCCACGCCGCCGAGGGCGCCGGGCTTACCAGCGCGCCACTGGGCCCCCTGCAGTTGGCGGCGTTGCTGGCCCACGATTGGCCGGGCAATGTGCGGGAGCTGGCCAACGCCGCCCAGCGCCATGCCCTGGGCCTGGGCGCCGTGGCACCGGCCGCCGTCGAGGGTGGCTCGCTAGCCGCCCAGGCCGAAGCCTTCGAGGCCCATTGCCTGCGCGCGGCGCTCAGCCGCCACAAGGGCGAGATCAAAGCGGTGATGCACGAATTGCAACTGCCGCGGCGCACCCTGAACGAAAAGATGCAGCGCCATGGCTTGGCCCGCGAAGCGTTTCTGGCCTGATCGGCAAAAAACCGCTCACCCGCCGAAAGCAAATAAGCGGGTTTCCGCTCAAAAATAAATAAAAATTGTTCAAATTCAATTAGATAACTATTGGCACGGCCCCTGCAATCACCTGGACCACCTGCGCCTGTGCGCCCGGTACAACAACAAGATAAGGTCTACGTGATGAACTCGATTAGCTCCTCCGCCGCGGCGCCGGCTGCCTCGGCACCCGTCAAAACCGCACGCTCGCGTTTGAAATCCATCTTCAGTGGTTCGGTCGGCAACCTGGTCGAATGGTACGACTGGTACGTCTATGCCGCGTTTTCCCTGTACTTCTCAACAGTGTTCTTCCCCAAGGGCGACCAAACCGCGCAATTGCTCAACACCGCCGCTATTTTTGCGGTGGGCTTCTTGATGCGGCCGATCGGCGGCTGGCTGATGGGCCTTTATGCCGACAAAAAGGGCCGCAAGGCCGCTTTGCTGGCCTCGGTACTGTTGATGTGCTTCGGGTCGCTGGTGATCGCCCTCACCCCCGGTTACGACACCATCGGCGTGGCGGCACCGGTATTGCTGGTGGTCGCGCGGCTGCTGCAGGGGCTGTCGGTGGGCGGTGAATACGGCACGTCGGCCACCTATTTAAGCGAAATGGCCGACCAGAATAACCGTGGCTTCTGGTCCAGCTTCCAGTACGTCACGTTGATCAGCGGCCAACTCCTGGCCCTGGCGGTACTGATCGTGCTGCAACAAACCCTCACCGAGGAACAACTGTACGCCTGGGGCTGGCGCGTGCCGTTCGTGATTGGTGCGATCTGCGCGGTCGTGGCACTGTACTTGCGCCGTGGCATGGAAGAAACCGAGTCGTTTACCAAAGCCTCGGCAAAACGCAAAGAGAGCAGCTTCAAGGCCCTCATGCGCCACCCGCGGGAACTGGCCACGGTGGTGGGCCTGACCATGGGCGGCACCCTGGCGTTCTACACCTACACCACCTACATGCAGAAGTACCTGGTCAACAGCGTGGGCATGAGTAAGGCCGACTCGACCCTGATCTCGGCGGCCACCTTGTTCCTGTTCATGTGCCTGCAACCGGTGGTGGGGGCGTTGTCCGATCGCATCGGCCGCCGCCCAATCCTGATCGCCTTCGGTGTACTGGGCACCCTGTTCACCTACCCGATCCTCAATGCGCTCAATTCGGTGACCAGCCTGTGGGGCGCGTTTTGGCTGATCATGGCGGCGCTGGTGATCGTCAGCGGTTACACCTCGATCAACGCGGTGGTCAAGGCGGAGTTGTTCCCGGCCGAGATCCGCGCCCTGGGGGTTGGCTTGCCCTACGCCTTGACCGTGTCGATCTTCGGCGGCACCGCTGAACTGCTGGCATTGCAGCTCAAGAAGGCGGGCTTCGAAAGCGGCTATTACTGGTATGTGACCGCCTGCATCGCGGTGTCGCTGTTGGTGTACGTATGCATGAAAGACACCCGCAGCCATTCACGAATCGAAACCGACTGATCGTTGAGCCAACGCGTTCGCGCGGCCAAACGCTGTTTGCGCGCAACCGCACTGCGCGCCTTGGCAGTGGTCCATGGAACAGGACTGTGACAATGGGCCACTGCCATGCAAGACATTGGGGCACGTATCCTCGCCATTCTGGCGCAGGAATTCGCCGACATTGCCGATATAGAAGCGCTCACCCGCATCGTTAGCCGGTTGCTGCTGGCGCTCCTGCTCGGGGGCTTGCTAGGGCTTCAGCGCGAACACAGCGGCAAGGCGGCCGGCCTTAGAACCCACATGCTGGTGTGTACGGGCGCTGCGTTGTTCATACTGGCCCCGCAAATGAGCGGGGCCGGCCAGGACGCGCTCAGCCGTACTATCCAAGGGGTGGTGGCCGGGATCGGTTTTCTCGGTGCCGGGACCATTCTCAAGGGCAGTGAACTGGATACCCAACGGGTCAAGGGCCTCACCACCGCAGCCGGGCTGTGGATGACGGCCGCTATCGGCGTGGCGGTGGGCATGGGCCGGGAAGCCACGGCGGTGGTCGCTACGGTATTGGCCTGGCTGGTGCTGGCCGCCGTGCCCAGGGTACTGGAGCGCTAAGCCGCCGCTGGCGCCGCAGCGGTTTGCGTGAGCGTGTGTACCTCACACTGGCCGAGCGTGTTGCTCCGCGGCAAAGGCCTGCACTTGCGGGTAAAAGGCGCGAAAGTGTTCGAGCAAGGCGCCGTATAGCGGGGCCAGTTCATCCATCACGCCATCCAGCACACCCGGCCGCGACAAGCGCCGCCCGATGCCGGCGAACACCGCCTGCAAGGTGTCGAAATCGCGGTAAGCGCCCAGCCAATCATCGGCCGCCATGCGCGGGGCGATCAACGCCAGGCGCTCGGGCAAATCCGGGGTGGCACGCAGCACTCGGTACACTTCGGCGGTAAAGCGCCCCAGGGGCATGGCCGCATAGTCTTGCCAGTGGGCCGCCAGGCAATGGTCGAAAAACACATCGAGCACGATCCCGGCATAACGCCGGCGCGCTGGGGTAAACCGCGCCAACGCCGCGCGCACCACCGGGTGTTGGTCGGTGTAGCTGTCGATGTGCCGGTGCAGGCGGATCGCCGCTTCCAACTGCGGTGCAAAACGCCCGTCCAAGGGGCCCTTGACGAAGTCGCCATACAGGCTGCCCAACAATTGCTGCGGCGCGCTGCCGCCCAGGTGCAGATGTGCGAGGTAATTCATGGCCATAAGCGTACACGCGATGGCGGGCTTGCGCAGTATCACCGGCATTGATAACCACCATGCCTGGCAGGCATTGGTATATCGGCCAAGCCCGATCTAAATTTCGTCCCAACCCGATATAACTGGCCCGCGACAATGCCCGACCCTTTCGATGCCATTTTCAAAGCCCTGGCCCACCCCTTGCGCCGCGAAATCCTCGCCTGGCTCAAAGACCCGGCGGGTAATTTTCCCGAGCAAAGCCACTCCTATGAGCACGGCATCTGCGCCGGGCAGATCGACCAACGCTGCGGGGTAGCGCAGTCTACGGTGTCGGCGCACCTGGCCACGCTGCAGCGCGCTGGGTTGGTCACCAGCCATAAGGTCGGGCAATGGCATCTTTTCAAACGCGACGAAGCGGCGCTCGCGCAGTTTCTCGACCAACTGAGCCGCAGGCTCTGATAAGGACCTTTCCATGCCGCTTTCCCTACTCATCCTGGCGCTGAGTGCGTTCGCCATCGGCACCACCGAGTTCGTCATCATGGGCCTGTTGCCGGAGGTCGCCGGCGACCTTCACGTCAGCATTCCCGGTGCCGGTTGGCTGGTGACCGGCTACGCGCTGGGGGTGGCCATCGGCGCGCCGTTCATGGCCTTGGCCACTGCCCGGCTGCCGCGCAAAAAAGCGCTGGTGGTGTTGATGGGCGTGTTCATCCTCGGCAACCTGCTGTGTGCGGTGGCCGCCGATTACAACCTGCTGATGCTGGCACGGGTGGTCACTGCTTTGTGCCATGGGGCGTTCTTCGGCATCGGTTCGGTGGTAGCCGCCAACCTGGTGGCGCCGAACAAACGCGCGTCGGCGGTGGCCCTGATGTTCACCGGCCTCACCCTGGCCAATGTGCTCGGTGTGCCGCTGGGTACCGCCTTGGGCCAAGCCGCCGGCTGGCGCTCGACCTTCTGGGGCGTCACCCTGATCGGCGTGGTCGCCTTCATCGGCCTGGTGCGCTACCTGCCCAACCGCACCGATGAAGCAAAGCTCGACCTGGCCACAGAACTGGGCGCCCTCAAAGGCGCTGCGATCTGGCTGTCGCTGGGCATGACGGTGTTGTTCGCCGCTTCGATGTTCACCCTGTTCACTTACCTGGCGCCGTTGCTTGGGGACGTCACGGGCGTGTCGCCACGGGGCGTCACCTGGACCTTGCTGTTGATCGGCGTGGGCCTGACCCTGGGCAATATCGTCGGCGGCAAGCTGGCCGACTGGCGCTTGGGGGCCACCTTGATGCTGGTGTTCGCGGCCATGGCAGTGGTGTCCAGCGCCCTGGCCTGGACCAGCCACGCCTTGCTGCCCACCGAAATCACCCTGTTCCTTTGGGCCACCGCCGCCTTCGCTGCCGTGCCGGCCCTGCAGGTGAACGTGGTCAGTGCCGGCAAGGCCGCGCCGAACCTGGTATCCACCCTGAACATCAGCGCCTTCAACGTTGGCAATGCCCTCGGCGCCTGGGTAGGCGGCGCGGTGATCGGCCGTGGCCTGGGGCTGACCTCGGTACCGTTGGCCGCGGGCGCCCTTGCCGTGCTCGCCTTGATCCTTACGTTCATCACCTTCAGCCGGGGCAGCGATGCTGGCCTGGCACCCGCCACTCACTGACAGAGGCTGCAAACATGACGACGATTTTCGACCCGATCACATTGGGTGCGCTCGAACTGCCGAACCGCATCATCATGGCACCGCTTACCCGCTGCCGTGCCGACGCAGGCCGGGTGCCCAATGCGATGATGGCCGAGTATTACGTACAGCGCGCCAGCGCCGGCTTGATCCTCTCCGAAGCGACTTCAGTCACCCCCATGGGCGTGGGCTACCCCGACACCCCGGGCATTTGGTCTGACGCTCAAATACGCGGCTGGGCCAACGTGACCAAGGCGGTACATGCCGCCGGTGGGCGCATCTTCCTGCAATTGTGGCATGTGGGCCGCATCTCCCACCCCAGCTACCTCGCTGGCGAGCTGCCCGTAGCGCCCAGCGCCATCCGGCCCGCCGGCCACGTGAGCCTGGTGCGCCCGATCAGCGAGTACCCCACCCCGCGCGCCCTGGAGAGCGGTGAAATCCCCGACGTGATCGAGGCCTACCGCCAGGGCGCGGAAAACGCCAAGGCCGCTGGTTTCGATGGTGTCGAAATCCACGGCGCCAATGGTTATTTGCTCGACCAGTTCCTGCAAAGCAGCACCAACCAGCGCACAGACGCATACGGCGGCTCGCTGGAAAACCGCGCGCGGCTGATGCTGGAAGTGACCGATGCGGTGATCGGCGTATGGGGCGCGGGCCGCGTCGGCATGCACCTGGCGCCGCGGGCGGACTCCCACGACATGGGCGACGCCAACCGCCTGGAAACCTTCAGCTATGTGGCCCGTGAACTGGGCAAACGTGGCATTGCCTTTATTTGCTCCCGCGAACACGAGGCCGACGACAGCATCGGCCCGCAGCTTAAGCAAGCGTTCGGCGGGCCGTACATCATGAACGAACGCTTTACCAAGGCCAGCGCCAACGCTGCCCTGCAACGCGGCGTGGCCGATGCCGTTGCCTTCGGCGTACCGTTCATTGCCAACCCCGACCTGCCGGCCCGCCTGGCGGCAGATGCGCCGCTGAATGAGGCGGATACCAGCACCTTCTATAGCAAAGGGCCGAAGGGGTATATCGACTACCCTCGGCTGTGAATAAAAACGAACCCGGCCATGGCCGGGTTCGTTCTTTTAACGCCAAGCGCTAAGCGCTCGGGGGGCCGGGCCCGACCGCGTTGCCGCGCCTCATTGGCCCTGCTTGCCGTCCAGCGTATAGGCCACCACGTAATCCCCGGTTGTGGTACCCAGCCCGCCATGCCCGCCGGCGGCGATCACCACGTACTGCTGGCCACCCACGGCATAAGACAACGGCGTGGCCTGGCCGCCGGCCGGCAGGCGGGCCCGCCATACCACGTCACCATTGCGCTCGTCGATGGCGCGCAGGTAGTTGTCGGCGGTGGCGCCCATGAACACCAGCCCGCCGCGGGTAACGATGTTGCCGCCTATGTTGAAAATACCGGTGTTGAACGGCAGGTTGGTGTGGGTGCCGAGCGGGCCGGTGTCGCGGTGGTACCGATCGGGTGTTGCCAGGCGATGCTGCGAGTTTTAAGGTCGATCGCGGTGAGCGTACCCCACGGCGGCGAGTTGCACGGTACGCCTACCGCGTTCAGCCACGGATGCACGGTGGCCACAAAGGGCGTGCCGTACTGCGGCGTATAAGGCGAGGTGTTCGGCGGTTGCTCGCCCTTGCCGTCCCAACTGGGCAGTTTGCCGGCTTGCTCCACCGGTTCGCGCGGCAGCATCTGCACGATGAAGGGAATGTAGTTGGCATTGGCGATCACCAGTTTGTTCGCCGGGTCGATCGAGGCGCCCATCCAGTCGATCACACCGTCGGAGGCTGGGTACACGATGGTGGTTTTAAGGCCCGGCGGGGTGAATTGGCCACGGTAGTTGAATGACTTGAACTGGATGCGGCACAGCAGTTGGTCGAAGGGGGTGGCGCCCCACAGGTGGTTCTCGGTCAAGTCCGCCGGGGTGACCGATGGCAGGCCTGTGGAGTAAGGCTGGGTCGGCGCGCTGTAATCGCCGGCGACGGCCCCCTGCGGCACCGGTTTTTCCTCGACCTTGGCAATAGGCGTGCCGGTACGCCGGTCGAGCATGAAGAACTCCCCACGCTTGTTGGTTTGCACCAGCGCCGGCACGGTCTGGCCGGCGTTGGCCGGGTCGGGTACGTCTACCCGCGACGGGCCGATGGACAAGTCCATGTCCCACAGGTCATGGTGGGTGGTCTGGAAGTGCCAACGCTCTTCGCCGGTGCTGATGTCCAGCGCCACCACGGCACTGGAATATTCTTCATCGAACGGCCGGCGGTGGCCACCGTAGTAGTCGGGCGTGGCGTTGCCCATCGGCAGGTAAACCAGGTTCAAGGCCGGGTCCGCGGTGTACACGCCCCACGCGTTAGGGGTGCCGCGGGTCAGCTCTTCGCCCGGGCCGGGCTTGAAGTTGTGTGGGGTGTGGCCGACATCCCAGGCCCATTCGATGGCGCCGGTGATGGGGTTGAAGGCGCGTATCGCGCCACTCGGCTCATGCTCGGCCTGGTTGTCCCATACCCAACCACCGAGGATCACCCGGTCGTGGACCACTAGCGGTGGCGAGGTCACGAAGTGAAAGCCCTTTTGTACATGGCCCAGGTATTGGGTAAGTGAAATGAACCCGTGCTCGCCGAAGTCTTCGCACGGCTTGCCGGTGTCAGCATTGAGCGCCATTACGCGGGCGTCCAGCACCGGGGCGATGATCCGTTTGGGGCAGTCGGTGGCGACGTTCGCCGGCGCCTCATAATAGGCAACGCCCCGGCAGGCCAGGTACACATCGGCGTCGGTATCGGCCTTGGGGTTGAAACTCCATTTCTTCTGCCCGGTCTTGGCGTCAAAGGCCACCACCCAGCTATGGCCGGTGCAGACGTACAAGGTATCGCCGACCTTGGTCGGGGTGTCTTCGAAGTTGAACTCGTGGCCGGCATCGGTGCCGCCCTGGTCTTCCCCAGGGCGCATGGTGTCGCCGGTTTGTGCCTGCCAGGCGACCTTGAGCTGCGCCACATTGCCCGGATTGATCTGCGCCAGCGGGGAATAGCGCTCGCCCTTGGGCGTGCGCCCATAGAACGTCCAATCTTCGTCGGCCACATCCGCGTCTGCCGGCGCTGCCGCGCCATTGGCCAGGGCCGCCTCGCCCTGAACCCCCGGCGCCTGGAACAACGAGGCCGCGCCGACCACGATGGCCAGCACAACGGCAGTTGCGCCTTGCTGTATGCTCCCAGCGGCCCCACCCGCCGCACCACCCAGGGCAGCAGCAAGTAAATGCCCAGGCAGGTCGGGATCAGCAAGCGTGGCTCCAACTCCCAGCCGCGCAAGCCCACCTCATACAGCGCCCATAACACCGTGCCAGCCAGCACCAAGGCGTAAAGGTTAAGGCTCCAACGCCGCCCCCGGCTCAAGGCCAAGCCGCTGACCAGCGTGCCAGCCCCGGCAAGCAGGTAATACGGGCTGCCGCCCAGTATCAGTAAATAAAGGCCACCGGCACCTAGGGCCAAGCCGGCGAGGGCTATCAGATACCCGGTGATCCGGGGTGGGCGAGAAGGTAAACCGGCCACGGTATAGGCGCTCCAGTTAGAGAAAGGAAAGGTGTGACAAATTGTCACAAGGCACAGCTTGAGGATTAGTTAGGTGGCGAACTAAATAAGTTCGCGCGAATTTCATGAAATCCGCTTTGAGCGGTATGGCGCTTTAGCCGGTGGTGATTCGGGCAACCGCCGGCCACGGGCAGCGTGCTTGGTAAGGCATACTGCGCCGTAAAAGGATCCTGAAAAAAGAATCAATTACTGACGTAAATCATTTCCAAACAATAAAAATTATTATTTACAATTTTTTCACCATTCACTAGATTCCTCCCAGCCCGCCCACAACGGCGGCTTTGCAAGCCTACAGGCCTTTATCCGCTGAACCGACACCGTGCCGAGGGGGCGCGGGTGCGCTTGCGCTTTGCCCGAGGACTTCGTAACCATGAAACAACTTCCTGTGCGCTCGCTCGCGCTCACGATCTCGCTGTTTAGCGTAGGGCTGGTACACGCAGCCCCGGTGGACCTGAACCTACCGGCACAGCCGTTGGGTGATGCCCTGCATGCGCTTGGCCAAGCCAGTGGGTTGGAGGTGGTGTATTCGCAAGCGGCGGTAGCGGGCAAGGTCGCCCCGGCCATCAGCGGCCCAATGGAGCCGGCCGCCGCGCTGCAGCGGTTGCTGGCCGGCAATGGGCTGGTGGGTTCGGTGCGTGGTAATACAGTGACCGTGGCGGGGGCGGGCCCCGCCAGCAGCGATGGCAGCATTCAGTTGGGCGTAAGCCACGTGAGCGCCGAGGGAGCAGCCGTTGCTACCAGCGACCCGGCGGCTACCGAGGGCACTCGTTCTTACACCACCGCCAGCATGAACACCGCGACCAAGCTGCCGCTGTCGATTCGCCAGACGCCGCAATCGGTAAGCGTGATCACCCGCCAGCGCATCGAAGACCAAGGCATGAACGACCTCAACGATGTGGTCAAATATGCCCCCGGCGTGACCCTGAAGCGGACCGCGTCTGACCGCCAGCAATTCTTGTCGCGCGGGTTCCAGATCGACAACATCATGTACGACGGGTTGCCCACCAGCGTCAGCACCTACACCCAAGATGCGATCTCGTCGGCAGACCTTGCCATGTACGACCGCGTCGAAGTGGTTCGCGGCGCCACCGGCCTGATGACCGGCGCCGGCAGCCCTTCGGCGACCCTTAACCTGGTACGCAAACGCCCCACAGCCACGCCGCAGGTGAGCCTGACCACCAGCGCCGGCAGTTGGGACCGCTACCGCACCGAGGTGGACGCATCGAACAAACTCAACGAATCGGGCACCGTTCGTGGCCGCGTGGTTGCGGCTTACCAAGACCAACACAGCTTCGCGGACGTGCGCGAGAACCAGCGCCAGACCTTCTACGGCATCCTCGAAGCCGACCTGAACGACTCCACCACATGGACCCTTGGCGCGTCCAAGCAACGGGATGACAACACGTCGGATTGGGGCGGGCTGCCCAGCGGGGTGAATGGCGAAAACCTGCACTTCTCCCGCTCGACGTTCCTCAGCAACGATTGGTCTTACTGGGATAAAGATAACTACAGCCTGTTTAGTGACATCACCCATCGCTTCGACAATGGCTGGACCGCCAAACTCGCCGGGCAGAAGATCTGGGCCAAGGCTTGGACGTTCTCCAGCTACCCCTCTTATGACGGTACCCACTTGACCCAATACTCGGGCAAGTACGATGACACCGATGACCAGACCAACCTTGATGCTTCGCTCTCGGGCCCCTTTACATTGTTCGGGCGCGAACATGATTTGGTGGTCGGCACCAGCTGGCGCCAGGAAAAGTTTGACCAGGTAGGTGGCTGGACAAGCGGCACCCTGATCGATGGGTACAACTTTGGCCACGACGTGCCCAAACCGGACGTCGACATGAGCCTATGGCAATACCGCAATACGGCGACCGAAAAAGCGGTTTATGGCGCGGTGCGGTTCAACCCAATCGACCCGTTGCACGTTATTTTGGGCAGCCGGGTGATGTGGTATGACTTCAACGACCGCGTCGGCACCACCGACTACGGCGTTACCCGCAAAGCCACACCTTACGCGGGGGTGATCTACGACCTGAACGACACCTACTCGGTGTATGCCAGCTATACGCAGATCTTCAAACCGCAAAATTACCGGTCTACCAGCGGCGGCGTGCTAAGCCCAATGACGGGTAAGAACTATGAAATCGGCGTGAAGGGCGAATACCTGGGGGGTGCTTTGAACGGCACCCTGGCGCTGTTCGACATGGTGCAAAAAGGGCGCGGTTATGCCCTGCCCACCGCTCAGCAAATAACCGACTGCCCCTCCTACCCGGCAAGCAGTTGCTATGAAGCGGCCGGCAAGGTGCGCAGTCGCGGTATCGATGCGGAGTTGACCGGCGCACTGACCCCCGACTGGCAGTTCACCGCTTCGTACACCTACGTGATAAGCCAATACGCAGACAATTCCGACAACGACGGAAAATTGTTCGCGCCAGAGCAACCCAAGCACCTGTTCAAGGCCGCCACCAGCTACAGCCTACCGGGCGAATTGCACAAATGGCGAGTCGGCGCGGATGTTTACGCACAAAGCGCCACCTTCAAGGAGGTAGGCACCGGCACCAGTGATCAGGGCGCCTACACCCTGGTGGGCTTGATGGCAGGTTACAGGTTCAACGACCATTGGGATGGCCGGGTGAACGTTAACAACTTGTTCGACAAAAAGTACTGGCAGGGCATCCCGGGCTCGGGCGGGGCCGGCATGTACGGCGACCCTCGCAACCTGATGTTCAGCGTGAAGTGGTCGCTTTGACCCCTGGGGCCGTTTAACGCCGCCCTAAAACGCCAGCCGCCGCGCTAGCGTTTTCCATTGCCGCTGGCCGGAACCACGCCCGTTAGCCTTTACCGCCGTGCATCGATCTGCTGCTGCAAATTCTGGATCTGGCTTTGCAGCGTGTTGAAGTTGCGCGTGCTTTGCCCACGGAACGCGTCGAACTCCTGGTTGCTCGGGCCTGCGTTGGCGGTTTGCGCCGCGCGGTTATCCTGCTCGCTCTTGAGTACGATCAGCTCCTGCTCCAAGCGCTCGATGCGGCCGTTGGGGTCGGGTTGCTTCTTAAGCGTGGCCACATCGGCGGCCAAGCTCTTGAGCTGGGCATCGGTTGCGCCCTGCCCGGCCTGGGCCGCCTTGAGCGTGGCGAGGTCGCCGGCCATGGCCTTGATTGCTTGCTCGTTGGCCGCCTGCTGGGCGGCCAGTTGCTCGATACGCTTGCCAAGGTCGCCCTGCTGGCCGGCGAAACCTTGGGCGGCGCGGTTTTGGTCGTCGAGCGTGCCCTGCAGTTGCTTGACCTGCACTTTGAGCGTTTCGACGTCGGTGGTCGCGCTGGTTTCCCCGGCAGCCACCTTGCCGCTGATATCGCGTAACCGCCCAGCGGCCTCTTCGCTGACTTTCGCGAAGCTCTCCTGGGTCGCCACCAGTTGCTGCTCCATCAGCGAAATCTGCTGCACGCTCCACCAACCTAGGCCGCCCAAGGCGATCACCAGGGCCACCACCAGCGCCCAGAGGGCCCCGCTGCCGGGGGCCTTGACCTTGACCACCGGCGTACTGCGCGAATACACCGCCTCCGGCTCGCGGCGCGCACGCCCGCGGCGCGGCTCGGCAGGCTCCGGCTCAGGGTCGAAAAACACCTCGTCACGGTCGTCGGCACGCAGGCTCGGGAGGTTATCGTCGAAATCGTCAACCGGGTGTTTTGCCATGGGAAAACCTGTTACCCGCGAAAAAATAGTGGCTAAGTGCCCGAATTCTAACCCGGAACCGCGCCGCTGCGATCGACCGCAAAACAGCCTGCCTGTTCAGCGATATTTGCCGGATGTGTCCAGGGCTTTCCATCCCTGGCTGAATTCATCCAAGCCATCCCACAACGACGCCGGGGCGGTATAGCCCAGATCATGCCGCGCGCGGGTGATGTCGAGGGTGAAATCTTCGTTCAGGCGCGCCACGTCGCCTAACGTGATCACTGGTCGCGGTCGCCCCGGCCAGGCCCGGCAGGCCGCCTCGGCGAGCAGGGCCTTGGCGTGCGCCCAAGCCGGGTGCTGGTAGCGGGCTATGGGTGGCAACTGCAGTTGCCGGGCCACATAGTTGAGCGCATCCCATAATGGCACCGGCGCCCCGTTGCTGATGTTGAACGCGCGGCCCTGCGCGGCATCATCGGCCTGTACCGCCAGCAACAGTGCCAAGCACAGGTTGTTGGCGCTGGTGAAATCTACCCGGTTCAGGCCGTTGCCGACGATTTGCAGCCGCCCCTTGGCGTGCAATCGCAGCAGCCGCGGTAGCCATTGGCCGGTGCCGGCACCCGCACCGACGATCCGGGTGGGCCGTAGCACGACCACCTGCAAACCGAACGCTTCGGCGCCGAACACCCGCTGTTCGGCGATAAAGCGCAGGCGCCCATACAGGCTGCGTTGGCGTGGCGGGATCTGCTTCTCGCGCACCTGCTCGCGGGCACGGCCGCTGAGGTAAAGGTCTGCGGTAGACACGTACACCAAGCGCCGAACGTGTGCGCTAAGGCATGCTTCGACGATGTTTTCAGTGGCGCCCAGGATATCACGCTGCAGCACCGGCGCCGGCGCCCAAATGTCGCTGGGCCCGGCCGCGTGCACCACCGTATCGATGCCCATGCACAGGCGCTGGGCGAACGCGCTGTCGGCAAGGTCGCCCTGCAAGCACTGCGCGCCCATGTGCTGCAGCGGCGGCACACTATCTGGCCGGCGGCTGCACGCACGCACGGACCAGCCTTGCTCAAGGGCAACCCGGGCGAAGCGCCCACCAATGAAACCACCAGCACCGGTTACCAGAATATTCATCAAACGCCCCGCTGCTGTTCATTGTGTGGCCCACTGCGCACGCCCACGGGTGCGATCAAAGCATGCGCGGCCTCCCGCAGCAGGTGGCGGGTCAAGGCGTCGAGCAGTTGCCCGCCATTGCGCCAATGGTGCCAGTACAACGGCACATCGCTGTGGTACCCCGGTAGCAGCTCTACCAGCACCCCTTCGGCGATCAACCGTGCCGCCTGCATCTCCGGGATCAGCCCCCAACCCGCACCGGCCTCGGCCATGCGCATGAAGCCTTCGGAAGATGGGCATAGATGAAACACCTGCACCTGGCTGACCCCCAAGGCGGCCATGTAGCGGTGCTGAAGAAAATCGTCTGGGCCGAACACCAGCGCGGGCGCTTTGGCCAGGGCTTGCGGGCTGAACCCACCGGGCATCCAGCGTTCGAGAAAGGGCTTGGTAGCCAGCGGCCGATAGCGCATCGCCCCTAACGGCTCGCTACGCGCGCCGGCGACCGGGCGCTCGGTGGCGCACACGCAGGCCGCTACTTCACCGGCGCGCATGCGCTTAAGGCCGACGTCTTGGTCCTCTACCAGCAGGTCCAGCAATAGCTGATGTTCACTGCAAAACCCACCCACCGCGCCAGCCCACCACGTGGCCAAGCTGTCGGCATTGAGCGCTACGCGCAGGCGCTCGGGCTGTTTGTCGTCGCCCAGGGTGGGCACCTGGCCCTGCACGTCACGCTCCAGCAGGCGCACCTGCTGCACATGGTTGAGCAGGCGCCGGCCTACCTCGGTGGGCGCCGGCGGGGCGGCACGCACCAATACCGGCTGGCCAATGCGCGCCTCAAGCAATTTGATCCGCTGCGACACCGCCGACTGGGACAAGCCCAAGGCCACGGCTGCGCGCTCGAAGCCGCCGTGTTCTATCACGCCGGCCAAAGCGCTCAATAATTTGTAATCGAACATCGGCATCCCGCTCCAAGGGCGAAGCGCCAAGCCAAGCGCTGTGCACTTTCGCTTGCCGCCGTGGTGTATCAGTTTAGCTAATATGCCATGGCTAACATTGATTTTCCTAATCTTGCCGGTGCGCGGAAAATGGTCCCATTCGTGAGTTGGGGTAGGACTATGTGGCAAAGCTATGTTAACGGCCTGTTCGTATCAGCCAGCCTCATCGTCGCCATCGGCACGCAAAACGCCTTCGTATTGGCGCAAAGCCTTCGCCGTGAGCATCATCTGCCGGTGGCGGTGATCTGCGTGGTGTGCGATGCCGTGCTGATGGGCGCCGGTGTGTTCGGCTTGGCCAGCCTACTGGCGCAGAGCGACACGCTGCTGGCGGCCACGCGTTGGGGCGGGGTGGCGTTTTTGCTTTGGTACGCGGCCAAGGCCTTGCGCCGGGCATGCAGCAGGCAGGCCTTGGGCGGCGCCGAAATGGCCGGGCGGCGTTCGCGGCGGGCGGTGCTGGCCAGCGCGCTGGCGGTGACCCTGCTCAACCCCCACGTGTACCTCGACACCGTATTGTTGGTGGGTTCGCTGGGCGCACAGCAGGTGGCCCCGGGGGCTTATGTCGCCGGCGCCGCCAGTGCTTCGGCGGTATGGTTCCTCGCCCTGGCCTTGGGCGCTGCGTGCCTTGCGCCGTGGCTGGCGCGGCCGGCGACCTGGCGGTGGCTGGATGCGCTGGTGGCGGCGATGATGTTCAGCGTGGCACTACAACTGGTGCGCGGTTAGGCCGCCTATCCTGCCCGTCGATTGCTCTGGAACCTCTATTCCACACAGTTGTTGCGTGGTTATAGCCAAGGCCCGGTGCTATGATCCAGAGCTTGCGCCGCAAAGGGTACAAACTCTACGGCGCTTTTGTCGGCCGCCCGTGATCGGCCTTGCGCTCACCGCAACAGACCTGATTAGGAGAATTACCATGGCGTTTGAACTGCCGCCGCTGCCTTATGCACACGATGCCCTGCAGCCGCACATTTCCAAAGAAACCCTGGAATACCACCACGACAAACATCACAACACCTATGTGGTGAACCTCAACGGCCTGGTTCCCGGCACCGAATTCGAAGGCAAAAGCCTCGAAGAAATCGTCAAAAGCTCTTCAGGTGGCATTTTCAATAACGCCGCCCAAGTGTGGAACCACACCTTCTACTGGAACTGCCTGTCGCCCACTGGCGGCGGCCAACCTACCGGCGCGCTGCTCGATGCAATCAACGCCGCGTTTGGCTCGTTCGACACGTTCAAGGCAGAATTCACCAAAGTCTCCGTCGGCACCTTCGGTTCCGGCTGGGGCTGGCTGGTGAAAAAGGCCGATGGCTCCCTGGCCCTGGCCAGCACCATCGGCGCCGGCAACCCGCTGACGAGCGGCGATACGCCACTGCTGACCTGCGACGTATGGGAACATGCGTACTATATCGACTACCGTAATGTGCGGCCTAAATACGTCGAAGCGTTCTGGAACTTGGTCAATTGGGCATTCGTTGCCCAGCAGTTCGAAGGCAATACCTTCAAGGCCTGATGCGTTCAGTGCCTGAACAAACGCCCCGCCTCTGCGGGGCGTTTTTCATCGTGCAGGGTGGTCCGAGCCGGCGGGACAAATTCCTCGGCATGGCCTTAAGTTTCAGGCAAGATCGGCCGATAGGTTAAAGACCGCCTTGATACACAGTGCCCTCCAGGGCGGCTGGCATGTGTTTCAGACGTTGGCCGCACCGCGTTGGCGGTGCGTTTCGTTGCCGTGCCGCGTTGCGGCGGCTTGCCCGGCAACAACATTAACCGTGCGAACTTCTGAGACACCCCAACTAGAGCGACTACTCTTAACTGTACTGCAACCGTTGCCAATACTAATATCAAATTGATATTACGTGCACCCCAATAAGGAAGCCTTGCTTTGAAGCTGGAAGCCAAGCACAGCTTATCGGTGAAATTGCTCAGGGTCGTGTTGCTTGCGGCGTTAGTGGTCGGCGTGCTGCTTAGTTGCGCACAGATCGCCTTCGACGCCAACAAGGCCCGTGATGCAGTGGCCAAGGATGCCCAGCGAATCCTCGGGATGTTCCGCGGCCCGTCGACCCAGGCGGTGTATAGCCTAGACAAAGAAATGGGCATGCAGGTGCTCGAGGGCCTGTTCCAAGATAACGCCGTGCGCAAAGCGTCCATCGGGCTACCGAATGAGCCGCCCTTGGCCGAGAAATCTCGGCCGCTGGCCAACGCTCCGCTGCGCTGGCTGACCGACCCGATCTTGGGCGACGAAAAAACCTACAGCATCCGCCTGGTGGGCCGTGAACCCTATAGCGAATACTATGGTGACCTCACCATCACCCTCGACACCGCCAGCTATGGGCAAAGCTTCATCACCCGCTCGGTGATCATCTTCGTTTCCGGCCTGCTGCGGGCCATGGCCATGGCCCTGGTGTTGTACTTGATTTACCACTACCTGTTGACCAAGCCGCTGTCGCGCATGCTGGAGCACCTCACGCAGATCAACCCTGACCGCCCCGCCCAGCACCAGCTACCCCTGCTCAAGGGCCACGAACGCAACGAGCTGGGGCGGTGGGTGATTACCACCAATCAATTGCTGGCGTCCATCGAACGCAACACCCACCTGCGCCATGAGGCCGAGAACAGCTTGTTGCGCATGGCCCAGTACGACTTCCTCACCGGGCTGCCCAACCGCCAACAGCTACAAGACCAACTCGACAAGATACTGGTCGAAGCCGGGCGCATGCAGCGGCGCGTCGCCGTGCTGTGCGTGGGCCTGGATGATTTCAAGGGGGTGAACGAGCAGTTCAGCTACCAAACCGGTGACCAACTGCTGCTGGCGTTGGCCGACCGCCTGCGCGTGCACAGCGGCCGCTTGGGGGCCTTGGCCCGGCTCGGCGGAGACCAGTTCGCCCTGGTGCAGGCCGATATCGAAGAACCCTACGAAGCCGCGGAGCTGGCGCAAAGCGTGCTCGACGATCTGGAAGCGCCCTTTGCCCTCGACATCGAGCTTATCCAACTACGCGCCACCATCGGCATTACGCTGTTCCCCGAAGACGGCGACAGCACCGAAAAACTGCTGCAAAAAGCCGAACAAACCATGACGTTGGCTAAGAGCCGCTCGCGCAACCGTTACCAGTTCTACATCGCCAGCGTCGACAGCGAAATGCGCCGCCGCCGCGAACTGGAAAAAGACCTGCGCGAGGCGTTGGTGCGCAACCAGTTGGCGTTGGTCTACCAACCCCAGGTCAGCTACCAACAGCACCGTGTGGTGGGCGTCGAAGCGTTACTGCGGTGGACCCACCCTGAGCATGGGAATATCCCGCCAGATCAGTTCATTCCCCTGGCCGAGCAGAACGGCAGCATTATCGCCATTGGCGAATGGGTGCTCGACCAGGCCTGCCGGCAATTACGCGAATGGCACGACCAAGGCTTCGCCGATTTGCGCATGGCGGTGAACCTTTCGACGGTACAACTGCACCACGCGCAACTGCCTCGGGTGGTCAGCAATCTCTTGCAGATCTATGCCTTGCCGGCCTGTTCGCTGGAGCTTGAAGTAACCGAAACCGGCCTGATGGAAGACATCGCCACGGCCGCCCAGCACTTGTTGAGCTTGCGCCAAGCGGGCGCATTGATCGCCATCGATGACTTCGGCACCGGTTATTCCTCGCTCAGTTACCTTAAATCGTTACCGCTGGACAAAATCAAGATCGACAAAAGCTTCGTCAAGGATGTGCTCGAAGACGACGACGATGCCACCATCGTCCGGGCGATCATCCAACTGGGCAAAAGCCTGGGCATGCAGGTGATCGCCGAAGGGGTGGAAACCGCCGAGCAAGAGGCCTATATCATTGCCGAGGGCTGCCACGAGGGCCAAGGCTGGCATTACAGCAAGCCGCTGCCAGCCCGCGAGTTGACCGCCTACCTGCGTAACATGGAACGGGCACGGGCTGTTTCCAGCTGAACGCTTGTACAGCTTTCCCGGAGCGGTGCACGAGCAGCGAGATTCACGCGTCGATTCTTTTTCGAACGCCCGATACCCTCCACCCGTTACTGTCGCTCAATTGTAACCTGGGGTTTCTCTCATCTAGCGCCAAATGAAAATCCTTCGCATCATGTCGGCCGCGTCGGGCCCCCCCCTGGCGGCTTACTTCAATAGCGCAGGATTTCGCCATGACTCGTACCCCCCTGGCCAGCGCCACGCTGCTGGCCCTCGCCATCACCCTCGCCGGCTGCGGTGAAGGCAACGGCAAGGGCAAGCCCGCCGGCCAAACCTCCGCCAACAGCTCGGCCACCACCCGCGCGCCAGGCAAGGTCGACGACGCCCAGGCCAAGGCGGTGGTCGCGCATTATGCCAACCTGGTCCATGCGGTGTTCAGCGACGCACTGGGCACCGCCCGCCAGTTGCAAAGCGCCATCGATGCCTTCCTCGCCAAGCCTGGCGACGTCACCCTGAAGGCCGCGCGCGACGCCTGGGTCGCCTCGCGCCCGGCATACCTACAGAGCGAAGTGTTCCGCTTCGGCAACCCGATCATTGACGACTGGGAGGGCCAGGTGAATGCCTGGCCACTCGACGAGGGGCTGATCGATTACGTGGACGACCACTACGAGCAGACATTGGGTAACCCGGCCGGTAAAGCCAATATCATCGCCAACACCACGGTGCAGGTCGGCGAAGACACCCTCGACATGGCCCAGATCACCCCCGAGAAACTCGCCAGCCTCAATGAGCTGGGGGGTTCCGAGGCGAACGTCGCCACGGGCTACCATGCCATCGAGTTCCTGCTTTGGGGCCAAGACCTCAACGGCACCGGCCCAGGCGCCGGCAACCGCCCGGCGTCGGACTACCTCGAGGGCCCCGGTGCAACCGGCGGGCACAACGACCGCCGCCAGGCGTACCTGAAGGCCGCGACCGAACTGCTGGTCAGTGACCTCGACACCATGGTTGGCCAGTGGGCTGCCGGCAACCCCGACAATTACCGTGCCGCCCTGCTGGCCGAGCCGGCCGACACCGGCCTGCGCAAGATGCTGTTCGGCATGGGCAGCCTGTCGCTGGGCGAGCTTGCCGGCGAACGCCTGAAGGTCGCCTTGGAAGCCCACTCGCCTGAGGACGAACACGACTGTTTCAGCGACAACACCCATAACTCGGCCTTCTGGAACGCCAAGGGCATTCGTAACCTGTACCTGGGCGAATACACCCGCGCCGACGGCAGCCAGCTCGGTGGCCCGAGCCTGTCATCGCTGGTGGCCCAGATCGCCCCTGCCACCGACGAAACGCTCAAGGCCGACCTGGCCGACACCGAGGCCAGGATGCAGGTGATCGTCGACAAAGCAGGCCAAGGCGAGCACTTCGACCAGTTGATTGCACCGGGCAATGCCGCCGGCAACCAAGTCATTCGCGACGCCATCGCCGCCTTGGTGAAACAGACCGCAGCCATCGAACAGGCGGCCGCCAAGCTGGGCATCAGCGAGCTGAACCCCGACACCGCCGACCACCGGTTCTGATACCTGAAAGGCCCGCCAAGGACGGCGGGGCCACGCTTAGCCATGCGCTACATACCCCTTTACCGGCTCCATGCCCTAACCTTGCTGGCGCCCTTATTGGCCGCCTGCGAACCTGCGCCTTCGTTCGATGCAGTTGAACCCGCCGAGGCCCTTGCCGGCGGCGCCACCACCGTGCAGCGTGCCGACCGCCATGCCTTTTCCCTGCCGGCGGCGAACCTGCCGTTGGCACAGCGGGTGGACTTCAGCGCGGGCCATTCGTTTTTTCGTAACCCTTGGGTGATCGCCCCCTCGACCACCACTGCCCGTGACAGCTTGGGCCCTTTGTTCAACGCCAATGCCTGCCAGGCCTGCCATATCCGCGATGGCCGTGGTCACCCGCCGGCGGCGGATGCGCGCAACGCGGTATCGATGCTGGTACGCCTGTCGATCCCCGCCCGGGCCGGTGACCAAGCCATTATCCAGCGGCTGGGCGTAGTGCCCGAGCCTACCTATGGCACCCAACTGCAAGACATGGCCATCCCAGGTGTGGTGCCGGAGGGCCGGGTGCGGGTCGCTTACCAGCCAGTACCGGTGCAGTTCGCCGACGGCCACAGGGTTACCCTGCGCCGCCCACAGCTGCGCATCGACGCGCTGGGTTATGGACCATTGCATCCTGATACACAGTTTTCGGCACGCATCGCTCCGCCGATGATCGGCTTGGGCTTGCTTGAAGCCATTCCCCAGCAGGCCATTGTCGAACGGGCGGCGCAGCAGCAGGCGCTGGGCCTCAACGGCCAGCCCAATTGGGTTCGGGACGACAGCACCGGCACCGTGGCGCTGGGTCGCTTTGGCTGGAAAGCCGGCCAACCCAACCTGGACCAGCAGAACGCCCACGCCGCCTCACAAGACATCGGCCTGAGCACATCACTGCTGGCGGAGCAAACCTGCAGCGATACCCAGTTGGCCTGCCGCGCCGCGCCCACGGGTGACGGCACCGGGGGCGCGGCGGAAATCAGCGACAACATCCGCCCCCTGCTGCAGTTCTACACCCGCCATGTGGCCGTGCCGGCCCGCCGTGGGGTAGCCGACGCCAAGGTATTGGCCGGCAAGCAACTGTTCAACCAGGCCGGGTGCCAGTTGTGCCATGTACCGCAATGGACCACTGCCGCCGCCACGGCCGAACCGGCCCTGGCCGGGCAACGGATATGGCCTTACACCGACCTGCTGCTGCACGACATGGGCGCCGGCCTGGCAGACCAACGCGAGGAATTTTTGGCCAGCGGCCAGCAATGGCGCACGCCGCCCTTGTGGGGCTTGGGCCTGACCCGCTCAGTCAGCGGCCACTACCAACTGCTACACGACGGCCGCGCCCGCGACCCGCTCGAAGCTGTGCTCTGGCATGGCGGCGAGGCGGCGCCGGCGCGTGAGCGCGTACTGGCGTTCAACGCTGAGCAGCGCGCCGCATTGCTCGCTTTTCTCGATTCCCTTTGACCTTCCCGGAGCTTGACGATGTTACGCCCCAAACTGTTGTTCACCAGCCTCGCCGCTTTGGCCCTGGGCGCCTGCGCGCCACAGGACCGCCAAGCGGCCACCAGTGCGGCCCTGGCCAAGGGTGTAATCCTGCCCGGTTATGCGCGCTGGGCCGATGCCGACCGGCAGTTGGCTGCCAGCGCCCTGGCCTTTTGCGAAGGCCGCGAAGACCTCACCCAGGCGCGGGCCGATTTGCTTGCCGCCCAACAGGCCTGGGCAGCGTTGCAACCGCTACTGGTCGGCCCGCTGGCCGAAGGTAATCGGGCCTGGAGCGTGCAGTTCTGGCCCGACAAAAAGAACCTGGTCGGGCGCCAGGTAGAGCAATTGCTAGCCTCGGGCACACCCATCGACCTGGATAGCCTGGCCAAGGCCAGCGTGGTGATCCAAGGCTTGTCGGCGTATGAATACATCCTCTACGACAGCCAGCCGGAAGTGGCCAATAGCGCGCGCAAGGCACGCTACTGCCCCTTGTTGATGGCGGTCGGGCAACGCCAGCAAGCCTTGGCTGCAGAGATTCTGGCCAGCTGGAATGAACACGGCGGCATGCTCATGCAACTGAGCGAATTCCCCAATGAGCGCTATGCCGATGCCCATGAAGCTATCGCCGACCTGCTACGGGCGCAGGTCACCGCGCTGGACACCCTGAAGAAAAAACTCGGCGCGCCCATGGGCCGCTTCAGCAACGGTATACCCCAGCCTTACCAGGCCGAGGCTTGGCGCAGCGATGCCTCGCTGGCCAGCCTGCGCGCCAGCCTTAGCGCTGCAAACCGCCTGTGGCGGGGGGCCGATGGCCAAGGGATCAAGGCCCTGCTGGGCAAAAACCACCACGACCTGGCCGGCAGGGTGGACGCGGCCTACACCGCCGCCCTTGGGCAACTGCAAGGGGAGCAGGGCCTTGCCCAGTTATTGGCCAGCACCGAGGGCCAAGCGCGCCTGAACGTGCTCTACGATAGCCTGAACATCGTGCACCGCTTGCACGAAGGTGAATTGGCCCGGGCGCTGGGTATCCAGTTGGGCTTCAATGCCAACGACGGGGATTGACATGGCCCTTGCCCGCCGCTTAGTCGCCGCATTGTCGCTGTTCGGCGTTCCTACCCGCCCGCGCGTAGCGTTGCTGCTATCAGCCCGTGACGACGTTGATGGCCGCCATTACGCGGTTGGCTATCACCTCAACGGCCGCCAGGCGTTCGCCATTGAAGTGCCGCAACGCTGCCATGCGGTGGCCGAGCACCCCAACCAACCCGTAGCCCTGTTCGTGGCGCGGCGCCCCGGTACCCATTGCTACCTGCTGGACCTACAGCGCGGCCGCCTGCTGCAAACCCTGCAGGCGCGGCCCCACCGCCACTTCTATGGGCACGCGGTGGCCCACCGCGGTGGCGAGTGGTTCTATACCACCGAGAATGACACCCGTGAGCCTGGCCGTGGGCTGCTCGGTATCTACCGTTTCGATGGCCAGCAATTGCGCTACCACAGTGAAGTACCCACCCACGGCATCGGGCCACACGAATTGGCCTGGATGCCTGATGGCGAAACCCTGGTCGTCGCCAATGGCGGCATCCGCACCGAGGCCGAAAGCCGAGCGGACATGAACCTCGACGCCATGCAGGCCAGCCTGGTACTGATGCGCCGCAACGGGACACTCGTGTCTAAGGAAACCCTCAGCCAGCCGATGAACAGCATCCGCCACCTCGCCGTCGGCGGTGACGGCACGGTGGTGGCCTGCCAGCAGTACATGGGCAGTGCCCAAGACACAGCCGAGCTGCTGGCCATCAAGCGGCCGGGCAATGCGTTCAAGGCGTTCCCAGTAGCGCCCGAGCAACTGCGCGGCATGGCCCACTACACTGCTAGCGTCGCCTTGCATGACCGCCTGCGGCTGGTGGCGCTGACAGCGCCACGGGCGAATCGGTTGTTCATTTGGGGGCTGGACAGCGGCCTGCTGCGCCTGCAGGCGTACGTGCCCGATTGCGCGGGGGTGGCGGCCGTGGCCGAGGGCTTCGTGGCCAGCTCCGGGCAAGGGCGCTGCCGGCATTACGATTGTCGGGGGCCCGATATCAAGGTGGCGCCGTTGGCGTTGCCATCGGCATTTTGGGACAACCATTTGTATAGCCGCGTCGGCTGAAGCCGCATATGAAAAAAGGGCCTCGTCGATGACAAGGCCCCCTTTGTTGCTTCCCTATCTCGCTCAATGTTGCCCCCGCGAACCCTGAGCTAAGCCAAAGACCAGTAACAGCAGGTCTTGGTCCGGCTTCACTGCCGCTTGGTCCTTCGCCCGAGGTAAAGGGCAAGCCCCCTCGCCGTGGGCAGTACTCAGGATTTCAGGCTCGGGCTGGTGCCAGGCCGCCATAGCGACACCGGTGACCGCCAGGGCCAGGAGCACGAACGAAGCTCGTGCAATGTGTAATCTCATCACTTCAACCCTTTGACAACGCTGCCAAACGCTGCCTCGTAAAAGTAGAGTAACTTTTGCCAATCGGCATCGCTAAACGACGAATGGCGGCGTAGTTGCGCCATGTCGTGGGCGGCGGCGCGGTTGGCGCTGAAACGGCGGCGGCACTTTTCGAAATCCAGTAGCGCGGCTTCGACCCGCGGTGTGCTGCCGTCACCCTGCACACGGATGAACACGTGCTTGATGTACAGGCACCCATGCTGCCAGCGGCCCCGGTGCATCCTCGCCAGGTTCTCACCCAAATCTTTGAGAAACAACTCGTGGATCACTTCACCGCAGCGTTCCCGACCGCCGGCGGCCAGCCATTGTTCATATTCGACGAAACCTTCCAGCGACTCGGTAACCAGCAGCGCCTTCCAACCCGCCTGCGTGTCATGCTGGGCGCCGCAAAAGCGCAGTACCGGCACCCGCACGTTGAGGCTGCTCAACCCGGCCAGTGCGTCACGCTCGCGCAGCACTGTTGGCCGGCCGAACGGATGCATTGCGCTGCGGTAAATGTGGCCGGTCTGGCGTTTGACGTACACCACTGCATCGCCTTCCAGCACCCGTTGCACGCCGCTTTCACCACCGCGGCGGCGGTTGGGCTCTTCGACCCATTCCCCCCGGCTGGCCCAATAATCCTGGAAGCTGTTCATCAAACCTGAGACTCCGGCCATCGTAAGTTTACCCTCCCAATAATTCGCTCATCCGGGCAACGCCCTAATGCCCGCCCAGCGCTAAGCTCGGCCGGTCCAGGCGGGTATCGCGGGTTGTGTATCGCTCGCCCTTGGGGTGCCCTGCGCACCGTGAACCACACTGGGGCACGCCAGGTATTTTCCACACCTTATAAAGGCGCATGTGGTGGAAAAGTGATCAAGGTGTGAAAAATTCGTGCCTCGGCGTGAGTACCTGGATTATCAGGCATATACCGCGCCATCATACGATCGCCGAGGGTTGCAGGTTCACGGTGAAGCAACAGCCATGAGGCTGCATGTGGGCCAAGTCCACCGTCCAGCCCTGGTCGTCGCATATGCGCTGTACCAGCGACAGGCCGAGGCCCAGCCCTTCGCCGCGTTTTTCGCTACCACGCACGAATGGCTTGAACATCGCGTCGCGTTTGTCTTTGGGAATACCCACGCCGGTGTCTTCGACGCTGAAGCTGGTGGCACCGACCGCCAAGCGGATATGCCCGGTGTCGGTGTAGTGCAGCGCGTTGCGCAGCAGGTTGCCCATGACCGTTTGCAGGAAGGTGGCGTTGTAGGTCGCCGCGCTGCTGTGTTCGGGAAGTTCATCGACAACCAACTGCAGGCCCTTTTGTTCGATCGGTGCGCGCCACTGGCCTGCCAGGTCCTCGGCAACCTGGGTAATGGCTACCTGGTTCGCCAGCGCGTCCTTGCGTTGGGCGCGTGCCAGCATCAAAAACGTTTGCACCAGCTCGCGCATGTCTTCGCAAGCGCGCGTGATGCGCTCTACCTGCGCCCGTGAGCGGGGTTCCAAAGTGGGATTGGCCAGCAGTAATTCGCAGGAGGTGGCCAATACCATCAGCGGTGTCCGCAGCTCGTGGCTCACATCGCTGGTGAACAGCCGCTCGCGGTTAAGCGCTTCGCGCAGGCGGCCCAGGGTCGCATCGAAGGCGATGGCCAACTGACCCACTTCGTCGGCGGCGTAGTCTGGCGCCAACGGCGGCGCCAGGCCGAGCAATTGGTCGCGATGGCGCACCTGGCGGGCCAGGCGGATCACCGGCGCCATCACCCGCCGGGCCAGCAACCAGCCAAGAAACACGGCAAGCGCCAAGCTCATCACAAAACCGACCAATACCACCGCGAAAAGGATCCGCTCGCGCTCTTCGAAGTCGCTTTGGTCCTGCAGCAACACATAGCGCCGGCCATCGACGACTTGAACCATGGCGTGGTAAGAAAAATCACCACGAAACACCTCATGAAACCCAGGGGAGAGGTGGCGCAGGTCTTTGGGTAGTTCGAAATCGGCGGGGCCGCCGCTGAAGTAAAACAGCTGGTCAGGCTCCGGGCGGTGGCTCCAATCGCTGATGCTGTCCATCATCAGCAAGCGCTGCAGGTCGCCGCCTAGGCCTGCGGATATAAGCTTCTCTTCCACCAAGTGGACGGTCGCAACGATACCCACGGCAAAGGCGCCAGCCACCAATGCGCTCATCAAGGCAAATGCAATGATGATCCGCTGCGCAAGGCTTTGCTTAAACTCCATCCCTGCTCTCGGTCAACCGATACCCCACGCCGTGTACCGTGTGCAGCAGCGGTTTGTCGAACGGTTTGTCGATCACCTGGCGCAACTGGTGCACATGGCTGCGCAGGCTGTCGCTGTCGGGGCAATCATCGCCCCATAGCGCCTCTTCGAGCACTTCACGGCGCAGTACGTGGGGGCTCTTTTGCATCAGCACCGCCAGCAGCTTGAGCCCGACCGGGTTTAGCTTCAGCGGCTTGCCCGAACGGGCCACCTCCAGGGTGTCGAGGTCATAGACCAAGTCGGCGACTTGCAAGCTGCGCCGCCCACCGCCCTGGGTGCGGCGCATCACCGCCTCGATGCGGGCGGCCAGCTCCGACAGCGCGAAAGGCTTGACCAGATAGTCGTCCGCGCCATTGCGAAAGCCTTGCAAGCGGTCATCCAATTGGTCACGCGCCGTGAGCATGATCACCGGCGTGTCGCGCCGCGCGTCTTCGCGCAGGCGCTTGCACAAGGTGTAACCATCGATGCCAGGCAGCATGATGTCGAGCACGATCAGGTCGTAATGCTCGGTGGCTGCCAAATGCAGGCCCGACAAACCGTCCTGCGCACAATCGACGGTATAGCCCTTCAAGCTGAGGTAATCCGCCAGGTTCGCCAGGATGTCGCGGTTGTCTTCAACCACAAGAATTCGCATGGGCCCACCCCCATTGGTAGCCGTTCGTTACTTAGCAAGCGCGCGCAGCTTAAGCGCTAGCGCGGCTTGCCGCCAGTGTACATTGGCACTCACGTTTTTTTTACCCGCACTTCACAACCCCGGCACCGGCCACGCCACATGCTTCGCGCTCCCGCCCGCCGACGCAGTGGAGTTCCCATGGCAGTTTCCCCCCAACGCCCTGCGGCAAGGCCGCTCAACCCCTGGACCGTGCTTGGCATCCCGCTGCTGGTGGCCACGGTGCTGGTGCTGTTGGAGCTGACCGATCTGGATATGTTCCTGGCGCGGCTGGCATTCGATTCCCAGGCTGGCAAGTTCGTGGGCAGGCACAGTTACTTCTTGGAAAACGTGCTGCACGACCGGGCCAAGCAGGCGGTGATCGCCCTGGCGGTGCTCGCCCTGATCGGTTGGTTGGGCACACTGTTCATCGAGCGCTTCAGGCCGCTGCGGCGTGAACTGGGCTGCCTGGTGCTGTCGATAGCGCTGGCCACCAGCTTCGTCACGCCACTCAAACAACTGACCCAGGTGCAATGCCCCTGGAGCCTGAAAGACTTCGGCGGCAGCGAAACCTACAGCAAACTGCTGCAACCGCGCCCGCCCACCGACAAACCCGGATTGTGCTGGCCAGGCGGCCATGCCGCTACCGGTTTCACCCTATTCGCAGTGTTTTTCGTGTTTCGAGACCGCCGGCCCAAGACCGCCCGGGCAATGTTCGCCCTGGCCATGGGCCTGGGCGCGGTGTTCTCGGTGGGGCGCATGCTGCAGGGCGCGCATTTTTTCTCCCACAACGTGTGGACGGCCGTGTTCTGCTGGTTGATTTGCCTGGGGGCGTATTGGGCAGTGCTGTACCGTAGGCCAGCGGCTGAAGGCGGTATAGCAGGGCCGGCGCCCACAGTGGTGACTGCGCGCGACTAGGCAACCGGGGCCAACTGCTGGAATAGGCATGCGGCGCCAGGGTGGCGTTTCGGAGGTTCGCGCAAACATCGACGTGTGAATTTTGCTATAGGGCAAGGCGCCCTGACGAGGCATAGCAGGGCTATGGCGAGGAGAGCAACGCGGGGCCGGCAGCAAAACACCGTCCACAGGGTGCAATCAACTTCTGAGCCAGCACAGGTTTACACAGGCACATACGCAAACGCCCCGGCCAAGGCCGGGGCGTTTTTGTTACAACGGGTACCGGGTGGCTTACATCATGCCGCCCATGCCACCCATACCGCCCATGCCACCCATGTCTGGCATGCCGCCTGCGGCTTTGTCTTCCGGCAGGTCAGCAACCATGGCTTCGGTGGTGATCATCAGGCCACCGATCGAGGAGGCCGCTTGCAGTGCCGAACGGGTCACCTTGGCCGGGTCCAGGATGCCCATTTCGATCATGTCGCCGTATTCGCCGGTAGCAGCGTTGTAGCCAAAGTTGCCCGAACCCTGCTTGACCTTATCGACCACCACACTTGGCTCGTCGCCAGCGTTGGCCACGATCTGGCGCAGCGGAGATTCGACGGCCCGACGCAGCAGCGCGATACCTACGTTCTGCTCTTCGTTATCGCCCTTGAGCTCAGAGATAGCCTGCAATGCACGTACCAGGGCGACACCGCCGCCAGGCACCACGCCTTCTTCGACGGCTGCACGGGTAGCGTGCAGGGCGTCTTCAACGCGAGCTTTTTTCTCTTTCATTTCAACTTCGGTGCCAGCACCGACCTTGATCACGGCAACACCGCCAGACAACTTGGCCAGGCGCTCTTGCAGTTTTTCACGGTCGTAGTCCGAGGAAGTCTCGGCGATCTGCGCACGGATTTGCGAAACACGGGCCAGGATGTCTTCTTTGACGCCGGCACCATCGACCACGGTGGTGTTTTCCTTGGTCATGGTGACGCGCTTGGCGTTACCCAGGTGCTCCAAGGTGGTGGTTTCCAGCGACAAGCCGATTTCTTCGGAAATCACGGTACCGCCGGTGAGGATGGCGATGTCTTGCAGCATGGCCTTGCGGCGGTCACCGAAGCCAGGCGCCTTGACTGCAGCAACCTTGACGATGCCGCGCATGTTGTTGACCACCAAGGTAGCCAGCGCTTCGCCTTCGACGTCTTCGGCCACGATCACCAGTGGGCGGCCGGCCTTGGCGACTGCTTCCAGTACCGGCAGCAGTTCGCGGATATTGGAGATCTTCTTGTCGATCAGCAGCAGCAGCGGGCTTTCCAGCTCGGCGACCATGGTGTCGGGCTTGTTGACGAAGTACGGCGACAGGTAGCCACGGTCGAACTGCATGCCTTCGACCACGGACAGTTCGTTGTCCAGGCCAGAGCCTTCCTCGACGGTGATCACACCCTCTTTACCGACTTTTTCCATCGCTTGGGCGATGATGTCGCCGATGGCTTTGTCCGAGTTGGCGGAAATGGTACCCACTTGGGCAATGGACTTGTTATCGGCGCAGGGCTTGGCCAGGTTCTTCAGCTCAGCGACGATGGCGATGGTGGCCTTGTCGATGCCGCGCTTGAGGTCCATTGGGTTCATGCCAGCAGCCACGGCTTTCAAGCCTTCGCTGACGATGGACTGGGCCAGTACGGTTGCGGTGGTGGTGCCGTCACCCGCTTCGTCGTTGGCCTTGGAGGCAACGTCTTTGAGCAGTTGGGCGCCCATGTTTTCGAACTTGTCTTGCAGTTCGATTTCCTTGGCCACGGAAACGCCGTCTTTGGTGATAGTCGGTGCGCCGAAGCTCTTGGCCAGGACCACGTTACGGCCTTTCGGGCCCAGCGTCGCCTTGACGGCATCAGCCAGAACGTTCACACCCACCAACATTTTTTTGCGAGCGGAGTCGCCGAATTTAACGTCTTTTGCAGCCATGATCGTATTCCTTAAATTGTTCAGTCGTGAACCGTGTCGGCGGGGGCGATCAGCCTTCGACGACCGCGAGGATTTCGTTCTCGTTCATCACCAGCAGGTCTTCACCGTCGACCTTCACGGTGTTGCTGCCCGAATAAGGGCCGAACACAACCTTGTCGCCGACCTTCACCGCCAGCGCGCGCACTTCGCCGTTGTCCAGTACGCGGCCCGGGCCTACGGCGACGATTTCGCCGCGGTTCGGTTTCTCGGCGGCCGAACCTGGCAGCACGATGCCGCCAGCGGTCTTGGACTCTTCTTCGCTGCGACGAATGACAACGCGGTCATGCAGAGGACGAAGCTTCATTGCAGATCTCCCAATTTATGGTTTCAGCGGCCGGAATCTCCCGGCCTGTTATACGTTCCCGGCCCTGGGCCGGTTGCGAGTCGCCCGCGCGATTCGCGAAATGTGACCAGCATCGCTGCCGGAACCTTTCGGTGTCCCATAAATAGGGCCAGCCGTTTTGATTACAAGGGCCGGCCAAAAAAATTTTTACGCTGGAATAAAAAAAACGACCCAAAAGGGGCCGTTGCAGGGGTGCGAACGCAGGCGGCGCGCCGGTCAGTTGTCGCGGCGCTCGTATTCGCCTTCGATCACCTCTGGGCGGTGCCGCGGCGGTTCACCCGGCGCTGGCGCGTCGCCGGCAAAAGCGCGTTGGCGCTGGGCTTGCTCTTCGGCCCGGCGTTGCAACATGCTGGCCAGCCGATGGCGAGTGAACGGCAATAGGCACAATAGCCCCAGCACGTCGCTGATGAACCCCGGCACCAGCAACAGCCCACCGCCGAGGGTCAACATCATCCCGTTGAGCATCTGCGCCCCAGGCATTTCGCCACGCTGCAGGCTTTGCCGGGCACTCAGCGCGGTGGCAAGGCCCGCCAGACGCATGATCAGCGCGCCCAGGGCGGAACCGGCAATGATCAGCAGCAACGCCGGGAAGAAACCGATGGCCGTGCCGACCTGAAAGAACACGAACAGCTCCAGCACGGGGAAAAGCAACAGTAAAAACAGAAAAGCGCGCATCAATGATGTCCTCGACGCATGTGTGCCAACGTTAGATGCAGGCACGTTGGCCAAATTCAACCGCCCGCCCCTTCGCGAGGCGGCCAAGTGTCGGCGTAAGCCAGGGCTACCAAGGCTTCGCGTACTTGTTTCGGAGTATTGCAAGGTGCGCTAAAAGCCAACCAATGCACCGCTTGGCCGATGCGCAAGTGGAAACCTTCGCTGTCGATACCCACCAAGATGGCCGGTGCTTCGCCCGGCAACCCGGCCAGCTTCACATAATGTGCAATGGCCTCGGCATGGTCCGCATTCATGTGCTCGACCATGTTGGCTTCCGCCGCCCCAACGAACGGGTTGGGCAGCGCCACGGCATCGAGCCAGTGAATCGCGCCAAACCCGCCGATGTAGCGGTAACGCATCGGTGCCAGGTACCAGAACTCGAAGTCATGGGCGCTATGGTAACCGGCGGCTTCCGGGAAATAGCGGTAATACCGTTCAGCCATGGCGCCGGGTTCATCGAGCCTATGGGCTTCGGCCAATATGGTAAGGCGCCCGGCCGCCTGTACGTCGTGGGCATGGCGCTCGCCCACCAGTAGCGAGCACTTCGGCTCGGCCTGAAGGTTACGCGTGTGCTGGGCGATACGGCTGATCAACAGCACTGGCCGGCCCTCGGCGTCCAGGCAATAGGGCACCACCGAGCCAAACGGAAAACCCGGCATTGCCATTGACTGGGTGCTCAACGCGCCGTGGTATTGGGACAACAGCAGCGTGCGGGCGGCAAGTGTGGTGCTGGTCATGGTCGGCCTGGGTGGAAAACGGGCCTTAACGATAACATGGCCGCGCCCCACCCCGCAGCGCCCACGCCGTTACCAGGTAACGCCAAAGCCGGCTGTAACGCGGCTGCTGTCAAGGTCGTTGCCATCTTGGGTGCCGGTGATCAGGTCTTTCTCATACTTGACGTTGAGCGAGGCCCAATCGGTGACCTTGTACCGCACCCCCACCTCAGCATCGAGGCTATAGTCGGCGACATTCGACAGCGGCCGGCCCAGTTCACCGGTGGTGAACAGTTCGAACGTTTTGCCTATGAGGTAGCGGTTGTAATCCCACTTCATGGAGACCGAATAGAAGCTGTCGGAGGTGCCGTCGGAATATTTATAGCTGGTATTGTTGATCAGCGAGCCGAGGCTGAAGGCACCGAGTTCGTCGTCCCAGAACTGGTAGCCAGGGCCGGTACCGATCTGGCGCTGGCGGGCCAGGTCTTCGACGTTGTCGTGCTTGTAATTGAAACGGCCCTGCCAGAACCAATGATCCGTAAAGAAACGGTCCAAGGCGTATTCGGCATTCCAATTATTGGTGTTTGTCGAACCGTCTTCCTTCTCACGGTTGTATTCACCGTCGCCGGTGTGGCGCCACAAGCCATGGCGCGCGCTGGTCTTGAAGGCCACGTTGTAATCGTCGGTGTCGTTTTCGGCACGCTTGAAGTCCATGGCCGCATCGACGTTGCCCTTCCAGGTGAAGTCCTGAATCAACGGCCTGGGCTTCATGATCTGCTGAATACTGGCGAGGTCTATGGTTTGCGGCGCGGTGCCGTTGGCCAGGATGACCTTGCCCTCATCGGCCGGTTGCAGAGCTTTGGACACCGTATTGTGGTCGGTGTGGTCGTTGCCCTGCTTGACCAACAACTGCTGGTTGCTCTCAAGGGTCTTGACCTTGGTCATGTCGATGGGAATGGCACCGCCATAGTCTGTGGTCAGCATCAATTTGCCGCCGTCATACACCGTGATGGTGCCGGTCAGGCGGTCGCCATTCTTGAGCCACACGGTATCGGCGAGGGCACACGTGGACCCGGACGCCACGGCAACGCACAACAAGGTTCTGGACAACATAGGCAACACAAGGCTCGGTTCGTTAGAGTTGGAGGTAACAGACTTTGGACTGACCGAACAATGCCCAGCGAGTTCAACCTTGGCAAAGAGAAAAATGTAGCTGGGCCGTTACAGGATGCCCGCAAAGCAGCGCTCTACACCGCGCTTTCTGCGGTGCCGGCGGGCAAGGTGGTCAGCTATGGGCAATTGGGCGACATGGCCGGCCTTTCCCGAGCCGCGCGCTGGGTAGGGCGTACCCTCAGCCAACTGCCTGGCGGCACCGCGCTGCCATGGCACCGAGTGGTTGCAGCCGGCGGTCGGATTTCATTGCCGGCCGGCACTGCCAGCGGTGATGAACAGCGCGCCCGGCTGCGCCAGGAGGGTGTGCTGGGCAGCGGCGACAGGGTGGATATACGCAGGCATGGCTGGCGCCCGATGGAGCACAACGGTTAGAGTGCGCGCTTTGTTTCGCCAGAATACGAGGCCGACATTCGCCCATGCCCGGTAAAACCTGGCGCGCCGCACTGGCCGCCTATGCCAGCCCTTCGACACTCGTATTGCTGTTACTCGGGTTTGCCGCAGGCCTGCCATACATGCTGGTGTTTTCTACGCTGTCGGTGTGGTTGCGCGAGGCCGGGGTTGCCCGCGAAACCATTGGTTACGCCAGCCTGATCGGGCTGGCCTACGCGTTCAAATGGGTGTGGTCGCCCCTGCTCGACCAGTGGCGCCTGCCTGGGCTGGGGGTGCTGGGCCGCCGGCGCTCCTGGCTGGTGTTGGCGCAAAGCCTGGTAACGCTGGGGCTGGTCGGTATGAGCTTTTGCGACCCGCAAAAGCATTTGCCTTGGTTGATCGCCATCGCCGTGTTGGTGGCGTTTGCATCGGCCACCCAAGACATCGCAGTAGACGCCTACCGCTTGGAAATCGCCGGCGACAGCCGCCAAGCCGCGCTGGCGGCCAGTTACATGGCGGGCTACCGGGTCGCTGCCCTGCTCGCCACGGCCGGCGCGCTGTTCTTTGCCGAGGGCTTCGGCTCTACCGGCTTCGCCTACCTCAACAAAGCGTGGGCCAATACGTACCTGCTGTTCGGTGTCATGATGCTGCCTGCCTTGATCACCACCCTGCTGATGCGCGAGCCGGTGGTGCCACTGCCCAGCGAAATGACAGCCGTGCGCTACGGGTTCATTCACCAGCTAGCCTCGGTGGTGGTGCTGATCATCCTGCTGGTGTCGGTGCCGGCGATGTTCACCCAGTTGTACAACGCCGATTTCGCCAGCGTGTTGCAGGGGGTACTGAGCCCGCTCGACCTGCTGCTCGAAGACCGCGCCTTCCTACGCGCCATCCTTTATACGGTTTTAACGGCGCTGTGCCTGTCGTCGGTGGGGCGGCGCGGGCTCGCACCGGTGCTGACCCCGGTAAACGACTTCATGCTGCGTTACCGCTGGCAAGCGCTGTTGCTGCTCGGGTTGATCGCCACTTACCGCATGTCTGACACGGTGATGGGCGTAATGGCCAACGTGTTCTATATCGACATGGGCTTCACCAAAGACCAGATCGCCAGCGTCAGCAAGCTGTTCGGCTTGGTCATGACGCTGGCCGGCGCCGGCGCGGGGGGGCTGTTGATCGTGCGGTTCGGCATCCTGCCGATCCTGTTCATCGGCGGCGCCGCGTCGGCAGGCACCAACTTGCTGTTCTTGATGCTCAGCGACATGGGCCCGAACCTGGAGATGCTGGTCGTTACGATTTCCCTGGACAATTTCAGCTCGGGGCTGGCCACGTCAGCGTTCGTGGCGTACTTATCGAGCCTGACCAACCTGAAATTCTCCGCCACCCAGTACGCCTTGCTCAGCTCCATCATGCTGCTGCTGCCACGGTTGATCGGCGGTTATTCAGGGGTGATGGTGGAAAAGTGGGGCTACCACAATTTCTTTCTGGCCACGGCCTTGATGGGGCTGCCAACGTTGGTGTTGATCATGTTGCATGCGCGGTACGCCAACGTCGAACCGTAGGGTTTTCAAGCGCAGGTGAGGCATGGCGGAAACGGATGAGCAAGCGGACTGCGTCCGCACTCGGGTGCCATGGCTGTGACCGCGCATGCCGTGGTTGCACCGGTGCCTGCTTCCAATGCAGCCGCGCCGAGGCTACGCACCAGGCCGTAGGCGTGCCGCGCTCGCCACCGCCTCAGCCGTTGGCTTCTTGGACCACCCTGACCACCCGCTGCGGGAACGGGATTTCGATGCCGGCTTCGCGCAGGCGGTCGCGTACTTCCAGGTTCAAGCGGTTGGTCATCCCGCCCAGGTCCCCGGTGTTGGTCCACAAACGCAGTTGCAGGGTAATGGAACTGTCGCCCAGGGTGGTTACCGCCACGTCCGGGGCGGGGTCTTGCAGTACCCGCGGGTCTTTGGCGAACTCCATCAACACGTTCATGGCCTTTTGCAGGTCAGCGTCGTAATCCACGCCCACGTTGAAAAGGATCTTGCGGGTAGGCTGGCGGTTGGTGTTGGTGATGATGCCATTGGACAATTGCCCGTTGGGGATGATCACCGTGCGGTTGTCACCCGTGCGCAGCACCGTGTGGAAGATCTGGATCGAATCGACGGTGCCCGCCACGCTCTGGATTTCGATCCAGTCACCGATCCGAAACGGCCGGAATAGCAGGATCAACACCCCCCCGGCAAAGTTTGCCAAGCTGCCTTGTAGCGCCAAGCCAATGGCCAGGCCCGCGGCACCGATAGCAGCGACGAAGGAGGTGGTTTCGATGCCGATCATCGATGCAACGCTGATCAACAGCATGATTTTGAGCGCGATGTTGGCGATACTGCTGATGAAGCTTTGCAGGGCCAGGTCTACATGGCGCAACGCCAATAGCTTACCAAGGCGCATCGTCAATTGGTTGACCAACCACCACCCTATGGCCAATGTGACGAGGGCCAGCAGTACCCGGCCGGAGTACTGCAGGATCATTGGCAGCCACGATTGCGAGGCGCGCACCAGATGGTCGACTTGAGCGTTCAGGTCCATTCAGATCTCCTAGGCAAAGACAAAAGGCCCACGTTACCCCATGGGCCTTTGGATTACATCCGGGTCCGACGCTGCTCTGCGGTAAGGGTTCCACCCGGCACGTTATGTTTCACACCTTACCCAGCGCCTCAGAGGCCCGCACAAGCATTGCCGTGTGGCCTTCATTGTCGGCCGTGACGAGCCATAGCAGGGTTAGCACGGCAGCAATGGCAACGCGGCCTGGCAACAAAAGGCGCCGCTAAAAGGCTGCAGCCAACGCCTTAGCGCCACATTAGTCGCGGAAATTGTTGAATTGCAGAGGCATCTTGAAATCATGGCCACGCAGCATGGCGATGGCTTCTTGCAGGTCGTCACGCTTCTTGCCGGTCACCCGCACCTGTTCGCCCTGGATGGCGGCCTGCACCTTAAGCTTGGCGTCTTTGATATAGGCGACGATTTTCTTCGCCAGTTCCTTGTCGATGCCTTCGCGCAACACCGCTTCTTGTTTCATTTCCTTGCCCGAAGCATAGGGTTCTTTCACCTCCAGGCACTGCACATCGATCTTGCGCTTGACCAGGTTCACGGGAAGGATCTCGCACATCGCTTCGAGCTGAAATTCAGCCTCGGCGGTGAGGGTTACGGTCAGTTCCTTGAAGGCAAAACTGCCTTTGCCACGCAGGTCGTATCGGCGCTCCAGTTCTTTGATAGCGTTGTCGACCGCGTTGGTGACTTCGTGTTTATCCAGCTCCGACACTACGTCGAACGAGGGCATCAGGTTTCACCTGTAGAACGGTAAATAGGTTGGCCAGCCGGCGAACACGACCATTGAGCGCTTCGCTGCCTCGCCTGGCTTGACGGTTTGAATACCGGCTCATTATAACGGGTGCCGGCATTACGATATGCTGGGGTAACACACTTGCTCGTGGTCAGCGCCGCGTCAAAACGGCGGCGGTATTCTTACTTTACAGTGCGAGCCATCCATGCCCACGCCCCACCTGAGCCTGTTGCTGGTCAACGACGACAAGGCCTTGCGCACCCCGATGGCTGCCATGCTGCAAGGCGCGGGCTACGGCGATATTCGCTGTTGTGACCACGATACCGCCGCGCGGGAACTGGAGTTGCGACCACCCGCCGTGGTGATCAGCGCAGGCCAGCAGGGCTTGGCCCTGGCTTCGCAAGCCCGCCAACTCGACGAACGCCACGACCGTTATACCTACGTGATACTGATCGACGAGCGCCCCAGCAGCAGCCTGCTCGACCCGAGCGCAGATTTTGGCGTGGACGACGTGATCAGCCCCGCCCAACTGGCCGGCCAACTGCTGCCCAGGGTGCATGCCGCCGATAGGTTGAGCCACACCTTGCAACGCCTGCAACTGGAAAACCGCCTGCTGCGCGACAACCTGGCGAACCTGGAGCAGCGCAACCAGGTTGATGCCGTGACCGGCCTTGGCAACGCACGCTACCTGCAGCAGCGCCTGGAGGGCAGCTTACGGCAGATCGAAGCCCGCGGTGGCGCGCTATGCTACCTGCTTATTGGCCTGGGCAACGGTGAAAACCTGCTGGCCGAGCACGGCCAGGCATTTTATGACGAGTTGGTCCATGCCGTGGGGCGCCGCCTGCAACAAATGGTGCGGCCGTTGGACACATTGGCCCGCCTCGATGAGTACCACTTCGTACTACTGACCTTGCCCGCCGATTTGCAAGAATGCGCGCCGAGCAGTTTCAAGCGCCTGTTCGATGGCTTGAACCAAAAAGGTTTTCTTAGCCAAGCCGGCGTGATCGACATTCAGGCCGGCGTCGCCCTCGTCGGCGTAGACGCCGCCGGCCTGCCACTGGCCCCGCAGCAACTGCAACGCGAAGCTGAGCAGTTGCTGCGCAGCGCCTATGCCAGCGGCGTGGTGACGGCCAAGCGGTTGGCGCCCAAGGCTAAATAATGAGTACGTATCGCTGGCACGTGCTCGGCGCTGGTAGCCTGGGTAGCCTCTGGGCTTGCCGCTTGGCGGCGGCAGGCGTACCCGTAAGCCTGCTACTGCGCAGTAGCCAACGCCTGTTGCAATATCAACAAGCTGGCGGCCTGGCTTTGCAGCGCGCTTGCACCACCGAACAATGGCCGCTTCCGGCAGAGCTGCTCAGCGCAGAGGTGCCCATCAGCCACCTGCTGTTGGCCTGCAAAGCCTACGACGCCGAGGCGGCCGCCCTGGCCTTGGCACCCCGCGTATTACCGGGGGCCCAGGTGTTGCTGCTGCAAAATGGGCTGGGCAGCCAACAGGCTGTGCGCCAGCACCTGGCGCAGGCACGGTGCATCGCGGTGTCGAGCACCGAGGGTGCGTTTCGCCAGGCCGATTGGCAGGTGGTACAGGCCGGTGTGGGGCAGAACTGGCTGGGCGATGGCGGCGAGGCCCCTGCCTGGCTGGCGGACCTTCGCGCGGCAGGCATTGCGAGCCAATGGGTGGCCAACATCGATAGCCGCCTGTGGCGCAAGCTGGCGATCAACTGCGCGATCAACCCATTGACCGTGTTGCTAGGCTGCCGCAACGGCGAGTTGGCGCAGCACCACGCCACGCTCGCAACGCTCTGCGCCGAGCTCGAACAACTGCTGCACCACTGCGGTCAGCCACCCGCGGCCGAGCCATTACTGGCCGAGGTACAGCGCGTGATCCAGGCCACCGCGGCGAACTATTCGTCGATGCACCAAGACGTACAGCGCCGGCAGCGTACCGAGATCAGCTTCCTGCTCGGCCATGCCATGGCCCAGGCGCACCGCCATCGGCTGAGGCTGCCGGCGCTGGCCGCGCTGCACACGCGCCTGCAAGGGCACCTGCGCGCGCTGGGCCTGCCCGTGAACTGAGCGGCATTTGGTACACTCACACCCTGCCTTGCACATTTGCTTCGGAACCTTCGATGACACTGCGTCAGCGCCTGGAAAACCTGCCTGTCGGGCAAAAACTGCTCGCCGCCCTGCTGGTGTTGATGGTGACCGTTTTGCTGGTGGCCAACCTCACCTTTATCAGTGCGGCGTATTGGATTTCACAGGAAAGCATGGCCCCCCAAGCACTGCAAACCATTGGCCGGCTGACCAGCAACCCCTCCCTGGCGCAACAGGCCAGCCGCGATGCGGCCTCTGCCAACGCCCTGCTGCAGGAATTGGACAGCTACTCGCCGCTGCGTGCGGCGGCCGTTTATGGCAGCCAAGGCGAGCGCTTGGCGCAACTGCAACACGGCGGCCACCTGGGCCTGCCACAGCGCCTGGCCGATGTCGATGCGTGGCGCACCGCGGAGTTTCGCAGCAACCAATTGGTGAGCCTACCGGGCGGTGGCCACCTGTTATTGGTCGCCAGCAGCGAACTGCCGATGGCGTTTTACACCGGCACCCTCACCGCAAGCTTGGGCATCCTGGTGTTCAGCGTGTTGCTATGGTTGCTGATCGCCCGGCAGATCCGCCGGCTGATCACCGCGCCAATCTACCAATTGGAGGAGCTTTCGCGGCGGGTAACCCGTGAGGAGAACTACGCCCTGCGGGCCCTGCCCGGCAACCACGACGAAATCGGCAGCCTGGCCGAAGCCTTCAACACCATGCTCTCCCGCATTGAGGCCCGCGAGCAGCAACTAAAGCGCGCCCGTGATGACTCCCAAGCCGCGTACGACGCCGCCCAGGGCCTGGCCGAGCAAACCCGCAACAGCAACCGCAAGCTGGAGTTGGAAGTGCAGGTGCGCAGCAAGATCGAGAAAAAGCTCACCGGTTTTCAGAATTACCTCAACAGCATCATCGACTCGATGCCCTCGGCGTTAATCGCCCTGGATGAGCAACTGTACGTGACACAATGGAACCAGGAAGCCACCGCGCTCTCCGGTACCCGCCTGGATCAAGCGCTGAACCAGCCGATTTTTCTCGCGTTCGAGCCACTGAAGCAGTTTCTGCCGCAACTTAAAGCCAGCGTGGAACAGCACCAAGTGGCCAAGATCGAACGGGTGACGTGGCCACGGGGCGAGGTGCCGCACCATTACGCCCTGACCTTCTACCCGCTGACCGGCAGTGCCGGGCGCGGGGTGGTGATCCGCATCGACGACATTACCCAGCGCCTATCGCTCGAAGACATGATGGTGCAATCGGAGAAAATGCTCTCGGTGGGCGGCCTGGCCGCAGGCATGGCCCACGAGATCAACAACCCGCTGGGGGCGATTCTGCACAATGTGCAGAACATTCGCCGCCGACTATCGCCAGACCTTGCGAAAAACCAGGAAGCGGCCGCACAGGCCGGTATAGCGTTAGCGACCGTCAACGACTACCTGCACCAGCGCGAAGTGCCGCAGTTGCTCGATGGCATCCATAGCGCCGGGGCCCGCGCAGCGAAGATCGTGACCCACATGCTCAGCTTCAGCCGGCGCAGCAACCGCCAGATGGCACCCTGCAACCTGCCGGCACTGATCGACCAAGCGGTGGAAATCGCCAGCAACGATTTCGACCTGGCCATTGGTTTCGACTTCAAGGGGCAGGCTATCGTGCGCCAGTTCGACCCCGCCCTGGGCCCGGTGCTGGGTACCGCCAATGAGCTTGAACAGGTACTGTTGAACCTGCTCAAGAACGCCGCCCAAGCCATCCACCAGCGCCCGGAAGGCAGCGAACCCGGGCGCATCGTGCTGCGCACCCGGCTCAGCCCGCCGTGGGCGCTGGTCCAGGTAGAAGACAACGGCATCGGCATGCCAGAAGAGGTGCGCAAGCGTACCTTCGAGCCGTTCTTCACCACCAAGGATATCGGCCAGGGCACCGGCCTGGGGCTGTCAGTGTCGTACTTCATCATCACCAACAACCATAAGGGCCAGATGGAAGTGCAATCCACCCCTGGGGTGGGTACTTGCTTTACCCTGCGCTTGCCTCTGCACCCCCCCGAGCCGCTAGCCAGCCCGGCTACTTGAACAGGACGCTGACCATGGGCTTTCGCCTGTCGAAGATCTACACCCGCACCGGCGACCAGGGCCAAACCGGCCTGGGCGACGGCCGCCGGGTACCAAAAGACCACCCGCGGGTGGAGGCTATCGGCGAGGTAGACACCCTCAACAGCCAATTGGGAGTATTGCTGGCGGGGTTGGCCGAGCAGCCGCCACTGGCTGAAGTGCTGCAGGTACTCGGCCCCTGCCAGCACCGGCTGTTCGACCTCGGCGGCGAACTGGCCATGCCCAGTTACCAGGCCTTGACCCAGACCGAAGTCGACCGCCTGGAGGCGGCCATCGACCATTGGAACGGCGAGCTCGGGCCGCTGGAGAATTTCATCCTGCCCGGTGGCAGTGCCTTGGTCGCCCAGGCCCACCTCTGCCGCAGCCAGGCACGCAGCGCCGAACGGCGCTGCCAAGCGCTCAATGCCCAAGAGCCATTGGCGCCGATGGCGCTGGCGTACATCAACCGGCTCTCGGACCTGCTGTTCGTGGCGGCACGAATGATTGCCCGGCGCCAGGGCGTACCCGAGGTGTTGTGGCAGGCGCACACGCCTGCGCAATGAGCGCGCCAGGCGCTAGGGCGCCCCTGCTACGGCTTTCGCGCTGGCTGCGGGTAATTGGGGATTTCGCCCAGCCGCCTGATGCCGTCGAAATGCGTGGGGTTCTGCAAAAAGGCCAACAGCACCTGGCGCCAAGTGGGGTCGGTGAACGTTTGCACATGGCCACCGCGGGTCAGCTGCAGCACCCTCGGCGGCGGCAGGGCTTTGTACAGCTCGATGCCGTTGGCCAGCGGCACGATGGGGTCGTCCAGGCTCTGGAACACCAGCTTAGGCAATTGCGTCACTTGCGCGGCGCTGTAGATGGCGCTGTCGCTGTCCGGCACCGCATAGCTGAGCGGCACCTGCAGCGGCCAGGTCAGCCAGGAACTGGCCAGCACCGTGCGGGCAACGTTGCGGTAGCTGGCCGGGGTGTCGTCGAGCACCAGGGCCGCGAACTGCGCCTGCCGTTCGGGGTGCCGGGCCAGGTAATGAATGGCCAACGCCCCGCCGATGCTTTGCCCCAATAACACCCGTGGCGTGCCTTGTACCTCGGGGGCACTGTCGAGCCAGTTCAGGGCGGCGTCGATGTCTTGGTAGATCGCCGGCAATGAGGGTGTGCCCTGCGATTGCCCGTAGCCGCGGTAGTCCACCATCAGCACTTGGTAGCCCTCGGCCGGTAACCAATAAACCCCGCCCAGGTGCCAGGCCAGGTTGCCACCATTACCGTGCAGCTGTAGCACCGTGCCCTTTACCGCCACCCCAGGTTTGGCCGGCAGCCACCAGCCCTGCAAGCGCACGCCGTCGGCAGTGGTCAACGTAACGTCACGATAGGCCAACTGCACCCGCGCAGGGGTGATGGGTACCACCGCCTCGGGGTAGAACAACACGCTGCTACAGCCGGCCAGGGCGGCCAGCGCCAGCCCTGCCAGCAGCCTAGAGAATGTTTGCGTAATCGGCTTCAATCCGGTCCAGGCTCAGGTGGTTGAGGAAGTTGGAGAAACACATCCACGCCGACAGGGCATTCAAATCGCGGAACTGCTCCGGCAGGTATTTAGGCGGCACCACCAACCCCTCTTCTACCAGCTGGCGCAACGTGCGCATATCTTCGAGGGTGGTTTTGCCGCAGAACAGCAGAGGGATCTGCTCCAGCTTGCCCTTGCGCACGGCAAGCTGGATGTAGTTGTAGATCATGATGAAGCCCTTCAGGTACGACAAGTCTTTGGTGAAGGGCAAACCCGTAGGGCTGGAGCCGCGGAACACCCGGCTGGCGTTGCCATAGCTGTGCGACAGGTCAAAGCCCTGCTCGCGGAAGAACTCGAACACCTGGAGAAAATCCGCGCCCTGCTCGACCATGTGGATCGCCCGGGTGCGGTTGGTGAGCTTGCGCAAGCGGCTGGGGTACGAAGCGAACGCGATCACTTCCATCAAAATCGCCAGGCCTTCCTGGGTGACGGTCGATGAAGGCGGCCCCTTGGCCAGAAACGTGCAAATCGGCTGGTTCAGGCCATTGAGCGTGGTGCCCACATGCACCAGGCCCTCGTGCACTTCCAGTGCACGCACGTCGCGCTCGTTGAACAGGGCATCGGCGCGCACTTTGATGTAGTCGGCACCGGCTGCGGCGTCAGCGACGATACCGTCCGACTCGAATACGCGGATAGTGCCCTCGGCTTCGCCGAAGGTACGGTTCAGGCGGCCCTGCAGCAGCGCCACCGCGTCCTTGGCGGTGAGGTTCTTCGGCTCGTCTTTCAAGTCGCCGCGGCCATCGATGTTGTTCAGGTAATCGGACAGCATCATCGACAGGTCCGCCAGGGTCGGGTCGCCAGCGTGGAACGCGTCGGAGGCAGCGCCGTAGAGTTCCTGGGAAATCAGGCCAAAATCCTCGGTGCCGCGCGCTTCGAGCATGCGCACCACCATGCGGTATTCCTTGCACATCCGCCGCATGATCTGCCCAACCGGGTTGAACTGGCCCAACTGGCGGGTGATGTCGCGCTCGATGTTCTGAAATTCGTGCTTCACCGCCGTGGCGTCGAATGCCAGCGGCCGGGCCTGGTAATAGCCACGGTCTACCTGCGGCATCTCTTTGCCCTTGGCTTTGAGAAACGCTTGCTTGACGCTGTCGTCCCACTTCACCGCGTCAAGGACGCGGATCGGGTTCTGCGCGGCCACGATGCGGTCGGACAAGCTCCGCACGGTCTGCTGGTATTCGTCCACGACAGGCTCCTGCTTTGAAACCTCGTTCGGCTAAGCCGTTGCGCTTAGGGCTGTGCGCCATTCTGCCAGATAAACCGTGTGGGCAGCTTACCCCGCCACCCGTCGCGGCTCGATCGGCGTTAAACCGGCCAGAACGCCCGGATCCCCGCCACGCCCTGCGCCCCTACGCTCCAGGCGCGGGCCTGGTCGGCAGGGCCAACGCCGCCCAACACGTACACGGGGCGGTCGAAGCCTGCGATCAAGCGCTGTGCTTGTTCCCAACCCAGCGGCGTTGCCTCGGGGTGGGTTTGGGTGGGTTGCACCGGCGATAGGGTCACGAAGTCCACGTCCATCAGGGCGGCCAACTCCAGCTCTTCAGCGTTGTGGCACGAGGCCGCCAGCCAGCGTTCCTTCGGAAACGGCCGCCCGTGGGGGGCGTATTTGCGCAGTTGCTCGGCGCTCAGTTGCCAACCGGCGGCCGGGAAGTCGCCAGTCCACTCCATCGGGCCCTTGAGCATCAGCAAGGCCTTGCCGGCGCACAGGCCCACCGCATCCACAGCCATGTCGCGGTACTGCGGGTCGTACATGTTCGGTGCACGCAGTTGCACCAGGCCGATGCCCGCGGCCAGCGCCTGTTGCAGGCCCTGCAGAAGGGCTGGGACTTGCAGGCCGTCTGGGGTGATCAGGTACTGCGCCGGCAGGGTGGCGGCGCGGATGATCGGCGCGTTCGCTGCGGGGAAATCGTAGTCGCGCAGTGCCTTGGGCAGCACCCAGGCCAGCGGTTGGCCTTCAGCACCCTGGGGCTCACCGCTGAAGGCGGTGACTTCCCACACATCGAGCAGCACGTGTTTATCGGGGTAATCGTGGTGAACGGTGATCAGCGGGCGCGCGTGCTGCACGCGGATACCCAACTCCTCCATCAGCTCACGGGCAAGGCCATCACGGGGGGCCTCACCGGGCTCAAGCTTACCGCCAGGGAATTCCCAGAGCCCGCCTTGGTGCTGGGTATCAGCACGCCGGGCGATCAACAGGCGCCCATCCTGGCCGCGGATCACCGCCGCGACGACATGTATGCGTTTCACGTTTCCTCCAGGCCAGCCTGCTGCCAAGCCTGGAAGGCCGGCCACTGGTAAAGGGTATCGACATAGGCCGCTGCCTCGGCTGGCAGGGCCACACGGTAGGTGCGCAAGCGCACCGCGACCGGTGCGAAGAAGGCGTCGGCCAGGCTCAGTTCACCGAATAACCATGGACCATCGCTGGCTTTGCTGGCGCGGCATTCGGCCCACAGGGCCACGACCCGGTCGATGTCGGCCAGCACCTCGGCTGGAGTCGGCACCAGGGCCTGGTCGCGGCGCAAGTCGAACGGCATCGCCGCGCGCAGGGCCATGAAGCCGCTGTGCATCTGTGCGCAGGCCGAGCGGGCCTGGGCCCGGGCGGCAACATCACGAGGCCACAGGGCGGGGTGGCGCTCGGCCAGGTATTCGGCGATCGCCAGGCTGTCGGCGACAGTGCCGTGCTCGGTCTTGAGCAGCGGTACCTTGCCGCTGGCCGAATGGGCGAGAATGCGCGCGCGGGTGTCGGGTTGGTACAGGCGCACCATCACTTCCTCGCACGGCTCCCCGGCCAGTTGCACGGCGAGCCAACCACGCAGCGACCACGACGAGTAGCGTTTATCGGCAATCACGAGTTGCATGGCGCACGCCTTCTAAAGGATCAGTCAGGTACGGTATTCGGCGTTGATCTTTACGTACTCATGGGAAAGGTCGGTGGTCCAGATGGTTTCCGAATACTCGCCACGGCCCAACTCGATACGAATGGTGATCTCATCGCGTGCCATCACCGCAGCGCCCTGCTCTTCGGTGTAGCTGGCGGCGCGGCCGCCGTGCTGAGTGATACAGACTTCGCCCAGGTACACGTCAATGTGGCTGACATCCAGGTTCGGCACACCGGCACGGCCGACGGCCGCGAGGATGCGGCCCCAGTTCGGGTCGGAGGCGAACAACGCGGTTTTGATCAGCGGCGAGTGGGCCACGGCGTAGCCCACGTCGAGGCACTCCTGGGCATTGCCGCCGCCATTCACCTGCACCGTCACGAACTTGGTGGCGCCTTCACCGTCGCGCACGATGGCCTGCGCCACCTCCATGCACACCTCGAACACTGCCTGCCTGAGGGCGGCGAACAGCGGGCCGCGGGCCTCGGTGATCTCCGGCAGGTTGGCCTGGCCGGTGGCCACCAGCATGCAACAATCATTGGTGGAGGTATCGCCGTCGATGGTGATGCGGTTGAACGACTTGTTGGCGCCGTCGCGGATCAGGTCTTGCAGCACGCCGAGCGCAACCTTGGCGTCGGTGGCAATGTAACCGAGCATGGTCGCCATGTTCGGGCGGATCATGCCGGCCCCCTTGCTGATGCCGGTCACGGTAACGGTCACGCCATCGTGTTGGAATTGGCGGCTGGCCCCCTTGGGCAGCGTATCTGTGGTCATGATGCCGGTGGCGGCATCGGCCCAGTTGTGCTCCGAGAGGTTGCTCAGGGCGGCCTGCAGGGCGCTTTCGATTTTCTCCACTGGCAGCGGCTCGCCGATCACCCCGGTGGAGAACGGCAGCACCGCCAGTGGCTCGACACCGGCGAGCTTGGCCAGGGTCGCACAGGTGCGTTCAGCGGCGGCCAGCCCCGGCGTGCCGGTACCGGCGTTGGCATTACCGGTGTTGGTCAACAGGTAACGCACGCTACCGCCCACGCGCTGCTTGGCAATGATCACCGGCGCGGCACAGAAGGCGTTGGTGGTGAACACCCCGGCGACACGGGAGCCTTCGGCACAGCGCATCACGACCAGGTCTTTGCGCCCTGGGCGCTTGATGCCAGCCGAGGCGATGCCAAGTTCGAAACCGGGGACCGGATGCAGGGTAGGCAAAGGGCCAAGACCGACAGCCATGGGGATGCTCCTTCGAAGCAGTACGCGGCAACGGCCGCTCGATGAGGGTAAAAACGCCGCGGCGGCAGGGCCGGCGCGGCGCGCTGTTTCCAATACCCGGTGGGGTGTTTCAGACGTTGGCTGCACCCTTTCGACGGTGCCGTTTACTGCCCGCCTGCGCTGCCGCTCCTCGTCATAGCCGGGCTATGGTTGCCGTGCGCGACAGCGACTTTCACACGCAATGCTTGTGCGAACTTCTGAAACACCACACCAGCGCTTATTCGATACGCCCGTGGCAGTGCTTGAACTTCTTGCCCGAGCCACACCAGCACAGTTCGTTGCGGCCCAGCTTCTGTTCGTTGCGCACCGGGGCCTGGGCCGGCGCCGCCACGGCCACGGCCACGTCACCGCCCTCTTCGAGGGCCTCGGGCTGATCCAGCCCCGGTGCTTCGGCATGCTGGAACTGCATGCGCTGGGCCAACTCGTCGGCATCGCGGCGTAACCGGGCTTCTTCTTCGGCCGGGTCTTCGCGGCGCACCTGCACATGGGAAAGCACACGGATGGTATCGCGCTTGATCGAGTCGAGCAGCTCCTGGAACAGCGCAAAGGACTCGCGCTTGTATTCCTGCTTGGGGTTCTTCTGCGCATAGCCGCGTAGGTGGATACCGTGGCGCAGGTGGTCCATGGTCGATAGGTGGTCTTTCCAGAGATCGTCGAGCACGCGCAGGAGGATTTGCTTCTCGAAGGTGCGCAGTGCATCGGCGCTGGCCTGCTCTTCCTTCTCGTTGTAGGCGGCGAGAATCTCGGCGAGCAGCTTTTCGCGCAAGGTTTCTTCGTAGAGCTTGTGGTCTTCGTCAAGCCACTGCTGGATAGGTAGTTTCACCCCGAAGTCGCTCTGCAGCGCCGCTTCCAAGCCTGGCACGTCCCATTGTTCGGGCAGCGACTGCGGCGGGATGTACTGCGCCACGGTGGTGTCGAGCACTTCTTGACGGAACTCGGCGATGGTGTCGCCGATGTTCTGCGCGGCCAACAAGCTGTTGCGCATGTGGTAGATCACCTTGCGCTGTTCGTTGGCCACGTCGTCGTATTCGAGCAATTGCTTGCGGATATCGAAGTTGCGGCCTTCGACTTTGCGCTGGGCCTTTTCGATGGCGTTGGTGACCATGCGGTGTTCAATGGCCTCGCCCGATTGCATGCCCAGCGCCTTCATGAAGTTCTTCACCCGGTCAGAGGCGAAAATGCGCATGAGTGGATCTTCCAGCGACAGGTAGAAACGGCTGGAACCGGCATCGCCCTGGCGGCCGGCCCGGCCACGCAGCTGGTTATCGATACGGCGCGACTCATGGCGCTCAGAGGCGATCACATGCAAACCGCCGGCCTCCAGCACTTGCTGGTGGCGCTTCTGCCACTCGGCCTTGATCTGCGCGACCTGTTCGGCGCTCGGGTCGTCCAGCGCGGCCACTTCCACTTCCCAGTTACCGCCCAGCAGGATGTCGGTGCCGCGCCCAGCCATGTTGGTGGCGATGGTCAGCGCACCCGGCCGGCCGGCTTGGGCGATGATCTCGGCTTCCTTCTCGTGGAACTTGGCGTTGAGCACCTTGTGCTCGATGCCCTCTTCGCGCAGCAACGCTGCCATGTGCTCGGAGGTTTCGATGGTGGCGGTGCCGACCAGTACGGGGCGGTTCATCGCCAAGCTTTCTTTGATGTCGGCGACGATGGCTGCGTACTTCTCGTCGGCGGTCAGATACACCAGGTCGTTGTAGTCTTTGCGCGCCAGCGGCCGGTTTGGCGGGATCACCACCACCGGCAAGCTGTAGATTTGCTGGAATTCGAATGCTTCGGTGTCGGCGGTGCCGGTCATGCCAGACAACTTGTTGTACAGGCGGAAGTAGTTCTGGAAGGTGGTCGAGGCCAAGGTCTGGCTCTCGGCCTGGATGTTGACGTTTTCCTTGGCTTCGATGGCCTGGTGCAGGCCCTCGGACAACCGCCGGCCTTGCATGGTCCGGCCGGTGTGCTCATCGACCAGCACGATCTGGCCGTCCTGCACGATGTACTCGACGTTACGGTTGAACAGCTTGTGCGCGCGCAGCGCAGCGTACACGTGCGTCAGCAGGCCCAGGTTGTGCGCCGAATACAGGCTCTCGCCTTCGGCCAGCAAGCCGGCCCGGGTGAGCATCTCCTCGACGAACTGGTGCCCGGCCTCGTTGAGTTCGACCTGGCGCGCTTTTTCGTCGATGGTGAAGTGCCCTTCGGTGGTGACCTGGCCTTCGACTTCCTCGACGTGCTGCTTAAGCTGCGGGATCAGCTTGTTGATCTCGATGTACAAGCGCGAACTGTCTTCGGCCTGGCCAGAGATGATCAGCGGGGTACGGGCTTCGTCGATGAGAATGGAGTCCACTTCGTCGATCACGGCAAAATTCAGTTCACGCTGGAATTTGTCTTCCAGGCTGAACGCCATGTTGTCGCGCAGGTAATCGAAACCGAATTCGTTGTTGGTGCCGTAGGTGATGTCGCTGGCGTAGGCCGCGCGTTTTTCTTCCGGCGGCTGGAACGGCATCACGATGCCCACCGACAAGCCGAGGAACTCGTACAAAGGGCGCATCCAGTTGGCATCGCGGCGGGCCAGGTAGTCGTTCACCGTGACCACATGCACGCCCTTGCCGGCCAGGGCATTAAGGTACACCGCCAGGGTGCCGACGAGGGTCTTGCCCTCCCCGGTGCGCATTTCCGCGATTTTGCCTTCGTGCAGTGTCATGCCGCCGATCAACTGAACGTCGAAGTGGCGCATGCCCATTACACGCTTACCCGCCTCGCGGCATACCGCAAAGGCTTCGGGCAGCAGTTCGTCGAGGGTTTCGCCCTTTGCCAGGCGCGCCCGGAACTCTTCGGTCTTGCCGCGAAGCTGTTCGTCCGACAGGGCCACCATTTTCTCTTCGAAGGCATTGACGGTCGCGACCGTTTTGAGCATGCGCTTGACCTCGCGCTCGTTCTTGCTCCCGAAAAGTTTCTTCAACAAAGGCGAAAACATATTGGCTGGATCTTCCACACATAGGGATGGAGGGCGCCCCCCCCAGGAGCCGCCCGAGCAGCCCTCTTGGCCGCACGCGAACGAGCATTCTACCCGGAAACGAGGGTGAGGAAAGTGGTGATGTTCCACGATACTGGCACACCGCTTTTACGGGGTCGGTACACAATAGGGGCATTCTCGGCAACTTCAAGGCAGCTGAAACAATCGTCATTCCCCGTGCCCAGGGGTTTTCCGAGCAACCTGTGGTTTCTGTTAACATCATCTGCTCTTTTGGCACCCCTGACCCCGCCCATGGCCTTTCGCCCTCATTTCGCCCGCGAGCCGCTGGTACTGCTTCGCGAGGCTCGCCCGCTCAAGGCGTTGTTCGGCCAAACCCTGCGCTTGGCGCACTTGCAGCGCCTGGTAGACGGCCAAATGCAACCGGCGGCCCGCGCCCATTGCCGGGTAGCAAGTTGGCGCGAAGGCACTTTGTTGCTGGTGGTGACAGATGCTCACTGGGCTACCCGCCTGCGGTACCAACAACGCCGGCTGCAACGCGACTTACAAGCCCTGCAGGAGTTCTATGGCCTGCGGCGCATCCTGTTCAAGGTCGAGCCGTCCCGCGCCGGAACACCGCGTGGGCGTGCCGGCGCGGTGTTGTCGGCCCGAGCCGCCGAAGCGTTACAAGCCACGGCAGACGGTATTAGCGACCCGGCCCTGCGCGCAGCGCTCGAACGCTTGGCCGCCCGCGCGGGCAAACCGCCAGGGCCTGGCAGCTGAAACACCCCACTAGATGGCGCGGGCTTTTTTGGCGCACCAAATAAAAAAGGCCACCTTGCGGTGGCCATAAATAAAGAAAAGAGAGGGTTCGAACTTATACGGCCGCAACCGGGCGCATGTACGAGATAGGTGCGGTGCTCGCATCTTCGAAGGTGACCACTTCCCAGGCGTCGGTTTGCTCGATCAGCTTGCGCAACAGCCGGTTATTCAGCGCGTGGCCAGACTTGAAACCACGGAATTCGCCGATCAGGCTGTTGCCCAGCAGGTAGAGGTCGCCGATGGCGTCGAGGATCTTGTGCTTGACGAATTCGTCTTCGTAGCGAAGGCCGTCTTCGTTGAGCACACCTTCCTTGTCGACCACGATAGCGTTTTCCACGCTGCCGCCGAGGGCCAGGTTGTGCTTGCGCAGGTACTCAATGTCACTCATGAAACCGAAGGTGCGGGCCCGGCTCACTTCCTTGACGAAGGATGTGCTGGAAAAGTCCACGCTCGCGGTTTGCACACGGCCCTTGAAAGCAGGGTGGTCGAAATCGATCTCGAAGCTGACCTTGAAGCCTTCGAACGGTATGAACGTGGCGCGCTTGTCGCCTTCTTCGACCGAGACTTCACGCAGGATCCGGATGAATTTTTTCGGCGCGTCCTGTTCTTCCAAGCCGGCAGACTGAATCAGGAATACAAAAGGCCCGGCACTGCCATCCATGATCGGCACTTCGGGCGCGGAGAGTTCGACGTAGGCGTTATCGACTCCCAGGCCAGCCATCGCCGAGAGAAAGTGTTCGACGGTATCGACCTTCACGTCGCCATTGAATAGCGTGGTCGACATGGTGGTTTCGCCGACGTTCTCGGCACGAGCAGGGATCTGCACCACAGGGTCCAGATCGGTCCGGCAGAACACGATACCGGTGTCCACGGGCGCGGGCTTGAGGGTAAGGTAGACCTTTTCCCCGGAATGAAGGCCGACGCCGGTGGCACGGATAATGTTCTTAAGGGTGCGTTGTTTAATCATGGCAGTGGCCGCTTCAGCGCGTAGTGCGAACTGGTATCAACAAAGGGAAGGGATCATAGCAGACCCCGCCTTTGCTGAACACCAATCACCCTAATACTCCTGATAAAGCAGATTAATCAGCTTGGCGACGCAGGAATGCCGGGATATCCAGGTAGTCCAGGTCGTCATGCGGATTCATCTTAGCGGCGGCCGCGGCGCTGGCGTGGGCCTGATTGCGCATCACGGTGGGGCGGTCGAGGTCACGATAGTTCACTGCCGCTTGCTCCGAGCGCTGTGCGGCAGGTGCCGGGGCGGCCTGCTGCTGTACCGATACGCCGGGCAAGGTGTTGTCGACCACCTTGGTCGGCTTCTCGATGCGCGCACCCAGGCCGGTGGCGACTACGGTCACATGCAGTTCATCACGCATGTCCGGGTCGATCACGGTGCCCACCTTGACCATGGCGTGGTCCGAGGCGAAGGCTTCGATGATGTTACCCACATCGGAGTACTCGCCCAACGACAGGTCCGGGCCGGCGGTGATGTTCACCAGGATGCCACGGGCGCCCTGCAGGTTCACATCCTCCAGCAACGGGTTGCGAATAGCCGCTTCGGTGGCCTCGCGGGCACGGTTGGGGCCGCTGGCCGCGCCGGTACCCATCATGGCCATGCCCATTTCGCTCATGACCGTGCGTACGTCGGCAAAATCGACGTTGATCATGCCTGGGCGCTTGATGATGTCGGAAATACCGCGCACCGCGCCGGCCAGCACGTCATCGGCCTTGGCGAATGCAGACAACAAGCTGGCGTCCTTGCCCAGGATGGTCAGCAGTTTTTCGTTGGGGATGGTGATCAGCGAATCGACGCTGTCTTGCAGCGCGCGGATGCCTTCATCGGCGATCTGCATACGCTTGCGCCCCTCGAAGGGGAAGGGCCGGGTGACCACGGCCACGGTGAGGATGCCCATCTCCTTGGCCACTTCGGCGATGATCGGTGCCGCACCGGTACCGGTACCGCCGCCCATGCCGGTGGTGATGAACACCATATTGGTGCCTTGCAGCACTTCGGCAATGCGCTCCCGGTCTTCCATCGCTGCCTGGCGGCCGACTTCGGGGTTGGCGCCAGCGCCCAGGCCCTTGGTCACGCCGGTGCCCAGTTGCAGGATGGTGCGCGCGCCGATGTTTTTCAACGCCTGAGCATCGGTGTTGGCGCAGATGAATTCGACGCCCTCGATGTTGCTCTTGACCATGTGGTTGACCGCGTTGCCGCCGCCGCCGCCGACACCGATCACTTTGATGACCGGGCTTTGTGGGATGTTGTCTACGAGCTCGAACATGTTCCCTCTCCTTTATATCTCTTTGGTTTTTCGCCTACTGCTACTGCTGATGAATCAAAAATTGCCTTGCACCCAACGCTTGATCCGTTCGAACACCGGAGCCTTGGGTTCATCGCTGGTGTAACCGCTGCTGCCGGTGAGGCCGGTCAGGGTTACGCCTTCGGATTGCTTCTGCAGGCCATAGGTCAACAGCCCTACGCCTGTGGAATAGATCGGGTTGCTGATCACGTCTTCGAGCCCGCGCACGCTGTGTGGCACACCCAGGCGAACCGGCATGTGGAAAATCTCCTCGGCCAGTTCCACCGCCCCTTCCATTTTCGAAGTGCCGCCAGTGAGCACGATGCCCGCCGGGATCAAGTCTTCATAACCGCTGCGGCGTAGCTCGGCCTGGATCAGGGTGAACAACTCGTCGTAGCGTGGCTCGACCACTTCGGCCAGGGCCTGGCGCGACAGCTCCCGCGGTGGGCGGTCACCCACGCTGGGTACCTTGATGGTTTCGCCAGCGCCGGCCAGTTTGGCCAGGCAACAGGCGTAGCGAATCTTGATTTCCTCGGCGTACTGGGTCGGGGTACGCAAGGCCATGGCGATGTCGTTGGTGACCTGGTCACCGGCGATCGGGATCACCGCGGTGTGGCGAATGGCCCCTTCGGTGAAGATGGCGATGTCGGTGGTGCCGCCACCGATATCGACCAGGCACACGCCCAGTTCCTTTTCGTCATCGGTCAGCACCGAATAGGCCGATGCCAATTGCTCAAGGATGATGTCGTCGATTTCCAGGCCGCAACGGCGCACGCACTTTTCGATGTTCTGCGCGGCATTCACCGCGCAGGTGACCACGTGCACCTTGGCTTCCAGGCGCACACCCGACATCCCCAGCGGCTCGCGCACCCCTTCCTGGTTATCGATCACGTAATCCTGTGGCAGGGTATGCAGCACCCGTTGGTCCGCAGGGATGGCCACGGCCTGGGCGGCATCGAGTACTCGCTCCAGGTCCGCGGTGCTCACTTCACGGTCGCGAATGGCCACGATACCGTGGGAATTGAGGCTGCGAATGTGGTTACCAGCAACGCCGACGAACGCCGAATGAATACGGCAACCGGCCATCAGTTGGGCCTCTTCCACCGCGCGCTGGATCGACTGCACGGTGGACTCGATGTTCACCACCACGCCTTTTTTCAGGCCACGGGATGGGTGGGTGCCGATGCCGACGATTTCCAGGGTGCCATCGGCCGCGACTTCGCCCACCAGCGCCACCACTTTGGAGGTGCCGATGTCCAGCCCGACGATCATTTTCCCGCTTTGCGCGTTTGCCATTGTGTTGCCTCTTGTCAATTCTTCGCCACGGCCCCTTGGGCCGGGATCGCCAAGCTCGGGTCGCGCCAGCCCACGGCCAGGCCGTTGGCGTAGCGCAGGTCGATACGGGCGATATTGGTGATCTGCTCTTTCAAGGTTCTGTCGTAGATGGCAATGAACCGGCGCAATTTCTCCACCAGGTGATCACGCCCCAGCAGCAACTCGATGCCTGGTCCGGCGCTGCCTGCGCCGGTGGTCAGGAACCAACTGCCGCGCTCACGCAATTCAAGCCGGGCGATGGAGAAGCCCAAGGGCCGAAGCATCTGGCTGAGCACTTGATACTGCTGCATGACCTGTTGCTGCGCCCGCTGCGGCCCGAACAGCTGCGGCAGGTGCTCGTAATTGGCAAGCTCCCGTGGGGCGAACGCCTCGCCCTGGTTGTTCAGCAGTTGGTCATCGCCCCAGCGGGCCACTGGCAGTTGCTCCTCCAGGCGGATCACCACCTGGTCCGGCCACACCCGGCGCACCTCGGCGTGGGCGATCCAGGGCATAGTCTGCAAGTCTGCGCTCAAACCGTTGAGGTCGATGCTGAAAAACCGCGAGTTCATGTAGGGTGCGACACGCTGCTGCACCGCTTCCTGGCTGATGTAGCTGAGGTCGCCCTGCACATTGATGTGGGTAATCGGGCGGTCGATGTAGGGCATCGCGTATTCGGTGCCATACCAGGTGCCCACGCCCAGCCCTGCCAGCAAAAGCGGCCACAACACTTTCTTCAGCCAACCGGTACCCGGCCTGGGCAGGCGTGCCGATAGTGGCTCTTTGGCCACCATACGGCTGGCGCCGCGCGGTGGGGCCTTGCGGCTGGGCAGCGGTTGCTGATGTCGGATCGACGCGCCACGCATGTCGTTAACCTCGGGCCGCTACACTGGCGGCCAGGATGGAAAGCACCAATTGCTGAAAGTCCAGGCCGGCGGCACGGGCGGCCATCGGTACCAGACTGTGGTCGGTCATGCCTGGCGTGGTATTGACTTCCAGCAGCCAGAATTCACCGTTGGCATCCTGCATCACATCTACCCGCGCCCAACCGGCGATGCCCAAGGCATCGCAGGCACGCTTGCACAGGCCGGCCAAGGCCTGTTCCTGTTCAGGCGCCAGGCCGCAGGGAATGCGGTATTGGGTATCGGACGCCAGGTACTTGGCGTCGTAGTCGTAGAACGCGTGGGGGGTACCCAGGGCGATGGCGGGCAGCGGCTGGTCACGCAGAATGGCGACGGTGAACTCGGGGCCATTTATCCACTGCTCGACCAACACTTGCGAATCGTAGGTGCTGGCGCATTCCCAAGCTTCGACCAGCGCTTGCACGCTGTTCACTTTCGCCATACCGATACTTGAACCTTCATGGGCCGGTTTGACGATCAAAGGGAAGCCCAGTTCCTCGGCCGCCGATACGCAATCGGCGGCGCTGGCCAAGACCGCGTGGCGGGGCGTGGCAATGCCCAGGCTCTGCCACACCTGCTTGGTACGCAGTTTGTCCATCGCCAGCGCCGAGGCCAGAATACCGCTGCCGGTATAGGGGATGCCCAAGCATTCGAGCAGCCCCTGCATGCTGCCATCTTCGCCGCCACGGCCGTGCAGCACGATGAACGCACGGTCGATACGCTCGCGCTGCAATACGGCAAGCAGGTCATCGCCCACATCGATGCCGAAGGCGTCCACGCCCGCGCCCTGCAGCGCGGCCAGCACTTGAGCGCCCGAGTTGAGCGAGACCGCCCGCTCGGCACTTTTGCCGCCGTACAGCACCGCCACCCGGCCGAAGTCGGAGGGCATCAAGCGGGAAACCAGGCCCGTGTAATCAGCCATGTCAGTTACCCCCCTCGCTGGTGAACAGCGGGCTCTTGGCCAGTTGCGGCGCAATCGCCCCCACATCGCCAGCACCCTGGCACAGCAGGATATCGCCGGCACGCAGCAACGGCTTGACCAGCGGTGCCATGTCGGCGCCCCGCTCGACGTAGATCGGGTCGAGCACGCCACGCTGGCGGATGCTGTGGCACAGTTGGCGGCTGTCGGCGCCCGGGATCGGCTCTTCGCCGGCCGGGTACACCTCCATCAGCAGCAGTACGTTGGCATCGCCGAGCACCTGCACGAAATCGTCGTAAAGGTCGCGGGTGCGGCTGAAACGGTGCGGCTGGTACACCATCACCAAGCGCCGCTCTGGCCAACCACCACGGATGGCGTTAATGACCGCGGCGACTTCGCGCGGGTGGTGGCCGTAATCGTCGACCAGCATCACGCTGCCGCCCTGCACCGGCAGCTCACCGTAGACCTGAAAGCGCCGGCCCACGCCCTGGAAGCCCGACAGGCCCTGAACGATGGCTTCGTCGCCGATGCCCTCGTCGGTGGCGATGGCAATAGTGGCCAATGCATTGAGTACGTTGTGGTTGCCCGGCATGTTCACCGACACCTCCAGCGGCTCGCGATCAGGGCGCAGCACGGTGAAGAAGGTACGCATACCCTGCTGGCGAATGTGGGCCGCCCGCACATCGGCGTCTTCGCTGAGGCCGTAAGTCACGGTAGGGCGCGCGACCTGCGGCAGGATCTCGCGCACCACCGGGTCATCCAGGCACACCACCGCCAGCCCATAGAACGGCAGGTTGTGAAGAAACTCGACGAAGGTTTTCTTCAGCTTGTTGAAGTCACCTTCATAGGTGGCCATGTGGTCAGCGTCGATGTTGGTGACCACCGCCACCAGCGGTTGCAGGTGCAGAAAGCTGGCGTCGCTCTCGTCGGCTTCGGCGATCAGGTAGCGGCTGGTACCCAGTTGGGCGTTGGTGCCGGCCGCGGTCAAGCGGCCACCGATAACGAAGGTCGGGTCCAGGCCGCCGGCGGCGAACACCGAGGCGATCAGGCTGGTGGTGGTGGTTTTGCCATGGGTACCAGCCACGGCGATGCCATGGCGGTAACGCATCAACTCAGCAAGCATCTCGGCGCGCGGCACCACCGGGATGCGCCGCTCCAGGGCAGTGGCGACTTCCGGGTTACTTGCGTTAACGGCACTGGACACCACCAGCACGTCGGCATGGGCAGCGTTTTCAGCCCGGTGGCCGACGAAAACCTGCGCGCCGAACTTCTGCAGGCGCTCGGTCACCGGCGACGCTTTCAAGTCTGAGCCGGACACCTGGTAGCCCAGGTTAAGCAGCACTTCGGCGATACCGCACATGCCTACCCCGCCGATACCGACGAAGTGGATATGGCGAATACGGCGCATCTCCGGTTGCGGGATGGCTTTTTGGTTTTCAACCATGGGCCACCTCCAGGCACGCATCGACCACCGTGCGGGTGGCATCAGGCTTGGCCAGGCGGCGCGCAGTGGCTGCCATGGCGCTGAGTTTGTCCGGTTGCATCAAAACCTCTTTCAGGCGCCCGGCCATTTCCGTGGCGCCAGTCGTCGCTTGCGGCAACAGGAAGGCGGCGCCTTCCCGAGCCAAGTAATCGGCATTGCGCGTTTGATGGTCGTCGATAGCGTGCGGCAGCGGCACCAACATCGACGGCAGCCCGGCAGCGGCCAGCTCACTGACGGTCAAGGCGCCGGCGCGGCAAATCACCAGATCCGCCCAGGCGTAAGCCTGTGCCATGTCATCGATGAACGGCGCCACCCGTGCCTCTACGCCCGCTTCGCGGTAACGCTCGGTAGTGGCTTCAGCGTGCTGCTTGCCCGCTTGGTGGAACACTTCCGGGCGATCACTGGCCGGCACCTGCGCCAGCGCCTGGGGCACCAGCTTGTTCAACGGCTCGGCACCCAAGCTGCCGCCCATCACCAGCAACCGTGTACGGCGCCCGGCCAACACTTGGCGCGGGGTGTCCAGGAACAGCTCCGGGCGCACCGGGTTACCGGTGGTGCGGCGCTTGGCCAGCGCCTTGAAGGTGTCGGGGAACGCCTCGCACACCCGGCTGGCCAAGGGCACCAGCAACCGGTTGGCAGTACCGGCCACGGCATTTTGCTCATGCACCACCACCGGCACCCCGGCCAGCCGCGCGGCCAGGCCGCCGGGGCCCGTCACGTAACCACCGAAACCGATGGCACACACCGGTTTGAGTTCGCGTATCACCCGGTAGGCCTGCGCCAATGCGCGCAGCAACACCACCGGCGCCTTGAGCAGCGATAGCACGCCTTTGCCCCGCAAACCGCTGACGTTGATCACATGCAGCGGCAGGCCAGCACGCGGTACCAGGTCGTTTTCGATCCCCCGCGGGGTGCCCAGCCAATGCACGCTGTAACCACGGCCCTGGAATTCGCGCGCACAGGCCAACGCCGGGAACACATGGCCCCCGGTGCCACCGGCCATGATCAGCACGTTACCGGCCATGGTAAGCCTCCTCGGCGAAGTCGCTCTCTTGGAACTCCACCTCTTCGCTGCCCAGGTGCGTGCGGCTTTCCCACTCGATGCGCAATAGCAGGCCCAGGCACGCACAGCAAATCACCAGCGAGCTGCCGCCATAGCTGAGAAACGGTAGGGTCAGGCCCTTCGTGGGCAGCAGGCCTACGTTCACCCCAATGTTGATGAGGAACTGGCCGATCCACAAAAACGACAGGCCATAGGCCACGTACGCCGAGAAATACTGCTTGGCGCGCTCGGCCCACAGCCCGATGTACATGCCGCGGATACACACGAACACGAACAGCGCCACTGTGCACAGCGAACCGACCACGCCCAGTTCTTCGGCCAGCACCGAAAACACGAAATCGGTGTGGGCCTCCGGCAGGTAGAACTGCTTCTGCACGCTATTGCCCAGGCCCACGCCGAACCAGCCGCCGCGGCCGAAAGCGATCAGCGCCTGGGTCAATTGGTAGCCTGAACCGAATTGGTCGGCCCAGGGGTCGGTGAACGTGACCAACCGCGCCATCCGGTAGGGTTGGGCATACACCAACAGCACCACTGCCAGTACCGCCCCGGCCACCAGCAGTAAAAAGCGGAACAGCCCCACACCGCCAAGGAACAACATCGCGCCAGCCGCGCCCATCATCACCACGGTGGCGCCGAAGTCCGGCTCCATCAGCAACAGGAAGGCCATCGGCAGCAGCACGATCAAAGGCTTGAGAAAGCCCATCCAGCTTTCGCGCACTTCGTGTTGGCGGCGGATCAGGTAGCCACTCAAGAACATCACCACGAACACCTTGGCGATTTCCGACGGCTGCACGTTGAACGCACCAAAGCCGATCCAGCGCATCGAGCCATTGACCTCGCGGCCCAGCCCCGGCACCAGCACCGCAAGCAGCAGGGCAAAGGCGCTGAGCAGCAACCAAGGGCCCAGGCGCTGCCAACTGGCGATCGGGACCATCATCATCACCCCCGCCACGCCCAAGCCAATAGCCAGGTAAATAAGGTGGCGGAACATGTGGTACAGCGGGGTACCCGATTGCGCGGCCGCCACTTCCGAGGACGCCGAGGTGATCATGACCAGGCCCAGGCCCAGCAGTGCAAGGCAACCGGCAAGCATCGGGAAGTCGATATCGATGCCGCGGTTGCTGATCAGCGGCGAGGGGTATGGTTTGACCAGGTTGAAGATCATGGCAGCGCCCTCACGGCATCGGCGAACTGGCGGCCGCGCTCTTCGTAGTTCTTGAACATGTCGAAGCTGGCACAGGCCGGCGACAACAGCACCGCGTCGCCGGGCTGGGCCAGTTCGGTGCAGCGCGCCACCGCGTCGTCGAGCGAGGCCACGCGCACGTGGGGCACATCGCTGCCCAAGGCGCTGGCGAGCCGTTCGGCATCCCGCCCGAGCAACACCACGGCCCGGCAGTGCTGGCTCACGGGCTGGCGCAGGGCGGCAAAATCAGCACCCTTGCCATCGCCCCCGGCCACCAGCACCAGCTTGCCGTGGATGTCTGCACCCAGCCCTTCGATAGCGGCCAGTGCGGCGCCTACGTTGGTGGCCTTGGAGTCGTTGTACCAGGCCACGCCGCCCCGGTCGCGAACCCATTGGCAGCGGTGAGGGAGGCCCGTGAAGGCGCGCAGCGCCTGGAGCATGGCCGCCATCGGCAAGCCAACGGCATGGCCCAGCGCCAACGCCGCCAGGGCATTGGCCTGGTTATGCGCGCCGCGTACCTTAAGGTCGCTGGCCGGCAGCAGCAGGTCGAAGGCGTAGGCCAGGTACTTTTGGCCATTGCTTTCGCGCAGGCCAAAGGCGTTGAAATCGGGGGCGTTCAGGCCGAAGGTCCAGCAGGGCACGCCTTGGCCCAGCAACGGCCGCGTCAAGGCATCCTGGCGGTTCACCACCACCTGCCGGGCGCCGCGGAAAATCCGGTGCTTGGCCAAATGATAGGCGGGCATGCCACTGTAGCGGTCCATGTGGTCTTCGCTCAGGTTCAACACGGTAGCCACCTCGGCGCCGAGCTGGTGGGTCGTTTCCAGTTGGAAGCTCGACAGCTCCAGCACATAGAGTTCTACCTCGTCGGCGAGCAGGTCGAGGGCCGGGGTGCCGAGGTTGCCGCCCACCGCTACGCGCTTGCCGGCAGCCAGCGCCATGTCACCGACCAGCGTGGTCACGGTACTTTTGGCGTTGGAACCGGTAATGGCCACAATCGGTGCCTTGGCATGGCGGGCGAACAGGTCGATGTCGCCAGACAGCACCACGCCGCCCGCCGCTGCCTGCTGCAGCGCCGGCGTGGCCAGCGCCAGCCCGGGGCTAACGTACAGCTCGCTGGCGCGGCCCAGAAAGCTTGGGTCCAATTCGCCGCAGCGCACGTCTACCTGCGGGTAGTCACGGCGCAACGTGGCCAGCTCCGGCGGGTTCTCGCGCGTATCGGCCACTGCAAAGGGCACGCCGCGGTTCGCCAAAAAGCGAACCACGGACATGCCGCTCTTGCCGAGGCCGACAACGATGCGGAACTGGTCGGAAGCGATCACAGACACTGGGCCTACCTCAGCTTCAACGTGGCAAGGCCGATCAGCACCAAGATCACGGTGATGATCCAGAACCGCACGATCACGCGCGGCTCGGGCCAGCCTTTTAGTTCAAAGTGGTGATGAATCGGCGCCATGCGGAACACGCGCCGCCCGGTCAGCTTGAACGACGCGACCTGGATCACCACCGACAGGGTTTCCATCACGAACACACCGCCCATGATGAACAGCACGATTTCCTGGCGCACGATCACCGCGATGGTGCCCAGCGCGGCACCCAGCGCCAAAGCGCCGACATCGCCCATGAACACCTGCGCCGGGTAGGTGTTGAACCACAAAAAGCCCAGGCCTGCGCCGATCAGCGCGCCGCAGAACACGATCAGCTCGCCCGCGCCCGGTACATAGGGGATCAGCAAGTATTCAGCGAACTTCACGTTACCCGACAGGTAGCAGAAGATGCCCAGTGCGCCGCCGACCATCACGGTGGGCATGATCGCAAGCCCGTCGAGGCCATCGGTGAGGTTGACCGCATTGCTGGAGCCGACGATCACCAAGTACGCCAGCACCACGAAACCGGCGCCCAATGCCAGGCTGGCGTCTTTGAACATGGGGATGATCAGCGTGGTATCCACCGGGCTGTTAGCGGTGAGGTACAAAAACACCGCGGCGCCCAGGCCGAACACCGACTGCCAGAAATACTTCCAGCGGCTGGGTAAGCCGCGGGAGTTCTTTTCAATCACCTTGCGGTAGTCGTCGACCCAACCGACGGCGCCGAACAGCAGCGTGACCACCAGCACCACCCAAACATAGCGGTTGGACAGGTCTGCCCACAACAATGTGCTGATGCCGATGGCCGAAAGGATCAGCGCCCCGCCCATGGTGGGCGTACCGGATTTGGACAGGTGCGACTGCGGCCCATCGTTGCGCACGGCCTGGCCGATCTGGCGGATTTGCAAGGTGCGGATCATCCAAGGCCCGAGCCACAGCGCCAGGACCAACGCGGTCAGTACGCCCAGGATCCCGCGCAGGGTCAGGTACTGGAAGACCGCGAAGCCCTTGTAGAACTGTTGCAGGAATTCGGCCAACAGCAAAAGCATTAATGTTTCTCCCCGCCGGCACCGCACAAGGCCGCCACGACGTGTTCCATCGCAGCGCTGCGTGAGCCTTTGATCAAAATAGTGGTAGCGCCGCCCAATTCGCTGCGCACGGCATCGATCAGGTCGGCTTGATTAGCAAAATGGCGGGCATGGGGGCCGAACGCTTCGACGGCGTTGGCCATCAGCGGGCCAACGGCATACAGCGCGCTGACCTTGCCCCGGGCATAGTCGCCCACCTCGCGGTGGCCAGCGGCGGCCCAGGCGCCCAATTCGCCGATATCTCCGAGCACCAGGACAGTGCGGCCGGAAAAGCCGGCGAGTATATCAACCGCTGCGCACACCGAGGAGGGGTTGGCATTGTAAGTGTCATCGATAACCCGCGCGCCTTCGGCGGTCAGGTGCGCCACGGTGCGGCCCTTCACCGGCTGTACCGCCGCCAAACCCGCGGCGATGGCCGCTAACGGCATACCCATGGCGCTGGCCGCAGCGGCGGCGGCCGTGGCATTCAGTACGTTGTGCCGGCCCAGCAGATTGAGCTGGATACGCACCTGCCCGGCGCTGCACACCAGGTCGAATGCTGGGCACCCGCGTGCATCGGCAGCGACCCGTTCAGCGCGAAAATCGGCGGCGGCCTGGCCCAGGGAAAAACTCAGCACGCGGTGCTCGCCGGCGCGGCTTTTCCATATCGGGAAGGCTTTGTCGTCGAGGTTGAGCACGGCGGTCCCGCCTTGCGCCAGGCCCTCGAGGATCTCGCCCTTGGCTTCGATGATCTTCTCCGGCCCCCCGAACTCCCCTACATGGGCACTGCCAGCGTTGTTGATCACCACCACTTGCGGCCGCGTGAGCCCAACGGTGTAACGAATTTCGCCGATACGGGAAGCCCCCAGCTCGATGACCGCGGCCTGGTGTTCTGGCGCCAGCTCCAGCAAGGTCAATGGCGCACCCAGGTCATTGTTGAGGTTGCCACGGGTGGCCAGTACCGGGCCCCGCTGGCGCAGGATGCTGGCGAGCATTTCCTTGACCGTGGTTTTGCCGCTGGAGCCGGTGATGGCGGCCACCAGCCCGGTGAAGCGTTCCCGATTGATCGCACCCAGGCGCCCCAGGGCCAGGCGGCTGTCGGCCACCACCAACTGAGGCAATGCGGCACCCGGTACTTCATGTTCCACCAAGGCCGCCACGGCGCCCTTTTCGGCGACCTCGGCCAGGTAATCGTGGCCATCGAAACGCGGGCCAGCCAACGCCACGAACAATTGCCCGGCGGTAATGGCACGGCTGTCGATCGACACACCATCAAAGCGGGCATCGCCCCCCACCAGCCGCCCCTGCAGGCGGCCTGCGATTGCGCTCAACGACAAGGTATCAAGCATGGGCCACCTCCCAGGCAGCCAGGGCTTTCTCGGCCTCTTTCACATCGGAAAACGGATGGCGCACGCCGGCGATCTCCTGGTAATCCTCATGGCCTTTGCCGGCGATCACGATCAAGTCACCTGCCTTGGCAGCCGCCACCGCCTGCGCGATAGCCATGCCGCGCCCCGGCACGAAGCGAACAGCCTCGGGGGCCGACAGGCCGGCCCGAATATCATCGAAGATGGCCTGCGGCGCTTCCGTGCGAGGGTTGTCGTCGGTCACCAGCACACGGTCGGCCAGGCGTTCGGCAATGCGGGCCATTTCTGGCCGTTTGCCGCGGTCCCGATCACCGCCACAACCGAACACACACACCAGTTCGCCCTGCGCGTGCGGGCGCATGGCTTCAAGAATTTTTTCCAACGCATCGGGGGTGTGCGAATAATCGATCACCACCCGCGGTAGCCGCCCGCCGCCCACTTGCTGTACGCGCCCTTCGGGGCCGTGGAAACGCGCCACCGCCTGGAGCACGTTATCCAGTGGGTATCCCAGCGCGAACAGCGCGGCGATGGCGGCCAACACGTTGCTCAGGTTGAAGCGCCCCAGCAGTGGGCAACGCAAGTCATATTCGCCCTGCGCGGTTACCAGCCGCGCCCGGATGCCTTGGTCACCAAAGTGGGTATCGCGGCAATAGAAGGTAGCGTCGGGCCGTTCGCAACTGTAGGTGAGCAACCGCGACGCATGGGGCCGCGCGGCCAACTCGCGGCCGAAGCTGTCGTCGAGGTTGATCACCCGGCACCCCAGGCCTTCCCACGCGAATAGCCGGCCCTTGACCTCGCCATAGGCCTGCATGTTGCCGTGGTAGTCGAGGTGGTCGCGGGTGAGGTTGGTGAACACCGCGACGTCAAACGCGAGCGCCGCGACCCGGGCCTGGTCGATGGCATGGGAAGACACTTCCATGGCCACGGCCTGGGCCCCGGCCTTGTGCAGGTCCGCCAGGGTGGCCTGCACGGTGATCGCATCTGGCGTGGTCAACGTGCCCGGGGCGATGGCCCCGACAAACCCGCTGCCCAACGTGCCGAGGGTACCGCAACGCTCGCCCAGTGCATCGAGGCCCTGGGCGATCAATTGGGTGGTGGTGGTCTTGCCGTTGGTACCGGTGACGCCGATCAGCCGTAGCAGGCGGCTGGGCTCTACGTAAAAACGCCCGGCGATGGCAGACAACTGCCCAGCCAGGTGGCGCACCGGAATCAACGGCACGTCGGTCAGCGGCAATACCCTGGCGCCCTCGCTTTCATAAGCGACAGCCGCGGCCCCGTGGGCCAGCGCATCGTCTATATGGTCGCGGCCATCCATACGCGCGCCGGGAACCGCCAGGAACAGGTCGCCCGGCCGCACGGTGCGGCTGTCCAACGCCAATGCGCGAATCAGCGGGTTTTGGCTGGCCTGGGCGAACAGAGCGGTCAGGTGCATGCTCATCAGCCACGCCCTCCCTTCGTCGGCGCGGGCATCGGCGCGGGCGCCGGCGTGTTGCTCGCCTGTTGCTGCGCGGGCTGGAGGTTGTCCGGCGGTATGTTCATCAGGCGCAACGTGCCGGACATCACCTTGCTGAATACGGGTGCCGACACCAGGCCGCCGAAGTAACCGCCTGCGCTGGGCTCATCGATAACCACGACGATGGCGTAACGCGGGTCGCTCATCGGGCCGAAGCCTGCGAACAACGAGCGGTAGGCGTTTTCGGTGTAGCCGCGCGAGCCCACCGTGGCCTTGCGCGCGGTGCCAGACTTGCCGGCCACGTGGTAGCCGGGCACCTGGGCGCGGTATACGCCGCGCGGCGCTTCGATCACCTGCTGGAGCATGCCCTGGATGGTGTCGGCGACGTTCTGCGGAATCACTTGGCGGTTTTCCGGCGGTCGGTCCACCTTGAGGATCGACAGCGGCACGAGCCGGCCATGGTTGGCCAAGGTGGCGTAGGCGTGCACCAGTTGCAGGGCGGTCACTGACAGGCCGTAACCATAAGACAAGGTCGCGGTTTCAGCCTTGTGCCATTCGCGGTGGTTGGGCAGGTTGCCCACGCGCTCGCCCGGGAACCCGAGGCCGGAATATTGACCGAGCCCGACCGACGACATGACCCGGTAAATGTTCTCGCCGCCCACGTCGAAGGCCACCTTGCTCATGCCGACGTTGGAAGAGTTGATCAAGATGCCCGTCAGGTCGAGCACCGGGCCTTCGGACTTGGACACGTCCTTGATGGTGTAGCGGCCCAATTGCAGCGAACCGGGGTATACCTCGACCTTGTCCGAAGGCTTCCAACGCCCGGTTTCCAGCGCGGCGCTCATCGACAGTGGTTTCATGGTAGAGCCAGGTTCGAACACGTCGATGATGGCCCGGTTACGCATCGCCGCGGGGACCATGGTCCGGCGATTGTTGGGGTTGTACGTGGGCATGTTGACCATGGCCAGTACTTCGCCGGTTTTTACGTCCATGATCACCAAGCTGCCGGCCTTGGCCTGTTGCTCTTGGATCGCCTTGCGCAGTTCGCGCGTAGCCAGGTACTGCAGGCGCAAGTCAATGGACAAGGCCAGGGTTTTCCCAGCCTTGGCGTTCTTGGTCACTTGAATGTCGCGGATCAAGTGGCCGCGGCGGTCCTTGAGCACCTGCCGCCGCCCTGGCACGCCGGCCAACCAGTCGTCATAGGCGAGTTCGACGCCCTCGCGGCCGTCGTCGTCGAGGTCGGTGAAGCCGACCATGTGCGCGGTGGTATCGCCGGCCGGGTAGAACCGCCGGAATTCCTCCAGGCTATAGACACCCGGGACCTTCAAATCCATCACGTTCTGGCCCTGCTCAGGCGTAAGGCCGCGCACCAGGTAGATGAACTCTTTGCTGGCGTTGGCTTCCAGGCGCTCGGCCAACTGTGCCGGGTCTTGCCCCAAGGCGCGGGCAAGGTCGGGCCAGCGGTTCTTGTCGCCTTGCATTTCCTTAGGGTTGGCCCACAACGTGCTGACCGGCGTGCTGACCGCCAGCGGTTCGCCGTTACGGTCGGTGACCAGGCCACGGTGGGCCGGGATCGGAATATGCCGCAGGCTGCGCGCATCACCCTGCCCCTTGAGGAAGTCGTCGTCGATCAGTTGCAGGTAAATGATCTGCGCGCTGATGCCCAGTACCATCAGGCCAAGCAAGCCCAGCACCAGGCGAAAACGCCAGGGGAACAATGCCCCGTCCAGCTTCATCACGGCGCCACCATGCGGATTTCGGCCGCATCGGGCACGCGCATCTTCAGTTGCTCGGTGGCCAACGTTTCAATACGGCTGTTGGCGGTCCAGGTGCTTTGCTCGAGAATCAACCGGCCCCATTCGGCCTGGGCCTTGTCGCGTTCGGAAAGCTCGGTGTACAGGGTATTGAGCAACGTGCGGTTAAGGTAGGCGCTGTAGGCCACGGCGATTGCCGTGGCCAACACGGCCGCGAACAGCATCAGCAACAAAGCGGTACCGCCCGGCAGCGGCTTGGTGAGGCGCTTGCTCATCGCAGCTTCTCCGCGACTCGCATGACGGCGCTGCGCGCACGCGGGTTGCTGGCCAGTTCCGCCTCAGAGGCGAACCGGGCCTTGCCCAAGGTTTTGAGTACCGGCTGAAACGGCTCGACTTTCACCGGCAGATTGCGCGGCAGCTTGTCCGCCTCGCCTTTTTCCAGGCGGCGCATGAACAGCTTGACGATGCGGTCTTCCAGCGAATGGAAGCTGATCACCACCAGCCGCCCGCCGATCTCGAGCACCTCGAGCGCCGCCGCCAACCCTGCTTCAAGGTCCGCCAGTTCGTTGTTCACATGAATGCGCAGCCCTTGAAAAGCGCGTGTGGCCGGGTGCTTGTTCTTTTCCCAGGCGGGGTTGGCGTCTTTGAGCACCTGGGCAAGGTCCGCAGTACGCTCGAACGCTTGCTGTTCGCGTCGCTGCACGACGGCGCGAGCCATGCGCTTGGCGAAGCGCTCTTCGCCGTAATCCTTGAACACGCGGGCGATTTCATCCTCGCCGGCCGTGGCCACGAACTGGGCAGCGCTGATGCCCCGGGAAGGGTCCATGCGCATGTCCAACGGCCCATCATTGAGAAAACTGAAGCCGCGCGCCGGGTCGTCCAATTGCGGTGACGACACGCCCAGGTCAAGTAACACGCCGGCGACCTCCCCGGCCACCGCCAATGCGCGCGCTTGCTCGGCCATTTCGGCAAAACTGCGCTGCACAATAACGAAGCGGCCGTCTTCGGCCGCCAGCGCTTGCCCAGTGGCAATGGCTTGGGGGTCTTTATCGAAGCCCAGCAAGCGGCCATCAGGCCCCAATTGCTGGAGTATCAGCCGGCTGTGCCCGCCGCGGCCGAACGTGCCGTCTATATAGCAGCCGCCCACACGCACGGCCAAAGCCTCTACAGCCTCGCCAAGTAATACGGTGATGTGGTTGAAGCCGCTATCGATGCTCACAGGATCAGGTCACGCAGTTCGTCAGGCATGGCGCCAGGTTGTTGAATCGCTTCGAGGTCTGCCGCGCATACCGCGTTCCAGGTGTCCTCGTCCCACAATTGAAACTTGTTCAACTGGCCCACGAGCATCGCTCGCTTGTCCAGCTTGGCGTAATCACGCAAACGCGGTGGCACCAGAAAACGACCACTGCCGTCGAGTTCCAGATCCACCGCGTTACCGATCAACAAACGCTGCAAGCGCTTGACCTCGTCCCGCAAGGACGGCAAGGCGCGCAGCTTGGTTTCGATGACTTCCCATTCGTCGAGAGGGTAAACATTGAGGCAGGGGTCGACGGTGTCGATAGTGATGATCAATTGCCCGGAGCTACGCGAATTCAGCTCGTCGCGATACCGGCTCGGCATAGCGAGACGACCCTTGGCGTCGAGACTGATGGCATTCGCTCCGCGAAACACTATTGAGCTACCCCGATTTGGTTCCTGTTCTGCCCGTTTTTCCCACTTCGTGCCACTTTCTACCACTTGTGCACACTATAGGAACCCATTCCCCGCACCGTCAAGGTGCGTTGGTAAGGAAAACCCTTATAGAACGGTGATTTAGAAACCGAAGCTGTGATTCGAGTGCTATAACGGAGGGGCATTGACCGGTGCAAAGTTTGCAAGTCAATGAAATCCAGGGGAAAGTTAAAGTGACTTCTAAGGTTTAAGATTCTTTTGGTATTAAAAAACCATTTCTGCTATCGAACGAGCAGAAGGAGAGGAGGTGGAGAGTCGATCTGTAAGCCGGGTTCTGTCGAGAACAGTCATTCCTCTACGATGGCCATCACTGGACACCTTTAGCAACCTACCCGGTTCCAGCGCGGGCCACGCCCATGGAACCCTATTTGGTCTTGCTCCGAGTGGGGTTTGCCTTGACCACGAACTGTTACCAGCCGTGCGGTGCGCTCTTACCGCACCTTTTCACCCTTACCGGCGCCGAAGCGCTTAGGCGGTTATTTTCTGTGGCACTTTCCGTAGGCTCGCGCCCCCCAGGCATTACCTGGCACCCTGCCCTATGGAGCCCGGACTTTCCTCCCCCGCCCCCTGCGGAACAAAAGGCGGCAGCGACTGTCCGATCGACTCTCCGAGGGCAAGGTTACCGGATAACCGCCCCCGCCATCAACCGCCAGCCGCGCCCTTGCGCGCCAGCGCGGCTTGATAGAGCGCGTTCTTACGCTCACCGGTGATGCTGGCGGCCAATGCAGCGGCGCGCTTGAGCGGCATTTGCGCAAGCAATAGGTCGAGTACGCGCAGCCCCTCGGCACTAACGGCCTCACCCTCCTCTGCCGCCACATGGCCGGCGACCAACACCACGCACTCGCCGCGTTGCTGGTTCGGGTCTTGCTCGACGAATGCGCACAATTGCTCGAGCGGCAGGCCCTTAAGGGTTTCGAAGGTCTTGGTCAGCTCACGCGCCAACAGTGCCGGGCGCTCGGCACCGAACACCGCCGCCATGTCTTGCAGGCTTTCCAGAATCCGGTGGGGCGCTTCGTAAAAGATCAACGTGCGCGGTTCTTCCCGCAAGGCCTCCAACCGCGAACGGCGCCCCGCGCCCTTCGCCGGTAAAAAGCCTTCGAAGATGAAGCGGTCCGATGCAAGGCCCGCCGCCGACAGCGCGGCGACCAGCGCGCAGGCACCGGGCACGGGGACCACGCGGATGCCGGCCAAGCGGGCGTGGCGCACCAAATGGTAGCCTGGGTCGGAAATCAGTGGTGTACCGGCGTCCGATACCAGCGCTACATCGTCACCGGCCAACAGCCGAGTGACAAAGCGCCCCCCTTCCTCGCGCTCGTTGTGCTCGTGGCAGGCCGCCAGCGGTGTCTGGATGCCGAAATGCTGCAACAGGCGCTGGGAATGGCGAGTGTCTTCGGCCGCAATCAACGCCACGCTCTTGAGCACCCGTAGCGCACGAACGCTCATGTCGTCGAGGTTCCCGATTGGCGTCGCGACAACATAAAGTGTGCCAAAAGTTGAATCTGTAGCATCGGGAACAGTCACAGCACACACCTTGGGGTCCGCAAAAGCAGCCATTGTAGCGCGCCTTCGGGCTTGGCACAGAGGTCGGCGCTTTGCCACCCTCACCATCGCACGCGGGCCGCCCCTTGGTTACAATCCAACGCCAATGCTCTCGTATCAGGAAGATGTACATGACAGGTTGTTTGCGGCCTTTCTGGGCCCTGTGCCTTGCCGTCCTGCTGGCCGCGTGCGCCAGCACTCCTTCATCCAACCTCGGCGAGCTGCCCAAAACACCCGCCGCCAGCGTCGAGCAATTGCTGCAGCAGGCCGCCAGCGCGAGCTCGCCTGAGGACGCCGCGCTGCTGCGCCTATCGGCAGCCGACAAGGCGGCGCAGCAAAACGATCCCGACCGCGCCGGGCAAATACTCGCCCAGGTACCGCTCGACGCGCTCAAACCCGCACAGCAGGTGTTCGCCAGCACGCTGGCCGCCGAGCTGGCCATGGCCCGCAATGACGCCAAGGCCGCCCTCGCCGCCTTGCAGCACCCCAGCCTGCAGCACCTGGGCGAGCTGCCCATGGACCAACAGGTGCGCACCGGCGCGGTACGCGCCCGCGCCCTGGAGGCCGATGGGCAAGCCCTGGCAGCCGCTCGCGAGCGTGCCTATATCGGCCCTATGTTGCCCGCCGACCAGGCCACCGCCAACAACGAAGCGATCTGGGCCTTGGTGGCGGGGCTGCCCGCCGACCAGCTACAACCCAGCGGCGACGACGACCTAGCCGGCTGGCTCAGCCTGGCCGCCATCACTAAAACCGCCGGCACGCTGGAACAACAAAAGGCCGCCATCAGCGCCTGGCAAACGCAGCACCCGAACCATCCGGCGGCCCGCCAGTTGCCCGCGCAACTCACCCAACTGATGGCCCTCACCAATGCGCCGCTGGACAAGATCGCCCTGCTACTGCCACAACAGGGGCCATTGGCCGCCGTGGCCAAGGCCCTGCGTGATGGTTTCATGGCCGCACACTTCCAGGCCCTGCAAAGTGGGCAAAAGGCCCCAGCCATCGAGGTATTTGACAGCTCGCGGGTGAGCAACATCGACGACTTCTATCGCCAAGCCCAGGCGGCAGGCGTTCAATTGGTGGTCGGCCCCTTGGAAAAAAACCTGGTCAAACAGATCAGCACCCGCCCGCAGCTTCCGATCACCACATTGGCGCTTAACTATAGCGATTCGACCCAAGCGGGCCCGGCGCAATTGTTCCAGTTTGGCCTAGCGGCCGAAGACGAGGCCCATGAGGTGGCGCGCCGCGCCCGAGCCGACGGCTATACCCGCGCGGTGGCGCTGGTACCGCGCGGGGAGTTCGGCGAGCGAGTACTGGCGGCCTTCCGCCAGGCCTGGCAAGCCGAGGGCGGCACCTTGGTCGGCTACGACCAAATAGACCAGCCGGTGGCCATGGCCGGGCAAATCGGGCAATTGCTGCAAGTACGCCAAACGGCCGACGGCCAGGGCGGCAGCTATCGGCAGGATGTCGACTTCCTTTACCTGACGGCGACGCCGCAGCAAGCGCAGCAGATCAAGCCGACCCTGAACTATCAGTTCGCTGGCAAGCTACCGGTATACGCCACATCCCATGTGTACAACGCCAGCGGTGACAGCGCGCAGTACAACGACATGGACGGTATCCGCTTCTGCGAAACGCCCTGGCTGCTCAACCCAGGCGACCCGTTGCGCCAGGCCGTCGTCAAGCAGTGGCCGCAGGCGGCCGGCAGCCTTGGCCGGCTGTATGCCATGGGTGCCGACGCCTACGCCCTGGCGCCCCGCCTGGGCCAACTCAAGGCCCTGCCCGCCAATCGCCTGGAGGGCGAATCCGGAAGCCTCAGCGTCAATGCCAACCAACGCATCGAGCGGCAATTGCCTTGGGCCGAATTCAGCAATGGGCAGGTCACCCGCCTGCCGGACACGCTTCGTTGAGTGCACAGGCTCCCTCCAAACGCTCCGGCCGCGAGGCCGAAGCCTACGCCTTGGGCTACCTGCGCCAACAGGGTTTGCAGGTATTGGCGCAGAATTGGCACTGCCGGGGCGGCGAACTCGATCTGGTCATGCTTGATAGCGATACAGTAGTATTCGCCGAAGTACGCTATCGCCAGCATCGGCAATGGGGCGGCGCGCTCGAAAGCATCGATGCGCGCAAACGCCAACGCCTGATTCTCGCCGCACGGCATTTTCTTCATGCGTGCCCGCAGTGGGCCGAACAGCCCTGCCGCTTCGACGTGATAGCCATTGAAGGTAACGATCCGGCCAGGCCTGGCCTGAATTGGGTGAAGCATGCATTCGATAGCGATTGATCGAGCATTACCGCTGCGCCCCTTACCGGGGCGCTTTTTTTCAAGGTTTTTTTGATGGACATGCAATCCCGAATCCGCCGCCTGTTCCAGGCCAGCATCGACACCAAGCTGCAAGCCATGGATGCGCTCGCCCCCCATATCGAGCTCGCCAGCCAAGTCATGGTCAACACCATGCTCAGCGAGGGCAAGGTACTGGCCTGCGGCAACGGTGGCTCTGCCGGCGACGCCCAGCATTTTTCATCAGAAATGCTCAACCGGTTCGAGCGCGAACGCCCCGGCCTGCCCGCCATCGCGCTGACGACCGACACCTCCACATTGACTTCGATCGCCAACGACTACAGCTATAACGAGGTGTTCTCCAAGCAGATCCGCGCACTGGGCCATTCCGGCGACGTGCTGCTGGCCATTTCCACCAGCGGCAACTCGGCCAACGTCATCCAGGCGATCCAGGCTGCCCACGACCGTGACATGACCGTGGTGGCCCTGACCGGGCGCGATGGCGGCGGCATGGCGTCACTGCTGCTACCAGAAGACGTAGAAATCCGGGTGCCCTCGCAGGTCACCGCGCGCATCCAAGAAGTACACCTACTGGCGATCCACTGCCTGTGCGACCTGATCGACAGCCAAATTTTCGGGAGTGAAGAATGACCCCTTGCCGTTTCGGCCTGACCGCCCTGGCTCTCTGCCTTACCCTTGCCGGCTGCAGCTCCGTGCTGACTGCGACCCGCAACGATGGCATTACCGATGACCGTGGTACACGCACCCTGGGTAGCAAGATCGATGATTCGTTAATCGAAACCAAGGTATCGGTAAACATTGCCAAGGCAAGCCCCGACCTCGATGAAGGCTCGCACATCGTGGTCAGCAGCTATAACGGCGTGGTGCTGATCGCCGGCCAAACCCCGCGCGAAGACCTCAAGCAACTGGCCAGCCAAACCGCTAGCCAGGTACAGAAGGTCAAGACAGTGCACAACGAACTGCAGGTGACCCAGCCCTCTTCGCTGCTGGCGCGCAACAACGACGCCTGGCTCACCACCAAGATCAAATCACAGATGTTCGCGGACAGCACCATCCCCGGCAGCCGTATCAAGGTGATCACCGAGAACGGCATCGTTTACCTATTAGGGCTGGTGTCCCAGGACGAAGCCAACCGTGCAGCCAACCTGGTACAGGGTGTAAGCGGCGTTCAGAAAATCGTCAAACTGTTCGAATACATCAACTGAGCCATCGAGGTACCGCTTCACGGTTGATTGCATGCTTTTGCTGTTGGGGCGCCTGGCCCGGCAACCACTGCCACCAGAGTTCACCAGCCGTGGCTGCGAACGGCCGGGAACCCCGTTGGCGTTTTTTCATTTCACCACTTTCAAGCTCGGCTTGCCGTTGGGCCGCGGCGGCTGCGGCGGCTCGGGGCCTTCGTCGTCCGGGCGGGCTTGCTCCTCGGGCTGCTGCTCGTCGCCTTCTAGCGACGGCTCAAGGTCGAACACCATGCCCTGGCCGTTCTCCCGGGCATAGACCCCCATGATTGCCCCTACCGGCACATAGAGGCTATAGGCGACACCCCCGAAGCTGCCCTCGAAGCTGACGGCTTCGTTGTCCATGTGCAAATGGCGCACCGCTGTGGGCGACACATTCAGCACGATCTGCCCATCGCTGGCATAACCTTGTGGAATCTGCACCGCCTTGTGCTCGGCATTGACCAGCATGTGCGGGGTGCAATCGTTGTCGACGATCCACTCATATAGGGCGCGAACCAAATAGGGGCGGCTGGAATTCATAAGGGCTCCTTGGAAACTAGCGCATTTCGCGCTCAGCCACGCTCATGCTGGCCTGGAAGGCCTCGCGGGCAAACTGGCGCTCCATGTAATCGAACAGCGGCTTGGCCGCCCGGGGCAACTCGACACCCATCAGCGGCAAACGCCATAGAATCGGCAACAGGCAGCAATCCACCAAGCTGAAATCCTCGCTGAGAAAGAATGGCTTATCCGCAAACAGCAGCGAAACACCGGCCAGGCTTTCACGTAGCTCCTTGCGTGCCACCGCCTGCTGGGCCTGCGCAGTACGCGGGTCGAGCAGGCTATCGACCAGCGTGCACCAATCGCGCTGAATACGGTGCATAAGCAAGCGGCTGTTGGCCCTTGCCACAGGATAGACCGGCAGTAGCGGCGGGTGCGGGTAACGTTCTTCCAGGTACTCCATCACCACCGTAGGCTCATAAAGGGCCAAGTCGCGATCAACCAGGGTCGGCACGCCGCCATAGGGGTTCACTTCCATCAGCGCCGCCGGCGGGCGGCCCGGGACAATGTCGATGATTTCTGCGCCAACCTGTTTCTCGGCCAGCACGATACGTATGCGGTGAGAATAATGATCGGCGGGGTCGGAGTAACAGGCTAACCGATTGGTCACGCCCATATGGCTCTCCTCGCTTGGACGATAGAAACAAACGCGCCAGCCGGGGCCTGCGCGAGCGGGGGCCCGGCGCCAAGGCACCCGGGGGCGCGCAACAAGGTGCGGATATTACACTATTTGGAGGGCCGATTGGGCTGCCGCCCGTTGCGTGGGCAAGGCCACCCACCCAGCAATGTATGTATTGACCATTACTGCACGAGCATTAGCCCGTGGATGTGGCTGCAGCACAGCGGAATGCCCATGATGGGTGCCCCAAAACAAAGAACCCGGCACAGGCCGGGTTCTTTGCTGACTGCAAGCGAATTAACGCTTGGAGTACTGAGGACGCTTGCGCGCTTTGCGCAGGCCGACCTTTTTACGCTCGACTTCACGCGAGTCGCGGGTGACGTAGCCAGCAGCGCGCAGAGGCTTGCGCAGGGTTTCGTCATAGGCCATCAGAGCACGGGTGATACCGTGGCGAATGGCGCCCGCCTGGCCGCTTACACCACCGCCAACGACGGTAACGTAGATGTCGAATTTCTCGACATTCGAGGTCAGCTCCAGCGGCTGGCGAACGACCATACGAGCGGTCTCGCGGCCGAAGAAGGCGTCCAGCGTGCGGTTATTGATGGAGATCTTGCCAGTGCCCGGACGCAGGAAAACGCGTGCGGTTGCGGTCTTGCGACGGCCAGTGCCGTAGTTTTGAGTCGCCGACATAATGAACTATTCCGTTAAATCTTCAGTTCTTGGGGCTGCTGAGCGGTATGGGGGTGGTTGGTACCCGCATAGACCTTCAGCTTACGGTACATGTCGCGACCCAGCGGGTTCTTCGGCAGCATGCCTTTGACCGCGGTTTCGATAACACGCTCAGGGGCCTTGGCGATCAACTTCTCGAAGTTGATTTCCTTGATACCGCCCGGGAAACCGGAGTGAGAGTAGTACATTTTGTCGGAAGACTTGGCGCCGGTGACACGAACCTGCTCGGCGTTGATCACCACGATATAGTCGCCGGTGTCAACGTGAGGGGTGTATTCGGCCTTGTGCTTGCCGCGCAGGCGACTTGCGATTTCGGTAGCCAGACGACCCAGGGTCTGGCCAGCGGCGTCGACAACGTACCAGTCGCGCTTTACTGTTTCCGGTTTAGCAGTAAACGTTTTCATTCTCTATAGCCTCAGGGGCCGCCCAGCATAAAAAATAGACGGCGGAGCTTACTGAATAGTGCTTGCTTTGACAAGTCAAAGGCAGCCGGATACAGACGCACTTGGGGGCTCGGGTCGTTGCGTCGACATTCGGCTCGTCTACCCGGGGGTGCATCACTTCCGCCCGGAAAGAGCAGGCGGATTATCCAGATTTCAGCGAACTTTTCAAGCCCAACAGGGCTTTCTGGACAAACGCGCCGAAACATAGGACGATTTGGCCGCCTCGTGACCACTATCACCTAACAAGAACAACATGATGCCTACCAATGCCGTTACCTTGCGCCGGGTCTGTATCCTGGCCACCGACAAAGTGTTCGCCTCCACCCTGATGCAGGCCAAGGACTTCTTCCACCTCGCCAGCTTGCGCCATGGCGTGCAATTGGAGCAGGGCCCTACGCCATCGTTCGAAACCCGCCTGGTCAGCCCCGACGGCGAGGCCGTGCAGACCTTCAGCGGCGTCCGCATGGGCGTCGATGGCGCACTGGAAGACGCCGACGTGATCCTGCTGCCGGCGTTCTGGGAAAGCTTCGATGTGTTGCTGCAGCGGTACCCGCAAGTGTTACCTTGGCTCAAGGCGCAACACCAGCGCGGCGCGGTATTGTGCGGCGAGGCCAGCGGGGTGTTCTGGCTGGCCGAAACCGGGTTACTCGACGGCTTCGAAGCCACCACCTACTGGCGTTTCTTCGACACCTTCCGGCAACGCTTTCCCAAAGTGCAGTTGAACCCGGACAAACACCTGACCGACGCCGGCCATGTGTATTGCACCGCCGGCATGACCTCCTCCAGTGACCTGTACATCTACCTGATCGAGCACTTTTGCGGGCTGCGGGTGGCCCAAGGCGTGGCACGCGACATTCTGTTCGAGGTGCAGCGTAACTATTCACCTGGGCGCATGGGCTTCGGCGGGCAGAAACTCCACCAGGACCCGGGCATCCTGCAAATCCAGCAATGGCTGGAAGAGCACTTCGCCGACAAGTTCCGCTTCGAGGATGTGGCCCGTGACCATGGCATGAGCATTCGCAACTTCATGCGCCGCTTCCATGCCGCCACCGGCGATAAGCCGCTGCATTACCTACAGCGGCTGCGGATCGAAACGGCCCGTGGGTTATTGGCAACCACCCGGCGCAGCATCAAGGCCATCAGTTATGAGGTTGGGTACGACGACGCCAGCTTCTTCGCACGGCTGTTTCGCCAACACACGGGCGTCACGCCCAACGTTTACCGGCAACAGCGGATGCCGGAAGCGGCAACGGAGTGACCGCAACACAGCCCAACGCTTGCCATTTTTTTAGGGTTTATGCGGCCGCGACAAATATTCGTGGGACTGCATTTCCAGCAGCCGGCTAAGGGTGCGCTGAAATTCGAAGTTCAGCCGCCCACCGGCGTAGAGGTCTTTGAGTTCGACCTGGGCCGAGATGATCAGCTTCACGTTGCGGTCGTAGAACTCATCGACCATGTTGATGAAGCGCCGGGCAATGTCGTCGGTGGCCACGCTCATCTGCTCGACACCGCTGAGCAGTACCGTTTGATAGAGCTTGCCCAGTTCGATGTAGTCGTTCTGGCTGCGCGGGCCATCGCACAGGGCGCGAAATTCGAACCAAGCCACATCGTCGCAGGTTCGCAGCGAGTGTATTTCCCGGTTCTCGATGATCAACACCTCGTTTTCCACGACCTTTTTCGAGTCGGCGGTCAAGGCGCGAAAGCTCTCGCGCATGCTCTGCTCGGCCGCCGCGTTCAGAGGAAAATGAAACAATTCGGCCTGCTCAAGGTGGCGCAACCGGTAGTCCACGCCGCTATCGACGTTGACCACTTCGGTGTTTTCCTTGATCAGGGCAATCGCCGGCAAAAAGCGCGCGCGTTGCAGGCCGTCCTTGTAGAGGCCGTCGGGGACGATGTTGGAGGTGGCTACCAGGGTCACGCCATGCTTGAACAGTTCTTCCATCAGCGTGCCAAGGATCATCGCGTCGGTGATGTCCGATACGAAGAACTCATCGAAGCAGATGACCCGCGCCTCCTGGGCGAAGCGCTTGGCGATGAGCGTCAGGGGGTTCTTCTCGCCCTTGAGCGTTTTGAGTTCTTCATGTACGCGCTTCATGAAACGGTGGAAGTGCGTGCGGGTTTTTTCCGGGAACGGCAAGGCGTCGAAAAAGGTATCCATCAGGTAGGTTTTACCGCGCCCTACCCCGCCCCAGAAGTACAGGCCCTTGACCGGGGCGCTTTCCTTTTTGCCGAACAGCTTGCCGAGCACGCCGGTTTTGGCCGGTTGCGCGGCGACCAGGTCGTCGTATAGCCGCTGCAGATGACGCACGGCCTGTTCCTGCGCCGCGTCGTGGAAAAAGTCAGGGCGCTTGAGATCAGCTTGATATCGTTCTAGAGGCGTCATATTCGTTAGCAAGGCAACCAAACCGGGCCGTCACTTTAGCGACGGGCCCGGTTTAGCGCAATCTCAGCGGTTGCGCTTCGTCGTTTTAGCCTTGCAGTTGCAGCGCGGAGCGCACCGCATCGATCGCTGCGTCACGCGCCTGTTCATCCACATACGAAGGGCTCGTGGCCACCTGCTCGGCATCGAGCCATAGGCCGAACCCATGACCTTGCGCGCGAATATCCAGGGCCTCGCCCTGCTGCAGGCGCTTGCTCACCGTACCGGCGGCCTTGCCATCGGCAAAGGCGCGCGACAGCAGCAACTGCTCGCCGTCGGCGGCCAGCAGGCGGAAGCGAAAGCCGCCGTCTTCATCACGGAAGCTTACGAAACGAGCGGCCTTGGCGGCTTTTTTCTTCTCCGGCGCAGCAGCCCCAACCTGGGCCTTGAACGAACGCAGGCCCACCGCCTGGCGCAGTTGTTCAAGAAACGGCGTAGCGGTTTTACGCGCCTTGGCAGCACCTGCCTGCAAGATGTCTTCGAGCTCATCGGGCCGGGCGATCAGTTGCTGGTAACGCTCGCGGCCCTCGCCCAGCTCGGCGTCGAGCAGTTCGAACAGCCGCTGCTTGGCCTCGCCCCAGCCCAGCCCATCGAGCAGTTCGGCACGCAACACCGAGGTTTGCGTGGGCGTGGCAAAGGCCGAGTACAGGGTATACAAATGGGCGGTGTCTGGGTCTTTAGCCTCACCGGGCAGGCGCGAGTCGGTCACGATGCGCGCCACTGCCTCTTTGAGTGCCTTGGCGCTGCCGAACAGTGGGATGGTGTTGTCGTAGCTCTTGGACATCTTGCGCCCATCCAGCCCCGGCAGCGTCGCCACGGAGTGCTCGATCAGCGCTTCGGGCAGCACGAAGAAGTCCTTGCCGTTACCGAACAGGTGGTTGAAACGCGCCGCGATGTCGCGGGCCATCTCCACGTGCTGGATCTGGTCACGGCCGACCGGGATCTTGTGGGCGTTGAACATCAAGATATCGGCGGCCATCAGCACCGGGTAGCTGTACAGGCCCATGGTGATACCGGCATCGGGCTCTTCGCCTTGCTCCAGGTTCTTGTCTACCGAGGCTTTATAAGCGTGCGCACGGTTGAGCAGGCCCTTGGCCGCCACGCAAGTGAGCAGCCAGGTGAGCTCAGGGATCTCGGGGATGTCGGACTGCCGATAAAAGGTCACCCGGTCGGCGTCCAGGCCCGCCGCCAGCCAGGTGGCCGCGATCTCCTGGCGTGAACGCATGATCCGCCCAGGGTCGTCGCATTTGATCAGGGCGTGATAGTCGGCCAGGAAATAAAACGAATCGGCGCCGTTTTCGCGGCTGGCGACGATGGCCGGGCGAATGGCGCCGGCGTAGTTACCCAAGTGTGGGGTGCCAGTGGTGGTGATGCCGGTGAGGATACGGGTACGCATGTCAGCTCTTGTGCTCAGAGGGTCAGGCGGGGCTCGACCAGGGCTTTGAGGTCGGTCAACTTGCCATGAAAGAAGTGGCCGCATTCTGCCACTTTCAGCAGCTCATGGGGGCGTGAAAGCGCTGCCGACCAGGCATAAACCAGGGCGGGGTTTATCACTTCGTCGTTTTCGGGCTGGATCACAGTGATGGGCACCCGCGCCGGCAGCGGGTGCTCGGCGGTCAGCCGCGTGACCGCCGGCGCGCACATGAACAGGTGCGACAGCGGTGCCCCGGCCGCCTCCAGGCGCCCCGCGAGGCTCGCCGCCACGAACCCGCCAAAGGAGAACCCAAGCAGAGTGAGCGGCAAGCCAGGATGCTTGATGCGCAACCAGTTGGCGGCGGCCTGGGCGTCGTCCACTTCGCCGCTGCCCATGTCGTGGCTGCCGGCACTGCTGCCGGTGCCTCGGTAATTGAAACGAAGTGTTACCAAGCCAGCATCCCGGGCGCTGCGCTGCAAGGTCGACACCACTTTGTTCAGCAGGGTGCCGCCTTGTACCGGGTTGGGGTGGCAGAGCAACGCCATGCCACGCGCACCCGGCGCTTCGAGGTAAAGGGCTTCGAGTTGGCCCACCGGGCCGTCGAGCATCAAAGGGGTTTCGCGGATGAGCAAGGATGAACTCCGTGACCCAGGGCCGGGTCGACTCGTCTAGCTGTTGGATTCTGCCTGGCATCTCTGCCAACCTATTTTCCTGCCCGCCGTGTACAGCCCGGGCCTGAGCCGTTAACGTAATGCAAAGCCGTTTATAGAGGAAGGACTCGTGGAACTCTCGCTCTTAGTTTGGTTGCTGCCAACCCTGGCCTTGGTGGTGGGTGTCGCCATCGGCTTGCTCATTGCCCGCCTCGCCCCCCATGCCGTGCCCGGCAGCACGCAGCGGCAACTGGATGACATCCAAGAGAAATTCGACAGTTACCAGCATGAGGTAGTGACCCACTTCAACAGCACGGCGATTCTGGTCACGAAGCTCACCCAAAGCTACCAAGAGGTGCAGGAGCACCTGGCCGACGGCGCTAACCGCCTGGCGACGGACGACCTTACCCGCCAACGCCTGCTGGCCGCCCTGCACCCAGACGCACCGCAAGGCTCGCGCGACCGCCTGACCCCACCCCATAGCGACGAAGCACCGAAGGACTACGCGCCCAAGGGGCCGAACTCGCCTGGCATGCTCGATGAGCAATACGGTTTGAAGCGCAAGTAGGTAAACAGCCTGGCAAACGCCACTGCGTTGCCATGGAATAAGAACGGGGCCCCTTGGGGCCCCGTTCTCGTTTGGCTGCTCTGTTAGCCTTACACCGCCCCACGTTGGCGTAGCAGGTCGAGTACTGCTTTGGCGCCCTCCTCGACGCTCAGCGACTGGGTATCGAGCACCAAGTCTGCGTCGAGTGGCACGTCGTACGGGAAAGAGTCACCCGGCACATTGTCGCCTCCAGCTGCGTACAGCCCTTGTGGGTCGCGCTGGGCGCAAATGGCCGGCGAGGCCTGCACATACACGGTGATCACCCGCTCAGGGCCGATCAGCGCCTTGGCTTGCTCACGGCCTTCGGCATCCGGCGCCACGAAGGCCGCCAGGGTAATCAACCCGGCTTCGTTGAACTGGCGCGCTACATGGGCGGCGCGCCGCCAGTTCTCAGTGCGGCCGGCACGGTCTTGGGCCAGGCCTTTATTCAGGTCGTGGCGCAGGTTCTGCCCGTCGAGCACGTAAACCGCACGGCCCATGTCGAACAGTTTGCGCTCCAGCGCATAAGCCAGGGTGCTTTTGCCCGCGCCGGAAAGGCCGGTGAACAGCACTGTGGCCGGTTGCTGGCCAAAACGCAGGGCACGCTCGGCGCTAGCCACGTGCGCGCCTTTGCCATGGCTGCCCGCCGTACCATGGGGCACCACCGGCGCAGCGATGATCATGCCGGCGCCCACGGTGCCATTGGTCAGCCGGTCGATCACGATGAAGGCACCGGTGGTGCGGTTGCTGTCGTAGCCGTCCAGCGCGATGGCGGCGTCGAGGCTGACTTTGACCCGGCCGATCTCGTTGAGCTTGAGCTGGCTGGCCTGGGCCTGCTGGAGGGTGTTCACGTCCACGGTATGCACAATGCTCGGAATCGAGCCAGGCACATAGCTTGTGGCGCGCTTGATGTCGTATTTTTTGCCCGGCCGCATGGGTTCCTCGGCCATCCACACCATCATGGCCTCGAATTGGTCGGTCACTTGCGGCACGTTATCGGCATGCACCAGCAAGTCGCCACGGGAGATGTCGATTTCATCTTCCATGGTCAGGGTCACAGCCTGGCCGGGGCCTGCGCTTTCCAGCTCGCCCTCGAAGGTGACGATCGACTTGACCCGGCTGTTCTTACCCGAGGGTAGCACTACCACCTCATCGCCCTTGTGCACCACGCCACTGGCCAAGGTGCCGGCAAAACCCCGAAAGTTGAGGTTGGGGCGGTTCACGTATTGCACCGGGAAGCGCAAGTCGGTGAGGTTGCGATCGGCGGCCACTTCCACAGTTTCGAGGATTTCCATCAATGCCGGGCCTTCGTACCACGGCGAGCGCTCGCTGCGGTTGACCACGTTGTCGCCCTTGAGCGCCGACATCGGTACGAAGTGCAAGCTGCTGGGCACCAACTCGATAGCCTCGGCGAACTTCAGGTAGTCGGCCTTGATGGCGTCGAACACGCCCTGGTCGAAGCCGTTGAGGTCCATTTTGTTCACCGCCACCACGATGTGCTTGATGCCTAACAACGAGGCGATGTAGCTGTGCCGGCGGGTCTGGGTTTGCACGCCATAGCGGGCGTCGACCAGGATGATCGCCAGGTCGCACGTGGACGCACCGGTGGCCATGTTGCGAGTGTACTGCTCATGGCCGGGCGTGTCGGCAATGATGAATTTGCGCTTGGCGGTAGAGAAGTAGCGGTAGGCCACGTCGATGGTGATGCCCTGTTCGCGCTCGGCCTGAAGGCCATCTACCAACAGCGCCAGGTCGACATCTTCACCGGTGGTGCCGACTTTTTTCGAATCGCGGGTGATGGCCTCCAGTTGGTCTTCGTAGATCATCTTCGAGTCATGCAGCAAACGCCCGATCAGGGTGCTCTTGCCGTCGTCAACGTTGCCACAGGTAAGAAAGCGCAGCAGCTCTTTACGCTCGTGCTGGGCCAGATAAGCGAGGATGTCTTCGCTGATCAAATCGGATTGGTGCGACATGGTGAAAACCCTGAATTAGAAATAGCCTTGGCGTTTTTTGTCTTCCATCGAGCCTGCGGCGTCATGGTCGATGACCCGACCCTGGCGCTCGGAGGTACGCGTAAGCAGCATTTCCTGGATGATGTCGGTCAGGGTCTGCGCTTCAGACTCCACCGCGCCCGTCAACGGGTAGCAGCCCAATGTGCGGAAACGCACTTTCTTGTGAGTGATTCGCGCTTTCTCTTCGTCCGTGAGGTGCTCGAGGATGCGGTCATCGTCGATCATCAGCAAGGTGCCGTTCTTTTCCAGCACTGGGCGTTCAGCGGCAAAGTACAGCGGCACGATCGGGATGCCTTCGAGGTAGATGTACTGCCAGATATCCAGCTCGGTCCAGTTCGACAGCGGGAACACGCGGATCGACTCACCCTTGTTGACCTTGCCGTTGTAGATGTTCCACAACTCTGGCCGTTGGTTTTTCGGGTCCCAGCGGTGCTTGTTATCGCGGAAGGAATACACGCGCTCCTTGGCGCGGGATTTCTCTTCGTCGCGGCGGGCACCGCCAAAGGCGGCGTCGAAGCCGTATTTATCCAGTGCCTGCTTCAGGCCCTGGGTTTTCATGATATCGGTGTGCTTGGCGCTGCCATGGGTGAACGGGTTGATACCTTGCTCGACCCCGTCGGGGTTGATATGCACCAGCAAGTCCAGGTTCAGGTCCTTGACCATCTGGTCGCGGAACTTGTACATCTCCTGGAACTTCCAGCGCGTATCGACGTGCAGTACCGGGAACGGTAACTTGCCCGGAAAGAACGCCTTGCGCGCCAGATGCAGCATCACGGCCGAATCCTTGCCGATCGAATACAGCATCACAGGGTTGTCGAACTCAGCGGCCACTTCACGAATGATGTGGATGCTTTCCGCCTCCAACTGTTTGAGGTGCGTCAGTTTGTCGACCATGGCTACTCACGGAAAAAGCTTTGCGTTATTAACGGCCAACGGGCCGCGTCGAGCCGGCCACTCTAGCACAGCAACCCCTCGTCGCCAGGTTGCCGGTTATACCAGAACGGAATTTGCATATATCCGTTGGTTTGAGTCAAACCGGGTTGGGGCAGTCAATGAATAGATGTTCGACCGCGAACCGACGCGCCAGGTAATCGCCCAACGCCTGCACACCGTATCGTTCGGTGGCATGGTGGCCGGCAGCGATGAACGCCACGCCATTTTCGCGGGCGCTGTGAAAGGTCTGTTCACTGGCTTCACCGGTCAAATACAGGTCTACGCCCGCGGCGGCTGCCTGGTCGATATAACCTTGGCCGCCGCCGGTACACCAGCCGATGCGCTGGACCAGCCGGTCGGTGTCGACCAGCAGCGGTTCGCGCCCCAGTACCTGGCCCACCCAAGCGGCAAAGGCGCGGGCCCGCATGGGCTCGGCCAATGCCCCGAGCAAGCCGACCACCCGCGGGTTGGCCGGGTCCAGCAGGCCTTCCACTTCGATGTGTAGCTGCCGCGCCAGTTGAACGTTGTTGCCGACTTCAGGGTGCACATCCAGCGGCAGATGGTAGGCCAACAGGCTGATGTCATGCTTGAGCAGCGCCTTGAGCCGGCGCTGTTTCATGCCTGTGATACACGGGTTCTCACCCTTCCAGAAGTACCCATGGTGCACCAGCAACAGGTCGGCCCGGGCCTCGATGGCCGCATCCACCAGCGCTTGGCTTGCGGTCACGCCGGTGACGATGCGCCCTACCTGTGGGCGCCCTTCTACCTGCAGGCCATTGGGGCAGTAATCCTGGATTTTCCCAGCATTGAGGTAACGGTCGGCTTCCTCGACCAGGGTGGCAAGCGAAACAGCCATGAAAGTCTCCTGAAAAGGCAGGCCGACGGACGTAAAGCGCCCGTATAATGCAGCCCATTATGCGGCGTACCGCCCCGGTCTTTGCGCGAAAAGTCATTGAGCCTAGGTACTTTCGTACAAAGCCTGGCGCGTTGTATTGCACGTGCTGCCAACGGCTGAGGCTCGCCGCCCCGCTAACCCCTTCGGAACCCTTCAATGTTCAAGGCATTGCGTTATATCGGCTGGCCACTGCTGACCGGCGTGCTCATCGCGTTGTTGATCATCCTACGCTTTCCTGAATGGGTCGGCCTGCCCAGCCAGGATGTGAACCTGCAACAGGCCCCGCGAACCGCCACGGTGCTGGCTGGCCCGGTTTCGTATGCCGGCGCGGTAGCCGCCGCGGCACCGGCGGTGGCCAACCTGTACACCACCAAACAGGTGAACAAGGCCGCCCACCCGCTGTTCGAAGACCCGCAATTTCGGCGTTTTTTCGGCGACAACATGCCGCGCCAACGGCGCTGGGAGTCTAGCCTGGGTTCGGCGGTGATCATGAGCCCCGAAGGCTACCTGTTGACCAACAACCACGTGACCGCCGGGGCCGAGCAAATCGTGGTGGCACTGAAGGATGGCCGTGAAACCCTTGCCCGGGTGATCGGCAGCGACCCGGAAACGGACCTTGCGGTATTGAAAATCGACCTGAAAAGCCTGCCCGCGATCACCATTGGCAGCTCCGACGGCATTCATATCGGTGACGTTGCCCTGGCCATCGGCAACCCCTTCGGCGTGGGCCAAACGGTGACCATGGGCATTATCAGCGCCACCGGGCGCAACCAGCTGGGCCTGAACACCTACGAAGACTTTATCCAAACCGACGCGGCCATCAACCCAGGCAACTCCGGTGGCGCCCTGGTCGATGCCAATGGAAACCTGACGGGCATCAACACCGCGATTTTTTCCAAGTCCGGCGGCTCCCAGGGCATCGGCTTTGCCATCCCGACCAAGCTGGCACTGGAGGTGATGAAGTCGATCATCGAGCATGGCCAAGTGATCCGCGGCTGGCTCGGCATCGAAGTACAGCCCATGACCCCGGACCTGGCGGAGTCTTTCGGGCTCAAGGACAAACCCGGCATCGTGGTATCGGGGGTGTTCCGCGAAGGCCCGGCGCAAAAAGCCGGCCTGCAACAGGGCGATGTGATCGTAGCGATCAACGGTGAAGCGGCCGCCGACGGTCGCAAGTCGATGAACCAGGTCGCCCGCGCCCACCCAGGTGAACGCATCGGCATCGACATCGTGCGCAACGGCAAGCCGCTGAAGCTCACCGCCGAGGTGGGCCTTCGCCCGCCGCCCGCACCGGTGGCCAACCCTGATGAGAATTGACCGCCGCGCCCCTTGAACATATCCAGCTCAAGCGTGCGGTAAAAATGCGTGAAGCGAAAGGCGATATCTCGTGTGGCGTTTCAGAAGGTCGCACGAGAATCGCCGTGTGAACTGCTCGGGCAAAGCGCCGTGACGGGTCATAGCAGGGCTATGGCAAGGGGCGACGCAGCCCAACAGCCAAGGGAACGCCAAAGTTGTGCAACCAGCTTCTCAAACCCTGAACCATACATACACTTGGCCAGGAAGTTTCAGTGCATCAATCTCCGCCGTCCTGGTATGAAGCCCTGCGTTTTGGCTTGCCAAGCTGCAAGTAGGCCAACCAGTAGTAATGCCAAAAGCACCCAGGGGAAAGAAGCGACACCTGCTGTTACTAGAAGCACTCCGCCAATCACGCCGCTTCCCGCGAATGCAAGATTGAAGACAGTCACCAGCATCGCTTGAGCCACATCGGCACCATTGCCAGCAGCATCTGCCAATGCGGTTTGCAGCAGCGTCGGCGCACCGCCAAAGCTCAAACCCCAAGCCGCGACACCTAAATACACGAGCAGTACGTTAGCCGGTGCACCGCAAATACCGAAGACCAGCGCGACCGAGGCGAATGTACCTAAACCGATCAGCACCAACGCACGCAACCATCTCTCGATAAGTACGCCCACGATCCAGATGCCAATCATGGCGCAAATGCCGAATATCAACAGCAGCACGCCCACATGATCCGCGAGCCCGACCGATGACAGGAACGGCGCAATGTAGGTAAACAGGATGTAGTGCGCCAGAATCCATGCCATGACCACGAATAACACCGAACGTACGCCGGGTGTTTTCAGAACCTCGCGCATTCGAAGATGCTGGTCCCCTGCTTGGCCGGGGTAGTCTGGTACCGCCCCGAATACCCATATCATCAGCATGAGCGTCAATCCGGCCATGAAGCCGAAAACGCAACGCCAGCTAATAAGTGCACCGAGCCATGCACTTAACGGCACACCCAGCGAGAGGGCTAACGGTATTCCGATCATAGCCACCGCCAAGGCTCGACCTTGCAGAGAGGCAACGACCATGCAGCGCGCATAAGTCGCCAACAAACTCCAAGCCAACCCCGTGGCAAGCCCCACCGTGAAACGGGCTACGAGTGTCAACTTATAGCAGGGAGACACGGCGGTTACCGCGTTGCAGACAAAAAATACAACCAGGGCCAGTAACAATACGCGCCGTCTCGGCCAGCTGCGTACGGCTGCGGTCAGAGGAATCGCCGCCACCCCTGAACCAAGGGCACATGCCGTTACGAGCTGCCCCGCCCACGCTTCGGAAATACCGAACCCTTGCGCAATCTCGGGGAGCAAGCCCGCTGGAACGGTTTCGTTGGCCGTGGCGATAAAGCTGGTCATGGTGAGGGCCAATAGGGCCGCCATTGGAAGCCGAGCGGCCGGAGCCGGAGGTGTACCGCCTGCTGTTGCTGCGTAGCCCTGCTTATTCATGCTTTTGCCTGCCCCTCATTGAGGGCCTCCGTAGGTTGCAGGCAGCAACATACCTGGTTAATCTATTTTTGATAATTGATCACGCTATTGAATAACTCTCAAATATAAGTGAAGAATGGCAACTGATCGGCTTGGCGATATGCGTTTATTCGTGGAATCTGCTGCGCTCGGTAGCCTGTCTGCTGCTGGGCGCAAGCTCGGGTTTTCGCCCGCTGCCGCCAGCGCACGGCTATCCAAGCTCGAATCGGCACTGCACACAAAGTTGTTTGATCGAACCACCAGGCAACTACGGCTGACTGAGGAAGGGCGACTGTATTTGCAGCATTGCTGGATCGCGCTACAGGCTATTGACGATGCGGAAGCGGTACTACAGGCCGGGCAAACTGCGGTGCGCGGCAAAGTGCGGATTTCGGCGTCTGCCGACTTCGGTCGCAACCTGCTTAACCAATGGATCGAAGAGTTCAGCGGTGCCCATCCAGAATTAACGATGGCGCTGACATTGACGGACTCACTGTCGAATTTACTGCAGGACGATATCGATATTGCAATACGGTTTGGATTACCGGGGAGTAGTGCCATGGTCGCGCGACGCATGGCGCCCAATTGGCGTGTGTTGTGTGCATCGCCCGCGTATCTGGCACGATACGGCACCCCTCAAACTCCGGCGGATCTCGTCAATCATCGATTCATCGTCCTGGTTACTGCAGCAGGCCCATTGAATGATTTTTACTTTTCTAAGGGAGCGCAGCGCTGGAGCCATACCGTGCCGATGGATCGCGCGTGGGAAACCAATGATGGGGCGCTTGCACGCGCGTGGGCACTAGCCGGCCATGGCATTGCACGCAAAACCATCTGGGATGCTGCTGACGATATTCGTGCTGGCACCCTAAAAGTACTGTTGCCTGATTTCATCATGAGCGAGGTGGGGGTATATGCCATCCTTCACAGGAATCGATACACAATGCCCCGCGTGCGCGTGCTTCTGGATTTTTTAACTGATCGCTTTGGTCGTGCGGCCGATGATCTATTGGGGGACCTTGCCTATTTGCCGGAAGACCGTGATGCATTGGCCGCGTTGACACGACCGGCGGAATGATTTCCCCAGTTCGTCGACGGTGAACCGGAATGCGCCGTGGCGCTAACAGGCGCGGTTCACGCACGCGCTGAAACGCGCTGCAGGTACATGCTCAGGCGCGCGTGCAGTGGACATGCCACGATACCGAATTCACGACTTACCGCGCTCTGTATTGCGCCCCGGCACTTCCTCGATACCACGGACGAAGCCAACCACTGCCGATACGCAGCCCCTTAGGCCTGAACCAGCAAAGCTGGCCGGGACGCCCGCTTGGCCGGGCATCCCATTGCACTGCTGTCCGATTGGCTAGTGGCTGAGCACCCGCGCAGGTGTTGGCTGGCGCGCGCGCTGCCCAGGTCAATAACCCGGCGATTTCCGACCACGGGGTGTGGCAGAAGAACCGGCACCTATGATGTACGCGCCCAACTCACTGATAAATAATACATATTCAGTTTCGGTGCGCACCCGCGAACCGCGGTACCCGGGTCATCGTTGAATAAAACAGGGGGCGTTGCTAAAGCGCGGCGATCAGCGCTTGGTTCTGCTGGGGCGTACCCACCGTGATGCGCAAGAACTGCGCAATTCGGGCCTGCGTGAAGTGCCGCACGATCACACCCTGCTCGCGCAGCCTGGCCGCCAACTGCGCCGCATCCCGCGTGGGGTGGCGGGCAAATACGAAGTTCGCCGCCGAAGGCAGCACCTCGAACCCCTGCTCGCGCAGTTGCGCCACCAATTGTTCACGGCTATCGATAACCGCCTGGCGGGTTTGGTCGAACCAGGCGCGGTCGTTGAATGCGGCGGCGGCACCGGCAATGGCAATCCGGTCGACCGGGTAGGAGTTAAAGCTGTTCTTCACCCGCTCCAGCGCCTCGATCAGCGCCGGGTGGCCCACTGCCAAGCCTACTCGCAGCCCGGCCAGCGACCGCGACTTGGACAGCGTTTGGGTCACCAGCACATTAGGGTAACGGTCAATCAGGGCAATGGCCGTGTCGCCGCCAAAGTCGATGTACGCCTCATCAACGACCACCACCGAGTCTGGGCTCTGTACGACGATGCGCTCCACGGCTTCGAGCGGCAACAAGCAGCCGGTGGGCGCATTGGGGTTGGGGAAGATAATCCCGGCATTGGGCCGGGCATAATCTTCTACGCGGATCTGGAACTGCTCATTCAGTGGTACCGGTTGGTACGCGATGCCATAGAGCCCGCAATATACCGGGTAGAAGCTGTAGCTGATGTCGGGGAACAGTAGCGGTGCATCATGCTGGAACAGGGCGTGAAAAATGTGCGCCAACACCTCATCTGATCCATTGCCGATGAATACCTGTGCGGTGCGCACACCGTAATAATCGGCCACAGCGTGTTTGAGCACGTCACTGTTCGGGTCTGGATACAGGCGTAGGTCGTCGCTGACCTGTGCACGCATGGCCTCCAGCGCAAGGGGTGAGGGCCCATAGGGGTTTTCGTTGGTATTCAGTTTGACCAAGTTATTGATCTTGGGCTGTTCGCCTGGCACGTAAGGCACCAAACGCTGCACCAGGGGGCTCCAGAATTTGCTCATGGCTTACTCCCCCTGTTCCAGGATGCGGAATTCGGCACTGCGGGCATGGGCACTGAGCGATTCGCCACGGGCCAGCACCGAGGCGGTTTTACCCAACTCCGACGCCCCTGCTTCGGAGCAGTAGATGATCGACGAACGTTTCTGGAAGTCGTATACCCCCAGCGGCGAGGAAAACCGCGCGGTGCCCGAGGTGGGCAGGACGTGGTTGGGGCCGGCGCAGTAATCGCCCAACGCTTCACTGGTATGCCGGCCCATGAAGATCGCACCCGCGTGGCGAATACTCGGCAACCATGCCTGCGGGTCCGCCACCGACAGCTCCAAGTGCTCCGGCGCGATACGGTTGGCCACGTCGATGGCTTGGGCCATGTCCCGCACCTTGATCAACGCGCCGCGCCCCTCAAGCGATGTGCGGATGATCGCAGCCCGCTCCATGGTCGGTAACAGTTTATCGATGCTCGCCGCCACACGCTCAAGGAACGCAGCGTCGGGGCTGACCAGGATCGCTTGGGCGTCTTCGTCGTGCTCGGCTTGGGAGAAAAGGTCCATCGCAATCCAGTCCGGGTCGGTGCCACCATCGCATACCACGAGAATTTCCGATGGCCCAGCGATCATGTCGATGCCCACCTGGCCAAACACATGGCGCTTGGCAGTGGCCACATAAATGTTACCCGGGCCCACTACCTTATCGACCTGCGGCACGCTTTCCGTGCCATAGGCCAGGGCAGCCACGGCTTGGGCGCCACCGATGGTGAACACCCGGTCTACACCGGCGATGCAGGCCGCGGCCAACACCAACTCGTTGACCTCACCGCGTGGCGTCGGCACGACCATCACCACTTCGGTGACGCCGGCCACTTTGGCCGGAATGGCATTCATCAATACCGAAGAAGGGTAAGAAGCCTTACCGCCAGGTACGTACAGGCCGGCGCGATCCAGTGGCGTCACCTTTTGCCCCAGTACGGTGCCGTCGGCTTCGGTATAACTCCAGGATTCCTGCTTTTGTTTCTCGTGGTAGCTGCGTACCCGCCGCGCGGCGGTTTCAAGCGCCTCGCGCTGGGCTGGGGTAATGCGCTCGAGCGCCTGCTCCAAGCGCGCACGCGGCAAGATCAGCTCAGCCATGCTGGCAGCCTGCACGCCGTCAAAGCGCTGAGTGAACTCCACCAGGGCCGCATCGCCACGCTCACGCACCGCCTGGATGATATCCAGCACGCGCTGGTTAACCGCCCCGTCGGACACGCTTTCCCAGCTCAGCAGACGGTCCAGATGTCGGGCGAAATCCGCATCAAGGGCATCGAGTCGGCGAATGGCGGTTGGAGCGGTCATGGCTAGCCTCTAGTCTGGCAGTTGCACGGGGAATCTAATCTAACAGGACCACGCGCCCACGGCGGCGAATTTTGCCCGGGGCGCGTAGCCCGGGGCACGCAACCTGGAGGTGCGCGGCCTGCGCGGCGAGTGCCGCACAAGAGAGGGGTTAATCTCGGTGTCGCGCCGCAACCGCAAGGCGCAGCGTGTCGATCAGCGCCTGGATGCGAGCGTGCTGCATTTTCATCGATGCTTTGTTCACCACTAGGCGCGAGCTGATCTCGGCGATCAACTCCTGTGGTTCCAGGCCGTTGGCCCGCAAGGTGTTGCCGGTGTCGACCACGTCGATGATCTTGTCGGCCAGGCCCACCAAGGGTGCCAGCTCCATGGAGCCATAGAGCTTGATGATGTCGACTTGCCGGCCTTGCTCGGCATAGTAACGCTTGGCTACATTCACGAACTTGGTGGCTACCCGCAGACGCCCCTTGGGCTCCGCGGCACCCACCGCGCCCGCAGTCATCAGTTTGCAGCGGGCGATGTTCAAGTCTAGCGGCTCATACAGGCCCTGGCCGCCGTACTCCAGGAGCACGTCCTTACCCGCTACGCCGAGGTCGGCTGCACCATGCTCGACATAGGTCGGCACATCGGTGGCACGCACGATCAGTAGGCGTACATCCTCCTGGGTGGTCGGGATGATCAGCTTGCGGCTCTTTTCCGGATTCTCGGTTGGGACGATACCCGCGGCTGCCAGCAGCGGCAGGGTGTCGTCGAGAATGCGGCCCTTGGACAACGCGATGGTCAGCATGGGAAAAGCGAAACCCTTCTCAATAATGGGCCGGGCGCAGGCCCGGCTTAAACCTGCCTCAGCCCGGAACGCGACGAATCTTCGCACCGAGCATCTGCAGCTTCTCTTCGATGCACTCATAACCACGGTCGATGTGGTAGATGCGATCGATCAGGGTGTCGCCCTCGGCGACCAACGCAGCCAGCACGAGGCTCGCCGACGCGCGCAGGTCGGTGGCCATGACCGGGGCGCCCTTGAGTGCCGCTACACCGGTGACGACGGCAGTGTTGCCTTCGACCAGGATGTGTGCGCCCATGCGCAGCAGCTCGTATACATGCATGAAGCGGTTTTCGAATACTGTTTCTATCACCGCACCGGTACCGTCGGCTACGGTATTCAACGACACGAACTGTGCCTGCATGTCGGTGGGAAACGCCGGGTACGGCGCGGTGCGCAAATTAACCGCGCGCGGGCGCTTGCCCTGCATGTCCAGTTCGATCCAGTCTTCACCGGTGGTGATCTGCGCGCCGGCTTCCTTGAGTTTTTCCAGCACCGCCTCAAGGATGGTCGGGTCGGTGTCCTTGAGTTTGACGCGCCCGCCGGTGATGGCCGCGGCGACCAGATAGGTACCGGTTTCGATACGGTCGGGCATCACTTTGTAGTGCGCCGAGCCCAGGCGTTCGACACCTTCGATGATGATCGTGTCGGTACCGGCGCCTTGGATTTTCGCACCCATCGCGGTGAGGAAATTAGCCAGGTCGACCACTTCGGGTTCGCGCGCGGCGTTCTGCAGCACCGTCCGCCCCCTGGCCAGCGCGGCGGCCATCATAATGTTCTCGGTACCGGTGACGCTGACCACGTCGAAAAAGAAATGCGCGCCACGCAGGCCGCCTTCCGGGGCCTTGGCCTTGATATAGCCACCCTCGACGTCGATTTTCGCACCCATTGCCTCTAGCCCGCGAATGTGCAGGTCGACCGGGCGTGAGCCAATGGCGCAACCGCCTGGCAGGGCCACCTCGGCCTGACCAAAGCGCGCCACCATGGGGCCGAGCACCAGGATCGAGGCACGCATGGTTTTGACCAACTCATAGGGCGCGACCAGCGTCTTGATCGTGCAGGGGTCGATTTCAACTGCCAGTTTTTCGTTGATGACCGGTTCGATACCCATGCGCCCGAACAACTCGATCATCGTGGTGATGTCATGCAGGTGGGGAAGGTTCGAAACGGTCACTGGGCCGTCGGCCAATAGCGTCGCCGCCAGAATCGGCAAGGCAGCGTTCTTCGCCCCGGAGATGCGGATTTCGCCGTTAAGGCGGGCACCGCCGGTAATGATCAGTTTGTCCATAGCACTCTCGTGGTTCCTGGGCTCAGCCGCGCTGTGCCCAGGCGGCGCGGCTGAAGAATTTCATGGTCACCGCGTGGATGCTACCGTCGGCGATCCAGGGGTTGAGGTGAGCGTAAATCTGCTGTTGGCGCTTGACCGGGCTCAAGCTGGCCAATTCGTCACTGATCACGTTCAACTGGAAGTTGCAGCCTTCACCTTCGACTTCAACCTGGACCTGATCGAGCTTTCCTTCAAGAAAGCTTTTCACTTCTGTGGCCTGCATGTTCAACCTCAATCGGCGCCCTGCGCGCACGGGCCGGCCATCATACAAAAAAAGCCCGCCGGCTGCGAACCCTGCGCGCAAGGGGCAGACGCAGGGCCCGCATCACACCGTTTCGAAAAGCTCGACGATGCCGCACACGTCGGCGATTTGTTGAATATCCGTCGGCATCGCCTGCACTTTCAATTGTTTGCCAACCGCTTGCGCATCGCGGGTAAACGCCAGCAGTAGCGAAACCCCCACGCTGCTGGCTTTTTCCACTGCGGAGCAGTCGACCACCACCACCGCCTGCTCACAACTGGCCAGCAATTGCCGGCCCTGTTCGCGCAAGTGGGCGCCGGTACGGTAGTCGAGCACCCCGGCCAGGGCTAGCCCGCTGCCGGTCTTCTCGACGCTGGCGAGCATCACTGGGCATCCTTTTCGGTTTCCTGCTTGGCCTTGGCGACCTCGCCGGCCCAACCGTCAATGGTTTTGTCCAGGTCGTTGTCGTTGCGCTGCATGGCGTCGGCGAACTGGTCGCGGAACAGCTTGCCGAGGTTGATGCCATTGACGGTTACGTTGCGTACCTTCCACTCGCCGTTGATCCGCACGAGCGTGTACGACACCGGATACACCGCCCCGTTGGTCCCCTTGACCTGCATGCTTACGGCGGCGCGGTCGCCGCTTTCGTCCTTGGGCGGGTCAACCGTGATGCCCTGGTTGTTGTACTCCAGCAGCGCCTTACCGTAGAACTCCATCAGGCTGCGCTTGAAGGTGTTCTGGAAGCGCGTCATTTGCTCAGGTGTGGCCTCGCGGGAATACTTTACGGTCATGATGCTGCGGGATATGCCATCGGCATCGACCACCGGGCCCACGATGCGGTTCAAGGCATCGTAAAACGCATTGGGGTTGCTGCGATATTGCTCACGGTTGGCGCTCAGGTCGGCAAGCAACTCGTCTGTGGTTTTCTGCACCACGTCGTGGGCAGTCCCTCCCGGTGCAGCCATCGCCAGCAGCGGCAAGGCCGCCAGCAAGGCTAGAAAGGCACTTCGCAACGTCGACATCATGTGCATCACTCCTTATTTAGCGTCTTTGCCCACACTGTTGAGCAAGAATTTGCCGATCAGGTCTTCCAGTACCAGCGAGGATTGGGTGTCATGGATGGTCCCGCCGTCTTTCAGCAGGGCGCTGTCGCCGCCCACGCTGATACCGATGTACTTCTCGCCCAGCAAGCCTGCGGTCAGGATCGAAGCGGTGGAGTCGGTGGGCAGGTTGTCGACGTGCTTGTCGACTTCCATCGTTACCCGACCGGTGAACGAATCCCGGTCCAGATCGATCGCCGCGACCTTACCGATGGTCACACCGGCCAAGGTCACCTTGGCTCTGACAGTCAAACCGGCGATATTGTCGAAATTCGCATAAAGTTTATAGGTGTCATGGTGCGACGCAGGGGATAGGCCACTGACGCGCAGCGCCAGCAACACCAGCGCCAGAATCCCGGCCAGCACAAACAGGCCGACACCCACTTCCAAGGTGCGGTTTTGCATCAGAAATCTCCAAACATCAAGGCGGTCATAATGAAATCCAACCCCAGTACCGCCAGCGAGGCGTAGACAACGGTCCTGGTGGTGGCGCGGCTGATACCCTCCGAGGTGGGGTCACAGTCGTACCCTTGGAACACGGCGATCCACGTGACCACGAAGGCGAACACCACACTTTTGATCAAGCCGTTGAGCACGTCATCGGTAAAACTCACGCTGTTCTGCATGTTCGACCAGAACGACCCCTCGTAGACGCCGAGCCAGTCGACCGCTACCCAGGAGCCTCCCCAGACCCCGACCACACTGAACATCAGCGCTAGCAGCGGCAGGGAAATGAACCCGGCCCACAAGCGCGGGGCGGCGATGTACTTGAGGGGGTCGACGCCGATCATTTCCAGGCTCGACAGCTGCTCGGTAGACTTCATGTTGCCGATCTCGGCGGTCAAGGCAGAGCCTGCGCGCCCGGCGAACAGCAGGCCGGTCACCACCGGGCCGAGTTCCCGCAGCAGGGTCAGGGCGACCATCTGCCCCACGGCCTGCTCCGAACCATACTGGGTCAGAATACTGAACCCCTGCAGGGCCAGCACGCCGCCGATGAACACGCCAGAAACGATGATGATCGGCAACGACAGCACGCCCACCGAATACAATTGCTGAACCAGCAGTTGAAAACCCCCGGCGATGCCGCCGCGGCCGAACAGCGCATGCAGCAGGAACAGGCTCGAGCGCCCCAGCACCTGGACCACATCGATGGCCGCGCGCCCCACGAGACGAACCCGCCCGATCAGTGTTTTGCGGCGCATCAGCGTTTCCCCAGAAAGTCGGCGCCCAGCGGCGGGGCGGAAAAGTGAAAAGGCACCGGGCCGTCGGGCTGCCCCTTCATGAACTGGCGAATACGCGGGTTATCCGAGTCTTTGAGTTCGGCCGGCGCGCCCTGCCCCAGTACCTGCCCATCGCCGACCACGTACACGTAGTCGGCGATGCTCGACGTCTCGGCCAGGTCGTGGGACACCACGATGCTGGTGATGCCCAGCGCGTCGTTGAGCAGGCGGATCAGCCGCACCAACACCCCCATGGCGATGGGGTCCTGGCCAACGAAGGGCTCGTCGTACATCAGGATCTGCGGGTCCATGGCAATGGCCCTGGCCAGCGCCACGCGGCGCTTCATGCCACCGGAGAGTTCGTCGGGCATCAGCTCGATCGCCCCGCGCAACCCCACTGCCTGGAGCTTCATCAGCACGATGTCGCGGACCATTTCCTCAGGCAGGTCAGTGTGCACTCGCAACGGGAACGCCACATTCTCGAACACGTCGAGGTCGGTGAACAGGGCGCCGCTTTGAAACAGCACGCCCATATTCTTGCGCGCATCGAACAGGTCGCTGCGCGATAACTGTGGCAGGTTCTGGCCATTGACCCATACCTCGCCGGCAGCGGGCCGCAACTGAGCCCCCATCAGGCGAAGCAATGTGGTCTTGCCGCTCCCCGAAGGCCCCATGATCCCGGTGACCTTGCCGCGGGGAATGCGGATGTCGACGTTTTCGAAGATGCTGCGCGTACCGCGCTTGAAGGTTACACCCTTAAGCTCGACCGCATAGGCGTTATCGGCTGTCATTCAAACTCCTTGCGAAGCGGCCACGCCATTGGGAACGCCCGCCGCACGGCAAGGGCACACCTTACGGCGGGCTGATAAGCGGCGGACTATACCACCGCGGACACAAGGGGCCCACTCACAGATTTGAAACACACCCTTACTACTACACATCGAACCGTTCACCCTGAGACTTTTCCAAAACGTGATGATCAGACAGCAGCATATCCCCTATAATCCCCGCCCTTCCCTTTGATTGACCGATACACCATGAGCCTGTCCCGTTCCCTGATCCAGTCCGCGCAGCGCACCATTCGCCTCGAAATCGAAGCCGTAGAGGCCTTGCTGGCCCATATCGATGGCGATTTCGTGCGCGCGTGCGAGATGATTCTAGCTGGCGCTGGCCGGGTGGTGGTGATGGGCATGGGCAAGTCCGGGCATGTGGGTAAGAAGATCGCCGCGACCTTGGCCAGCACCGGCACACCGGCTTTCTTCGTTCACCCCGCAGAAGCCAGCCATGGGGATATGGGCATGATCACCGCGGCGGACATCGTGCTGGCGCTGTCCAATTCCGGCTCTTCGGCTGAAATACTGACCCTGGTGCCGCTGTTCAAGCGCTTGGGTATTCGCCTGATCAGCCTCACCGGCAACCCCGATTCACCGCTGGCCAAGGCTGCCGATGTCAACCTCGGCGCGCCCCTGCAGCAAGAAGCCTGCCCGCTCAACCTGGCGCCAACCTCTTCTACCACCGCGGCCCTCGTCCTCGGCGACGCGATCGCCGTGGCGCTGCTCGAGGCCCGCGGCTTCAGCGCTGAAGACTTCGCTTTTTCCCACCCCGGCGGGGCCCTGGGCCGCCGGCTGCTATTGAAGGTCGAGAACGTGATGCACGGTGGCCAAGACCTGCCCCAGGTACGCCGTGGTACCTTGCTGCGCGATGCGTTGGTGGAAATGTCCCGCAAGGGCCTGGGCATGACGGTGGTGCTCGAAGAAGACGGGCGCCTGGCCGGCATCTTTACCGACGGCGACCTGCGCCGCACGCTGGACCGCACGGTGGACATCCATACCGCGCGTATAGACGACGTTATGACCCTGCACGGCAAGACCACACGCCCCCACCTGCTCGCCGCGCAAGCCCTCAAGGTCATGGAAGACAACAAAATCAGCGCACTGGTGGTGGTCGATGACCAAGACCACCCCGTGGGTGCACTGAACATGCACGACCTGCTACGTGCTGGAGTGATGTGAATGAACGCTAACCTGCTCGAACGCGCCAAGCGCGTGAAACTCGCGGTATTCGATGTCGATGGTGTGCTCACCGACGGGCGTCTGTATTTTCTCGAAGACGGCAGCGAATTCAAGGCCTTCAACACCCTCGACGGCCATGGCATCAAAATGTTGGGCCAATCTGGCGTGATCACGGCCATCATCAGCGGGCGCACCAGCCCGGCCGTCGAGCGCCGTGCCAAGAACCTGGGCATTGCCCACCTTTACCAAGGCCGCGAAGACAAACAGGTGGTGCTCGACGGGCTGCTCGCGCAATTGGGCCTGGAATACCAGGACGTCGCCTACCTGGGCGACGACCTGCCCGACTTGCCGGTGATTCGCCGCGTCGGCCTGGGGATGGCAGTGGCCAATGCCGCGCCCTACGTGCGCGAGCATGCCGCCGGGTTGACCCAGGCCCGTGGTGGAGAAGGCGCGGCCCGCGAGTTCTGCGAGTTGATCCTGCACGCCCAAGGTAAGCTCGACGCCTTGCTTCGCAGCTACCTCTAAGGGCCCGCCCATGCAGAACAAGCTGTTTCGCAATATCATAGCGCTGTTGGTGGTGACACTGGTTGTCGGCGCCATCGGTTACTGGCGCATCACACCTGAGCGGTTCATGGACAACGAGCCCGCGGCGGTCGATGAAAACCTGATCGACTACTACGCCACCCATACCCACACTGTTCAATATATGGAAGATGGCAGCGTGCAATATGAACTGACCGCCGATAAGGTCGAGCACAAGCAGGCCAACGAGGTGTCCTACGTGACACAGCCTGAAATGCAGATTTACCGCGGCACCACCTACCCCTGGCACGTGCGCAGCGATCGCGCCGAGGTCAACCCCGACGGCACGCAGGTCGAACTGATCGACGCGGTGAAGTTCAACCGTACCGACCAGAAAGCCCGCACCACGATCATCAACACCAGCCGCGCCACGGTTTTTCCCCGCAGGCAATATGCCGAAACCGACCAGAACGTTAGAATTGATGGCGCCAATGGGGTTACCACGGCCAAAGGCATGAAAGCGTATTTGAAAGACAGCAAGGTAGACTTGCTGTCCAACGTAAGAGGACAGTATGACGCTCGCTCTCGCTAAAACTCTTCCCATTCTGCTTGGCCTGAGTGCTGCGCTCGCGAGCGTCACCGCCCTGGCGTTGCCGACCGACCGTGACCAGCCTATCCACATCCAGGCCGACAGCTCCCAGCTCGATGACAAACAGGGTGTAGCGGTTTACACCGGCGATGTGATCATCACCCAGGGCACCATGAAGATCACCGGCAACAAGGTGACCGTTACCCGTGACGACAATGGCGATGTGAAAACTTTCACCTCGGTGGGCAACCTTGCCTATTACGAGCAGAAGCCGGCGGTCAACAAACCCATCGTCCAGGCCTGGGCGGTCACCATCGACTACCTGGCTAGCCAGGACCGCATCATCCTTACCGACCGCGCGAAAGTGGTGAACGATGGCAACGTGTCCACCGGCGAAAAAATCGTCTACGACACGGTCAAGCAAATCGCCAACGCCGGGCGCGGCACCGGCTCGAAGATCACCGCGCCGCAGCCGCGCATCGACATGGTGATCCAACCGAAGAAAAAAACCGACCAACCGCAGAAGGCGCAGTAATGGCAACTCTTAAGGCTCAGCACCTGGCCAAGAGCTACAAGGGCCGCCAAGTCGTGCGGGATGTCAGCCTGTCGATAGACAGCGGGCAGATCGTTGGCCTACTGGGCCCCAACGGGGCCGGCAAAACCACCTGTTTCTACATGATCGTGGGTTTGGTACAGGCCGACCAAGGTCGGGTACTGATCGACGAGCTCGACGTCAGCCACCAGCCGATGCATGGCCGGGCGCGCTCCGGTATCGGCTACCTGCCGCAGGAGGCTTCGATCTTTCGTAAGCTGTCGGTGGCCAATAACATCCTGGCGATCCTCGAAACCCGCAGCGACCTGGACGCCGCCGGGCGGCGCGCGGAACTCGAAAGCCTGTTGCAAGAGTTCCACATCACGCATATTCGCGACAACCTGGGCATGAGCTTGTCCGGCGGCGAGCGGCGCCGGGTGGAAATCGCCCGGGCGCTAGCCACCTCGCCGAAGTTTATCCTGCTCGATGAACCCTTCGCCGGGGTAGACCCCATCTCGGTCGGCGATATCAAACAAATCATCCACCACCTCAAGAACAAGGGCATCGGCGTACTGATCACCGACCATAACGTTCGCGAAACCCTGGACATCTGTGAAATCGCCTATATCGTCAACGACGGTCAGTTGATCGCCGAAGGCGACGCGCAAACTATCCTGGGCAACCAACTGGTCAAGGAAGTCTACTTGGGGCATGAGTTCCGGCTGTGACCCGGCATGCCGGTTTTGCCGGCTGGGGCAATGACCAGGTGGCGGTTGGCCTAACTTTCGATCAAGAACACTAGGCAAGCAGCCGGTTTTCAGGCATATAATTTGCTTAAGGCTGCCACCCGTTGTTAGGGTGCCAGTGTGTAGTGGATGGCGCCCCGCGCCGGCAGAACAAGGTGTCTAGCTTCCACCATGAAACCATCGCTTGTCCTAAAAATGGGCCAGCAACTGACGATGACGCCGCAGTTGCAACAGGCCATCCGCCTTCTCCAGCTTTCCACCCTGGACCTGCAGCAGGAAATCCAGGAGGCACTGGACTCCAACCCCATGCTCGAGCGCCAGGAAGAGGGCGAAGATTTCGATACCACCGACCCCCTGGCCGACCATGTAGAAACGAAGGCCAATGGGGAAGCCCAAGAGGACAGCTTCCAGGAAAGTACCTACCAGGAAAGCGCCCCCAGTAACGGTAGCGAAGGCGGCGAAGAAGGCGATTGGAACGAGCGCATTCCCAACGAGCTGCCCGTCGACACCGCCTGGGAGGACGTTTACCAGACCAGCGCCAGCAACCTGCCCAGCAGCGATGATGACGAGTGGGACTTCACCACGCGCACCTCCGCCGGTGAGAGCCTGCAAAGCCACCTGCTGTGGCAACTGAACCTGGCGCCCATGTCGGATAACGACCGCCTGATCGCGGTAACGTTGATCGACAGTATCAACGACCAGGGCTACCTGGAAGCGACCCTGGACGAGATTTGCGAAGCGTTCGACCCGGAGCTGGACATCGAACTGGACGAGATCGAAGCGGTGCTGCACCGTATCCAGCAATTCGAGCCCGCTGGAGTCGCTGCGCGCAACCTCAGCGAATGCCTGGCATTGCAGTTGCGGCAATTGCCGGCCAAAACACCCTGGCTAGCCCTGGCACAGCGCCTGGTTACAGACTATATCGACCTGCTCGGCAATCGCGATTACAGCCAACTGATGCGCCGTATGAAAATCAGGGAAGACGAACTGCGCCAGGTCATCGAGCTGGTGCAAAGCCTCAACCCACGCCCCGGCTCACAGATTGCCTCCAGCGAACCGGAATACGTCGTACCCGACGTGATCGTACGCAAGGACAGGGATCGCTGGCTGGTCGAACTGAACCAGGAGGCTGTCCCCCGCTTGCGCGTGAACCCCCAATATGCCGGCTTCGTGCGCCGCGCCGACACCAGCACCGACAACACCTTCATGCGTAACCAGTTGCAAGAAGCGCGTTGGTTCATCAAGAGCCTGCAGAGCCGCAACGAAACCCTGATGAAGGTATCTACCCAGATCGTCGAGCACCAGCGGGGCTTCCTAGACTACGGCGACGAGGCGATGAAGCCACTGGTACTGCACGACATTGCCGAAGCGGTGGGCATGCACGAGTCGACCATCTCCCGTGTCACGACGCAAAAATACATGCACACGCCCCGTGGCATCTACGAGTTGAAATACTTTTTCTCCAGCCACGTAAGCACCTCCGAAGGCGGTGAATGCTCGTCCACGGCAATCCGCGCGATCATCAAGAAACTCGTCGCGGCGGAAAATCAGAAAAAGCCATTGAGTGACAGTAAGATCGCTGGTTTACTGGAGGCACAAGGCATCCAGGTAGCCCGCCGCACTGTCGCCAAATATCGCGAATCCCTGGGGATTGCGCCGTCGAGCGAACGCAAGCGGTTGATGTAGCCCACCGGGTGCCCGCCGGGGTGGCATGGCTGCTGCCTAGGCATCCGCGTCCAGGGGGCAGGTCATTGGTCTGCTTCTTTATGCACTGGCAATAAGGAGAAGCGGTATGCAAGTCAACATCAGTGGGCATCAACTGGATGTGACCGACGCCATGCGTGAATACATTGGCGACAAGCTTGCCAAGCTCGAAAGGCATTTCGACAAGATCACCAACGTGCAGGTGATCATGGAAGTTGAAAAGCTCAAACAAAAAATCGAAGCCACCCTGCGGGTGCCCGGCGGCGAGGTAGTGGCCAACGCAGAACATGACGACATGTACGCCGCCATCGACCTGCTGACGGACAAACTCGACAGGCAACTGCTCAAACACAAGGAAAAACAGCAGAGCCTCTTTCAAGGTGCGGCGGCTCGCTGATCACACCTCCCATGATCCGAATCGAACAGATCCTGACCCCCGGCCGTTGCTTGGTGAACGAGCCGGGCGGCAGTAAAAAACGCGTACTGGAACAGATTGCCAAGCTGGTGGCCCGTGATTTACCGGACCTAGGCAGCCTGGACGTCTACGAGGCGCTATTGGCGCGCGAACGTCTGGGCTCCACAGGCTTCGGCAAAGGCATTGCCATTCCCCATTGTCGGCTGGCCGGCTGCCCATCCCCCATTAGCGCGCTGTTGCAGCTCGATCACCCGGTCGAATTCGACGCCATCGATGGCATCCCGGTCGACTTGCTGTTCGTACTGCTGGTGCCGCAGGCCGCGACCGACGAACATCTCGAACTCTTGCGCCAGATCGCCAGCATGCTCGACCGCAAAGATGTTCGCGACAAATTGCGCTCGGCCAGGGACAATGAAGCCCTGTACCAGGTGGTTCTGGACGACCAACAGAGTCATTAGCCATGCGCCTGATCATCGTCAGCGGCCGTTCCGGCTCCGGCAAAAGTACCGCGCTGGATGTGCTGGAAGACAGCGGTTTCTATTGCATCGACAACTTGCCCGCAGGGTTGCTTCCTCAATTGGCCGAGCGTGTGCTACTGCACACGGAGCTGGCCCAACCGCTGGTGGCCGTATCGATTGACGCACGCAACTTGCCCAGCCACCTGAGCCGGTTTCCCGAGCTACTCGAAGAGGTACGCGCCAAACATATCCAGTGTGATGTGCTGTACCTGGACGCTGACGAAGACACCCTGCTCAAACGTTTTTCCGAAACCCGCCGGCGCCACCCGCTGAGCAGCGCCGAGCGCTCGCTGGCCGAGGCGATCCGGGTAGAAAGCGAACTGCTCGGGCCTATTGCAGACCTGGCCGACCTCAAGATCAACACCGCCAGCCTGAACCTGTATCAACTGCGTGACATGATCAAGCTGCGCCTGCTTAACAAGCCGGACGCTGGCACCGCTTTTTTGATCGAGTCATTCGGTTTCAAGCGCGGTGTGCCGATCGATGCAGATGTGGTGTTCGACGTGCGCTGCCTGCCCAACCCTTACTGGAAACCTGAGTTGCGGGAACATTCCGGGCTGGACCAGCCGGTCATCGACTACCTGGCAGCATCGCCAGATGTACAAGACATGTACCAGGATATCCACGCCTACCTGGCCAAATGGTTACCTCGGTTTGCCGCCAGTAACCGCGCCTACGTGACCGTTGCCATTGGCTGCACCGGCGGGCATCACCGCTCGGTGTACCTCACCCACCGCCTGGGCTGCGAACTGCAACAAACTTTGAAGAACGTACAAGTCCGCCATCGTGACTTGAATTGAACGCTTTAATTGAAAGGACCTGCCCTGCAATGCCCGCACTCGACATCACCATCATCAACAAGCTGGGCCTGCATGCGCGGGCGGCTGCGAAATTCGTCGGTGTCGCCGGGCGGTTTCCCTGCCAGGTCAAAGTCGGCCGTGCGGCCGACCAACTCGTAGATGGCAAGAGCATCATGGCGGTTATGATGCTCGCCGCCGGTAAAGGCACGCAGCTTCACCTGAACACAGAAGGCGAGCAGGCCGAGGATGCGCTCGACGCGCTAGTGCGCCTGATCAACGATAAATTCGATGAAGGCGAATAACCAGCGCCGCGTCCATCAGCCCAACGCTGTGTCCAGCATCATCATCAGGCAGAACCCCACGCACAGCCCCAAGCTCGCCAGCTTGTGATGGCCGTTGCTGCGCGATTCCGGGATGATCTCGTGGGTGACCACCAACAGCATCGCCCCGCCGGCACCGGCCAAGCCCAATGGCAATAACAGCTGTGCCACGGTGACCAACCAGCCACACAGCACCGCGAATACCGGCTCTACCAGCCCCGACGCCGCGCCGATCAGAAATGCACGCACCCGTGACATTCCGGCACCGGCCAATACCAAGGCAATGACTAACCCTTCGGGTACATCCTGCAGGGCAATGCCGATGGCCAGGCTATTGGCACCCTCCATGCCGCCGCCAGCCGAAACGCCAACCGCCATGCCTTCAGGGATGTTGTGCACAACGATAGCGATCACGAACAGCCAGATACGCGCCGGTATCACCGGGCGCCCAGGAGCCGATACCAGCGCTTCAGGCCCGGTGCCGGCCACCTTGCGGTCGAGCACATACAGCGCCATGGCGCCCAGCATGATGCCAAAACTGACCAGTGCACCTGCCCCCCACGCCGAAAGCCCTAATACAGCGGCCGCCTCCAAGCCCGGTAGAACCAACGAAAACGCCGTTGCGGCCAGCATCACGCCGGCGCCGAAACCGAGCAAGGTATCGGCAACCGCCACGGGCATGTTGCGAATCACCAGCACCGGTACTGCGCCCAGGGCAGTGCCTAAGGCACATAGGGCACCGCCTTCCAATGCGCGCAGTATGCCTGGGGCCAACCCCAGCCATTCCAGCCCTTGTGCCGCCAGCAGGGAAAACCCCGCCAGCAGCAGTACACTGCCCAAGGCCAGTTGGAACAGGCGAACACTGCTGACCGACAAGTTGTCGGTACGTTTGCCCACGGCCTGAGGATCAGCCGGCGATGGCGGCTTGGTAGCGTTTCTCGACTTCAGGCCAGTTGACGACGTTATAGAAGGCATCGATGTATTCCGGGCGGCGGTTCTGGTACTTGAGGTAATACGCATGCTCCCATACGTCCAGGCCAAGAATGGGCGTATGGCCGGCCATTAGGGGGCTGTCCTGGTTAGCGCTGCTCTGAACCAGCAGTTTTTTCTCCGGGGTTACGCTTAACCATGCCCAGCCACTGCCGAAGCGGCTGAGGGCGGCCTTGGTGAATGCGTCCTTGAAGGCCGCGAAGCCGCCCAGGTCGGCATCGATCGCCTTGGCCACGGTGCCTTGCGGCAAGCCACCGGCATTGGGCGCCATCACTTCCCAAAACAGCGAGTGGTTCGCGTGGCCGCCGCCGTGATTGATCACCGGGCCCTGAAGGTTCTGCGGCAATTGCTTGACCTCGGCAAGCAGTTTTTCCAGTGGCCACTGCGCGAACTCAGTGCCGTCCAGGGCGGCATTGAGGTTATTGATGTAGGTTTGGTGGTGTTTGCTGTGGTGGATTTCCATGGTTTGGCTGTCGATGTGCGGCTCCAGCGCATCATAGGCGTAGGGCAGCTTGGGCAGCTTATGAGGGTAAGGCATCTTAATGAACTCCGTATCGGTGGGTGGGAGGCCGCTTTGGGGCGAGCGCGGTATACCCGGTGGTATCCAGGTTGCCCGCCAGCAGCCGGGTGGTACGGGGGTACTCACCGTGTTCGCGGATGAAGGCGAGCAATTCGGTGTAGGTGTGCCCGCTGTGGCGCAGCGCCGCCTGGCGCAGTGCCGGGCCCAAACGCGGGTCTTGCGTGGCCAGCAACAAGCGCTGGTGAATGGCACACAGGTACTCGGCGCTTTCCTCCGGCTGGCCTAAGCGTAGGTGTAGGTCGGCCAGGTTATGGTGGGAGACCACGCAGGCAGCCACGGCTTCGTCTGGGTCCGGCCAGCGCTCGAGGAGGGTTTGCGCCCAGGCCAGGGCCTGCAGGTAATGCTCCCTGGCATCGAGCAGTTCGCCGCGCTCAAAGTGCCCGTTGGCCCGCTCGATGAGGTGTCTCCAGTGCTGCATGGCGATCTCCAGGGCGGTCAAAGGCCGCCGGCGGTGAGTTTTACCGGGTCCAGCAAGGCCTCCAGGCGCTCGCGGGAAAGGTCGGTGTTTTCCAGTGCCACGTCGATGATCGGCCGCCCCTCGCGGTAGGCCTGCTTGGCGATCTCGGCGGCCTTTTGGTAGCCGATGATCGGGTTCAGCGCGGTGACCAGGATCGGGTTGCGACCCAGCGCCTGCTTGATCTTGGTTTCATTCACGCGGAAGCTGGCGATGGCCTTGTCGGCCAGCAGGCGGCTGGCGTTGGCCAGCAGGCCGATGCTTTCGAGCAGGTTCGAGGCGATCACCGGCAGCATCACGTTGAGTTCGAAATTGCCCGACTGCCCCGCCACGGTGATGGTGGCGTCGTTGCCAATCACTTGGGCGGCGACCATGGCGGTGGCTTCCGGGATCACCGGGTTGACCTTGCCGGGCATGATCGAGGAACCCGGCTGCAGGGCTTCGAGTTCAATTTCACCCAACCCAGCCAAAGGGCCAGAGTTCATCCAGCGCAGGTCGTTGGCGATTTTCATCAGGCTGACCGCGACCGCCTTGAGCTGGCCGGACACCGCCACGGCGGTATCCTGCGAACCGATCAGCGCAAACAGGTTGGCCCCAGGGGTGAAGGTTACACCGGTGGCGCTGCTCAGTTGCTCGCTGAACAGCCGGGAAAACTCGGGGTGGGCGTTAATGCCGGTGCCCACTGCCGTGCCACCTTGGGCCAGGGCAAGCAAGCTAGGCTGCAGCTCGCGCAGGTGGCCGATACCGCCGCGCACCTGGGCCGCCCAGCCGTTGAGCACCTGGCTCATGCGCACCGGCATGGCGTCCATCAGGTGGGTACGGCCGGTCTTGACGTGCTGGTGTACCTGCTCGGCCTTCTGCGTGAGTGTGCCCACCAGGTGTTCCAGGGCCGGCAGCAGGTGCTCGTGCAGCGCCAGCGCAGCACTGATGTGAAGGGTGCTGGGGATGATGTCATTGCTGCTTTGCCCGCAGTTGACGTGGTCGTTGGCATTGACCTTTTCGCCCAATGCCTTGCTGGCGAGCGTGGCGATCACCTCGTTGGCGTTCATGTTCGAACTGGTGCCGGAGCCAGTTTGGAAGATATCTACCGGAAAATGCTGCATGAAGTCGCCCGCGAGCAACTGCTCGCAGGCCTGCTCGATGGCCTTGCCCTGGGCGGCGCTGATTTGCCCCAGCGCCACATTGGCCCGCGCCGCTGCCGCCTTGGCCAGGATCAACGCACGCACGAACTGGGCGGGCATACGCTGGCCGCTGATGGGGAAGTTATTGACCCCGCGCTGAGTTTGGGCGCCATACAGGGCCTCGGCCGGCACCTGCAATTCACCCATGCTGTCGCGCTCGATACGGGTAGTGCTCATCGGGGATGTCCTTCTGGGGTTTCTGGGTAGGAAATCGACGGCAACAGCTCGCACTGCGCCAGGGCCTGGGCATGGGCGTGCCACCGATGCAGCGCCGTGGCGTCGCTGGCCAAGCCGTGCAAGTCGCGCAACGGGCGCCAGGCGTGATCAAGGCACTGGTTACGCCAATGCCAAGGCAAGGCCACGTCGCCAGCGGTGGCGAGCAATAGGCGGAAGGTGGCCTGGGCCACGGCATGCGGCCCCATGGGGGTGAGGCGAGCCAGGCAGCGCCCGGCGGCGAAGTAATGATCGATCAAGCGCGGTTCGTCCGGGCGCACTGCACAGCGAACCTGCTGGCCAAGCCAGCGCCAATCATCCAGGTAAGGCAGTTCACGGGCAGCAGGCGTCATCGCATCAACCGTTTCGCTTCGGTAATGCGTTTTATTATTATTTGATAATCAGAATCAGTGCAAGCGAAGCGGGAGCTCGCACGCTTCAGGCGTCACAGTTTTAACCCTGGGCCCGAAGCCTGTGAGGCCAACGGGGCTTAGCTGCCCGCCACCGTCATTCGCTCGATCAGCACTGAACCACTGTGGATATGGCTACGGGTTTCGACGTCGTTGCCCACCGCGACGATGCGCTGGAGCATGTCGCGCAGGTTGCCGGCGATGGTGACTTCCTGCACAGGGAACTGGATCTCGCCGTTCTCCACCCAAAAACCCGCAGCCCCACGGGAATAGTCGCCGGTGACCAGGTTCAGCCCTTGCCCCATCAGTTCGGTGACCAAAAGCCCACGGCCCATTCGGCGGATCAACGCCTGCTGGTCGTCGCCACCCAGGGTCACGAACAGGTTATGCACACCGCCGGCGTTCGCGGTGCTGGGCATGCCCAGTTTGCGACCCGAGTAGGTGGCCAGTACATATGATACCAACCGGCCATTTTCGACGAACGGTTTGGCATAGGTGGCCAGGCCGTCACCATCGAACGAGGCACTGGCCAGGCCGCCCTTGATATGCGGGCGCTCGTCCAGGGTCATCCATTCAGGAAACACCATCTGCCCCAATTGGCCTTCCAGGAACGAAGACTTGCGGTACAGGTTGCCACCGGAGATGGCCGAGAGAAAACTGCCGAACAACCCGCTGGCCAGTTCCGCACTGAACAGCACCGGTACCTCGCAGGTCGGCACCGGCCGCGCACCCAGGCGCCGGGCGGCACGTTCGGCGGCGCGCCGGCCAATGGATTCAGGGCTGGCCAAGTGCTCGCCATCACGGTTGAAGTCGTACCAGTAATCCCGCTGCATCTGCCCGTCGGCCTCGGCGATCATCACGCAAGACAGCGTGTTACGCGTCGACGCATAACCGCCGATGAAACCGTGGCTATTGCCGTATACACGGCAGCCCTGGTGTACGTTCACGGTGGTGCCATCGGCATTGACGATGCGCGGGTCGGTGTCGAATGCGGTCGCTTCTGCCGCCAGGGCCTTTTCGATAGCCTGTTCAGGAGTGATGGCCCAGGGGTGGAAAAGGTCGAAGTCTTCCACATGCTTGGCCATCAGCGCTGCATCGGCCAAGCCGGCGCTAGGGTCTTCAGAGGTATGCTGGGCGATGGCCAGCGCCGCGGCCACGGTTTGCTCGATGGCGCTGGGGCCGCTAGCCGAGGTACTCGCCGAGCCCTTGCGCTGGCCCACATACAGGGTAATGCCAAAGCCTTGGTCACGGTTGAACTCGACGGTTTCCACTTCCCGCTGGCGAACCGAGGTAGACAACCCTTGCTCCAGCGACACCGCCACTTCGCAGGCAGTGGCGCCCTGGCGTTTGGCCTCTGCGAGAATCTGCTCGACCTGCGCGTGCAACTGGGGCAGGTCCTCGCGCCCAACGCTTTGCTCTGCTTTCATGGCACTCTCCACACTTCACATTCGCTATTCAGTACGGCCAGGCCACACAAGCGGCCTGTGACTGGGTATCATGGCGGCGTTTTTCAGCGGACTGCCCCCATGGTTGATTCTTACGACGACTCCCTCGGCGAGGGAAAAAGCAAATCGCAGGTTAAGCGCGAGCTTCATGCGCTGACCGAGCTCGGCGAACGCCTGGCCACGCTCAAAGCCGACGTGCTCGCGCGCCTGCCCTTGACCGACGCCCTGCGCCGGGCCATCGAGGATGCGCCCAAGCATACGGCCAACGCGGCGCGCAAGCGGCACATCCAGTTCATCGGTAAACTGATGCGCGACCAAGACACCGAGGCGATCCTGCAGTTGCTCGACCAGCTCGACTCGTCCACGCGCCAGTACAACGAGCGCTTTCACACCCTCGAGCGCTGGCGTGATCGCCTGATCGGCGGCAGTGATGAGGCCCTGGCGGCATTTTTTACCGCCTACCCCGAGGCCGACCGCCAACATGTGCGGCAGCTGATCCGCCATGCGCAGCACGAAGCGGCACAGAACAAGCCGCCCGCGGCCAGCCGCAAGGTTTTCAAATACATTCGCGAACTCGACGAACAACAACGCGGCCTGCGCTGACCAGCGCCGTCAGGCGCCGGTACCGCCAACGGTGATGGCATCGATCTTCAGGGTAGGCTGGCCCACCCCTACCGGCAACGACTGGCCATCCTTGCCACAGGTTCCCACGCCGCTGTCCAGGGCCAGGTCGTTGCCCACCATCGATACCCGGCTCATCGCTTCGGGGCCGTTGCCGATCAGCGTCGCCCCTTTCACCGGCGCGGTAATGCGGCCATCTTCGATCAAATAGGCTTCACTGGTGGAAAATACGAACTTGCCACTGGTGATATCGACCTGGCCGCCGCCGAGGTTGGCGCAGTACAGGCCCTTTTTTACCGAGGCAATGATTTCTTGCGGGTCACTGTGCCCGGCGAGCATGTAAGTATTGGTCATGCGCGGCATCGGCAGGCAGGCATAGGATTCGCGCCGGCCATTGCCGGTACGCGCCGTGCCCATCAGCCGCGCATTGAGTTTGTCTTGCATGTAGCCCTTGAGGATGCCGTTCTCGATCAACGTGGTGCACTCTGTGGGGGTGCCTTCGTCATCCACCGACAACGAGCCACGGCGGCCACTCAAGGTGCCGTCGTCGACGATGGTGCAAAGTGTAGAGGCGACCTGTTCGCCGATGCGGCCGCTGTAGGCCGAACTGCCCTTGCGGTTGAAGTCGCCTTCCAAGCCATGCCCAACCGCTTCGTGCAGCAATACCCCGGACCAGCCAGAGCCCAGCACCACAGGCAGGGTGCCTGCCGGCGCCGCGACGGCCTCCAGGTTTACCAGCGCCTGGCGCAGTGCTTCGCGAGCGTAGCCCATGGCCCGGTCCTCCTGAAGGAAGTAACGGTAATCGGTGCGCCCGCCGCCCCCTTGGCCGCCGCGCTCGCGGCGGCCATTGTGTTCAACGATCACGCTCACGTTGAAGCGGACCAACGGGCGTATATCCGCAGCCAGTGTGCCGTCGGTGGCTGCCACCAATATCCGCTCCCATACCCCCGCCAAGCTCACCGACACCTCCTGGATACGCGGGTCTAGCGCACGGGTTTGCGCATCGATACGCTTGAGCAGCTCGACCTTTTCGGCACGGCTGAGCACGTCCAGCGGGTTGTCCGCTGCGTACAAGTGCTCCACTTGCTGCTGGCTGAACACCTGCACGCGGCCATTCTGGCCGGCGCGGGAAATCGAGCGGGCGGCCTGCGCCGATTGCCGTAAAGCGGCAAGGTCAAGGGTGTTGCTGTAGGCGAAGCCGGTTTTCTCACCGGACTGGGCGCGCACGCCTACCCCCTGGTCGAGGTTGAAGCTGCCCTCTTTGACGATGCCGTCTTCGAGCCCCCAAGATTCTGAAACTTGCGCCTGGAAATACAGGTCACCGGCGTCGATGCCGGGGCCGGCCAGTTCACCGAGTACCGTTTGCAGGCTGGCCAGGTCGAGGCCGCCGGGTGTCAGCAAATGCTCACTGACGGTGCTAAGCATGTCGCTCATGTTCACTCCACATCTGCTGCAGGCCGCGGCGCGCCCTGCGTAAACAAACGCCGATGCGACAGCACCGGCATGCGCGCCCGAATGGACGCTTGTTCCTTGGCATCCCGTGCGGCACATAGCACGGCAGGGCCCTTGGCTTGCTCTGCGAGCACTCGCCCCCAGGGGTCGATGATCGCGGCCTGGCCCCAGGTTTCGCGGGGGCCGGGGTGCTCGCCACCTTGGGCGGCAGCGAGTACATAACACTGTGTTTCAATAGCCCGGGCACGGATCAGCACTTCCCAGTGTGCCGCCCCGGTGACCGCCGTAAAGGCCGATGGGGCGGTGATCAGTTCGGCACCCTGCTCACGCAAGCGGGTATACAACTCGGGAAAGCGCAAGTCGTAACACACCGTCAGGCCCAGCCGGCCCACCGGCGTATCTGCCACCACTGTGGTTTGACCATGAGCATAGTCATCCGACTCACGGTAGCGCCCACGGTGGTCGTTCACGTCTACGTCGAACAGATGCAATTTGTCGTAACGCGCCACCACATCGCCGTGCTCATCGAACAGCAACGAACAGGCGCAAGGTTTGCCGTGGGGTGTTTGCAATGGCGGCAACGGCAAGGTACCGGCGACTATCCATAACTTGAGGTCGCGGGCCGCCTGTTTCAAGGCGGGTAGGATCGGCCCGCCCCCCAGCGCCTCGGCTTGGCCAATGGCCGCGGCATCGCGCCGGCCCAACGAGGCGAAATTCTCTGGCAGTACCGCCAGCCGCGCGCCCGCCTCCGCGGCCTGCTCAAGCAGCGCGCGGGCCGCTGAGAGGTTGGCCGCGACATCGGGCTGGCTGACCATCTGGATCACGGCGAACGTCATGGGTAGGCCCTCGATAGGCGCGGTGAATATCGGCAGGCTATCACCCCCACCTCATTGCGGCTTGCGAAACGGCTTGTCGAATGACACTTTCGGGTCTTTCAGCGAACCCTCGACCTTATACTGCACGCTGGCAAAGCGCGCCACACGGTCGCCAAGCAGTTTATCGGCCAAGAATAGCGCGCCGCCTATCGCCGGTGCGCCAACGATCAAGGCGGCGATGGGCAGGTTGTTGGACACCGGCAAGGTGACCAGCAGCTTGGCATCGATGCGGTCGGCGGCCATGTCCAGGGTACCGTCCATTTCAAGGTTACTGGATGGGCCGGTAAGGGTAATGGGCCGACGCGTGACGTATACGCCGTCGCTGGCGGCCAGGCGCCCTTTCACTTCGTCATAGCTAAGGCCTTTGCCGAGCAGGTCGGAAAAATCCAGGCGCAGGCGGCGGCCGATCGAGTTGAAATTGAGCAGGCCGAACACCCGCAGGGCCTGGGCACCGCCCTCGACCTCGACGAACTGGCCACGCTTGAACTGCGCATCGAGGCTGCCGGAAAACCGCTTGGGCGACAACCAGGCGGGCGAGCCGGGCCAACGCCCATCCACGTCAATGGCAAAGCTTTCGCTGGTAACACTGGGTGCGAACTTCCATGCCTTGAGCACGTCGCCCATGTTCTTGCCAGCCACCTGGCCTTTGAACCAACTCACGCTGGCGCCGGGGCTGCCCTCCCAGCTGCCACTACCGCGCAATTGCATCCCCTTCAGGCCAAGGTCGATATCGCTCAGGGCCACGCCTTTTTCATTGGGCCGCATCTTCAACGACCAAGCGCCCAATGGCTCATCGCCCTGCCAAAGCTGGTCGATGGCAAGGTTCACCGCCGGCAGGCTGTGCGGGTCGATCGACGCCAGCGGGTCCGGGCTGTCGGCCGGCTCGCTGCCTTCGGGTTCCGGCGGTGCCGCCGGCGGCAGGTGCACGGCCTGCAGGCGCACATCGAGCGGCGCGGCTTTGTCGCCGGGCACGGTGGCTTGGCCGGTCACCTGCTGGCTGTCCACCGCCAACGCCCAGCCGTTGTCGGCAGTGGGCGCCAGGCTCACACGCGCTTGGTCAAGGGTGGTACCGATGCCGCTGAGCTGGCCGATGCTGACGTTGATGCTGTTAAGCCACTGCCGCGGGCTGCCCGCGGCATCGTTGCCCACGTAGGTGTCGCTGTGGTTCTTCCAGGCGGCAACGTCCAGCCGGGCCAGGCTACCACGCACCCGTAGGCCCTTGTCGCTCGGCAATTGCGCAGGCTGCGTACCCAATTGCAGCTCTCCGCGGCCGTTGGCTGCATTACCGCCGGGCGCCAGGTATACGGCATTGGCCACATCGCCATAACGCAGCCGGGCGAGGCGGTCTGGCCCGCTGAGCGACAGCTCGAAACGCGACGGCCGTGGCTCGCTGGCTGCCTTGCCGAACGGCTCGGGCAGGCTCACGGCCAAACCCGCCAAGTCAGTGTCGACGCTCAGGCGGCTATCGCTGCCCAGCCACACTTGCAATTGGTAGGGTATCTCGCCGCTGGCGGGTAATGAGCCGGTGTAAGCCAGCCAATCGGCCAGTGCCTTGGCCCCTACTTGGCCGCGTGCAGCGATGCGGGTACTGGCGGCGCCGCCCTTGCCTTCGGCGAATACCTGCACCGCCACCGGCTTGCCAAAGGCCTGCGCACTAATGTTTTGGCCACTGAGCCCGCGCGCCAGGTCGAAGCGAAAATCGCCCTTGAGCTGCGACAGCTCCAATGCCGGGCGGCTGATCTTCAGCCGCGCGCCTTCGGTGGCGAAATCGACCTGCACGGCGGGTGCCTGCCCCTTGACCAGCGGCACGTCCAAGGTGACGGCACCTTTGAGCGGGCCCGCGCCTTCCCAGCCGGCGAACAGCTCAGCGGTGCCGATCGGCGCGGTTTGCAACAGGTTGATGCCGTCGGCCAAGGTCCCATCGAAGCGGCCGTCGACCAACAGGTGGGTGGTCTGGTTGCTCGGTACATGGGGTACGCGCACGTCCACCGCGCTGACCTGCGCGCCCAGCACTTGGCCGTGGTCAGCCAGGATGCGTACGTCGCCATCCTGGATATACACCCGCCCATCGACCCGCTCGGCCCGCGGCCAGCCGGGCTGGAATGCAAGCGCCGCGTCATGGACTTTGAAAAACAGGCTAATGCTGCGGGCGTGCTCCGGCGCACCCTTGGCGAGCGAGCCTTGATACTGGAAGTAGCCTTCGTCGACCTGCCCTTGTATCTGCGCATTTCGTAGCCAATCCGCCACCGAGGGGGGGAGCAGGTCGGGCAGGTATTTGGGGGTAAAGCTGCCGTCGCCGTGGGTCAGGCCCACGCGCAGGTCCATGTACGGCTCCGCCTCAGGGGCAAAGGGCAGGTAGATGTTGAAATCGCCTGCGATTTGCCCCTCCGGGCCTTGCACGCGGATTGCGGGCGCCGCCAGGGTGAAGGCATCGTGGTCCAGGCGCCAGGTCAGCAGTGCATTGGCTTTGGGGTAATACCAGGGCTTGGCGAAGATCGGGTACAGGTGCAGCATGAAATCAGACGTGGCCAGCCGCAGTTCGCCGTGGCCCAGGTCTCCGCTAATGCTACCGCTCACGTTACCGGCCCCCGGCGCGCCGTGGTAGGCCTTGAAGCCGAGCTGCTCGAGATTAGCGGCAAAGCCCAACCGGCGATCACCTTCGGCCTGGGGGTACCATTCCAGTTGCAGGTTGCGCAGCGCGCCGGTGAGCGCCAGGCTGTCAACCGCCTGCGCCGCCGCCGCGGGTAGGGGCGCCCAGGCGTCGATCAACGGCGTGAGCGGGCCGAGGTCGACCCGGTCGGCCTGCAACTGCCACACCGGCCCGTCGTTGCCAGCACCCTGGTGCACCCGCAAGTGCGACTCCCAACGTTTGTCCTGCAGTGTCATGGCCAACGAGTCGACCAGCACTTCGTAGCCTTCGTCACCCCGCCGTACCCAGGCATTCAGCGCGACGTCGCGAGCCTCCGAGGGTTCGCGCTGCTGGTAACCACCACGCACCTCGGGTGCGTTCAGGCGTAACGCGGCGCTGCGCAGCTCACCGGCCCGCCATTGGGCCCATAGTTCGCCACCGGCCTTGAGCGTGGCCAGGTTCCAACCGTGTAGCAGGCCAGGCGGTAACCAAGCGGCCCAGTCGCTCTGCGGTAGGCTCAGGTAGGCCTTGAGCGTACTTTGCCGCCAATCGCCGGCATCCACCCGCGCATCGACCTCAGCCGCCAGTGGCTGGCCATCGGGCAGGTTCCCGCGCAAGGCCAGGCGCTGCCCGCCGGCTTGGTTGCGCAGGCTGAGCGCCAGGTAGCTGAGCACCAGCGGGTCATGCCCCTGCGGTTTGAGTGTGAGTTGGGTATCGGCGAGCGACAGCTCTGCCACCCGGTCGAGTTGCGCGAGCGCCTGCGCGGGGTCGAACGGGGCATCGCGTGGGCGATCCGGCAGCCCCTTGAGCGCCCATTGACCATCGCTGCCCTGCTCCAGGCTCAGGCTCAGGCCGTCGATTTCGAGGTAGGCGATATGCAGGCTCAGCCCCAGAAGGCTTCGCCACAGCGACGGCACCACCTGTACTCGCTCAAGGTGTATCGCCCCCGGGCCGCTACCCACGGACACGTCACGCGCAGACACTATCGGCGCCAAACCATGCCAGCGGCCTTCCAGGGAACCCACCTGCACCGGCACACCCAGCAACTGGCTGGCCTTGGCACTGGCTGGCCCCGTGTATTCGCCCACCAGCGGCGCCAGGTACCGGCCCAGGCTCACCAGCAGCGCCAAAAGGATTAACAGCGTGGCGCACAGGCCCAGGCCCCAACGCATGAGCGCATCCAGAAAACGAGTCAGGCGCGCCATGGCAAACGACCTTCAAGAACGGTGAACGACTGATTCAGAGCAGCACCACGTCGTATTGTTCCTGGGAATACATGGATTCGACCTGAAACCGGATGGTCCTGCCAATGAATGCCTCAAGCTCGGCGACATTGCCGGACTCTTCATCCAAAAGGCGATCGACCACCTTCTGGTTAGCCAACACTCTATAGCCTTCCGCCTGGTAGGCACGGGCTTCCCTAAGAATTTCCCGAAAAATTTCATAACAGACCGTTTCCGGGGTTTTCAGCTTACCGCGGCCCAGGCAGCTTATGCAGGGCTCGCACAGCACCTGCTCAAGGCTTTCACGGGTGCGTTTGCGGGTCATTTGCACCAGCCCCAGTTCGGTGATGCCGATGATGTTGGTTTTGGCGTGGTCCCGTTCCAGTTGTTTTTCCAGCGTGCGGAGCACTTGGCGTTGGTGCTCTTCGTCTTCCATGTCGATGAAGTCGATGATGATGATGCCGCCAATATTGCGCAGCCGTAGCTGGCGGGCAATGGCGGTGGCGGCCTCCAGGTTGGTCTTGAAGATGGTTTCTTCCAGGTTGCGGTGGCCCACGAACGCACCGGTATTGACGTCGATGGTCGTCATGGCCTCGGCCGGGTCCACCACCAGGTAGCCGCCGGATTTCAACGGTACCTTGCGTTCCAGCGCGCGCTGGATCTCGTCCTCTACGCCATACAGGTCGAAAATCGGCCGCTCGCCGGGGTAATGCTCCAGGCGGTCGGCGATCTCGGGCATCAATTCGGCCACGAACTGGGTCGTTTTCTGAAACGTTTCTCGCGAGTCGATGCGGATTTTCTCGATCTTCTGGTTGACCAGGTCGCGCAAGGTACGCAGCGCTAGGCCGAGGTCTTCGTAGATGACCGTGGGCGCGCCAACGGTGTCGATTTGGTGACCGATCTGCTCCCAGAGCCTGCGCAGGTAGCGGATGTCCATCAGCAGGTCTTCAGGGCGCGCGCCTTCGGCGGCGGTGCGCAAGATGAAGCCGCCAACGCCGGTAATCCCCTCCTGTTCGACGCAGTCGGCCACCGCTTTTTTCAACCGCTCGCGCTCGGCTTCGTCTTCGATTTTCAGCGAAATACCCACGTGGCTGCTGCGCGGCATGTACACGAGGTAGCGCGAGGGAATAGACAGCTGGGTGGTGAGCCGCGCACCTTTGGTGCCGATCGGGTCTTTGGTGACTTGCACCACCAGGCCCTGGCCCTCGTGGACCAGCGCGGTGATGTTCTCGACCGCCTGCCCTTCGCGCAGGGAAATCTCCGACGCATGGATGAACGCCGCGCGGTCCAGGCCGATATCGATAAAAGCCGCCTGCATGCCCGGCAGCACCCGCACCACCTTGCCCTTGTAGATATTGCCAACGATCCCCCGGCGCTGCGTCCGTTCAACGTGGACTTCCTGCAGCACGCCGTTTTCCACCACCGCCACGCGGGACTCCATCGGGGTGATGTTGATCAGGATCTCTTCACTCATGGCTGGCTCTCGTCTTGGGCGATGTTATTTTATGCAGCGCCGCGGCTGCAGGCTTTGCGCCACCGGTACCACCCTATGGCGGCCGTGCGCGCGGCCTGTTTCACTGCCAGCAGGCAATACCGAGCTGTGCCAGCAGGTGTGAAGTTTCGCACAATGGAAGGCCGACCACCGATGAATAACTTCCAACCAGGCCCTCGACGAACACGGCCCCCAAGCCCTGGATCGCATAGCCGCCGGCCTTGTCGGCAGGCTCGCCGGTGGCCCAGTAGGCCTGCGCCTCAGCCGCGCTGATGCGGCGAAAGCGCACTTGGCTGCACACGCAGTGGGCCAGCACCCGGGCACCGTCGGTGACCGCCACGGCGGTGAATACCTGATGTTCACGGCCACCCAGGGCCAGTAGTGTGACCACCGCCTCTTGCTCGCCTGCAGGCTTACCCAAAATCCGCCCGTCGAGTACCACGGCCGTGTCGGCGCCCAGCACCACCCCAGGGCCGTCGAGCAGGGCCAGGCCGGCCTTCGCCTTGCCCAGCGCCAACCGCTCTACGTAGTGCTGCGGCGCTTCGCCGGGCAGCGCTGTTTCATCGATGCGGGTGGCCAATGGGGCGAATGCCACGCCGATTTGCGCCAGCAATTCACGCCGGCGTGGCGAGCCGGAGGCCAGGTAGAGGGTGGGCAATGGGGCGCCTCCTGGGTGTCAGTTAATGTTGTAGCGCCGCCGCAGCCCGCGCAGGCCATAACTGATCCATGGCCACAGCAAGGCGCTGACCACCGCGGGCAACAGCAACGCGAGGGTCGGCTGGCGGTTGCCGGTGAGGGCGCTGAGCCACAACTGCGCCAATTGCATTACGCCCAATACCACGAACAACGTGAGGCATTGTTGCCACATATGGAACAAGCGCAGGCGCGGAGCGAGCGACAACACCAAAAAGACCGTGAGCGTTAGGATCAGCGCGTTGTGGCCTAGCAAGGTGCCATATAACACATCTTCTGCCAGCCCCAGGGCGAAAGCCGTGACCATGCCGACTTTGTCTGGCAATTGCAGGCACCAGAAGGCCAGCAGCAAGGCCACCCACAAGGGCCGCAGAATCTCCATGAACTGCGGCATGGGCGCCACGCTCAGCAGTAAGCCGATCACAAACGTGAACCAGACGAGCCAACCATGGTTACGGCGGCGGGTGGCGACCATCAGTGGCGTTCTCCGGTGGGGCTGGGCCGTGCTGCCGGGTGCGCCGTGGCCGGTTGGGCCGGGTGCGCGGCGGGCCGGCCAGTGGTGGCCGGCTTGGCCACCTCGGCAGGCTTGGCGGTTTCCGCAGGTTTAGCCGGGGCTGGGTGGCTGCCGTTGGTGGGCGCCGGCTGTGTTGGCTGGGCGGCCTGGCCCTGTTGGGCACGGGCAGCAGCTTCCTCGGCCTGCGCGGCATCGGCGGCGCGCTGCTCGGGGGTGCGCGCATCGCTGAACACTAGTAGCACGTAACGGCTGCGGTTCAATGCCGCGGTAGGCACGGCGCGTACGATCGCAAACGGCTGGCCGGGGTCATGGATCACTTCCTTGACCGTGGCCACCGGGTAACCGGCGGGGAACCGCTGGCCCAGGCCCGAGCTGACCAGCAGGTCGCCTTCCTTGATGTCTGCGGTGTCGGCCACATGCCGCAGCTCAAGCCGCTCGGGGTTGCCGGTGCCGCTGGCAATCGCCCGCAGGCCGTTGCGGTTGACCTGCACGGGAATGCTGTGGGTGCTGTCGGTGAGCAACAACACCCGCGCGGTATAGGGCATCAGTTCGACCACCTGGCCCATCAGCCCGCGGGCATCGAGCACCGGCTGGCCGAGGAATACACCGTCGCGCTCACCCTTGTTGATCAGGATGCGCTGGGTAAAGGGGTTGGGGTCCATGCCGATCAGCTCGGCCACTTCGACCTTTTCGTTGACCAGCGCCGAGGAGTTGAGCAGTTCACGCAGGCGCACGTTCTGTTCGGTCAATGCCGCCAGCTTTTGCAGGCGCCCCTGCAACAGCAGGGCTTCGGTTTTGAGCTTTTCGTTCTCGGCGATCAACTCGGTGCGGCTGCCGAACTGGCTGGCCACCGCTTGCCAGGTGCGCCCAGGCAGGTCGGTGATCCAATAGGATTCCATCAGCACCAGGGACAGCTGGCTGCGTACCGGCTTGAGCAGGTCCAAGCGCGAGTCGACCACCATCAGGGCGATGGCGAGCACGCCCAGCACCAGCAGGCGTACACCCAGCGAAGGGCCTTTGCTGAAAAGCGGTTTAATGGTCCGCTCCTCTCGGGCAGATAGGCGCATGGTGATTCATCGGGAAGAACCGGTTCGAACGGAGGGTGGCGGGCACAGGCTCAGGCTTACAGGTTACACCGCCGGTGCAACCTGTAAACCATGGCTGTTCACTCGCTGGAGAGCAGGTCCATGGTGTGCTTGTCCATCATTTCCAGTGCCCGGCCACCACCACGGGCTACGCAAGTCAGCGGGTCTTCGGCGACGATCACCGGCAAGCCGGTTTCCTGGGCCAGCAGTTTGTCGAGATCGCGCAGCAGCGCGCCACCACCGGTCAGTACCAGGCCACGCTCGGCAATATCCGAGGCCAATTCCGGCGGCGATTGTTCCAGCGCGCTCTTGACCGCCTGCACGATGGTCGCCAGCGACTCCTGCAGTGCTTCGAGCACTTCGTTGGAGTTGAGGGTGAACGCGCGCGGAACACCTTCGGCCAGGTTACGGCCCCGCACGTCGACTTCACGGACCTCACCGCCCGGATACGCGGTGCCGATTTCCTGCTTGATGCGCTCGGCGGTGGATTCACCGATCAAGCTGCCGTAGTTGCGGCGCACGTAGGTCACGATGGCTTCGTCGAAGCGGTCGCCGCCCACCCGCACAGATTCGGCATAGACCACCCCATTGAGGGAAATCAGCGCGATTTCGGTGGTGCCGCCGCCGATGTCGACCACCATCGAGCCACGGGCTTCTTCCACCGGCAGGCCGGCACCGATGGCCGCGGCCATCGGTTCTTCGATGAGGAACACTTCACGGGCGCCGGCGCCCAAGGCCGATTCGCGAATGGCACGGCGTTCGACCTGGGTAGACTTGCACGGCACGCAAATCAGCACGCGAGGGCTGGGTTGCAGGAAGCTGTTCTCGTGAACCTTGTTGATGAAATACTGGAGCATTTTTTCGCACACGCTGAAATCGGCGATCACGCCGTCTTTCATCGGACGAATGGCGGCGATATTGCCAGGTGTACGGCCGAGCATGCGCTTGGCGTCGGTGCCCACCGCTACGACGCTTTTCTGGTTGCCATGGGTACGAATGGCAACCACAGAGGGTTCGTTCAGGACAATACCGCGCTCACGCACGTAAATAAGGGTGTTGGCAGTGCCCAGGTCAATGGAAAGATCGCTGGAAAACATGCCACGCAGTTTCTTGAACATGGAAAGATGACCCTGGGAACGCGTGGGTAAAAAAGTGGCGCAAACTCTAACAACGGCGGGGATTTTGGGCAAGGCGCCAATATGTTAAATTGGCTGTTTTTCCGGCCACGCCACCACATGATCGACGCCATGTGACCTCGTGATCGCGACCATGTTCCCCGGTTGGCGGAACGATTCTGCCACCTTCCACTGGAGATTCCCAATGGCGCTCGAACGCAGCGACGTGGAAAAAATCGCCCATTTGGCCCGCCTGGGGCTGAACGATGCCGACTTACCACGCACCACCGATGCCCTCAATAGCATCCTCGGCCTGGTCGATCAGATGCAAGCCGTCGATACCCAAGGCATCGCCCCGCTCGCCCACCCACTGGAAGCCAGCCAGCGCCTGCGCCCCGACCAAGTGACCGAGCATAACCAGCGCGAGGCCTATCAGGCCATTGCACCGGCCACCGAAAACGGCCTGTACCTGGTTCCTAAAGTCATCGAGTAACGCAAGCGAGCCTGCCATGCACGAATTGACCCTCGCCCAGATCGCCCGCGGTTTGGCCGACAAAACGTTTTCCTCCGAAGAACTGACCGGCGCGCTGTTGGCGCGCATCGCCGAACACGACGGGCGCCTGAACAGCTTTATCAGTGTGACCGCCGAACGGGCCCTGGCCCAGGCGCGCGCCGCCGATGCGCGGCGGGCAAGTGGTGAAACCGGCGCATTGCTGGGTGCCCCGGTCGCCCACAAAGACCTCTTTTGTACCCACGGGGTGCGTACCACCTGTGCCTCGCGCATGCTCGAAAATTTCGAGGCCCCCTACAATGCCACGGTGGTCGAGAAGCTTGACGCCGCCGGCATGGTTACCTTGGGCAAAACCAACATGGACGAATTCGCCATGGGTTCGGCCAGCGAAAACAGCCATTTCGGCCCCGTGAAGAACCCCTGGAACCTCGAACACGTGCCGGGCGGTTCCTCCGGCGGTTCGGCGGCGGCGGTGGCGGCGCGGCTGTTACCGGCCAGCACCGGCACCGACACCGGCGGCTCGATCCGCCAGCCTGCGGCGTTCACCAACCTCACCGGCCTTAAACCCACCTATGGGCGGGTTTCGCGCTGGGGCATGATCGCCTATGCGTCGAGCCTCGACCAAGGCGGCCCGCTGGCTCGCACTGCCGAAGACTGCGCGTTGCTGCTGCAGGGCATGGCCGGTTTCGACCCCAAGGACTCCACCAGCATCGACGAGCCGGTGCCGGATTTCTCCGCCGGCCTGAATACCTCGCTCGAAGGCCTGAGCATCGGCGTGCCGAAGGAGTATTTCAGCCCCGGCCTGGACCCACGCATCGGCGATGCCGTGCAGGCGACCGTGGCCGAGCTGCAAAAGCTCGGGGCGCGGGTAGTGGACATTAGCCTGCCCAACCTCGGCCATGCCATACCGGCTTACTACGTGATCGCCCCGGCGGAAGCGTCGTCGAACCTCTCGCGCTTCGACGGCGTGCGCTTCGGCTACCGCTGCGAGCACCCAGCCGACCTTACCGATCTGTACAAACGCTCGCGCGGCGAGGGTTTCGGGGCCGAAGTGCAACGGCGCATCATGGTTGGTACCTACGCGCTGTCGGCGGGCTACTACGACGCCTACTACGTCAAGGCCCAGCAGGTACGCCGGCTGATCAAGAATGACTTCATGGCCGCCTTCGAGCAGGTCGACGTGATCCTCGGCCCCACCACGCCGAACCCCGCCTGGAAGATCGGCGCCAAATCCGCCGACCCGGTGGCCGCCTACCTCGAAGATTTCTACACCATCACCGCCAACATGGCCGGCCTGCCGGGCCTGTCGATGCCGGCGGGCTTCGTCGACGGCCTGCCGGTAGGGGTGCAACTGCTGGCACCGTACTTCCAGGAAGGGCGCCTGCTCAACGTCGCGCATCGCTACCAGCAGGTCACCGACTGGCACCGCCGGTCGCCGGAAGGGTTCTGAGGAGAAACACACATGCAATGGGAAGTTGTAATCGGGCTGGAAATCCATACCCAGCTCGCCACCCAATCGAAGATTTTCTCCGGTAGCGCCACCACCTTCGGCTCCGAGCCCAACACCCAGGCCAGCCTGGTAGACCTGGGCATGCCGGGTGTACTGCCAGTGCTCAACGCCGAGGCCGTGCGCATGGCGGTGATGTTCGGCTTGGCGGTTGGTGCCCACATCGGCCAGCGCAACGTGTTCGCGCGCAAGAACTACTTCTACCCCGACCTGCCCAAGGGCTATCAGATCAGCCAGATGGACCACCCGGTGGTCGGCAAGGGCTACCTGGACATCACCTTGGAAGACGGCACCATCAAACGCGTCGGGATCACCCGCGCGCACTTGGAAGAAGACGCCGGCAAAAGCCTGCACGAGGATTTCAACGGTGCCACCGGGATCGACCTGAACCGCGCTGGCACGCCGCTGCTGGAAATCGTCTCCGAACCCGACATGCGCAGTGCCAAGGAAGCGGTGGCCTATGTCAAGGCCATCCACGCGCTGGTGCGCTACCTGGGGATCTGCGACGGCAACATGGCCGAAGGTTCGCTGCGCTGCGACTGCAACGTGTCGGTACGCCCCAAGGGCCAGGCCGAGTTCGGCACCCGCTGCGAGATCAAGAACGTCAACTCGTTTCGCTTCATCGAGCGCGCCATCAACCATGAGGTGCAGCGCCAGATCGAGCTGATCGAGGACGGCGGCAGGGTGGTGCAGGAAACCCGCTTGTACGACCCGAACAAAGACGTGACCCGCTCCATGCGCAGCAAGGAGGAAGCCAACGACTACCGCTACTTCCCCGACCCTGACCTGCTGCCAGTGGTCATCGAAGATGCGTTCATCGAGCAGGTGCGCAGCGCCCTGCCGGAGCTGCCACCGCAGAAGGTCGAGCGCTTCCAGCGCCAATACGGATTGTCACCCTACGACGCTGCGGTGCTGGCTGCCAGCCGCGAACAGGCCGACTACTTCGAAGCGGTGGCCGCCATCGGTGGCGACGCCAAGCTTGCCGCCAACTGGGTAATGGTCGAGTTGGGCAGCCTGCTCAACAAGCTGGGCATCGACATCGACCAGGCGCCGGTCAGCGCCGAGCTGCTGGGTGGCATGCTGCTGCGCATTCGCGACAACACCCTTTCCGGCAAACTCGCGAAAATGGTATTCGAGGCCATGGCCGCCGGCGAAGGCAATGCCGATCAAGTCATCGAGGCCAAAGGCCTGAAGCAGGTTACCGACAGCGGTGCGATCGAGACATTGCTGGATGAAGTGCTGGCCGCCAATACCCAACAGGTGGAGCAATATCGCGCCGCCGACGAGGCCAAGCGGGCCAAGATGTTCGGCTTTTTCGTGGGCCAGGCCATGAAGGCGTCCAAGGGCAAGGCGAACCCCGGGCAGGTGAACGAATGGCTCAAGCGCAAGCTCGAAGGCTGAGCCTGACCACCTGGCTGCCGCGGGCGGCCAGGTGAACCGAACGAGGACATACCTGGCATGTGGCGCCCCTTCTATATCGCAGCCGCTTTCGCTTTGCTCGGCGGCTGCGCCTTGGTCGAAGAAAGCGAACCGCCGATCGACCCACATGGCTATGATCAGCAAGGCGTGGCTTCGTACTACGGCGCCCGCCACCAGGGCAAGCGCACCGCCAGTGGCGAACGCTTCGACCCCAACGCCTTGACCGCCGCCCATCGCCGCCTGCCGTTCGGCAGCAAGGTGTTGGTCACCAACCTCTCCAACCAACACAGCGTGGTGGTGCGCATCAACGATCGCGGGCCGCACACCCGCGGCCGGCTGATCGACGTGTCCCGCGCGGCCGCCGAGCAACTGGGAATGACCGCCAGTGGCATGGCCCGCGTGCGGGTGCAAGACCTCGACGACTGACGGAGCGCCACTATTTTCGACCTTGCCACCCTCCCCGCCCTCAGCCTGATCCAGGGCCTGTTGGGCCTGGCCTTGATGCTCGCTGGGGCCGAATGCTTGGTGCGCGCCGCCGCGGGTGTGGCGGCCCGGTTCAACCTGCGGCCGCTGATGCTCGGCCTTACCATGGTGGCCTTGGGCAGCAGTGCACCGCAAATGGCCATCGCCCTGCGTGCCAGCGCAGAAGGCGCGGGGGACGTCGCCCTCGGCAGCGTGTTCGGCGGGGTGATTTTCAGTGTGCTGGGCACCCTTGGCCTGTGCGCGGTCATCACCCCTCTGCGGGTGTCACGGCAGGTGGTGCTCAACGACCTGCCGCTGATGTTCGCAGCCACCGCGCTGGTCTACGCGCTATGCCTTAACCAGCGCCTGGGGCGCGCGGAGGGGGCGGTGTTGCTGGTGGGGCTTGGCGGTTATATATGGATGCTGCTGGGCCAGTCACGCCGGCACGGCCACAGTTGGGCTGCCCAGGGCAAACCGCGCTCACTGTTAGGCCCGGCTGTGCTGGCGGCCCTTGGCCTGGGCGGCACCCTGTTGGGCAGCCGCTGGTTGATCGGCGCCACACTGGACATGGCCACGGACCTGGGGCTTTCTGAACGGATCGCAGGCCTTACCGCCGTGGCCATCTGCGCTGGCCTGCCGCAAATGCTCATGTCGCTGGCGGCTGTGCTGCGCGGCGAGCGCGACCTGGCCGTGGGCAACGTGATCGGCAGCAACCTGTTCAACCTGCTGGGGGTACTGGGCATCACCGCATTGGCGGCACCGTTATCCGTATCGCCTAATGCCCTTTACTTCGACCTGCCGGTAATGTTGGGCGTGACCCTGCTGGCGATGCCGTTGTTTTATGCCGGTTACCGCATTACCCGGCTCGAAGGCCTGTTACTGCTGGGGCTGTATGCCGCCTATGGCCTGCATTTGCTGGCGTTTACCTTCGGCATGCCGCTGGCCGGGCGGCTCGAACACACGCTGCTGCGCGCCTTGCCGCTGCTGGGGCTGGTGGTGGCCGTGCAGGCGTGGCGCACCTGGCGCCGGCGGCATTAACCGGTTATACCAGCCCTGCCCACTGCAGCAAAAAGATTCCCACGTTGGTGGTGACCGCTGCCGCCACCGTGGTGATGACCACGATCGCGGCCGCCAGCGGATAGTTGCCGCCCGCCGCCCGCACCATCACATAGCTGACCGACGCGGTAGGCGCACCGAAATACAAGAACAGGATGCCCAGGTCTGCACCGCGAAACCCGAACGCCCAACCCCCTAAAGTGCCGAACAGGGGCAACCCGACCATTTTCATCAGGCTGGCGTCGATGGCCGTGCGGCTGCTCTCGCGCAGCGCCGCCAACGATAAACTACCGCCGATGCAGATCAACGCCAGGGGCAAGGTCATCCGCGCCAAGCTCTGCCCGGACTCTTCCAGCCAGCCAGGTAACGTTACAGCGTATACGGCAAACGGAATGGCGCCGAACACGCTGATAATCAGCGGGTTTCGCACAATGTTGACGAAGATGCTCCAGGGGTCGGACTTCACGCCAGGGGTGTACACCGCCAACACCACCACCGACAGCGCGTTGTAGCAAACGATCACCACACCGGCGAGAATCGCCCCCAGCGAAATACCGTAGGCGCCATACATGCTCGCCGCCAATGCCAGCCCGACCACGCCGTTGTTGCCACGAAAAGCGCCTTGCACATATACGCCACGGTCGGCGAACGGCACACGCCAGGTGGCGTACCACCAGATCAAGGCAAAGCTTACGAAGGTGGCCAAGCTGTAGTAGATCAGGATGCCGGGTTTGAAGGCGGTTCGAAAATCCGCATGCAGTATCCCCAGGAACAATAGGCACGGCATGGTCAGGTTGAACACCAGGGCCGAGGCTACGCGGATAAACCCATCGTCGATCCAGCCCACCCGCTTGAGCACCACCCCCAAAAACAGCATGGCGAACACCGGCAGGGTAATGTTCAGGGTTTGCAGGAAGAGACCGAGCATGCGGGGGAAATCCGTTGTCCGTTATCGGAGCCCCATCATAAGCGAAGCGTCGCATGGCGCAACGGCGCGCGTGTGGCGCGCCAGTGGGGTGCGCAAGCGCAAGTAAAAGAAGGGAAAGACCAGGGCGGGCGCATGGCCCGCCCTGGCGGCAGCCTCGAAGAGAAGCTACCGAGCCAGGCCTTATTGCGGGCCCAGTTTGTCCATCAGCGCGGCGAGCATTTCGTACTCTTCGCCGGTGAGGTCGGTCAGCGGCGTGCGCACCGGGCCTGCGTCGTAACCGGCGATTTTAGCACCGGCCTTGACGATGCTCACGGCGTACCCAGCCTTGCGGTTACGGATGTCCAAATACGGCAAGAAGAAATCGTCGATCAGCTTGCCCACGGTTTCGTGATCATCCTTGGCAATCGCGTGGTAGAAGTCCATCGCGGTTTTCGGGATGAAGTTGAACACGGCCGAGGAGTACACCGGCACACCCAGCGCCTTGTAAGCGGCGGCGAAGACTTCCGCGGTGGGCAGGCCGCCCAGGTAGCTGAAACGATCGCCCAGGCGGCGGCGCACGCTGACCATCAGCTCGATGTCGCCCAGGCCGTCTTTGTAACCGACCAGGTTGGGGCAGCGCTCGGCCAATTTCTCCAACAGCGGCGGGGTCAGGCGGCAAACATTACGGTTGTAAACGATCACACCGATGTTGACCGATTTGCAGACCGCTTCAACGTGGGCGGCCACGCCATCTTGGGAAGCTTCGGTCAGGTAGTGAGGCAGCAGCAACAGGCCTTTGGCACCCAGGCGCTCGGCCTCTTGGGCATAGGCAATGGCCTGGCGAGTAGAGCCGCCCACGCCGGCCAGGATCGGTACGCTCTTGGCGCACGTATCCACTGCGGTTTTGATGATCGCAGAGTATTCGTCCGCAGCCAGGGAGAAGAATTCACCGGTACCGCCGGCAGCGAACAGCGCACTGGCGCCGTAAGGGGCAAGCCACTCTAAGCGCTTGATGTAACCGGCAGGGTCGAAATCGCCCTGGGCGTTGAAGTCAGTGACCGGGAAAGACAGCAAACCGGCCGAAAGGATGGACTTGAGTTCTTGTGGAGTCATTGTAGGAACACCCTGCGAGCACTGTAGAAATGAGGACGGACATCGGCGTGTTGCCCGATGTTGTAAGTCATCGTACAACTAGATTCAGTTGAATGCAACAGTGCCACACTCAACCGATTTTGACCGCTTAGCCAGGCGCTCACCCAAAGGGTGTCAACCCGTTCAGCGGCCCGTCGCGACCGCCTCATGCGCCTGGCGCAGCCGCTCGCGGCTGTTGGTCAAATGCAGGCGCATGGCCGCGCGCGCGGCGTCCGCATCCTGGCGGGCGATCGCGTCGAAGATCTCCTCGTGCTCGCGGCTCAGGCGTGTCATGTAGTGCTGGTGGTCATCGTGGGCCAGGCGCGCGGAGTTCAAGCGAGTGCGCGGGATGATGCTGGTGCCCAGGTGGGTCATGATGTCGGTGAAATAGCGGTTGCCGGTGGCCAAGGCAATGCGCAGGTGGAACTGAAAGTCCGAAGCCACCGCGTCGGTGGCATGGGCCGCGCTCTCGTTGAGCGCATCGAGCGCTTCGCGGATCGCCGCCAGATGTTCGGGTGTGCGGCGCTGCGCCGCCAAGCCCGCCGATTCCACTTCCAGGCTGATGCGAAGCTCGAGCACCGCCAACACGTCGCGCAACGTCACGATGGTCGCAGGGTCGATCCGAAACCCGCTGGGGCTCGGCATGTCGAGCACGAACGTGCCGATGCCGTGGCGGGTTTCGACCTGGCCTGCCGCCTGCAGCCGTGAAATCGCTTCACGCACCACGGTGCGGCTCACCCCTTGCTCTTCCATGATGGCCGACTCGGTCGGGAGCTTGTCGCCACGCTTGAGCTCGCCGCTGCGAATACGCTCGCTGAGCACGGCGACCAATTCTTGCGCCAGGCTACGGGGTTTCTTGCGCGCGCGTGGGGTTGCGCTCTGGTTATCCATGACGTCCATCGTTCTCGGGCCGTTGATTAAACGGCATCATAGCGCAACCTGCCCATACGATCACGACCGCTCACCTGTCAGCTCGCGCAAGTGCTCGTGATCGATCCGTGCCAGGCGCGGGTGGAACCGCTTCAGGCTGCTGCGGTGGCCCACGCTGACCATGCCCAGCCCGGGTAAACGCTCGATCAACAGCTCGTATAACGCCGCCTCGTCTTCTTCGTCCATGGCCGAGGTCGCTTCGTCCATGAACAACCAGCGCGGCTTGAACAACAGCGCCCGGGCGAACGCCAAGCGCTGTTGCTCGCCCGGCGACAGCACCTGTTGCCAATGGTCGGTGTCGTCCAGGCGGGCCACCAGGTGCTCCAGGCGGCAGGCTTGCAGCACCTCGGCGAACGCCTGCGGCGGGTAGCCTTCTGGCGCCTCGGGGTAGCTCAGGGCCTCGCGCAACGGCCCAATCGGCAAATAGGGCTTTTGCGGCAGGAACAGGGTGCGCTCGGCGGGCATCACGATGCGCCCGGCGCCGCGCGGCCAAAGCCGCCCCATGGCGCGCAGCAGGGTGCTTTTGCCGCTGCCGGAACGCCCCATGAGCATCACCCGCTCGCCGGCGGCTACGCCCAGGCTCGCATCGCGGAGCAGCGCCCGCCCGTCCTCAAGCTGCAGGGCCAGGCCATCTAGCGCCAGGGCATCGCCTTGGGCCTGCACGTCAATCGCCTGCGGCCGCCCTTCGTTGGCCGCCATTGCCGCGTGGAAACTGAGCAAACGGTCGCAAGTGGCGCGCCAACTGGCCAGCGACGCATAAGAGTCGACGAACCAACTGAGGTTATCCTGCACGCTGCCGAAGGCCGAGTTGATTTGCATCAGCTCGCCCAACTGGATCTTGCCGGCGAAGTAACGCGGCGCCGCCACCACGAACGGGAAAATGATCGCTATCTGGCTGTAACCGGAGGTGAAGAAGGTCAAGCGCTTTTGCACCCGCATCACTTGCCAAAAGTTTTGCCACACATCACCGAAGCCCAGGCTAAGCCGGCGCTGCTCGTTTGGTTCGCCGTTATACAGCGCCACGCTTTCGGCATTTTCGCGCACACGCACCATGGCAAAGCGCAGGTTGGCCTCGAAGCGCTGTTGTTGGTTGGACAGCGGAATCAGCCGGCGGCCGATCAGGTGGGTGAGCCAACTGCCGACCACCGCATAGACCAGCGCGGCCCAGAACATGTAGCCGGGGATTGTCCAGCCGGCGATTTCCAAGCTTCCCGATACCCCCCAAAGAATCACCGAGAACGACACCAGGCTGACCACCGTGCGGACCAGCCCCAGGCCCAGGCCCAAGGTGTCGCTGGTAAAGTTATTGATGTCTTCGCTGATGCGCTGGTCGGGGTTATCGGTGTAGGCAGCAGTTTCCAGGTGGTAGTAGTTCTTGTGCCCCAGCCAGCGGGCGAAGTGTTGTTCGGTCAGCCAGCGGCGCCAACGAATGGTGAGCATCTGGGTCAGGTACAAACGGTACACCGCCCCCAGGATCGCCACCGCAGCGATGCCGCAGAAATACAGGATCAGCTTGCCGAAGGCGGCGGTGTCTTTGTTTTGCAGGGCATTGTAGAAGTCCCGGTACCAGTTGTTGATCCACACGGAGATGGCCACGCTGAACAGCGACAGGGCGATCACCGCCACCAGCAAGGCCCAGGCCTTGCCCTTTTCTTCGCTGCGCCAATAGGGCGCGGTCATGCCCCACACGCGCTTGAGAAATTGCCCGCGGACCGCGTCATTGACCGCGGAAGGCTCTGCGTTTTGGTTCATTGATCAGGCTCGTGCAGGCGCCGCTGCGGTTCGGCCGTGAACCGCGCAGCGTTGAAGGTCAAGGCCGGCGCTCAGCGCCGCACCGGCCGCTTTTGCAATTTGCGCTGTAAGGTTCGCCGGTGCATGCCCAAGGCGCGGGCGGTAGCGGAGATATTGCCTTCGTGCTCGGTCAACACCCGCTGGATATGCTCCCACTGCAAACGGTCGACCGACATGGGGTTGTCGGGCACCAGGGTGTCCAGGTCGGCGTGGTCAGACATCAACGCCGCCAGCACATCGTCGGCATCGGCGGGTTTGCACAGGTAGTTGCGCGCGCCGCGCTTGATCGCTTCCACCGCGGTGGCGATGCTCGAGTAACCGGTGAGGATTACCACGCGCATGCCGGGGTCCAGCTCGAGCAACCTGGGCAGCAGCACCAAGCCCGAATCGCCCTCCATTTTGAGGTCCAGGGCGGCATAATCGGGCGTGTCGTGCTGGGCCAGGGCCAGGCCCTCTTCGGCCGAGCCCGCGGTACTCACCCGCAGGCCACGGCGCGCCATGGCACGGGCCATCACGCGGGTAAAGGTGGCGTCGTCGTCGACCAGCAACAGGTGCGGTAGCTCGTCGCTTTCAACCACGGTTTCGTCAGCCATTCAAATCTCCTCGCGGGTCAGCGGAAGGCGCAGCTCGGTGAGCGTGCCGCCATCCTCATGACTATAGAGTTTTACTGAGCCGCCTGCGCGGGTCACGCTTGCCTTGCTCAGGAACAGGCCCAGGCCGAAGCCCTTGCCCTTGGTCGTAAAGAAAGGTTTGCCGATTTGCTCGGCAATAGCCAGGGGCACACCCGGGCCGTGGTCGCGTATTTGGATGAAGATGTTTTCATGGTCCCAGCCCAGCGTCACTTGCAAGCCATCTGGGCACGCGTCGGCGGCATTGTTGAGCAGGTTCAACAATGCCTGGGTGAGGTCGGGCGCCGGTGCGATCAACGGCGGCGTGCCCTGCCCCTCCAGGCGGTAACGGTAAGTGGTTTCCGGGCGCATCAGGTGCCAGCGGTGGGTGGCCTCTTCGAGCCAGAGCGTGACCGGGCGTGCGCTAACGTCCAGGCGGCGGTTGGCCTCGGCGGCGCGCACCAGTTGCTGCAAGGTTTCCTTGCACAGTTTTACTTGGTCTTGCAGCAGGGCCAGGTCCTCCTGCAGGGCGGGGTCGTGGTGATCCTGGCGCATCTCCTTGAGCAGCACGCTCATGGTCGCCAAGGGCGTGCCCAACTCGTGGGCCGCGCCGGCCGCTTCGGTGGCCACGGCGAGCAATTGCTGGTCGCGCAGGCCCTCTTCGCGCCGCTGCGCCCGCCACTGCTCTTGGCGCCGCAGTTCTTCGGCCATGCGCGCGGCAAAGAAGGTAATCACCCCAGCGGCCAACGCGATGCTCATCCACATGCCATACACCTGCATGTTCTCGCGCGCCACCGGGTAGGTTTCCAGCGGGTGGAACCGCAACAGCAAAAAGGTATAGCTAGCCAGCGCCAAGCCCGAAAGCGCCAGTGAATAGATCCACGGCAGGGTGACCGCGGCAATGGTCAGCGGCACCAGATAATACGACACGAACGGGTTGGTGGAGCCGCCGGAATAATAAAGCAGCACGCTGTGGATCAGCAGGTCGCAACCCAATTGCAGCGCGTATTCGAATTCGGTCACCGGCAACGGCACCCGCAGCCGCGCGGCAGTCACCGCGCACAGCACGGCCGAGAACGACAGGGTAATGACCAAAGGCAGCCAGGGCAGCGGCAGCAGATGGGCCAGGTAGGCAAACCCCACGGAACCGGCCTGGGCCGCCAGCACCAGAATACGCACCAGGGTGAGCCGCCAAAGGTTCTGGCGGGTGGCGGACAACGGGGGGAAGGCGGCGAGCATTCGCTCTCCTGAGCGGGTAAATAGTTTCAAAAGTATACCTAATGCCCTTAGATGACTGACAAAGCTGCGGCAAACAGCCACAGTTGAACCGCACCCCCAGGATACAGTCTCAGGGGCAGGAACCCGCCTTCCCCCGATAAGGAGCTCCCATGTTCGCCCTTCGCCGCTGCTCGGCACTACTGTTGGCCGCCAGCCTGCTCATACCCCCCCTTACCTATGCCGATGAACTGCACTACAACCAAATATCGCTGCACGCCGAGGCCAGCCGCGAGGTACCGCGGGACCTGATGACCGTCACGCTTTACACCGAAGACCAAGGGCGCGACCCGGCGCAATTGGCCGCCGGCATCAGCACCCTGCTCAACAAGGCGCTGGCCCAGGCCCGAGGCACACAGGGCGTAACCGCCAGCATGGGTAGCCGGCGCAGCTATCCGGTGTACGACGACAAGGGCCAAAAGATCACCGGCTGGCGCGAGCGTGCCGAGGTGCGCCTGCAAAGCCAGGACTTCCCAGCGCTGTCCACGTTGACCGGTGAACTGCTGCAAACCCTGAAAATGGGCGGCATGGCGTTCGGCATCGCTGATCAAACGCGCAAAGACAACGAAGACGCCCTGCTCAAAGACGCGGTGGCGGCCTTCAAGGCCCGCGCCCAGCGGGTGACCGAAGCGATGGGTGGTAGCGGGTACAAGATCGTGAACCTGGACCTGAACGAGGGTGGCGGTTCCATGCGTGCGGCGCCCATGCCGATGATGATGAAGGCCGCACGTGCCGACGCCGCGCCGGTCACGCCCGACATCGAAGCCGGTACCACGCAAGTGCAGGTCAACGCGGGCGGCCTCATCGAGGTGCAAATGGCCCCGTGACGCCGCGCCAGGGGCTCTGCCCCGCGCCAGGCTTCGCCGCGCTGGCGCACCGTGGCAGGGCCCTTTTTGCCATAATGTGCGGACACAGTGCATACGCGCCTGAAATACCCCCCCTGCCCTACCGGCCTGTGTTATCGAATTACATCGATGCGACATTCTAGTACGTCGGGACAGCATTTTGAGATAAGTCGCAGCCGGCAGCATTGCACTGGGTACGCGCCCTGCATAAGTATCCGCAGGGCGCCCATAAGGCTGCCCTCTTTTCTGAAAATGACAACAATGAGGCCACCATGCTCAAACATGCAGTCATTCCGTTTCTCGTTGGTGCTGGCCTGTTCGCCGCGACCCCGCTGGCACAGGCCGCTTCCAACCTGGTGTTCTGTTCGGAAGGCAGCCCTGCTGGCTTCGACCCAGGGCAGTACACCACCGGAACCGACTTCGATGCGTCCGCGGAAACCGTCTTCAACCGCTTGACCCAGTTCCAACGCGGTAGCACCACCGTGATCCCGGGCCTGGCGACCAGTTGGGATGTGGCCGATGATGGCCTGACGTACACCTTTCACCTTCGCCAAGGCGTGAAGTTTCACACCACCGACTATTTCAAGCCCACCCGCGAGTTCAACGCCGATGACGTGTTGTTCACCTTTAACCGCATGCTCGACCCGAACATGCCGTTTCGTAAGGCGTACCCCACCGAGTTCCCGTACTTCACCGACATGGGCATGAACGACAACATCAAGCAGATCGAGAAGGTCGACGATTACACCGTCAAATTCCACTTGGGCACGATCGACGCGGCCTTCATCCAAGACCTGGCCATGCCCTTCGCCTCTGTCCAGTCGGCCGAATATGCAGACAAACTGCTCAAGGAAGGCAAGCCCGAGCTGATTAACCAGCAACCCATCGGCACGGGCCCGTTCGTGTTCGGCCGCTATCAAAAAGACTCGCAAATACGCTACAAGGGCAACAAGGACTATTGGAACCCGGCGGACGTGAAGATCGATAACTTGATCTTCGCCATCACCACCGACGCCTCGGTACGGGCGCAGAAGCTCAAGAATAACGAGTGCCAGGTTACCGCATACCCTCGCCCAGCCGACCTCGAGCCGCTTAAAGCAGACAAAAACCTGCAGATGCCCAATCAGCCGGGCTTCAACCTGGGCTATATCTCGTACAACGTAACCCACAAGCCGCTGGATGACCTGCGCGTGCGCCAGGCGCTGGACATGGCGGTGGATAAACCGCGGATCATCGAAGCGGTGTACCAAGGCGCCGGCCAACTGGCGGTCAACGCCATGCCACCGACCCAATGGGGCTATGATAAATCCATCAAGGACGCGCCCTTCGACCCGGAAAAAGCCAAGGCGCTGCTCAAGGAAGCCGGCGTGAAGGAAGGCACCGAGATCCAGCTATGGGCCATGCCGGTGCAACGGCCGTACAACCCCAACGCCAAGCTGATGGCCGAAATGCTGCAGTCCGATTGGAAGAAAATCGGCATTAACGCCAAGATCGTCAGCTACGAATGGGGTGAGTACATCAAGCGCGCCAAGGCCGGCGAAACCGACGCCATGCTGATCGGTTGGAGCGGTGACAACGGCGACCCGGACAACTGGCTGGGCACGCTGTTTGGTTGTGATGCCGTTAACGGCAATAACTTCGCCAAGTTCTGCAACCAGGACTACGACAAGCTGATCAAGGCTGCCAAGGCAACGCCCCAGCAAGCCGACCGCACGCCGCTGTACGAAAAGGCCCAGCAGTTGCTCAAGCAGCAGGTGCCTTACACCCCCATCGCGCACTCCACGGTGTACCAGCCGATGCGTACCAGCGTGGTCGACTTCAAGATCAGCCCCTTGGGCCTGAACTCCTTCTACGGTGTCGGCATCAAGAACTGACGCACAACGCTAGCCAATGGGCCTGCCCCGGTGCCGCGAGCACCGGGGCGGCGCCTACGCGCAAAGCGATTGCCGAACTTTCCCACAGGTTTTGCTGAAAACTCTTCTACCCACCCCTGGTGCCGGAACCTAGTGTCCGCGTGTGGCCACCGTTTTGCCCAAATTCGGGCGCGGCCCACGCAATGGTTCCCTGACCAAGAGGTTTCGATACACCCCATGAGCACGCACAACACAATGATTGCAGCCCTGCTCGGGCTGAGCTGGCTGGCCAGCGCCGAGGCTGCGAGCACGCTGGTATTCTGCTCCGAAGCGAGCCCGGCGGGTTTCGACATCGCCCAGTACACGTCCGGCACCGACAATGATGCGAGCGAGCCAATCTACAACCGGCTGGCCGAGTTCGAAAAAGGCGGCACGCTCGCGGTGCCTGCCTTGGCCGAACGTTGGGAGGTGAGCGACGATGGCCTGGCCTGGACTTTTTACCTGCGCCCCGGGGTGAAATTCCACAGCAACACACAGTTCAAGCCCAGCCGCGACTTCAACGCCGACGACGTGGTGTTCACCTTTACCCGCATGCTCGACCCGCAGCACCCATTCCGCCGCGCTTACCCTTCGGAGTTTCCGTTCTTCACCAGCATGGGGTTGGACCGCAACATCGAACAGGTGAGCAAAACCGGGCCGATGACGGTGGTGTTCCGCCTCAAGCACGTGGATGCCGCCTTTATTCAGAACCTAGCGATGAATTTCGCCGCGATCCTCTCGGCAGAGTATGCCGCGCAGTTGCTCGCCCAGGGCAAGCCTAGCGACATCAACCACCAACCCATCGGTACCGGGCCGTTCCGGTTCGCGCGCTACCAAAAAGATGCGCAAATCCGCTACAGGGCCCACCCAAACTACTGGGCGCCGGAGCGGGTGAAGCTCGACCAGCTCGTGTTCGCTATCAATACCGATGCCTCGGTACGGATGCAAAAGCTGCGCAGGAACGAATGCCAGGTCACGCTCAACCCGCGCCCGGCGGATTTGCCGGCGCTGGAGCAAGCGCCGGGCATCAAAGTGCTGCAGCAGGCCGGCTACAACCTGGGCTACGTGGCTTATAACACCGAACGCGCGCCCTTCGACCAATTGCCCGTGCGCCAAGCGCTGGACATGGCCATCGACAAGCCGCGCATCCTCAAGGCGGTGTACCACGGCTCTGGGCAATTGGCGGTCAATGCCATGCCGCCCACGCAGTGGTCCTACGACACCACCCTGGTAGATGCGCCCTACGACCCAGAAAAAGCCAAGCAGTTGTTGCGCCAGGCAGGCGTACAGGAAGGCACCGAGGTCACCCTCTGGGCCATGCCGGTACAGCGCCCCTATAACCCCAACGCCCGGTTGATGGCCGAGATGCTCCAGGCCGATTGGGCCAAGGTGGGTATCAAAGCGAATATCGTCAGCTATGAATGGGGCGAATACTTGAAACGCACCCAAAATGGCGAGCACGACATCGCCCTGCTCGGCTGGACCGGTGACAACGGCGACCCGGACAACTGGCTGGCCACACTCTACAGCTGCGCCAGTATCGGCAGCAATAATGCCGCCCGCTGGTGCGACAGCACCTACGACCGCCTGGTGACCGAGGCCAAGCACAGCACGGACCGCGCGACCCGCACCACGCTTTACCAACAGGCCCAACAGCGGCTCAAGCAACAGGTGCCGATCACCCCGATCGCCCACTCCACTGTCAACCAGCCCGTCAGCATCCAGGTAGAAGGCTTCGTCGTCAGCCCGCTGGGCCGTAACAGCTTCACCGACGTGCAATGGGTCGACTGAACCACCCTCATGCCCCCGGCGATAGCCAACCTGTCGTCGAATAGGCGCGATCTGCCCTAAGCAAACGTTTGCTACACCCGCAACACCCGGTTCGCACAAGCCGGTTAAACAACTAGAAAACAAATGGAGCAACACACATGCAGTTGACGCAACGCACCTTTCTGGCCGCAGCCCTGGCCAGCACTGCCTCGGCGGCACTGGCCGCCCCTGCCGGCCAGGCGTTCGTACCCACCGAATTGAAGGCCAACAACACCCAGGCCGAAGCCACCGGCTTCGCCCCAGGCCAAGTGCTGTCGGGTTCGACGAAAAACTTTTTCGCCCAGGAGCGCACCAAGCGCGACACACGTTTTTACATCCTCAAGGGCGGCACCCGCGAAACCACCCGCCTGCGTGACGCTTGGACCCAGGGCACCATCCTGCGCTACACCTCAGGGTTTACCCAGGGCACCGTAGGCTTTGGCGCGGAAGCGGCGGCATACAATGAAATTGCCCTGCAGCAGGGCCGTGGCCGCATCGCCGGCGGCGGCAACCGCACCTTAACCGACAGCGACGGCGATGCCGTGGGGCAATGGAGCAAGCGAGGCCTGGGCAACCTCAAGGCACGGGTGGCCAATACCACGCTCACGGCTGGGCGGCAGAACATGGACACGCCGATGATCGCCAGCGTCGGCAACCGCGCCTTGCCGTCAAGTTTCGAGGGCCTGAGCCTGCACAGCGCCGAGTTCAATAACCTGAGCCTCGATGCCGGCACCTTCGACCGGGTGTCGCCGCGTACCGAGCAAAGCCTGACCCGTTTCGTTGCCGAGTACGGCAACCGTGGGGTATCCACCGACCATGCCAGCACCGCCGGGTTCACCTACCAGCCACTGGAAAGCCTGGAAACCAGCATTTACGCCACCCAAGCCAAGGATTTCTGGAACCAGTACTACATCGGCCTGGCCCATGACCTGGGCGACCCGGCCGTGCTGGCCTTGAACACCGCGCTGAATTACTACAAAACCCGCGATCAAGGCAGCGCCAAGTTAGGTGCCATCGACAACGATACCTACAGCTTGGCCTTCACCCTCAGCCATGGCGCGCACAGCGTGATGGCTGCTTGGCAGCAAGTGAACGGCAACGAGTACTTCGACTACCTGCATGAAACCAACGGGATCTTCCTGGCCAACTCGCTGCTGTCGGACTTCAACGGCCCTAACGAGAAATCCCTGCAGTTCGGCTACAGCCTGAACATGGCCGAGTACGGCGCGCCAGGCCTTAAGTTCAACCTGTATACGGCACGCGGCTGGGGCATCGACGGCACCCACTACAAGGGCACCGGCTATGACATGGCCGGGGTAAATGGCGAAAGCCACTACGAGTACGGCGTTGGCACTGCGTACACCGTGCAGAGCGGTGCGTTGAAAAACAGCAGCATCCGCGCCACCTACACCGCCCACCGCGCCAGCGAATACCAGGTAGACGGCAGCCTGAACGAACTGCGCGTGGTGACCACCGTCCCTTTTAACATTCTGTAAACCGCAGCCCCTGCCGGCAGCACCGCTGGCAGGGGCAACTACGCTGTACACACGAAGAGGGCCCAGCATGAAACAGCCAGCACTACGCACCGCCCTGGCGGCGGCATTGTTCAGCGTCGCCGCCAGCGGCGCAGCCAAACCTTTGGTGGTGTGCACCGAGGCCAGCCCCGAGGGCTTCGACGTTGCCCAGACAACGGTAGGCACTACCATCGACGCGGCGGGCTACACGGTGTTCGACCGGCTGGTCGACTTCAGCCCCGGCACCACCAACATCGAACCCAGCCTGGCTGAGCGCTGGGAAATCAGCGACGACGGCAAGCAGTACACCTTTCACCTGCGCCCAGGGGTGAAGTTCCAAACCACCGACTACTTCAAGCCGAGCCGCACGCTCAACGCCGATGACGTGCTGTGGAGCCTTCAGCGCCAGCTCGACCCCCGGCACCCCTGGCACGACAAAGCGCCGATGGGCTATGGTTATTTCGAATCCATGGGCCTCAAAGACCTGATCGAGCGCATCGAGAAGGCCGACGACATGACCGTGGTGTTCCACCTCCGGCACGCCGAAGCACCGTTTTTGCGCGACCTGGCGATGCCTTTCACGTCTATCTATTCCGCCGAGTACGGCGACCAGTTACTCAAGGCCGGTACCCCGGAAAAACTCAACAGCCAACCCATCGGTACCGGGCCATTTATCCTAACGCGCTACACCAAAGACGCCCAAGTCCGGTATAAAGCCAACCCCGATTACTTTAAAGGCAAGCCACCAGCCGACCCGCTGGTATTCGCCATCACCGTGGATGCCAACACCCGCTTGCAAAAACTGCACGCCAACGAGTGCCAAGTGGCGCTTTACCCCAAGCCCGACGACATCAAGGGCCTGAAGGCAGACCCCGCCTTGCGCGTGGACGAACTGCAAGCGCTGGTGGTCAGCTACGTGGCGATGAATACGCAACATGCGTGGCTCAAGGATGTGCGGGTACGCCAGGCGATCCAAATGGCGGTAGACAAGCCCAACCTGGTGAACACCCTGTTCGGCGACGGCAACGCGGTGCCCGGCACCGGCCCCTACCCGGCAACGGTGCTGGGCTTCAACGCCGCGGTCAAGGACCTGCCGTACGACCCGGCCAAGGCCCGCGCATTACTCAAGCAGGCCGGGGTGCCGGAGGGCACCACGCTGACGGTATTCACCCGTAACGGCGGCGGGGTGTCCAACCCCAACCCAGGGTTGTCGGCGCAATTGTTGCAAGCGGACCTGGCCAAGGTGGGCCTGAAGCTAGACATCCGTGTAATGGAATGGGGCGAAATGGTCAAGGCGGCCAAGCTCGGCCAGCACGACCTGTTGTTCTACGGCTGGGCCGGCGACAACGGCGACCCCGATAACTTCGTTACGCAGAACCTGAGCTGCGATGCAGCCCAAAGCGGCGAGAACACCGCGCGTTGGTGCGATAAAGGCTTCGACGCCCTGATCACACAAGCGCGCGCCGAAACAGAACCGGCCAAGCGCGCCGCGCTCTATGAGCAAGCGCAGGTCATTTTCAACGAACAGCAGCCGTGGATCAGCCTGGCCTACCCCAAGCTTTTCGTGGCGCTGCGTAAAAACGTCGAGGGGTACCATATCAGCCCCCTGACCAATAACAACTTCGCCACAACCCAGGTGAAGTGAATGATTGCCGGCGCCGTGCATACCCTGCGCGACCGCCGGCCCCGGGGCCCTGGCCCCGGCCTAACCGGCCGATGAGGTATCCAAACAAATGCTCAGCTTTATTGCCCGCCGCGTGGGGTTGTTGATACCCACGTTCTTTGGCATCACCTTGCTGACCTTCGCCTTGATTCGCCTGATCCCTGGCGACCCGGTCGAAGTCATGATGGGAGAACGCCGGGTAGACCCAGAGATGCACGCACAAGCCATGGAACGGCTGGGCCTGAACAAACCGCTGTACGCGCAATACTTCGACTACATTGGCCAATTGGCCCATGGCAACCTGGGCGAGTCGTTGCGCACCCGCACCAGTGTGTGGAGCGAATTTCTCAACCTGTTCCCGGCCACCCTGGAACTGTCCATCGCCGCGTTGCTCTTCGCCGGCGTCTTGGGTTTGCTGGCCGGGGTGATCGCCGCGCTCAAGCGGGGTTCGCTGTTCGATCATGGAGTGATGGGCATCTCCCTGGCAGGCTATTCGATGCCGATTTTCTGGTGGGGCTTGATCCTGATCATGTTCTTCTCGGTGAGCCTGGGTTGGACGCCGGTGTCCGGGCGCATCGACTTGCTCTACGACATCGAGCCGCGGACCGGCTTCATGCTCATCGACACGCTCTACAGCGACGACCCCGGCGCCTGGCTCGATGCACTCAAGCACCTGATACTGCCCGCCATTGTGCTGGGGACCATTCCACTGGCGGTGATCGCGCGCATGACCCGCTCCTCGATGCTCGAGGTGCTGCGCGAGGATTACATCCGCACCGCCCGCGCCAAGGGCCTGTCGCCGGTGCGCGTGGTGTTCGTGCATGGCCTTCGCAACGCACTGATCCCGGTACTCACGGTGTTCGGCTTACAGGTGGGCACGCTGCTCGCAGGGGCCGTGCTGACTGAAACCATTTTTTCCTGGCCGGGTATCGGAAAATGGCTGATCGAAGCGATCGGCGCGCGTGACTACCCGGTGGTGCAAAACGGCATCCTGCTGATCGCCTGCCTGGTGATCCTGGTCAACTTCGTCGTAGACATCCTCTACGGCCTGGCCAACCCACGCATCCGCCACCAGCGTTGAGAGTGTTGTCATGAATAGCCAAACCCCTGTAACCCCCGCCGACCAGAGCCTACTTTACCCCTCGCCGTTCAAGGAGTTCTGGCACGCATTCTCGCGCAACAAAGGTGCGGTGGCCGGCCTTGCGTTCATGTTGCTGGTGGTGTTCTGCGCGCTGTTCGCCCCGTGGGTGGCGCCGCACGACCCCAGCGAACAATTTCGTGACGCCCTGCTCACCCCGCCGTCTTGGCTGGAAGGCGGCCGGTTTACCTTCTTGCTCGGTACCGACGAAGTGGGCCGCGACCTGTTGTCGCGCTTGATCCACGGCGCGCGGCTGTCGCTGTTGATCGGCTTGTCATCGGTGGTGATGTCGTTGATCCCCGGCATCCTGCTGGGCCTGCTGGCGGGTTTTTTCCCGCGGCTGATGGGGCCTGCGATCACCCGCGTGATGGACGTGATGTTGGCACTGCCCTCGCTGTTGCTGGCGGTCGCCATTGTGGCGATCCTCGGCCCAGGCTTGATCAACACCGTGATAGCCATCGCCGTGGTATCGCTGCCCTCGTATGTGCGCCTGACGCGCGCCGCGGTAATGGGTGAGTTGCATCGCGACTACGTGACCGCTGCGCGCCTGGCCGGTGCGAGCCTGCCGCGGCTGATGTTCGTCACCGTGCTGCCCAACTGCCTGGCGCCGCTGATCGTGCAGGCCACACTGAGCTTCTCGTCGGCCATCCTCGACGCCGCCGCGCTGGGCTTTCTGGGCTTGGGTGTGCAACCGCCCACGCCCGAATGGGGCACCATGCTGGCCTCGGCCCGCGACTACATCGAGCGCGCCTGGTGGGTCGTGAGCCTGCCGGGCTTGACCATCCTGCTCAGCGTATTGGCGATCAACCTGATGGGCGACGGCCTGCGCGATGCGCTGGACCCGAAACTGAAGAACGCGATCTGAGGAGCTTCACATGGCATTGCTAGACATCAACAACCTCAGCGTGCGCTTTGGTGACAAGAACGCGGTCCCGGTGGTGGACGGCTTGAGCCTTACGGTGGAACGCGGCGAGGTATTGGCCATTGTCGGGGAGTCCGGCTCGGGCAAATCGGTGACCATGATGGCCTTGATGGGGCTGGTCGATGCCCCGGGCATCATTACCGCCGACTCGATGCAGTTCGACGGCAACGACATGCTGCGCCTGGGCCGGCGCCAGCGGCGCAAGGTGGTCGGCAAGGACCTGGCGATGGTCTTCCAAGACCCGATGACCGCGCTCAACCCCAGCTATACGGTGGGCTTCCAGATCGAGGAAGTGCTGCGCGCGCACCTTGGGCTGACCGGCAAGGCTGCCCGCCAGCGCGCCTTGGAGCTGCTGCGCAAGGTCGAAATCCCGGCCCCGGAAAGCCGCTTGGACGCCTACCCCCATCAACTTTCCGGGGGCATGAGCCAGCGCGTGGCCATCGCCATGGCCATCGCCGGCGAGCCTAAGCTATTGATCGCCGATGAACCCACTACCGCCCTGGACGTCACCATCCAGGCACAGATCATGGAGCTGCTGCTGAGCCTGCAGAAAGAGCAGAACATGACCCTGATCCTGATCACCCATGACCTGGCGGTGGTGGCCGAAACCGCCCGGCGGGTGTGCGTGATGTACGCCGGGCAAGCCGTCGAACTGGGCCAGGTGCCGCAATTGTTCGACGAGCCGGCCCACCCATACAGCGAAGCGCTGCTGGCGGCCATTCCCGAACACAGCCAGGGTGCTGCGCGCCTGGCCACGCTGCCAGGCATGGTCCCGGGTCGCTATGACCGGCCCCACGGCTGCCTGCTGTCGCCGCGCTGCCCTTATGCACAGGCCAATTGCCGGGAACAACGCCCGGCCCTGGACCCCAAGCGCCAAAGCCTGGCGCGTTGCTTTTACCCGTTGAACCAGGAGGTGGCGTGATGAGCGTCGTTCTCACCGCGCGCGAACTCACGCGCCACTATGAAGTGCCCACCGGGCTGTTCAAGCCCCACGCGCTGGTGCGCGCGCTCAACGGCGTGTCGTTCCAACTGGAGGCCGGCAAAACCCTGGCCGTGGTGGGCGAGTCCGGCTGCGGCAAAAGCACCCTGGCCCGCGCCCTGACGCTGATCGAACAACCCACCTCAGGCTCGCTGCAAATCGGCGGGCGCGAGGTGGCCGGGGCCAACAAAGCAGAACGCAAGGCCATGCGCCGCGACGTGCAGATGGTTTTCCAAAGCCCCTACGCCTCGCTCAACCCGCGGCAGAAAGTCGGCGACCAACTGGCCGAGCCCCTGCTGATCAACACCGACCTCAGCCGCGAGCAGCGACGGGAAAAGGTCCAGGCGATGATGCACCAGGTGGGGCTGCGGCCCGAGCATTACCAGCGCTACCCGCACATGTTTTCCGGCGGCCAGCGCCAGCGTATCGCCCTGGCCCGGGCAATGATGCTGCAACCGAAGGTGCTGGTGGCCGACGAACCCACCTCGGCGCTGGATGTGTCGATCCAGGCCCAGGTGCTGAACCTGTTCATGGACCTGCAGCAGCAATACCGCACCGCCTATGTGTTTATTTCGCACAACCTGGCGGTGGTGCGCCACGTGGCGGACGACGTGTTGGTGATGTACTTGGGCCGCCCGGCGGAAATGGGCCCGAAAGAAGACCTTTACGCCAACCCGCTGCACCCCTACACCCAGGCGCTGCTATCGGCCACCCCGACGATCAAGCCTGACCCGGCCAAGCCGCGAATCAAGATCGCCGGCGAGTTGCCCAACCCACTCAACCCGCCGCCTGGCTGCGCGTTCCATAAGCGCTGCCCCTATGCCACGGACAGATGTGCCACCGAGGTACCCGCGTTTCGGCCGGTGGGTACGCGGCAGGTAGCGTGCCATTATGCGGAGCGGTTCGTGGCGGCCTGAATGGTGCAGCCAGCTTTTGAACCACCTCACCCGCTTACAAGGTGATCTGCGTACCCAATAACGTTAAAAACGCCCCCAACCAGGCCGGGTGCGCCGGCCATGCGGGGGCGGTAACCAAGTTGGCCTCCACATGGGCCTGGCTGGGCTCGATGTCGACGAAGCGCCCGCCGGCGAGTTTCACCTCCGGTGCACAGGCTGGGTAGGCGCTGCATTCCCGCCCGTCCAGGGCACCGGCGGCGGCCAGCAGTTGGGCGCCGTGGCACACGGCCGCAATGGGTTTGCGTTGTTCGGCGAAGTGGCTGACGATGGCCAGCACACCTTCGTTCAAGCGCAGGTATTCCGGCGCGCGGCCCCCGGGTATGACCAGGGCGTCGTAGTCCACCGCGTGTACCTGGGCGAAATCCTGGTTGAGCGCGAACAAGTGGCCGGGCTTTTCGCTGTAGGTCTGGTCACCTTCGAAGTCATGGATGGCGGTGCGCACCGTGTCCCCGGCGGCCTTGCCGGGGCAGACGGCCTGCACGCTGTGGCCTACCATCTGGAGCGCCTGGAACGGCACCATCGCCTCGTAATCCTCGACGTAGTCGCCCACCAGCATCAATATCTTCTTCGCGCTCATCACATAGGCTCCTTGAAGTGTTCCCAAAGCCTAGTCGTTTTCGCCCCCCACCGCGGGCGCCAGTGTGGTGTCTTAACAGTGGGTAGCGCCCTGTTGCCGGTGCCTTTTGCTGCCGGCACTCAATCTCGGCGGTCGAGCATGTTCGCCACCCAGCGGTCGAGCCACCCCCACAGGCGCTGCTGTACCCGGCGCAAAAAAGGGCGGGCCTCCCAGGCATCCAGGGTGACTTGCCGGCTTTGGCCGAAGTCGTGCTCGAAGCTGGCCTGCACTGCCGCGGTCAGGGCCGGGTCGAGGGCCTCAAGGTTGGCTTCCAGGTTGAAACGCAGGTTCCAGTGGTCGAAATTGCACGAGCCTATGCTGACCCACTCATCGACCAGCACCATCTTCAGGTGTAAAAAACACGGCTGGTATTCGAAGATCTTCACACCCGCGCGCAACAACCGCGGGTAATAACGGTGCCCGGCGTAACGCACGGAGGGGTGGTCGGTGCGCGGCCCGGTCAGCAGCAAGCGCACATCGATGCCCCGGCTGGCGGCGCGGCGCAGCGAGCGGCGCACCGTCCAAGTCGGCAAAAAATAAGGCGTGGCCAACCAGATGCGGCGCTGGCCGCTGTTCAGCGCGCGCACCAGCGATCGCAATATGTCGCGGTGCTGGCGCGCATCGGCGTAGGCCACCCGGCCGAACCCTTCGCCTTGCGAAGGCACTTTGGGCAGGCGCGGCAAACCGAAATGCGTGGGCGGGCGCCATTCGGTGCGGCGCAGGTTGGCGCGCCATTGGCGGTCGAAGAGCATCTGCCAATCGGCGACCAATGGCCCGTCGATTTGCACCATGGTTTCATGCCACTCGCTTTGCTCGGCACCGGGCCGCCAGAACTGGTCGGTAAGGCCGGTGCCGCCAACCACCGCCAGCTCGCGGTCGACGAGCAATAACTTGCGGTGGTCCCGATACAGGTTGCGCATACCACGCCGCCAGTGCACCGGGTTGTAGTGGCGCAGCTCCACACCGGCCTCGGTCAAGCGCAGCACCAATGCACTGCCCAGCTTCAGGCTGCCGTAGCCGTCGAACAGGCAGCGCACTGCCACACCACGCTGGGCAGCGGCTTCGAGGGCCGCCACCACGGCCTCGGCACAGGCGCCGGCCTCGACCAGGTACAATTCAAGGTCTACCTGCGCCTGAGCCCGCTCGATGGCGGCCAGCATACGGGGGAAAAAGCGCGGGCCGTCGATCAACAACTCGAAACGGTTGCCATTGCGCCAGGGAAATACCGGCCCGCCCATCGCCACTCCGTGCTAATAAGAACGCGGGCCACCATAGCCGCGCAGGGGCGCCGCCGCAACATCTGGTTACAGCCTATGGTCAACCGCCTGCCTCAATGAACCTCACCGGCCTACATAGGAGCCGCAGCACGATGAGCGACGACATCTATTATTACGAACCGGCCCTCGGCCATGGCCTGCCCCATGACCCGTTCAACGCCATCGTGGGCCCACGCCCCATCGGCTGGGTGTCGACCCGCGCCGTAGACGGCACTCTGAACCTGGCGCCGTACAGCTTCTTCAACGGTTTCAACTACACCCCACCGATCATCGGCTTCAGCAGCGTGGGGCACAAAGACAGCCTGAGCAACATCCAAGCCACCGGTGAATTCGTTTGGAACCTGGCCACCTTCGCCTTGGCCGAGCCGATGAACCAGAGTTGCGCCGCGGTGCCACCGCAGGTGGATGAATTCCAGTTGGCCGGCCTCACGCCCGTAGCTTCACGCAAAGTCGCCGCGCCCCGGGTAAAGGAGAGCCCGGTGGCCTTCGAATGCAAAGTCACGCAAATCGTGCAGTTGCAAACAGCGCAGCAGCAGCCGGTCGACAGTTGGCTGGTGCTCGGGGAGGTGGTCGCGGTTCACATTGCCAAGGCGCTGCTCAAGGAAGGCGTTTACGACACCGCGGCAGCCGATCCGATTCTGCGCGGCGGGGGGCCCGCGGACTACTTCCGCTTGGGTGAAAAATTCTTGATGCGCAGGCCCAGCTGAATCTGCCCACGTAGCGCAGTGCGGGTGCGGCAGGCCGGGTGATAACCGAGTCGAAGGCCTGCACATCCAGGTGGATAATCAATCGGTCGCGCACCAACAAGCTGAATACGTCCATGTTCGGCGATGCGAGCCAACCGGCCAGGGCGTCGGCGCTGGCCCACTGGGCACTGAGCATCCACGTGCTTGGATCGTGGGCCGCCCGCTGCGCAGCGCATTGCAAGCACCCGGCAGCGCCAAGCGTACTCTCAACCAGCCGCCCCAGGCACTCGCCCAAGGCCACGCTGCGCCCCGGGTAAGCGCGTATGAATACACAATGGCTGACGGCTGGGTTCTGGGTCATGCTGCCTCTCCCTGATAGAGGGTGGAAAAACGCTCACAGCTACAGAGAATACCGCCCGGGTTAACCCGGCGTTATCTTGATCCTGCGCAGTGCTTGCCTGATCCTGCGGGCAGGCCAACACCCTGCACAGATGCGAACGCACGCCACTGCGCAGGCGATGCCCGCCAGCCGCACCGCCAAGGCTTCGCGCAGGATCAGGCAAGCATCATGCAGGATCGGCCTACCGCCCGAGCTTGCCCATAAGTACCCTGTAACCCAAGCAGCCGCCTGATCGGGAGCACTCCATGAGCATGGCCGAACACATTCCCCAGCCTTTGGCCGCCGCGATGGAACAGCAGCGGCAAACCTTGGCGGGGCTGATTCGCAAACACACCCGATCGACGCCCGAAGGTGAGGGCTACCACGCTTGTGCCGTACCGGGCCTGCAACTGGTGCGCTATGAACACTGCCGCCCATCGGCAAGTACCCTCGCCGAGCCCGCGCTGTGCGTGTTCGCCCATGGCAGCAAAGAAGTGTGCCTGGGTGATGAGCGCTACGTGTACGACCCGTTGCATTTTCTGGTGCTCTCGGTGACCATGCCGGTCAGCGGCCGGCTGCTCAATGCCGGCCCCGAAGACCCCAGCCTGCTGATACGGCTAGACATCGACCCGGCCGAAATCAACCAACTGATCGCCGATGCCGGCCC
>NZ_JAAOCA010000029.1 GCF_014694385.1 Pseudomonas typographi | reverse complement strand
ACGGCATCGCCTTCGGCTTCATCGCCTGGACCGCCATGAAACTGGCCAGCGGCCGCGCCCGCGACCTCAACCCGGCGCTGGTGGTCCTCTCGCTGTTGTTCGTGGTCAAGCTGGGGTGGTTCAACGCGTAACGGCTAAGCCGTTGATCGGGGAGAGAAAAGAATTTAGGGGCAGGGTTGACACCTGCCCACGATACGCGAATAATGCGCGCCACTTGGCTACATAGCTCAGTTGGTTAGAGCATAGCATTCATAATGCTGGGGTCCGGGGTTCAAGTCCCTGTGTAGCCACCAAGTACCGATCCATAGATGTCTACAGCAGTCTATGAATCACCCCAAGAAGCCCGCCTCGTGCGGGCTTTCTTGTATCTGGAAGTCCTTCCTGATCGACCCGTATCCTCCACAGCGCGTATGCCCCGTGTATGTCTCATTGAAAACACGGCCCTGGCGATCGGCGGTTCGAGTGACCAGGCCATGCGCACGCCGGGCATAAAGGACACCGAAGGGCCAGCAGGACCTGCCGGCCGGTCGTGTGGTTGTGACGGCTAGTGGCTCGCCTTCTCGGGTGTTACAGCATGGCCGAGGTTGCCTGGTGCAGGATCAACGTGAGCATGGACGCACCCCACGCCGTAACGCACCATCTACACCGAGCGGCGCCAAGCAACCTTTGATAATGGTTCTTGTTTGCTCTAGATTAGCGTCTTTTGCCCCAGGACCCTCCCATGTTCGAGTTGCAGGCCGTCTCTTTCGATATCCCCGAGCGCACCCTCCTGCACCCACTGGACCTGACCCTGCCCCATGGTCAGATCATCGGCTTGATCGGGCATAACGGCTCGGGGAAATCGACCCTCATCAAGTTGCTGGCCCGCCAACAAGCCGCGAGCCAGGGCACGGTAAAACTCGATGGCGTGCCGTTGTCGGCCTGGAAAAACCGCGAATTCGCACGGCAGGTGGCCTACTTGCCGCAACAACTGCCCGCCGCCGACGGCCTCACCGTGCGCGAACTGGTGCGCTTTGGCCGCTACCCCTGGCATGGCGCCCTCGGGCGCTTGAGCCAGCAGGATCACACGCAGGTCGAACAGGCGCTGGAACTGACTCACACCACCGCCTATGCCGACCGCCTGGTGGACAACCTTTCCGGCGGCGAGCGCCAGCGGGTCTGGCTGGCCATGCTGCTCGCACAAAACAGCCGCTATCTGCTGCTCGACGAACCAACCTCGGCATTGGATATTGCGCATCAGGTCGAGGTGCTAGGGTTGATTCGGGAATTGAGCCACAAGCTCGACCTGGGCGTGGTCGTGGTGCTGCATGAAATCAACATGGCTGCGCGTTACTGCGACCACCTGGTAGCGTTGCACAGCGGCCGATTGCTGACCCAGGGCGCACCGGCGGACCTGATGAACAGTGAAGTACTGGAGTCCATCTACGGCATCAGCATGGGCATCCTACCGCACCCGCGCGATGGGTCGGCGATCAGTTTTCATTACTGAGGATTCCCACGGGGTAGTGGGTTTTTCGGGGGCGGTTTTCACCGGCAAGGCATCTTTTTAGGGAAACGGTACGGCAGCCATGCAGCCTGGCAACCACGTCCGCTCCACGCAAAGACAATTCGCTTCGCGCACAAGGGGTAACCCCCCACATTTGTCCATCAGGCACAAGCCAGCTTGCCGGGCTTGACCTTCAACGGGCAGTTGCCGCACAGCTCCAGCTCCGGCAGCAGGTAGCGCACGCAGCAGACCTTTCGCTCGCGACGCAAGGTAGGTTGGCCGTGTTCGTCGGTGATAGGCAGGTACTGCACCGGCTGGAAAAGCGGATTGCGGGTGCCGTCGGGGCGGGCCTTGGTCTCCAGCAGGCTGCGCCCCGGGGCCAGACGTTCGGCGGGCATCCCGGCCTTGGCCATCAAATTGAGCAGGTTTTCGAAATAGTTGCCGGCATTGCTCCATAGCACCTTGGGTGAAAGCTTCACCTGGCTGGCCATGGCCTGGAACAGCGGCTGCAAGTGATCGTCCAGCAAGCCCGAGAATAGCTCGAAAGGGTCGCTCACATCGGCCGCGAACGGCTCGCCTTTGCCGACCAGGCGAAACGCCTGGGGCAAGAGCCCTTCATCCAGCACCAAGGCGGTGTCGGCCAGGGACAGCGGCAAGCGCCAGCGCAGCAGCAACGTGGCGCCCATCACGGGTGGCAGCAGCTTGACGATGTAGTGCTTGGCCCACAACGACACCAAGGCCCGGCGGTCGTCGCCGCTGTAGCGCTGGCCAAAGCGGCCTTGTAAGTCGCCGAAGGCGCGGGGCGCCAACAGCGTGTCGTAGGAGGTGGCCGGGCGAGGGTCGTCGGCCAGCACCAACACGTCCCGGTAGGCTTCGAAGTCACCGCGAAACAGCGGTGCAAGCACGTCGATCATCAGCCCCCCTGGCACCCTTGATCATGGAAGTGGGTGAATGAGAAACAGCATCATTCAGCCAGCATACCCGATCAGCCGCCGATATTCAGCCATCAGGCCGAGACGCTTCGACCGGCCGCGCGGCGCGCTTCGTAGACCGGCTGGGGTTGGCGAATGCCATCCAGGCGCTGCTGCAAGGCCGCGGCGATTTCCCCGGAACGGGCCGGCAGCACCGACAACAACGTGTCGCTCAGGCCGTGGGAATGCTGGCTGAAGCCCTGGATGAACACTGGGGTCTCCAGTTCCGGACGCGCCAGCAGTTGGTAGTCGCGATCGACCCGGAAGTCTTCCAGGTAATCCTTGAGCGGGGCCAGCAGTTCGCGGTGGGAACGGCGCTCGTAGCCGGTGGCGAGGATCACCGCGTCGTAGCGCCGTACCTCGGTGCAGCCGGTGGCCAAGTCGCGCAATTGCAATTGCACGCGCCCCTCGGCATCGCTGGCACTTTCGATCATGCGCCGGCAAAGGAAGCCGTGGCGGGCGATGCCGGAGACTTTCTGGCGGTAGAGAATGGCGTAGATGCGCTCGATCAAATCCAGGTCCACCACCGAGTAATTGGTGTTGTGGTACTCGCGGATCAGCCGCTCACGCTCGGTCTCCGGCTGATTGAACACAAGGTCGGTGTAATCCGGGCCGAAGATTTCGTTGACGAACGGGCTGTCGTCGGCGGGCTTGAGCACGGCGGCACGCAGCACCATGTCGACTTGCACGCTCGGATAGCTGTCGTTGAGGTCGATGAACGCCTCGGCGGCGCTCTGCCCGGCACCGACCACGGCAATGCGCATCGGCTCGCCACGGCTGCATGCCTGGGTGGCCATGGCCGACAGGTAGCGGGCATGGTGGAACACCCGGGGGTCGCCCTTGAAGCCGGCAAACGCCTCGGGAATCTTCGGCGTGCCACCGGTGCTGACGATCACCGAGCGGGTCTGGCGGCTCAGTTCGCGACCTTGCTGGTCTTGGCTGATCACGTTCAGGCGTTGCACCTGGCCGCCCGCTTCCACCACCGGCTCGACGCGCAGCACTTGCTCGCCATAGCGGCTTTGCTCGGCGAATTGCATGGCGACCCAGCGCAGGTAGTCGTTGTACTCCATGCGGCATGGATAAAACGTGCCCAGGTTGATGAAGTCCACCAGCCGGCCATGGGCCTTGAGGTAGTTGACGAACGAGAAACGGCTGGACGGGTTGCGCAGGGTCACCAAGTCCTTGAGGAAGGAAATCTGCAGCTCGCTCTGGGCGACCAAGGTGTTGCCGTGCCAGTTGTAGTCCGGCTGGCGCTCCAGAAACAGCGCATCGAAAGCCTTGCCGCCCTCCGCGCGCTCTTGCAAGGCAATAGCCAAGGCCAGGTTGGAAGGGCCGAAGCCAATGCCGATCAGGTCGTGGGGAGCCGTCGGGGTGAGGTGCTGGGTCATGTGACCGATTCCTTCCAGAAGAGGTGAGAGAGCGGTGGCCGGACCGTCGAGCCCAGCCGCTGGATAATGTGTTCTTAGAAGACGCTCGCCGCTTCGGCGAATTTAGCGCCCTCTGGTCGCTTACCTGCTTCCAGAGCCGCCAAGGCCTGCGCCAGGTCGGCCATGAAACCCGGGTGGCGGATGATGTCCAGGTGGTGCGCACCCGCCACGCAGCACTGCTCGACGACATTGACCAGGGCATTCCAGTCACGCAGGCGCTCACTGCGGGTCAGGGAGTGGGCGGCCTGCCAAACATGGGCATCTATCGCCAATGGCGCGTGCACCTGGCGGGCGGCTTTCAAGCGCTTGTCGAGTAACGCCCACTGTTCGAACTCCTGGGACAGTAAATCCGGCCCGTCGCTGGGCAATTGCCCGTCGTGAGCCAGCACATGTTCGGCCAGGGCGTCGCGTTCTCGGTCGTCCATCAACGCGAATAACCCACGCCACTGGGCGGCCATGGCCGAGCGGCCCAGCCAGCTTTCCAGCAGCGGCTGCGCCTGGGCGCGCCTGGCCTCGTCGAGCGGTTGCCGTGGATGGAATGGCACCGACTCGAACACATCCACCAAGCAAAGAAGATCCACCTGGGCGCGCCCTTGCAGCAAGCGCGCGGTCTCCAGGGCCAACTCGCCCCCGGACGACCAGCCGAGCAAGGCGCAGCGCCCACCCTTGACCGTGCGGGCAATGTAGTCCGCGTATTCGCCGGCCAGCGCTGGCACGTCGTAGCCACGCCAACGTTGTTCGGTATAAACATGGCTAACAAAGCCATACACCGGCCGTTCGCCGCCCAGGGCATCCACCAGCGGCTTGAATTCGCTGCTGTTAACGATCAACCCCGGCAGGCAGAACAGCGGCACGCCGTGGCCCGAACGCGACAAAAACACCACCTCCGGGTCGGTCACTGGCGGCGGTGCCAGGCGTTCGGCCAGGGCGGCGAGGCTGGGGGCATTGAGCAAGTCGGCCAGGGTCAGCTTGCGCTCCCCTTGCAGGCCGTGCTTGCGGATGCGTGCGAGCAATTTGAGGCTAAGCAGCGAGTCGCCGCCCAGTTCGCCAAACGATGCGTCGCGGGAGATATCGCTACGCCCCAGCAGGTCGCTCCATAACTGCGCCAGCGCCTGCTCCACCGGGCCACGCGGGCCTTCGCTCACTGGCTGGGGCGCCTGCGTCGGCGCAAGGGCGCGACGGTCAAGCTTGCCGTTGGCGGTGAGTGGCAGTTGCTCCAGCACTGTCCAGTGGGGCGGCACCAAGGCGTCCGGCAATTGGGCCGCCAAGGATTGACGCAGGGTTTCCACGGCCGCCCCGGCCGCCAGCACCAGATAGGCATGCAATTGGTGGCCGCCGTCTTCGCCGGGCACGGCGATCACGGCCGCGTCGCGCACCCCGGCCAGGCGGCGGATCGCGGCGCTGACTTCGCCAGGCTCAACCCGGTAGCCACGAACTTTCACTTGATCATCGCTGCGGCCCAGGTATTCCAGGCTGCCATCATCGAGGCGTCGAACGCGATCACCGCTGCGATACAGGCGCGCGCCGGGCGCACCATACAAGTCCGGCACGTAGCGTTCTGCGGTCAGGCCAGGCCGGCCCGAATAACCCTGGGTGACGCCTGGTCCACCCAGGTACAGCTCACCGACCACGCCCCTGGCCACCGGATTCAGATAGGCATCCAGGACTCGAACCTGGACGCCGGCCAGCGGGGTACCGATGGGCAAGGTCCGGGCGCGCAAGCGATCCGCATGGGCAGCGTCCTGGCAGAGCGCACCAACCGTGGTCTCTGTGGGGCCGTAGTGGTTGAAGACCCGCAATTGCGGGGCGAGCTTGCGAATGTCATCGAGCAGCCGCCAGGAAGTGGCTTCGCCGCCGAGGATCAACGTGTGTCGCGGCAGGACTCGGGCCGGGTCGCGGGCGTTGAGCAAGGCCTGCAAATGACTCGGGGTGATTTTCAGCACGTCGGCGCCCTGCTCGCCTTGCCAATGGGCAAAGGCGTCGGGGTCGAAGGCATGCTCATCGTCGGCCAGATGCAGCAGGCCACCCTGGCTCAAGGCGAGGAACAGCACCGTGTGACCGAGGTCGGCGGCCACCGTCGAGACCATGGCGAAACTACTGCGCGCAGGCAATTGCAGGCGCTGGCTCAGCCCTGCGACATACGCGGCCAAATTGCCGCGAGTGGCGACTACCGCCTTGGGCGCGCCGCTGGAACCTGAGGTATAGATCAAGTACGCCGGCAACTGCGGCACCTGGGCCGGCCAGGCCGCCAGCGGTGTGGGCATCGGTAAATCCAGGTCCAGCGTTAGCCAGCTCAGGCCTGGCACCTGAGGGTCGGCGCCCAGCACCAAACACGCGCCGCTGTCGGCCAACACCGCCGCACGGCGTTCGGCCGGCCAGCGTGGATCGATGGGCACATAGGCGGCGCCACACTGGAGCACCGCCAGGATGCCGATCACCATTCCAGGCGTGCGCCCGGTCAGCAGCGCCACCCGAGCACCGGGACCGACGCCACGGGCCAGCAGGCGTTGGCCAAGGGCCTGCGCGGCGTGGTTGATTTGCGCGCGGCTGAAGGTAATGCCGTTGCAGGTCAAGGCTGCGGCGTCAGGGCTGAGGCGATACTGGCGCTGCCAGGCGGCAAGCACGTCTTCGGCGGCGATTGCCGGGGCATCGGGGTGGTATTCGGGTTCGACGGCGAGCTCCAGCAACGGTTGGCCCGGCGCCAGGCTGACAGCGTCGGCCAGTGAAGCCAGATCACCCGCCAAAGCCTCGATGCGCTCGGCGTCGAACAGGTCGCAGGCGTAGGCGATCAGCACTTCGATGCCATCAGCGCGATCGGTGAAGTCCACGCTCAGGTCGAAGTGCACGTCGCCCGCCGCCAGCCCGTCCAGGCTCATGGACAGGTCGGCGAAGCGCTGCGGGCGGCTGGCCGATTGCTCGGTGCACTTGACCTGAAACAGCGGATGCGTGCCCGCCTCGCGGGGCGGCGCCAGAGCTTGCAGGAGTTGGTCGAACGGCAACTGGGAATGTTCCTGGGCCTCGAGCAAGGTGCCGCGCACCTGTTTCAACAGCGCGGTAAAACTCCACCGCTCGTCGACCCGGTTGCTCAACACACTCAGGGTGGTGAAGTAGCCCACCACCCGCTGGGTTTCGGCGCGGGTACGGTTGGCCAGCGGCGAGCCGATACGCACCTTGTCGGCGCCGCTGTGCCGAGCGAGCAAAAGGTTAAGCAGCGCCAGCATGGCCATGAACGTGGTCGCACCGTTGGCCTTGGCAAGGTGGCGCAAGCGTTCGCTGGTGTCCGCGGGCAATTGCATGCGCACGCTCGCCCCGCGTGGATCCCGAACCGCACTGCGTGGGCGGTCCAGCGGCAGCGCTAAGGGCGTGTGATCGTCTTCTAGTTGCCTGCGCCAATAATCGAGTTGCCGGGTTTGCTCGCCAGCATCCAGCCAGCGTTGTTGCCAACCGGCGTAATCGGCGTATTGCACGGCCAGCGGCGGCCATGGTGCGGCCTGCCCCTGGCGGCGCGCGGCGTAGGCCGCGGCCAGGTCTTCGATGATTAAGCCGATGGACCAGCCATCGGCAAGAATGTGGTGCAGCACGATGACCAGCCGATGCTGCCGTGGACCCAGGCGATGCAACTCCAGGCGCAACGCCGGGCCGGCTTGCAGGTCGAATGGCTCGCAGGTGAGCGCCTGGGCCCGTTGCCGCGATGCGTCCTCGCCCAGTTCGAGGCATACCAGTGCCTGGAACCGCGCGGGGTTGATGCATTGCTGCGGCTCGCCGTCGACGTCCTGGGTGAAGGACGTACGCAGCGCTTCGTGGCGGGCGAGCAGATCATTGCAAGCCTGCTCCAGGGCGCCGACATCCAACAGGCCACCTAGGCGCAGCACGCCCGCCAGGTTGTAGGCCGGGCTGTCGGGCTCGCGCTGCCAGGCGATCCACAGGCCGCGCTGGGCGGCAGACAGCGGCGCGGCGCCCAGCCGTGGCAGCGCCACAATGGGCAGGTCGGTGAAGCGAATGCCGTTTTCCTCGAGCTTGGCGAGAAAGGTCTGGCGCCGCTCAGGGGTTAGCTCGGCGAAACGCCGGGCGATTTGGTGCGGATCGATACTCATCTCAAACCTCGAATTCATCCAGCCAGCGGGCCATGTCATCCAGGCGCTCGCGATGCTCGACCGCCGCTGCGAACAGATCGCTCGGCAGTTGCTGGGCCAACTTCTGCACGGTGACGTGATCGAAGAAAGCGTTGATCGGTAGGTGGCAGCCATGGCGTTGTTGCAGTTGCGCGCGCACTTGCATCACGCTCAGCGAATGCCCGCCCAGCTCAAAGAAGCTGTCGGTAACGCCGACCTGCTCCAGGCCCAATACTTCGGCCCAGATAGCCACCAGGGCCCGTTCGGCGTCGCTGCTCGGCGGCACATGCCCGCTCAGTGTGCCCTGCCCTTCGGGTTGCGGCAGTTGCTTGCGATCCAGCTTGCCGTTGGCCGAGAGCGGCATCGCCGGCAGTTGCATCAACCGCCACGGCACCATGTATTCAGGAACGTGCTGGGCGAGGTGAAATTTAAGCGCGGCTTCATCGGCATCGGTGCCGACCCAGTAACCCAGCAGTTGATTGTTCCGGGCAACCACCACGCATTCGCGCACCGCGTCATGGGCCAGCAACACCGCTTCGATCTCGCCCAACTCGATACGCTGGCCACGCAACTTGACCTGATGGTCGAGGCGGCCGAGGTACTCGATGGCCCCATCGGCACGCCAGCGCGCCAGGTCGCCGCTGCGATACATGCGCTCGCCAAACTCACCGTAGGGGTTGGCGACGAAGCGTTCGGCGGTCAGTGAAGGGCGACCCTGGTAACCCCGGGCCAGGTTTACCCCAGCGATGTACAACTCACCCGCCACACCCACCGGCACCGGGTTGAGGTCGGCATCGAGAATGTGGATCTGCGTGTTGGCGATGGGCCGGCCAATCGGCACGCTCTTGCCATCTTCGCGGCATGCCCAGGAAGTAACATCGATGGCCGCTTCTGTCGGGCCGTACAGGTTGTGCAACTCGCTGCCGGTTTGCGACAGCACTTGCCGTTGCAGTTCCCCAGGCAGGGCTTCACCGCTGCAAAGGATGCGCTTAAGCGAGGTGCAAACCGGCAGCTCGCCCGCCGACACGAACGCCTGGAGCATCGATGGCACGAAGTGCAGCGTGGTAATGCCATGCTCGACGATCAACTCGCGCAACGCTTGCGGATCACGGTGCGCACCGGGCGGGGCCATGACCAATGCCGCGCCGCTGAGCAGCGGCCAGAAGAATTCCCACACCGACACGTCGAAGCTGTAAGGGGTTTTTTGCAGCACCCGGTCGCTGGCGCTCAGGCCGTATTCGGCCTGCATCCATTGCAGCCGGTTGAGCAGGCCGGCGTGGCGGTTGCCGACCGCCTTGGGCTTGCCAGTGGAGCCGGAGGTGTACAGGCAGTACACGAGGTTCTCCGCGCCGATATCGACGCTCGGCGCGGTCAACGGTTGGATGCCCAGCGGCAAGCGTTCCAACGCATGCACCGGCACGCCGGCATCCCCAGCCCACTTGCCCAGCAGATGCGCCTGGGTCAACAGCAACGGGCTGCCACTGTCGGCCAACATGCCTTGCAGGCGCTCTCGCGGATGATCCGGGTCCAGCGGCAAATACGCGCCACCGGCCTTGATCACCCCCAGCAGTGCCACCACCAATTCCACCGAACGCTCAGCGCAAACGGCAACCGGCACATCCGGCCCCAGGCCCTGGCCTTGCAGCCAATGGGCCAGTTGGTTGGCGCGGGCATCCAGCTCGGCGTAGCTCAAACGGGCATCAGCGTGGACCAACGCCAAGGCATCGGGCGTGGCGCGGACCTGCTCTGCAAGCAGCGCGGGCAGGTTGGGATACTGCGGGTAGCGGATATCGGTGGCGTTCCACCCGGCGATCTGGCGAACCTCGATAGGGCTCAGCAAGGTCAGGCTCGCCAACGGGCGATTGCTGTCTTCGAACTGCTCCAGCAACCCAGCCAGGTGTTCGCTGAAACGGGCGATATCGGCTTCGGCGAAAGTGTCTTGGCGGTAGCTGAATTCGATCTGCAAGTGCGCACCGGCATGGATCACCAGGGTCAGCGGGTAGTGCGTAGTCTCGTGGCGCTGCACTGGCGAGAAACGCAAGCCGCTAGCTTCACCGAGCGCCTGTTCCACCGGGTAGTTTTCGAACACCAGCAAGGTATCGAACAGGGCCTGCCCGCCCTGCCCGGCCCAGCCCTGGATCTCGAACAACGGCGTATGTTCATGCTCGCGTAGCGCGCTGTTGAAGCTTTGCAACTGGCGCAGCCAATCGCCCAAGGGCTGCTGGGCTGGCGGCGTCTGGATAACCGGCAACGTGTTGATGAACAGCCCCAGGGTGCGTTCAGCATCGGCCAATTGCGCCGGCCGGCCGGCCACCGTGGCGCCGAACGCCACCGTGGCTTGCCCGCTATAGCGTTGTAGCAACAGGCTCCAGGCGCCTTGAACCAAGGTGTTCAAGGTGACTCGCTCGCGGCGGGCGACGGCGATCAGGCGTTCAGTCATCGCGGCGTCGCATTGCCAGTGGTGCTGGCGGTGACCACTGCCCTCACCCACGCCGGTCACGCTGTTGGCCAGCAAGGTTGGCTCGCCCAGCCCGGCCAGGCGCTCGCGCCAAAAGGCCTGGCGCTGCGCCGGGTCACGCTGTTGCAACCACTGCACGTAGTCGACGAAACGCCCCGCCACCTCGGCGGGCGGCGTGCCCCGATAGTGTTGCAAGACCTCGGCGATCAGCCGCGACGAGCTCCAGCCATCGAGCAACAAGTGATGACTGGTCAGGATCAACTGATAGCGCTGTTCACCCAAACGCACCAGCAGCACCCGTAGCAAGGGTGCGGTACCAAGGTCAAACCCAGCCTCACGTTCCTGGCCAGCCAGGTACTCGACCGCCGTTTCGCGGTCTGCTCGCTCGCGCCAGTCGAGCAGGCGTACCGGCGATGGCACGTTGCGATGCACCGCTTGCAGCGGCTGGCTCAGCCCTTCCCAGAGGAAGGCGGTACGCAGCACGTCATGCCGGGCCACGGTGATATCCCAGGCCTGGGCGAAGCGCGTGGCGTCCAGGCCGTCGATGGCCAGGCTCAACTGGTTGAGGTAATGGCTTTCGCCGGGGTTCTGCAAGGCGTGGAACAACATACCCTGCTGCAACGGCGACAACGGATAGAGCAACTCGGTATCAGCGGGTAACAGCAGGCTCTCCAGCGTGCCTTGATCCAGCCCTGCCAGTGGGAAGTCCGATGGCGTGAAGCGTTGCACGTCGGGGCTCAGGCAATGCTCGATCAACCCTTGCAGCTCAGCGCGGTACGCCTGGGCCAGCCCCTCGACCCAGGCCGAGGAAAGCCGTGCGCCGCTGTACTGCCAGTTCATCTGTAGCTCACCCTGGCGTACCTGGGCATTGATGATCAGCTCGTTGCCCAAGGGTGCATCAGCCGCCTGGTCGTCACCGCCACGCTCGGCCGCGATGCTGAACAAGCCCTGGGCATCCAAACCCCGGTCGGTCTGGCCCAGGTAGTTGAATGTGATCGACGGTTGCGGCGCCCCGGCCAGCTCGGCGCGCACCTCGGGCTCGCCAAGGTAGCGCAGGATCCCGTAACCCATGCCCTGGTCGGGTACTCGGCGCAGTTGCTCCTTGATTCCACGAATCGCCGCACCGGCTGGCGCCGAAGGGTCCGCTTGCAGGCGCACCGGATACAGGCTGGTGAACCAGCCCACGCTGCGGCTCAGGTCAACGTCGGTGTAATCGGGCGGGACTTCGCGGCCATGGCCCTCGAGGCCGACCAGCAGGCTCTCGCCACCGGTCGCGCGCAGGACTACCCGGGCCAGCGCGGTGAGCAGCAACTCATCGACGCGGCTGCGATAGGCCTGTGGCGCCTGGGTCAGCAATTGGCGCGTCAGTGGCTCGGCCAGGCGCACCTGACACTCACGCACCTGGTCGCGGCGACGGCTGCCCGTTTCATCCATCAATGGCAGGCTAGCCACGTCTGGTGCCAGGATGGCGCGCCACAAGTCCAGCTCTGCCAGGCGCGATGGCGCCTGAGCCTGGAGCACTTCGCCCCAGCGTTGGAAGGCACTGGTTTTGTTACCCAACGCCAGCGGCTGGCCGGCCTGGAGTTGGCCATAGGCGCGCTGCAGGTCTTCGAGCAAAATGCGCCAAGACACGCCGTCCACCACCAAGTGATGGGCGGCCAACAACAGGCGCTGGCCCTGCTGGCTGTCCAGCAACAGGCCGCGCAGTAAAGGGCCTTCGCTGATGTTCAAGCCGGCCTGGACGGCGCTGCAGGCGCTGGCCCATTGCGCCGCGTCGGTCACCTGCACCCGATCCAGCGGTACCGCCGCCGTATCGCCGTGGCTTTGCCGCCAGGTGCCATCGGCAGCCTGGGTAAAGCGCAGGCGCAAGGCGTCGTGGTGAGCCACCAAGGCCTGCAATGCGCCACTCAGCAACGTCGCGTCCAACGCTTCCCGCGGTTGCAGCAGTACCGACTGGTTCCAGTGCTGGCGAACGTTGATGGGGCTTTCGAAGAACCACGCCTGGATCGGCGTCAGCGCAGCAGGGCCGGTGACCGGGCCTTGTGCCTGGGCGACGCTTTTCTGGACCTTGGCCACCTGGGTGAGGCCACGGATAGTCTGTTGTTCGAAAACATCCTTGGGCGTCAACAGCACGCCGGCCTGGCGCGCGCGGCCGACCAGTTGCAGGGAGACGATAGAGTCGCCGCCCAGCTCGAAGAAATTCTGCGTGGCGCCGACCTGCCGAATGCCCAGCAACTGCTGCCAGATTCCGGCCAGCAGGGTTTCCACCTCGCCTTGAGGCGCAATGAACTCGCCGCCCTGGACATGCCAATCCGGGGTCGGCAACGCCGCCCTATCGAGCTTGCCGTTTGGCGTCACCGGCAGGCGTGGCAGCCATATCAGCCGCGCTGGGATCATGTAGTCCGGCAAATGCTCGGCCAGGGCCTGCTTGACGCGGGCTTCCAGGCTCGGCTCGTCCGCCGACACCCTGGCCACGCCATAGGCAACCAGTCGTGAACCGGTAGGCGAAGGCAAGGCCAGCACCACGCAGGTCTCGACTTCCGGGTGTTGCTGGATGCGCGCTTCGACCTCGCCGGGCTCGATGCGATAGCCGCGAATCTTGATCTGCTGGTCGATGCGCCCGACGTATTCGATCACCCCATCGGCGCCCCATAACACCCGGTCGCCGGTGCGGTACATGCGCGCGCCTGGCGCGCCGAACGGGTCTGGCACGAACCGCTCGGCGCTCATCGCCGGTCGGCCATGGTATTCACGGGCCAGGCCGCTGCCGCCCAGGTACAGCTCGCCGCTGACCCCGGCTGGCACCGGTTGCAGGCGCGCGTCGAGAATGTAGGCGCGGCGGTCGCCGACGGGGCGGCCGATGGGGGCGTAGGCTGCCAGGCAGGCCTGGCTGGCCGGCACCTTCCATACCAGTGGAGTGACCACGGTTTCGGTCGGGCCGTAGCCATTAATCAGGGTGCGCGGCGCCAGGGTGTGGCGGATGCGCTCGAAGTTGGCCTGAGGCATGGCTTCGCCGCCGAAGGAGTACAAATCCAACGCCGGGGCGCGGCCTTGGGCCTGGGCTTCTGCAGCCATCTGGGCCAGGTAGACCGGCGGGAAGCCGGCGTTGGTGACCTGCTGCTGCGCCAATGTTTGCAGGGTGCGTGCCGGCGACCACAATTCCTCATCGCGCAACACCAGGCTAGCGCCGCACGTCAACGCGGTCAGCCAGCGCTCATGGGCGCCGTCGAAGGCGAAAGAAATGAAGTGGAACTCGCGGGATTCCGCGCTCATGTCGTACACCGGCGCGGTGGCGTCGCAATGCATGGCCAGCGGGCCATGGGCCACGGCAACCCCTTTTGGCGTGCCGCTGGAGCCGGAGGTGTAGATCAGGTAGGCGAGGTTTTGCGCGTGCACTTCGACGTGGGGGGGCTGGTCGCTGTAGCCGGCCAGGTCCAACTGGTCGAGGTCGAGCAACGCCAGGCCGGGCGCTTCGGGTAGCCGCTCCAGGGCCATCTGCTCGGTGATCAACAGGCTCATGCCGCTGTCGCCCAACACGTAGCCGATACGCTCGCGGGGATAGTCCAACGCCAACGGCACGAATGCCGCACCGGCCTTGGCCACCGCCAGCAACGCCACCAACAGCCGGTTGGAGCGCTGCAAGGCCACACCGACGCGCATTTCGGCGCAGACGCCACGGGCAACCAACGCATGGGCCAGGCGGTTGGCCTGTTGCTCCAGTTCGCCACGGGTGAGGGTCTGACCGGCACAGATCAGCGCCACACGCTGCGGATCGGCCGCCGCGTGGGCGGCGATGCGTTGCTGTACGCTGGCGAAGGCGGGTGGCGCGTAGTCCGACTGGCTCCAGGCCATGAGTTGAACGTGTTCGGCATCGCTGAGCGGGCTGATCGCGGCCAACGGCTGGTGGGCATCGGCGATCAGGCCGAGCAACAGGCTATTGAGATGCCCGGCCAGCGCCTCGACTCGGGCGGCGGCGAACGCATCGCGGCGGTAGCCGAAGGTGATGTCCAGGGCTTCGCCGGCGAAGATCGCCAAGGACAGCGGATAGTGAGTCGCTTCCAGGGTACTGGACGCTTCGATGCGCACGCCGCTGCGCTGGCGTATGGCCTGATCGACCGGGTAGTTCTCGAACACCAGCAGGCTGTCGAATAGGCTTTGCCCGCTCAACCCTGCCCAACGCTGGATGTCGGCCAGCGGCGTGTGTTCGAACTCGCCGGCCTCGGCGCTTTGGGTTTGCAGCTCACGCAGCCAGTCACCCACGGCCTGGGCTGGGTCGCCACCGGCGATCACCGGCACGGTGTTGATAAACAGGCCGACCACCGCTTCGGCGCCGTCCAGGGCACTGGGCCGCCCCGATACCGTGGCGCCGAACGCCACCCGGGGTTGGCCGGTATAGGTTTGCAGCAGTAAGGTCCAGGCGCCTTGCACCACGGTGTTGAGGGTTACCCGTTGGCGCCGGGCAAACTGACGCAGGCGCTGGCTGTCGACAGCCGACAGGCCACCATGGATCACACCATGCCCAAGCGCTTCGCCAAACCCTTGGGTATCGCGGGCTGGCAGGCTCTCGGCGAGCAGCGTTGGGCCATCCAAGGCCGCCAGGCGCCCTTGCCAGTAGGCGTGAGCCGCCTGGCGATCCTGGGCGCCCAGCCAGGCAATGTAGTCGCGGTACTGGCTGCGCGGCGCCAGTGGGCGTTCGCCAGCGTAATGTTGCAGCACCTCGCCGATCAGTCGCGCGCTGCTCCAGCCATCGAGGAGGATGTGGTGGAAGGTCCAGATCATCCGGCAGCGCGTGGCGTCCAGGCGCAACAGTTGCACCCGTTGCAGCGGCAAGCGCGCCAAGTCGAAACCTTCCGCGCGCTCGGTGCGGGCCCATTCGTCCAGCGCCTGTTGGCTGAGCCCGCGCGCGTCATGCAACTGCGCCACTGCCGGGCCACGGCGCAGGACGGCTTGCAGCGGCGCGCTGAGTTCGCCCTGCCAGAGAAAGACGCTGCGCAGGGTAGCGTGCTGCTGCACGGTGGTTTCCCAGGCTTGCAGGAAGCGTTGCGGGTCGAGGCCTTCGAGCACCACGTCGATCTGGTTGACGTAGGCGGATTCGGCATCGCCTTGCAGGGTATGGAACAGCAGCCCCTGTTGCAGCGGCGAAAGCGGATACAGGTCCTCGACCTCGCGAGCCGCCAGCGGCAAGGCGTCGAGTTGGGCTTGGGTCAGCCCGGCCAATGGCACATCCGCAGGCGTCAGGGCGGCGTTTTCAGGGGCCAGGCAATGGGCAGCGAGCAGGCTCAGTTCAGCGCGCAGATCATCGAGCAGGCGTTCCAGTCGCGAGGGGCTGTAGTGCTGGGCATCGGCGCGGCCGTCGAATTGCAACTGGCCTTCCACCAGGCGCGCATTGACCGTCAGCGCGTGACTGAGCGGCGAGGCAGGGTCACGCTGGCGGCCCTGGGGTTCACTGGCCAGGGCGAACAGGCGCTGGCCGTCGAGGCTGCTGTCGTATTGACCGAGGTAGTTGAACATCACCTGCGGCGGGGCCTGCTCGGCAAGCAATGCCTGGGCGGATGCCGGGCCCAGGTAGCGCAACGCACCGTAGCCGATGCCCTTGTTCGGCACCTGGCGCAGTTGCTCCTTGACCGCCTTGATCGCCGCCCCCAGGTCGCCCAGGCCCGGGCTCAGGCGCACCGGGTACAGGCTGGTGAACCAGCCGACGCTGCGCTCGATATCCAGGCCTTCGCTGAACGGGGCGGGCAAGGCGTCGCGACCATGACCTTCCAGGGCAACGCTGAGCGAGGCCTGCTGGCTTTGTCGGCAGAGAACTCGGGCCAGGGCCACCAGCAGCAATTCATCCAGGCGCGTGCGATAAGCGCTTGGCGCTTCCTTGTGCAGGCGCCGGGTCAGTTCGCCCGGCAGGCGCATGCGACGTTCCACGGCCTGGCCTTCACAGCCCAGGGCCATTGCCGATTGCCCGGCGGTCTGCGCGCACCAGTAGTCCAGCTCATCGAGCAGCGCCGGGCTTGCCGCGAACGCCTGCAAGCGTTCACCCCATTGGGCGAAGCTGGCACCTACCGGCGCCAACGTCACCGCTTGGCCAGCGGCCTGCTGGCGATAGACGTGTTGCAAGTCTTCCACCAGCACTCGCCAGGACACGCCGTCTACCACCAAGTGATGGACCACGATCAACAGCCGCTGGCTGCCATCGCCCAAGGCCAACAAAGCGGCACGCAACAATGGGCCATTGCCCAGGTCGAGGCTGGTTTGCAGGCGCTCGGCCTCATGGAGGAAGGCCTCGGCGTCCGGGGCGTCGACTTCCACCAGCAGGTTCTCATCAGAAAACGTTGTGTAGCCTTGTTGCCAGGTGCCATGGGCATCCTGCCGGTAACGCAGGCGCAGGCTGGCGTGGTGTTCGACCAAGGCCGCAAGGCTGGCACGCAAAGGTTCGGCTTGCAGAACCTGCAACGGGCGCAGCAACGCTGACTGGTTCCAGTGCTGGCGCTGGGCAATGCCCTGGCTAAAAAAGTACTGCTGGATCGGCGTCAGCGGTGCCGGCCCGACCGTCACGCCCGGCGGCGGCTCGGCGCCCTGGCGAGCGCTACGCGCCCCATGGGCCAAGGCGGCCAGGGTCGGGTGCAGGAACAGGTCACGGGGGTTGAGCTGCCAACCGGCACGCCGCGCCCGGCTGATCACTTGCAGGGACAGAATGGAATCGCCACCCAGTTCGAAGAAGTTGTCGGCAATACCGACTTGCTCCAGGCCCAACACCTCGGCCCAAATCGCCGCCAGGGCCTGCTCGGCCTCGCTGCGCGGCGCGATATAGTCCTCGGCCGCAGCCTGCCCTTCCGGCTGCGGCAGTTGCTTGCGGTCCAGCTTGCCGTTGGCCGAGAGCGGCATGGCATCGAGCTGCACCAGGCGCCACGGCACCATGTATTCGGGGACGTGCTGGGCCAGATGGGCCTTGAGCACATCCTCTTCGGTCGCATCGCCAACCCAATAGCCGATCAGCTTGTCGTCGCGGGCAATGACCACGCTTTCCCGCACGTTGGCATGGGCCAGCAACACCGCTTCGATCTCGCCCAACTCGATACGCTGGCCACGCAACTTCACCTGATGGTCGAGGCGACCGAGGTACTCGATGGCCCCATCGGCACGCCAGCGCGCCAGGTCGCCGCTGCGATACATGCGCTCGCCAAACTCACCGTAGGGGTTGGCGACGAAGCGTTCGGCGGTCAGTGAAGGGCGACCCTGGTAACCCCGGGCCAGGTTTACCCCAGCGATGTACAACTCACCCGCCACACCCACCGGCACCGGGTTGAGGTCGGCATCGAGAATGTGGATCTGCGTGTTGGCGATGGGCCGGCCAATCGGCACGCTCTTGCCATCTTCGCGGCACGCCCAGGAAGTAACATCGATGGCCGCTTCTGTCGGGCCGTACAGGTTGTGCAATTCGCTGGCGGTTTGCGACAGCACTTGCCGTTGCAATTCCCGAGGCAGGGCTTCACCGCTGCAAAGGATGCGTTTAAGCGAGGTGCAAACCGGCAGCTCGCCCGCCGACACGAACGCCTGGAGCATCGATGGCACGAAATGCAGCGTGGTGATGCCATGCTCGACGATCAACTCACGCAACGCTTGCGGATCACGGTGCGCACCGGGCGGGGCCATGACCAATGCCGCGCCGCTGAGCAGCGGCCAGAAGAATTCCCACACCGACACGTCGAAGCTGTAAGGGGTTTTTTGCAGCACCCGGTCGCTGGCGCTCAGGCCGTATTCGGCCTGCATCCATTGCAGCCGGTTGAGCAGGCCGGCGTGGCGGTTGCCGACCGCCTTGGGCTTGCCAGTGGAGCCGGAGGTGTACAGGCAGTACACGAGGTTCTCCGCGCCGATATCGACGCTCGGCGCGGTCAACGGTTGGATGCCCAGCGGTAAGCGTTCCAACGCATGCACCGGCACGCCAGCATCCCCAGCCCATTTGCCCAGCAGATGCGCCTGGGTCAACAGCAACGGGCTGCCACTGTCGGCCAACATGCCTTGCAGGCGCTCTCGCGGATGATCCGGGTCCAGCGGCAAATACGCGCCACCGGCCTTGATCACCCCCAGCAGTGCCACCACCAATTCCACCGAACGCTCGGCGCAAACAGCAACCGGCACATCCGGCCCCACGCCCTGGCCTTGCAGCCAGTGGGCCAGTTGGTTGGCGCGGGCATCCAGCTCGGCGTAGCTCAAACGGGCATCAGCGTGGACCAATGCCAAGGCATCGGGCGTGGCGCGGACCTGCTCTGCAAGCAGCGCGGGCAGGTTGGGATATTGGGGATAGTCTTCCTGGGTCGCGTTCCAACCGGCGAGTTGCTGTTGCTCTGCCGGGGTCAGTGGCTCCAGTTCGTGCAATGCGCGCTCAGGCTGTTCCAGCAGTTGCTCGAGCAGGTGCAGGAAGTGCGCGTGCCAAGCCTGTACGGTGGATGCCTCGAACAGGTCGGTGGCGTAGCTGAAGGTCGCGGTGATCTGGCCCTGGCGGTTTTCCTCGGTGGTCAAGGCCAGGTCCAACTGCGCGGTTTCAGCGGCCTGGTCCAGCCGCTCGAAGACCAGCCCGCCCGCTTCCAACTGGCTGTCGCCGCGCTGCAAGTGGTTGAACAGCACCTGGAACAGCGGGTTGCGGCCTAGGCTGCGCTGGGGTTGCAGTGCTTCGACCAGTTGTTCGAAGGGCAAATCCTGATGGGCCTGGGCTTGCAATGCCTGCTCGCGCACGGCCTTGACCTGGCCGACAAAGGATTCATGGCGCAAGACGCGCAGCGGCCAGACTTGGGTGTTGACGAAGCAACCAATCAGGCCTTGGGTCGCGGCGGCCTGGCGATTGGCGACCGGGATGCCGACGCGCAATTCGGCCTGGCCGCACAGGCGGCTGAGCCACACGCCGTAGGCGGCGAGCAAAACCATGAACGGCGTGGCGTGTTGACCACGAGCGAACTGGCGCAAGCGGCTGCTGGTGGCGTCGGGCAACGGCTTGCCGACCCGCGCCCCGCGATAGGTAGGCAAGCCGGGACGCAGGTGATCCACCGGCAACTCCAGCACCGGCTCTTCACTGCCCAGGCGCCCGCGCCAATACGCCAGCTGTTGCTCGCTTTCCCCGGATTCCAGCCACAGGCGCTGCCAGCGCGCGTAGTCGCTGTATTGTACGTCGAGGCTGGCCAGCGGGCTGCCGGCGGCATGCAGGCGGCGGGCATAGCCGCTAGCCAGTTCTTGCACGAACAGCTCCACCGAGACCCCGTCGGCGACAATGTGGTGCAAGGTGACCAGCAAGGCGTGCCGCTCGGCGCCACAGCGCACCAGGCAAAGGCGCAGCAACGGCCCCTGGGTCAGGTCGAAGGGTCGGCCGGCCTGATCCTGGGCCAGGCGCGTCAAGGCGGCGTCCTTGGCCTGGGCCGACACATCGCTGAGGTCTTCACGCCCCAGGGTCACCGCGCAGGCATCGGCGGCATGTACACGCACCACTGGCTCGCCGCCCTCGCTGGGGAAGTCGCTGCGCAGTACGGCGTGACGGGCGACGATATCCGCCAGGGCCGCCTCCAGCGCCGCCTCGTTCAGTTCACCGGTGAGTTGCAGGCCTCCGGTGATGTGATAAGCGCTGGCCGTCGGCTCCAGCTGCCAGAGCAGCCACAGCCGGTGCTGACTGTAGGACAACGTGCACTTCGCCTCGGCGGGGGCCGGGACGATGGGCAGGCGGCGGGCATCAATGCCTTTTTCACGCAGCTGTTGCAGGAATATCCGCTGCTTTTCGGCTGGAAGAGCGTTGAGCCGTTCGGCCAGCGGCCGCAACGGATCGTCACGGTGGCTGGGGCCGTGGGCTTGGCTCAGGTCGTTCATTCAATGCGCTCCAGTTCGTTCAGCAATTGGGTCATGGCGTCCACCTCGTCTTCGGCGGCGTGCGCCGGAATGTGCTCCAGGTGCCGAGCGAGCGCCTCGACCGTCGGTGTGTCGAACACCGCGCCGAGGCGAATCTGTACGCCTAACCGGTGTCGGATCTGCGAGGCCAGGCGGGTTGCGAGCAACGAATGCCCACCCAGCTCGAAAAAGTCATCCGTCACACCGACCCGCTCCACGCCCAGCACCTCGGACCAGATCCTGGCCAGGTCGCGTTCGGCGTCATTGCGGGGTTCGACATAGCCAATAGCAGCGGCCTGCGCCTCGACCTGCGGCAACTGCTTGCGATCCAGCTTGCCATTGGCCGAGAGCGGCATCGCCGGCAGTTGCATCAACCGCCACGGCACCATGTATTCAGGAACGTGCTGGGCGAGGTGAAATTTAAGCGCGGCTTCATCGGCATCGGTGCCGACCCAGTAACCCAGCAGTTGATTGTTCCGGGCAACCACCACGCATTCGCGCACCGCGTCATGGGCCAGCAACACCGCTTCGATCTCGCCCAACTCGATACGCTGGCCACGCAACTTCACCTGATGGTCGAGGCGACCGAGGTACTCGATGGCCCCATCGGCACGCCAGCGCGCCAGGTCGCCGCTGCGATACATGCGCTCGCCAAACTCACCGTAGGGGTTGGCGACGAAGCGTTCGGCGGTCAGTGAAGGGCGACCCTGGTAACCCCGGGCCAGGTTTACCCCAGCGATGTACAACTCACCCGCCACACCCACCGGCACCGGGTTGAGGTCGGCATCGAGAATGTGGATCTGCGTGTTGGCGATGGGCCGGCCAATCGGCACGCTCTTGCCATCTTCGCGGCACGCCCAGGAAGTAACATCGATGGCCGCTTCTGTCGGGCCGTACAGGTTGTGCAACTCGCTGGCGGTTTGCGACAGCACTTGCCGTTGCAGTTCCCCAGGCAGGGCTTCACCGCTGCAAAGGATGCGCTTAAGCGAGGTGCAAACCGGCAGCTCGCCCGCCGACACGAACGCCTGGAGCATCGATGGCACGAAATGCAGGGTGGTGATGCCATGCTCGACGATCAGCTCGCGCAACGCTTGCGGATCACGGTGCGCACCGGGCGGGGCCATGACCAATGCCGCGCCGCTGAGCAGCGGCCAGAAGAATTCCCACACCGACACGTCGAAGCTGTAAGGGGTTTTTTGCAGCACCCGGTCGCTGGCGCTCAGGCCGTATTCGGCCTGCATCCATTGCAGCCGGTTGAGCAGGCCGGCGTGGCGGTTGCCGACCGCCTTGGGCTTGCCAGTGGAGCCGGAGGTGTACAGGCAGTACACGAGGTTCTCCGGGCCGATATCGACGCTCGGCGCGGTCAACGGTTGGATGCCCAGCGGCAAGCGTTCCAACGCATGCACCGGCACGCCGGCATCCCCAGCCCATTTGCCCAGCAGATGCGCCTGGGTCAACAGCAACGGGCTGCCACTGTCGGCCAACATGCCTTGCAGGCGCTCTCGCGGATGATCCGGGTCCAGCGGCAAATACGCGCCACCGGCCTTGATCACCCCCAGCAGTGCCACCACCAATTCCACCGAACGCTCAGCGCAAACGGCAACCGGCACATCCGGCCCCACGCCTTGGCTTTGCAGCCAATGGGCCAGTTGGTTGGCGCGGGCATCCAGCTCGGCGTAGCTCAAACGGGCATCAGCGTAGACCAACGCCAAGGCATCGGGCGTGGCGCGGACCTGCTCTGCAATCAGCGCGGGCAGGTTCCGGTATTGCGGGTAGCGGACGCTGGTGGCATTCAACTCCGACAACTGACGTAGTTCCGCCGTATCCAGCATGCGCAGCTCGCCGAGGCGCAGCGTGGACGCCCCCTGCACCTGGGATGCCATAGCCAGCAGCAGGTTTTTGAAATGCTCACCGAGGCGAACCACGCTGGCCGCATCGAAGGCGCCTAGCAAGTAACTCAACTGCACGTTCAGCGTATCGCCGGCATGGATCACCACGGTCAGCGGGTAATGGGTGGTTTCCCGCGAGATTACCTGGCCGAACCGCACGCCACTGCCGCTGCGCAAGGCGCTGTCCACCGGGTAGTTTTCGAATACCAGCACGCTGTCGAACAACGCCTGGCCGCCCTGCCCGGCCCAGCGCTGGATATCGAACAGTGGCGTGTGCTCATGCTCGCGGACCGCCAGGTTCAGCGATTGCAGCTCGCGCAGCCAGTCGCCCAGTAAACGCCCGGGGCCGGGCGCCTGGATGATCGGCAAGGTATTGATGAACAGCCCAAGCACGCGCTCGGCATCGGCCAACGCAGCCGGGCGCCCGGCCACGGTGGCGCCGAAGGCAACGCTACGCTGCCCGGTGTAGCGCTGCAAAAGCAGGCTCCAGGCACCTTGCATCAAGGTATTCAGGGTCACTCGCTCGCGGCGCGCAAACGCCGCCAACGCCGAGGTAACACTTGCGTCCAGTTGCAGGCGCAGGTCGCCATGCCCAGCCTGGGCCGGCACCGCTGGCAAGGCATCGGCCAGCCGGGTCGGTTCATCCAGTTGGCGCAATTGTTCGCTCCAGAACCCGTGGCTCGCGGTGGCGTCCTGGCGGGCCAGCCAGGCCAAGTAATCCCTGTAGCGGCTGGCGCTCGCGGTGGGCGATTCACCTCGGTAATGCAGCAGCACTTCTTCGATCAACTGCGCCGTGGCCCAGCCGTCGAGAAGAATGTGATGGCGGGTCCAGATCAGCTGGTAATCGCTTTCGCCCAGGCGTACCAGCAACACCCGTTGCAGCGGCGGCTGGCGCAGATCAAAGCCTTGGTCGCGCTGGGCATCGGCCAGTTCGGCCAGGTCCAGGCGAGCCTGTGCGGCGGATCGTGTGCGCCAATCCAAGTGCCGCACCGGCGATGGCAGTTGGCGATGGATCCATTGCAGTGGCTGCGGCAAGTCGCCTTCCCAGGCGAAACCGGCGCGCAGGATCGCGTGCTCCTCGGTAACCCGCTCCCAGGCCGCGGCGAAACGCGGGCCGTCGACATCGCTCAGGGGCACGCAGACCTGGTTCACATAGGCGCTGCTGGCCCCGCCTTGCAGGGAGTGAAAGAGCATGCCCTGTTGCAGCGGCGACAAAGGGTAAAGGTCTTCGAGGTCGGCGGCGGCCACCGGCAGCGCGTCCAATTGCGACTGGCTGACGCTCGCCAGGGGGAAGTCCGAGGGCGTGACCCCCGCAGCATCGGGGCTCAAACAATGGTCGATCAACTCGCCCAAGGTTGCCAGGTAGCGCTCGGCCAAGGCTTGCACCACCTCGCTATCGAAGCGCTCTGTGCCGTAGCGCCAGCTCAGTTGCAGGCAGCCGTCGCGCACCTGGCCGGTGATGACCCATTCGCTGTCGGCGTCGGCGCTCGGGTCCAGGGACGCGCCAAGGCTTTCTTCGGCCCAGGCAAACAGGCCGCCAGCCGAGCGGCCTGGGTCGAACTGGCCGAGGTAGTTGAAGGTGACTTGCGGGGCCTCCCGGGCCGCCAGTTGGCCAGCCAGCGCGTCCTCGCCCAGGTAGCGCAACATGCCATAGCCAAGGCCTTGGCCGGGCACTTGGCGCAGTTGCTCCTTGATGGCCTTGATGATTTGCGCGGGCGATTCACTGCCAGGCGCCAGTTGCAGCGGGTACAGGGCAGTGAACCAGCCCACGCTGCGGCTCAGGTCCAGGTCCGCGGGGGCATCCGCCCCTGGCGTGCGGCCGTGGCCTTCGAGGAGGATGTCCACCGCCGGCTGGCCGCTCCATTGGCACAACGTCTGGGCCAGCCCGGCCAACAGCAGCTCGTCGATGCGTGTGCGATAAGCGCCGTGGGCCGCGCCCAGCAGTGCACGGGTGCGCACCGGGTCGAGTTGCATGCGCACGTGGGCCGTGGCGCCGAGGGCACGGCTGCCTTGCGGGCGTTGCACGCTCAACGCAGTGGCTGGCGTCTCGGCATAAGCCTGCCAGTAGGCTTGCTCGGTGTTGTCCAGGCCCTGATGCGCCCAATGCCTGAGGTACTCGCCCCAAGCCTTGAAGCTGCTGGTACGCGGGGCGAGCCCCAGGGGCGAACCGGCCAACGCCTGGGTATAGAGCTGCGCCAGGTCTTCGAGAAGGATGCGCCAGGACACGCCGTCCACCACCAAGTGATGAGCGACCAATAACAGACGTTGTTCTCCATCGCCCAACTGCATCAGCAACGCCTTGAACAGTGGGCCTTGGCCCAGATCGAAACCACGCTGGGCTTCTTCGCACAGTGCCCTGATCGCCTCGGGTTCGGGGCCGCTCAGGGTCTGGCAATCCAGCAGCGAGGCTGTGCCGTTCCCATGGCTGGCGCACCAGCGGCCCCCGACGCGCTGGAATTGCAGGCGCAGGGCGTCGTGATGAGCGAACAGCGCCAGCAGCGCCTCGCCCAACGCGGGAGGTGCCAGGTTTTGCAGCGGTCGCAGCAGCAACGCCTGGTTCCAGTGGCCTGGGACCGGCACCGCCTGGGCGAAGAAATGCGCCTGGATCGGCGTGATCGGCGCCTCGCCCTGCCCCGCAGCGCTGTCGACGCGGGCCTGATCCAAGGGCACGGCGACTCGCGCCAGGGCAGCGATATGTTGATGTTCGAACAGGTCACGGGGGTTGAGCTGCCAACCGGCACGCCGCGCCCGGCTGATCACTTGCAGGGACAGAATGGAATCGCCACCCAGTTCGAAGAAGTTGTCGGCAATACCGACTTGCTCCAGGCCCAACACCTCGGCCCAGATCGCCGCCAGGGCCTGCTCGGCCTCGCTGCGCGGCGCGATATAGTCCTCGGCCGCAGCCTGCCCTTCCGGCTGCGGCAGTTGCTTGCGGTCCAGCTTGCCGTTGGCCGAGAGCGGCATGGCATCGAGCTGCACCAGGCGCCACGGCACCATGTATTCGGGGACGTGCTGGGCCAGATGGGCCTTGAGCACTTCCTCTTCGGTCGCATCGCCAACCCAATAGCCGATCAGCTTGTCGTCGCGGGCAATGACCACGCTTTCCCGCACGTTGGCATGGGCCAGCAACACCGCTTCGATCTCGCCCAACTCGATACGCTGGCCACGCAACTTGACCTGATGGTCGAGGCGGCCGAGGTACTCGATGGCCCCATCGGCACGCCAGCGCGCCAGGTCGCCGCTGCGATACATGCGCTCGCCAAGCGCACCATAGGGGTTAGCAACGAAGCGTTCAGCGGTCAGTGAAGGGCGACCCTGATAACCCCGGGCCAGGTTTACCCCAGCGATGTACAACTCACCCGCCACACCCACCGGCACCGGGTTGAGGTCGGCATCGAGAATGTGGATCTGCGTGTTGGCGATGGGCCGGCCAATCGGCACGCTCTTGCCATCTTCGCGGCACGCCCAGGAAGTAACATCGATGGCCGCTTCTGTCGGGCCGTACAGGTTGTGCAACTCGCTGGCGGTTTGCGACAGCACTTGCCGTTGCAGTTCCCCAGGCAGGGCTTCACCGCTGCAAAGGATGCGCTTAAGCGAGGTGCAAACCGGCAGCTCGCCCGCCGACACGAACGCCTGGAGCATCGATGGCACGAAATGCAGGGTGGTGATGCCATGCTCGACGATCAGCTCGCGCAACGCTTGCGGATCACGGTGCGCACCGGGCGGGGCCATGACCAATGCCGCGCCGCTGAGCAGCGGCCAGAAGAATTCCCACACCGACACGTCGAAGCTGTAAGGGGTTTTTTGCAGCACCCGGTCGCTGGCGCTCAGGCCGTATTCGGCCTGCATCCATTGCAGCCGGTTGAGCAGGCCGGCGTGGCGGTTGCCGACCGCCTTGGGCTTGCCAGTGGAGCCGGAGGTGTACAGGCAGTACACGAGGTTCTCCGGGCCGATATCGACGCTCGGCGCGGTCAACGGTTGGATGCCCAGCGGCAAGCGTTCCAACGCATGCACCGGCACGCCGGCATCCCCAGCCCATTTGCCCAGCAGATGCGCCTGGGTCAACAGCAACGGGCTGCCACTGTCGGCCAACATGCCTTGCAGGCGCTCTCGCGGATGATCCGGGTCCAGCGGCAAATACGCGCCACCGGCCTTGATCACCCCCAGCAGTGCCACCACCAATTCCACCGAACGCTCGGCGCAAACGGCAACCGGCACATCCGGCCCCACGCCCTGGCCTTGCAGCCAATGGGCCAGTTGGTTGGCGCGGGCATCCAGCTCGGCGTAGCTCAAACGGGCATCAGCGTAGACCAACGCCAAGGCATCGGGCGTGGCGCGGACCTGCTCTGCAAGCAGCGCGGGCAGGTTGGGGTGCTGCGGGTAGCGGACATCGGTGGCGTTCCACGCGCCCAATTGTTCCAGCTCAGCAACGCCCAGCAGTGGCAGGCTGAACACCGAACGGTCGGGCGCGGCAACCATGCCCTGCAACAACTGGCATAGGTTCTGAGCAAGCCGGTCGATAGTCGTGGCGTCATAGCGCGCGGTGGCGTACTCCAGCCGGCAATCGATGCCGTCGGGGCTGGCGATGACGTCCAGGCTCAGGTCGAAGCGCGCGCTTTCCAGCTCGATGTCCAACACCTGCACGTGCAACCCCGGCAACTGCAAGGCCTGGGCGTCGCGGGAATGGCGGAAGTTGAACAACACCTGGAACAGCGCCGTGTGATGCAGGTCGCGGGTCAGGTTCAAGCCGTCCAGCACGCACTCGAACGGGAAATCCGCCTGTTCCAGCGCGATGCGGCTTTCATCGCGCAGGCGGCCGCACAGGTTTCGGGTGGTCAAGTGTGGCTCGAGCCGGGCACGGTAGACCTGGGTGTTGACGAAGAAGCCGACGATGTCTTGCACTTGGGCATGGCTGCGGGCGGCGTTGGGCACGCCGACGGCGAAGTCGCGCTGGCCGCTGTAGCGCGCCAGCAACACCTGCCAGGCGCCAAGCAACAACACGAATGGCGAGCAGTGTTGCTGGCGGCAGAATTCACGCACTGCCCGGGCGGTGGCGGCCGGCACGCGAACATCGCGCCGCGCGGCTTCACGGCGTGGCGCGGCGCTAGGTGGCCGGTCGCTGGGCAGTTCCAGCACGGGCACGTCCCGGCCCAGATATTCGCGCCAATACGCCTGGCCTTCGGCGGCGCCCTGGCCGGCAAAGCGCTGGCGCTGCCAGGTCGCGTAGTCAGCGTAATCCAGGGGCAGGCTCGGCAATGCCCGGTCATTGCCGCCCAATGCCGTGGCATAGGCCCGGCCTAGGTCGGCGATCAGCAGCGGGTTGGACCAGGCATCGGCGACGATATGGTGCAGGCATAACAGCAACACCGCGCCCTCCTCGCCGCACAACAGGCTGCCCCGCAGCAGCGGCGCCTGGCCGAGGTCGAACGGCATGGCGACGCGCTGGCGCAGTTCCGCTTCCAGGTTAGCGTTGGCTGGCAGGTTCACGCATTCGAGTTGGAAATCCACCCTTGGCTCGATAACCTGCATCGGCAGGTCATCGACCAGCACGAAGCGGGTGCGCAGGCTGGCGTGGCGTTCGATCAGCCGGCGCAAGGCGGCCTGCAATGCCGAAACATCCGGCTGGCCATGAATCCGTAGCGCTCGTGCCGAGTTATAGGCCGGGCTGTCCACTTCGTATTGTTGGAGAAACCACAAGCGGCGCTGGGCGAACGACAGCGGCGCCGGCCCATTCTCGGTGCGTCGGCCCGGCCCCGTGGGTGCGGCTGGCGCTTCATCATCAAGTAACAGGGCAAGCAGTTCGTCGCGGTCGATATCGGTCATGGTCAATCCAATCCGGAATAGAGGGGGCCGGCCTGAGCCGGCCCATTGTCAGTGGGCCGCCAAGCCTTTGGTGGCGCGGGCCTTAGCCAACAGCTCGGCGCGTTGCTGGTCGCTGAGGCTGTCCAGTTCGCGGCGCAGGCGGGCGACCTTTTCCAGGCGCGCCGGGTCGGCAAGTTCGCCAAGGGCCACGGCCAGCCCGGCCGCGCTGGGGTGGTCGAAGACCAGGCCCGGGGGGGCTTCGACCTTGAACATCGTGCGCAAGCGCGCCACCAGCTTGATCACCAGCAGCGAGTGGCCACCGGCTTCGAAGAAGTCGTCGTCCACGCCCAAGGCGGTCGGCGCACAGCCGAGCAGTTCAGCCATGGCATCGCGCAGGCTGGCTTCCAGCTCGCTGGCCGGCGCACGGGCGGGTTGACGACGCGCCAGTTGGCCGGGATCGGGCAAGGCGTGGCGATCGACCTTACCGTTAGGCAGGCGGGGCAGGCTCGGCAACGCCAGCAGGCGCGCCGGGCACATCGCTTCGGGCAGACGCTCGGCCAAGGCCGCCGGCAACTGTTGCAGGGCATCGGCGGCAGCGCCTGGGGCGAGCACCACGTAGGCAATCAGGCTGGCCGCGCCCTCGCTGGGCGACCACAGCCGGGCCAGGGCCTGGTCAACGCCAGGCAAGGTCAACAATGCCGCTTCGATTTCACCCAGCTCGATGCGCTGGCCCCGCACCTTGACCTGATGGTCCTGGCGGCCGACCAGTTGCAAGCCGCCCTCGGCGCGATACCGGCCCAGATCGCCGGAGCGATAAAGGCGTTGGCCCGGCACAAAGGGGTCGCCAACGAAGCGTTCGGCATTGGCTTCGCCCAGGTAGCCTCGGCAGAGCTGCGCGCCGCCGATGTACAACTCGCCCAAGGCACCGGTGGGCACCAGGCGCAGGCGATCGTCGAGCAGGTACACCCGGTTGCCGTCGAGGACGCGGCTCAGCGGCACCCGGTCATCGCGGTCCGGCGCCTCGGCCCGTAGTGGGTGAAACAGCACGCCGACGGTGGTTTCGGTGGGGCCGTAGTGGTTGAACAGGCGCAACGCCGGCGCTTGGGCGAACAGTTGCTCGACCAGCCGGCGCGGCGTGGCTTCGCCGCCGAGGATCAGCGTGCCGGGCAGGGGTGGTACGTCGCCTTCGAGCAAGGCCGCCAGGTGCGACGGCACGAATTTCGCCACATCCGGACGCTCCCGAACCAGGAAGCGGCTGAACGCGGCACCCTCGGCAAGGTCGTCCGGGGCGGCGATGACCAGCTCGGCGCCAACTTGGCAGGCGCCGAACAGCAAGGTATGGCCCAGGTCGACGGTCAACGGGCTGGTCAAGGCCAGGCGCATGCCGGGTTCCAGGCCCAACGCCGCGCAGGCCGCCTGGGCGTAGTTGCGCAGCGCGCCATGTTCGATGAGCACGCCTTTCGGCGCCCCGGTCGAGCCGGAGGTAAACAACAGGTACGCCACGTGATGATCACTGAGGTGCGGTGGCTGGAACGGCAGTTCAGCATCGTTTGCCGCCTGCTCCAGGCGGGCGCTCGGCCATGGGCCTTGGGCGCTGCTGGAGGCCGGGTCGCACAGCACCAGGGCTGGGGCGGCGCGGGCCAGCAGGGCATTACGGCGTTCGTCCGGCCAGGCCGGGTCCAGCGGCAAGTAGTAAGCGCCGGCGCTGAGGGCGGCCAGGATATGCAGCACGCCTAGCAGCGAGCGTTCGCTCTCGATGGCCACACACTGCCCGACGCCGACGCCCCGACCTTGCAACCAGCCGGCCATGCGCGTGACCGTCTGCTGCAACTCGGCGTAATTCAGGCGCTGCAGGCCATCGCTGAGGGCCATGGCCTGTGGGGTTTGCTGGGCATGGTGGGCGAGGCGTTGCGGCAACCACTCACCGTTTGCAAGGGGCTGGTTCGGGGCGAGTGCCAGCAGGCGTTGGCGCTCCCCTGCCCCAATCGGTTCCAGGTCGGCCAGGGCAATGGCGCCGTCGGCCGGTAGGGTTTCCAGCAGTGTGCGGAATTGTTCGAGCAGCACTTCGAGGCTGGCAACGCTGTACACAGCGCTGTCGGCTTCAATGTTCAGGTGCAGGGTTTCGCCCCAGGCGCGGGCGCGCAGGAGCAGTTCGAACGCCGGGCGGCTTGGGGAGGCAAGTATCTGGCGGGGCGCGATGCGCGCCTGTTCGAAGACGAACCCCGCCAACAGCGGCGCGGTGCTGGTGGGCGCCTCGATTGGGCAGTATTCCTGCCAGCCGAGATGGTCGCCCAGGCGACCTTCGGCCTGCTGCAACCATTCGGCGAAGCGGCACGCCGGGTCCAGCTCGATTCGCAACGGCAGGATTTTCTCGAACACGCCCAGGGTGTGTTCGAAGTGATCATAGTCGCCACGGCAATCGTGCAGCCAACCGCCAACAAAGCCCTGCTGGCCACTTAGGCGACCCAACAGCGCCCACCACAGGCCTTGCAGTACGAAGGCCAGGGGTTGGCCGAGGCGATCCGCCAAGGCCTGGGCGGCGCCCAGTTGTGATCCCGGCAATTCGAGCTGCACGTTCAGGCGCCCCGCCTGAGCCGTCGCCGGGTTGCCACGCAGACCGAGGTGCAAGGCAGCGCCCTGGGCAGGATCGACCTGGGCGTGTTGCCAATAGGCACGGCCTTGGGCAGCATCTTCGTCGGCGGCCATGTCCTGGCGCCATTGCACGTAGTGTTCATAGCCCACGTCGCTGGCGACCGGCGTTTCGCCGCGTGCCAATGCCAGCACATCAGCGGCCAAGCGCTCCAGGCTCGGTGGGTCCAGGGCCAAGGCGGCGGCCACGAATTCCACTTCGAACGCGCCATCCGCCAGCGCCCGCCGGCTGACCGCCAGCACTTCGTCTTGTTCCAGCGCCAAGGGCGGCGCCGTGATGTTCAGTTCAACCCATCGCACCGCGCCGCCCTGCTGCGGCAGGGCCTGGCGCCAGCCCCGGAAACCGGGGACTTGCAGCCAACGCGCGCCAAGAATCGGCTTGCTTGCCGCGTATCGTTGCAGCGCCGCATGGATGTTCGCCGTCCCGTCCACCGCGGTCATCGCCAGGCGCAGCCGGTGGCTGCCCGCGTCAGGGCGCGAAGGGTCGTGGCCGAGCAGGCAGGCGCGCTGCTCGGGGCTCAAGGCCAGGGTGTGTGGCGCGGGCAAATCAAGGCTCAAATCGTTCATCGGAGATGTCCCTAAACAGGAAGGCCGGCCGAGTGGCCAAAGCGTTCGACGGTGTTTTCGGCAGCACTGTCAAACACGCTGCGGTCGGTCATTTCGCCCATGGCCACGACGATCCGCCGTGGGCCTTCGAACGGGTCGCGGGCATGGGCGACGAGCATGTTGTCGAGCATCACCACATCGCCACGCTGCCAATCGAAGCGCACCGCGCAGGCTTCGTAGAGTTGGCCCAGTTGTTCCATGACCGCGTCGTCGATGGGCGTGCCGTCACCGAAATACACTTGGCGCGGCATATGCCCGGCACCGACGATGCCCAGCAAGTCGCGGCGTACATCGGCTTGCAAGCAATAGTCGTGGTGCAACTGGACCTGATTGAAGAATGACTTTTCCCCGGTGTACGGATGGCGGATCACCGCTGGGCAAGGCGTGCGGGTCTGCAAGCCGCCATTGGCCAACCACTCGAACTGCACGCCTTGCTCGCGACACGCAGCCTCGACCACGGCACGCTCGTCGGTCTTGTAGAAGTCGCGCCAATCCACATCAAAGCCCGGGGTGAAGGTACGCACGTACAACAGGCCCTTGCGCTCGAAGGTCTCGGCCAGCTCGGCAGGCAAAGCGCGATACATGGCCCGGCAGTCGACGATGGGCGTGGCGCCACCGACCGGCGATGGCAGCTCGCAGAAGAACCACTGCTTGCGCGGCCAACGGCGCAGGTGCGCGCTTTCGTTGTGGAACAGGATCATCTGCCGCTCGGGGTACGGCGTGGAGCGGTAGGTGTTGCGCCCGCCTTCCTTCTTCGGCAAGTCGCCATAGGCGCCATACAGGCCCGGCTGGATGGCTTCGGCGAAGGCCTCGAAATCCTCGGCGGTGCTTAAACCGAAGCCACGGAACAGCAAGCCGGCATGGCGGCGCAGCTTGGTTTCGATGAGCTCGCGATGCTGGCTGGCCCATACACAAGGGTCGAGGTCGGCGCTGACCGGCTCGATCACCAAGGGGAACTCACTGTCGGCATTCAGCGGCGTGCAACGCACGGCGGATTCAACAGCGGGCGGCGTGGCCTGACGGGTGAGGGACTTGAGCTTGTCGCGCTTGGCCTCCAGCCGCGAGCGACCACTGGCCGGGGCGACAGGCGCGGGTTGCAGGGGGGCAAGGGTCAACGTGGCCAGGGGCTGGTCGGGCGCGGCGAGAATTTGCCCGAGAAGGTCTACCCAGGCATCGGCCCAGCAACGTACCCGTGCCTCGTCGAGTATCGCGGTGGCAAACACCCATTCGCCACCCAGGCCTTGGGCGTTCGGGGTGAGGAACAAGGCCATGTCGAACTTCGAGGTTTGTGCCGGCGCGGCAAGCAGCTCGGCGCTTAGCCCCGCCACGGTGAATTGCCCGCGCGGCATGCTGTGCAGCACGAATAACGCCTGCACCAGGGGGTTGCGCTGGCGCTCACGAGGCACACCGCTGGCGTCGACGATCCGCTCGAAGGGCAAGTCCGCCTGCTCGAAGACCGCCAGGGAATCCTCGCTGACTTGGGCCAACCATTGGCTGAACGACTGCTGCGCACGTACACGGGCACGCAGCGGGACGATGTTGACGAAGAAGCCGATAAGTTTTTCCAGCTCAGCCCGTGGTCGGCCGGCGATATCGGTGCCGTAAACCAAATCATCCTGGCCGGTGATGCGATGCAACAGCCAATCGAAGGCACCGCGCAGGACCATGAACAGGCTGGCGCCGTGGGCGCGGCCGAGTGTTTCAAGACGCGCGACTTGCTCGGTGCTGAGCTGAAAGGTCACGCTGGCACCGGCGGTCTGTGGCGTCGCCGGGTGCGGGCGGTCGGTGGGCAAGGCCAGTTGCTGTGGCGCGCCGCGCAGGTAGTCACGCCAGAAATCTTGTTCACGCTGGCGCTCGGCGCTGCCGGCCTTGGCGTTCTGCCATGCCGCGTAGTCGCTGTACTGGATGCTCAATGGCGCCAGCGACGGTTCGCCACCCGCCAATTGCGCCTGGTACAGCGCGCCGAGTTCCTGGACCAGCACGCCGAATGACCAGCCATCGCCAATCAGGTGGTGCATGCTCAGCAGCAGGCGATGCTCCTGACCGCCCAGGCGCAGCAGCGTGGCGCGCAGCAGCGGCGGCCGTTGCAGATCGAACGGTTGCGCCGCCGCTTCGGCTTCGGCCACGGCCAGGGCGGTGGCTTGTTCGGCGTCGCGCACATCACTCAGGTCGAGCAGCGGCAACGCCAGCGCTACCTGGCTGGCACAGTGCACCAACGCCACGCCATCCGGCCCCGGCACGAAGGCACTGCGCAAGCTCGCCTGGCGCTGCAGCAAATCCGCCAATGCGCCTTGCAGGGTACCCACCCGAAGGTCGCCACACAGGCGCAATTGGGCAACCATGTTGTACGCAGCCCGGCCCTGTTCGCCACCCAACTGCTGTGCCAGCCACAGGCTGCGCTGCACCGGCGACATCGCCTGCGGCCCGCTGGCATGCACCCTTTGCAACGGCGCGCTGGCGGCCAGCCGCGGCGCGGCATCAACCGTGGTGGCCAACTGCGCCAGGGGGGTGGCGGCGAATAGCGCGCTTAGCGGCAGCTCGACGTTGAACTCGGTACGCACCCTTGCCACCACTTGCACGGCGGCCAGGGAATGACCGCCCTTGGCGAGGAAGACGTCGTCGCGGCTGACCTCGACGCCCTCGAGCACCTCGGCCCAGATCGCCGCCAGGCGCTGCTCGGTATCGCCCTGGGGGGCGGCGCCGCCTTGCCCGGCGGGGCGCTGGCCCAGTACCGGACGACGGTACACGTAATAGGCACCGAGTTCGCCGGTTTCCAAGCGCTGGCGGCAGGCCGAGCGTTGCAGCTTGCCACTGGTGGTCTTGGGCAAGGCGGCCGGCTCCAGCAAGGCGATGACGCTGGCGGGCTCCTGCTGGGTTTCGCTGACCACCCGGTCGATGGCATCGATCAACGCCTGTGGGTCGAATTTCTTTTGCACACTGCGGCCGATCTCGGCGGCGATGCCGATGCATTCGCGGCCGTCGACCTGTACCGGGAACGCGGCGACGCGGCCTTTGCGTACCGCTTCGACGCCCTGTTCCACGGCCTTCTCGATGTCTTGCGGGTAACGGTTCTGGCCGCGAATGATGATCACGTCCTTGGCCCGCGAGGTGATGAACAGGCCGCCGTTGTAGAGGAACGCCAGGTCACCGCTGCGCAGCCAACGCCCATCGGGCAAGTCGAGGAAGGTCTTGGCGGTGGCTTCGGGGTTGCGCCAGTAGCCATGAGCGACGCTAGGGCCGCGCACCCAGATTTCGCCAACGGTGTTTTGCGCGACGGCTTGCAGGGTTTGCGGGTCCATCAGGCGCACTTGGTCATCGAACAGCAGCCCGCCGCTGCTGACCATTTCGGTGCCGGACGGATCGGGCACCACCCGGCCATGGGCCAGTTCCTCGTGGTCGACATGCAGGGTGTAGTACGGGCCACCACGGGTATTACTGGTGACCATCAAGGTCGCTTCGGCCAGGCCGTAGCAAGGGTGCAAGGTGGTTGGCGACAGCCCCGCCTGAGAGAAGCGCTCTACGAAATCGGCCAGGGTATCGGCACGTACCGGTTCGGAGCCGCAGAACGCCACACGCCACCGGCTCAGGTCCAGCTCGGCAAGCAAGCTGTCGCGCACGCTCTCGGTACACAGGCGAAAGGCAAAGTCCGGGCCGCCGCTCAAGGTGCCGTCATAGCGGTGGATGGCTTCCAGCCAGCGCGCCGGCCGGGCGAGGAAGTGCTGGGTGGTCAGCAACACCAGCGGCACACCGGCATAAATCGGTTGCAGCATGCCGCCGATCAGGCCCATGTCGTGGTACAGCGGCAGCCAACTGACGAATACATCGCCCGGCTTGGTGCCGAAGCCCATTTGCAGCAGGCGCTGGTTATCCAGCAGGTTGGCGTGAGTGACTTCGACACCTTTGGGTTCGGAGGTGGAGCCGGAGGTGTATTGCAGCATGGCGATGGCGCCGCCGGGCACTTCACGTGGCTGCCAGGCCTGAGCCGGTTGCGCCTCGAGGGCCTGGACGCTGGCCACGGCCGGCAGGTTCGCCAGGGTCAGGCCGTCACGCAATAGCAGGGAAGCTTCCAGAGCAGCCTGCTCGCAAAGAATCAGCGACGGCTCGGCATCCATGGCCATGCCCTGCAGGCGTTCGGTATGGAACTGGCGATTGCGCTCCGGCGGATAGGCCGGCACCGCGATCAGCCCCGCATACAGGCAGGCAAAAAACGCCACGATGTAGTCCGGGCCGTTGGTCAGCAGCAGGAGAACCCGGTCCCCCTCCTCGGCGTGCTGCCCAAGGCTCGCGGCCAAGTGACGAACCCGAGCGTCGAGCTGGGCGTAGGTGTACAGCTCGGTGGTTTCATTGCCATCGCCGAGAAAGCGCAGAGCCAGGTGCTCACCTTGTTGTTCGGCGCGCTGCGCCAGCATCTCGATGAGGGATTGGGGTTGAGGCTGATGTGGGATGGCCATGGGGCGTCCTCCTGCAATCGCAAAAAAATTCAGTAAAAGTCGAGGGCTGTTCAGCGCGCGTCGGCGCCATGGGGCTCGGCCATCGCCACCACCACTTTGCGCGCCCCCTGAAACGGCGCACGGCCGTGGGCGGTGAGCATGTTGTCGAGCATCAGCACGTCGTTGGCCTGCCAAGCGAACTCGACTTGCTCCTGCTGCATCACGCCACGGACGTCTTCCAGCAGGGTTTCCTCCAGCGGGCTGCCGTCGCCGTAATAGACGTTGCGCGGCAAGTCCTCCTCCTCGACCAGGTCGAGCAGGGTTTCGCGCACTTCCTCGGGCAAATTGGAAACATGAAACAGGTGCGCCTGGTTGAACCACACCGCGTCGCCGGTGCGCGGATGGGTGGCCACCCCCTGGCAGACCTGACGCGTGCGCAGGCCGCCATCGGCTTTCCACTCCAAGCTGATGCCATGGGCCTCGCAGTAGGCGTGCACGGCACTGCGATCCTCGGTGTTGAATACCTGCTCCCAGGACACGTCCAGGCCGTTGCCGTAGTTGCGGGTGTACATCAGGCCTTTGCTGGCGAACCGCTCGCGAATCTGCTCACCAACCCGCCGGTAGATCGCCCGGCTATCACCAATCGGCGTCGCGCCACCCACCGGTGACGCCTGCTGGCAGAAGAACCAGATTTTCATTGGCCAATCCCGGGTGTAGGCCTGCTCGTTATGCAGCGGGATATGCTGGTGTGGCGGGTATTCGGTGGAGGTGTAGATCCCGGCGGTGACGTTGCTGCGCGGCGTGGAGCCGAACTCGTAGGTGAGCAGGTCTGAACCGAAGCCCACGGCGAAACGGCGAAAACGCTCGGCGGTCTGCACATCGAAGCCACGTAGCAGCACGCCACCGGCACTGAGCAGTTGCTCATCGATCAACGCCCGCAGATCGGGCAGGCAAGCCGATAGATCAAGGCCGGGCTCGCGGGCCTCGATCAGCAGGGGCAACGGGGTATCGGCGTGGCGCAGGGGCCGGATGTCGAAGCGTGAATCAAGCATGGAAGGCTCCGCGAAAAGAGGAAGGCGGCGAGGCATGGGTCACCCCTGGGCGCGCAAGGAACGGAGTGAGGGGCGCTGTGCCTGGGCCAGCGCACCCAGGCTGCGCAGGAAATCAGCGCGCTGGCGGTGCAGGAAGAAATGCCCGCCAGCGCACATTTCCAGCTGGAACGGCCCACTGCATTCGGTCTCCCAGGCTGCCAGCGCACTGACCGCGACACTGTCTTCACGCCCCCCAAAGACATGCAGCGCGCACGGCAACGGCCCACGGCAAGGTGGTTGATAGCGATCACCCAGCAGGAAGTCGGCGCGCAGCACTGGCAACACCATGGCCAGCAGCTCGGGGTCATCGAGTACTGCCTGGGGGGTGCCGTCGAGACGGCGCATTTGCGCGATCAACTCGGCATCGCTCATGGGTTGCGCATCCGGCTTGCCGTCGCGCCGGCTGGGCGCCGTACTGGCGACGGCAATCAAGGCGCTGGGCGGTTCGATGCCCAGGGCGACCAGGGCATGGGCCACTTCCAGGGCAACGACAGCGCCGACGCTATGGCCGAGCATCAGGTAAGGGCCGTCGATCAGCGGCGCCAACTCGTACGCCAGGCTCGCCGCCAGGCTGGGCATGTCCACCTGCAATGGCTCATCACCACGGCGACCATGGCCGGGCAGCTCGACTGGCTGCACATCGAGCCAGGCCGGCAAGGCGGCGCGCCACGGCGCGAAAACCATGGCGCTCGCCCCAGAACACGCGAAGCAGAACAAGCGGATGCGATCGGGTGCGACGGACACTGCGAATCTCCTAAAAGCAGGTGACAAGCCGGACCGGCCTTGCCTGGAACACTGCTCATAAGGACGAAAGAAATCCGTGGAGAATTAAGTGCCGTTGATAAATATTGTTATTTGCGGGGTGGGATTAGGCCGGATTGGAGAAGCGGTTGCAGCCTTGGGGGCGGCTCCGCCACGCCCCAGGATTGATGGTGCCCATCCCTACGCCTGCCCGGCTGAAACCGGCCCCACGGCGTGAGCCGGAGGGACCGGCTTTAGCCGGCAATGGGCCGTGGCCCACGCTGTAGGGTTGAGGTACCTGCCCCTACGTCTTCAGGGGCGCCCCCGGTAGTTGACCCGCAGGGGCCACCTTGCGCCCGCAGAGCGCCTTGTGCCTCACCCCAGATTCATGATCGTTGAACCACCGGCTGCAACCCCGCCGCCAAGGCGGGCGCCTGGCGATGGACGATCTGGCCGCGCTCGAGCTTGATCAACTGGTCGGCCAGGTGGAAGTAGCGGTCGTCGTGGGATATGACCAGCAGCGTCTTGCCCTGGGCGCGCAGCTCGGGCAGCAGCTCGCAATAGAATACCTCGCGGAACGCCGGATCCTGGTCGGCGGCCCATTCGTCGAAGATGATCACCGGCCGCCCTTCCAGGCAGGCGACGATCAACGCCAGGCGCTTGCGCTGACCCTGGGACAGTTCACGGGTGGAGAACGAACCGTTGCTGACGCTGACCTTGTGGTCTAGGTGCAGCTTGGCCAGCCATTCACCCACCTGGGTATCCAGGCTGGCGTCCGGCGCTTCGAGCAAGGTGTCGAACAGATGGAAGTCCGAGAACACCGCCGAGAACAGTTGGCGATAATCATCCCACTCGCCGGCCTTTACCAGCCGGCCATCGACTCGCACTTCGCCGCTTTCCGGCCGGTACAGGCCAGCGATTAGCTTGGCCAGGGTGGTCTTGCCACTGCCGTTGCCACCGACCAAGAAGGTAATCTCGCCAGGGTTGAGGGTCAGCGCCACCGGCCCGAGGGTGAAAACCTCGTCTTCGCGCTCGCTGAAGTAACCATGGGTCAGGCCATCCAGTGCCAATGTCACGCCCTTGGGCAGCACGGCAGGGATCGGGGTTTGCAGTTGGGCTTCAGCCTTCAATTCCGCGAGCGTCGCTTCGATGCGCGCGCTGGCGACTCGCGCCTGGCTCATCTGCGGCAGGTTCAGCAGCACGCCTTCCAGCGGCCCCATCATGTACAGGAACACCATCACGTAGCCGGTGATCACCTCCGTATCGGAAGGAATCCACAAACGCAGGAACAGCACCACACCGATCAGCACCAGGAACAGCAAGCGCCCCCAGCCGCCGGTGATGGCGAACAGCATCAGGCCCTTGGCACGGTTGTGGCGCACTTGCTCGATGGCATTGACCAGCACTTCATCGAGAAAGCGCCGCGCCTTGGAGCGGTTGAGCTTGAGTTCCTTGGCGCCAGAGACCATGGCGTCGAAGTGACCGAAGAGTTGGTCCTGGCTGGAACCGGCCTTGTGGAAGTACTGGAGCATGTGCGAATGGCACAGGTGGTAACCCAGCGAGCCAAGGCCGATGGCCAACACCGAGACCAGGAAAATCGCCCACGACAGATACGCCAGGTACCCGAGGCAACCGAGCACCACCACGGCACTGGTCACCAGCATCGGAAAACCGGTGAAGAAGTTAGACAAGGTGGTGGTGTCGTCGGCCAAGGCCGCCTGGATGCGCCCGCGCCCGGCCTTCTCCAGCCCGCGCAGGGGCGCGGCGACCACATGCCGCGAGATGTGCAGGCGCAGCGTGGCTAGGCCTTGCTGGCTGAGGTGGGCGAACAGCGTTCTAGACAGCACTTGGCTACCCATGACCAGGGCTATCACCAGCATGAAGGGCAGCGCGTAGCCGGCCAGGGCGCCCAGTGGTGCATTCAGGGCCTGATTGATCAGCGCTACCAGCAGCACGTTGGCCAAGCCGCAGACCAGGCTTGCGCCGATGGCCACCGCCAACCGGGTGCGCGAAGCGCGGACCAGCATACCGAACAATGACATGGTGTCTCCTTGGGGTCGGCTGGCGCAGGCCGTCACGCCGTCGCCATCGATAGATTGGGTCACAGGAGTAATAAACGAAGCCTGTGGCAGATTCTTTAGGCCGCACCGGGCGGCATTATTGCAGGTATTGGGAATAAGGTACTGTTGATATAGAATCGCATTCTCGCCACGTGGCGACCTGCCTGCTTGGAGTTTGCTGCAATGCCCATTACCCGCCGTGGAGCCCTGACCGGCCTCGCGTTGCTGCCGGTCGCGCTGTACGGCTCGCCCCTGGTCCGTGCCGCCGGGCCGACATTGCCCAAAGTCGATATCGTCAGTTTCGAGCCCGCCCTCACCGAAAGCCTGCTGGGCCTGGGCGTGGCCCCCAGGGCGGTGGTCAACGCCGGCTTTTATCGCGAGTTCGTCGCCCAGCCGGAAATGCCCGACGACGTCCTCGACCTGGGCCCGAGCATCGAGCCCAACCTGGAGTACCTACAGCGCCTGGCGCCGGGGCTGATCATCGGCACCTCCTGGCAACTGGAGGGTACGTTGCTGCGCCGCATCGCGCCGTTGCGCACCTTCGATATCTATACCACGAATGCCGAGCCCTATCGCAACGCCGGCCAGGTGATGCTGGACCTCGGCGCCCTGGTGGATCGTCGCGACGAGGCGCAAGCCTTGCTGGAACAGACTGACCGCCTGCTCGCCGACTTACGCGCCAAGCTCACGTCGATCAGCGACCGGCCAGTCTATATCGCACGCCTCAATCCGGATGGCCGCCACCTACTGTTGTTCGGCGCCAAGGGCATGTACCAGGCCGTTCTCGAACGGCTGGGCTTGCGCAATGCCTACCAGGGCCGTACCAACGCCTGGGGCGGCAGCCCCGCGGTGGGCATCGAGGCGTTGCTGGAACATCCGGAGGCGTCGTTGCTGTATTACACCAACCCCCGGGAAGCCGTCGCGGCGCAGCGTCGGCTGGACATCAGTCCGATCTGGCGCGCCTTGCCGATGGTCCGCGAAGGCCGCGCCCAGGCGCTACCGCGCTTCTACCCCAGCGGCGGCTTGCTGACCGCGCAGCGCCTGGCCCTGTCGATCACCGAGCAGTTGCTCGCCATGGAAGCCGACCATGCCTGACCACACCTCACGCCTGCGCCGCCAGCCGGCCTGGCTGGCTCTCGGCCTGCTATTCATCGCCCTGGCCTTGAGCGTCCACCAGGGGCATTCACTGCTTGCCCATGCTTCATGGACCAATGCCTTCGGCCCAGTGGCACCCGGCGACCTGCCTGCCTTGCTGGTTCGCTACAGCTACCTGCCGCGCCTGGTCATCAGCCTGCTGGTCGGCGCGGCGCTGGCATTAGCCGGGGTGATCTTCCAGCAAGTGCTGCGCAACCCCATCGCCGAGCCGACCACCCTCGGCGTCGCTTCCGGTGCCCACCTGGCCCTGGCCGCCTGCGCGATCTATGCACCGAGCCTGCTCGACGGCGGCCAGGAAAGCGTGGCCCTGGCCGGTGCCGGTCTGGGTATGCTCGCGGTGCTGGGCCTGGCCTGGAGCCGGCGTTTGTCGCCGGTGGCGCTGATTCTTTCCGGGCTAATCATCAACCTGTATTGCGGGACCCTGAGCACCCTGCTGGTGTTGGCTAACCACGAAGTATTGAGCAACCTGTTCATCTGGCAATCGGGTTCGCTGAACCAGAACAGTTGGCAGGATGTGTATCACCTGGCACCGCGCCTGGCGGTGGCGGCGTTGCTGGCCGCCCTACTCGCTCGCCCGCTGGCGTTGCTCGGTCTTAACGATGCGGCGGCGGGCAGCCTCGGTATGTCGCCTAACCGCATGCGCCTGGTGGCCCTGGCCGTGGCGGTGGCCTTGAGCGCCAGCACCATCGCCAGCGTCGGCGTGATCGGTTTCCTCGGCCTGGCCGCCCCTGCCCTGGCCCGGCTGGCCGGTGCCCGCAGCCTGCGCCAGCGGCTGATTTGGGCACCATTGTTCGGGGCCTTGCTGCTGTTGCTCGCCGACCAGATAGTGCAGGGATTGGCGGCACTGCTGGGCGGAGAAATGCCCACCGGCATCTTCACGGCATTGCTCGGCGCGCCGCTACTGCTGGTGCTGCTGACCCGCCTGCATGAAACCCGGGCCAACCCACCTACCCAACGCGCCGCCGTACACGTTACCCCGCCCAAGCGCACCGCCTGGATACTGCTCGCGCTGCTGGCATTGGCCGTGTTCCTGGCGCTGACCTGGGGACGTGGCCCGGATGGCTGGTATTTTAGCGGTGGCGCGGAGTTCGATGCCCTGCTGCCATGGCGTGCGCCACGGGTGGCCGCGGCGTTCGCCGCCGGCATCCTGCTGGCGCTCGCCGGCACCCTGATGCAACGCATGACCGGCAACCCCATGGCCAGCCCGGAAATGCTTGGTGTCAGCTCCGGCGCCGCTCTGGGCGGTATTCTTGCCTTGCTGGTAGTACCCGGTTTCAACCCATTGGTGCTGCTACTGGCGGCGACCTTCGGCGCCCTGCTTGCCCTTCTGGCCATTGTTGCGCTGAGCTGGCGCAGCGCCTTCGCGCCGGACCGCATGCTGCTTACCGGTGTCGCGCTGGGCACTCTGCTCAATGCTTTCGCCGCGGTGTTCATGGTCAGCGGTGATTCCCGAGTGTTACTCATGCTCAGTTGGATGACCGGCTCGACCTATCGTATCGACGCCAGCCAGGCGGTGGTCATCAGTGCCCTGGCGGTACTGTTCCTGCTGGTCACGCCACTGTGCAACCGGTGGCTGGCGATCATGCCACTGGGCGCCGAACGCGCCCGGGCGCTGGGTATTTCCCTGAGTGGCAGCCGCCTGGTGTTGCTGCTACTCACCGCCGTGATGACCGCGGCCGCCACCTTGGTGGTAGGCCCGCTGAGTTTCGTCGGCCTGATCGCGCCGCACATGGCGCGCCTGCTCGGCGCGCAACGGCCTATTGCGCAATTGATCATCTCGGCACTGCTGGGCGGCACGCTACTGGTGCTGGCTGACTGGCTGGGCCGCAACCTGGTCTTCCCGTGGCAAATCCCGGCCGGGATGTTCGCGACCTTCGTCGGCGGGCCGTATTTCATGTGGTTATTGGCGCGCAAACGCTGAAAAAAGGCTTGTACAGGTTATTTTTATAGAATGTAAATAGTTGCGATTCCTATTCGTTATAGACTTACCCAAGCTATGGCCTGGCCGAACTGAGCCGGGCCAAGGCCGGCAGGTTTCCTGCGGGCCGGCATACGCGAGAAATCACTAACGGAGAAGCATCATGACCACGCCGAACTTCACCCTACACCTGGCTGACGGCCGCAGGGTGATCGCCCAAGTGGCGGACGATGGCAACGGCAGCCTGACCATCGAGGGCGTCGACCTCGTGCATTTCCGCCGCCAGGACGGCAACGTGCTACTGGAAAACATGCCCGAGGCATTCCCGGCCAGTGGCCTGTTGGCGCTGCTCGGCCAAGTCTTCTGCAATTCGTCCCGCGTCCCGATGCTGGAAATCAGTGCCCCGCTCTCCCTCGACCGCGCACGCGATGCCATACGCCAAGGGGTGTTCGACACCCTGCTCGGCCATGACGGCCGCACGGCCCGCCTGGCCTGCGCGCGCAGCAGTTTCTGGCAACACCCGCTGCCCTGGCTTACCACCAGTTCCGCCGCCGGCATGCCGGTGCGCTACACCTTCAGCGGCGACAAGCGTCACCCGCAGCGCCCACCGATCCCACACGGCGAGGTCTACCGCCGCGAACTGCCCGGCCTGAATACCACCTTCACCCTGCGCACCGTAGACATCGGGCTCGACCTGGAGCGTTTCAACCGCTGGATGAATCTAGAACAGGTCGCGTTCTTCTGGGAACAAACCGGCAGCCCGGAGGAACATGCTGCGTACCTGCAACAGATGCTCGACGACCCGAGGGTCTTGCCGTTGATCGGCAGCTACAACGACGAGCCGTTCGCCTATTTCGAGATCTACTGGTGCAAGGAAGACCGCATCGCACCCTATTATGACGCACAAGACCACGACCGCGGCTGGCACGTGGTGGTCGGCGAGAGCAAGCACCAGAGCGCCGGCAAGCTCAAGGGCTGGTTCCGCTCGCTCATGCACTACATGTTCATCGACGAGCCGCGCACCCAACGCATTCTCGGCGAACCGCGGATCGACCACACCCGGCAGATCGGCTTCCTTGAATCCCAGGGCTACGGCAGGCTCAAGACCATCACCCTGCCGCACAAGAAAGCCGCCCTGCTGCGCCTGGAACGCGAGACTTTCTTCGACGATTACTACCCCTGACCGTTCACCGTTAGCCGCCCGCAGCCTGATGGGGATCAAGCACCGGGCGGCCTGATCCTTACCAACTAAAAAAATATCACTTCACACTCAGGAGCCCCCATGTACGCAAAAAACGTCTTCACCTACCATCCGTTGGCACTGGCGTTGTTTCTCAGTGGCCTGCCGCTAAGCGCAGCCCACGCCGCCGACAGCACTGATGCCGCGGCGCCAAGCGGCACGCTGCTACTGCAGGAAACCAACGTCGATGCGAAGGCGATCGAGAACCCGACCGGCCAGGTCAGCGGCCCCGTGGCAACGCGCAGCACCAGTGCGAGCAAGACCAACTCAGCGATCAAGGAAATCCCGCAGTCGATTTCGGTCGTCACTCGCGACGAAATGGACGACCGCAAGACCGACACCCTGGCCGAAGCCCTGAGCTACACGCCCGGCGTGATTGCCCAGCCGGGCGGTTTCAGCCGCGTGGCCGATGACTTCGTGATCCGTGGCTTCAACGTGGGTTCGGGCACCGGCGGTATCCTACGCGATGGCATGAAACTGCAAGGCAGCGTGTATGACGGCGGCATCGAACCCTATGGCCTGGAGCGCGTGGAAGTGGTCAAGGGCGCCTCTTCGGTGCTGTACGGCCAACTGTCGCCGGGCGGCCTGATCAACACCATCACCAAGCGCCCGACCGACACCCCATTGCATGAAATCAACGTGGAATACGGCAGCCATGCGCGCAAGCAGTACAGCTTCGACCTGGGCGGCCCGATCGATGACGCCGGGCAGTTCTCCTATCGCCTCACGGGCCTGTGGCGCGACAGCGATACCCAGACCACCGATGCCGATGACGACCGCCGCTACATCGCGCCAGCCCTTACCTGGCGCCCGAACGAGGACACCTCGCTGACCTTCCTGGCCAGCTACCAGGAAACCCGCACCGGCTTCGCACCGCCCCTGGACTACGACCTGACGACCTCGTCCAGCGCCCGTTATCCCAAGGTCGATCGCGACTTGTTCACGGGCGAGCGCGGCTTCGATCACTACAACAACTATTCGACCACGGTCGGCTACTTGTTCGAGCACAATTTCACGCCAGACCTGAAAGTCCGCCATGCGCTGCGCCATTTCGAGGCCGACCTGAGCTGGGACTACATGCAAGTCGCCGACACCGGCAGCGCCTCCTTGCGCAACCAGGGCCTGCTGGCACGCCGGGCGAGCATTCGCCGCGAACGCTCCGAAGGCTGGACCAGCGACAACAACGTGGAATGGACCCTCAACAGCGGCCGCTGGCAGCATACCCTACTGGCTGGCGTGGACTACTACCACAAGACCTATGACTCGCATCGTTTCGCAGGTGCCACCTCCCTATTCAACCCGGCCAACCCGGTGTACGGCGCATCGACGGGCATCACCTCGGCCGACAGCGGCTCGGACCTGCACAGCGCCCAGGCCGGCGTTTACCTGCAAGATCAGATCAAGTTTGACGATAAGTGGATCCTGCTCCTGGGCGGTCGCCAGGATTGGGCCGAAAGCCGCACCTACGCCAACGCCACCGGCGCACGCACGCCCCGCAACGACAAGAAAACCACTGGCCGCGTAGGCCTGGTGTATGAAGCAGACAATGGCCTGGCCCCATACGTCAGTTGGAGCCAATCGTTCCTGCCGGCCAACGTCTTCAACGCCAACGCCGACACCTCGTTCAAGCCGACCGAGGGCGAACAGTACGAAGTGGGCGTGCGCTATACCCCACCCGGTACCAATGCACTGTTGAGCGCCGCGGTGTACGACCTCAAGCAGAAAAATTCGCTGAGCACCGACCTCTCCGGCAACACCGTGCAGTTCGGCGAGACCCGCTCGCGGGGTGTCGAGCTGGAGGCAAAGGCTGATATCACCCGCAACCTCAGCGCCACCGCTTCATATACCTACACCGATTCGAAGATCACCGATGACCCCGTGGCCAGCCAAGTCGGGACGCGCATCGACGGCGTGCCTTACCACATGGCCAGCCTGTGGGCTGACTATCGCCTGACCGCCCTGGGCCTGTCCAAGGTCGTGATCGGCGGCGGCGCCCGCTACATGGGCACCAGCCGTACTTCCAGCTCGGACACCGATGAGAAGGTTGACGCTTATACCTTGTTCGACGCGAAAGTCAGCTACGAAGTCGACCAGAACTGGACTGTGGCCATGAAGGCGCAAAACCTGGCCAATGAGAAGTACCTGTTCTGCAATGCCTCGTGCCGTTATGGCGACGAACGCACGTTGATCGGTTCGGTCAACTATCGCTGGTAACAGCGGGACGCCCTCTGGATGGGGAATGCTCTTCACTTAAGCATTCGAGACCAAGCCGGGCTTATCCGAAAATCCGATGCCAGACCGCTGGCATCGGATTTTTTATGTGTGCTCAATAGGGGCTGCTCGACGTCGGCCACCTTCCAGCAAAAAGGCGCCTTCTGTGTGCAAGTGGCCCGTTACATAAGCATGGTAAACGCCCGGTGAAGGCACATTGCGATGGGCTATGCTGTGATAGCCACGGATTGAGGTTCCCAGCATGGGATGTCAGGTTCGCCCCGCAACAAGCGAAGACGCAGCAGCGATTAGCCGAGTCGTGATCGCTGCTTTGCATAAGTCGAACTCGCAAGATTACTCACCTGAAGTGATCACTCAGGTTGAGAAGCACTTTTCTCCGGGCGCCGTCAGCGCCCTACTCAGTAAGCGCAAGGTTTTCGTAGCCTTGCTAAGCGAAAATATTACGGGCACTGCAAGTCTCGAGGGTGATGTAGTCAGAAGCGTTTTCGTTGACCCCGCGTACCAAGGTATCGGTATGGGTAGGCAGTTGATGGAAGTTATTCATGCTACGGCTGCCCGCGCTGGTATTGGGGCTTTGCGGGTGCCGTCATCAATTACGGCGCAGGGCTTCCACGCCACGCTGGGTTACCGGAAAATCCGCGGTGATTTTCATGGGGCTGAACGCACCATCGTTATGGCAAAACAGCTTGAAGATTAGCGTGGCGTTCAGAAGTTCGCACGAGCATTGACCTGTGAAGGTTGCTGTTGGGCCAGGCGCCGTGACGCGTCATAGCCGGGCTACGGCGAGCAGGGGCAACGCCGGCCAGCAGCAAAGGGCACCGTCAATAGGGTGCAGCCAACTTCTGAAGCACCACACCCGTAAAGCCCTTAAGCCTGCATCGCCTCGCGCAAGCTGGCCGGGCGCATGTCGGTCCAGTTGGCTTCGATGTATGCCAGGCAATCGGCCTTGGATGATGCGCTGCCTACCGCTGACCAGCCTTGCGGCACGGCCTTGAACTCAGGCCAGATCGAGTACTGTTGTTCCTCATTGATCACCACCAGAAACTGCGTGTCTTCGCGGTCAAATGCCATCTGTGTTGCCTCCTACGGATGATTGAGCGTGCCTACGCCACGGACATAGGCCTACCCATGGAAGACGGGCGACGCAACCCTAAAATTAGTCCCCTCGATAGCCCGAACGAATACCGTCGTCATCGGCCAATGCCTTATCGGTAACATGCTTGAAAAGGGCCTCCGTGCGCACCTACATCGACTGTGCGGGCTCTCTTGGTTCCGGCATCTATTGATCCCCCTCGCCCTTTTCCACCAGGCCCGGATGTTTTCGAAAGCAGCCGATAGGCTGCCTTTGCACACTGTGTAATTTGAACAATCAGTGCGCGACCAACGGCAGCGTAATGATGAACGTGCTGCCTCGGTTTTGGCCGTCACTGAGCGCGACCACCGTACCGCCATGTGCCTCGACCAATTCGCGTACCACCGCCAGGCCTATACCCAGCCCTGTGCCGTTGAACCCCGCGGCTTGCTCGTCTTGCACAAAGGGCTCGAAAATGTGCTGCAGCACATCGGATGATATACCGATGCCGTTGTCGGCAATGCTGACTATCAGTGTGTGCTCTTCGGCCCGCGCTGACAGCGTTACGATGCCGCCCGGAGGCGTATATTTGGCCGCGTTGGTGAGGATGTTGGCAATGACCTGGGTTAACCGCACCGGGTCACCGCTGACAAACAAACCTTCGCCGGGGAGGTCGCACAGAAACTGCAGTTGCCGCGCGTTGAGCACCGGCAGGCAGTTGTCAACCACCGAGCGGATCAGCGCCACAATATCCAGCGGCTGAAGTTTCAGGCGCAGCTTACCGGTCGATGCCCTGGATACATCCAGCAGGTCGTCCACCAAGCGTGCCATGTACTGAACCTGGCCTTCGAGCAGCGCTTGCAGCTTCGGCAACTCGCCACTGGGGGCTCTGGCGATGCGCCCGGCGATCATGCTGATCGGTGTGAGTGGAGTACGCAGTTCGTGGGCCACCAGGGCGAGGATCTTGCGCTCTTGGCCCAGGGCGCGCTCGGCCAGCACCTGAAGGCTCTGGGCGCTCAGTGCGGCGATCACCAGCTGTTCATTGGCCTCACGCAATAATTGCGGCCCATCCTCGCGGGTGTGCAGCGCTAACGAGGCAGCCGCTTCCGATTGCGCTGAGATAACCGCAATAACCAGTTGCTCATTGGCCTCCAGCAACTGCGCCATCTTCTGCCGGTCACTGATGCGCCCCTGGGCCTCGACCAGCGTGCGTTCCAGGGTCGCCAGCACTGCACGGGCTTCCAAGGTTTGCTTGCCGATCCGTTGAAGCTCGCTGGCGGCGCTGGCCAAAGCTTGCTCATTCGGGCCCGTACTATCGGTCATGGCAGCTCACACATGGTCCTCTCCCGGCGCCGCATGGGGAATACATTGTTGCGTCGGGCTGCCCCCCAGCAGACCTTCTAGACCTTTGAGCCTTTCGCCTATCTGAATGCCCTGATCATCGATGTGGTACTCACGCAGCTCATCGCTATGGGCGCTGGCGCGCACTTTCACGACCGCCATCATGCGTAACAGCCGGCTTTGCACTTCGATGTAGCGTTGCACGATGATCGCGTCGGTTAAAAAAGCGGTGCCGTAAGGGCTGAAGCGTAGGTCCGTGTAGCGATCTTCCAACTCGCAGGTCATCAACACACTCACACCCACTTGGGCCAAGGCCGCAACCAACCTCGACAATGACTCGCGGAAATCCTCGCGGAAGGTCGGCGCCAGCGCCAACTCGAACCCTGACAGTGAGTCGATCACGACGCGGGTAGCCTTCAGACGGTGGATTTCCTCCAAGATCATTTGAACGGTCTCGTCGATCGACAAATCTGCCGCCCGGCTGTCTACCAGGCCAACTTTGCCCTCCTCGACCAAGCGCGCCAGGGCGGAGTTCTGTGAATGGCTGGGGCGTTGCTCGAACACCGCCATCACGCCGGTTTCGCCCTCGCTGGCGCCTTGCGCGAGAAAGCTGGCGGCGAGAATGCTCTTGCCGGAACCGGAGGGCCCGGCCACCAACAGCGAATAGCCTTGTGGCAAGCCCCCACCGAGCATCTCATCAAGGCGCGCACAGCCCATTTGCAGGCGTTTGCCGGGCGGGCGGGGGCGTGGCGCTGAACGTTGCTGCATGCCGGCGGGTGCGAATACAGTGATGCCGGCGGTGTTGATACGGAAGGTATGGAGCCCCGGCAACGTGGGTTGCCCGCGCATCTTCATGATCTCCATTTTGCGCACTACGGAGTTGCGCTGCACGCTCTGACGCAGCCAGATCAAACCGTCGGCCACGGTAAACACCGGATTGGTATCGACTTCAGTGAAGTATTCGCCAATCAGAAAGGTGGTGGCTTGCCAAGTGGTCATCAACATGCCCAGTTGCTGAACGAATTGCGGCAGGTTGTTATTGGGATTGTCTTGGGTCTGGGTGGCGAGCACCACGGAGCGGAAAGAGTCGACGAATACGAACGCCGGGCCATAGGTTTCAACCTCAGTGACGATACGGCGCAGCACCTCGTCGAGATTGCCCGAGAGTGTATCGTCGGCGAGGTTGATGTAGCGCACCGAATGGTTGATGGCGTCGCTGTTGAAGAAGTCGAACTGTTGCTGGTACCGCAGCATTTTCAGCGGCGGCTCGCCCAGCACACTGAAGAACAGGGCTGGGTGCTCGGGGGTGGCCAGGGCGAACATCATTTGATGTGCCAGGGTGGTTTTACCGCAGCCGGGCGGCCCGGCGATCAGGTTGAACGAAAACTCTGGCAACCCGCCACCCAGTACTTCATCGAGCCCCGGGACGCCAGTGGCCAAGCGGTTGATTGTCACTTTGCTACTCATGGCGAACTATCCTGCGCCGGGGGCGCGCTGAGCGGGGCTGCGAATACGGCACCGAGAAGGCGAGCAGTGAGTGATGCCCCGATCAACGTGCTCAATAGTTGATAGAGCGTCTGGAGCAACTGCTCGCCGAGGAGCAGTGCCTCGTCCGGGGCTCGCTGATCGAGCAGGAATCTGAGGCACGCGGCGTACATAGGGTCTTGAGCGCTTTCGGGCAACTCGGCCATACCAGGGTATATCGAGTAGCTCAACTGAAGGCTACGACGCATTAACGCTGCGACGCCTGTACTTCCTATGACAGGCGAGAGAACGGTGTCCATGTCTTGCAGCGTCGCACTGATCATGGCGGCGATCCGTGCACTGTCAGCGCCATGGCCAACGCGGCGAGCCAGGAAAACCTTGATCTGTTGGCTTCCGTCACTATCCGTTGACATGGTAATCGGGTTCTGGTGGACGAACCTGATCGTACGCCTTATTGGCAAGGACCGAACGATTGATTGGGCCATTGCCTCCGGGGCGCCGCGCAGCAGGGGCTGCGCGGGAAGGCTGCCGGGCGTTCACATTTGGCATTGGGCGCCGTCGTTGCACTTTTTGCCCTATGTGCCTGTCTATGAACCTTCTTCTGAACGGCCTTAGGGAACGAATATGCACAGTTGGAAGCGCATGGCGCTGATTCAGCAGCTTGAGCTAGCGCTGCCTAACCACCGCATAGACTGCGTGTTGTGCCAAGGCTGGAGCGCAACCGTGCTGATCGCGACGCAGTCGGCCGATGAGTGGTTCTGTACACCAGGGGTGGCGCTTGAGCCCTTGAGTGATCAGCGTGATGTGAGCCATTTGGCGCAAAGTTTGAAGTACGAAATGGAAATGGCGCGCTTTACGAAAGCTTGCCCTTAATTTCACGCTCTGTTCACGCCGGGTGCTCGATGCTGGGTGCCTCCAATGTGTGATTGTTTTGGCCCGCCTCCTCGGCGGGCTTTCTTTTGCCTGCGCTTTAGGCCACTTGTAGCTAATACGCCCCGTAACGGGCATTGATGATTCCCTTCAGCGACTGCCATAGAACAAACCACCGCACCGTTGATTCAGCATCTGCCCCGGTGGGTGGCCACACGGTCTGTGAAGCAGGGGCGGCGGTCCGTACCGACGTGCCGGACCCTGCCCAAATTCTGATCCACCTGCTGGGCGACCTGGGCCTGCTGTACAGACCGCTGGCAATCAGCACGTTGCGGTCGCTGATGTACGTGTGGGGTATTTCAGAGGTTCACATGTCAATGAGTGGGAAGTGCTGACGCCCACAACAACGCGGCTGAAACAAAAATGGCGCCCGCTATAGCCTAGCCGGGCGCCATTGTTAGTTCAGAAGCCGGCCCATTAATTAGGGCGAAGCCAAGCCTACTTCTGTCAGTGCATGAAGATGGCAATCAGAATGATAACCGGAATAGGGATACCCAGGAACCACAACAGTAGCGAACGCATAAACTATCTCCTTGCCGGCCATTGCCGTACAGTCATTGACCTACCGAATTATCGAACTTGCGCCGTGGTGGCATGTGCGTGCAGGTGCGCGTCACGTTCGCTTGTGCCCTCCAACCATTGCGCGCGGTCACGCAGGCGGCCGCCGAACAATGCCGCGGCGCTGGCGATGAACGCCCCGCACAGCAGCGCGATGAAGGTCCAGATCGAGGTCCATGCGGCCACCTTGGCAGCGGTATCGGCCGCTTGCTTGGCGGCGGTTTTGGCATCATTGGCAGCTTGGCGGGCTTGCCCGTATACCTGGTCTACCCGCTGTTCGGCTTGGGCTTGGCTTAACTGCGCGCGTTGCGCGACCAACTGCGCCAGGTAGGCGCGATCATCACCGGTGAGTTGGCCGTCGTTACCCGCCAGGGCCTTGGCGAAAATACGCCCAACCGTTGCACCGGTCGATTGCTCGCTACTGGCGCCGGGGTTGTTCCCGCGAAGCAACGTGTCTACAAAGTAGCCATTGCTATCGCTGCCTTGGCCACTGGCGGCAGCACCGCCGGCCGCCCCAGCGGCCATGGTGGCGGCGCCCGAAACCGCACTAGCCCCTGCGCTGGCGCCCGCGCTGGCCAAATGGCCAGCTGAACTGACTATCAGTACGGCCGCCACGAGCGTGGCCACTGCCCAGGAAAGAAACCCGTGGGCGGTGTCGCGGAAATACACCTCATCGCCATGCAAGCTGGCCCACTTGACCCGCAAGCGCCCCGCCAAATAGCCGCCCAGCCCGGAGGCAAGTATTTGTGTCACGAGTAGCCAAACGATGGTGGAGACACCTAGCGCCTTGGCACTGGCACCTTCGCCGGCCCACGGCGAGGACGCCGCAAAACCGAGCCCAGCCCCCAGCAGCACCAGGATAAGGGATAACGCGGCTGCGCCCGCGGCGCCGGCGAAGACAGCCGCCCAGGACACGCCCGAGCGGTTCTGGCTATGTGCCGTGGCAGTTGAATATTCAGTTGGTGTAGTCATTATTGTGAGTCCTTTTTAATTATGAGCGTTGAATCCTTACTCCCTGGCTGAAGTGCAGCGCCCGTGCCAAGCGCAGGCTTTTATTGATTGGCTTTTAAAACAAGGGGTTAAAAAAATTTGCCGCGCGGCCTTCCGTGCAGAATGCAGGATCACCGGCAATGCCATACGGTGTTCTGCAACCTTCGTGGCGGCTTGAATGGCAAAGCTCAATTGCGCCCAGGGCTGATACGCAGTGGGATGAACTTGCCCCGGCCCGCGGTTTCACACTGAGTAGAGCGCGGCCCAGCGGGTGCCCGCAGCGGAGATAGGCAATGGACCTGAAAGCACTGGCAGCGCGTATCAAGGCAGGCGAAGTGGCCGCCCTGGAACTGACATCGGTCGAGGGCGGCTCTTACGTGCTGCACGCTCAGTTGGGCAGCCAATTGGAGCCTGTGCTCAACGCGCAGCGGCAACCCTTGCATGTGGCTTCGGTAGAAGAGGCCCGTAAAGTGCTGTTCGATGTACCTGAGGTGCCGTTCTTCCTCGTGCAGCGCGCGGCGCACGATGAGATGGTCGGGCAAGATGACACCCACACGGGCGCAGCGCGCGAACCGATCAAGCTGCGCTCCAGTTTGTAGACCCTTTGGCGCAGGTTTTTTACCCCACCGAGCCCCCTGCGACCCGCCCATCGCAGGTGCAATGCGCCACCGGGGCCTAAGGGCTGATTGCAAGGAGAGCGCACCATGGCCAAGCCCCATCACCCCCACTTCGGCTGGTTCAAACGCCGCCACGAGGTGCAGCCCAGCGACCTCACCATCATCGACAATGCGCTGCTCAAGCGCGCCGTGGGCGCGGCGGCCCTGGGCAATGCCATGGAGTGGTTCGACTTCGGTGTATATGGCTACATTGCGGTCACTCTAGGCAAAGTATTCTTCCCCGAAGGCAACGCGGCGGCGCAACTGATCGCGACCTTCGCGACCTTTACCGTGGCGTTTCTGGTCCGGCCGCTGGGCGGGCTGGTGTTCGGGCCATTGGGTGACACCTTCGGCCGGCAGAAGATCCTGGCCCTGACCATGATCCTGATGGCCCTTGGTACATTCAGCATCGGCTTGATTCCCAGTTACGCCAGCATCGGTATCTGGGCACCCGCGCTGCTGTTGCTGGCGCGTGTGGTGCAAGGGTTCTCCACGGGTGGTGAGTACGGCGGTGCCGCTACCTTCATCGCCGAGTATGCCACCGACCGCAACCGCGGGCAGATGGGCAGCTGGCTGGAGTTCGGCACCTTGGGCGGCTACATCGCCGGTGCCGGCACGGTGACGCTGTTGACGGCCCTGCTCAGTGCGCAGCAACTGCTCGATTGGGGGTGGCGCGTGCCGTTTTTCATCGCCGGGCCGCTGGGCCTGTTTGGCCTTTATATGCGCCTGAAACTCGAGGAAACGCCAGCCTTCCAAGCACACAACCAAGCGCAAGCGGCGCAAAAGGGCGATTCCCCCGGCCATACCCTGCGCGAACTGTTCACCCTGCACCGCCGTGCGCTGCTCAAATGCGTGGGGCTGGTGCTGGTGTTCAACGTGACGGACTACATGCTGCTCACCTACATGCCCAGCTACTTATCGGTGACCTTGGGCTATGCCGAAACCAAAGGGCTGTTGCTGATATTGATCGTGATGCTGGTGATGATGCCCTTGAACGTACTGGGCGGGTATTTCAGCGATCGGCTGGGCCGCAAACCCATGATCATCGGCGCCTGCGTGGCCTTGCTGATACTGGCCATTCCTTGCCTGAAGCTGGTGGGCAGCGGCCACGACGGTTTGATCTTCCTGGGCCTGATGCTGCTGGGCATTGCCTTGGTGTGCTTCACCAGTTCGATGCCCTCTACGCTACCGGCACTGTTCTACACACCGGTGCGCTACAGCGCGTTGTCGATCGCGTTCAATGTGTCGGTGTCGCTGTTTGGCGGCACCACCCCCCTGGTAACCGCCTGGCTGGTAGAGAGAACGGGCAACCCGATGATTCCTGCCTACTACCTGATGGGCGCCGCGCTGGTGGGCATCCTGACCATGTTGACGGTGCGCGAAACCGCGGGCAAACCGTTACGCGGCTCACCGCCTGCGGTGAACAACGAAGCGCAAGCCAAAGCCTTGTTGGACAGCGATGCGCCATTGACGGTCGACAAGCGCCCACCGGGCTAGTGGGATGCCTCAGAAGTTGGCTGCACAAGGCTGGCGGTACCCTTTTGCTGCCAGTTCCAGCTATGCGGCCCCTGCTCGCCATCGCCCTGCAATGGCATGCCCTGGCGCCTTGCCCATCGGCAACATCTACACGCCCCTTCTTTTGCGAAATTCCGAAACAGTGTGATCATGATTTCGTCATATGGCGGTGCTAGCGTCGCGCGCAACCCTCAACCACCGCGCCCGGAGCCTCCATGAGCCGCTCGCCAGACGATGAAACGCAACCCAACCCTCTGCCGCAACCGCCCTGTAACAGCCGCCGCCGGTTTCTCGGCGGTATGGCGGTGATGGGTGCCGGCGCTACGTTGGCCGCCTGCGGCGCCAGCGACGCACCGACGCCGCCCGAAAGCCAAGCACCGCAGCGCACACTCAGCCCGGCACAACTGGACGAAGCCCTGCAAGACAACGTCAAGACCGTGGTGGTGATTTACGCCGAGAACCGCAGCTTCAACAACGTATTCGCCAACTTCCCTGGCACCGAGAGCCCGCTGGCCGGCCTGGCGAGCAACGACTACCAGCAACGCGACCGTGACGGCAGCCCGCTTGCAGGCTTGCCCCCGGTATGGGGCGGCACCTGCCAATTGGGCCCGCAAACGGTGGAAGGCGTGACCTACCCCACCGGCACGCAATACCAGCAAAACCTGCCCAACGCCCCGTTCGCGCTCAAAGGGCCGAATGGCGAAGACCTTCCCTTTGGGGTAGTGACCCGTGACCTTTGGCACGTGTTCTACCAGAACCAAATGCAGATCAATGGTGGCAAGAACGACATGTTCGTCGCCTGGGCCGATGCCGGCGGCCTGCCCATGGGCTACTACGGCCATAGCCAGTACGCGATGCACCTGTGGGCCATCGCCCAGGACTTCGTGCTGTGCGATAACTTTTTCCAGGGCGCCTTCGGCGGCTCGTTCCTCAACCACCAGTACTTGATCAGCGCAACGGCGCCACGTTACCCGAATGCCCCGCATTCGGTGGCCAAGGACCTGATCGCCACGTTGATGAGCGACGACCCGGCCGACCCGCGCCTGCGGCCCTTGGATAAAAGCCCGGCCAGCGCCATGCAGGGGCCGCCACAATTTGGCCCCAGCGCCCTCACCCCAGATGGTTTCGCCGTTAACACCATGGCCCCGCCCTATTGGCCGACCTGGCTACGCGACCCCGCCAACCCGGGCTATTCCCAGCCCAACTTGCCTAACGTACTAGTGCCGCAAAACCACGAGCACATCGGCGACAAGTTAACGAAAAAGAATATCGATTGGGCGTGGTACGCCGGCGCTTGGCAGGCAACCATCGAGCAGTTCAAGGACTCCACCGGCATCCCGAAAATCCCGAACTTCCAATACCACCACCAGCCGTTCAACTACTTCGAACGACAAGGCCCGCAAAACCCCACCGAGCGCCGCCGGCGCTTGCGTGATGGCGGGCTGGGCGATGACCCGGCCACCAATACATTCCTTGCCGACGCTGTGGCCGGGACGCTGCCGCCAGTGACCTTCTACAAGCCCCAAGGCAACCTCAACATGCACGCCGGCTATGCGGATGTAGCCTCGGGTGACCGGCACATTGCACGCATCGTCAAGACCCTGCAGCAAAGCCCACAGTGGAAGAACATGGTGGTGGTGGTCACGGTAGATGAAAACGGCGGCTGGTGGGACCACGTGGCGCCGCCGAAGGGCGACCGCTGGGGCCCTGGCTCGCGTATTCCGGCGTTGGTGGTATCACCCTTCGCGCGCCATGGCACGGTGGACCATACCGTGTACGACACCGCGTCGATCCTGCGCTTGATCACCCGGGTGTTTGGCCTGGAAACGCTCGACGGCCTGAAGGCACGCGACCAAGCGATGATCGCCCGTGGGCAACCGCCGATGGGCGACCTGACTAACGCGCTGCGCTTCTGAGTTGGCGGGCGCGGTAACGCGCCATCGCCAGGCCCAGCAGCACCACCAGCGCTGCCCCCGCTGCGCTGGCCAGGTAATGCTGCCAAGGTTGCGCCGGCGGCAGCCAGCGTTGCAGCGCAGGGTCGGCGATGGCCATGCCGCCGGCGATCCAGCCGATCAACGCACCGCCAAACACCACCACCGCGGGAAAGCGATCCATCAGCGCCAGCACCACACGGCTGCCAAGTACGATGACTGGAATACTGATCAGCACGCCGGCCGACACCAAGTACAGGTTGCCCTGCCCGGCGGCGGCGACGGCTACCACGTTATCCAGCGACATCACCGCATCGGCCACGATGATCGTGCGAATCGCGGTGATCAGCTTCACCCCTCCATCGATTTCGCTTTCAGCGCTATCCTGGTCGCCGATCAGCTTGGTCCCCACCCACAGCAGCAACAGCGCCCCGCCCAGCTTCAGCCACGGCAGCGCCAGCAATTGCATGGCGAAGAACAACAACAACACGCGTAGCGCGATGGCACCGACCATGCCACCCCAGATCGCCTTTTGGCGCTTGGCCACGGGCAACCGCCGGCACGCCATGGCAATCACCACGGCGTTGTCACCGCCCAGCAGGATGTCGATAGCGAGAATTTGCAACAGGGCGGTCCAAGCACCTGCGTCGGTCAACCATGTCATGAGCGATCCTTGGAAAAAAAACGGCGCAACAAAAGGCTGTGACCTTCGGCGCGGCAAATGAATTCAACAGTGTTTAGCTTGCACACCGCGTGCCGAGGCGGTATTTAGGGCAGCCACATTGTGTGTTTATTTAGGAGGCGGCCCCATGAGCGCAACGGTACTGGTGCTGGTGGAGACCATCGGCGATTACCTGCCGGTTCTCGAGAACGCCGGCTTCGAGTTGATCCTGGCGACAACGCCGGCTGCCCGAGCAGAAGCCATCCAAACTTATGGCAAGGATATCAGCGCGGTGCTCACGAGGGGCCCCCTGGGCCTGCGCGCCGACGAAATCGACGCGCTACCGCGGCTTGAGATCATCACGGTGATCGGCGCCGGCTACGAGCACGTCGACCTGCAAGCCGCCCGCAAACGCGGCATCGTGGTCACCAATGGCGCCGGTGTCAATGCCTCGGCCGTAGCCGACCATGCGATGGCCCTGCTGTTGGCCGTGGTCCGCGACATTCCGCGTGCCGATGCGTCGGTACGGCGCGGCGAATGGAGCAAGGTGATGCGCCCCTCGCTTGCCGGCAAGCGCCTGGGTGTGCTCGGCCTGGGCGCCGTGGGCATGGCCATCGCCAAACGCGCCGGGCTGGGCTTCGGCATGGCGGTGAGCTACCACAACCGCCGGCCGCGGCCGGATGTGGAATATCGCTACCACGCCACCGCCGAGGAACTGGCCGCTGACAGCGACTACCTGGTCATCGCCACGCCCGGCGGCGCCGATACCCAGCAATTGGTCGGCGAAGGCGTTATCAGCGCACTGGGCAAACAGGGTTTCATCGTCAATATCGCCCGGGGCAGCGTGGTCGATTCCGCGGCCTTGATCGCCGCGCTGCAACAACGGCGTATCGCCGGCGCCGCCTTGGATGTATTCGATGATGAGCCCAACGTACCCGACGCGCTCAAGGTGCTCGACAACGTGGTGCTGACCCCCCATGTGGCGGGTTTGTCGCCAGAAGCCGTGCAGGCGACCGTGGAGATGGTCGCCAAGAACCTGCTGGCCTACTTCTCCGGGCGCCCCGTCTTGACGCCGGTACCCGGGTTTTGATTACAAGCGCTATTAACGGCACCAGGCACTGGCCCGGCTGTAGTCCTCGCCCCAAGTGCGGTAGCCGGCGGTGTCGATATGGATACGCCCAGAGGGGTAACGCGACAGGCCCATCTGCCATGGCTGGCCGCGGGCCTTCCAGAAATCGCATAGCCCCGGCGCGGGTTGCTCCAGCCACAGGTCTACCGCGTACGCTCGGGTGTGGGCGCTGTGCGCCGAACCGCCGGCGCAGTGGTTAAGGCGCGCATCGCGGTACGCCGAAACCACCTCGAAGTGGCCGACCACCTCGGCGGCCTGCAGCGCCTTGAGTAGCATCAGCGTGCGTTTAACCGCCGGCCAAAGCGCCTCGGGGGGTACGGCGAAAGGCTCGGCACCGCAGCGCTGCCAGTCACTGGCACTGCGCAACAGCTGATACAGCGGTGCCACGTCGCCTGCACCTTGCGCCCGCAGGTACTGCTCGAACGCACGCGTGTCATGGCCGCTCTGCCAGGTACGCCACTGCGCGGCATCGCGCGCCTCGCCGGGCACCTGGCCGAACGCGGCAGCGGCCAGTAGCAACAGCGTAGCGATTACGCCATGATGGCACTTCACCGCTGACAAGGAGTTGCCCATGTTGAAGAAGTCTCCTGTGGTTGCTGCGCTCACCCTGGCTTTGGCCGCCGGTGCCCAAGCCGATGCGCAACTGGACTTGGGCAACCGCGAACGTGTCACGCGCCTGTTCGCCTTCCCCAACAATTGCAGTGTGATCTGTTACCGCAATTGGACGCTGGAGCAAACGGTAGAGCACTACCTGACCCAAAGCGTGCAGCGTGACGGTTACGCGGCCGCCAAGGTAACGGTAAGCGCCAACGGCGATGAACTGCAGGTCACTATCAGCGGGGTGCCGGCCGGCTATAGCCAGCCCCTGGCGCAGTTGCTGAAGGCCGGTGACCTGGCCTACCAGGGGGCCGCCAAGCTTAACCAAGCTGGCGGCTGGGCATACGACTGGTATTTCTTTCTGCCGCTGGGCATGGCCCTGGAGAACCGCAAAAGCTTGGAGCTGCTGCACTTCCCACCGGATTATTCCCTCACCCAGGCGCAGGATTATCTCGAATCGAAAACCACCGACCGTTGGGACACCCTGCTGGTACAGAACGGGGTGGATAAGACCCTCACCGCGCAATACCAGACCATCGTCGACATCGCCCCCATCGCCGCCCCGGCCAGTGCCGGCGACAGCTTGGCCAAGACCTACGACTACTTCACCGCCTACCAAACCCAAATGGTCCAGCAGATCACCCAGGGCCAACAAGGCACAAGCCTGCCCGTGGTGGCCTTTGGCGCGCCAGTGCGCAATTGGGTCAAGCAGCAGTACGGGCAAACGGTAGCGGTACTGGGGCTGGTTACCATCGCCCCAACGCAAGGGCAAAAAACCCCGGTGCTCGGCGCCAACCACCCCAGCTACATCTGGTATGCGGCAGACCCCGCGACCTACAACGGCGACGAGCAAAAAGCCGACCGCATCGGCTTGACCGTGATGGGCCAAGACCTCACCGCCGCTTGCTGGCAAGCAGCAATCGGCCGCACACCTGGGGCGGACCCACAAGCAACGCTCAGCGCCTGCGGCAACAAGTGGCAGGTAGCACAGAGCAGCCAAACCTGCGAGCTGTTCTATGAAAGCATCCGCAACTTACCCCCTGAGCAAGCCCAAGCCAAGTGCACCACGGCGCCGGCCAAGGCGGCCCAGCGCCAGCTCAAGCAGCCGATGCCGCTGGATGCGCCGGCCGACCGTTAAGCTATTCCAATGGTCGCAGCCGGTATTGCGCAGGTAACTGCTCGATACTGCTGATGTTGGTGTCGAGGCTCTTCCAGCGGCCATCCTTGATACCGTAGATGCACCCATGGATAGACAACGCCTGGCCACGGTGCCAGGCGTTCTGCACGATGCTGGTATGGGCCACGTTCGACACCTGCTGGATCACGTTCAATTCGCACAGGCGGTCGACTTGTTCCTCTTCGCTGGGCAACCGCGCCAACGTGTGCCGGTGAACGTAGTACAGGTCCCGAAGGGTGCGCAGCCAGCCATCGATCAGGCCGAGCTGGCGGTCTTGCATGGCCGCCCGCACGCCGCCGCAGCCGTAATGGCCGGTAACCAGGATATGCTTGACCTTGAGGACGTCCACCGCGTACTGGATCACTGACAGGCAGTTGAGGTCGGTGTGCAACACCACGTTAGCCACGTTACGGTGCACAAAGAGGTCGCCGGGCAGCATGCCAACGATTTCGTTGGCCGGCACGCGCGCGTCTGAACAACCGATCCAAAGGTACTCGGGGCTTTGCTGGCGGGCCAGCTTGGCAAAGAACTCCGGGTCTTGCTGGGTGATCGAAGCGGCCCAGCGGGCATTGTTGTCTAGCAGTTCCTGCAAGTCGTGCATGGTGGGGCCTCTGATAGGGTGCGCTGTTATGACTGCCTGCCAACGCGCAAGGTCACGCGGTGGCCAGCCCCTGCTAATGATTGAATCTCCCACCGGGGTGCCTGTCCACCCCTTATAGGCAGATGAAGACAGGAGACTGCGCGATGACCCGACCACAACGCCCACTGAATGCCGAAGAGCCTTTGCCGATCGACGATGACAACGACCGTATGGGCTCGGTACACCCGTTGGACTTCGATGACACCGACGAGCCCAGTGGCAAGATCGGCGATGAGCTGCCAGCCGACGAGCGCGCCCAGGAACTCAGTGCGCAACGCACCCGCGAAGCCGGCATGACCGGTGCTTCGACCGATGACCACCATAACACCGAAGATGATTTGGCACCGGAGGTGCTGATACGTGAAGATGGCGCCCGCTCATCGCAAGAGCGCGGCAAAGGCAAGCCTGCCGACCGCGACCTGAGCGAGGCGGACTCGGACCACATCGGCGCCGGCCACGGCTTCGACGAGGAAGAACTTGCGCATATCAAGCCGTTGGACGGCAAACCCGAGTAGCGTTCATAGCAAGGTGCAGGCCATTACGATGGCATCTTCGCGGCCGCCGGCGGCCGGGTAATAATCCCGCCGCCGGCCGATTTCATTAAAGCCGTAACGCTCATACAGCCGGTAAGCCACTTGGTTGCTGGCGCGCACTTCCAGGAAACATTCCTTGGCGCCGCGCTCCAGCGCCCGCGCCATCAACTGTTCGAGCAACTTAAGGCCCAAGCCTCGGCCTTGGCTTTCAGGCTTTACCGTAATGTTGAGCAAGTGCGCTTCGTCGATGATGACGTTGATCACGCCATGGCCGACCTGCTGCTGGCCGTCGAATATCAGCCATATTTCATAAGACTTAAGGCCATCGACGAATATCCCGCGGGTCCAAGGGTGGCTGTAAGCCGCGTATTCGATTTTCAGCACCGCGTCCAAGTCTGCCTCGGTCATGCGGCGAAACGCCAGGTGTTCACTCATCAAGCAGTTCCCAGCGCGGCATCATACGGCGCATCGAGTGCCAAACGGCCGCTTTACGTTGCGGCTCGTCCATTAAAAGTTCAAGGCCCGGTAGCGCCCAGGCGCAGCCCAGCCCCTCCAGCGGCCAATCATTGTAAAAAGCGCTATCGTCGGCACCCGCGGCGTAACGCAGGGCAGGCAGGCCCACAAGCCACAAGCAGGCACAGGGTTCGGCCTCATACTGGGCAGCAACAAAACCTTGCACGAAGTCTTGCGCGGCCTGCGGCCCTTGGTCGAGGTTGCCGCGGGCCAGCAGCGGCCAGCGCACCGGCTCGCCGATAAGCCGAGGGGCATCGGGTAGCCCGGCGGCACGTAGCAGGTCTTTGAGCAACAGGTATGCTGGGTCGCGGCTTTGGAAGGCTTCCCCCGTGGGCAGCTCGACCAATAGCAGGCAACGCCCGGCACGCAGCAATTGCAGGGCAAAGCGCGGCGGCGGCGCAGGCTTGGCCACGGGCGGCGCCGGTTCGGTTGCAACCGCTTCGGCAATGGCGGCGGGCGCGGCCTGCGGGCGTGGCACCGCGACCTTTGGGCGTGGCCGCCCCGGTGGCGGCGCAGGCTTATCACCGCCTGGGCCCGGGGCTTCAGCCTCGCCCGGCGCCGGCAACCAAGGCTCGAGCAACTGCGGGCGCGACGGCGCGGCGAATGGCAGTTCGGCACGCGGCAGCCATTGCACGATTTGCATGGCGTTCAAGTAGGCGCGGCGGCGGGTTTCGGTCAGCACTGAAGCGGCCATCGGTTGAAAACGAAGCGCTATTCTAACCGCGAAAGCCGGCGCTGGGCACAGGCCGATCAGCAGCGCCGCGCAGTGGCCACCGATGCAGTACAATTCGGCCTTTTTCCGGCAATGAGCCCGCCCTCATGATCGAACCCAAGCGCGTCCTGCGCGCCCTCGCCGAACACTGGGCCTTGCTCGAGCCGCTGTGCGAACATTTCGACCAGGGCACGCTGGGCCTGGCCGAACTGCGCCAGCAACTGGCAAGGCAACAAGTAGGCAGTACCGCACAAGACATCACGGCATTGCTCGATGTGTGGATCCGCCTGGATATACTCGTGCCCGTGGCCAAAAGCCCCAACCGGTTCGAGCTCAACGCGCAGATCCACGACTTTCTGGCGTACCTGCGCCGCGAGCACCGCTTAGGCCTGTGCCTGGAGATCGAAGCCTACCTGCGCCACCTTGAACGCCTGGCCGGGCATATCCAGGACGCGTTCGATATCCGCGACGGCAACGACCTGGCCCGCCAGCTCCGCTTGCTCGACATGCGCGTGCGCGATGTGCTCAAGAAGCTGGCCAACGACGAACAAGCCCTGGTCGCGGTGGCCGAGCGGGCCAAGACCCACGACCGGCAAATCCCGTTGCGCCAACGTTACGCCGAAGTGCTGGCCACCTGGGATGAATACGTCGAGCCGATGATCCAATTGGTGCATGCCGATGGCGCCTTCGAGCAGGGCGTGCGCCAGGTCGAAACGGTGCTGCTGCGGCTGATGGGTGAGCAGCAGCGGCTAGGCCACTTGGTAGACGATGACATGCTGGTGCGTACCCATGCGCGCATCCTCGAAATGCAAACCAATGCCCAATTGACCCTGCGCCGGGCGCGTGAATTGCTGCTACCGCTACGCGAGGAGGCCCGCCGCCACAACGCCGTGACCCGTGGCGCCGCGTTGGCCTTGGCGGCCATCCGCCGCAAGGGGGTCGATGCGGTGCCTCAGGCAGCCATGCCGCTGTTCACCCGCCCACAGAGCAATTTTCTCGGTAGCGCGAGCCAGGTCGAGGCGTATGTATATGCCCTGGCTCGCTTCGAATCGAAACCGGCGCGCTTCCCCAAAGCGCACAAGGGCGCCCAACGTGGCGAACCCACCCAGGCGCCGCGCACGGTCAAGGAAATGCTCGAACGCTGCGAAGAGGCCCTGCCGCTGCCAGACCTGATGGCCTGGTTGCTGGATCAGGAGCCGCACGGCGCCACCGATGAGCTGCTGTATTGGTTTTCGCGGCTTTCGCGAGAAAAACGCTTTGTGCGTGAGCGCCTCGAACGGCGCGAGTACCTTACCCGCGAGCATCAGGTCAGCCTGCGCTCCTTCGCCCTGTTGGCCACCGCCCGCGCGGCGGCAGGCCCCAACGCGAGCCATCCCCATGCATCTTGATTTGTCCGAACTGAGCCAACTGGCGCCGATCTTCCGCGAACTGTTCAAAGGGTTCCACATCAGCCGCCGCGACACTGAGCTGTATACTCAACTGTCCAATTGCCAAGACCAGTACCGCGGGCTGTTCAAGGCCCTGGGCTTCGAGCTGGTGTGCGATACCCGCGGTTTCTATTACTTTGTCCCGGAGCAGGCCGCGGCACAGGTCAACAAAACGGCGCAGCGGCTGTCGTTATTTACGTTCATCCTGGTGGAGCACCTCGCCGACCAAGGCCGTGACCCGCTGGCGGTGCTCGACGGCGGCAGCCTAGGGCGCGAAGAGCTGCCGGCACTGCTGGAGAAATACCGCGACCTGTTCGTGCAAGCAGAGGTGCAAACCCAGGAAGAACTCGAAGAAAAGGTGATGCGCCGCCTCACCCAACTGGGCTTTGCCAGCGAGCAAAACGGCGTGTATCGCTTCTTGCCACCAATGCACCGGTTCCTTGACGTGTGCCTGGCCGTGCAGCAAGACCGCGACCTGGCCGCCAGTGTGCACAGCCACCTGCCGTTGCCCACTCCCAACCTGGTAGAACCCGACAGCGAGGAAGACGGTACCGAAGACCCGCTCGACCTGTCGCCGTTTAGCGAAGATGAAACGCAAGAAGAGGCCCTGGCCCGCGCCATTGCCGCCGAGAAACAGGAGATCGACGCATGAGCCAGGACCGCTACGGCATCCGCCGTTTCGCCCTGCTGAACACCGCCGGCTATAGCTTGGGGATTTTTCCGCTAGAGCAGCCCTTGTCGGTGTATGGTGCCAACAACCTGGGCAAGAGTGCATCGATTAACGCGCTGCAATTTCCCATCTTGGCGCGTATGTCCGATATGTCGTTCGGCAAGTACAGCCTGGAGCAGTCCCGGCGCTTTTACTTCGCCACCGACACCAGCTACATCCTGTGTGAAGTGATGCTGCCCCATGGCGCCCATGTGATCGGTTGCGTCGGCCGCGGCCCGGGCGGCGGTTTCGGCCACCAGTTTTTCGCCTATGCCGGCGAGCTGGACCTGGCCCACTACCAGAAAAACGACACGTGCCTACGCCAGAAAGAGCTGTTCGCCAACCTGGAGCGCGCGGGCCTGAAGGCCTACGAGGTGAAACCCGATGAACTGCGCCGGTTGCTGGTGGGCGGGCATACCTCTGTGCCCTTGGACCTGACGCTGATCCCCTTGCGCTCAACCAGCGAACAAAGCCTGAAAACCTTCCGTGCCTTGTTCATCAACCTGCTGCACATGCGTGAAATCACCGCGGCCAAGCTCAAGCAGTTGTTTTTGGATGCCTTCGAGCACAGCCTGCGTTCGGGCAGCGTCGACTACATCGCAGCATGCGAAGAGGCCTTCCGTGATGTGCGGCGCATGGAAACCGACTATAACGCGCTGGTTGCAGCCGGCCCATTGGTCGAAGCGCTGGCCAACGGCGTTAAACAGCGCGATGTGTTGCGCGGCAAGCTGCATCGCCTTTCGCCCCTGCTCGACAACCTGCTGGGTGCCTGGCAAGACTATGCCGGCGCGCGCCAAGATGAGTTGGCGATCCAGGGCGAGCATTACCGGCACGAGCAAGACGCGCTGCAAAACGACCAACGCGGCGGCACCCAGGAGCTGATGCGCCTGGAGCGCGAAATCACTGGCATTCAGCGCTGGCTGGGTGAGTTGGCGGTGCTGAAGAACCGCTTCGCCCTGGTGGATGACGTAAGGGTGTTGGAGCAACAGTTGCTGGCTGCCAAGGATGCCCACGACGAACTCGCCGGCGCCCTGGCCCAGTCGCGCCAATTCAGCGCAGAGGACCTTGATGAACGCGTAAGGGAGCTGGAGCGCCGGCTCAAGTCGGTCAAGCAGCAGCTGGAGCATGCCGACAATAACAGCTATGCGCGCCTGCGCGAGGAATTCTCCCAGCAAGACGTGGGGCGCCTGATGCGCTTGTTCAACGGGGCGTTGTTCAGCCTGCCGTTGGGTGAAAGCGGCATCGCCTTGGAAGAAGGCGATGGCTGGGTCAAGGCCGTCGAAGCCGTACTGGAGCACTTCAAGGGCGAGCGCTTCGAAGTGCCAGGGTTGAGCATCGACCTCTCGCATATAGAGCCACCGGCACTGCAGGCCCTGGCCGACCGCGCCGCCTTGCGCGACCAGAAAGAGCGCTTGGACAAAGAGCTGCGCCAGCTGAAAACGCAACAGGCGGTGGCTTCGGACCGCGCGGCCAGCAAAGCGCAAAGCGATACGCTGTACCAACAGGTACTGGATGCGCAAAGAGCGCTCGAAGATTTCCGCCGCGCCCAGACACTCTCGGCCGAAGAAGGCGATAAGCTGGAACAGCTGGCGCAGATGGAAGCCGCCCAGGATGAACTCAAGCGCTCCAGCGATGCCTTCACCGAGCGGGTGCAACAACTGTCGGCCAAGCTGCAATTGGTCGGGCGCCAGATCGCCGACCTTGAAGCCCAGCAGCGCACGCTTGACGATGCCCTGCGCCGCCGGCAATTGCTGCCGGCCGCCCTGCCCTTCGGCACGCCTTGGCTGGAGCCGGTGGACGACACCATGGCCAACTTGCTGCCATTGCTCAACGATTACCAAGACAGTTGGCAAGCCTTGCAACGCATAGACGGCCAAATCGAGGCCCTATACGCCCAGGTGCGGCTCAAGGGGGTGGCCAAGTTCGACAGCGAAGAAGACGAAGAGCGGCGCCTACAGCTACTGGTCAATGCCTATGCACACCGCCAGGATGAGGCCCTGACCCTAGGCAAGGCGCGGCGCGCCGCGGTGACCGACATCGCCCGCACACTGCGTAATATCCGCAGCGACTACGACAGCCTTGAGCACCAGTTGGCGCTGTTCAACCGGGAGATCAACCGCAAGCAGGTCTCTAACCTGCAAAGCTTTCGTATCGTTTTGGCGCCGAACAAGGAAGCGCTCAAGCACATCGACCAGATCATCCACAGTGCCGGCCAATACGAAGAAGGCGAAACGCTGTCGGTGTTCGACCTGAGCCAGAGTGCCGAGCAAGACAACAAAAACGAAGAAGCCAAAGAATACCTGGCGCGGCTGGTGGCTGCGAACCATAACCAGTTGGGCCTGAAAGACTTGTTCGAACTGGCCTTTGAGATCACCAAGGTCGGCGGCCAGCCGGTCATCCATACCGACATTGATGGCGCGGCGTCCAACGGCACCACCATGACCATCAAGGCCTTGACCAACATGTACTTGTTACTGCACTTGATGGACCGTGAGCAGGCCGGCCGCATCCGCTTACCCTACTACCTCGACGAAGCCGCCGACATCGACGAACGCAACCAGGCAGCGCTGTTGGAAACCAGCCTGCAGTTAGGTTTTACCCCGATCCTGGCAAGCGTTAAGCCGCAAGTGTCGGCACGCGTTGCCATCGACTTGGAAGGCGGCAGTGGCCCTAACGGGATTTACATCGACGAGGCCGATTGGAAGTTCATTCGCCGCCACGATGAGGGGCAGGCCGTGGATAACCGGGCGCTGGTGGACGAAGAGGCCTGAGGCCAGGGTATACAAATAACCGTGCCGCCCTTGGGTGGCGCGGTTATTTTTTGCCTGCGCTGCAAGGTCCTGCCGCGTGGCCTTGCCCTGCAATGCGGGTTGAGCAAGGCCCCACAAGCCCGTAAAAGACAAAACCCCAACCGCGTGAGCGATTGGGGTTCTGTGGGTTTGAATCTTGACGATGACCTACTCTCACATGGGGAAACCCCACACTA
>NZ_JAAOCA010000028.1 GCF_014694385.1 Pseudomonas typographi | reverse complement strand
CTCCTGGCTGGCGCCGCTGCTCTGGATCATCGCCGTGGGCGCTCTGGCGCTGTATGGCATCTGCGCCGGCTACGGCATGCGCCCGGCGATTCTGCACGACCAGCTTTATGGCCAAGGCGCATTCACCTGGGCCGAGTGCGACGCCATCTTTTACCGCGCCCTCACAACCGGCGACGGCACCGCCCGATGGCGGGCATGGATTTTCTACGCCGGTGTGCGCCTGGGCGGCGCAAGCCACTACGGCACAGCCTGATCCCTAGACAGGGAAAACGAACCCGCCAAGCGCGGGATTTTTTTTGCCCGGAGAAAACTATGACTAGCAGCCCCAAACGCGGCGTGCGCAACAACAACCCCGGTAACATCGACTTCAACCCGCGCAACAATTGGCAAGGCCAGCTTGGGATCGAGGTCGGCGTGCCGTATCCAAGGTTCGCCAGATTCGATACCCCCGAGAACGGCATACGTGCCCTGGCCAAGTTGCTGCTGGCCTATCGCGGCAAGGATGGCATGCCTGGGGTGGGTGCGCCCGGCATCGACACTGTGCGCGAAATCATTAGCAGATGGGCCCCGGGCGGCGAAAATGATACCGAGGCCTATATCGCCAGCGTCGCCAATTACCTTGGTGTGAAGCCTAACGATCCCATCGATGTGCGCCTGCCCGCCACACTTCGGAGGCTGGTAGAAGCGATCATCGCCCATGAGAACGGAAGCAACCCGTACTTGGCCAGCGTGGTTGATGAAGGCGTGGGCAGGGCCTTGGCATGACCGAAACCCAGTTGAAGTGGCTGGGCTATGGCGGCGCGCTGCTGCTGGCCATCGCCCTGGGCTTCGCCGCGGCGTGGTTCTGGCAGGCCAATGCCTACAAGGCGAAGCTCGCCGCCCAGGATGCCGCGCACCAGTCCGACCTCACTACCATCGCCAACGCTGCCGCCGCACAATCCCGCACCGCGCTGGAGAAGCAGCAGCAGGCCGAACAGGCGCTGGCCGACCTCGATACCAAACGAACCAAGGAGAAGGCCGATGCATTGGCTGACAACGAGCGCCGGCGCCGTGATCTTGCTGCTGGGAAGCGGCTGCGCGTCGCAGGCAACTGTAATTCCAGCGGCGGCAATGTGCCCAAAACCACCAGCTCCACCAGCGTGGACGATGCAGGAACCGTCGAACTCTCTGCAACTGCTGGACAAGACCTTCTCGATATCCGAGCCGGCATCATCGCCGACCAAGCAGCCTTGAGAGCGCTACAGGATTACGTCCGAACGAGTTGTCATTAGGTTCGCTGTATTCCCCGCAATACCGCCGTCAGATCTCGCCACGGAAATACCGCCGCGGGCTTGGATTGCACACATCCCTCCCGGTGCTCGAAAGGGCGCCGCGCGTCGGTCAATAGCTGGCTTGCGCCGCAGCTTCGGCAAGTCACGCCTCGTTCGTCGAGAGTCCATCGTTCCAGCCAGTCTGTTCCTTCCATGGCACACCCCAGGCTGTCATAAAGCTGGCATTTCCGAGCCAAAACAGCCCATTTAGGCACAAAAAAAGCACTTGCGGTAATCGCTAAGTGCCTGATTTGTAACGCTTATTTGGTGGAGCCGGGGGGATTTGAACCCCCGTCCGCCAGTACTCCGCTGTCGGTACTACATGCTTAGCCCGTTCTACTGAGTTAACCCGCGGCCGCCCGAGGGGCAGGGTGCTTTGGGCGAGTCGTGTAAGTTTTAGCCGTTTCGTCCACGACGTACTACGCGGCGATCCTGTTCTGTATGACAGTCGGTTCAGGTTTACAGGCATCCCCTAGCGACTGCTGGCACCGAAGTGACCAGAACGCGTGGGTCAATTAAGCTGCGAGAGCAGCAAAATCTTCCTTGGCGTTGAAGGTTTCGTCATTGGCAACTATAAGAAGTTGCAACAGTGGATTTACGAGTTCTGTTACCAACTCGGCATGCACCTAAAGTTTCATTACCGGCGTCGAATCCTAATCGGCCCCGATCCGTCTACGATCGACGGTTGCTGCGCAGTATACGGGGAACCGCGGGCCAAGTCGACCCTCGCCTGAGGGCCGGCTTGCCATCGCGCGGTGGTCAATTGCCCGCGGCGCCGCCCTTGGTGGTCATTTTTTCAAGGTCAGACAGCACCTTGTCGCTGGCGGCGATGCATTTTTTCTGGTCGTGCGCGGCCTGGGCGTCCTTCGCCTCTTTGATACTGTCGGCAAAGCTGGACTCTATGTCGGGGTTAGAGGCCTTCGCGGTGGTGAGGTCGCTGTCGATTTTTTTCAAGTTAGCGTCGCAAAGGTCCTCGGCCGCAAACACAGGGGCCGTGGCGAACAGGGCAGCGGTGAGTAACATTCCGGTCATCACGGTGCGCTTCATAGGCAATTCTCCTTGAACAGTGGGCTCAGCATTGGGCTTGGTGGCCGGTGCCGAGGTACAGGGTTCACCCGTGTTGCCAGGGGCTTGTTCGATGGACTTTGCCGTTTCCGCAGGGTTCGTTTTTTCTTCACGTACGCCAATAATTTGCGAAGTAGCTTGCAGTTCGAAGCACATCGCCCCAAAACGGGGCGAATTGGCAGCATGTTCAGTGCACAGGTTTGGGTTGGGTGACTCGGTCGACCAGGTACACCAAGCCGTGGTAGTCGATGCCCGCATGGTGCGACAAGCCGATTTCGCACGTGCGGCTGGTAGAGACCCCTTCGCTGCAGTGCTGCACCGCACCTTTGAGTGAGCGCAAGGCATGGGCATTCAATTGCGGCGTGGTAAAGCCTTTATCGCCCGCAAAGCCACAACAGTGGATGCCCTCGGGGATTATCACCTGTTGGCTACAGCGCCGCGCCAGGTCGATCATCACCTGGCTTTCGCCCAGATGCTGGGTGCTGCATGTCACATGCACCGCTACAGGCGCAGCCTGGGGGGTAAACTGCAGCTTATCGAGCAGGTGGGTGCGGATGAAACGTACCGGGTCGTAGAGGTCTAGCCGGGTGTCGGCCAAGCCTTGCACCAAGCGCAAGGCGCAGGGGCTGGTGTCGCAGTAGATCGGGTCGAGCCCACCCCGGCTGGCCTTGAGCAGGGCATCGAGCAACTGCTGGCGCTTGCGCTCGGCCTGTACGGCATAGCCCTTGGAGGCAAAGGGTTGGCCGCAGCAAAGCGCGTCTGGGGTGTCTGGGAACACCACCTGGTAACCGGCCTTTTCCAGCAAACCGCGTGTTTTTTCCAGCAGCGTGCTTTGTTCGCGGTCACCGGCGGCGGGGCCCATTACCCGCGACACGCAAGCGGCCAGGTACACCACCCGCGGTTGGTTGCCCTGCGCGTGGGCGCCTAAGTGAAGCGGCGCCACGGCCTGCGGCATGGCGCTGTTCCAGCGTGGTAGGCGGTCGCCACTGGCGTGGCTAAGCTGTGCGGACCACCGCGCCAAGCGTGGCGCCCCAAGCAGGCGGCGGGCGCTGTCGGCGCTGCGCAGGGTGAAGCGGGCGCTGCGCAGGGTGGCTGCGAAATGCTCGGCCAGCCAGCGGGCCGCGTGGGGGTGGGCGGCGTGTTGGCCGCGTAGTTTTTTCACCAGCGCACCGGTGTCGATGCCCACCGGGCAGCGTTGTGCGCATAGCCCGGTGGCCGCGCAGGTGTCTACGCCTTGGTAGGCAAAGTGTTTTTCAAGCGCGGTAGTGTCGTCGCCAGCGCGCTTTTTCGCCTGGATGTCGCGCCACATCACAATGCGTTGGCGTGGGCTTAGGGTGAGCCCGTTCGACGGGCACGCCGGTTCGCAGAAGCCACACTCGATGCATTTATCCACCAGTTCATCAGCAGCCGGCATCGGCTTCAAATGCTTGAGGTGGATGTGCGGGTCCGTGCTGAGCACCGCGTCTGGGTTGAGGATGCCGGCAGGGTCGAGCAGGCGCTTGAGCTGCCACATCAGTTGGTATGCTTGTTTACCCCACTCCAGTTCCACGAAAGGCGCCATGTTGCGCCCGGTGCCGTGTTCGGCCTTGAGCGAACCGCCGAATTCCACAGCCACCAGTTGCGCTACGTCGATCATGAACGCTTGGTAGCGGTCGATTTGCGCTTGGCTGTTGAAGCCTTGGGTGAACACGAAGTGCAGGTTGCCCTCCAGCGCGTGGCCGAAGAGGATGGCTTCATCGTAATGGTGTTTTTCAAACAGCGCGATCAAGCGGTTCACAGCCTCGGCCAGGCGTTCCACTGGGAAGGTCACGTCTTCGATGATCACCGTGGTGCCAGTTGCGCGAACCGCGCCCACGGCGGGGAAGGTGCCCTTGCGGATGGCCCAGAGGCGGGCGTTTTCCGTGGGGTCCTGGCTAAAGGGAACCTGCTGCTCTATGGGGAACCGAGCAAGGCAACCGGCCACTTGGTCGATGGCCGCGCGCAGCGCTTCGCCGCTGGTGCCGCATACTTCGATCAACAGGGCGCAAGCGCTGGCGGGCAGGGTTTGCACGAAGGCCGGCATGCCCGGTTTGTTCTGTACCGAACGCAGGCTGCGGCGGTCGAGCAGTTCCACGGCGGCTACCGGTTGTTGCGTGAGCACGGTCACGGCGTTGCAGCAGGTGGCCACGTCCGGGAACACGATCAGCGCGGTGGCCTTGTGTGCAGGGTCGGGCACGGTGCGGTAGGTCACGGCGCTGATGAAGCCCAAAGTGCCTTCCGAGCCCACCAGCAGGTGGCTGAGGATATCCAACGGTTGTTCAAAGTCTACCAGCGCGTTGAGCGACAGGCCGGTGGTGTTCTTCAGCCGATATTTGTGGCGGATTTTCTCGGCCAGCGCCGAATCGGCGCGGGTGGCGCGGCCGACTTCGGCCAACTGCGCCAGCAGTTCGCCATGGCTGCGCTCGAACGCTTCCACGCTGGCCGGCACCTCGGTGTCGAGCAGGGTGCCGTCGGCCAGTACCAGGCGAAGGCCGGCCAGGGTGTGGTAGCTGTTTTGTGCGGTGCCGCAGCACATGCCGCTGGCGTTGTTGGCGACGATGCCGCCGATTTTGCAGGCATTGATCGAGGCCGGGTCCGGGCCGATCTTGCGCCCATAGGGGGCCAGCCACAGGTTTGCCTGGGCGCCAATCACCCCCGGCTGCAGGCGGATCTGCTCGCCCCGCTGGCGGACCTCATGGCCGTTCCAGCCATCGCCCAGCACCAGCAGCACCGAACCGCTGATGGCTTGGCCGCTCAGGCTGGTGCCGGCGGCGCGGAAGGTCACCGGCACCCGCTCGCGCTGGGCCAGGCGCAGCAGGGCGATCACCTCGGCTTCGCTTTCCACCCGGATCACCAGTTTGGGGACCAGCCGGTAGAAGCTGGCGTCGGTGCCGAAGGCGAGCCTCGAGGTAGGGTCATCGAAGCGGCGTTCAGCGGGGATCAACCGCTGCACCTCGGCGATAAACCCTGCGGGCAGGCTCATTGGTCCTCCACGATCAGCACTATCAAATCTTTTGGGCCGTGGGCGCCATAGGCCAATACCTGTTCGATGTCGGCGGTTTTGGAGGGGCCGGAGATCAACAACGCATTGGTCGGCATGCCGCTGGCCCAGCCCTGTTGGCGTTGCACGCTATAGAAATTGTCGTACACCTGGCTGGCCTTGAGCAGCGCTACGTGCAGCGGCGGCACCAGGCTCATCAGCCGTGGCTCTTCACGGGTGGGCCACAGCACCAGGCTGCCGGTGGCGGCGATGGCGCCGAGGGTGCTGGTGAGGCTGGCGGGCGTGTTGTCGAACAGTTCTTGCTTCCATTGCTCTACAGGGCGGTCATAAGCCTTCAGTTGCAGGCTCGGCCCTTCGCCCAGGTAAGCGGCCAACTGTTGGCCATGTTCGCTGCCCGGCGCGACCAGCAGGCTGCTGATGCTGCGCTGGGCCAGCAGTTCGGTAAGCAACGCCGGCCAGGTGGCCGCTTGGGTCACGTGCACTTCGGTGTGCACCGCTTCCATTAGCGTTTTGAGCCGGGCCAGTCGTTCGCTGGTGGCATAGGTCCAGGGCTCGGTTACCAGGGCTTCGTCGTAGTGGTCAGCCAGCGGCGTGGTGCCCTGTAGGCTATGGCGCAACTTGGCCAAGATGTTGTCGCGGGCGCTCATGGCCTGTTCCCCCGGGTGGCGAAATGCTCGCGGGCGCGTTCATGCAGCGAACGGGGCGCGGGTTTGGGCGCACTGTGGTTTTGCGACCAGGGGCCAACGTTGCCTGGGGTTAGCCCGCGCAGGCGGGTGGCCAGCCGGAGAAAGGCGCGGTACAGCGCCGGGCTGCTGTTCAGCCGGGCCCAAGCGTTCCAGAGCAGGCGCTCTTTGCGCGAATATTTGCTGCCCTGGCCACGCATCACCGGGTGGGGCGTATCCGGCGCTTTTACGTTTTCTTCGCGCAGCCTGCGCAGCAGCGCCGGGATGGGGATCTTCACCGGGCACACTTCACCGCAGGCGCCGCACAGCGACGACGCGCTGGGGTGGTCGGGCACTTTGGCAAGGCCCACCAAATGCGGGGTGATGATCTTGCCGATGGGCCCAGGATACACCTCGCCATAGGTGTGCCCGCCCACCCGGGTGTACACCGGGCAATGGTTCATGCAGGCGCCACAGCGGATGCAATTGAGGGTTTGGCGCAGTTCGCCATCGGCGAAGGCTTGGCTGCGGCCGTTGTCCAGCAGCACCAGGTGCACTTCTTCCGGGCCGTCTTGTTCATGGGGTTTGCGCGGGCTGCTGATCATGTTCACGTAGGTGGTGATCGGGATGCCCAACGCCGAGCGGGTGAGCAGCGACAGCAACGGCACCACATCGCGCAGGTTTTCCACCACCTTTTCGATGCCGGTCACGGCGATGTGCACCTTCGGCACGCTGGTGACCATGCGGCCGTTGCCTTCGTTTTCGACCAACAGCAAGGTGCCGGTTTCGGCCACGGCAAAGTTCACCCCCGAGACGCCGATGTCGGCCTCGAAGAATTTTTGCCGCAGCACCCGGCGGCCGATCTGGATCAACTGGTCGACGTCTTCGGTGTACTCCACCGCCAACCGTTGCTGGAACAGCGCGGCCACTTGGCGGGCGTTCTTGTGGATCGCCGGCACGATGATGTGCGAAGGCTTCTCATGGTCGAGCTGGACGATGAACTCGCCCATGTCCGCTTCCAAGCATTCCAGGCCGCGGGCGGCGAGAAAGTCGTTCATTTCCATTTCTTCGCTGACCATCGACTTGCCCTTGACCACGCGCTTGGCCTGGTGGGCTTGGGCGATGTTGAGCACGATGGCATTGGCTTGTTCGACGGTTTCGGCCCAGTGCACCTGCACGCCCTGGCGGGTGAGGTTGGTTTCGAGTTGCTCGAGCAGTTGCGGCAGCTTCGACAGGGCCCTGGCACGGATGGCATTGCCCAGGGCGCGCAACTGTTCGCGCTCATCGGCATCGGCAAAAGCACTGGCACGCTTGGCCATCAGGGAATCCATAGCCTTGCGGAAGTTGCCGCGCAGTTGCGCGTCGCCCAGGGCCTGGTGGGCGCGGCTGCGGAAGTCGCTGGGCAGCTCGACGGCGGGAATACGGGCTTGGGTATTCATCGTGCACCTCCGGTGCGTTGCCATAGAAAGCTTGCCAGGTGCTGGCCGCGCAAGGCCGCTTGTTGTTTTTCCAGCGCGCCGTTGATGTTCAGCAGGCAGCCGCAGTCGGCGCTGATCACCTGATGCGCGCCGGTTTCGATCAACTGGCGGGTTTTGTCTTGCACCATCGCCCCGGCGATGTCTGGCAAGCGCACGCTGAAGGTGCCGCCGAAACCGCAGCATTCGCTTTCGTGGCTGTGGTCTACCCGTTCTACATTGCCCAACTGGGCGAGCAGGGCGCGGCCGTGCAGGTGGGTGTTCATCTCACGCCGGGCCGAACAGGAGGTGTGCAACGCGACCTTCACCGGGGCGCCAGTGTCGCTGAGTTCGACTTTGCACACGTGCAGCAGGAATTCGGCCAACTCGTAGGTGCGTGCGGCCAGGGCCTGGGCTTGGCGCAGCAGGGCGGGGTCAGCCTCGAACAGTGCCGGGTAATGTTCGCGGAACATGCCGGCACAGGAGCCGGACGGCACCACCACGGGCCAGTCTTGCTCGAACAGCGCCAGTTGCGCCTTGGCCACCTGGCGGGCCTGTTCGGTGTAGCCGCTGGTGTAGGCCGGCTGGCCGCAGCAGCTTTGCCCCTGCGGGTAGTTCACGGCGATGCCTTCGCGCTCGAGCAGGTGGATGGCGTCCATGCCCGCCTCGGGGAAGAACAGGTCGACCACGCAGGTGCCGAACAGGTACACCTGTGCAGGTTTGTTCGTCGGGTATTGGCGTGGGCCATGCAGCGGTGGCACCACGCGGGTGGCATTGGGCGCGGCATCGTAGTAAAGCTCGGTCATCAGGCAATTCTCCGGTTCAGGCCGGTTTTTGGTGTGGTGCTCGGCACCGTTTACTTCAGTGTGGCACCAATGCACCAATATGCTGCCCGGTACTGGACCTAGGCGAAGGTGGTTGCCCTCGGCACGGTGGTCGCGGTGCGCTTCGGCCCTGCGGGGGGCCTGATTTAGGCGTGGGAAGGGTGGAACACTGGCGAGCCATGGCGAGAAGGTCGGAACGAGCGGCATGGCGGGTACCCCCCACGCACCACCCAGGCGACGGGTTTTGCCACACGTTGGACGGGCAAGGGGCTTATTGCGGTGTAAAGGGGGTGTAGGTACGGGCGGTGTTCAGGCGGGCGGCCCTGCGCGGCGGCGTGGCCTGTTGAAAGGTAGCTGCTACCACCCGGGAGGCAACCCGCTTCACGGGGCGGGCTGTTTTACGTCGCGGGCGGCAGGGCGGCGGCCTCTGCGTGCCACGCCGCTACTCTTCTTTGCCTTTATTGCGCACCGCGCGCTGGATTTCCCGCGCGGAATCGCGTTCACGCTCGGTGTCACGCTTGTCGAAGGCCTTCTTGCCCTTGGCCAGCGCGATCTCGCATTTGATCAGGTGCTTGCTCCAATACAGCGCCGTGGCTATACAGGTGTAGCCTTTTTGCTGTACGTCGCCGAATAGCCGGTCAAGCTCCTTGCGGTTGAGCAACAGCTTGCGGGTGCGAATCGGGTCGGCGATCACATGGGTGCTGGCGGTGGTCAGCGGCGTGATGTGCGCACCGAACAGCCATGCTTCGTTATCCTTGAGCAACACGTAGCTGTCGACCAACTGGGCCTTGCCGGCGCGCAGGCTTTTGACTTCCCAGCCCGCCAAAGCGAGGCCAGCCTCGAAGCGGTGCTCGATGAAATAATCATGGCGCGCTTTTTTGTTGAGCGCGATAGTGCCGGTAGGGTGTTTCTTTTGCTTAGCCATAGGGCGCGCATTATAAGGGCAAGCGGGGCGGCCGGCTATGGCCTTGAGTGCAGCGAACGAATCCCGGACAATACCTTTTACTATTTTTAACCTGAACGGCCGGGCAGGTGCGCTTGCCGCACGCGTGATGCTCGCCCGGCCACGGACGTGACGCATACATGACGACCCATATACAACGCTCGGCCCTGTTGCCATATCCCGCTCAGGCGCTGTACGACCTGGTCAACGACGTGGCGCGTTACCCAGAGTTCCTGCCGTGGTGCGCGAGCACCAAGGTCATCGAAACCAGCGATACCCACATGCGCGCAAGCCTGGAGGTCGCCAAGGGCGGGCTGAGCCAAACGTTGGTCACCCGCAATACCCTCGAGCCGGGCCAGCGCATCGAAATGAACCTGGAGCGGGGGCCGTTCACTCAGTTGCAAGGCGTGTGGGTGTTCAAGGCGCTGGGCGAAAAAGCCTGCAAAATCAGCCTGGACCTCGCCTTCGATTACGACGGGCCATTGGTGCGGGCGACCCTCGGGCCGCTGTTCAACCAAGCGGCCAATACGCTGGTGGATGCCTTCTGCCAGCGCGCCAAACAGCTCAATGGCTGAGCCGCACATCGCCGTGGAGGTGGTGCATGCGGCCGTGGATGCCCAGGTGCTGATAGCCCTGCAGGTGCCGCAGGGCACCACGGCCAGCGAAGCACTGGTGTTGGCCGGGTTGGCCGAGCGCTTCGCCGGGCTGGACATTGCCCATTGCCCAGTCGGGGTTTTCGGCAAGCTGATCAAGGCGCCGGATGAATACGTGCTACAAGCCGGGGATCGGGTCGAGGTGTATCGGCCGTTGCTGGCCGACCCCATGGAAGTGCGCCGCCAGCGTGCCGCCAGGGCCAAGGCCGGGCGGGCGAAACCCTAGTACGCTGCATCAGATAGCAAAAAGCCCAGCGTTTCGGCTGGGCTTTTTGTAGCACGTGCTCCGCTTACTGCGGGTTGGTATCCAGCGGTTGCGGAGTCGGCACTGGGGTTGGCTTGGCTTCGTCCACGCTTTTTTGGATGTCTTCGAGCAGCGAGCCGGGCTGGGGCGGTGCTTCCTGCTTTTGCGGCTGCTCGGGCGTGGCGTTGTTGTCGTTGCCCATGATCGCCTGGTCGCGGCTGACGCCGGGCATGAAATCGCCGGAGAGGCTGGCCAATTGGTCGTTCTCGGTGAAATACAGGCTCACCCGCTCTTGCTGGCGCGCGGCGCCGCCGGGCATCATGCTGTAGAGGTAATCCCACCGGTTGGGGTGGAAGGTGTCGATGATGAGCGGGTTGCCCATGATAAACCGCACCTGGCGGCGGGTCATTCCGGGCTTCAACTGGTCTATCATGTCTTGTGTTACGACATTGCCCTGCTGGATGTCGATTTTGTAAACCCCGGGGAAAGAACAACCGGCGAGTGCGAGCAGGCCCACGATGGTGAGGCTGGTGAGCAGGTGCTTGGTGTTTTGCATCGGTGGGCGACTTCCACTATCTTGGCTGGGTCAACGAAACCCAGATCATACCCGCATTGAATGAAGCTGCGAAAGCAGCAATCGGCGAGAAACCTCACATGGTTGAAAACAACGAACTACGAAAAGCAGGCTTGAAGGTGACCCTGCCCCGGGTCAAGATCCTGCAGATGCTGGACTCTGCCGATCAGCGGCACATGAGTGCCGAAGACGTCTACAAGTCCTTGATGGAGGCGGGTGAGGATGTAGGCCTGGCCACGGTATATCGGGTACTGACCCAATTTGAGGGCGCGGGTTTGGTGGTGCGCCATAACTTCGATGGCGGCCATGCCGTGTTCGAACTGGCCGACACCGGCCACCATGATCATATGGTGGATGTGGACACCGGCGAGGTGGTCGAATTCGTCGACCACGACATAGAAAAACTCCAGCACCGGATCGCTGACTCCCATGGTTACGACCTTGTGGACCACAACCTGGTGTTGTACGTGCGGCGCAGGAAGTAAGCCGCGCTACACCGGTACGAAACGGCGCCTGAAGAGGCGCCTTTTTTACGCCAGCCGGTTTGTTATCCCCTAGCGCGCGGTGCCTTGGGTGACCATTTTTTTCGCGTGGGCCAGGGATTCACGGGTAAGGTCGATACCGCCCAGCATGCGCGCGATTTCCTCCACTCGCTCTGCCTTGCTCAATGCCTTCACGGCCGTGTGGGTGGCGTCGTCGCTGCGCGCTTTATGCACGAATAGGTGATGGTGGCCCTGGGATGCGACCTGCGGCAGGTGGGTCACGATCAGCACTTGGCCGCGCTCGCCCAGGCGGCGTAGCAGTTGGCCGACGATTTCCGCCGTAGGGCCGCCGATGCCCACGTCGACTTCATCGAACACCAGGGTGGGTGTGCGAGAGGTTTGCGCCGTGATCACCTGGATGGCCAGGCTGATACGTGACAATTCCCCGCCGGACGCCACCTTGGCGATGGACTTGAGCGGTTGGCCGGGGTTGGCGCTGACCAGCAGTTCTACCTGTTCCAGCCCGTGGGGGTGAAGCTCGCCCGCCGGGAAAGGGCGCAAGGCGATTTCGAAGCGGCCGCCGGGCATGCCCAGGCGGTGTATCTCGGTGGCCACGGCTTCGGCCAAGTGGCCGGCGGCCTGGTGGCGCAGGGCGCTCAGCTCCGTGGCTTTCTCCTGGTAGTGGCGGGCGTAGGCCGCAATTTCCTCGGCCAGTTGCCCCAGGTTCTCATCGCTGGCATTGAGCCCTTCGACTTCTTCGAACAGCCGCTGGTGCAGCGCGGCCAATTCATGGGGTTGTACCCGGTGCTTGCGGGCCAGGGTGTAAACGGTGTCGAGGCGCTCCTCGATGGTTTGCAGGCGTGCCGGGTCTGCATCGAAGTGGTCGATGAAGCGATTGAGTTCACCCACTGCCTCTTCGACCTGGATATGTGCACTGCGGAGCAGGTTGGCGGCTTCCTGCAGTGCTTTGGGCGGGTTATTCACGCTGCCCAGGCGGTTCAGGCAGTTGTGCAAGGCGCTGAGGATATTGCCCGCATCGCTGTCGCTGCATTGGTCGAGCACTTGCCGGCCGGTCGCGAACAGCGTTTCGGCATTGGCCAGGTTTTGGTGTTCTTCTTCCAGGGCTTGCAGTTCGTGCTCGCCCAACGCCAGGTTGTCGAGCTCTTCGAGCTGGTAGCTGAGCAACTGTTGGCGAGCGCGCAGTTCGTCACCGGCGCTGCTTAGCCGTTCCAGCTCCTGGCGTGCCTGCCGCCAGCGCTGTGCGGCCAACTGCACCTGCCGCGCCAGGTCGGTGGCGCCAGCGTATTCATCGAGCAGCCGGCGGTGGGTGTCTGGTTTTAGCAGCGACTGGTGTTCGTGTTGGCTATGGATGTCGATCAGCAGTTCGCCCAGGGCCTTGAGGTCGCCCAGCGGGCAGGGTGTGCTGTTGATATAGGCCCGTGAGCGCCCTTCGGCGGTGACCACCCTGCGCATGATGCATTGCCCTTCGTGGGCCAGGTCGCGTTCGTCGAGCCAGTCACGGGCCTCGCCGATTTGGCTGATGTCGAAGGTGGCGAGGATATCGGCCTTGTCTGCCCCTGGGCGAACCACCCCAGGTTCGGCACGGTCGCCCAGCGCCAGGCCCAGCGCATCGAGCATGATCGATTTGCCGGCGCCGGTTTCGCCGGTGATCACGCTCATGCCATGCTCAAGCTCCAGGTCGAGATGTTCGACGATGGCGTAGTTGTGAACGGACAGGTGCACCAGCATGCTCGGCTCCGGGGCAATGTGGAATAGTGTTTATTTATACAGTTGTTTGCGGTGGCCTGGCAATGCCGTGCGTTAGGCTCAATCTCGCTCAAGGCCGCGCCAGTTATCGCTAAAAGTAATTTATCAATCGGTTCTCGGCGAACTCCCCTTGAAGCTATGAGCGCCGGCCCCATATAGGCCGGCAGAAGTGCGAGCCCGTTGCTCGACGCCCCAATAGCAAAGGAGAATTCCATGGCTGATGAACAGACTCTGGACGATCAAAACCCAGCGGCGAACTCGGCCCAGGACGCCGCGGGTGAAGACCTCGGCGCGCGCGTAGCGGCCTTGGAAGAACAACTGGCCCAGGCCAAGGATCAATCGCTGCGCGCCGTTGCCGACCTGCAGAACGTCCGCCGCCGGGCCGAACAGGATGTGGAAAAGGCGCACAAGTTCGCCCTTGAAAAGTTTTCCAACGATTTGCTGCCGGTGGTCGACAGCCTTGAGCGCGGGCTCGAATTATCCAGTGAAGAGGATGAAGCCCTACGCCCGATGCGCGAAGGCATGCAAATGACCCTCAAGCTGTTCGCCGATACCCTCAAGCGTTACAACCTCGAAGCGGTCGACCCCCACGGCGAACCGTTCAATGCCGAGCAGCACCAGGCTATGGCTATGCAGGAGAGCGCCGAGGTCGAACCGAATACGGTGCTCAAGGTGTTTCAAAAGGGTTATCTGCTCAATGGCCGGCTGCTGCGCCCGGCCATGGTCGTGGTCAGCAAGCCGCCGGCACCGGTTTCGCCTTCGATTGATGAAAAGGCTTGAAATAACCCCGGCTGCCCCCATCTAGTCGTCAAGCGTTCAAGTGCTACCGCAGCCAGCCACCACTACTGCGGCAACCCAATTCGAAGTTTCGGGAGAGTTTCAACATGGGCAAAATTATCGGTATCGACCTAGGGACGACCAACTCGTGCGTCTCTGTGATGGAAAACGGCAAACCCAAGGTGATCGAGAATGCCGAAGGCACTCGCACCACCCCGTCCATCATCGCCTACACCAACGACGGTGAAATCTTGGTCGGCCAGTCGGCCAAGCGCCAAGCCGTCACCAACCCAGAAAACACCCTGTACGCCGTCAAGCGCCTGATCGGCCGCCGCTTCGACGAGAGCGTGGTACAGAAAGACATCGAGCTGGTGCCTTACAAAATCGTCAAGGCCAGCAACGGTGATGCCTGGGTTGAAGTAAAAGGCAAGCAAATGGCGCCGCCGCAAATTTCTGCGGAAGTGCTCAAGAAAATGAAAAAAACCGCCGAAGATTACCTTGGTGAGCCTGTCACCGAAGCGGTCATCACGGTCCCTGCCTACTTCAACGACAGCCAGCGCCAAGCCACCAAGGACGCCGGCCGTATCGCCGGCCTGGACGTCAAGCGCATCATCAACGAGCCTACCGCTGCGGCGCTCGCCTATGGCCTGGACAAATCCAAGGGCGACCACACCATTATTGTGTATGACTTGGGCGGCGGTACCTTCGACGTGTCGGTGATCGAGATTGCCGAAGTCGACGGCGAGCACCAGTTCGAAGTGCTGGCCACCAATGGTGACACCTTCCTCGGTGGTGAAGACTTCGATATGCGCTTGATCGACTACCTCGTCGATGAGTTCAAGAAGGAAAGCGGCATCAACCTCAAGGGCGACCCGCTGGCCATGCAGCGCCTGAAAGAGGCCGCTGAGAAGGCCAAAATCGAGCTGTCTTCGGCCCAGCAGACCGATGTTAACCTGCCGTATGTGACCGCCGATGCCAGCGGGCCCAAGCACCTGAACGTGAAAATCTCCCGTGCCAAGCTCGAGTCGTTGGTCGATGACCTGGTGCAGCGCACCATCGAGCCTTGCCGTGTAGCCCTTAAAGATGCCGGTATCGACGCCTCGAAAATCGACGAGGTGATCCTGGTGGGCGGCCAGACCCGTATGCCACTGGTGCAAAAAACCGTGAGCGAGTTCTTCGGCAAGGAATCGCGTAAGGACGTCAACCCCGACGAAGCTGTGGCCATCGGTGCTGGTATCCAAGGCGCGGTATTGGCCGGCGACGTGAAAGACGTGCTGCTGCTCGACGTCAGCCCGCTGACTCTGGGTATCGAAACCATGGGCGGGGTGATGACGCCGCTGATCGAAAAAAACACGACCATCCCGACCAAGAAGTCGCAAGTGTTTTCCACCGCCGACGACAACCAGGGCGCCGTGACCATTCACGTGCTCCAGGGTGAGCGTAAGCAGGCTGCGCAAAACAAGTCGCTGGGCAAGTTCGATTTGGCCGAGATCCCGCCAGCGCCGCGTGGCGTTCCGCAAATCGAAGTCACGTTCGATATCGACGCCAACGGTATCCTGCACGTGGGCGCCAAAGATAAGGCCACGGGCAAGCAGCAATCGATCGTGATCAAGGCCAACTCCGGCCTGTCGGACGAGGAAATCGAGCGCATGGTGCGTGACGCCGAGGCTAACGCTGAGGAAGATCGCAAGTTCGAGGAACTGGCCGCCGCCCGTAACCAAGGCGATGCGCTGGTGCATTCGACCCGTAAGATGGTTTCCGAAGCGGGCGACAAGGTCACTGCCGAGGAAAAGGCCTCCGTTGAAAGCGCGCTGTCGGCGCTGGAAACTGCAATCAAGGGCGATGACAAGGCTGCTATCGAGGCCAAAATCGAAGAGCTGTCGAAAGTCACTGCGCCGGTTGCGCAAAAAATGTACGCCGAGCAAGGCGACAAGCCGGAAGCGGGCGCGCAAGCCGCCGACGGCGAAGAAGCTAAAAAGCATGACGACGTTGTCGATGCTGAGTTCGAAGAAGTGAAAGACAACAAGTAATGCTTGGTTGATCGCCGGTTCCCTGCGTTCGCGTGGTGGCTGGTAAGATGTCGCCGCGCGGGGGCCTTGCCCCCGCGTTGGTGTGTCTGGCATCCCCCTTTTTTCTATTGCTTGCGAATGTTCGTGAGCTTTTGCGGCAGGCGGCCCGAGGTGGGCTGCCGAGTGTGGTGCCCTAGGTGTTCGCACAAGCCTTGACGCGTGAATTTGCTACCAGCATGCGCCGTCAACATTGTGCAACCAACGCTGGGGCGCCGTGCGAGTTCCCGCTTTCTAACTTATGGCGCGCCGTTCAGGGCATGCCAGGCGGCTCGCTGCCAAACGTCATCGAGAGTGTGAAAAAGAACTTATGGCAAAGCGTGATTATTACGAGGTGCTGGGGGTCGAGCGCGGCGCCAGTGAGGCTGACCTGAAAAAGGCTTATCGCCGCTTGGCGATGAAATTCCACCCGGACCGCAACCCGGGCGACAAGGAGGCCGAAGACAAATTCAAAGAGGCCAACGAGGCCTATGAAGTGCTGTCGGACGACAGCAAGCGGGCCGCCTACGACCAGTACGGCCATGCCGGTGTAGACCCGAGCATGGGCGGTGGCGCGGGCGGTGCAGGCTTTGGCGGGGCTAACTTCTCTGACATCTTCGGTGATGTATTCAGTGACTTTTTCGGGGGTGGCCGCGGGGGTTCGCGCGGCGGGGTTCAGCGCGGCGCAGACCTGCGCTATACCCTGGAGCTCGACCTCGAAGAAGCGGTGCGCGGCACCACGGTAAGCATCCGCGTGCCCACCCTGGTCAACTGCAAGCCATGCGACGGCACCGGCGCCAAGAAAGGCTCGGCGCCGGTCACGTGCCCCACCTGTGGTGGTGTCGGCCAAGTGCGCATGCAGCAGGGGTTCTTCTCGGTGCAGCAAACCTGCCCGCGTTGCCATGGCCAGGGCCGGATCATCTCCGACCCGTGCGAGAGCTGCCACGGCGAGGGGCGGGTAGAAGAGTTCAAGAACCTGTCGGTCAAGGTACCGGCCGGCGTTGATACCGGTGACCGCATCCGCCTGGCCAGCGAGGGCGAGGCGGGCATGCACGGCGGCCCGGCCGGCGACCTTTATGTGGTCATCAGTGTTCGCGAGCACTCGATTTTCCAGCGCGACGGCAAGCATTTGTTCTGCGAAGTGCCGATCAGCTTCACTGACGCGGCGCTGGGCGGCGAACTGGAAGTGCCTACGCTTGATGGGCGGGTCAAGCTGAAGATTCCCGAAGGCACCCAAACCGGCAAACAGTTCCGCTTGCGTGGCAAGGGTGTAGCGCCGGTGCGTGGCGGTGGCCCCGGTGACCTGATGTGCCGCGTGGCGGTCGAAACACCGGTCAACCTTGATCGCCGCCAACGCGAGTTGCTCGAGGAGTTCCGCGCATCGCTCGAGGGCAACAGCTCCCATTCGCCGAAGGCCAGTGGCTGGTTCGAGGGCGTTAAGCGCTTTTTCGGCGACCTGTGAACCAGGCTAAAAAGGACGCAGACATGCGACGTATAGCAGTGACCGGCGCGGCCGGGCGTATGGGTAAAACCCTCCTTGAGGCGGTGCAGAAGGAGCCTGGCGCTGGCCTTACCGCTGCCGTCGACCGCCCCGACAGCACGCTGGTGGGCGCCGACGCTGGCGAACTGGCTGCACTTGGCCGCATTGGCGTGCCGTTGTCGGGCGACCTGGCGCGTGTGGCGCAAGAGTTCGATGTACTGATCGATTTTACCCACCCATCGGTCACCTTGAAGAACCTGGCTTTCTGCCGCAAGGCTGGCAAGGCGATGGTGATCGGCACCACCGGTTTCACCGAAGAGGAAAAAAACCGCTTGGCCGACGCGGGCAAAGACATTCCCATCGTTTTTGCCGCGAACTTCAGCGTGGGGGTCAACCTTTGTCTGAAACTGCTCGATACCGCGGCGCGTGTGCTGGCCGAAGACGTCGACATCGAGATCATCGAGGCGCACCACCGGCATAAGGTAGACGCACCCTCGGGCACGGCCCTGCGCATGGGCGAGGTGGTGGCCAACGCGCTGGGGCGCGACCTGCGTGAAGTGGCTGTTTATGGCCGTGAAGGCCAAACCGGTGCCCGCGAGCGACAAACGATCGGTTTTGCGACCGTTCGGGCGGGGGATGTGGTGGGTGACCACACCGTGCTGTTCGCCGGTGAAGGCGAGCGCGTGGAGATCACCCACAAGGCCTCCAGCCGCATGACCTTCGCCAAGGGCGCGGTCCGTGCGGCCATGTGGCTGGATGGTCGGGCGCCGGGCCTATACGACATGCAGGACGTACTGGGGCTACACTGAGGGCCCTTGCCGTAAGCTGCCTGGGTGTATTGGCGGTGGACCCAAAAACAATTTTTCTGTAAGCTACAGCTTTAGTGTGTCCACTAAAAGCGCGCAGACGAATTCGGTAAATAAAGCGGGGTGACGTGAATACGTCATTCCGCTTTTTTACAACCTGCGATCGCCCCTTCAGGCTTTAATTTCGGAGGTCTTCTTGACTAAGCCAGCCATACTCGCCCTTGCCGACGGCAGCCTCTTTCGCGGTGAAGCGATCGGAGCTGATGGGCAAACCGTCGGAGAGGTGGTGTTCAACACCGCTATGACCGGTTATCAGGAGATCATCACCGACCCGTCCTATGCTCAGCAAATCGTTACGCTGACCTACCCGCACATCGGAAACACCGGCACCACGGCGCTCGATGCAGAATCGTCCAAAGTGTGGTCCGCCGGCCTGGTGATCCGCGACCTGCCGCTGCTGGCCAGCAACTGGCGCAACACCCAATCGCTGTCGGATTACCTCAAAGCCAACAATGTGGTGGCGATCGCGGGCATCGATACCCGCCGGCTCACCCGCATCCTGCGTGAGAAGGGCGCGCAGAACGGGGCGATTGTGGCGGGTGATGGGGTGACCGAGGAGGCGGCAATTGCTGCTGCCCGTGCTTTTCCCGGCCTGAAGGGCATGGACTTGGCCAAGGAAGTCAGTACCGCAACCACTTACGCGTGGCGCTCCAGCGTGTGGAAACTCAAGGGCGACTGCCACCCCGACCGCCCCGACAGCGAGCTGCCTTACCATGTCGTGGCCTGGGACTACGGTGTAAAGTTGAATATCCTGCGCATGCTGGTCGCCCGCGGTTGCCGGCTGACGGTGGTGCCGGCGCAAACGCCGGCCAGCGAAGTGCTGGCGATGAACCCCGACGGCGTGTTCCTTTCCAATGGGCCCGGCGACCCTGAGCCGTGCGATTACGCGATCAAAGCTATCCAGGCCGTACTGGAAACCGACGTGCCGGTGTTCGGTATTTGCCTGGGTCACCAACTGTTGGCACTGGCTTCCGGTGCGCGCACGGTGAAAATGGAAACCGGCCACCACGGTGCCAACCACCCGGTTCAAGACCTGGACACCGGGGCCGTGATGATCACCAGCCAGAACCACGGCTTTGCCGTAGACGAGGCGACGCTTCCGGCCAACCTGCGTGCCACCCACAAGTCGCTGTTCGACGGCACCCTGCAGGGCATCGAGCGCACCGACAAAAGTGCATTCAGCTTCCAGGGCCACCCTGAAGCGAGCCCGGGCCCGACCGACGTCGCCCCGCTGTTCGACCGCTTCATCGAAGCGATGGCCAAAAGGCGCTAAGCGATCGCCTTGAAATTGCAAGGTGCTCCGGCCTGCGAACGTGCATCGGAGCATTGCCAAAGATTGTTCAAGGCGGCTCGCCGTTCAGGCCAGCCGACTGACCCGCGGATGTGAGTGACAACCATGCCAAAACGTACAGACATCAAAAGTATCCTGATTCTCGGCGCCGGCCCCATCGTGATCGGCCAAGCCTGCGAATTCGACTACTCCGGCGCCCAGGCCTGCAAAGCCCTGCGTGAGGAGGGCTACCGGGTCATCTTGGTCAACTCCAACCCAGCGACCATCATGACCGACCCGGCGATGGCCGACGCCACCTATATCGAGCCGATCAAGTGGGCCACGGTCGCCAAGATCATCGAGAAGGAACGCCCCGACGCCCTGCTGCCGACCATGGGCGGCCAGACGGCGCTCAACTGCGCGCTGGACCTGGAGCGCGAAGGGGTGCTGGAAAAATTCGGCGTCGAAATGATCGGTGCCAACGCCGACACCATCGACAAGGCCGAAGACCGTTCCCGCTTCGACGCGGCCATGAAGGCTATCGGCTTGGAGTGCCCGCGTTCGGGTATCGCCCACAGCATGGAAGAATCCTTCGCCGTGCTCGAGCGCCTGGGTTTTCCCTGCATTATCCGGCCTTCGTTCACCATGGGCGGCACCGGCGGCGGTATCGCCTACAACCGCGAAGAGTTCGAAGAGATTTGCGCCCGCGGCCTGGACTTGTCGCCCACCAAGGAACTGCTGATCGACGAATCGCTGATCGGCTGGAAGGAATACGAGATGGAGGTGGTCCGCGACAAGAAGGACAACTGCATCATCGTGTGCTCTATCGAGAACTTCGACCCGATGGGCGTGCACACCGGCGACTCGATCACCGTGGCCCCGGCCCAAACGCTGACTGACAAGGAATACCAGATCATGCGCAACGCCTCATTGGCGGTGTTGCGTGAAATCGGCGTGGAAACCGGTGGCTCCAACGTACAGTTCGGCATCTGCCCGGATACCGGCCGCATGGTCGTGATCGAGATGAACCCGCGAGTCTCCCGTTCTTCGGCGCTGGCCTCGAAAGCCACCGGCTTTCCAATTGCCAAGGTCGCGGCCAAGCTGGCGGTGGGTTACACCCTCGATGAGCTGCACAATGATATCACCGGTGGTCGCACACCGGCGTCGTTCGAGCCTTCGATAGACTATGTAGTCACCAAGTTGCCACGGTTCGCCTTCGAGAAATTCCCGAATGCCGATGCCCGCCTGACCACCCAAATGAAGTCAGTGGGGGAGGTTATGGCAATTGGCCGTACCTTCCAGGAATCCTTGCAAAAGGCACTGCGCGGGCTTGAAGTGGGCGTTTGGGGGTTGGACCCGAAAGTCGACCTGGCCGACCCTGAAGCGCGCGGCGTGCTCAAACGCGAGCTCACCGTGCCCGGGGCCGACCGCATCTGGTACGTGGCCGATGCCATGCGCGCCGGCATGAGTCGTGACGAAATCTTTGCGCTGACCAAGATCGACCATTGGTTTTTGGTGCAGATCGAAGACCTGATCCGTGAAGAAGAAACGGTCAAGACCCTGGGCCTAGCTGACATCGACCGAGACACCATGTTCCGCCTCAAGCGTAAGGGTTTTTCGGACCCGCGCCTGGCCAAGCTGCTGGGGGTGACCGATAAAAACCTGCGCCGCCACCGCCACAAGCTTGACGTGTTCCCGGTATACAAGCGCGTAGACACCTGCGCTGCCGAATTCGCGACGGATACCGCGTACCTGTACTCCACCTATGAAGAGGAGTGCGAGGCCAACCCGACCGACCGTGACAAGATCATGATCCTCGGCGGTGGGCCCAACCGTATCGGCCAGGGCATCGAATTCGACTATTGCTGCGTGCACGCGGCGCTCGCCCTTCGCGAGGACGGCTACGAAACCATCATGGTCAACTGCAACCCGGAAACCGTCTCCACCGACTACGACACCTCCGACCGCCTGTACTTCGAGCCGCTGACCCTCGAAGACGTGCTGGAGGTGGTGCGCGTCGAGAAGCCCAAGGGCGTGATCGTCCATTACGGCGGCCAGACCCCGCTCAAGCTTGCCCGCGCGTTGGAAGAAGCCGGCGTGCCGGTGATCGGCACCAGCCCGGACGCCATCGACCGCGCCGAAGACCGCGAGCGTTTCCAGCAGATGGTCGAGCGCCTTAACCTGCTGCAGCCGCCGAACGCCACCGTGCGCAGTGAAGACGAAGCCATTCGTGCGGCTGGGCGCATTGGTTATCCGCTGGTGGTTCGGCCTTCCTATGTACTGGGTGGCCGGGCCATGGAAATCGTCTACAACGAAGACGAAATCCGCCGTTACCTGCGCGATGCGGTACAGGTGTCAAACGACAGCCCCGTGCTGCTCGACCACTTCCTCAACTGCGCCATCGAAATGGACGTGGATGCGGTGTGCGACGGCACCGACGTGGTCATCGGCGCGATCATGCAGCACATCGAGCAGGCCGGCGTTCACTCCGGGGATTCCGCCTGCTCGTTGCCGCCCTACTCGCTGCCGGCCAACGTGCAAGACGAAGTGCGCGAGCAGGTCAAGAAAATGGCCCTGGAGCTGGGCGTGGTCGGCTTGATGAACGTGCAGTTGGCCCTGCAGGGCGATAAAATCTACGTGATCGAAGTCAACCCGCGTGCCTCGCGTACTGTGCCGTTCGTATCCAAGTGCATCGGCACCTCGCTGGCGATGATCGCCGCACGGGTAATGGCCGGCAAAACCCTGAAAGAGGTGGGGTTCACGCAGGAAATCATCCCGAATTTCCATAGCGTCAAGGAAGCGGTATTTCCGTTTGCCAAGTTCCCAGGAGTAGACCCGATCCTTGGCCCGGAAATGAAGTCTACCGGCGAGGTGATGGGGGTAGGTGATAGCTTCGGCGAAGCCTTCGCCAAGGCGCAGATGGGTGCCAGCGAAGTACTGCCCACCGGCGGCACGGCGTTCATCAGTGTGCGCGACGACGACAAGCCTCTGGTGGCCAAGGTCGCTGGCGACCTGATCGGCCTGGGCTTCGAGATCGTCGCCACGGCCGGCACCGCACGGGTGATCGAGGCCGCGGGGCTGAAAGTGCGCCGCGTCAACAAGGTGACCGAAGGGCGCCCGCACGTCGTCGATATGATCAAAAATGACGAAGTCACCTTGATCATCAACACCACCGAGGGTCGGCAGTCGATCGCCGATTCCTATTCGATTCGCCGCAACGCATTGCAGCATAAGATCTATTGCACCACGACGATCGCGGCCGGCGAAGCCATTTGTGAGGCGCTCAAATTCGGCGCAGAGAAGACCGTACGGCGTTTGCAAGACCTACACGCAGGATTGAATGCATGAACAAATACCCTATGACCGTCCAAGGCGCCCGCGCCCTGGAAGAAGAACTCAAAGCGCTTAAGGAGCGGCGCCCGCAGATCAGCGCGAAAATCGGCGAAGCGCGCGAACTGGGCGACCTCAAGGAAAACGCCGAATACCATGCCGCTCGCGAAGAGCAAGGCCTGGCCGAGGCGCGGATTCGGGATATCGAAGGCCGCCTGCAGAATGCGGTGATCATCGATGTGGCCACTGTGCCCAAGACCGGAAAGGTGATTTTCGGGGTGACCGTGGAAATTGCCAATGTTGAAACCGATGAAAGCGTGCGGTACCAGATCGTCGGTGAAGACGAGGCCGATATCAAAGCTGGCAAGCTCTCGGTGGGCTCACCCATCGCCCGCGCCCTGATCGGCAAAGAAGAAGGCGATGTGGTCACCGTGAAAACGCCCAGTGGCGTGATCGAGTACGAGATTGTCGAAGTCGTTCACGTTTGACCGCTCACGGGTTGGCGCGACCCTTTGGCAGCTAGCCCAAGTGTTCTGGGTGGGTGGGCTGTACGTGTTGCCGCTGTTGCTGGTGCCAGCGCTGCGCCTGATGGGGCTTGCGCCCCTACTGGTCGACGACGTGCTGCAGCAGGCGGGCCAGGTGCTTATCGAAGTGGCAAGTGCGGGCATCGTGTTACAGCTGGTGCTGCTGGTGGCAGCGCACGGCTGGCGCACGCTGTCCGGCGATACACGGGGGCAGCTCCTGCTGCTGGGCCTGGCGGCGTGTCTGATATACTTGGGCGCCGCCCTGGCCCAGGCCCAGGGCGGGCGCATCCAGGTTGGGTGCTATATGCTGCTAGGGGCGTGTGGCGTGCTGTTGGTATTGCAGCCGCCGCCCGGTGCGGCGCGCCAGGCGGCTCCCTGAGCCCGCCTTACTGGTGGCGGTGAATATTCGACAGCTGTTTGTTGGGCTTGGGGTTCTTGCGATACAGCAGGGCCATCTTGCCGATGGTCTGTACGTGCTCTGCCTTGCCGGCCTTGCACAGGGCTTCGATGGTGTCGACGCGGTCGCCCCGCTCGATGATGTTGAACTTGACCTTGATCAGCTCATGGTCGCCCAGCGCACGGTCGAGCTCCGCGATGACACCGTCGGTCAAGCCATTTTCGGCCACGATCAGCACCGGTTTGAGGTGGTGGCCGATGGACTTGTATTGCTTCTTCTGCTCCGGAGTGAGCGGCATAATTGTGTGACCCTTAGTAAATCGTATGAAAACGGCGGCCATTTTACCCGAGGCCAACGGGCTTAGCCCAGCCAATCGCGACGTCCGCCCTGCCGAGAGGTGCCTTGTGGCCCGTTCCAAATCCAGCCAAAACTGGCTCAGAGAACATTTCAACGACCCCTTCGTGAAACAGGCGCAGAAGGACGGCTACCGTTCGCGCGCCAGTTACAAGCTGCTAGAGATACAAGAAAAGGACAAACTCATTCGCCCAGGGATGGCGGTTATCGACCTTGGCGCGGCCCCTGGCGGGTGGTCGCAGGTGACCAGTCGTCTGATCGGCGGCCAAGGCCGCCTGATCGCCTCGGACATCCTCGACATGGACGCCATACCAGACGTGGCCTTCATCAAAGGGGATTTTACCGATGACGCGGTGCTTGCGCAGATCCTCGGGGCGGTGGGCGATTTGCAGGTAGACCTTGTGATTTCCGATATGGCCCCCAATATGAGTGGTCTGAGTGCGGTCGATATGCCCAAGGCCATGTTCCTCTGCGAATTGGCGCTGGACCTGGCCGGGCGGGTGCTCAAGCCGGGCGGGGATTTTCTGATCAAGATCTTTCAGGGTGAGGGTTTCGATACTTACCTGAAGACCGTTCGGCAGATGTTCGATAAGGTACAAATGCGCAAACCCTCGTCTTCGCGTGATCGCTCGCGTGAACAATACCTTCTGGCACGGGGGTTTAGAGGTTGATTTCCAAGCGATTGGGCCCTGTAGCCCCGGTCGATAGCTTTTTTTAAATGGTGCGGCCCGCTGAGCAAAGCGAATAATTACGCAGTCAAAGTTTCACAAAGCGTTACAGACGTCGTCTGCTGTTCGTGATGGTTGTGTAGTAAGTTAGGCCGATGATTATCATGCGGAGCGCGTAGCCCCTGGGTAGAGGTAGCGCGGTCCAGAGGGTAGTGAATTGAACGATATGGCAAAGAATCTCATCCTGTGGTTGATCATCGCCGCCGTTTTGGTAACGGTGATGAACAACTTCTCCAGCCCTAACGAGCCGCAAACCCTCAATTACTCCGATTTCCTTCAGCAGGTCAAGGACGGCAAAATCGAGCGTGTGGCCGTCGACGGTTACGTCATTACCGGCAAGCGCAACGATGGCGATAACTTCAAGACCATCCGCCCGGCGATCCAGGATAACGGCCTGATCGGCGACTTGGTCGACAACCACGTCGTGATCGAGGGCAAACAGCCCGAGCAGCAAAGTATCTGGACCCAGCTTCTGGTGGCCAGCTTCCCGATCCTGGTGATCATTGCGGTGTTCATGTTCTTCATGAGGCAAATGCAGGGAGGCGCCGGAGGCAAGGGCGGGCCGATGAGTTTCGGCAAGAGCAAGGCCCGGCTGCTGTCCGAAGATCAGGTCAAGACCACCCTGGCCGACGTCGCTGGCTGCGACGAAGCCAAGGAAGAGGTCGGCGAACTGGTCGAGTTCTTACGCGACCCGGGTAAGTTCCAGCGCCTGGGCGGCCGCATCCCCCGCGGCGTATTGATGGTGGGCCCTCCTGGTACGGGTAAAACCTTGCTCGCCAAGGCGATTGCAGGTGAGGCGAAAGTGCCGTTCTTCACCATTTCCGGCTCTGACTTCGTCGAAATGTTCGTGGGTGTGGGTGCCAGCCGTGTGCGCGATATGTTCGAGCAGGCGAAAAAGCATGCCCCGTGCATTATTTTCATCGACGAAATCGACGCGGTGGGCCGCCACCGTGGTGCCGGCATGGGCGGTGGCCATGATGAGCGCGAGCAAACCCTCAACCAGTTGCTGGTGGAGATGGACGGCTTCGAGATGAACGACGGCATCATTGTGATCGCCGCCACCAACCGCCCTGACGTGCTCGACCCCGCGCTGCTGCGCCCAGGCCGCTTCGACCGCCAAGTAGTGGTTGGCTTGCCCGACATCCGAGGGCGCGAGCAGATCCTCAAGGTGCACATGCGCAAGGTGCCGATTGGCGACGATGTCAACCCTGGCGTCATCGCCCGTGGCACTCCTGGCTTCTCCGGTGCGGACTTGGCCAACTTGGTCAACGAAGCTTCGCTGTTCGCCGCACGTGGCGGTAAACGTGTCGTCGAAATGCGCGAATTCGAATTGGCCAAAGACAAGATCATGATGGGTGCCGAGCGCAAGACCATGGTCATGTCGGAAAAAGAAAAGCGGAACACCGCCTACCACGAGGCAGGGCATGCTATCGTCGGCCGGGTGGTGCCCGAGCACGACCCTGTTTACAAGGTATCGATCATTCCGCGAGGCCGGGCGCTGGGTGTGACGATGTTCCTCCCCGAAGAGGATCGCTACAGCTTGTCCAAGCGCGCGTTGATCAGCCAAATCTGTTCGCTTTACGGCGGGCGGATCGCTGAAGAAATGACCTTGGGCTTCGACGGCGTCACCACTGGCGCGTCCAACGACATCATGCGCGCTAGCCAGTTGGCCAGGAACATGGTCACCAAGTGGGGCCTTTCGGAGAAGCTGGGCCCGTTGATGTATGCCGAGGAAGAAGGCGAGGTGTTCCTTGGCCGCGGGGGCGGTTCACAGAACGCCAATGTTTCCGGTGAAACCGCCAAGCTGATCGACAGCGAGGTGCGCAGTATCATCGACCACTGCTATGCCACGGCCAAGCAGATCCTGACCGATAACCGCGACAAGCTGGAAGCCATGGCCGACGCATTGATGAAGTACGAAACCATCGATGCCGACCAAATTGACGATATCATGGCCGGCCGAACTATCCGCGAACCGCGCGACTGGGGCGGCTCGGGTGGGCCTACCGGTACGCCCGAGCCGCGCGATGAGCGCCCGCAGAAGCCCATTGGTGGCCCTGCGGCACAAGTCTAAGGCTTTACATGATGCCAGCGTTGTACCCAACCCGGTTGCCTTGCGGCAACCGGGTTCTTGATTTGAGCCGTACCCATGTCATGGGTATCCTCAACGTAACCCCTGACTCCTTCTCCGACGGCGGGCGCTTCATATCCATCAAGCAAGCGTTACGCCACGCCCAAGCGATGGTGGCAGCCGGCGCGACCCTGGTCGATATCGGCGGCGAGTCGACTCGCCCCGGTGCTGCGCCGGTCGCCCCCGGCGAAGAATTGGAACGGGTGGCGCCGGTGGTCGAAGTCATTACTCGCGAATTGGACGTGGTGGTTTCCGTAGACACCTCCACGCCCCAGGTAATGCGAGAAGTGGCGCGGCTCGGCGCGGGCTTGATCAACGATGTGCGCTCCCTACGGCGCGAGGGTGCCCTCGAAGCGGCGGCGGCCACCGGGTTGCCGGTGTGCTTGATGCACATGGTTGGCGAGCCTGGGAACATGCAGGAGGCACCCCACTACCACAACGTGGTAGCGCAGGTGAGCGAGTTTCTCGCCGAGCGCCTACGCGCCTGCCAAGCCGCGGGTATCGACGCTTCGCATATTGTGCTGGACCCTGGTTTCGGCTTTGCCAAAACCCATGCGCACAATTTGAGCTTGTTCAAGCACATGCCCGCATTGTTCGAATTGGGCAGGCCCTTGTTGGTCGGTGTTTCGCGCAAGAGCATCGTGGGCTTGGCCCTTGGCAAGCCGGTAGGCGAACGGCTGTTTGGAAGCCTGGCCCTGGCTGCCCTGGCGCAGGTCAAGGGGGCGCGTATATTGCGTGTGCACGACGTGGCGCAGACCATGGATGTGGTGCGCATGCTCGAAGCCGTGGAAGCGGCCGAATAAGAACTTCTGGAGTGCGTATGAGCAGAAAGTATTTTGGCACCGACGGTATCCGGGGCCGTGTAGGAGAATACCCCATTACTCCAGACTTCATGCTCAAGTTGGGGTGGGCGGCAGGCATGGCATTTCGCAAGATGGGTGCTTGCCGGGTATTGGTAGGTAAAGACACCCGGATTTCCGGCTACATGTTCGAGTCGGCGCTGGAAGCGGGGCTTTCGGCGGCAGGTGCCGATGTGATGTTGCTGGGCCCGATGCCCACGCCGGCGATCGCCTACCTCACACGAACTTTCCATGCCGAGGCGGGCATTGTGATCAGTGCCTCGCACAACCCGCACGACGACAATGGCATCAAGTTCTTCTCGGGGCAGGGTACCAAGTTGCCCGACGAGCTCGAACTGATGATCGAAGAGCTGATGGACCAGCCCATGACGGTGGTTGAGTCTGCGAAGCTGGGCAAAGTGTCGCGAATCAACGACGCTGCCGGCCGCTATATCGAATTCTGCAAGAGCAGCGTGCCGACCACGACCGATTTCGCCGGCCTCAAGGTGGTGATCGATTGCGCCCATGGTGCGACCTACAAGGTGGCGCCGAACGTATTACGTGAATTGGGCGCCCAGGTCACGGTGCTCAGTGCCGCGCCCGATGGCCTGAACATCAATGAGAATTGCGGCTCCACGCACATGGAAGCCTTGCAAGCGGCCGTGCTCGTGGGGCATGCCGACCTGGGCATCGCGTTCGACGGCGATGGCGACCGGGTACTGATGGTCGATCATACCGGGGCGATCGTGGACGGTGACGAACTCTTGTTCATCATTGCCCGCGACCTGCAGGACCGGGGCAAGCTTCGGGGGGGCGTGGTCGGCACCCTGATGAGCAACCTGGGCCTGGAACTGGCCTTGGAAGAGCTGCAGATTCCTTTTACCCGTGCCAAAGTAGGTGACCGCTATGTGATCGCCGAAATGCTCGAGCGTGAATGGCACTTGGGCGGCGAGAACTCCGGGCACATCGTTTGTGCCCAGCATACCACCACGGGTGATGCGATCATTGCCGCGCTGCAGGTGTTGCTGGCGCTCAAGCGCCGCGGGGAAACCCTGGCACAGGCGCGCCATGGGCTGCGTAAATGCCCACAGGTGTTGATCAATGTGCACTTTAACGGTTCAGGGGGCGATCCGGTGCAAGACCCTGAGGTGACCCAGGCCTGCGAGCGGGTCACCACCGCCATGAAGGGCCGCGGCCGCGTGCTGTTGCGCAAGTCGGGCACAGAGCCCTTGGTGCGGGTAATGGTTGAAGGCGATGAAGAACTGCAGGTGCGCCGTTATGCCGAAGAGCTGGCAAAGTTGGTCGGCGAGGTGTGCGCGTGATTTTGGCTTGCCAGCTATATCAACCTTGGGTAACATCTGCGCCCACTTTGACCGACGAGGTACAGCATGCGTCGTAAGATGGTAGCGGGTAACTGGAAAATGCACGGTACCGGCGCTAGCGTCGCTGAGCTGACTCGGTCGTTGAAAGCCTTTGATTTCCCAACCAATGTCGATGTTGCGGTGTTTCCACCCAGTTTATACATTGGTCAGGTGGTCGAGGCCCTGAATGGCACCGCCATTTCGGTAGGGGCGCAGAACGTGGCGCGCCAGGCCGAGCAAGGCCCCCTGACCGGCGAAATTGCCGCCAGCCAGTTGGCCGATGCCGGTTGTACGCTGGCCTTGGTCGGGCATTCGGAGCGCCGCCAAGTGCTGGGCGAGAGCGATGAGGAGCTATGCCTCAAGTTCGCGGCCGCACAGCAGGTTGGGCTGGTGCCGGTGCTTTGCGTAGGGGAAACCCTTGCCGAGCGTGAGGCGGGCAACACCCTAGGGGTGGTCGCCAGGCAGTTGAACAGTATCGTCGATGCCCTGGGTATCGAGGTGTTCCACAAGGCGGTGGTCGCGTACGAGCCGGTTTGGGCTATCGGTACGGGGCTCACGGCATCGCCAGCGCAGGCACAGGAGGTTCACGCAGCCATCCGGGCCCAACTGGCGGCCAAGAATGCAGAGGTCGCGCAAAACGTGCGGCTTCTTTACGGCGGCAGTGTAAAGGCGGCGAATGCAGCCGAGCTGTTCAACATGCCGGACATCGATGGGGGGCTGATTGGTGGTGCCTCCCTGAATGCAGATGATTTCGGTGCGATTTGTCGCGCCGCGGGAAACTGACAAAATGCTGGAAACAGTCGTAGTTGTGTTTCATCTGCTTGCAGCTTTGGGCGTAGTTGTCCTTGTGCTGTTGCAGCAGGGTAAGGGTGCGGAAGCGGGTGCATCTTTCGGCGCAGGCGCTTCAAATACTGTGTTCGGAAGCCAAGGTTCCGCTACCTTTTTGAGTAAGGTTACTGCTATACTGGCCGCCTGTTTCTTCTTGACCAGCTTGGGTTTAGGTTACTTTGCTAAAGAGAAAGCTCATGAGCTTAATCAAGTAGGGTTACCGCAACAACCCGCTGCAATCGAGGTACCTCAGCAGAAGCCTGCTTCAGATGATGTACCAGTGCTTCAGGAGCAAAAAGGTGATGCAGCCCCGGCTGATGTCCCCGCCGCTCCTGAGCAGAAGTAACCGGGTTTCGAAGTAGTTTTGCCGAGGTGGTGGAATTGGTAGACACGCAACCTTGAGGTGGTTGTGCCCATAGGGTGTAGGGGTTCGAGTCCCCTTCTCGGTACCAATTATCAGAGGAGCCCGCTTTGTAGCGGGCTTTTTTGTCGCTGGAGGCTCGATTGACCCTTGAAGGGTTCGGTCGTATACTTTCGGCCCAGCTTTGTCGCGGGGTGGAGCAGTCTGGTAGCTCGTCGGGCTCATAACCCGAAGGTCGTTGGTTCAAATCCAGCCCCCGCAACCAGTTTTAGGCCCCTGCTCAGGGGCTTTTTGTTAGCTGATCAGTTCTTGACGCCGCTTGTAACCAGGGTGTTTCCAGGATGGGCGTTTCGCCCATTTTTTATTTGCACAGCATGCACGAGGGGGTTCAGGTGTCGAGCAAGCTAGAACAGTTGCAGGCCTTGCTGGCCCCGGTGGTTGAAGCGCTTGGCTATCAATGCTGGGGGATCGAATACGTTTCCCAAGGCCGCCATACGTTGTTACGGGTTTTTATCGACAAAGACACCGGCATTGGCGTCGACGATTGCGAAGTCGTCAGCCGCCAGGTTAGCGGTGTACTCGATGTCGAAGACCCGATCAGCGTCGAATACACCCTCGAAGTCTCCTCCCCTGGCATGGATCGGCCGCTGTTCACGCTTGAGCAGTTTGCCGCCCATGTAGGTGAACACGTAAAAATCAAATTGCGCAGCCCCTTTGACGGCCGGCGCAATTTCCAGGGCCTGCTCCGCGGTGTGGAGGAACAGGATGTCGTGGTCCAAGTCGATAACCATGAGTTCCTGTTGCCGGTCGATTCGATTGACAAGGCCAACATCATTCCACGGTTTGACTAAGACGTTTCGGGTTCCGCGCTTTGTGTGCGGATCCTAAAAGGCTTGCGAAAGGCGAGGCGTACGATGAGTAAAGAAGTACTGCTGGTTGTTGAGTCGGTATCCAATGAAAAGGGCGTACCGGCGGGCGTTATCTTCGAGGCGCTGGAAATTGCGCTAGCAACCGCGACCAAGAAGCGGTTCGAAGATGAAGTCGACCTGCGTGTTGAAATCAACCGCCACACGGGTAACTACGAAACCTTCCGGCGCTGGACAGTGGTCGAAGATGAAGATTTCGAAGACCCTGCGATCCAGTTGGCCGTAGACCAGGCTCAGGCGCGTAAGCCTGGCGCCGTCGCCGGTGAAGTGATCGAAGAAAAAATAGAATCGATCGAGTTTGGTCGTATTGCCGCGCAGACCGCCAAACAGGTCATTGTGCAGAAGGTTCGCGAGGCCGAGCGTGCCCAGGTGGTGGATGCCTACCGTGAAAAGGTAGGCGAGATCATCTCCGGTACGGTCAAGAAGGTGACACGCGACAATGTTATCGTCGACCTGGGCAACAACGCCGAGGCGCTGTTGGCCCGCGAAGACATCATTTCCCGTGAGACTTTCCGCGTGGGTGTGCGGGTTCGCGCGCTGCTCAAGGAAATTCGCAGCGAGAACCGCGGCCCGCAGTTGATCCTGTCGCGTACGGCGCCGCAGATGCTCATCGAGTTGTTCCGCATCGAGGTACCGGAAATCGCCGAGGGCCTGATCGAGGTCATGGCAGCTTCTCGAGACCCGGGTTCGCGTGCCAAGATTGCCGTGCGTTCCAAGGACAAGCGCATCGACCCGCAGGGTGCCTGCATCGGCATGCGCGGTTCGCGGGTACAAGCGGTGTCTGGCGAATTGGGCGGCGAGCGGGTGGATATCGTGCTGTGGGACGAGAACCCGGCGCAGTTCGTTATCAATGCCATGTCGCCGGCGGAAGTCGCAGCGATTATCGTGGATGAGGACGCCCACGCGATGGATATCGCCGTCGCGGCTGATAACCTTGCCCAGGCCATCGGCCGGGGCGGGCAGAACGTGCGGTTGGCCAGCCAACTGACCGGCTGGACGCTGAACGTGATGACCGAGTCGGACATCCAGGCCAAGCAGCAGGCCGAGACAGGCGATATCCTGCGCAATTTCGTCAACGAGTTGGAAGTCGACGAAGACCTGGCCCAGGTACTGGTAGACGAAGGTTTCACCAGCCTGGAAGAGATTGCCTACGTTCCTCTGGAAGAAATGCTCAACATCGATGGCTTCGACGAGGATATCGTCAATGAGCTGCGCGCCCGCGCCAAGGATCGTTTGTTGACTGCGGCCATCGCTTCCGAAGAAAAGCTGGCAGATGCCCATCCGGCAGAAGACCTGCTCTCGCTAGAGGGCATGGACAAGGAACTGGCGATGGAACTGGCGGTACGCGGCGTCGTAAACCGCGAAGACCTGGCCGAGCAGTCGATCGACGACCTGCTCGACATCGGCGGCATCGACCAAGATCGTGCCGGCAAGTTGATCATGGCCGCCCGAGCCCATTGGTTCGAGTAAGTAGTGCGGCCTGAGGAGAGAAGTGCATGACGCAAGTCACGGTGAAAGAACTGGCCCAAGAGGTTGCCGCCCCGGTAGAGCGCCTGTTGCAGCAAATGCGTGAGGCAGGCTTGCCACACACGGATGCCGGCCAAGTTGTGACCGATAACGAAAAGCAAGCGTTGCTGGCCCATCTCAAGAGCAGCCACAAGGTGAAAGTGGAAGAACCGCGCAAGATTACCTTGCAGCGCAAGACCACCAGCACCCTGAGAGTTGCTGGCAGCAAAACCATCAGTGTTGAAGTGCGCAAGAAGAAAACCTTCGTTAAGCGTAGCCCGGAAGAGATCGAGGCCGAACAGCGCCGCGAACTCGAGGAGCGCCGTGCTGCCGAAGCGGCTGCCCGTGAGAAGGCCGATGCACAAGCTAGCCCGCAGCGTGCGGAGGACGGCGCGCAACGCCAGCCTCAGGCTGCGGCCGAAGAACCTACGGGTGGCCCAGCGGCCGCGCCATTAGCCGGCACCCAGCCTGCGGAGCAAGAGGCCGTAGCAGTGGCCGACGGCGCTGCGGGGCAACCGGTGGCGACGCCAGAGCGCCCGGCCGTACCGGCTACCACCGTTCAAGTGCGTAAGCGTGAAGACGCTCCTCGCCGTACGGAGAACCGCCCGGAGAAGACCGCGCGCAGTGCCGAGGACGATCGCCGGGGCAAGAGCCAACCCCATCGCGCGCCCGACAAACAGAAGGCCCCGACGGTACGCGCCGCGCCGCGCACCACCGACGAGGAAAGCGATGGCTTCCGGCGCCGTGGCGGTGGCAAGTCCAAGCTCAAGAAGCGCAACGCCCATGGGTTCCAGAACCCCACCGGGCCTCTGGTGCGTGACGTGAACCTCGGTGAAACCATCACCGTGGCCGACTTGGCCCAGCAGATGTCCGTGAAGGGCGCCGAAGTGGTCAAGTTCATGTTCAAGCTGGGCACGCCAGTGACCATCAACCAGGTGTTGGACCGTGAAACGGCCCAACTGGTCGCCGAAGAATTGGGCCATAAGGTGAGGCTGGTCAGCGACAACGCTTTGGAAGAATCCCTGGCCGAATCGCTCAGGTTCGAAGGCGAGAAGGTTTCCCGTGCGCCAGTGGTGACCGTGATGGGCCACGTCGACCATGGTAAAACCTCGCTGCTCGACTACATCCGCCGGGCAAAAGTCGCCGCGGGCGAAGCCGGCGGTATTACCCAGCACATCGGTGCATACCACGTGGAAACCGACCGTGGCATGGTCACCTTCCTCGATACCCCGGGCCACGCGGCATTCACCGCGATGCGGGCGCGTGGTGCCAAGGCCACCGACATCGTTATCCTGGTGGTGGCAGCCGACGACGGCGTGATGCCGCAAACCGAGGAAGCCGTGCAGCACGCCAAGGCAGCCGGTGTTCCGCTGGTGGTCGCGGTGAACAAGATCGACAAACCGGGCGCTGACCTGGACCGTATCAAGAGCGGCCTGGGTGCGCTGGATGTGATCCCTGAGGAGTGGGGCGGCAATACCATGTTCGTGCCGGTTTCGGCAAAAATGGGTACTGGCGTCGATGAACTGCTCGAAGCGGTACTGTTGCAGGCGGAAGTGCTTGAACTGCGAGCCAGCCCGCAGGCCCCAGGCCGTGGCGTGGTCGTCGAATCCCGCCTCGACAAGGGCCGTGGCCCGGTAGCGACCGTGCTGGTACAAGACGGTACGCTGCGCCAAGGCGACATGGTGCTGGTTGGCTCGAATTTCGGCCGTATCCGCGCCATGTACGACGAGAATGGCAAAACCGTGAAGGAAGCCGGCCCGTCGATCCCAGTCGAGATTCTCGGCCTGGACGGTACGCCGGAAGCCGGTGACGAGATGAGCGTAGTGGCTGACGAGAAGAAAGCCCGCGAAGTCGCGCTGTTCCGCCAGGGCAAGTTCCGCGAGGTCAAACTCGCCCGTGCCCAGGCCGGCAAGCTCGAGAACATCTTCGAAACCATGGGGCAGGAAGAGAAAAAGACCCTCAACATCGTGCTCAAGTCCGATGTGCGCGGTTCCCTCGAAGCGTTGCAAGGCGCGCTGGCGGGCCTGGGCAACGACGAAGTGCAGGTGCGTGTGGTCGCCGGTGGCGTGGGTGGTATCACTGAGAGCGATGCGAACCTGGCGCTGGCATCCAATGCCGTGCTGTTCGGCTTCAACGTGCGTGCCGATGCTGGCGCGCGCAAGATCGTCGAGCAGGAAGGCCTGGACCTGCGTTACTACAACGTGATCTACGACATCATCGAAGACGTCAAGAAAGCCCTGACCGGCATGCTTGGCAGCGATGTGCGGGAGAACATCCTGGGTGTCGCCGAAGTGCGCGACGTGTTCCGTTCGCCGAAGTTCGGTGCGATCGCCGGTTGTATGGTCATCGAAGGTGTGGTCTACCGCAACCGCCCGATCCGGGTGCTGCGCGAAGACGTGGTTATCTTCGAAGGCGAATTGGAATCGCTGCGCCGCTTCAAGGACGACATGGCCGAAGTGCGTAACGGCATGGAGTGCGGTATTGGCGTCAAGAGCTACAACGACGTCAAGGTCGGGGACAAGATCGAAGTCTTCGAGAAAGTCCAGGTGGCCCGTACGCTCTAACCGAGCCTGCCAGCCACGATCCCGCAGCGCCCGGCCTGGCCTTCGCCAGGCCGGGCGTTTGCCGCTTTCAGCCCCCAACAGTGGGGAGATACAGGTAGTTTCACCATGGCAAAAGAATACAGCCGTACCCAGCGCATCGGCGACCAGATACAACGCGAACTGGCCCAATTGATTCGCCGGGAAGTCAAAGACCCGCGCGTGGGCTTGGTCACCATTACCGCGGTCGACGTGTCGCGCGACCTGGGCCATGCCAAGGTCTACATCACCGTGATGGGGGCCGAAGGCCAGGACCAAGTGGCCCAGAGCCTGAAAGTGCTCGGGGCTGCCGCGGGTTTTCTGCGCACCCAGTTGGGCAAGGAAATGAAACTGCGCAGTGTGCCGCAGTTGCACTTCCATTATGACGAAAGCGTGGCCCGTGGCGCCCATTTATCGGCGTTGATCGAGCGGGCGGTGGCAGAAGACAGCCAGCACCGCGACGCCGACAAGGAGTAAGCGGTGGCACAGGTCAAGCGTATCCGCCGCGACGTCAGCGGCATTATCCTGTTGGACAAACCCCTGGGCCTCACCTCCAATGCCGCGCTGCAGAAAGTGCGTTGGCTGCTCAATGCTCAGAAGGCCGGCCACACCGGTAGCCTCGACCCGTTGGCCACCGGCGTGCTGCCGCTGTGCTTCGGTGAGGCGACCAAGTTTTCACAGTACCTGCTCGACGCCGACAAGGCTTACCATACGCAGATGCAACTGGGAGTGACCACCACCACCGCCGATGCCGAAGGCGAGGTGCTACAGCGCCGCGAGGTTACCGCCGGTCGCGCAGACATCGAAGCTAACCTGCCGGCCTTTCGCGGGCAGATACGCCAGATACCGCCGATGTATTCAGCGCTCAAACGCGACGGGCAACCGCTTTACAAGCTCGCACGTGCCGGTGAAGTAGTGGAGCGCGAGGCGCGTTCTGTTACTATTGCCAGCCTGGAATTGCTAGCGGTTGAGGGTACCACCGCAACGCTCGCCGTGAGCTGCAGTAAAGGCACCTATATCCGTACCTTGGTCGAAGACCTTGGCGAGCGGTTGGGTTGCGGTGCCTATGTGGCACAGTTGCGCCGTACCCAGGCGGGGCCGTTCAGCCTGCCGCAGGCGGTCACGTTGCAAGCGTTGGAGGCGGCGCATGCCGAGGGCGGCAGCGAGGCGCTGGACCGGTTTCTATTGCCGGCCGACAGCGGCCTGCTCAGTTGGCCGGCCGTGCAGTTTTCCGAGCACAGCAGCTATTACTGGTTGCATGGCCAACCGGTACGCGCACCGCAGGCACCGGCCTTTGGCATGGTGCGGGTGCAAGATCATACAGGGCGCTTCATCGGTATCGGTGAAGTGGCTGAAGACGGGCGCATCGCGCCGCGTCGCTTGATTCGGTCGGAGTGACCGAACGAGGGTGGCTGTTAATAGGCACGGTCACGCCTCATTTTTTTATACGGGGTTTCGACCTCGGCCTATTGGGTTCGCTTTTAGCGTTTCCCGTTGATTAGGAGAAGCCTCATGGCACTCAGCGTTGAAGAAAAAGCTCGTATCGTTGGCGAATATCAGCAAGCTGCCAGTGACACCGGTTCGCCGGAAGTTCAGGTTGCCCTGTTGACCGCGAACATCAACAAGCTGCAAGACCACTTCAAGGCCAATGGTAAAGACCACCACTCCCGTCGTGGTCTGATCCGCATGGTTAACCAGCGTCGCAAGCTGCTGGACTACCTGAAAGGCAAGGACACCACCCGCTACAGCACCTTGATCGGTCGCTTGGGCCTGCGCCGCTGATTGCGAACGGCCAGTGGTGAGCACAGCGCTTCGCGCTTCGTCCCGGCTCAGGCTGATCGTGGCGCGGCGGCTGTGCGATTCAATGAGGTTGGCGGCTCGCGCCGCCCGATGCGTATGCAGCGGGTGGCCGGGCTTCCAGCCTCAAGTTTTATCTGGACGGCTGCCGGGCCGAACCCCGCGGTTGCCCAAGCATTTTTGTGAGGGTTCGTACGCAAAAGTGGCCCGCAACGCCACGCGCCGTACAACGCCTCGGCCCGTTTCCCCTAGAGCAATAGAAGGTAGGAAGCCGTGAACCCGGTAATCAAGAAATTTCAGTTCGGCCAGTCGACCGTAACCCTCGAGACGGGCCGTATCGCCCGCCAGGCCAGTGGTGCCGTGCTGGTCAGCGTCGATAACGACGTCACCGTATTAGTCACCGTGGTCGGCGCCAAGCAGGCTGACCCAGGCAAGGGGTTTTTCCCGCTGTCGGTGCACTACCAGGAAAAAACCTACGCCGCCGGGAAAATCCCCGGCGGTTTCTTCAAGCGTGAAGGCCGCCCTTCCGAAAAGGAAACGCTGACGTCGCGCTTGATCGACCGGCCGATTCGCCCGCTGTTCCCCGAAGGCTTCATGAATGAGGTGCAGGTGGTTTGCACCGTGCTGTCCACCAGCAAGAAGACCGACCCGGATATCGCTGCGATGATCGGTACTTCCGCCGCCTTGGCCGTTTCCGGCATCCCGTTCAGCGGCCCAATCGGCGCCGCTCGCGTGGCCTACCACGAAGGCACCGGCTACCTGCTCAACCCCACCTACGAACAACTCTCTGCATCGCGCCTGGACATGGTCGTGGCCGGTACCAGCGATGCAGTGCTGATGGTTGAATCCGAAGCCCAGGAACTGACCGAGGACCAAATGCTCGGCGCTGTGCTGTTTGCCCACGACGAGTTGCAAGTGGTGATCAACGCCGTCAAGGAACTGGCCGCCGAAGCCGCCAAGCCGACGTGGGATTGGCAACCGCCGGCTACCAATAGCGCCCTGATCGACGCCGTGCGCGGTGAGTTTGGCGCGGCCATTTCGCAAGCCTATACCATCACCCAGAAGGCCGACCGCTACACCCGCCTGGGCGAGCTGCGTGAACAGGCCATTGCCCGCTTCGCCAGCGAACAGGATGGCGCCCCGAGCGTGGGCGAAGTGAAAGAGATTTTCGGTGAGATCGAATACCGCACTGTGCGCGAGAATATCGTCAACGGCGTACCGCGTATCGACGGCCGTGATACCCGTACCGTGCGCCCGCTGGATATCCAAGTCGGCGTGCTTCCCAAAACCCACGGTTCGGCCCTGTTTACCCGCGGTGAAACCCAGGCGCTGGTGGTCGCGACCCTTGGCACCGCGCGTGACGCCCAACTGCTCGACACCCTCGAAGGTGAGAAGAAAGACGCGTTCCTGCTGCATTACAACTTCCCGCCGTTCTCGGTGGGTGAGTGTGGCCGCATGGGCGGTGCCGGCCGCCGCGAGATTGGCCACGGCCGCCTGGCACGCCGGGGCGTACAGGCCATGCTGCCGAAAGACAGCGAGTTCCCCTATACCATTCGCGTGGTGTCGGAAATCACAGAATCGAACGGCTCCAGCTCCATGGCGTCGGTATGCGGTGCTTCGCTGGCGCTGATGGATGCCGGTGTGCCTATGAAGGCGCCGGTGGCGGGTATCGCCATGGGCTTGGTCAAGGAGGGTGAGAAGTTCGCCGTATTGACCGACATCCTCGGCGACGAAGACCACCTCGGCGACATGGACTTCAAGGTCGCCGGCACTGCCAAGGGCGTGACCGCGCTGCAGATGGACATCAAGATCAACGGCATCACCGAAGAGATCATGGAGATCGCCCTGGGCCAAGCCCTGGAAGCGCGCCTGAACATCCTCGGCCAGATGAACGACGTGATCGCCCAGTCGCGCACCGAGCTGTCGGCGAACGCCCCGACCATGCTGTCGATGAAAATCGATACCGACAAGATCCGCGATGTGATCGGCAAGGGTGGCGCAACCATTCGTGGCATTTGCGAAGAAACCAAAGCCTCGATCGACATCGAGGACGATGGTTCGATCAAGATCTTCGGTGAAACCAAAGAAGCCGCCGAGGCCGCACGCCAGCGCGTGCTGGGCATTACTGCCGAGGCGGAAATCGGTAAGGTCTATGTGGGCAAGGTCGAGCGTATCGTCGATTTCGGCGCCTTTGTTAACATCCTGCCGGGTAAAGACGGCCTGGTGCACATCTCCATGCTGAGCGACCAGCGCGTGGAGAAGGTCACCGACGTGCTCAAGGAAGGCCAAGAGGTCAAGGTATTGGTGCTGGACGTGGACAACCGCGGCCGCATCAAGCTTTCGATCAAGGACGTGCCGGCTGCCGAAGCCTCCGGTATCTAAGAGCCCTAGGCTATAAGAAGGGCCCCGCAGGGATAACCGCGGGGCCTTTTTTTTGCGCTGGCCCGGCTGTTGACGCACCCCATTTTTCAGGGAGCTGCAACTTGCACGCAAAGTTTTACCTTATCCATGCAACTTGCACGACTGAGGCGTAACGGCGGTTTCATAACTGGCTGTTATTAAAAGCATATTTTTTTTCAGCTGTCTGGCACGGCCCCTGCAACAACAATCGCACTGCCCCACTACTCATTAGAACGCCGGGGGAGCTTTTCAAGAGAACAGGAGTTTTTCGTATGAAAAAGTTTGCTATTGCTGCCGCTGCTACCGCCCTGGCCCTGAGCTTGGGTAACGTCGCTATCGCCCAAGCCGCCGAAGCGCAACCGGCACCGATGGTGCTGGCAGCCGCTGAGACGACTAAGGGTGAGGTTTCCGACACCTGGATCACCACGAAGGTTAAAGCCGATTTGGTGACCGAAAAAGGCATCCCAGGCACTGACATCAAAGTTGAAACCAATAAAGGCGTGGTTTCCTTGTCGTCGACGGTGGCCATTACCGAGGCTCAGAAGACTACTGCGGTAGCCATCACCAAAAAGATCAAAGGTGTGAAGGCTGTTTCCGCCGACGGCCTGAAGGCTGAGTAATATCGAGAATAGATATTACCGCCGAACCCCATCCACTGGGTTCATGCTAAGATCAGAAGGACCTGATCACCCTGAGGCCCCGCTCAACTGAGCGGGGCCTTTTTTTCACGAAGGCTCTGGGGCGGTACTTCGCTGGGCTACGCCTGGCCGCGAGGCCGCCCAACCGGCTTGCGCTTGCGCACGCTTCCATTCGCGTGGCGACCTGCCGATTTGCGCCTTGAATGCACGCGATAATGCTGCCTCGCTGCTGTAGCCCACCTCATCGGCGATCAGCTTCAACGGCTGGCCACGATGTATCGCCAGTTGCGCGAGGCTGATGCGCCAGCTTTGCAAGTATTGGCCAGGCGTCACGCCGACAACCTCGTGGAAGGTATTGGCAAACACCGTGCGCGACATACCGGCGGCGCTGGCCAGTGTTTCCAGCATCCATTCCTTTTCCGGGTGTTCGTGCATCGCCACCAGCGCATGGCGCAAGCGCGGATGTGACAAACCCGCCAGCAGCCCGGCTTTGGCGTGGCCGTGCTCCATCGAATGGCGAAGAATCTGGATCAGCAATACTTCGAACAAACGGTCGAGCATGGCTTGCCTGGCGCAGCGTCTGGTGAACGCTTCGTCGAACAGGAGGGCCAACACACCTTCGGCGCCTTCGATCTTACTCAATGGCAAGCACATGAACGCCGGCAGCGCCGCTGCGATCGGATGGGAAGGGCCACCCCCGAATTTAAGGTTGGCACACGCGAAATCCGCGCCGCGCACTTCGTCAGTGATGAAGCGGTGCGCCAACGGGCGCGGGTACAGCAGCAGGCTCGGCTCCCGCACGCGCACGGCAAGCTTGCCCTCATTCACCACATCCGCTTCACCCCAGCGCACCAAGTGCAACTGGCCGGTGCCCTCGGCAGTCAGGTCATTGATGCCGCACAGCGGGCCGGCATGGAATGCCTCTGCCGTCACGCTGAAGCGATCGAACAACGATTCAAGGCGATCAACCATATTCGAACTATGAGTAAAGTTTATGGGACTTAACGTAGCATATCGTACGCCTGATTAGGGCAAAGTAACACCTGCCAACTGGCCTCTATCCGCCCGATCAGGAGTTGCGTCATGTCCATCGAAAAAACCCTTTACACCGCCCATGCCACCGCCACAGGTGGCCGGGACGGCCGCGCCGTCTCGTCCGACAACGTCCTCGACCTCAAGTTGGCCACGCCGAAGGCACTCGGTGGGGCAGGCGGGCAAGGCACCAACCCGGAACAACTGTTCGCCGCCGGCTATTCGGCTTGCTTTCTCGGTGCCCTGAAGTTCGCCGCCAGCAAGGAAAAATTTGCACTGCCGGTCGATACCAACATACAGGCCGCCGTCGGCATCGGCGCGATCCCGACCGGCTTCGGCATCGAAGTCGAGCTGAAGATCAGCCTGCCGGGCCTGGTTCGCGGCGTCGCCGAGGACCTGGTGCAAAAGGCGCACATCGTCTGCCCATACTCGAACGCCACCCGCGGCAACATCGATGTAACGCTGACCATCATCTGAGAAATCAGACGTAATCGATCATTGTTTCCAGCGATAGCCTTCCCCCCATTGCACCCACGACGCCGCAGCCGCAGCGTCGATAGCCTTTCTTTGCCTGGAGAAACCACCATGAACCGTTGGACCCAGATCACCGCAGCCGTCGCCCTGGCCGCATCTACTTCCACCGCCTTTGCCGCCAACGCTGGCGGCCCGCTGGTTGAAAGCCATGTGCAGAGTTTCCTCGAAGCCCTCGCCAAAGGCGGCGGCAAGCCACTTGAAGCCCTGTCGCCGGCCGATGCCCGGCAGGTGCTGCTCGGTGCGCAGAAAGGCGCCAAGTTGCCGCCAGCGGATGTTAGCGAAAAAACCATCGACTACAACGGCCGCCCCTTGAAGCTGACCATCGTGCGCCCGCAAGGTGCGAAAGGCGCGCTGCCGGGCTTCATGTTCTTCCACGGCGGTGGCTGGGTTCTCGGCAGCTATGCCGACCATGAACGCTTCGTGCGCGACCTCGTCGTCGATTCCGGGCAGGAAGCGATCTTCGTCAACTTCACCCCGTCTCCCGAAGCGCACTACCCGACCTCCATCAATCAGGAATACCTGGCCACGCAATACGCCGATACCCACCGCAAGGCATTCAGTCTCGATAACAACCCGCTCGCTGTCGTCGGTAACAGCGTCGGCGGCAATGCCGCGGCGGTCGTTGCGTTGAAGGCCAAGCTGGAAAACGGGCCTAAGCTGCGCTCGCAAATCCTGTTCTGGCCGGTGACCAATGCCAGTTTTGAGAACACGTCCTATGACACCTACGCCAACGGCTATTTCTTGAGCAAAAGCGCGATGAAATGGTTCTGGGACGCCTATACCACCGACACCCAGCAGCGTGCGGAAATTTACGCGTCGCCACTGCTGGCCACGCCGGAACAGTTAAAGGGCCTGCCGCCGGCATTGGTGCAGACCGCCGAGAACGACGTGCTGCGCGACGAAGGCGAAGCCTATGCGCGCCACCTTGACCAAGCCGGGGTGCCAGTGGTGTCGGTGCGCTACAACGGCATGATCCATGACTATGGCCTGCTCAACGCGCTCGCCGACGTGCCGGCGGTGCGCGCAGCGTTGCATCAGGCCAGCGAAGAACTGAAGCAGAGCCTTGAACGCTGAACGAAGCGGCACTCCGCTCCGGCCGGGGGGGCACCTCGTAGATCATTGCCTGTGTGCCACCACCGGCCGCATACGCGCTGTCCCACGTATCACGTTTGAAGCGCCATTCAATACCCACGAAAGGCTGGCAAGGGCACGCAGCTATGCTCAGTCAGCATCCAGGTGCAAATTAGTTGCTACCTTGGCGTTGGCTTGTGCATCGACCAGGTTCGCATCGATCAAGAACACGCGCTCATCGGCCAACTGGCCTTTGTCCACCAAAAAGTTTTTGATCGCACTGGCGCGGGCTTGGCCCAGTTCCCTTAGCAATGCGGTGCTATCGCTCCAAGAGCCGATAACCGCGTCGCGCAGCTTCTGTTCGTGTTCGTCGCTGTCGAGCTGCTGCCAGGCCGCGGGCGGTTGTTGTTTTAAGCGAGCGCGGTAGATGCCTTCGAGCAGGGCGGGCTTTTCGCTGTCGGGTACCTGAAGCAACGACGCCTGGGCGGGGACTTTGTCGCCGCGCCGCTGCAGGATCTTGTACCAGGTGTTCTGATATTCCTGCTCCAGCCGCTGTTGTGCCAGCAATTGGCCGTCGCTGCCCTTGGCGCTGGTGCCTTCCACTTCCAGGCGCAACTCTGGCCGTTGCTTCAGGGCCGTGGCAAGTTTTAGCAGGCTGGCTTGGGCCTGGGCGTCCAGCTCGCTGCTGCCGGGGGCGAACGCCACGCTGCTGAGGTCTTCGGAGTCGGCGCCGTGAACCAGGCCGCCCAGCAATTTGAAGGGTGCCGAAGCCGCGCGCACCAACAGGTTACGCAGGGTTTGCCAAACGATAGGCATCACCGAAAATTGCGGGTTGTTCAGGTCGCCAGACACCGGCAGGGCGATAGCGATATTGCCCTGATTATCCTTAAGCAAGGCCACTGCCAGTTTTATCGGCAAGTTGACCGCATCAGGGCTGTCTACTCTGTCGCCCAGTTGCAGTTGCTCCACCAACACGTTGTTCTGCGCCTGCAGCTTGCCTGAACGGATCTGGTAATGCAGGTCGAGGCTCAACCGGCCCTTGCGTATACGGTAGCCGGCGAATTTGCCGGAGTAGGGGGTCAGGGTGGTCAGCTCTACGCGTTTGAAGCTGGTGGCAATGTCGAGGCTGTTCAATGGGTCGAAAGGCGTGAGGTTGCCTTTGATGACTACCGGTGCATAACGGTCTACACGGCCATTGATATCGACCTGGGCAGCCTTCGGCGAGCTGTTGTCGAGCGTGCCTATTTTGCCTTGCAACTGTTGGATGGCCGTGGCGAAGTTGGGGGTAAGGGTGAAATCGGCAAAGTTTGCCGAGCCTTCGTTGATGCTGATGCCGCCGATGCGAATAGGCATGGGCTTGCCTTTGTTGGCGCTGCTACTGGGCGGTGCGGCGGGGTCGGCCGGCTGTTTGATGATCAGGTCGTCGACATTGGTGGTTTGGTCTTCGTTGATCATGAAGCGCACATAAGGCTGTTGCAGGGCAATGCTGGCAATGTTCAGGCCTTCGCCCTGGCGGTAATCCAGGCCCTGTACGTCGAGCCTGCTCCAGCGCACGAAATCCCGCGATTTGAGGGTATCCAGGGTATGCAACTGGTTCACTTGCGCATTGCCGGTCACGCTGAACGCCAGTGGGTCGGTGCCCTTGAGGTCTACCGCCAGGTCGCTGTCAAGCATCCCACTGCGCAACTCCAAGCGGACGAATGGGCTGATATAAGCCTGGGCCACTCGCAGGTCAAGGTCTTGGGTGGCGACCTTGAGTTGGGCGCTGACTGGCTGTAGGCCCACTTGGCCGCTGGCCTGCAGCTTGCCCTGTTTGCCGACCCCAGTATCGAGTTTGACCGTGAAGGGCTTGGACGCCAGGCTGTCGAAACCTTGCAGGTCGAGGTTCAGCGGGCCCACGTCGAGCGCGACCGGCGCCTTCGGCTGGCGGTCGGCCAAATGAAATTGATAACCGCGAAGCTGCACGTCGGTGAGCAGGATTTGCCAGGGCTTGTCCGGCTTGGCGGCAGGGGGCGGTGCAGCAGTCGTTGCGGGCGGCTGAGGCTGGGGCTCGGCGGGTTTGGCCGGCGGGCTGGCTAGCAGCTTTTGCCAGTCGAGCTGGCCGTCAGCCTCGTGCGCGGCCCAGGCTTCGAGTTTATCGCTGCTGACCTTGCCCAGGGTGACGCGCCGGCTGGCGAGGTCGAACGTGGTATCCGCCACGTCTAGGCGTTCCAGGCGCAGCAGGGGTTTGCCTTCTGCGCTGTCCACGGCAAAGGGGGCTAGGGTCAGGGCCGCCTGTTCCAGTTTCAGGTCGGTGGTGTCGGCCAGATTCAGTTGGTAGGCGGTACTGAAGCTGAAGCGCCCTTGCTTGAGGTCAAGCGGTATGCGGTCGCGTATATAGGGCCACCACACTTGCAGGCGGCCGTCAGTCACTTTGAGGGTGCCGTGCGAGGCGATCGGCTGCAGGCTCACCTGCCCAGCCCAGTCGATACGGCCGCCCGTGGGGCCATCGGCGACCAAGGTCATATCGGCGTTGTCGTCCGGCAAGGTGCTGAGGTTTTTCAGCGCCAGGTTCATCGAATCGTAAACGAACTCGATGGGCTCGCTTGGCCGCTCATCCTTGAAGTGCAAATACCCTTCGTTCAGCGTGATGACCCCGATCCGCACCGGGAAGGGTTTGCTGTCGGGCTGGGCCGGTTTGGGTTCGCTGGGCGGCAGGTTGAACAACTTTGCCAAGTTGAGTGTGCCGTCTTTGGCAAAGGCAAGTTCCGTGTGGGGTTTGTCGAGGGTGACGGCCGCCAGGTGCAATGCGCCGGTCCAAAGGCTGTCGACCTGCAGGTTCGCATACAGCCGCTCGAAGGCCACTTGGTCGGCGCCGGGGGCGCCCAGGTGCAGGCCCCACAGCGTGAGTTCAAGGCTGAACGGGTTGAATTCGATACGTTCCAGCCGTGCCGGCAACGTCGAGTAATGGGCCAGTTGTTGGTTGGCGATTCGCAGGGCCACCCCAGGTAGCAGCAAAAAGCCTAAAAGGGCGTAAAGACCGATGGCCACCAGCACACCGATCGCGGCGCGTATGAATCCTTTGCGCATGAATGTTTCGCCGTGTCGATTAAACGTGGTTTTGAGTATGGCACGCCCAGTCGGTTCATTGTCGGCAGCGCGCCACTCATTATCGTTAGGTTTCGATGCCCAGCCGGCGTCGCGCACGGTGGGCAGAGCCATCGCGCACAGCCCAGCGCAGGATAGGCGCCACGCATTGCACGGCACCGCGCACCCCGTGTTTTTGCAGCCGGCCTTGATGCAGCCCGAGCATTTCACTGGCCCAGCCGGGCAGCAGGTCGATACCGGCGCGCATCATCAATTGGCCCACGGGCTTGGCGGCCCTGCTGGGTGCCGGCGCATCGAGCAGCAGCGTTACCACTTCACGGCAACGAGCGTCGCATAACAACTGTGGGCGCTGCCCCTGAAGGTAATCGGCCACCGCCCCACACGAGGTGGGCACATCCCGGGCGCCCAGGCGTTGCGCCACCAACGCAACTTCCCGGTAATAACGGTCCTGCTCTTCGGGCGGCAGGCGCGGGTTGCGGTAGCGCAAATGTGCGGCGAGAAACTGGCTCATCTCGGCCACGTGTACCCAGGTGAGCAGGTTCGGGTCGCTGGCCGCGTAGGGGCGGCCGTCCAGGGCCGTGCCGCTGATTTGCAGGTGGATAGTGCGCACTTTTTCGATCAGCCATTCGGCATCGTGGGTGGCGCCGAACGTGGTACCGGAAATGAACTGCCCGGTGCGGCGCAGCCGCCCAAGCATGTCCTGGCGAAAATTCGAGTGGTCCCATACCCCGGCCAACGCCAACGGGTGGAGCATCTGCAGCATCAGTGCAGCGATGCCACCGATCAGCATGCTGGTGAAATCACCATGCACTTGCCAACAGACCGACGCCGGGCCGAACAGGCCCGGGTCGCCCTTGGGGTTCTCAAGGTCCAGTTGGCCCAGTGACAAGCCGGTGAGGCTGAGTACCTGGCGCTCGATACGGCGGCGGATAGCGTCCATGCATGGAGCGCCCTCGCGCGGGTGAGGGCGCCTGTGCTCAGCCGCGGTGGCGGCTGCGGAAGAAGTCGATCAGGCCTTGGGTCGAAGGGTCTTCAGCCGGCTCTTCGATCCCGCCGATCAGCCGCTGATACACACCTTTGCCCAGTTCCTTGCCCAATTCCACGCCCCATTGGTCGAAGGCATTAATGCCCCAGATCACGCTTTGGACGAAGACCTTGTGTTCGTACATCGCCACCAGCGCGCCGAGGCGGCGTGGGCTGATACGTTCCACCACCAGCGTATTGCTGGGGCGGTTGCCGGGGATCACCTTGTGCGGGGCGAGCTTTTGCACAGCGTCTTCGGGCATGCCGGTTTCACGCAGCTCCGCTTCGGCTTCGGCGCGGGTTTTACCCAGCATCAACGCTTGGCTCTGCGACAGGCAGTTGGCGAACAGCCATTGGTGATGGTCGGCTACCGGGTTGAAGCTGACCACTGGCACGATGAAGTCCGCCGGGATCAGTAAGGTGCCTTGGTGCAACAGTTGGTGGTAGGCGTGTTGGCCATTGCAGCCCACGCCGCCCCAGATCACCGGGCCGGTGCCCGTAACCACCGGGCTGCCGTCCTGGCGAACGCTCTTGCCATTGGACTCCATGTCGAGCTGTTGCAGGTGTTTGGTGATGTTACGCAGGTAATGGTCGTAGGGCAGGATCGCGTGGCTTTGCGCCCCCCAGAAGTTGCCATACCACACGCCCAGCAGCGCCAGCAGCACCGGCATGTTCTCGGCGAACGGCGCGGTCTGGAAATGTTGGTCCATGGTGTAGGCGCCGGAGAGCAACTCCTTGAAGTTGGCGGTGCCGATGCTCATGGCGATCGGTAGGCCGATCGCCGACCACAGCGAGTAGCGCCCGCCAACCCAATCCCACATTGGAAAGATGTTCTCTTCACGGATGCCGAACGCCACGGCGGCGGCGTTGTTGCTCGACACGGCAATGAAGTGGCGGTGCAGCTCGGCCTCCGAGCCGCCCTGGGCCAGGTACCACGCACGGGCGGCTTGGGCGTTCTTCAGGGTTTCGAGGGTGCTGAACGACTTGGACGAAACGATGAACAGCGTGGTTTCGGCGCGAATGCGCGAAGCCAATTCGTGGAATTCACTGCCGTCGATATTGGCCAGGTAATGGCAGCGCACGCCTTTTTGCGCATAGGGTAACAGCGCTTCGGACACCAGCTCTGGGCCCAGGAACGAACCGCCAATACCGATATTGACCACGTCGGTGATGGGTTTTTCGCTATAGCCACGCCACAGCCCGTCGTGAATACGGGTGACCAGTTCGGTCATCTGGTTGAGCACCCGATGCACTTCAGGCATCACGTTGCTGCCGTTGACCTTGAGCTTGTCACCCACCGGCCGGCGCAACGCGGTGTGCAGCGCGGGGCGGTTCTCCGAGGCATTGAGGATCTCGCCGCTGAACATGGCGCCGATCGCGTCTTGAAGCTTTACCTCATCGGCCAGTTGCACCAGCAGGTCGCGGGTGTGCTGGGTAATGAGGTTCTTGGAGTAGTCCAGAAACAGGCCGCAACCGCTCAGGGAAAATGTATCGAAACGGTTGGGGTCGGCATTGAACGCCTCGCGCATACTGAAGCCCTTCATGGCCGCGCGGTGTTCGCTTAACGCCTGCCAAGCGGGCAGGGTCGTGACGTCGTGGGGTGTGCGGTAGTACGCCATAGCTGCAGGATCCTTATTACTTGTACTGCCTCTTGGACATTGGGCCGCCGGCCCGGTTGCCTTTAATACATGAAGGTTGCGCCGAAGGCCGCGCCAACGGCCGCGCCGGCCCGCAATTACCCCGAGCATACGCGCAGATGGCCATCCGGTCACTGGGGTTTATCGGTCGCCGCTGCCAGGTCCAGGGTAAGGTTGTCGATCAGCCGTGTTGTGCCGGCATAGGCGGCAACCAGGATCACCACCAGTGAGTCGCCTACGGTGGCCGGGTGCAATGTGGTGGCTTCGCGAATGTCGAGGTAATCCAAGCGCAGGCCGCTGGCAGCGATGGCTTGGCGGTGGCGGGTCATCAATGCTTCGTAGTGCCGCTCGCCGGCCAGAATGGCCGAGGCCATGCGTTGCAGCGTTTGTTGCAGCAGTGGCGCCAGGGCGCGCTGTTCGGCATTGAGGTAGCTATTGCGCGAAGACAGCGCCAGGCCGTCTTCGGCGCGTACGGTCGCCTCGCCGATGATCTGGATGGGCATGTTCAGGTCGCGCACCATGGCGCGAAGCACCGCCAACTGCTGGTAATCCTTTTGGCCGAACACGGCGAGGTCTGGTTGCACCACGTTGAACAGTTTGCAGACCACGGTCGCTACACCGTCGAAATGCCCGGGGCGGCTTGCGCCGCACAGTTCCTGGGCCAGCTCCGGTACGCTAACGCGCGTTTGCACGGCGGTGCCGGCGGGGTACATTTCGCTGACGCTGGGCGCAAACAGCAGGTTGCAGCCTGCCTGCACGAGTTTCTCCTGGTCGGCGGCGAGGGTGCGCGGGTAGCTGTCGAGGTCTTCGTGGGGGCCGAACTGCAAGGGGTTGACGAAGATGCTGGCCACGACGAAGTCGGCACGCTGCTGGGCTTTGGTGACCAGCGCGATGTGCCCGGCGTGCAGGTTGCCCATGGTCGGCACGAAGCCGATGCGCTTGCCCTCGTTGCGGGCGCGGGCCACTGCGGCGCGTAGCTCCCGGACGCTATTGACTGTGTTCATGCGTTGAATCCGTGTTCGCTGGCAGGAAAGCTGCGGTCTTTGACCGCACCGACATAGGCGCGCAGGGCGCTGGTAATATCCGGCTGGCCGGCCATGAAGTTCTTCACGAACTTCGGTACGCGGCCGGTCAGTGAAAGGCCGAGCATATCGTGCAGCACCAATACCTGGCCGTCGGTTGCGTTGCCAGCGCCGATACCGATCACTGGCACCTGGGCGGCGCGGGTAACGTCATGGGCCAATGCGCTGGGCACACACTCGAGCACGATCATCGCGGCGCCGGCCTGTTCCAAGGCGTGTGCGGCGTCGCAGAGTTGGCGCGCCTGCGCCTGTTCGCGGCCCTGAACCTTGTAGCCGCCGATAAGGTTCACCGATTGCGGGGTCAACCCCAGGTGCACGCACACCGGTATACCGCGCTCGGTGAGCAGGCGTACCGTGCTGCCCAGCCAGGCGCCACCTTCGAGCTTGACCATGTGCGCGCCGGCCTGCATGAGCGTGGTGCAGTTCAGCAGGGCTTGCTCGGCGGTCGCACCGGCCATGAAGGGCAGGTCGGCAATGATCAATGCACCCTGGTTACCGCGTTTGACGCAGGCAGTGTGGTAGGCCATGTCGGCCACGCTCACCGGCAGCGTGCTGTCATGGCCTTGCAAGACCATGCCCAGGGAGTCACCGACCAGCAGTACCTCCACCCCCGCCTGGCTGGCGAGGTGGGCGAACGTGGCGTCGTAGCAGGTCAGCATTGTTATTGTTTCACCCTTGTGCTTGAGGCCTTGTAGGGTGGTGAGGGTGATCGCTGGCATCAAAAGGCATCCTCGGTCGGCCGCACCTGGCGGGGCGGCGCACCTATGGGCTGGCGGTGGCGGTAACCTGATCTGGGCGAGGTTTAGGCCACAGCAGTTTATTGCCGTTCACCCTGTACGCCGGGCGTGAGCTGCCTGCGCGGCGCAGGTTTCTCCACCTAGCCGGAGCTATGGGCAAGCGGCGGCCTATAGTCGTGAGCCGATGCGCGGAAGTCAATCATACTGTTACCGCGGTGTTACCGCCGTTACCGGGTCGTCGGCAGGCGCTCCAGCCCCTGGAATGGGCAGGCTTGCAGCAATGCGGCCAGGGGGCGGCCATCGGCGAGTACAAAGTGTTCGGGCACCAGTTCTGCCAATGGGTACAGCACGAACGGGCGAAGGTGCAATTGCTCGTGCGGGACCTTCAAGCGCGGCTGGTCGATGACCTGCTCGCCGTAAATGAGGATATCCACGTCGAGAGTACGGGGCCCCCAGCGCTCGCTGCGCACCCGGCCTTGGGCGTTCTCGATGGCCTGCAAGGCGTCGAGCAACGCCAGCGGGGCCAGGGTGGTGTCAAAGGCGGCAACGGCGTTGGTGTAGCGCGGCTGGCCTGGCAGCAGCGATTCACTGCTGTAAAAACCCGATACGCCCACCCATTGGCTGCGTGGTAGGGCCTGCAAAGCACAGATGGCTTGGCGCAGTTGCTCAGTAGGGCTGGCGAGGTTACTGCCAAGGCCTACGTACACACGCGCTGCGCTCATTCCTCGGCCCCACCGCTACGCCGCCGGCGGCGCCCGTTGCGTGGCGCTGCGCTCATTCCTCGGCCCCACCGATACGCCGCCGGCGGCGCCCGTTGCGTGGCGCGGCAGCTTCTTCGTCGCGCCCTGCCAAGTCGCGGATCATTGCCCGCCGCTCACTGTCGGGCAACTCCTGGTATTCGGTCCACCACTGGCCAAGGCCGTCGGTATGTTCGCCGGCAGACTCACGCAGCAAGAGGAAGTCGTACCCGGCGCGAAAGCGCGGGTTTTCCAGCAAGGCATCGGCACGTTTGCCGGTGCGCCGCGGCAGGCGCTCCTGCATGTCCCAGATCTCCTTGATCGGCAGCGTAAAGCGCTTGGGAATTGCCACACGCTGGCATTGCTCGCTGATCAACTCGTGCGCGGCCTCCTGTATGGCCGGGATCGGCGGCAGGCCCTGGGCCTGCAGGTGCGCGGCGCGCATCGGCAAGGCCGGCCAGAGCAAGGCGGCGAACAGAAACGCCGGGGTCACCGGCTTGCCTTGGGCTACGCGCAAGTCGGTGTTCACCAACGCATTGCGGATCAGCCTGTGAGTGTACGTGGGGTTGAATTCCAGGGCGTAGGCGCTGGCGGGGTAAAGGTGGTCGAACAGTTGAAGATCTACCAGCATTTCGAACGTATCTGCTGCTTGGCCAGACAAAAACAGCTTCAACGATTCCTCGAACAGCCGCGCCGCGGGAATGTCGCGCAAGCTGGTGGCCAATTCGCGGATCGGCTGTACCGTGCGCCGCTCGATACTGAAGTCGAGCTTGGCCGCGAAACGCACCGCGCGCAGCATCCGCACCGGGTCTTCTTGGTAACGCTGCAGCGGGTCGCCAATCAGCCGGATCAGCTTGTTGCGTACATCGTGTACGCCATTGGCGTAGTCCAGGATGCGTTCGGCTACGGGGTCGTAATACAGCGCATTGATGGTGAAGTCGCGCCGCTGGGCATCATCTTCGAGGGTGCCATAAACGTTGTCACGCAGGATGCGGCCACTCTGGTGGCGCGACGACAGGTGCGAATCGGCCTCGTCGTCCTCGGGATGGTGGGCGCGGAAGGTGGCCACCTCGATGATCTCACGGCCGAAATGCACATGAACGAGCTTGAAGCGCCTGCCGATGATGCGCGCATTGCGAAACTCTGCGCGTACTTGCTCGGGTGTGGCGCTGGTAGCGACGTCGAAGTCCTTGGGGGTAATGCCCAGGAGCAAGTCGCGTACGCAACCGCCGACCAAGTAGGCCTGATAACCTGCCTGTTGCAGGCGTTCGACGATGCCCACCGCATGGCGGCTGAATTGATGGCGTTGCAACGAATGTTGGCCGCTATTGAGCACTTGCGGCGTGGTGCGAATGTGATGCACCGAAGGCGCCGGGGGGCGGAAAGACTGGAACAGCTTCTTCAGCATGGGATGCACTGTGTAAAGGAATGGGCGGCCCGATAGATGAATGGTCGCATGATAGGCGGGAATTCTAGCATTTAGTAACACGATGGTGTAAGACGCCGCGGCCCAAGGGCGCGACCAAGCAGGTGGGGAATGGTAAATGCCAGAAACCACAAGGGGAGCCGAAGCTCCCCCAGGAAGTTTTGATTGCTCGTTATTGTTCTTCTAGCGGGCTTCTTGTTTTTGTTGAGCGCCCTACCCTGAAAGCGTCACCGCTTAAGGGCGAGCCCCCTAACCGGGGGCGAAGAGCAAACGGATTGCTTTGAACGCCGCATTGAGATGACCGATGTGGTCCAACCAGTGCCGAGCTGCTTATCGCAGTTTTGTTCTTTTCGCTGGCTGCGGGGGCGAACCCAAAATCAATACCTCTTCAAAAGAATCAGTTAGCTGCGTCTCATGCCGTCTTGTTTTTATTGTGCTTGAGCGATTCGTATTGTTTTTGTTATGGGGTGCTTCAGTTATTGTTGTTCTTGTACCAGACATATAGCAGGTGCTGTGCCAATTCTGAAAAATACTTTAAAATCAGCAGGTTGAATTTTTTGTAGCGTTTTTCTGCGCTGGCTACAGGGGTTTTTCGTTACCGTATTTCTCGCTTAGTGTTACGTTGGCGGCCCTGCGGTAACAGTCTTGCGTACACCGCCGAAAAGCCCGCATTAGAGCGGTTTTCGCTGAAACGTATCAGCTTTCGTTGGCCATGGTTGACTTGCGCCTGGGGATACCCAAGCGCTGCCGGCGCTCCCACAAACACTTACGGCTGACGCCCAGCTTGCGCGCCAGCTCGGTTTCGGTCATGTGGTCCTGGTGCTCAAGCACAAAATGCTGGAAGTAGTCTTCCAGCGACAGGTCCTCGTTCGGGTCTTGGCTGGCGTTGTTGCTGCCCGCCGGTTGTGCTGGCAGGCCGAGGAAGTCGTCGATGCCTTCCATTTCGCCCAGCTCGACGTCGATGCCTAGCAGGTCGGCGGGTATTTCATTGCCTTCACTGAGAATTACCGAGCGCTCTACGGCGTTTTCAAGCTCGCGCACGTTGCCCGGCCAGCCATAATGGCGGATGGCACTTTCGGCTTCGGCTGAGAAGCGCAGGCCCGGGCGGCCCATCCGCGCCGTTTGGCGCGCCAGGAATACCCCGGCGATTTCCGCCACGTCGGCGCCACGTTCGCGCAGGGGGGGTAGCCTCAGGGCAATCACGTTCAAGCGGTAGTAGAGGTCTTCGCGGAACTGGCCGTTTTTGGCTAGGGTTTTCAGGTCGCGGTGGGTCGCCGCAACCAAACGTACATCTACCTTTTGCGATTGCACCGAGCCTACCCGGCGAATTTCACCTTCTTGGAGCACCCGCAGCAAGCGCGCCTGGGCTTCGAGCGGTAACTCGCCGATCTCATCGAGAAATAACGTGCCGCCGTCGGCGGCTTCGACCAGGCCCGCACGGCCGGCGCTGGCGCCGGTGAATGCGCCTTTTTCGTGGCCGAACAGCTCCGATTCGATCAGGGTTTCCGGAATGGCCGCGCAGTTGACCGAAATCATCGTGGCTTTGGCACGCCGCGACAGGTTGTGCAGGGCCCGGGCTACCAATTCCTTGCCGGTACCGGACTCGCCCTGGATCAACACGTTCGAGTCGGTGGGTGCGACCTTGCGGATTTTGCTGTACAGGTCGAGCATCGGTGGGCAAGAGCCGATGATGCCGATTTCTCCGTTCGCCCCGGGCGTAGCGGGTTTCTCGCTCGGCTTGGCCGGGGCGCGCTCGGCAGCCGGTTGGCTGGCGGGCGGGCGGCGGTCTTGAAGAATGCGCGCGACGGCCTGGAGCATTTCATCGTGGTCGAAAGGCTTGGCGATGTAGTCTACCGCGCCCATTTTCATCGAATCGACCGCCGAGCGCAGGCTCGCATAACTGGTCATGATCAGCACCGGCTTGCCTTCGCCCAGGGGAATGAGCTCGGTGCCCGGCGCCCCGGGCAGGCGCAAGTCGCTGACGATCAGGTCGAACGAGGAAATGGCGAAGCGCTCTTGTGCTTCTTGCACGGAGCCGGCTTCACTGACCTGGTATTGATTCCGTTCCAGCAGGCGGCGTAAGGCAGATCGAATGATGGTCTCGTCTTCGACGATAAGAATATGAGGCATGTATTCAATTCTCTCGACGGTCTCAGTTCACGGCGGGCGTCGCTTCGACATGGCGTGGCAGGGTCACCCGGATGCGGGTGCCCAATTGCCGTTCTACGTCAGCCGGGCTGTCGATGGTGATTTGTCCATAATGCTCTTCCACGATCGAATAGACCAGCGCAAGCCCTAGCCCTGTTCCCTCACCGGGGTCTTTGGTCGTGAAAAAGGGTTCGAAGAGCCTGTCCATGATGCTCTTGGGAATGCCAGTGCCCTCATCCTCGACGATGAGGTCAACAGTGTGTTCGTTGGCTTCGCTGCGCACGCGCACGGCGCTGCCGGGGGGCGAGGCATCGCGAGCGTTGGACAACAAATTGATCAAGACCTGCGCCAGGCGCTGGGGGTCGCCGTCGGCCCAGTGTTCCGGCTTGCACAGGTTGAAGAAATGGACTTCGAAGTTGCGCCGGTTCAACGCCAGCAAGCCTATCGCATCCTGCGCAACCTGGGCCAGGTTCACCGGCTCCACGCTGTGTTGGTGGCTGCCGGCATGGGCGAAACTCATCAACGATTGCACGATACGCGACACCCGTTTGGTCTGGTCGAGGATCTGGCTGCTCAGCTCGTTGAGTTCCGGGTCTTCTTCGCGTTCTTCACGCAGGTTCTGCGCCAGGCAGGCGATGCCGGTGATAGGGTTGCCAATTTCGTGGGCTACCCCAGCGGCCAGGCGGCCGATGCTCGCGAGGCGTTCGGAGTGCACCAGTTTGTCTTCGAGTAGCTGTGTGTCGGTGAGGTCTTCGACCAGCAATACCAACCCGCTATTGCCGGGGGCCAGCGGCTCGGCGATCGCGGCTTTATGCAGGTTCAGCCAGCGGGTGTGGCCTTGCACGGTCAGTTGTTGCTTGTGCAAGTGCTGGTCGGGCAGGTGAATGAACCCCAGCAGCAGGCTATGCCAGGGCTCTTCGAGCGCGCCCAGGCGCGAACCGACCACGCGCTGGGCGGCCACGCCGGTCAGTTCTTCCATGGCCTTGTTCCACATTAGGATCTCATGGTCTTTGGCCAGTGAACACACGCCCATGGGCAACTCTTGCAAGGTTTGCCGGTGGTAGCGGCGCAGTGCGTCAAGCTCCGCCGCCAGGCCCGTGAGCCGTGAGTGGTAGTCTTCCAGGCGGCTTTCGATGAAGTGAATATCTTCGGTAACGTAGTTTTCGCCACCGGGGGCCTTGTAGGGCAGGAAGGTTTCGACCATGTCTTGCGCGACGCTCGGGCCCATCAAGCCCGAAAGGTTGGCTTCGATACGGTCACGCAGGCGGCGCAGGGCATAAGGGCGGCGCTCATCGAAGGGCAGGTAGAGGTCGCGCAACGCTTGTTCCACCTCTTTTTGCGCAGCCCTGGGGCCGAGCGGCTTGGCCAGTTGGGTGGCGAACTCCTGCGGTGACGCGGCGTGCAACTCCCGGCGCTGGGGTCGGCGCACGTTGTCGACTGCACAGGCCTCGGCGGCACTGGCTTCTTCTGGGCTGGCGCTGGTGAACAACGAAACCAGGGTGAAAATCAATACGTTCACCGCCAACGAAGCGATCGCCGCCATGTGCCAACTGGTGTCGTCCAAGACGTACACAAGGTCCAGCGCGGGAATATAGAAACCCTGCAGGTCGCCCACCAGCGGCAGCAGCATGGTCACCAGCCACACGCTGATACCTGCTAGCAGGCCGGCGATGAAGCCCCGTCGGTTGGCCGCTGGCCAATACAGCACCGACAACACGCCAGGGAGGAATTGCAGGGTGGCGACAAAGGCGAGGATGCCCAGGTGGGCGAGGTCCTGGCGGGTGCCCAGCACCAGGTAGAAGCCATAGCCGGCGGCAAGAATGGCGATGATCAAGCCGCGGCGGGTCCATTTGAGCCAGCGGTAGATGCTACCTTCGGCCGGGGGCTGGTACAAAGGTAGCACCAGGTGGTTCAGCGCCATGCCAGACAACGCCAGGGTAGTGACGATGATCAGGCCGCTGGACGCCGACAACCCGCCCACATAGGCAAGCAGCGCCAGCAATGGCTGGTTGGCGGCGATACCGATGCCCAGGGTGAAGTATTCCGGGGTAGTGGTGGCGCCCAGCTGCAAGCCCGCCCATAGAATAAGCGGCACCGCCAGGCTCATCAGCAGCAGGAACAACGGTAAGCCCCAACTGGCGCTGACCAGCGCGCGGGGGTTGAGGTTTTCGGTGAAGGCCATGTGGTACATGTGCGGCATTACAATGGCCGAGGCGAAAAACACCAGCAGCAGGGTACGCCACGGCCCTTCCTGCAATGGCGTATGCAGGGCCGAGAGGGCGGTCTGGTTCTGTAACAACCATTGCTCCAAAGCATGTGGGCCGCCGAATACCCCATATAGCGCGTACAGGCCAACGCCGCCCATGGCCACCAGTTTGATCAGCGACTCGAAGGCTATGGCGAACACCAACCCCTCGTGTTTCTCCCGCGAGGCAATATGGCGCGAGCCGAAGAACAGCGTGATCAAGGCCACCAATACGCAGTAACCCATCGCGACATGTTGTTGTAGCGGCTCGCGGGTGAGGATGCTGATCGATTCGGCTACGGCCTGTACCTGCAACGCCAGCAGGGGCAGTACGCCCACCAGCATGAACAACGTAGTCAGGGCGCCGGCCCAGGTGCTGCGAAAGCGAAACGCGAACAGGTCGGCCAGTGATGACAACTGGTAGGTGCGGGTGATACGCAGGATCGGATACAGCAACACCGGAGCCAGCAAGAAGGCACCCGACACGCCCAGGTAGCAGGCGAGGAAGCCGTAACCGTATTCATAGGCCAGCCCTACCGTGCCGTAGAACGCCCAGGCGCTGGCGTAAACACCCAATGACAGTGTGTAGGTCAGCGGGTGGCGGGTGAGCCCACGGGGCAGTAGCCCGCGCTCGCTGACCCAGGCCACGCCGAATAGCACCAACAAGTAGCCGGCGGTGACCAATACCATTTGGGTGAGGCTAAAGCTCATCGGCATCTCGCTGGCTTTGCAGGATGAATGTCACCACGATGAGGATCAGCCACAACAAATAGGGGCGGTACCAGGCGCCGGTCGGCTCGATCCACCAGTCCATGATGGCGGGCGAGAACAGGTAAATGCCTACCACCAGCAGCAGGACCAAACGGTAGATATACATGTTGGCCTCTCATTTAGGCGCGCCATGGGTGGTGATGCTTGGCCGCGATGGTAGCGGAACCGTGCTGGCGTGCAAACCGCTCACGCCAGCCCGCGGAAAACCCTGCCGCTCAGGCCAGTTGCGCTTCGGCAAGGCTGGCGACGCGGGGTATGGCATGTGCGGCCCAATGGGCACGGGCCCAACCGAGCAGTGTGTGGGGCGTTTCGTGTTCCAGCGCCGGCTCTGGCCGCTGGCCCAACGCGCGTAACGCGCGGATCAACACCGCGCTGGCGTATTGCGCTTGCACAGGGGCGGAACGGTAGCGCTTGCCCAGCTTGTGCCCATCCGGCTGGGTGATCAGCGGAACGTGCAGGTACCGCGGGGCAGGCACCCCTAGCAACTCCTGCAGGTACAGCTGCCGTGGCGTCGAGCCTAGCAGGTCGGCGCCGCGCACCACGTCGGTCACGCCCTGCAACGCGTCATCCAGCACCACCGCCAACTGGTAGGCGTATAATCCGTCGCGGCGGCGGATCACGAAATCGCCCACGTCGTGCCCCAGGTGCTGTTCAAAATGGCCTTGCAGGCGGTCGTCGAACCCATAACGCAACTGCGGCACGCGCAGGCGTATGGCCGCACCCTGCCAGGGGTGGCCCGCATCACGGCACAGCCCGGGGTAAACCCCATTGAATGCTTCAAGGGTTTTGCGCGAGCAGGTACAGGCGTAGGCCAGGCCCGCCGCGAGCCACTGGTCGATCACCGCTTGGTAGGCCGCGTGGCGTTGGCTCTGGTACAGCACCGGGCCGTCCCACTCGAAGCCGTAGGCTTCAAGTGTGCGCAGTATCGCATCGGCGGCGCCGGCCACTTCACGGGGAGGGTCGAGGTCTTCCATGCGCACCAGCCACTGCCCGCCCTGGGCCCGTGCGTCAAGGTAGGACGCCAGCGCGGCCACCAGCGAACCAAAATGCAGATATCCGCTAGGGGTGGGGGCGAAACGCCCAACTGGCTTGTGCATGCGGCTCGGCCGGCAGCAGTCAGGGGCGCAAGCGGCCACCCCTGTGGGCTGAATCACTTGCCTACCTGTTTTTCCTTGATCTCTGCCAATGTTTTGCAGTCGATGCACAGGTCGGCGGTTGGCCGGGCTTCGAGGCGTTTAACACCGATCTCGACGCCGCAGGATTCACACCAGCCGTATTCCTCGTCTTCGATCAATTGCAGGGTCTTGTCGATCTTCTTGATCAGCTTGCGCTCGCGGTCGCGCGCACGCAGTTCCAGGCTGAATTCTTCTTCCTGGCTGGCGCGGTCGGCCGGGTCGGGGAAGTTGGCTGCTTCGTCTTTCATGTGGTCCACAGTGCGGTCCACTTCCTGCATCAACGCTTGCTTCCAATTGTTGAGGATAAAGGTGAAGTGCTTGCGCATGTTCTCACTCATGTACTCCTCGCCCTTGGATGTTACATAAGGCTCGAAGCCGCGAAGCGAACTGCTTTTTTGCTGGTTTTCATTGGTGGGCATGAATTGACCGCCTCTCGCTCTTCTAATCTACTGCGCAGGATGATCCATCTCCGGCACCCGCCGGCCCTGCGACTGCAAGCCGGCGAACTTACCAGATCGAATCCAGGTGCGCTACTCCCGGTTGTCACGCCCCGAAGAGGGTGCTTGGTGGCTGATATGACCGCGTGGCTGGAAAAAATCTCACTGTGTAAAGGTACAATGGTGCTTTTTACATTCCGGGACCGACCATGGCTTCGACCTACAGTGCGCGCAGCCGCGCCATCGAACCGTTCCACGTGATGGCGCTGTTGGCGCGGGCCAACGAGTTACAAGCAGCGGGCCACGACGTGATCCATTTGGAAATCGGCGAACCGGACTTCACCACGGCCGAGCCGATCGTTCGCGCTGGGCAAGCGGCACTGGCGGCTGGGCACACCCGCTACACCGCGGCCAGGGGCCTGCCCGCACTGCGTGAAGCGATCGCCGGCTTCTATGCCAGCCGTTACGGTGTCGAGCTGGACCCTCAACGGGTGCTGGTCACCCCGGGTGGTTCCGGCGCCTTGCTGCTAGCCAGTAGCCTGTTGGTGGATGTAGGCCAGCATTGGCTGCTGGCCGACCCAGGCTACCCCTGCAACCGGCATTTCTTGCGGCTGATCGAAGCGGCGGCGAAGCTGGTGAGTGTGGGGCCGGCGCAGCGCTACCAGTTGAACGCGCCATTACTCGACGAGCACTGGGACGCCCACACCGCCGGCGTATTGGTGGCCTCGCCGGCCAACCCTACCGGCACGCTGCTCTCCCGGGATGAACTGGCCGAGTTGAGTGCTGCCAGCAAGCGCCATGGCGGCCACCTGGTGGTCGACGAGATCTACCACGGGCTGACCTATGGCGTAGACGCCGAAACGGTGCTGAAGGTGGACGACGACGCCTTCGTTCTAAACAGTTTTTCTAAATATTTCGGCATGACCGGTTGGCGCTTGGGCTGGCTGGTGGCACCGCCTGCCGCAGTGCCGGAGTTGGAAAAGCTGGCGCAGAACCTGTATATCAGCGCGCCGAGCATGGCCCAGTATGCCGCCTTGGCGTGCTTTGAGCCGGCGACGTTGGCGATTTTGGAACAGCGCCGCCACGCCTTCGCCCAGCGCCGTGATTTTCTTCTGCCGGCCCTGCGTGAGTTGGGTTTCGGCATCGCGGTGGAGCCACAGGGTGCGTTCTATTTATATGCCGATATCAGTGCCTTCGGCGGGGATGCTTTTGCGTTCTGCCAATACTTTCTTGAAACCCAGCACGTAGCCTTTACGCCGGGCCTGGATTTCGGCCGCCATTTGGCCAGCCAGCATGTGCGCTTTGCCTACACACAGGCGTTACCGCGCCTGGAGCAGGCGGTGGAGCGTATTGCCCGTGGGCTGCGGGGTTGGCAAGGCTGATGCGTTTTATACCGGAATTGCAACCGGCGCGCTTACTGCGCCGGTATAAGCGCTTTCTCGCCGACGTTGAGTTGGCCAGTGGCGAGATCATCACCCTGCATTGCCCTAATACCGGCTCGATGCGCAACTGCATGGTCGAGGGCGGGCGTGTCTGGTTCAGCTGCAGCAACGACCCCAAGCGCAAGCTGCCCGGCACCTGGGAGCTGAGCGAAACGCCCCAGGGGCGCTTGGCCTGCATCAACACCGCCAGGGCCAACCCGCTGGTGGAAGAGGCATTGTACGCCGGGGCGATCAGCGAATTGGCCGGCTTCACCGCCCTTAAGCGCGAGGTGCCCTATGGCCAGGAGCGCAGCCGCATCGATTTTTACCTGCAATATCCCAGTGGCCCGGCCTATGTCGAGGTCAAGAGCGTGACCCTTGGCTACGAGGGCAGTGCGGTGGCGGCGTTTCCCGATGCGGTTACTCAGCGCGGCGCCAAACACCTTCGTGAGCTGGCGGCATTGGCCCGCCAAGGTGTGCGCGCGGTGCAGTTATATTGTGTGAACTTAAGCGGCGCCGAGGCGGTACGCCCAGCGGGGGAGATCGACGCGGCCTACGCCGATGCCTTGCGCGAAGCCCAGCAGCAGGGTGTGGAGGTATTGGCGTATGGGGTGCACGTGAGTATCGATGAAGTGTTCATCGACCGCCGCTTGGGGGTGCAATTGGGGTGAACGCTGGCGAGCAGGTAAAAAAAGACCCGGCAAGATGCCGGGTCAATAACCGTGATTAGCCTGATGAGGAGATAAGCTGAAACCGAAACCGGCGCCAGATTATCGGCTGGCCTCGCGACCAGTTGTGGTAATCATAACAATTATCATTTAGATGTCAACCATGCTTTTTGCCGTTTATCTGCGGCCGCATGTAGCCAGTTCGGCGTCTCAGAAGCTTGCACAAGAATTGGCGCGTGAATGGGGGCTGCCGGGCAGGCACCGGCAAAAGTGTGCAACTGACTTATGAGCCGCCTCCCTGGCCATTAACCGAATAGGCATAGCCTGGCTGCATTGGCGTTACTGAACGTTCTGCCGAGACGAGACTGCGTCCAGTTGCTCATTCAACAGGTTTTTGCGTTCGGCGGGCACCTCACTCCAATGCACGTCTAGCAGCGCGCCTTCGATGGCGTACAGCAACACTTTCGAAGCCTTGAAGCCGCGGCTGCGCACGGCACGGTAGGCAGCGACCGCACCCAGCCGGCGTAAATCGGCGGCACTGTGGATGCCGCAGGCATGCAGCCAGCGCGCGGACGTTTTGCCCAAGTTCCTCAGGTGCAGGAGTTCATCGTTCATCCGGCCTCCGGGCGGTATGTAAGGTGAACACTTCTGTGAGTGTAGCGCTGGCGGTCAGGTTCGCCGCCAGGCTGTCAGCGGGTGCGGTAATGCCAGCAGATTACCCAAATAAGCAGGCAAAACGTCGTTGGCGCCTCGCTTTGCTTTCCTCATTCGCCCTGCACATTTTTTGCCACTAACGGCGAATCGATAAGCTTGGGTTGGTGCAGGATGGCGCCTGGGTGGCTTAGCGGTGCCATCCTCCTGACGCGGCGGGCGGTTGGGCAAATGGCCACCGCACCACAGCGGCGATCGTTCAGATCCCCGGTAGCCGGCGGCGGATATCCTCGATCAAGGCGTCCAAGCTCGCCCCCTCATGGGTAAGCACCTGCCGCGCTTGCAGCGCTTCTTGCGGCGTGAGTGGGTCGCGGCTGGCCTGCTGCGTGGCGATCACCTCCAAGGTGGCGTCGGATGGGTCTTGCCCAGCGGCTTGGCGTTGGGCTAACCAGCTTTCGATCACCGCCTGCGGCGCCTGGCAATCGAGCAGCAGGAATGGCACGCCGCGCGCTTGGGCAACGCGTTCCGCCGCCTCGCGCTGGCTGCGCTTGAGGTAGGTGGCGTCGATCACCACTGGGAAGCCCGCGGCCAATACGCTGGAGGCAAGTTCGTGCAGGTGCGTATAGGTGGCCTCGCTGGCCTGCTGCGTATAGACGCCGCCGCTGAACAGGCGCTTGCGTTCGACGTCGGAGCGAAGGCGGATAGCCCCCAACGATTCGACCAGGCGCATGGCCACGTGGCTCTTGCCCACAGCCGAGACGCCGCTGGTAATCGCCAGCAGGCGTGAGGGGATGGCGCTGTAGCGTTCGGCGAGGTTGGCGTAGTTGCGGTATTGGCGCAGTGCGGTGGCTTTTTGCAATCCGTCGGCATCGGCCGGCATGCTGAATAAGGCGACCTTCGCCCGCACCAAGGCGCGATAGGCTTTATAGAAATTGAGCAGGTCCAGGCCGGCATAATCGCCAGTGGTTTCCAGGTAAAGGCTGACGAAACGCCGGGCCAGGCATTTGAGGCCGCGGTCTTCGAGGTCCATGGCCAAAAACGCGGTGTCGGCCCACACATCGGTGAAGCGGAAGGGCTCGTTGAATTCGATGCAATCGAAGATCACCACCTTGCCGTCGATCACGGTGGCATTGCCCAGGTGGATATCGCCATGGCATTCGCGGATGAACCCCGCCGCCTTGCGTTGTTCCAGCAATGGCAGCAAGCGGTCGAATTCGGCGCTGGCCCAGCCCTGCAGCGCATCGAGCTGTTGCAGGTCGGCCTTCTCGCTTAGAAAGGGGCGAATTTGCTCGAAGTTCTGCGTAACCGGCGCCATGACCATGGCCGGGGTGCCCTCGGCCCGTTCGAGCGGGACGCGCGGCGCGGCCAAGTGAAACTCGGCGACCTGCCGCGCCAGGGCATCGATATGGCTGTTACCCAACTCGCCGTTGGCCTGCAAGGTGCTCAGCAACTGGCTTTGTGGGAACTGGCGCATCTTCAGCGCGTATTCCACCACCGGCCCGCTGCCGGCCAATTGTGGCGCCTCGGCGCTACCGGTAATGGGTAATACCTCCAGGTAAAGCCCTTCGGTCAGGCGGCTGTTCAGGCGCAGTTCTTCTTCGCAAAAATGCTGGCGCGCGGCGAGCTCGGTGAAATCGAGAAAACCGAAATTCACTGGCTTCTTGATTTTGTAGGCGTACTCGCCGGTGAGGATCACCCAGGAAATATGGGTTTCGATGACCTGGAAGGTGTCGACCGGGTGCGGGTACAGCGCCGGGTTCTGTAACGCTGCGATCAGGGTCTGGCTCACGGAACATCCTTTCGTTGCCTGTATGTTTGAGCGACATTATGGCCCCTGGGCTGGTGCCTGCAAGCGTCTGTCCGGTGCCTCGGCAATATGCGTATAATCCGCCGCCATGACACGTACCCGATCCCCCCGTAAGTCCAAGAAACCTGCCACCAGCCGCCTGCGCTCCCTACTGGGGTGGGCCCTCAAGCTCAGCCTCGTCGGCCTCGTACTGCTGGCGGGTTTCGCGGTTTATCTCGACGCGGTCGTTCAGGAAAAATTCGCAGGTAAACGCTGGAGCATCCCGGCCAAGGTCTATGCCAGGCCGCTCGAATTGTTCGTAGGGCAAAAGCTTGCGCAGAAAGACTTCCTGACGGAACTCGATGCGCTCGGCTACCGCCGGGTAAGCGCTGTGAACGGGCCCGGCGATGCGGCGGTCAATGGCGGTACGGTGCTGCTTAATACCCGCGGTTTTCAGTTTTATGAGGGCCTGGAGCCGGCGCGCCAGGTGCGCGTCCGGTTTTCCGGCGACTTCGTAGCAGAGCTCAGCGGCGCTGGCGCAGAAAAGCTACCGGTGGCACGTTTGGAGCCTTTGTTGATCGGCGGCATCTACCCGAAGAACCTCGAAGACCGGATCCTGATCAAGCTCGATCAGGTACCGCCCTACCTGATCGACACCCTGGTCGCCGTAGAAGATCGCGACTTTTACCACCACTTCGGCATATCGCCCAAGGGCATCGCCCGTGCCATGTGGATCAACGCGTCGTCTGGGCGCATGCGCCAGGGCGGCAGTACGCTTACGCAACAATTGGTAAAGAATTTCTACCTGACCAACGAGCGCAGTATTACCCGCAAGGTTACCGAGGCGATGATGGCCATGCTGCTGGAGGTGCACTACAGCAAGCAGGAAATCCTCGAGGCTTACCTCAACGAGGTGTTCATTGGCCAGGATGGCCAGCGTGCCGTGCATGGTTTCGGCCTGGCCAGCCAATTCTTCTTCGGCCAGCCGCTGTCTGAATTGAAGCTGCACCAAGTGGCGTTGTTGGTGGGGATGGTCAAGGGGCCTTCCTATTTCAACCCCCGGCGTTACCCGGAGCGTGCACTAGAGCGGCGCAACCTGGTGCTCGACCTGCTGCAACAGCAGGGCGTCGCCACGCCGGAGGTAGTCGCGGCCGCGAAAAAAATGCCACTGGGCGTGACCCAACTCGGCAGCCTGGCCGACAGCTCATTTCCTGCCTTCATCGACTTGGTCAAGCGCCAACTGCGTGATGACTACCGCGATGAAGACCTGACCGAAGAAGGCCTGCGGATTTTCACCAGTTTCGACCCGATCACGCAAATGAAGGCCGAGGGCGCGATCCTCGACACGTTCAAGCGCTTCAAGGGCCGTAAAGGGCTGGATGACATCGAATCGGCAATGGTGGTGACCAACCCGGAGAGCGGCGAGGTGCAGGCGGTGGTCGGCAGCCGCATACCAGGCTTTGCCGGGTTCAACCGCGCGCTGGATGCGATGCGGCCGATCGGCTCGCTGGTCAAGCCGTCGATCTACCTCACCGCACTGGAAAAACCCAGCCAGTACACCCTCACCACCTGGATCAAAGACGAGCCCTTCTCGGTCAAGGGCGCCGACGGGCAGGTGTGGAGCCCGCAGAACTATGAGCGCAGCGCCAACGGTACGGTTTTTCTGTACCAGGGCCTGGCCCATTCGCTGAACCTTTCCAGCGCCCGGTTGGGCCTGGACCTGGGCATTCCCAATGTGTTCAAGACCATTGGTAAGTTGGGTGTGGCGGTCGATTGGCCGGCTTACCCGTCGATGCTACTGGGCGCCGGCGCCATGTCGCCGTTGCAAGTGGCGACCATGTACCAAACCATCGCCAACGGCGGTTTCAATACACCGATGCGGGCCATTCGCAGTGTGCTCACCGCCGAGGGCCAGCCGCTCAAACGCTACCCGTTCCAGGTACAACAACGTTTTGACGCAGGGTCTATCTACCTGCTGCAAAACGCCATGCAACGGGTAATGCGTGAAGGCACGGGGCGCTCGGCATACAACGTACTGTCGCCGTCGTTGAACCTGGCGGGTAAAACCGGGACCACCAACGACTCCCGTGACAGCTGGTTCGCAGGGTTCAGCCAGAACGCCTTGGCGGTGGTGTGGATGGGCCGCGACGACAACGGCAAGACGCCGTTCACCGGCGCCACCGGGGCGTTGCAGATATGGACCAGCTTCATGAAAAAAGTAGACCCGCTGCCGCTGGATACGCCGCTGCCGGGTAACGTGGTCAATGCTTGGGTCAATGCACACACCGGCCAAGGCTCGGCCGAGGGCTGCCCGGATGCGGTACAGATGCCGTATATTCGAGGCAGCGAACCCGCGCCGGGCGCCGCCTGTGGCGAAGGCTCCGAGTCGTCGCCGGCCGCCCCGGTGATGGATTGGATCAAGGGCTGGTTGAATTGAACGATGAGGAGCTGAAGTGAATAAATGGTGGTTTCCCGCGTTGGCGTCCCTGGCATTGCTGCACGGCTGTGCCAGCGTACCGCAGGGTTCGATCCCTGTGGTCGACCAAGGGCAGGTGGTTTCCAACGGCGAGGGTGTGGCCGGCAACCGCGGTGCCAGCACCTACCGCCAGCCTGCCGCGCAGCCCCAAGCCGCGCAGCAGGGTTCCGACGTGCAGGTGATGGTGCCGCAAGGCAGTAGTTCGCAGCCGATCACCACCGGTACCGCCGCGCCGCTCACCACCGGCGCTGGCTTCAGCACGGGGCCCGGGTTCTCCAGCAGCAGCGCCCCGGCCGCGCCGGCTGGCAACAGTGGTGCGGCCAATTCCACCACGGCCACCGCGCCTACCGGCATTCCTGGCAGCAACAGCGCTGGTGGTGGCCTAGCGGCAGACGAACAGCTCGACGGCCCGGTGTTGGCCCTGCTCACCACGGCCCAGCAACAACAGGGCGGCGGCGACTTGAACGGCGCCTCGTCCAGCCTGGAGCGCGCCCAGCGTATCGCCCCGCGCGAGCCGCAGGTGTTGTTCCGCTTGGCCCAGGTGCGCTTGGCCCAAGGTGACGCGGGGCAAGCCGAGCAACTGTCGCGGCGCGCCCTGACTTACGCCAATGGTCGCCCCGACTTGCAAGCGAGCTTATGGGAAACCATCGCCCAAGCTCGAACTAAACAAGGCGATGCGGCCGGCGCGGCGCAGGCCCGGCAACAAGCCAAGGTCAACCTCTGATGGACCCCCGCGTGCCGCGATTGGCCGAGCAACTGCTGTTGATCGAGCGCGAGTTGCGCTTGCAAGGCTGGTGGGGCGCCGAGCGGCCCGCCGAGCAACTGCTGGCCAGCGTCGAGCCATTTTGCGTCGACACCTTGGCGTTCGAGCAGTGGTTGCAATGGGTGTTCCTGCCAAGGATGAAAACCATTCTCGAGCAGGACCTTGCGCTGCCCAATGCCTCCGGCATTCTGGCGATGGCCGAGGTGGTATACGCCGACCGCCCGCACGCCTCACAAGGGCTGCGCGACGCGCTCAAGCAATTCGACGGGTTAATCAGCCGCGGCTGATCAGTTTTTGCAGTTGTCGTCAATCCCTTGTTGGGTGGTGGCGATTTGCTTTTGCCGCTCTTCTTCGGTCAGCCGGCGCATTTCGCCGTCCACTTCCATGCGCACGCGCGGATTGTTGTTCAATTGCGCCAGGTTAGTTCTGGCCTGCTGGCAGTAATCGTCTGTCTGTTGCTGTTGTTGCTGCACTTGCTGGCGCACCGAGGCATCTACGGCGCGCTGCTGGTTATCGGGTTTCGGCGCTGGCTCACCATCGCTATCGCCGGGCGGGCTGGCCGGCTGCGGCGCGTTGATCTGCACGGGCTGGGCGTTCTGCCCGGCTGGCGGCTGTGCGTCAAAATGGGTCACGCCCTGGGCATCCACCCATTTGTAGATCTGCGCGGCACTGGCATAGGTGCCCGCCGCCAAAACAATACTGGCTATGAGTGGTTTGAGGCGCATGGAGGCTCCGAAATGAGTTTAGCTGCCATAAAAGCTACCACAGATGAAGAAAAGCCACGGATCGCTTGACTTGCAGGGGGCTATTCACAACAATCCGAAGTCCGCTGTGAAGGGACTGCCAGAAGCAGACCCGCTCAGCAGATCATGAGGCGCACACCCGCGCCGACCTGTTTTACCCCGCAACGCGTTACCTCGCGCTGGGTGGGAGAACCCCGCAACATTCTGGGGCGTTCCCGATACTTGCTCAGTCAGTAGCTGACGTAGTCGGCGACCACCGTCGCTCATGCTCTGCTTAGCAGTAAACCTACTTAAGACCCGCTCGCGACGAGCGGTATTCTGGCGTGTTAGAGGTGAACAACGTGGAGCTCTTATCCGGCGCTGAGATGATCGTCCGCTTTTTGCGTGACGAGGGTGTCAAGCACATCTATGGGTACCCTGGGGGTGCTCTTCTGCATGTATACGATGCGCTATTCAAGGAGCCTGAGGTATCGCACATCCTCGTTCGCCATGAGCAAGCCGCTACCCACATGGCTGACGGCTATGCCCGCGCCACGGGCAAGGCTGGCGTGGTACTGGTGACCTCTGGCCCAGGGGCCACCAACGCGATCACCGGGATTGCCACCGCATACATGGATTCCATACCCATGGTGGTGTTGTCTGGCCAAGTGCCCAGCACTTCGGTCGGCACCGATGCCTTCCAGGAAACCGACATGATCGGTATTTCCCGGCCGATCGTGAAGCACAGCTTCATGATCAAGCACCCCTCGGAAATCCCGGAAGTGCTGAAAAAGGCATTCTACCTGGCCGAGTCGGGCCGGCCTGGCCCGGTCGTGGTAGATATCCCCAAAGACATGACCACCCCGGGCGAGAAGTACGAATACACGCACCCGCAAAAAGCCAAGCTGCGCTCCTACTCGCCAGCCTTGCGCGGCCATTCCGGGCAAATCCGCAAAGCCAGCGAGATGCTGCTGGCGGCCAAGCGGCCCGTGATCTACGCCGGTGGCGGGGTGATTCTGGGCGGCGCCTCGGCCGCGCTGACGGAACTTGCCCAGCAGCTGACCGCGCCGGTGACCAACACCCTCATGGGCTTGGGTTCATACCCCGGTTCGGATCGCCAATTCGTCGGCATGCTCGGCATGCACGGCAGCTACACCGCTAACTTGGCCATGCATCACGCCGACGTGATTCTCGCCGTGGGCGCGCGTTTCGACGACCGGGTGGTCAATAGCGCGGCGAAGTTCTGCCCCAGCGCCAAGATCATCCACATCGATATCGACCCGGCATCGATCTCCAAAACGATCAAGGCCGACGTGCCGATAGTGGGGCCGGTCGATAGCGTACTGGCTGAAATGGTCGCGACGCTTAAGGACATCGGCGAAGCGCCAAGCAAGGAAGCGGTAGCCGCGTGGTGGAAGCAGATCGAGGAGTGGCGTGGTGAGCGCGGTTTGTTCCCCTATGAAAAGGGCGATGGCAGCGTGATCAAGCCGCAAACGGTGATCGAAACCTTGTCGCAAGTGACCGGTGGCAACGCCTTTGTCAGTTCCGACGTGGGCCAGCACCAAATGTTTGCCGCCCAGTATTACCGTTTCAACAAGCCTAACCGCTGGATCAACTCCGGTGGCCTGGGCACCATGGGCTTTGGCTTCCCAGCCGCGATGGGGGTGAAGCTCAACTTCCCCGACCAAGACGTAGCCTGCGTAACGGGCGAAGGCAGCATCCAGATGAACATCCAGGAGCTGTCTACCTGCATGCAGTACGGCCTGGCGGTGAAGATCGTGAACCTGAACAACGGTGCACTGGGCATGGTGCGGCAGTGGCAAGACATGAACTACAGCAGCCGCCATTCGCATTCGTACATGGAGTCGCTGCCAGATTTCGTCAAGCTGGCTGAGGCATACGGGCACGTGGGCATGCGCATCACCGACCTCAAGGACCTCCAGCCGATGATGGCCGAAGCCTTCGCAATGAAGGACCGCCTGGTGTTTCTCGACATCGCGGTGGACATCAGCGAGCACGTCTATCCAATGCAGATCAAGGATGGGTCGATGCGCGATATGTGGCTGAGCAAGACGGAGCGTACCTGACATGCGGCACATCATTTCCCTGTTGCTGGAAAACGAACCGGGCGCGCTTTCCCGCGTGGTAGGGCTGTTCTCCCAGCGTAACTACAACATCGAAAGCCTGACCGTGGCGCCCACCGAAGACCCGACCCTGTCGCGGCTGACGTTGACCACCATTGGCCATGACGAAACCATCGAGCAGATCACCAAAAACCTCAACAAGCTGGTCGAGGTGGTCAAGTTGGTCGATCTGTCGGAAAGCTCGCACATCGAGCGCGAACTGATGCTGGTGAAGATCAAGGCGACTGGCGCCCAACGCGCAGAGGTCAAGCGCACCACGGATATCTTCCGCGGGCAAATCGTCGATGTGACGAGCAGCGTCTATACCGTTCAACTGGCCGGTACCAGCGATAAGCTCGACAGTTTCATCCAGGCAGTGGGTACGTCGTCGATTCTTGAAACCGTGCGAAGCGGTGTAACCGGGATCGCCCGTGGCGACAAAGTTCTGAGCGTCTAAACGCTTACCATTTTTGCAAGTGGCCTGTGTGGCCCAGATAACAACCAGGGGTATTTCATGAAAGTTTATTACGACAAAGACTGCGACCTGTCGATCATCCAGGGCAAAAAAGTCGCCATCATCGGTTACGGTTCCCAGGGCCATGCGCAGGCGTGCAACCTGAAAGATTCCGGCGTCGAGGTCACTGTCGGCTTGCGCAAGGGCTCCCCGACCGTTGCCAAGGCCGAAGCTCATGGGCTGAAGGTCACCGACGTACCGACCGCCGTTGCGGCCGCCGACCTGGTGATGATCCTCACCCCCGACGAATTCCAGTCACGCCTGTACAAGGATGAAGTCGAGCCGAACCTGAAGCAGGGCGCCACCTTGGCCTTCTCCCATGGTTTCGCCATCCACTACAACCAAGTGGTGCCGCGTGCCGACCTTGACGTCATCATGATCGCGCCGAAGGCCCCAGGCCACACCGTGCGCTCGGAATTCGTCAAGGGCGGTGGCATCCCTGACCTGATCGCCGTATACCAAGACGCGTCGGGCAACGCCAAGAACGTCGCGCTGTCGTACGCCGCCGGCGTGGGTGGTGGGCGCACCGGTATCATCGAAACCACCTTCAAGGACGAAACCGAAACCGACCTGTTCGGTGAGCAGGCCGTTCTGTGCGGTGGCGCCGTCGAGCTGGTCAAGGCCGGTTTCGAAACCCTGGTCGAAGCCGGTTATGCACCTGAAATGGCCTATTTCGAATGTTTGCACGAACTGAAACTGATCGTAGACCTCATGTACGAGGGCGGTATCGCCAACATGAACTACTCGATCTCCAACAACGCCGAGTACGGTGAATACGTCACCGGCCCGGAAGTGATCAACGAAGAATCGCGCAAAGCCATGCGCAATGCGCTCAAGCGCATTCAGGACGGCGAATACGCCAAGCTGTTCATCGCCGAGGGCGCCGCCAACTACCCATCGATGACTGCACGCCGTCGCAACAACGCGGCGCACGGTATCGAAGTGATTGGCGAGCAATTGCGTTCGATGATGCCATGGATTTCGGCTAACAAGATCGTCGACAAAAGCAAGAACTGACACGTTCAGTGCCCATTAAAAACGCGGCCTCGGCCGCGTTTTTTCGTTTTGCCAGCCAGGGTTCTGGTATAAAGCTGCAACGTTTGTAGCCTGGTGTAGTGCGAACGCACGCGGTGGGCACAGGTCGAATTTTTTAATATTGTTGCAAGGATTTATCATGAGCGAACGTCCCGAAGAGCCCAACCAGGCCGCTGACGCTGAGAGTTTGCTGCCTATCGATGAGCACATCGAAGAAGGGCACGATGCGCAAGGACGCAAAGTCCGCCATCGCGGTATTTACCTGCTGCCTAACCTGTTCACCACCGCCAACCTGTTCGCTGGCTTCTATTCGATCATCAACTCGATCAGCGCACAAAATGCGTTGAGCGCCGGTAATTCGGTAGAGGCCTCCAAGTACTTCTCCTACGCCGCCATTGCCATTTTCGTCGCGATGGTGCTCGACAGCCTCGACGGTCGCGTGGCGCGGATGACCAACACCCAAAGCGCCTTTGGCGCCGAGTACGACTCGCTGTCCGACATGGTCGCGTTCGGCATGGCCCCGGCCTTGTTGGCCTTCGGCTGGGCGTTGGGCGATATGGGCAAAGTAGGCTGGATGGTCGCGTTCATCTACGTAGCCGGGGCTGCACTTCGCCTGGCACGGTTCAACACCCAGGTGGGCAAGGCAGACAAACGCTATTTCATCGGCCTTGCCAGCCCGGCGGCGGCCGGTGTCGTCGCCGGTACGGTATGGGCCTTGAGCGACTACGACATCCCAGGCTCGAAGCTTTCGTTCCTGGTGGCGCTGCTGGTCGCCGCGGCCGGCATGCTGATGGTCAGCAACATCAAGTACAACAGCTTTAAGGAGCTGGACCTCAAAGGCCGTGTACCCTTTGTGGCGATCCTGGCGGTGGTGCTGGTGTTCGCCGTGGTATTCAGCGACCCGCCCCGCATCCTGTTGCTGATCTTCCTGGCCTATGCGGCGTCGGGCCCGATCCAGCACCTGCTGCGGATGCGCCGGCGTAAATGAAATAAACGCCCCCCAGCGCCGTCACACCTAGGATCGACCCTTAATCGGCCTGTGGAGGCGCCCTATGCTCATCAAGATGTCCAGGCCCAGCGACTGCAATGAGTCGCAGGTCACCCCGGAAGCCCTTTACCTCTCGCGCCGCCGTGTGCTCGGTGGGGCGGTATTGGCGGGTGCCGGCGCGCTGCTGCCAGGGCTTGCCATGGGCGCGGCGCCGGGCGCCTACGACGGCGTAGCGCCAAGCGCAGCCCCGGGCTGGTTCAGGCAAAAGCTACCCGACACGCGCTGGCAGGCGGTAACGGTGCAAGGCGAAAGCATCACGCCGTTCAATGACGCGACGCACTACAACAACTACTACGAGTTCGGCACCGATAAGGGCGACCCGGCGCGATACGCCGGCAGCCTGCCTACCGAGCCATGGTCGGTAGTAGTCGACGGTGAGGTAGGCAAGCCAGGCAAATATGCCCTGGAAGATTTCATGAAGCCCTATCAGTTGGAAGAACGCATTTATCGTTTGCGCTGCGTAGAGGCGTGGTCGATGGTCATCCCATGGTTGGGTTTCCCGCTTTCGGCATTGCTCAAGCAGGTCGAACCCACCAGCAAGGCCAAATACATCCGCTTCGAAACCTTGGTCGACCGGGAGCACATGCCGGGGCAGCGCTCGGGCTTCGCATTGATCAACTGGCCCTATGTAGAGGGCTTGCGCATGGACGAAGCGATGAACCCGTTGGCGATCCTGGCGGTGGGCATGTATGGGCGCGAGCTGGCCAACCAGAACGGTGCCCCGCTGCGCCTGATCGTACCGTGGAAGTATGGCTTCAAGGGGGTGAAGTCGATTGTGCGGATCACCTTGGTCGAGCAACAGCCGGCCACCACCTGGCAGCAGATCGCGCCGAGTGAATATGGCTTTTATGCCAACGTCAATCCGACGGTCGATCACCCACGCTGGACCCAGGCCCGTGAGCGGCGCCTGCCCAGCAGTTTGTTCAGCCCCAATGTTCGCGAAACGCTGATGTTCAACGGCTATGCCGACGAAGTGGCGTCGCTTTACAGTGGGATGGACCTGCGGGTGAATTACTGATGCGCTATCCCTGGTTCCGCCTGGCAGTGTTCCTCGCCATAGCGCTGTGGCCGGTGTATTGGTTGTACCAAGCGTGGATCTTTGCCTTGGGGCCAGACCCGGGCAAGGTACTGGTTGACCGGTTGGGGCTGGGCGCGTTGATCTTGTTGTTGATTACCCTGGCGATGTCGCCCTTGCAGCGGGTGACGGCCTGGGCGGGGTGGGTGGTGGTGCGGCGGCAGTTGGGGCTGTGGTGCTTTGCCTATGTGGCGCTGCATTTGGTGGCCTACCTGTTCTTCGTGCTGGGGTTGGCCTGGGCACAGTTGGGGGTCGAGCTCAGCAAGCGCCCCTACATCATCGTTGGGGCCGTGGCGTTTCTGATACTGCTGGTACTGGCGATCACCTCCAACCGCTATAGCCAGCGCCGGCTGGGGGCCAGGTGGAAAACCCTGCACAAACTTGCCTATGGGGTGCTCGGCCTCGGGCTTTTGCATTTTCTATGGATTGTAAGGGCCGACCTTAAGGAATGGGCGATTTATGCGGCGGTGGGCGGCGTGTTGCTACTGCTGCGCGTGCCGGCAATCAGCCGGCGGCTGCCGCGCCGGAAAAATAAACGGGCTTTTTCCTCGAACAAGGCTTGACGCTAGGTTCCAAGCCCCTATAATGCGCACCACTTCCAGCGACAACGGAACGCTAAACACTTTGTTTATCAAGGGGTTAGGGTTTTCGGGCTGCGGGAAGTGGTTTCAGTTCCCGGATTGAACGCGGTGAAAAAGGTGGTTGACAGCCGGTGTTAAGGCTGTAGAATTCGCCTCCCGCTTCGAGAGGTCTGAAGCGTGTCAAGTGGTTGAAGTTGAACGGTTTCTTCGAAAAGCTTCTGAATATTCCGCTTGACAGCAAGAGAGGTTAGCGTAGAATGCGCGCCTCGGTTGAAGCGAAGGCTCAACCCACCGCTCTTTAA
>NZ_JAAOCA010000027.1 GCF_014694385.1 Pseudomonas typographi | reverse complement strand
AGCGCGCCGGCCTGATGCGCGAGGACGGCTACATGCCGAAGATGGGCCGCGCCCTGATCGCCGACTCCAGCGCCGCCATGGTGGGCTCGCTGCTCGGCACCTCGACCACCACCAGCTACATCGAATCCGCCGCGGGCGTCAGCGCCGGCGGGCGCACCGGCCTCACCGCCATCGTCGTCGCCGTGCTGTTCTTGCTGGCACTGTTCTTCGCCCCCCTGGCCGGCAGCGTGCCCGCCTACGCCACCGCACCGGCCCTACTGTTCGTGGCCGTGCTGATGGCCTCGGGCCTGGCCGAAATCAACTGGAGCGACATCACCGAAGCCGCCCCCGCCCTGGTCACCGCACTGGCCATGCCCTTCACCTACTCCATCGCCAACGGCATCGCCTTCGGCTTCATCGCCTGGACCGCCATGAAACTGGCCAGCGGCCGCGCCCGCGACCTCAACCCGGCGCTGGTGGTCCTCTCGCTGTTGTTCGTGGTCAAGCTGGGGTGGTTCAACGCATGAGTGCACAGGCCATCGACCCGGCTGGCTATACCCGCCAGCTCAATGAAAAAGCCGCGCGCCTGGCTGAACTGCTGGCGCCCTTCGGCGCACCGCCGGCCGAGGTGTTCGACTCGCCACGGGAGCACTATCGCCTGCGTGCGGAGTTTCGCCTGTGGCGCGAAGGCGAACAGCGCCATTACGCGATGTTCGCCCCCGGTGGTACACACACGCCTATCTTGATCGAACAGTTCCCCATTGCCAGCAAGCAGATCAATGCGCTAATGCCGCGGCTCAAGGCCGCCTGGCAAGCGGAGCCGGCACTGGGGTTCAAGCTGTTCCAAGTGGAGTTTCTGACCACACTGGCCGGTGACGCCATGGTCACGCTGTGTTACCACCGCGCGCTGGACGCCGAATGGGAACACGCCGCGCAACGGCTCGCGGCGCAGCTAGGGGCCAGCGTGATCGGCCGCTCCAAGGGCAAGCGGCAGGTGGTGGGGCGCGACTACGCCAGTGAAACACTCACCGTGGCCGGGCGGGCCTTCCATTATCGCCAACCCGAAGGCGCCTTCACCCAGCCTAACGGGCAGGTGTGCCAGAAAATGCTCGCCTGGGCCTTCGACGCGCTGGGTGAGCGCAACGACGACCTGCTCGAGCTGTATTGCGGCAATGGCAACTTCACCTTGCCGCTGGCCACCCGCGTGCGCCGTGTGCTGGCCACCGAGATCAGCAAAACCAGCGTGAATGCCGCGCTGCACAACTTGGCGCACAACGGGGTGGATAATGTCGCCCTGGTCCGGCTTTCCGCCGAGGAACTGACCCAGGCGCTCAATGGCGTGCGGCCGTTTCGCCGGCTCGAAGGCATCGCCCTGGAGCATTACGATTTCGGCACGATTTTCGTAGACCCACCCCGCGCGGGGATGGACCCCGACACCTGCGAGCTGGCCCGGCGCTTCGAGCGCATCTTGTACATTTCGTGCAACCCGCAAACGCTGGCCGCGAACATCGCGCAGTTGCAAGATACTCACCGCATCGAACGTTGCGCACTGTTCGACCAATTTCCCTATACGCACCACATGGAAGCCGGGGTGATGTTGGTTCGCCGATAACGTTCCGCGGCCCCCTTCCCTCGATGGGCGTACTGGACGCCGATCGGCACCGGCGCCGGCCGGTAGCACACCGCAGAGCGAAACGCGGCCCGGGCCCCAGGGCGACACCATGAATCTTCGCCGCACCGGCCCACTTGGCACAAAAAACGCTACTACCTTCCCGGCAAGGCGCTGGGGCGGCCCTTGATAACAGGTGCATACGCTGTTATCGCAGCCCGGGCCGGCATACCACGCTGCCTTGCCACAAGAATAAAGCCCTACTTACCTTGCTCACTAATAGCGCAATTGAAGCGTATACGCGGCAAGAAGGCTCACATTCAGCATTGGCATCGGGAGGTCGTTCACCATGAAACACACCGCGCATGCACTCAATGGCCAATGGCTGAAGGCCTATGATGCTTTCAGCACGCCGCAGGACTTTGCCACCACGTTGAAAAAGCTCACCGCCCTTGCCTGCGAGTTCGCGCCCTGGTCCATCAGCGGCATCCTTGCGGTGGACGTGCCCGGTGGTTTTGTCGAATTGGTGGCCGAGACCGGCAACCATGGGCAGATTTTTTCCCTGCTGCCCACCCGTTGGCCGCTGGTGACCAGCCCCTGCAAAACCGTGCTGGCCACTGGCGAGGTGTTGTTCTTCGAGGATGTGAAGCTGTGCAGCCAATATCCGCTGTACCAAGCCGAAGCCGTGGCCCAGGGTTTTCGCTCTGGGGTGGTGATGTTGCTTGAAGGCTGCGACCCGCAAGGCCGCCCACTGGTGTGGACGCTGCAAGCCCGTGGCGGTGCACCGGCATCCGCCGAGCAGTTCGCCGTCGCCCACGGCTTGGCCCAGGTGGGCAAGCGGGCCATCGAACGCGCCCTGGCCCATGAATTCGAGCAACGCCAGCGCCAGCAGTTGGAGGCGTTGTCGCGGCTGGGCACCGACCTCATGGATGAAGTGTTTCGTGGTGCCAACCTGGCGGAACTGGTGAGCCTGGGCGGGCGCAAGGCCGATACCCGCCTGGCGATCATCGACGCACTGGTGGAGCAAGTACACTACAGCCACCCGGGCGATTGCCGGCCCGCCGATCTGCTGGCCTGCGTCGAGCAGGCCGATAGCTGCCGGCAGGGCGACGAGGCGCTGGCGGCCCACCTGCAAAATCCCGAGCGCACTCCAGTGCTGATCGAGCCGGTAGTGATCGGCGGGCAGTTCGTCGGCGCCGTGGTGCTGCTGGGCTCGCAACCGCACAATGCAGCGGTCGAGCGCAACCTGTTGCGCCAAATCAAAGGCGCGGCGGGGACCTTGCTGCTGCGCAATTATGTCGAGTTGACCCAACGCAGCCGCGCGCTCAAGGCGCTGTTCGAGCACCTGGAAAAAGGCCAATGGGACACCAGCGCGGCGGTATATGCCCAGGCGCGGCGCTGCCAGTTGAACTTGCGCAAACCTGCGCAATTGCTGTTGATCAAGCGGGGCGAGGGCAGCTCCCAGGCCAACCTGGAACGCTGGGAGCGACGGCTGAGCGCTCAGGTGCCGGGCTCGACGCTGTGCGAGCTGGCGGAACACCTGCTGCTGCGGGTGCCCTGTGAACGTTGCGGGGTAGCGCCCGCGATGCTGGCGCGGCTGGCCAGCTTGCTGCAGGGGTTCGGCGCGCCGCAGCGGTTACCGCTGCGCATCGCCAAGGGCCCGGTAGTGGAGGCGGCCGAACACTATCCCCCGGCGATCAAGGCGCTCAAGCAGTTGCTGACGCTGGCCACCACATTTGGCCGCCATGGCCTGGTAGATGCGGCAAGCTTCGGGCCCTTCACCTTTCTGGCCGCCACGCTGGATGCGCAGGCAGCACCGGAGTTCGTCGCCCGCACCATCGGCGCCATCCAAGCCCACGACCGCCAGCACCACACCCGCCTGCTGGACACCTGCGTGGCCTTTAGCGAAACCGGCTGCCGCTACCAGGAAGCCGCCCATCGCCTCGACATCCATGTGTCGACCCTGCGCTACCGGCTGGTGCGCATCGGCGAGCTGTTCGCCATTGACTTCGCCAACCCCGACGCACGCTTCGCCCTGGAGTTGGCTGTTCGCCTGGATCGCATACTCAGCCAAGCGTCGGCGGCACCCGCCATCGCGGCGCCAACGCTGGTGCAGTATGGCTGAGGCACCACACTGCACACGGCATTACTGGACAAACTCGGTCTTCACTTCTTGCCACAGTTCCAGATATTGGGCGCGCTGCTCGTCGCTGATCGGCTTCATGAAGCGCAAGCGCGAGGTCACTTCCGGGGTGCCCATCACCGCACGGTTGAAAGCATCGGCCGGCAACGCATCGACCGCCGCCTGGTTGGCCGACATGGCCGCGCCCACTTCGGTGTCCCACTTCACGTAGAACGCCTTGCTGAGCATATAGTTGATGTACTGGGCGGCGGCGTCGGCGTGCTTGGAGGTGGCCGGGATGGTCAGCGTGTCGACCCAGGTGATCGCGCCTTCGGTAGGAATCACGAACTTCACCGGCAATTTGTAGCGGCGTACCGCACGAGCCGCACCACCGGACCAAATAGCGCCCATGTCGTAGGTGCCAGCGGCCATCCCCTTGAGCCATTCATCTTCGGAACCCCAGAAACTGCGGATTTGATCTTTGAGCTCCAGCAGCTTGGCCTTGATCGCTGGCATGTCGGCCGGGGTGTTGATGTCTTGGCCCGTGGCCAGGGCGGCGAGGCCGATGACGTAGATGGAGTCATCACGCATGGAGATGCGGCCCTTGTACTTCGGGTCCCAGAGGGCGTTCACCGAGGTCAGGTCATCTTTGATCTTGTCGGTATTGTAGGCGTAGGCATTGATGCCCCAGGCCCAGGGCACCGCGTACAGCGCGCCTGCGACACTGATGTCTGGGTGCTTTTGCAAGGCGGGGGTGATACTGGCGAAATTGGGGATTTTGCTGGGGTCGATCTTTTGCAATAGGCCGGCGGCCTGGATGCTGGGGACGAACTGGGTGTTGATGTTGACGATGTCATAAGCCCCGGGGTTGGTCACCATCTTGGTGCGCATTTCCTGGTCCGAGGTGTAATAGTCATGAACCACTTTAATGCCGGTCTGCTGCTCGAAGGCCTCGGTCGCGAACTTCTCGTCGGTGCCGTAGCCGCGCCAGTTGAGCACGCGAATCTCGGTGGCTGCCGCCGCCCCCAGGCTGGTGGCTAGCCCTGCCGCCAGTGCCACGGACCCCAGAAACAGCGAGAACAGCCTGTTGTGCTTCATCACCATCTGAATAACCTCGTCAATGCGCAGTTGTGGGTGTGGGGCAGCCAGCAAAAAAGTGGGGGCGTCAATCCAGCACGATGGTGTCTGCCGGCGCCCATTCGAGGTGGGCCTCGGCACCCATCGACAAAGCCGGTGCAGTGTTGTTTTGGGCGGTCAGGCTTACCTGCTGGGCGCCTATCTCGACCCAGTAGGTGATGCTGTTGCCGGCATAGATTTCATGGGCGATGCGCCCGCTCAGGCGGTTGCACGGTTGGCCAGGGCCGTTGCTGCCGGCGGCATGGAGTTTTTCCGGGCGCACGGCGGCGGTTACCCGGCTACCGATGCTGCGCCCGGCGCCGTGGCTGGAATGGATAACCTGCCCAGCGGGCAGGCGAATCTGGGTCATGCCGTCGGCCTGGCCGCAGACCACCCCGGTGAAGAAGTTGGCGTTGCCGAGGAAGCTGGCGACGAACTGGCTGTGAGGGCGCTCGTATACCTCGCGGGGCGAGCCGAGCTGCTCGACCTTGCCGCCATTGATGATCGCGACCCGATCAGACAACGTCAGCGCTTCCTGCTGGTCGTGGGTCACTAGAATGGTGGTGACCCCCACCTCGCGCTGGATCTTTTTCAGTTCTATCTGCATTTCGTCGCGCAGCTTTTTGTCCAGCGCGCCCAGCGGTTCATCCAGTAACAGCACGCGCGGGCGTGGCGCCAGGGCGCGGGCCAGGGCCACGCGCTGCTGCTGGCCGCCGGAAAGCTCGCGCGGGCGACGCTCGCCATAGCCCTCAAGGTGCACCAAGCTGAGCAACTCTTTGATGCGCTGGTTGATCTCGGCCTTGGAGCGGTGGCGCACCGACAGCCCGAAGCCGATGTTGTCGGCGATGCTCATGTGCGGAAACAGCGCATAGTTCTGGAACATCATGCCCAGGTCACGCTGGTTGATCGGCACGTTCAGCATCGGCTTGCCATCGATCTCGATGCTGCCTTCGTCTGGCTCGACGAAGCCTGCAATCGAGCGCAGCAGCGAGGTCTTGCCGCCGCCGCTGGGGCCCAGCAGGGAAAAGAATTCGCCTTGGGCGATGGTCATGGAAACGTTATTCAGGGCCAATGTTTGGCCATACCGCTTACTCACCTGCTTGATGTCCACCACGCTCATCTACGGCTCCCCTGCGAATTTGCTCAATCTTGCGAAAACGATCATCAGGCCCATGGAGAACAGAATGATGAGGGTCGAGATGGCGTTGATCTCCGGGGTAAAGCCCTTGCGGATCGCCGAATAAATTTCCACCGGCAACGTCGAGATGCCAATCGGGGCGAGAAAATACGAAATCACGAACTGGTCGAACGACAGCGCGAAGGCGAACAGCGCGGCGGCGACGATGCCCGGCGCCAGCAGCGGCGCGGTCACCCGCCAAAAGGTTTGCCAGGCGCTGGCGCCGAGGATCTGCGCGGCTTCTTCAAGCGAGCGGTTGAAGGCCTTCAAGCGGCTGCGCACGATGAACACCACGTAGGGGATCGACAACGCCACATGCCCCAGCAAGATCGCATGCAGGCCGCGGCCGATGCCAGTCCAGAAAAAAAACAGCATCATTGCCGTGCCGGTGATCAGCCAGGGCATGGTCAGCGAAGGCAGCAGCAACAGCTCGAACCAGGCTTTGCCACGGAAGTGATGGCGCGACAGGGCCAACGCGGTGAGGGTGCCGAGGGTGACCGAGAGCAGAGTGTTAACGATGGCGATGATGATGCTGTTGGCGGCCGCCTCCAGCAGGTCATCGTTGTGGGCCAGCGCCCTGAACCATTTAAGGTCGAACACGAAGGGCAATTGGTACAGTTCCGACTGGTTGAAGGCCATGATCATCATCACGATGATCGGCGTGTACAGGAACAACAGCACCAGCCCTACGTAACCTGGGGCGAACACGGCGCGCAATGCTTTCATCGTGGGCTCCTCAGTTCAAATGTTTGCGCAACAAGGGGAAGAACAGCGCCATCACGATAAGCACCACCGCCAGCAGAACGAAGCCCATGGCCGCGCCAAGGGGCCAGTTAAACGAAGTGGTGAACTGGCTTTCGATGATGGTGCCGAAGGTGATGCCCTGCTGCCCGCCGAGGACGCGCGGCTCCATGAAGGCGCCCACCACTGGCACGAAGATCAGAATGCTGCCGGCCACCAAGCCCGGCAGGCTCAGCGGCAAAATGATCCGTTGGAACACCTGGCGGTGGGATGCACCCAGGCTCAGCGCGGCCTCGGCCAAGGTGCCGTCGATCGCTTGCAGCGATACATAGCAGGTCAAGATCATGTACGGCAGGTAGGCATGCACCAGGCCGATGACGATGGCCTTGTAGCTGTAGAGCAGGTCTAAAGAGGGGCCGCCGGGCCATAAAACATGCAGCCATTGCCCAAGCAGGCCGTTATCGCTGAGCACCATGGTCCAGGAAAACGTGCGCACCAGCGCGTTGCTCCAGAACGGCAGTACCACCAGCAACAGCAGCGCCTCGCGCCAGCGGTTCTTGATCTGGCGGGCCAACAGGTAGGCCGCCGGGTAGCCGACCAGCGCACAAAAGAATGTTACCTCCAGGCCCATGATCAACGAGCGTTTCAGGTTAATCAGATACACCGGCTTGGTGAAGATATCCACGTAGTGGCTGAGGGTGAAGGTGCCGCCGGGCCCGGCGATTGGGGCGATGGTCAGGAAGCTGAAATACAGCATGGCCATCAACGGCAGAAAGATCGTCACCAGCAGCCACAGGTAGGTGGGCCCGGCCAGCAAGGCCAGCGAACCGAGCATTCGGCGATCCGCACTCATGCCCTACCCCGCGCGCACATCCGGTGAAATTCACCCACCGCCTGGGCGCAGCGCTCGAGCAGGGTCGGGTCGGCGCAGCGGCCGTCGATGAACTCCAGGTCGCAGCCATACACCGAGGTCGGTACCGTGGCAGCGCTGAAAAAACCGAACAGTGGGCGCATCTGGTGCTCCACCATCAGCGCGTGGCGCTGGCCGCCGCCGGTGGCGCTGAGCAGTACCGGGGTGCTGCGCAGGCTGAGCGGGGCGACCAGGTCGAACAGGTGCTTGAACAGCCCCGAATAGGAGCCCTTGTACACCGGGCTGGTCACAATCAGCCCGTCGGCGTTCTCGATGGCCTCCACCAGCGCCAGGCTTGGCGCGGTCAGCTCTTGCTTGCTGAAGCTGCCGCCGATGTCGCGGCCCATCTGCGCCAGGTCGAACGCCTCGATTGGAAGGTCACTGAGCTGGCGGAACTGGCTCACCAGCTCATCGAGCAGGGCCCGGGTCTTCGATGGCCGATACGTGTTGGCGGCCAGTGCAATGATCATGGTGTACGCCCCGTTCAGTCTTTTAGGTTGTCCCGCAGGGTATGGCCACTGTACTGGGTGCGGAACAGCCCGCGCCGTTGCAGCTCAGGCACCACGCTACGGCAAAAGGCCTCGTGGGAACCCGGGTGATAGATTGGCGACACAACGAACCCATCACAGGCCCGCGCTTCGAACAAAGCTTGCAGTTGGTCGGCCACGCCCTGCGCCGTGCCTACGATTTGGTCGGGCAACGCCTGTTGTGCGGTGGTCTTGAAGTCCATACCCGAGGCTTGTGCCTTGACCTTGAGAAAATCCACCGAGCCCTGGATGCCCTGGTTGCCTTGCAGGTCGGCGAGGGTCGCATCCCCGGTGAGCTTGCTGAGGTCGGCACCGACGTTGCTTGAACTCATGGCCAAGGTCAACTCCTGGTGGGCCAATGTATTCAGGTATTCGGCCTTTTCGCGAGCGATAGCGTCGGTCTCGGCCACCACCACGGTGGTTTGCACCAGGATCTTACAATCTTCGGGCTCGCGCCCTTCGTGAGCCCGCCGGCCCTTGATGTCGGTGTAGAAAGCCTGCATGGCCGCGAGCGAGCCGTGGGCGGTGAAGATCAGCTCGGCCCAGCGCGCGGCGAACCGCCGGCCGCGCTCGGACGAGCCGGCTTGCATCAGCACCGGGTGGCCCTGAGGGCTGCGCGGGATCGACAAAGGGCCGCGGGTGGATACCCAGCGGCCTTTGTAGTTGGCGTAATGCACCTTGCTGGGGTCGGCGTAGACGCCCTGCTGCTTATTCTGCACAAAAGCATCGGCGTCCCAACTGTTCCATAGGGCAAGGCACGCTTCGAGCACCTCGTCAGCATGGTCGTAACGCACCTCGCGCGGCAGGATCTGCTCGAAACCGAAGTTCTGTGCTTCAAGGTCGGTGGCCGACGTGACGATGTTCCAGGCCACCCGGCCCTTGCTTAGCACGTCCAGCGAGCCGAGGGCGCGGGCCAGGTGGTAGGCGTTGAAGAAGGTGGTCGACAGGGTAGCGCCCAGGCCCAGGCGCGAGGTGGCGCGAGCCATGATCGGCAGCACGGTCATTGGGTCGAGGTAGCTGATCTGGCCGCCGTATTTGACGTAGCTGTCCAGGCTGCCCTTGTGGATGTCGTACAGGCCCAGCAGGTCGGCGAAAAAACACGCATCGAAGCAGGCCGCTTCCAGCTCCCGGGCGATGTGCTCGTAGCGCTCAGGTTCAAGGATATCGTCCAGCCGCGCCTCGGGGTGCCGCCAGCCACCACCGTGAACAGCGGTCGGGCCGGTTTTCAAATACGCCACCAGGTGCATCATTCGCTTGGACATGGGCAGATCCCTGTGTTGGGGCAAGTGGCCTTACATTAGGGGCTCGCCCGGGCGGCGTCTTCACACGAAATAGAGGAATTTATCCGGCGTGTTCCTATGAAGTGGAGCATGGCCGCCCGCGCTAACCGCTGGCGAAGGCGGCCTTCGGCCGCGACGGTAGTGGGGATCTGCGGGCCGAAGCGCTGCGCCAGGAACTGCTTTATGGCAGAGAAACGCCCCGTATGGAACGTTGCGTACCGTTCGGCCCATTACCTTAAACCCACCACAGCGGAGCCGGGGTACAGCGGGCTCGCCAAGAACGTTTTTTTCACGCCGGCGTCACCCATCTCTAACCTTTCGGCGCCTACGCTCCTGGCGGTGTTCCCCCCCGGCCAGGAGCCACTCGATGCAGGCCATCAGCCACACCCACCGCCGCCGTGTTCCGTTAGCCGCCGCGCGACTGTTGGCCGCGTTGGCGGTGGTTGGGTTGGCCAGCCTGCATCACGATGCCCGCGCGCCGACGCCGCTTGCCGCCGGGCCAGCGCCAGGGCAACCGCAGTGGGCGCGCTCGCTAGACCCTAGGTTCAACCTGTTCCAAATGAGCCCCACGCTCTACCGCAGCGCCCTGCCCACATTGCAGAACGCCAGTACCCTACAAGGGTTGGGCGTACGTACGGTGGTGAGTTTTATCAAGGACGATGACCACGCGTGGTCGAAAGACCCGAGCATACGCTTGCTCAGCCAGCCCCTGCATGCTGACCGGGTAACCGACGACGAGGTACTGCAAGCCCTGCGCACCGTGCGTGCCGCGCAGGCACAGGGGCCGGTGCTGATCCACTGCAAGCACGGCAACAACCGCACCGGCATTGTCGCGGCGATGTACCGCATCGTGGTGGAAGGCTGGCCACGCGAGGCCGCCCTGGCAGAAATGCAGAACGGCGGCTTCGGCAGCGAAGACGACATGGCCGAGGCGGCCAATTATGTGCGCCATGCTGATGTTCAGGCCATCAGCCAGGCCCTCGACCGTGGCGAGGCATGTGCCCATGCGTGGTCGATGTGCGGTGTAAAGGGCTGGCTGAGCCGGCGGTAGAATTGCTCCGGACGGCCGGCGATGAGATACTGCCGCGATTGTGAATCCCTCTCATATAGCCTTGCCTCATTCGCCACCCCGCCTTCTACTGGTCGAGGACGACCCGCAGTTGCGCGCCGCAGTGGGCGAGCATTTACTGCGCCGCGGCTTCGACTTGCGCCCATGCGGCGACGGTGCTCAGGCCCTGGCGTTGGCCATGGCAGGGGAGCATGACCTGGTATTACTGGATATCCTGCTACCGGGGCTCGATGGCCTGGGCTTGCTGCGCCAACTGCGGGCCAAGCGGGCCGTACCGGTGATCCTGATGTCGGCCCTCGGCGCCGAACAAGACCGCATCAGCGGCTTTACCCAAGGGGCGGACGACTACCTGCCTAAACCGTTCAGCCTGGCCGAGCTGGATGCGCGCATCGATGCCTTGCTGCGCCGCGTGGCCTTGGACCGTAGCGGCCCGCCAGCATTCGATCTAGGGCTGGTATTCGACCACAGCGCCGAAGACGTGCACTATCTAGGGCGTGCCGCCGGGCTCACCGGCTCGGAATTTCGCCTGTTCTGCGTGCTGCGTGATCACCCTGGCGCCGCCTTGAGCAAGCCCTTCCTTTACCAACAGGTGCTGCACCGCCCCTACACCCGCCTGGACCGCGGCCTTGATGTACATATTTGCAATTTACGGCGTAAGCTGGGCCGCATTGGCCGCCATGACATCCAATTACAGGCGGTGCGTAACCAGGGCTATTTGCTCACCCTCAAGGCCACCCCATGAAACTGCGCCACTCGCTGCTGTGGAAGCTTGCGCTCGTACAGGTCGCCTTTTGCCTGCTGTTGGCTTGGTTATTGTGGAGTTGGGGGCTGCAAGTGGAACGCAATACGTATTTTTTACCGCGCAGCGACCGCCAGTACCTAGCCGACTACGCCGCCGAAGCCGAAGACGTTTGGGACTACCAGGGCGCGCCGGGCTTGGAGCGTTGGCGGGTGGGCCTAGAGGCGCGCGAACGCACCTGGGCAGCCGTGCTCGGGCCCCGCCTGCAAAGCTTGACGCCCACCCCGCTGTCGGCCGACGACATGGGCCACCTGACGTTCATGCGCAAGCTCGACTGGCCCATGAGCAGGCGCTTGCAGGATGAACTGCCCTACGTGAGCATGGATTTTCCGCGCCATCCCGAGCAAGGCCGGCTGGTGATGCAACTGCCCGAACGGCTGCTCCCAGCGGGTGCGACCATGACCACCTACGCGTTAACCCATGGCGTGGTGCCAGCTCTGCTTGCCCTGGCCCTGGGTGTGTTGCTGTACCGGCTGCTGGTGGCGCCGCTGGCCGAATTGCGGGAGCGTGCCAATGCCCTGCGCGCCGATAACCTCGACGGCTTGGCCGGCAGCGCCCTGGCGCATCGCGCCGATGAACTGGGCGAACTGGCCCGCGCGTTCGAGCACATGACCTTGCGCGTTCGCCAAAGCCTGGCGCAGCAACGGCAATTGCTGCGCACGTTGTCCCATGAAATCCGCACGCCACTGGCACGCCTGCGCATCGCCGGTGATAGCCCCTTGAGTGAACAGGCGCTGCGCGGGCGGCTGGGCGATGAAGTCGACAACATGCAACGGCTGGTCGACGACTCGCTGAACCTGGCCTGGCTCGACACCGAGCGGCCACACCTGAACGCCGAACCCGTAGTGGTGGCATCGGTTTGGGAGGCGCTGGTCGCCGACGCCTGTTTCGAACAAGGCTGGGCCCCCGAGCGGCTGCCATGCCAACTGGGCGCGGACTGCGTGGTGCGGGTGCACTTGGACAGCTTCGCCCAAGCGTTGGAAAACCTGCTGCGCAATGCCATGCGCCACTCCACCGAGGGTGGTAGGGTGACCCTCGCCGGCCAACGGGAGGGCGGCACCTGGCACCTGACGATCACCGACCAGGGGCCAGGCGTGCCGGCCAGCGACCTCGAGCGGATCTTCGAGCCTTACGTGCGTCTTGATGGCGCCCCTGGGCAAGGCTTCGGCCTGGGGTTGAGCATCGCCCGCAAGGCTATTGCCCTGCAGGGCGGCGAACTATGGGCCTGCCCGGCACAACCGGGGCTGCGCATGCACCTGCGGTTGCCCGCCGAATGTTAATAAAGTTAATGCGCTTTACTCTCAATTAGCATTCATTATCATCCTAGATCGCCATGGCCATGCGCTATTAGCAGGGCCGCCGTCTCGGAGATCACCATGCCACCCCGCCTGCCTACCCCCGCCCTGCTACCGCTGCTGGTGGCCAGCACCCTGCTGCACGTAGCCAGCGCCCATGCCGCCCAGGCCGACGCCGAAGGCAAGACGCCGGTCGTCGAGTTGGAAACGCAAAACATCGTCGCCACCGCCGAGCAGGAAACCAAGCAGGCCCCAGGGGTGTCGATCATCACTGCCGAAGACATCAAGAAACGCCCACCGGCCAACGATATCTCCGAGCTGATCCGCACCATGCCGGGGGTTAACCTTACCGGCAACTCCAGCAGTGGCCAACGCGGTAACAACAGGCAAATCGACATCCGCGGCATGGGCCCGGAAAACACCTTGATCCTGATCGATGGTAAGCCGGTGACCAGCCGCAGCTCGGTGCGTTACGGCTGGCGCGGCGAGCGTGACAGCCGTGGCGACACCAATTGGGTGCCCGCCGACATGATCGAGCGCATCGAAGTGATCCGCGGCCCGGCCGCCGCCCGTTACGGCAACGGCGCCGCCGGCGGGGTGGTGAACATCATCACCCAACAGCCCACCCAACAAACCCATGGCTCGGCCACGGTCTACACCGCGTTCCCGCAGCACAAAGACGAAGGTGCCACCCGGCGCATGGACTTCGGCCTGCGTGGCGCGATGACCGACAACTTGACCTACCGGCTGTATGGCAACGTTGCCAAAACCGATGCCGACGATTGGGACATCAACAGCGGGCACGAATCGGCCCGCACCGGCAACCAGGCTGGCACCCTGCCGGCGGGCCGCGAGGGGGTACGCAATAAAGACGTTAACGGCCTGCTCGCCTGGCAGTTCACCCCGGAGCAACGCCTGGAGTTCGAGGCCGGCTACAGCCGCCAAAGCAACCTCTATACCGGCGACACCCAGAACACCAACAGCAACACCTACGTCAAAAGCCTGCTCGGCCATGAAACCAATATCCTGTACCGCAACACATGGGCGCTGACCCACCGTGGCGATTGGGATTTCGGTACCACGCTGGCCTACCTGCAATACGAAAAAACCCGCAACCGCCGCATCAACGAAGGCCTGGCAGGTGGCACCGAAGGTATTTTCAGCAATACCGATTTCTACACCAGTACCCTGCGTGGCCTGACCGCCCACGGCGAGGTGAACCTGCCTTTGCACTGGGGCGTGGACCAAACCTTAACCCTGGGTAGCGAGTGGGTCGAACAACGGCTCGACGACCCGTTGGCCAACACCCAGAGCACCTCAGCGGGCGGTACCGTGAGCGGTATTTCAGCCACCCAGCGTGATTCGAGCAGTTCGGCGCGCATCGCCTCGCTGTTTGCCGAGGACAACATCGAACTGCGCCCAGGGACCATGCTCACGCCGGCGCTGCGGTTCGACCATCACGATATCGTTGGCGACAATTGGAGCCCTTCACTGAACCTGTCGCAGGTGCTGACCGACACCCTAACGCTCAAGGCGGGTATCGCCCGTGCGTATAAAGCGCCGAACCTGTACCAGCTCAACCCCAACTACTTGCTCTACTCCAATGGGCAAGGTTGCTACGGGCAAACCACTGCGTGTTACCTGCAGGGCAACGCCGGCCTGAAAGCCGAAACCTCGGTGAACAAGGAGCTGGGGATCGAGTACAAAAAAAATGACCTCGTCGCGGGCCTGACCTACTTTCGCAACGACTACAAAAACAAGATCGAATCAGGCCTGGAACCGGTCGGCACCGCCATCGGCGGCACCGGCAGCACCGCCAATGCCTCGGTGTTCCAATGGGAGAACGTGCCCAAGGCATTGGTCGAAGGCCTGGAAGGCAACTTCAGCATGGGCCTTGCCCACAACCTTAAGTGGAGCAACAACTTCACCTACATGCTGCAATCGAAAAACAAGCAAACCGGCGATGTGTTGTCGGTCACACCCAGGTATACGCTCAATTCCATGCTCGGCTGGCAGGCTACCGACACGCTGTCGCTGCAATTGAATGTGGCGTATTACGGTAAGCAGAAACCGAAGAAGTACGACTACCATGGTGCCCGAGTGACCGGTACCGCCAACCAGGAGGTGGCGCCCTATGCCATCGTAGGTTCCAGCGGCACCTACCAGTTGACGCAGAACCTCAGTGTAACCGCCGGCATCGATAACCTGCTCGACAAGCGCCACTGGCGCGAAGGTAATGCCCAGGGCGTGACCAATATCGCCGGGGCCGGCGCCGCGACCTACAACGAACCGGGCCGCACCCTCTATACCAGCGTGACGGCGTCGTTTTGATGCGCCTGTTGCGCAGTATCTTGCTGCCGGCCGGGCTCTGGCTCGCCGCGGCCTGTTGGGGGGCACCGGTGCCGGTGCCGATGAACACCACGCTGCTGCAACGTGCAGACCTCGCCTACCGCTTTACCAGCGTGGCGCTGGACTCGGCCGATGGTCGGCGGCATTACCAGGTGTGGGTGGGCGTACCCCGCCATAACGCCCCGGCGGCTGGCTACCCGGTGCTCTACATGCTCGACGGCAATGCGGCGTTCGAGGGGCTGGACCCTGCCTTGCTGGAGGCACTCGACCAAGGCCAAGCTCCGCTGCTGGTGGCAGTGGGGTATGCCGGCGGCCAGCGTATCGACCGCGACGGGCGCACGTTCGACTATACCCCCGCGCGCCCCCAAGGGCCGCAGCTAGACCCCCTGTCGAAAACACCCAGCGGCGGTGCCGAAGCCTTCCTTGATTTGTTGCAAACGCGCATAACGCCTGCGGTGCAGCAGTTGGCGCCCATAGACCCCGCACGCCGCGCGCTGTGGGGCCATTCGTATGGTGGGCTGTTCGTGCTGTACGTATTGATGCGGCACCCTGAAGCCTTTACCACTTATGCCGCAGCCAGCCCTTCGCTGTGGTGGGCGCCGGGGTTGATGACCGAACAAAGCCAAGGCTTGGCCCAACGCTTGGCGGGGCCCAAGCAACTGTGGCTGATGAAAGGCGAAGCCGAACCCGCGCTACCCAGGCCCAACCTGCCGGCGCCGACCGAAAGCGCAGGCCAATTGGCCAGGGCGTTGGCGCAAATACCTGGCTTGGAGGTGCGCTACAAACTGTTCCCAGGGCTGGGCCATGGGCCGGTGCTGGCGACCTCATTGCGCCAAACGTTGATCTGGCTCAATGAAATAAACGATAACTAACAAAGGCGAGAGCTTTTTTTTACGATTCTTTGACTAAAAGGCCATTAGGGTGCGGGCGTCCTTTCCTGCCGCCTGTATCCATAAGGTCGATTCGGCATGTTAACCCGCCACTTATTGCCTGCTTTAACACCTAACCGGTTGATCATGCTATTCGCCGCCGTGCTGGTGGCGTTCTACAACTTCCCCGCTTGGGGTGCGCTGGCCTCGCTGGCCGAACTCACCGGCCTCAAGCGCGTGCTGTTCGAAGTCTCGTTCGCGGTGTTTCTATGGGCGGCATTCTGCCTGCTTTTGCTGCCCTTCTCGTTCCGCCCCTTGCTACGCCCGGTCATCAGCCTGGTGGCGGTCACCGGTGCGCTGGCGGCGTACTTCATGAACGCTTACGGCGTGGCGATCGACCGGGTCATGATGCAGAACGTGATGGAAACCAACCCCGGCGAAGTCAGCGCCTTGCTCAGCGGCAAAATGGTCGTGTACCTGTTGCTTGGGCTGGTGCCTGCCACCCTGGCGTGGTTGTGGCCGGTGCGCTACCAGCCATTTCTGCACGGGCTGCTGACCAAATTGGCATTGGCGTTCAGCGCTACCTTGCTGCTGGTGCTGGCGGTGGTCAGCTTTTATTCCACCTATGCGCCCCTGTTCCGCGAGGAAGACAAACTCACCCATTTCATCAACCCCACCGCCTATATCTACGCCACGGCCAAGGTTGCCAGCGAAAAACTGGCGATCAAACGCGACACGGTGATCCAGCCGATTGGCACCGACGCGAAGCGGGTAGCCCAGGGCCAGCGCAAGAAGCTGATGATCTTCGTGGTGGGCGAAACGGCCCGCGCCGACCATTTTGCCCTCAACGGGTACCCCCGCCCCACCAACCCTGAGCTGAGCCAACTGGATGTGCTGAACTTTACCCAGGTGCACTCCTGCGGCACCTCCACGGCGGTGTCGGTGCCGTGCATGTTCTCGATGTTCCCGCGCAAGGGCTACACCGATAAAAAGGGCAAGACCTACGAAAGCCTGCTCGATGTGCTACAGCGCACCGGCATGAAGGTGCTGTGGCTGGAAAACAACAGTGACTGCAAGGGTGTATGCCGGCGGGTACCCAACCGGGACATCCCCAAAACCCAGCCCAGCCCGTTCTGCGATGGCCAACGCTGCCTGGATGAGGCCCTGCTGGTAGGCCTTGAGCAGTACATCGACACCCTCGACGAAGATACGATCATCGTGCTGCACTCCGACGGCAGCCATGGGCCCGAATACTATGACCGTTACCCACCGGACCAACAGGTGTTCGCCCCGGTGTGCCACACCAACCAGTTGGGCAGTTGTAGCCAGCAAGAACTGGTGAACGTGTACGACAACACCATCCATTACACCGACCACTTTTTGGCCCAGGTAGTCGACCTGCTCAAGCACAACCAGCAGCGGCTGGACACCGCCATGTGGTATGTGTCCGACCATGGCGAGTCGCTGGGTGAGAAAGGCGTGTACCTGCATGCTGCGCCCTATAGTATCGCCCCCGAGGCGCAAACCCATGTGCCCATGGTACTGTGGTTCGGCCAGGGCGCGCTGGCCGACACTGGCATCGACCGTGGCTGCCTGCAGGCCAAAGAGAATCAGGCCGATCTAAGCCACGATTACGTGTTCCATTCATTGCTAGGCTGGTTCAATGTGAACACCAACCTGTACCAGGGCGGGCTGGACCTGTTCCGAACCTGCCGCAAAGGTAGCTAAGCATGCGCCACGCAGGTGACCCGCCACTATTTTTACCGCAGCACTGCCGCGCCCAGATATATTTGCCTACAGAGCCCAGCCTGAACTGCAAGGATCAACCATGCCGGTTACGCACGCCCCGCAACGCTCGCGCCACATGGCGCTGCTGGTCGCCGCTGCTTTTTTCATGGAAAACCTCGACGCTACGGTAATCGTCACCGCCCTGCCGGACATGGCCGCCAGTTTCGGGGTGGCCGCCATTGACTTGAACGTGGGCATTACCGCCTATGTACTGACCCTGGCGGTGTTCATCCCGGCCAGTGGCTGGGTGGCCGAGCGTTGGGGCCACCGCCGGGTATTCATGGCCGCCCTGGCCGCCTTCACGATAGCCTCGGCGCTGTGCGGTGTTTCGCAGACCCTTGGGCAATTCGTGGCCGCGCGCGTATTGCAAGGCATAGGCGGGGCGATGATGGTCCCGGTCGGGCGCTTGGCGGTATTGCAAAACACCGAAAAAAAAGACCTGCTCACGGCGATTGCCTTCATCACTTGGCCTGGGCTGGTGGCGCCGGTGCTCGGCCCGCCCTTGGGCGGGTTGATCACCAGTTGGGCATCGTGGCACTGGATATTCCTGCTTAATGTGCCGCTGGGGTTGCTGGCCATGGCCTGGGCATTCAAGTTGATGCCCGCGGGGCCTGGCGCGGGCCAGGCGCGGCCGTTCGACGGGCTGGGGTTCGTGCTGTGCGCCGCCACCTGTGCGGGGCTGCTGCATGCCCTCGACGAACTGGGGCAAAACCCCGCGCGCTGGCCACCTTATGCCCTGTTGTTGCTGAGCGTGGTGTTGGCGGCCTGGCTGGTGCGGCATCTGCTGCGCCACCGCGCGCCGTTACTGCGGCTGGAGGCGGTGCGGGTCAAGACCTACCAAGTGGTGTTCAATGGGGGCTCGTTGTTTCGCGCCATGGTCAGCGCCCACCCGTTCCTGCTGCCGCTGATGTTCCAACTGGGCTTTGGGCTGAGCCCAGTGAACTCCGGCCTGTTGGTGCTGTGCCTGTTCGCCGGCAACATCGGCATGAAGCCCATGACCAATTGGGTGCTCCGCACCCAGGGGTTTCGCCGTACCCTGGTCGGCAGCAGCTTGGTGCTCAGCGCCGCCACGTTCGCCTGCGCCGCCCTGACCCCGGCTACGCCCTGGTGGCTGGTGGCACCGCTGCTGGTGGTCTCCGGCATGGCGCGGTCCATGGGCTTTACCGCTTATAGTAGCCTGGCCTTCGCCGACATGCCCGCGCCCCTGATGAGCTCGGCCAACACCCTGTTCAGCATGGCCCAGCAACTGGCCTTCGGCTTGGGCGTGGCGCTGGCGGTGATCTTCCTGCGGGTTGCCCAAGCGGCACTGGGCGTGGGCGAAAGTGCGCTGGCGGGCTACCACTTGGCCTTTGTGCTGATCGGGGTGATGACCCTGGCTTCAATGCTCGATTTGCTGCGCTTGCCTGGCGATGCCGGGGCGCAGGTATCTGGGCACGCAGCGCGCCGGCAGTGACCGGTACGCCTAAGCGGTGGCGTGGGCGCGCCGGTGCAGCCATGCCGCGGCAATGCCCGACAGGCAGATCACCATGATACCGACAATGGCGCTCAGCGCCGGGGTGTGGTTGAAGATCAAGAACCCATACAGGCCCGCAAACACGATTTGGCAATAGCCGAACGGCGCCAGCAACGCCGGCGGGGCATGGCGGAAGGCCTGGGTCAGTAGCAGGTGGGCACTCATGCCACAGCCCCCGAGCAGCAGCATCAGCACCCCGTGCCACCCGGTTGGCCACTGCCAAAAGAACGGCACGATGGCGCTCATCACCAGCGTATTGAAAACCCCGGCAAAAAAATTGCTGGTGGTGGGGCTATCGACCTTGGCAACCATGCGTGTGAGCACTTGGTAAAAGCAAAAGCACAGCGCCGAGCCGAACGGAAACAAGATCGCCGGGGTGAACAGGTCGCCGCCAGGGTGCACGATAATGAGCACGCCACAAAAGCCGACCAGCACCGCCACCCACTGGCCCGTGCTAACTTTTTCTTTGAGCAGCGGCACCGACAGCGCGGTCAATAGCAGCGGCGACAGGAAGTTCACCGCGGTAGCCTCGGCGATCGGGATGTACTGCAGCCCCGATATGAACGCAAGGCTGGTGCCTAACAGGCACAATGCCCGCAAGGCCTGCAGCATGGGCCGCTTGGTGCGCAAGATACGTAGGCCCGACTGCGGCATGAAGATGCCCATCATCAACAGGGTATGCACGAAATAGCGCACCCAGATCACCAGCATCACCGGATAGAAGCCCGTCAAAAACTTGCTCAATACGTCATGGCTGGCGAACAGCAGCGTCGCCGTTACCATCAACAGCATGCCTTTCAAGGGTTGGGGCGTGGCGGTCAACGCGGTGTTGGTGGCGGTCATCGGCTCTGAGCATTCCAGTACGCGGCGATCTTTGCAGTGTGGCGTTTTCGGCAGTTGGCTGCACCCTTTGGCGGTGCCGCTGGCCCTGCTGGGCGGGTCAGCCAAGCGTATTCAGCAATTCCCGGCAATCCACCGCATGCCAGTCCGCCAGCTCCGGCCAAGGGTTTTCCGGCAGGTTCACCAGTACCGTTCGCGCGCCGGCGGCGCGGCCGCAGGCGAGGTCGAAACGGTAGTCACCAACCATCACCATGTCGGCCGTGGCTACGCCCCAACGCTGGGCAATGCGCAGCAGGCCCTCGGGGTCAGGCTTGGGTGCGGCTTCGTCGCGGCCATAGATGTCGTCGACGGCGAAGCAATCATCCACGCCGATGGCGGCCAAGGTGATGTGCGCAAGCTCGCGCGCATTACGGGTGAGGATACCCAGGCGGCAGCCGCGCTCGGCCAGCCGGCGCACCAGCTCGACCGCACCGGGGGCCGGCGTGGCGCCCACCGCCAGTTCGCGCTCATGCTCCAGCAGCCAGGCGTGCTTGGCCGCGGCTTGCTCTGGCGGCAAGGCCGCCAGGTAAGTGAGGATGTCATCTTCGGCGGGGATGCCCAGCGCTATCCGGATGGCGGCAAAATCATGCACGGCGAGGGTCAACGTGCCGTCCATGTCGAACACCCAGTGGCGAATAGCGCCAATGTTCATGCCCAGTCCTTACGGTAACGCATCAGCCCTTCCTGGGCCGAGGAGGCCACCAATTGCCCAGCGCGGTTGTACACGCTGCCGCGGCAGAAGCCACGGGCGTTGCCCGCCCAGGGGCTGTCCAGCGCATACAGCAGCCAATCGTCGGCGACCAAGTTGCCATGGAACCACAGCGCATGGTCGAGGCTGGCGATCTGCATGTCGCGGTGCCATGCCGACTTGGCATGTGGCAGCAACGCAGTGGTCAGCAGGTTGAAGTCTGAGGCGTAGGCCATGATCCAACGGTGCAACGACGGGTTGGCTGCCAGCTTTCCATCGGCCCTGAACCACACGTACTTCACCGGGTCGCTTCGCTGGGGGTTATAAGGGTCGCGCTCGGTCACCGGGCGTATTTCGATGGGTTTGGGGCACAGCAGTTTTTCCCGCAACGGCCCTGGGATCAACTGCTCTTGCTGCTTGAGCAATTCAAGTTCGGTGGGCAAGTTTTCCGGCCCCACGACCTGTGGCATCGGCGCCTGGTGATGAAAACCTTCTTCATCGCGGTGGAACGACATAGACCCGGTAAAAATGGTCTCGCCCTTCTGTACCGCGGTAACCCGGCGGGTGCTGAAGCTACCGCCGTCGCGCACGGGATCGACCCTGTACATCACCGCCAGTGCGGCATCACCCGGCCGTAGAAAATACCCGTGCAACGAATGCACGTGGCGCGCCGGTTCCACCGTTTGGCTGGCGGCCGAAAGCGATTGCCCCAACACTTGGCCACCGAACAACTGTCGGAAGCCTAAATCCTGGCTGCGCCCGCGGAACAGGTTGGCTTCGATGGCTTCGAGGCTCAACAGGTCGACCAGGTCGTCGAGCACTTCGCTCATGGTGAACTCCTAGAATCAAACGCTGGCATCATACAGCCCTTGCTGCCACTGCGCCCGGCCGATGCGAAACAACCGGTGGCGGCGCAGCGGGTGGCCCGCGGGTAAGGCGGGGTGGTCAAAATCATCACCCGGGTCGCAGGCCATGCCTACCGCCTGCATCACCTTTTGCGAGGGCACATTCGCCTCGGCGGTAAAGGCCACCACCTGCTCCAGCGCCAACTGCCCGAAGGCGCAGGCAAGGCAGGTGTACGCCGCTTCACTGGCGTAGCCAAGGCCCCAATGTTCGCGCGCCAGGCGCCAGCCGATTTCCACGGCGGGCACAAAGTGGGCATCGAAGTTCACCCTGGCAAGCCCTGTAAGGCCAATGAACTCACCCGTGGCGGTGTGCTCCAGCGCCCACAAGCCAAAGCCATACTCGTTGAAATGGCCGCGAATGCGGCCGATCAACGCGGCGGTTTCCAGCCGCGACAAGGTAGCCGGGAAATAGCGCATCATTTGCGGGTCCGCGCACATCGCGGCAAACCCATCGAGGTCGGCATCACCACGCCATTGGCGCAGGCGCAACCGAGGGCTGTGCAGTTCCAAGATCGGCTCCATTCATTACTCCTTATCTATGAAAGCCGGCCTGCAACTGGCAAGCTCAAGTGCGTGGTATTCAGGCAGCGCGGCGCATTGTTGCCCGAACTGCCTCAAATACCCCACATGCCTCTTTACCCGCCGGATACCCATGCCACTGCCGCTGATCTATCACGAAGACTACAGCCCAGACTTCCCGCCCGAGCACCGGTTCCCCATGGACAAGTTTCGCTTGCTCCACGACCACTTGGTGGACAGCAACGTGGTGCGTTCGGCAGACCTGCTGCGCCCGGCCCTGTGCCCGCCCGCCATCCTGGCCTTGGCCCATGCGCCTGATTATATCGAGCGCTACCTGGCCGGTGAATTGTCCCGCGATGACCAACGGCGCCTGGGCCTGCCCTGGAGCGAGGCGGTGGCCCGGCGCACGGTGCGTGCGGTAGGCGGTTCGATCCTGGCGGCCGAGCAGGCCTTGCAACACGGTATGGCCTGCCACTTGGCCGGTGGCACCCACCATGCCCACTACGACCACCCCGCCGGCTTTTGCATTTTCAATGACCTGGCGGTGATCAGCCGGTATTTCCTCGAATGCGGCAGGGTGGGCCGGGTGCTGATCTTCGATTGCGATGTACACCAAGGCGACGGCACCGCCCGAATACTTAAAGATACCCCAGACGCGATCACGGTTTCACTGCATTGCGAAAGCAACTTTCCCGCGCGCAAGGCCAACAGCGACTGGGACATTGCCCTGCCCAGGGGCATGGGCGATGTGGCCTACTTGCAGGTGGTGGAACAGGCCCTGGATTACCTGCTGCCGCTGTACCAGCCGGACCTGGTGCTGTACGACGCTGGGGTGGATGTGCATCAGGACGACGCCTTGGGTTACCTCAAACTCACTGACGCCGGGGTCGCCGCCCGCGACGAAACCGTATTGCGGCGGTGCCTGGTGCGGGGCATCCCGATAATGGCCGTTATTGGCGGCGGCTACAGCAAAGACCGCCAGGCCCTGGCCCGGCGCCATGGCATTCTTCACCACACGGCCAAGAAAGTGTGGGAAAACCAATGAGTTACCCCCATGCACTGTGGAGCGCCCTGTGGATAACCTCTGCGAAACCCCACTGCGGCCTTTATCCACAGGGCTGCGGCGCTTCTGTACGTTTTTTAGCCAATGACCGCCACGCCACGCTCGGGTAGAATCCCGGGCTTTGCCCAACGATGCCCGCCATGCCCTACAGTGCCGCCCCTCTTCCCGTTGCGATTATCGGCGCAGGCCCCGCCGGGCTGATGGCCGCCGAAGTACTGAGCGCCGCGGGCGTGGCCGTGGCCGTGTACGACGCCATGCCCTCGGTGGGGCGTAAGTTCTTGCTGGCCGGTGTCGGCGGCATGAACATCACCCATGCCGAACCCTACGCGGCCTTTGCCAGCCGCTACTATGAGCAGGCGCCCTGGGTGGACCAATGGCTGCAAGGTTTCAACGCTACGGGTGTGCGCCACTGGGTGCGCGGGTTAGGCCTGGACACCTTCGTGGGCAGCTCCGGGCGGGTGTTCCCCACCGGCATGAAAGCCGCGCCCTTGCTGCGCGCCTGGCTCAAGCGCCTGCGTGAGCAAGGGGTAGCCATCCACACCCGGCATCACTGGCAGGGCTGGGACGAACATGGGCACCTGCGCATGGCCAGCGCGCAGGGCGAGCATCGCGTGGCCGCCCACGCCACCCTGCTGGCCCTGGGCGGCGCCAGCTGGCCACGGCTAGGTTCGGACGGTGCCTGGCAAGGGGCACTGGCCGAGCGCGGGGTGGCATTGGCGCCGCTGCGCGCGGCCAACTGCGGTTTCGAAGTGCAAGGCTGGAGCGCTTTGCTGCGTGAGAAGTTCGCCGGTAGCCCGCTCAAGACCATTGCCATGGCGGTGGAAGGCCAGCCGCTGCAACCCGGCGAAGCCATCCTCACCGAGACAGGGCTCGAAGGCAGTTTGGTCTATGCGTTGTCCGCCGCGGTTCGCCAGCGCATCGAACATCATGGCCATGCCTGGGTGCAAATAGACCTGTTGCCCCAGCGTAGCCTCGCCAACATCCAGGCGGCGCTGGAAAAACCACGGGGCGCGCGCTCGATGGCCAAGCACCTGTACGGCCAGCTCAAGCTCGACGGTGCCAAGGCGGCCCTGCTACGGGAACTGGCCAGCCAGACCAGCTTCGACAGCCCGGCGCAATTAGCCCACGCGATCAAGGCCCTGCGCTGCCAGCTGGTGCGTACACGGCCCTTGGCCGAAGCCATCAGCAGCGCCGGCGGCGTACGCCGCGACGCTCTGACCGATGGCCTGATGCTCAAGGCGTTGCCAGGGGTGTTCTGCGCCGGTGAGATGCTCGATTGGGAAGCGCCCACTGGCGGGTATCTGCTTACCGCCTGCCTTGCCAGTGGCCGGCAGGCAGCCGGCGGGATGCTGGATTACCTGGCGCAGCCTGGCCAACCGTAGCGGCCGACCACAGGGCTTGGTCCAGTAAGCCTCAGGGCTTGCGCTTGCGCGGGCCGGTGTTGAACGCCGGCACCTTGCGCACCGCCTTGGGCGCAGGCTCGGGGGGGTCGTTGTTTTCCATCCAGCGGCCCAGGCCGGCCTTGGCGCCGCCCACCTTGGCTTTTTTCGGCTTTTTCGGTTTTTTGATTACTTCGCCGCTGGCGTTGGTGTCCGGCACGCGGTGCTCGGGCTCGAAACCCGGCTCTTCGATGCGCTTGAGGGTTAGCCGGGTCAGGCGCTCGATGGCGGCCAGCAACTCCACCTCGTCGGCACACACCAGCGACAGCGCCTCGCCGCTATTGCCGGCCCGGCCGGTGCGGCCGATGCGGTGCACGTAATCCTCGGCTACGATCGGCAGGTCGAGGTTTACCACCTGTGGCAAGTCTTCGATGTCCAGCCCGCGGGCGGCCACATCGGTCGCCACCAGGATCGACACTTCGCCGGCCTTGAATTGATCCAGCGCCCGCTGGCGGGTGGCCTGCGGGCGGTCGCCGTGGATGCCATCGGCGGCATAGCCCTGGCCCTGCAGGCGCTCGACCAGTTGGTCTACGCCGTTGCGGGTTTTGGCGAACACCAACACCTGCTTCCAGCGGCGGCTTTTGAGCAGGTGGCAGAATAAATCGGCCTTGCGCTTTTTATCAACCGGTACCACCGCCTGCTTCACCGTGGGGGCGGCCACGTTGCGCGGGCTGGTTTGTACCGACAGCGGCTGGTCGAGCATCTGCCCGGCCAGCAGGCGAATCTCGTCACTGAACGTGGCAGAGAACAACAGCGTTTGCCGGCGCTCGGGCAAACTGGCGTAGAGCGCGCGTAGCTCTTCGGCAAAACCCAGGTCGAGCATACGGTCGGCTTCGTCCAGCACCAACGCCTCGACCTGGTTGAATTTCACCGCGTTTTGGCGGTGCAGGTCGAGCAGGCGCCCCGGCGTGGCCACCAACAGGTCGACACCACCGCGCAAGCGCATCATTTGCGGGTTGATACTTACCCCGCCGTACACCGCATAGGTGCCCACCGGCAGGTTTACCGCGTAATCACGGATGTTGGCATGTACCTGCTCGGCTAGTTCACGCGTGGGCACCAGCACCAACGCGCGCACCGAGTTGCTGGCGACCTTTGCCCCATCCATGGCCAGACGCTGCAACAGCGGCAAGGCGAAGCCTGCGGTTTTGCCGGTGCCGGTTTGCGCGGCCGCCATCAGGTCACGGCCGCTGAGCACGGCGGGGATGGCCTGCTGCTGCACGGCGGTAGGTTCGGTGTAACCCAAGGCGTCCAAGGCGCGCAGCAAGGGGTCGATCAGGCCAAGGGAGGCGAACGTCATAAATGGCTACCGTCAGGGGTTGTTGCAGGCGCGCAGTGTACCTTTTTGAAGGCCGTTATGCCCTACGCCGTTGCGCCAGGCCGATCAGCGCCACCACGCCACCGGCCACGCCCGTTGCGTGAACGTTGCTGCCGGGCAAGGCGCCGTCGGTATGGTGCGGCCAACTTCTGAAAGACCCCACCAGGTCGCCTCGGTGCTTTCCAACCCGTGTGATTGACTCTAACGGCTCAAAACCGGGCTTAAGCAAGGCGGCACTGCTGCATCATCGCGGCTTGCTCAGCATGGGGCCATCCGCAACGCACCGCTTTTTATCGCTACCCGGCGTATGGCCCGTAATCGATATAGCCTTGGGCGCCTCCACCGTAATAGGTATCTCGATCGGGCACCGCCAGTGACCAGCCGTTTTTCAGCCTGGCCACGAGATCAGGGTTGGCAATGAAAGGCTGCCCAAAGGCGGCCAAATCGGTCAAATTCGCATCCAGCAAACCCTGGGCGCGCTCGCGGGTCATATCGCCAGCGAGGATAAGTGCGGTCTCGCCCAATTCAGCCTTGCACTGCTTGAGCAGTTCGCGCAATGCCTGCTCCTGCGCCGCCGAGCTTTCGCCGGCCATGAAGAAATGGCTCTGATCCATGACATGCACATAAGCGATTCCGCGTCTGTGCATGCCTGCGCACAGTGCCGAATAGGTTTCGTCGATCTCTGGGTAGATGGGCATGTCAAACAGTTGCCCATACGGTGAGATACGAATGCCAACGCGGTCGGCACCGATTCTTGCGCAGGCAGCGTCGACAACGTCAAACACAAAGCGTAACCGATCTTGCAGGTCGGCGGCGCCATAACGGTCGGTGCGGTCGTTTACCAAGGGGTTCAAGAATTGTTCGAGCAAGTAGCCGTTGGCGCCGTGAATTTCTACACCGTCGAACCCGGCATCCATTGCATTTTGTGCGGCCTGGGCAAAGTCTTCAACAACTCGCGCAACTTCCTCAGTGGTCAACGGGCGAGGGACGGAGGTAGGCACAAAACCAGGCTCACCGTTCTCGGTGTAGCCAAATGCGACTGCCCCTTGGGCTGGTTTGCAGGTAGCACTGACGGGGGCTTTTCCATCAATCTGAATAGAGGTGTGGGACACCCGCCCCACGTGCCACAGCTGGGCGAACATTTTGCCGCCGGCGCTATGCACAGAGTCAGTTACAAGCTTCCAGCCCTCGATCTGCTCCGGCGTGTAAATCCCGGGGTTGAACAGATAGCCTTGGCCTTCGCGGGAGATGGGCGTGCCTTCCGAGACGATCAGGCCAGCCGTGGCCCGCTGGGTGTAATGCAGTGCGACCTGCTCGGTCGCAATGTCATCGGGTGCCCGAGAGCGTGTCATCGGTGCCATAACGATACGATTGCTCAGGGGCGTGTTACCGAGTTTGAACTCGCCGAATAGCGCCAAGAGGGTTCCTCCTGTGGATAGGAATCAAGCAGCCGAGGTTTACCGCAACAATCACACTAGGTTCGGTGTGCAGGGTCGAAGGCGAAGGCTTGAAGCTCGCGCGGTAGTGCGCTGCGACCCGGATACCTTGTTAATGATGTGGGTTTATGAAATGTGCCGGCCCACTTTACTGGCGACGCATCATCATCAGCAGCGCGATGATGACGGCGAGCGCGGCGATGAGGGTGGCGATAATGCCGATGGAGTTCAGCCCGTAGTGGCCGATGCCGATTCCGCCAACTATCGCGCCCAGGCCAATGCCAGCGTTGGCCGCCGAAATGTTCAGGGTCGCGGCTAGCGCCTGAGCCTGCGCTCCAGCCTGCATGACCCTAACTTGGCATACCACGAACAAAGCCGTATAGCCGATACCCCAGGCCACCAGCGCGACCATCAGCCAGATGTGCTGAGGCGCCAGCGGTACCGCCGCGAGCATGCCGGCACCGGCCAGCACCAGGAATACCACCATGGCAGCCAGTGGTTTGCGGTCTACCATGCTGCCGCCCAGGTGGTTACCGACCATGCCGATCGCGCCGAAGCCCATTAGCCACCAGCCCACTTGGCCAGCAGGAATGCCACCCAGCCGCTCCAGAATGTCGGCCAGATAGGTGTAAGCCGTGAACAATGCGGTGAAAGTCAGGATCGACAACAGCAAATGAGCCACAAAGCGCGGTTGGCGCAAGATCATCGTCTGCTTATGGTCGGGGTGCGAGCTGCCGGAGACTGGCAGCTCCGGCATCACCAGATGCATCAGCACACCGATGAACAGGGCGATCGCTGCCAAGATCCAGAAGCTTCCACGCCAGCCCACGGACTCAGCCGCCAGGGTGCCTAGCGGCACACCAAACACCAGTGCGGCGGTGATGCCCAGGTAAATTCTACCGACCGCCTTCCCCGACTGGCCAGGCCCTGCGAGTTGCCCGGCAGTCTCGCTGGCGGTGCCCCAAAATACCGGCAGCGCTAGGGCCGGGATAAAGCGAGCCAGGGCCAGCACCCAAATGTTGGTGGAGACGGCAGCCAAAACGTTGGAGGCGGCAAACACCATTAGAATCAGGGTGAATAATTTCTTGCGTTCAACGTGCGCCAGCTTGGCTGTGAGTACAGGCCCGAACAACATCACCGTGAAGGCGAAGAGAGTAACCACTTGGCCAGCCAAGGCTATGGAGATGTTCAATTCTCGGGAAAGAGACGGTAGTAGGCCGACGATCAGGAACTCGGTAGTCACGATGATAAAGGCTGCGACCGCCATGATCAGGATCTGAAGCGCCGACCGTGATGTTTCGCCGGGGGCACTGGCCACCGAGGGGGACTGCATAACGCTTAACTCCAATCAGGTTTTGACATAGTGTATTGGAGAAGGGGTGTTTTATTTTGGCTTGTTTGTACCGAGTGAAGGGAACTGAATTCATCAATTGGAGCAGCAATGTTTTCGTCTGAACGCCTCAAGGGCATTGATGTTTTCGTTATCGTTGCCGATGTGGGCAGTTTTACAGCGGCGGCCGAACGCCTCAACCTGACCAACTCTGCCGTCAGTAAAAGTGTGGCGAGACTTGAAGGGAGGCTCGGCATCCGCCTGTTTCAGCGAACCACAAGGCGCCTCAGCCTTACCGAGGCGGGTCAAATATTCTACCGTACATGTACAGCAGTGTTATCTGATCTGGAGGAAGTCGAGATCGCGCTGACTTCGGAGCAGACTGAGCCCCAAGGCAAAGTAAGGATCGATTTACCTGCCTCTTATGGACGGCTGCACGTGTTGCCGCTGATTATCGAGTTTGTAAAACAGCATCCACGACTTTCACCCCATGTGTCGTTTTCGGATCGTTATGTCGATCCGGTACACGAGGGTATCGACATTGTTGTGAGGATCGGCGGCCCGGACGCTTGGCCGACCTCTATGGGGCACCAGTTTTTTGGCACGCAGAAACTCATTTTCTGCGCCTCGCCCGACTATCTGGGCCAATACGGGCAGCCCCACTCCGAGTCGGATCTGGATGGGCACCTCTGTGTGGGCTATGGACAGAACGATGGAATGGCTATCCCCTGGTATTTCAAAGGCCGCCAGCAGGGTGATAGGGAGCGTAGGATCATGCACCCCCACATTGCAGTTGGGGACGGAGAAGGAGAAGTCATGGCAGTATTGGCGGGGCTTGGCATCGCCCAACTGCCAACGTGGTTGGTTCAGGCGCATTTAAAGAGTGGACGACTGGTGGAGGTTCTTCCACACCTTGCCACCGAGGGCCTGCCCATGAATCTGGTATGGCTAAAGAGCCGCGAAGCGTTGCCAAAAGTGAGTGCTTTGATCGAGTACCTAGGGGCCAATCTTACTCCAACAGGGCGGCGCTGACAGATGCCGACCCACGAGGCTCACCGGCACCGGCGGGCCCGAACGGCTGAAGGGCGACTTACCTGGCTATGCTTCCCGCCGCATCAACAAGGCGCACCAGCTTATCTACTGGCTCGAACAGGGCGTACTGACCCTCATCGCCCGCCGATACCACTACGGCTAAGCATGCGGCGCCGTGCCATCAATTGCGCAACAGCAAAGCCCCTTCGATAGGTACGTAACGGCTAGCCGAGCGGATCAACGCGCCGGCGGTCAGGCCCGGTACGCCATAGGCCACCGCCTGCACCCCGTCGCGCTCAATGATGCGCTGTAGCAGCAGGTCGAAGTCGCCATCGCCGGAGGCTAGCACCACTTCATCGACCCGTGGCGCCGCATCGAGGATGTCGATGGTGATACCCACGTCCCAGTCGCCCTTGGCCGAGCCGTCGGCGCGCTGGATGTAGGGCTTGAGCTTCACGGTGAACCCCAGGTTGCGCAGAATCTGCTGGAACTGCTGCTGGCGCGCGTCGCCACGGTCGATCGCATAGGCATACGCTTCGACGATCTCACCTTCGCGGGCGATGCCTGCCCAAAAAGCCGAATAATTGAAGTGGCAACCGTAGGCCTGGCGCACGGTGTAGTAGAGGTTCTGCACATCGGCGAACACTGCGATTTTCTTCACACTTGGCCCCCACGCTTGCCGAAAACGAAAGCGCCGCCAGAGGGTGGCGCTGTGCGGCTGGAAGCTGAAGTATGCCAGTTCGAGGAGTGTGAATCACACCAACAGGCTTACACGTAGTCATCATCGTCGAAAAAGCCACCGTCGGCGCCGTCGCTGCCCCAATCGGTGTTGGCAAAACCGCCACGGTCATCGTTGTTCCACTCCGCGGTGCCGCTTTGGTCGGCCAGCGGCTCGGCCGCCATTGGCTCTTCGCGGATCACCTCGACGATATCCTGCGGGGCATTGCCGTGGTGGAACAAGCTGCTGATGCCCTCGGCGAGCATCACCCCACCCGCCACGCCGGCCGCGGTTTGCAACGCCCCACGCATGAACCCACCCCCACCCGATAAGGCCTGCGGCTGCGCCGCATAACCCTGCTGTACCGGTGGCGAAGGCTGGCCCCAACTGCTGTTGGGTTCGCGCCAGCCCCCGGCATTGCTACGCGGCGCTGGGGTTGTATCACGGTTACCGCCGCCAAACAGGTTCGAGAGAAAACCGCCGCCAGCTTGGGCCGGCGCCTGGGCACGGGCGCGGGCATCGTCGAGGTCGGCTTGCAACTGGCGTTTTTGTTCATCCAGGCGCTTGAGGGCGGCTTCCTGTACCAGAATCGCCTGGGCCATGTAGTAGGGCGCCGCCGGCTGCCCGGCCAGGTGCTCCCTAATCCGCTGCTCGGCCGGGGCATCGCGCGGGCCACCCTCGGCTTCGGCTTTTTTCAGGCGGGCAAACAAGCCATCGATCAAGGTTTGCTCTTCACTGTTCATGGCCACCTCATACGTTGCCAAAAATGCCTGGCCGCAATGGCCAAGTCGTAAAATGATGGGGGCCTGGCCCACGGCTTTCAATTGGCTGGGTGGATGAAAGTTAATTTATCCAAAGGCCCCGTATCGGCTACAGTGTGGCCCTGCTTTGCCAACCGATAGCCGCCCGATGAATCCGTTGACCATCCTGCAAGACGCCCTGTACTTCTTTCGCCGCCATTTGCTCGCCATCGCGCAATTGTGCCTGCCGCTGGTGGTGCTCGAAGCCCTGGCCGAACAACTGGTAGCGCGCAGCACAGGCCCATCCGGTTCACCTGTGTTCGACATCCTGGTGGGCCTGCTGTTCTATCCGCTGTACACCGGCGCGCTCATCTATTACCTGGACGCCCGCAGCAATGGTGACGCCCCTCGCCCCGGCCACCTATGGGGTATGGCGTTGCGGCTGTGGCCAAAATTCGCCCTGCTGGCGGCGATCAGCACGTTGTTCATCATGCTGGGCATGTCGCTGTTCGTGCTGCCGGGCCTGTGGGTAATGACCAAGCTGGTGTTCGCCGAATACCTGTTAGTGCTGCGGGGTTTGCCGCCGCTGGCGGCGATCAAGCAAAGCTTTGAACTCAGCCGCGGCTGGTTTTGGCAGATCCTGGTGTGCATCCTGCTGGTGCTGGTGCCACTGTGGATAATCGACTGGGCCAGTAGCGAGGTGTACCCCGCCGACGGCAACCTGTTGCTGTCACTGCTGATCGACAGCCTGAACAGCTTTTTGCAACTGTTCACCACCGTGGTGCTGTTTCGCCTGTTCATGTTGGTCAGCGACCCAACCTTGCGGCCAAACCCCTGACGGGGCCCTGCCCCCGTCACGCTCCGGAGCCTTGGATGCGACGTTTGCGTACTGCCCTGCTACTGGCTGTGCTGGCCGCCGTGATCGTGGGTGTGGGGGTGTATCGCATCAGTTGGCACCCACCCAAGCACTTGGCCGTGGCTCCGTTCTGCCAGGGCAACCCCGCCTCCCTGGTGCCGGGCCAAGGGCTGAAGGTGATGACCTGGAACGTGCAGTACCTGGCCGGCAAACGCTATGTGTTCTGGTACGAACGCCCGGGCGCCCGCGCAGCCGACGAGCGCCCGACCCCGGCCGACCTTGCCCACGGCCTGGACGAAGTGGCCCGCGTAGTGCGCGAAGAAAACCCCGACGTGCTGCTGCTACAAGAAGTCGACAACCAAGCCCGCGCCAGTTATTACCAAGACCAACTCGCGCTGCTGCGCGAACGTTTGGCCGACCTCTACTCCTGCAGTGCCCAGGCCTACGAGTTCAAGGCCGCCTTCGTGCCACGCTGGCACCTGTTGGGCAGCGTGGGCAGAACCGTCGCCACGTTCAGCCGCTACCGCATCGAACGGGCTGAGCGGCTACAACTGCCGCTACCGGGCAACGCCCTGACACAACTGTTCGCCCCCCGGCCTGCACTGCTGTCAAGCTACCTGAACGTGGCCGATGGCAGCCTGTTTGCGGTACTCAACACGCAATTGGGGCGCTACCACGCCGGCAGCGATACCCAGCGCAGCCAGTTGGTCGCCCTGCGCGGGCGCCTCGACCGGCTCGAAAGCCAGGGCACACCCTGGCTGCTGGGCGGCGATTTCAATGCCCTGCCGCTGGGCCAGTATCGCCGCCTGGAACCGTCACTACAGCCATATTACGCGCCCGACAGCGACCTGCACCTGCTTTGGGAGCGCTACCCAATGGTGCCCAGCAATGCCCAGGCCGGCGGTTTGCAACGGGGGCAATGGCTGACCTATTTCGCCAACGGCAGCCACGGCAATGGCCCGGATCGGACCTTGGACTATTTTTTCCATAGCCCGCAGTTGGCCCAGCTCGATGCACGGGTGCGCCAAGAAGACACGTTAGGGATTTCCGACCATTTGCCGTTGTTGATAAGTATCACGTTGCCGAAAACAGACGCCAAGCGGTAGGCCGCTACCACCGACAAAAACGGTAACGCCCAGGTGACCGTGCGCAACGAAGGGCTGAACGCGATCGCCGCATATGTATCCGTCCCGGCATCGGGCGACAAGGCCATCGACACGCGAGGCTATTTCACTTCGCTGACGTTCGTGGGTGCAGAACACCACGAGTGATTCGCAGCTAGGCGCCCGTTCAAGCCTGCAGGTCCTGGGCGGGCGCCGACCTCCAAGCTTCACCGGCATAGGCTGCCCCTGTGCATCGCTTCACCAGCCTGCGCTGCAGAACTGAGGCGGGCCGCCTCCGCGGGTACTCCCCGCCTATCATCTGCCACGAAACACCACACTCACGCGGCGCCGCCACCGTGCGCTGGCCGACCGAAAGCGCGGCTGCCTGCGCGACCTTCCGCCAACATCGTTGCAGGGATTCACATCGATTGCGTCGCCAGGAAAACAAATACTTTTAGTCCATATTCAAAACTATGAATGATAGAGATAATGATTCTCTGCTACATTTGCGCGCTTTTTGTAACATTTATCGTTAGCTTGGGGCTTGCGGCCCGTTTGAATTCAAAGGAGGGGCGTTGCAGATGGCCAGCAACCATAATAACAACCAATTCAGGATGAAAACCTTGGCAGCCATGGTTGCCACAATCGTGTGCCACAGTGCTGCACGGGCTGAGGATGCGCCCACCGAGCCCAACAAGGGCACCACCCTTGAACTGCCAAGCACCGTCGTTTCCGATGAGGCGCTGGTAGGGCAGCAAAGCGTTGGCTATCAAGCCCAGAACAGCACCGCTGCCACCAAGACCAGCACACCGCTGTCGGAAACGCCGCGTTCGGTATCGGTCGTTACACGCCAGCGGATGCAGGATCAGGCGTCGCAGACCCTTACCGATATTCTCGGCTACGTCCCCGGTATTTTTGCGCCACCGTTCGCGGTAGGCGATGGGCTGGCTGGCGACCTGTTCTATATCCGTGGCTACAATGCCACCGACTACGGCTATGGCTTGCTCAAGGATGGGCTGCGCCTGCAAGGCAACCGCTATGACACCACCACCGAACCCTATGGCCTGGAGCGCACCGAGGTGTTCCGCGGCCCCAGCTCGATTCTGTATGGTGAGAACGCCCCCGGCGGCCTGGTTAACCTGGTCAGCAAGCGCCCCACCACCACTGCCCAGGGTGAAGCGCGGCTGTCGTACGGCAACGATAACCGTAAACAAGTCGCGCTCGACGTGTCCGGCCCGCTGACCGATGATAATCGGATTCTCGGCCGTGTGGTGTTGCTGGGGCGAGAGTCGGATACCCAGGTCAAGAGCGTGCCGGATGACCGTATCTATGTAGCGCCCTCGATCACCTTTAATCTTGACGAGAATACCGCGCTGACGTTGCTGTCGACCTATCAGCGCGACCGCACGAAGTTGGAACTCGGCTACCCGGCTGCCGGCACCTTGCTCGACAACGTCAATGGCAAGATCAAAAAGGACGCCTTCACCGGCAACCCGAACTGGGACGACTTCAAGCGCGAAACCTGGACGCTGGGTTACGAGTTCAGCCGCCAACTGGACGATAACTGGCAATTCCGACAGAACTCGCGGTACATGGAATCGCGCCTGGACCGCCAGGAAAGCTGGCCGGGCAACCTCGATGAGGCAGGCTATGGCAGCACGCTGACCAACACCGCCTACGACCGCCAGAACAAATCCCTTGCCTATTCGCTAGACAACCAACTGGAGGGCCACTTCAGCACGGGTGCGCTGGACAACACCGTCTTGGTCGGCGCCAGTTACGACCGCACCTCCTTCAACCAGGACTGGCTGGCCGGCCGTGGCGGCACCATCGACGTGTTCAACCCGGCGTATTCGGCGGTGCAACCGGCCACGACGCAGTATGTGCAGAACTCCCAGCTCAGTCAGCAAATGTATGGCGTCTATTCGCAGTTGCAGAGCAAGTACGACCAATGGATTTTCCTGCTGGGTGGCCGCCAGGACTATGTCAACAGCACCTACCGCAACCGTGCCAGCGCAGCCCACACCGGCAGCGCGGCGGTGGCGGGTACTGACCTGGACGGCTGGGATCATAGATTCAGCTGGCAGACCGGCCTGATGTATCAGTTCACTAACGGGCTGTCGCCCTACGTCAGCTACTCGACGGCATTCACGCCGTCGCAGCAATCGTCGGACCCAACTGGCGCACTGTTCAACCCTATCCTCAGCAGCCAATACGAAGCGGGCCTGAAGTTCGAACCCAAAGGCTGGAATACCACGTTCACGGCGGCGGCGTTCGACTTGACCAAAAAGGACGACGTGGTGTCGGACAGCAGCGGCTTCAGCCGCCAGGTGGGCAAGAGCGAGTCCAAGGGTGTGGAGCTTGAGGTCAACAGCGACGTGACCAAAAACCTAAGCCTGGCGGCCTCGTACACCTACACCGACGCCCGGGTAACCAAAGACACCGCCGGTTCACTGTACAAGGATCACCAGTTGACCGGCGTGCCGCGCAACATGGCCTCGGCCTGGGCGACCTATCGCTTCCTCGAAGGCGCCCTCAGCGGGTTCCGGGTAGGGGGCGGTATTCGCTACTTCGATAACACCTTTGCCTACACGCCGGCGACGTTGTACGGCAAGTTGAAAACCGGCGATGTGACCCTGGTGGACGCGTTGGTCGGCTACGACATCAACAAGCATTGGTCGGTTGATGTGAACGCGAAGAACCTGTTCGACAAGGAGTATGTGTCGGGTTGCAACAACGCCGGCCGTTGCTACTGGGGTGAACAGCGCACCCTGTTGGGCACTGTGGCTTTCCGGTGGTAATACCTGGTCTATAAGCATTGGCGCCAATAATGCTCAATGGGCAACCCAGACCGGAGGCGCCGAGCCAGGGAGCGCATCGGAGCCCAAGGCTTACCGGTGCGTGGTCGTTGTGTGTTGAAAACGCTCTGCTGGGCCTGCACGTCAGGTCCCTCTGGGCTTGGCCTTGGCGGTCGCTTCTGCGAGCAGCGGGTCATCCGGCCAGTAGTGCTTGGGGTACTGGCCTTTGAGGTCTTTTTTCACATCGGCATAGGTGGTACGCCAGAAGTTCGCCAGGTCCTGGGTGACCTGAACCGGGCGACGTGCCGGCGACAGCAGATGCAGCTTGAGCACCTGCCTGCCGTTGGCAATGCGCGGGGTATCGCCAAGGCCAAACAGCTCCTGAAGGCGCACCGCGAGGATGGGTGGGACTTCGCTGTAGTCGATACGGATACTCGACCCGCTAGGCACCTGAAGCGACTGTGGCGCCAGGGCCTCCAGTTGCTGGGGCAATGGCCAAGGCAGCAGGTTTCGCAGTATTGAGGCAAGGTCGAGCTGGGCGAAATGGCTTAGCCGAGTCACCTTGCCCAAGTAAGGCGCCAGCCATGCCTCCAGTGTCGCGGTCAGCGTCGCATCACTGAGGTCCGGCCATTCGCTGGTCGTATGGGTGTCCAGGTCGAGGCTGCGCAGCAAGGCAACACGTGCCTGCCATTGGCGCAACGCTGGCGACCACGGCAACAGCGCCAAGCCTTTGCGCCGAACATAGTTGACCAACGCTTGGCCACGCATTTGTTCATCGATGTGAGGCAGTGGTGCGGTTTCGAGTATCAACTCACCCACCTTGGTCTGGCGCTCTGCCCGCAGCACACCCTCACGTTCGTCCCAATCCAGCGCGTCCACCTGGCTGAGTTGATCGTGCAGGGCCGTCTCGAACAAGCCGGGGTCTAGCTCCGCGGCGAGGTAAATGCGCTCTTCACGCTGCCCTTGGCGGCTACCCAAATCGGCGACCACCAGCCAGGGGTATTTCACCAAGGCGTCGGGCTCGGTGAACAACGCCGCCCGGCCATTGGCCAAGCGGTACTCGGCACCGTTGGCACGGCGCTGCTGGGCAATCCGGTCCGGATACGCCAGGGCCAGCAGGCACCCGACCCACCTCGCATGATGAGGGTCCGTGACAGCCTCGGTCACCGGGCCGCGCAGCATGGACCGGTATTGCTTGGCAAGCTTGCGAGCCCGTTGCACCCCGCCTTGCTCGCTTCGCTGCGCAGGCGGCTGTGCAGCCAGGATCGCTAATCGGCTGTGCACGTCGGCACCCAGCCCGCGCTGGATATCCCGCTCGCCCAGCAAGGCCGCCATATCGCAGGCCAGGCTGGCCAGGCCCAACGCATGGCCGCGCAGCAGCAGGTGAGCGATGCGAGGATGCGCAGGCAACGCTGCCATGGCCTGGCCGTGCTGGGTTAGCTGCCCACCCTGTTGAAGGGCCCCCAGCCGATGCAGCAAATCGCACGCCTGCGAGAAGGCAGCCGCCGGTGGCATGTCGAGCCATTTCAGTTGGGCCGGCGGTACGCCCCAGCGCGCGAGTTGCAGCGCCAACCCCGCGAGGTCCGCCTGTTGAACCTCCGGCGCACTGAAGCCGGCCAATTGCTCATGCTGGGCTTCAGACCACAACCGATAGCACACACCCGGCTCCAGCCGCCCTGCGCGGCCCGCACGCTGCGTGGCGCTCGCCTTGGAGATGCGCTGGGTGTCGAGCCTGGTCATGCCGCTGCGCGGGTCGAACCGGGGCACCCGCTCCAGGCCGGCGTCGATGACTACACGCACGCCGTCGATGGTGACACTGGTTTCCGCGATGTTGGTGGCCAACACGACTTTTCGCTTTCCGGGCGGCGCGGGTTCGATGGCAGCTTGCTGAGCACCCAGATCCAGCTCACCATGCAATGGGCAGAGCAAAATATCCTGATTGTCGCCGAGGCTGCCCTGAAGGCCTTGAGAAACACGTCGAATCTCGGCCTGGCCGGGCAAAAAGATCAGGATGCTGCCCGTTTGCTCGGCCAAGGCGTCCAGGCAGGCCGTTACCACCCGCGGCTCGATGAACTCGCCGGGTTGCTGGGGCCTGCCCCAGATCGTGGCCACGGGATACATTCGCCCCTCACTGGTGACGATGGGCGCATCATCGAGCAGCCGAGACAGGCGCTCACCTTCCAGGGTGGCGGACATCAACAGCACCTTCAGCGGCTGATCCTCTCGAAACAGCCCCCGGCCATTGAGCGTGAGCGCCAGGGCAAGGTCTGCCTCCAGGTTTCGCAGGTGGAACTCATCGAAAATAACCAGGCCAACGCCGTCCAACGAGGGGTCTTCCTGAAGCCTACGGGCCAGGACCCCTTCGGTGACCACCTCGATCCGGGTACGTGGGCCTACACGGCTTTCCAAGCGAATCCGGTATCCGACAGTTTCCCCGACCTGCTCTCCCAACTCGCTGGCTAACCGCTGTGCAGCCGCCCGCGCAGCCAAGCGGCGCGGTTCGAGCATGATAATCGCCTGCCCCTGCAGCCACGGCTGGCGCAAGAGTGCCAAGGGTACGCGAGTGGTTTTACCCGCCCCAGGCGGCGCCTGCAGAACGACCTCATGGCGATCGCTCAACGCTTGGAGCAGGGCCGGCAAGGCGGCGTCGATTGGCAAAGCACTCATGGTAGCCCCCTGGGAATGGCCGAGCAGTATAACGGTGAATGGCCGTGTTGCCGCGTGCTATGCGGGCAATGATGCCTAGCCCAGATTGCATCTATAGACGCATAATGCCTATATTTGAATCTACAGAAAAATCGCGAGATCACACTATGCCGCCAGTTCTCCCGACCGAAGCGTTCACCAAGGGCCAGTGCGTGACGGGCCTGCGCGCCGCATTGCGCACTCTCGACAAGTGGAAAACCTCCAGCGAGCAGGCCTGCCGCATCTTGCGCATTTCCCGCAGCACCTACACGCGGGCCAAGCAAAGCGATGGCGAATGGTCGGTCGGCCTGGACATGGATCAGATGCAACGCGTCAGCTTCGTGCTGAACATCCATGCCGCGCTGCGCACGGTGTTCGACAACCCAGACAACGTGTACGGTTTCCCATCGATGGCGAACCACAACGATTTTTTCAACGGGCGTAAGCCGCTCGACATCATGGCGCAAGGGGACTTCATTTCGCTGTACGAAACGTTTCGCCGAATCGACGCGCTGCGGGGCGCCCAATGGTAACGCTAGCGAACCTGCCCGAAGGGGCAGGCGAGGCATTGCAGGCTTATCGGCTGGTCAACTCTAAATTCCCGCCCATCGACCTGTTCGACGATGTGGCCGACGCCGCCGAGTTCGAGGCGCTGTACCAGATCCAGGCGCTGACCAACCCCAGGCTACAAAACCAGGTAGGCCGGCTCGAACGGGTGCCCCTGGGCGAGATACCGTTCGGCATTGCCGGCTGCGCCTACGCCGTGGCGCCCTTCACCCATGTGAACCCAGCCGGCTCGCGCTTCAGCAATGGCAGCTTCGGCGTGCTCTACCTGGCCGATACGCCGGACACCGCGCTCGCGGAAGTGCGCTACCACCAGGATCGCTATTGGTCGAACGTGGCTGGCCTGAGCTACGAGCGGTTCACCTTCCGCGGCTTGGCTTGCAGCTTCACCGATGCTGGCACCCGGGACGCCGCCACGCTGCCGCTGTCGGCACCTATTTATGCGGCTGATGACTACACCGCTGCGCAGCAGTTGGGCGCTGTGGCCAAGCGTGAGGGGTGTGCGGGCCTACGGTACCGTTCCGTACGGGCGCCCGGAAGCCTGTGCTGGGCGCTGATGACGCCCCGGCACGTCACCGCCATTATCCAACGCGCACACTACGAGATGATCTGGAACGGGCACATCAGTAGCGTTAACCGCGTGAGCACCGCGTAGCGCCCGCGCCGCTAAACAGCATCCGGCGGAAACGATTTCGGGTTGGCGCCTGGTGGGCTTGCGCGTATAACCGCGAACCTCGCCACACCGGTTGTGGTCCGAGTTTCCAGCAACATCCCTTAGCCTGTATCGTGGCGCTTCACCTCTTAGGAGTTTTTCATGCGCATGCCCTATCGTGTGGTTGGCGGTACCCTGGTGGCGGCCTTGCTCGCCCAATTGGCCGGGTGCGGCACGTTGTTCTGGCCTGAACGCCGCGGCCAGATCGAGGGCCGGGTCGACCCGGTGATCGCCGTGCTCGATGCCATCGGCCTACTTTTTTATATCATCCCTGGCGTGATCGCCTTCGGCGTAGACATCGCCACCGGCGCCATCTACCTCCCGGGCGGTACCCATGCCCAAGTCGACCCCGCGACGCTACGCCCCGCCGTGCAGCCAGACGGCACGGTAAACCGCGCGCGGCTGCAAGCAATCTTGCAACAGCAACTGGGGCGCCACCTGCCACTGGACGACCCGCGCCTGATCGAACATCGCGGCAGCCCCGAACAACTGGCGGCCTATGGCCTGGTGCCGGCGGCCTGATGCCTACCATCGCCAGCGACCGCCACGCCCGCTTGCTGCGCTTGGCCACATGTGCCTCGTTGAGCGTGGCCAGCATTCTGATCGTGGCCAAAGGGGTCGCCTGGTACCTGAGCGGTTCGGTAAGCCTGCTGGCCGGGCTCACCGACTCGGTGCTAGACGGCGCCGCCTCGTTCCTGAACCTGCTAGCCATTCACTACGCCCTGCGCCCGGCCGACGACGATCACCGCTACGGGCACGGTAAGGCCGAAGCCTTGGCCGGGGTGGGCCAGGCCTTGTTCATCGGCCTGAGCGCGGTGATGATCGGGGTGCAGGCTGCAGAGCGGCTGCGCACACCGGAGCCGATCAGCGATGCAGGGCTGGGCATCGCGGTCATGCTGTTGTCGCTGGTGCTCACGGTCGCACTGCTCACCCTACAGCACAAGGTAATCCGCGAAACCGGCTCTACCGCGGTGCGCGCCGACTCACTGCATTACCGCTCCGACCTGATGCTCAACGGCAGCATCTTGGTGGCCTTGCTGCTCTCAGCCTTCGGCTGGCCACAACTGGACGCGCTGTTCGGCTTGGGGATTTCGCTGTACATCCTTTGGAGCGCCGTGCACATCGCCAGGGAAAGTATCGAAATCCTCATGGACAAAGAACTGCCCGCCGACGTGAGCGAGCAGATGCTTGCCCTGGCGTGCAACATAGACGGCGTGCTGGGTGCCCATGACCTGCGCACCCGCGTGTCGGGTAACCACTGGTTCGTGCAATTGCACCTGGAGCTGCCCGGCGAATTGAGCCTGTCGGCGGCCCATGCACTGTGCGACCGGGTGGAAACCGCCATCATCGGTGAGTTCCCTAAGGCCGAGGTGCTGGTGCATGCCGACCCACGCGAGGTGGTCGGGGCTTAAGGGGCGTGGTGTTTCAGACATTGGCTGCACCGGTTTGGCGGTGCCTTTTGCCACCAGGCCGCCTTGCCTGACAACAACATTCACAGCTCAACGCTCGCGCGAGCATCTGAAACACTCCCACCAGAAACCTTTCGATACTTCTTGGTTCATAACCGGCCAAGGCATCATTGATGCCGGGCAACGTTTAGGTGCATGCCGACCGCTATCGTAGGCCCATGCATCACCCAACCGCCTAAGAGGAACGCAATCAATGCATGGTCTATCGCTTGCCCCTGCCCAACGTTGTGGGAGCTGCCCGGACCTGACAGTCAATATAACGAGCGATAACGACGAGGATTTAAAGCTCGCTAAGGACTTGCTCAAGGCACACTTCGCACCGCAAACGTTTACCGGCCAGATGCCCAGCCCCGCCCATAAGCGCTTGCTCGATCGCCATGCGGCGCTCGACGCTATTCGTAAAGCGCTTGAAGACTATTCGTCCCAACTCATCACTGGCGATTTAGTATTACACGCCCGTTACCTCGCCGAGGTTTCGCAAATGGACGTGACCGAGTTGAAGCGTGAGCACGCCGCCTTCGAAATCCTGGATGAGTTGCTTGAAAAAAGCCCAAGGGTTGCAAGGGCGCAGTTGCTGAAGCAGCGGTTGAAAGAGGGCGTGTTCAAAGATACAAAACTGTATCCGCTGGTAGCCGCCCGCAACACCCACCGTATTAGCGACTACGACACCATCGCTGATGGCCTGCCCCCCGCATTGGACCGAAGGGCCAAGCGGCCTCAAGCTACGCAGGAAGAAACCTCAGGGGTGGAGTTTGTCAGCCCTATCACCCTTTATCGTCTCTCCGCCAACCGGTTCAGCGACAACGAGGGCGAGGTGCGTTGCGATTTGCTAGCAGCTTATGGTGCTGCCTTTGAGGCGCGATATGGCACCCGCGGCGAAGCCATGAGCCCTTCAACCGTGGTGGGTGACATTTTGCTGGAACACTTCGACCAGTGCTTCACCTTGAAGCAGAGGCGTCGCAACGTTTAGTTAACCCCATAGCCCCGGCTGACCAAGCAGTTCACCAAATTTTGCCGATAGGTGTACACCACCGCATCGGCCGGTGCATAGGTGGCCGTGCGCGGGTCGAAGCCACTCTGCTGGCTCGCCCACTGCTGGCATTCGTAACGGTCCCGCTCCAACTGCGCCGGGCTTTGGCCATTGGCGGGGTAAATCGCCACGTCATAGCCGGCGGCGGCCTGCTGCACCGGCTGTACCTGAACAGGCTCAGTGGCCGGTACGCCTTGGGGCGGGTTGACCACCACGTATTGTTGTTCGTCGTCCACCCATTGGTAATAGGTGCCCGCGGCAAGGAAGAACACCGCACCGCCGATCCACATGCGGGTGGCATAATCGGGCAGGTAATGGGTGCGGATCCCATAGGGTGGGGTGACGACCACATACCGCCCCGCCTGGGGCCGGTACCAATAACCGCCAGAGAAGAAGAAATCCTGCCCTCTGTAGGGCACCCGCCAGTTTTGCCCAGGGAAACGATCAACCATTTGGCCCGGCCGGTACTGCGGCCCAGGGCCCCAGCCGTTACCGCGCGGTCCCCGGGCGTCGCCACCGCGCTGGCCGGCACCGCCGGCCTGCCACTGGCGGTTTTGCGGCTGCAGGTCGCGATAATCGCCCCTGATGGGCGGCTGGGTTTGTTGAACGCTGTCCGGATGGGGTTGTAACGGGTTGCCGTGAGGGGCGGCTTGGCCTGGCTGAGCGCGGTTAATGTTTTGCTGCCCACCCTGTGGGCGGCCAGCATTACCTTGGGCAGGGTGCGAGGGGCTGCCTTGTTGTGCCGGGGCACTTTGCTGGAAACGCCCTTGCGGCCCTTGGTTACCCTGGAACATACCGGGCGGCCCTTTTTCGTCGGCCAACGCATGCACCCCAATACTCAGGCAAAACACCCCTACCGCAACCCCGGGCCAAATGCTCACGCTTGCGTAACTCCTCGGACGAAACCGCCTAGACCATCAGACTGGCAAACCGCGGCGCGGTTCGCTGCCCTACTGTATCAAGCCAGTAGGGCGGCGGTCGCGGGCAGTTTAGGATTAACAATGGCCGTTCGGTTGGCGCCCCCTAGCCTACCCCCCCGGTTTGGTTCCCAGGGGCGGGGGCGCCTCATCGCCGCCTTGGCCGGAGCCGTCTTGGTGGGCAATCGCGTGGCGTTATCAATCGTCGCGCCGGGGCACTTTCGCTTGGCCTCGACCGGTTTGCGATGGGCGCTTTTGCGGCGTACCCCCCGGCACCCTTGGGTTCTGCAGTTTTGCGGCCCAGTCACTTTCGATAACCATGGCAATTACCTGCTCACGCGGGTTCGGCGAAGGCTTGACGACCTTAGGGTCTTGGCCATCGGTGCGACGGATCAGCCAATGCCGCTTGGCGCCCGTCCCTGTATTGGCCCAGACCTGCAACTGGCCTTGATTGATGGTTTGCAGTTTTTTCATATCGAGCGCTATCACATCTCGTACAGAGGCCAAGTCATTGGCAGGCCTGCCGAAAATAGCATTCATAATTTCCCGTGGCGTGTTTTCGGTAGGGCTCAAGTGCGTTGCGAATACGCCAATGTCCTTGTTTACCTCAGCACCACCGGGTACACGCCGGGAGTATATCAATGCCGCGCTATTACGAACCTGGGCCGCTTTGGACGAGGTGGTATACACGTACAACGTATCTGGAATATCCCTAGGTTTAAGCTGATGGGCATTTTGCCAACCTGCCACTTGGCGAAGGTCGTAAAAGCGGCGCCCGGCAGTGTCTGTCGTTTTCGGAATGCGAGTGACCGCCCAGCTTTTCGAACCACCATCCCATTTGACGTATTCGGCGCCGCCGCCGCGTTTCGCGATGTTCCATACTCCATTTTGCACGGTGGGCTCCACCTCGAAATAAAGCCCATTGTGCTTGATGTAGCGGTTATCCCCTTTTGAGGAGGGACCCGGCTTGACCCATACCAGTTCGCTCGACGGCTCCGCTGTACCGCTGATGCCGAGTGCTTCTGGCGTGCTAGCACAGCTGTCCAGCTTGGTCAGCGCCCGGCGCTGGCGTGTAGGGCAAATCAGCTCCAGGGGAGGGCGCGGCGTTACATCGCTGGCCAACCCCAGCCGCCAGCCCTTACCGTTCCAGGCGACCGGAGCGCCAGGTGGCTGGCCGTCCGGCATACGCACGCGGACTTGTGCGCCGTCGACCTCGACGCGATAAAAGCGGCCCCTGCTTTTGATCAGCGTGGCGCCGTTGTAGGAATAAAAATGGCCTACTACGTCGGGGATCACTTGGTGTTTCGGCTCGTGCGCCAGAGCGGGGGTGGCCCAACGTCCGTTGAGCTTGCCCGTGCGGCTGTCAAACCCCTCGAGGTACTTGGCCGTGCGTTGCAGTGCCGCCTGTGCATCTTCTACTCCGACCACGCCTTTGTGCCCAGCCCACGCCAAAAAACGGCGCGGGTTGACGGCGCGGAGGCCAAGCGCCCCCTCTACCAGGTCCACTGACGTCCACGCCAATTGCCTCAGCGCGCCAAGCCTGTCGCCCTGTTTCCATTGCCCAACCGCCGAATAGGCATCCTGCGCAGCCAAGGCTGCAGTCATGCCCATGCAAAATACCGAGCCCACGCCGCCGGTACCGGCAACACAGGCCCCCGCCGCCGCGTAGCTGAGCGCATCCTTGATCAGCCCAGCGATCATTTCGCCCCGGCCGACGGTTTCGGCGCAGGCATGGGCGATCAGCGCGCCAAGATAGTGCTTGGCCGCATCAGCCGGTTCGCTTAGTGGCGCAAGCACGGGGGCATAGCTACTCTCCCGCACCTTTACCAGCTCATCGCGTAGGGCTGATGCTTGCCAGGGGTGGGCGAGATCAACCAAATGTTCCCTGAGCGACCAACTGGAGCCCAACCAGGCCATGAATTGCTTGTACTCGAACAGCTGGTGCCCGTAGATCCCGCGCGGTAGGTAGATGTAGCGCTGTGCATTGTCCGTTTCAGCGCTCGACAGTATCAGCACACCGGGTATGGTGAATGCTCCGAGCTTCCAGTGGGCCACCCCGCGCTCGGCGGGTATGCTGGTTGGCAATGCCTGCAGCAGCTCGCCCAGCCATACGGCATCGTCGCCCAGCGCGCCTGCGGCTTGCTCCTGCTCCAACGCCAGGCGCATTGCCGCCGCCTGGGCCTGGATGAACAATTTGGCATATTCGGCGGCCTGAGGGTTTTGCCGATCTTGGAGCTTTTTCAGTTCAGCAATGTACGCCGTACCGGTATAAGTGCGCCGTAGGCGCTCCTGTAAGCCTTCCTTGACCTGCGGGGCGTTCAGTAACTCAGCAACCTTTGTATTGCTGCTGGCGAACGACGCGCTTTGCACGAAATCTTGATTAACTTGCCAGGCGGGCTCGCCCACTTGCCGGTAGCCGTTGATGATCCAGCGCGTCCAGGAAAACGTATAGCCATTGAACGTCAGTTGGATTTCATCTGGGTCGATGTCGGTAGGTTCTACCGCGATACCCATCTCGCGCAGCCCATCCACCAGATACGCCCGTTCTCGCCGGCGCGTGAACGCCTCGAGCGATATCACGTGAGCATCGGCGAATTCACGAGATTTCTGCGCGGCGACCTCTTCGTCGAGGCGGCTGGCTGCTGCCCGTGCTTGGCCGATCTGCTCATTAGCCAGGCGCAATGCTTGGCCTTGGCGAAGGCGCGACCACGCCTGCAGGCGCGCCGATGGCATGTGCCCGGGCAATGGGTCGAAAACTACGGTATGGCCTTCAGTACGGGCCTGTTTGATATCATCGATCACTTCTGCCGCCATGGCCTGCAGCGAGGATGGGCTTACCTGCAACAACTGGTCGGCAAAGCCCATCGGCGAAGGTGAGTTTTCATTGAGCACATCGGCATTCAGCGCCTGACGCAGGCCCGGCCAGCCGGTGTATTCGGTGAACACACCGGCGCCCCCTAGCGAGGGCGGGCCCGGCCGGTACAACACCAGCCTCGTCGCCTCGGCACCTACCCGGCTGAATAGCAGCCAGTTCGGCAGCTCGGCGACCTCCCCATTACGCAAGCGGATCGCCAGCAAACCGACCTGGGTGCCGCCATGGCCTATGAGGCCATTCAGGACCCACGAGTACCCCGAACCCGATAATGCGTTCGTGGCCTTCGCTCGCATCAGCGCCTGCAACAAGTCTTCTTCCAGCGCAGCGGCGCTTAGCAACGGCTTCAATGCTTCATGGCGTTGCTCGATCCAGGGTGGCGATGCAGGCCCCCGCGCTTGAGCACTTCGCAGCAGGTCATCTACCGCTGCGCGCTCCACCTCACTTACCTCCTGGCCGTTGTTACGCACCGCTTCTACCGTGCACTTACCACCCGCGGCCACATCCTGGTACGCCTGGACCAGCGATACCGTGCGTTGTTGTTGAAGTTCTTGGCCGCCGATAGTGAACGTATGGTTAAGCGTAACCTCGACCGGCCCAAGGTCGCTGAGCGACCAACCGTTCGCTTGCAAGGCTTGCCCAACCGCGGCTACCGGCTCTGGCAACGGGCCTGGGTCGGCTTGCTCGAAGGCGAGCAAGCGGGCCTGCCTGTTCAACTCGTACCGCAGCCAGGTGCGCTGCACCGTTATCGGTAGCGTTCTTACCCAGGGCTCGACAAAGTCCTGCTGCAACAGCGCATCCTCGATGTACTGGCGCTCGGCAGTCTCTGGGTCTTCCAGGTGGGAACGGGCGAGGAGGATGACCTCATCGGCCTCGATAATGTGCACAGAGTGATCGCCGAACTGGTGGTGCTCATCGGCCACGATTTGCGGCCCCTCAGCGATACTGCGCCTGTGCCGTAGCGCGCGTACCACACCCTGGTTTGGCGGGCCGTCGGGGTTGCCGATTGCCCACGGCTCGCCATCGCCCAGCATCACGCTGCCGGCCAGTATGGCCTTGACCTGCTCGCGCAGCGCCTCCAGGCTGGCTCCGGTCTGGGAGGCATGCTGGACAGCCTCGGCGATTGCATCGAGCGTTTGTACCTGGGTGCCGTCGGCCAGTATTTGAACGCTGCGCTCGAGCTCGCGCTTCAGCGGGGTGTCTAGCGGGCTGCTGTCGGCAGCCCTCCGCGCCAATTTTTCAACCAACGGCCCCCACCAGGGGCTGGTCAATGTCGCCGCTACAACACCAGCCCGCAAAGATCGCCCGGGGTTATTACCCACTATCGCGGCACCGGCCACCATCGCGTGTAGGAACGGCTTCACCACCACCGCCGGGGGCGCCTCTGGCCCATTGAGCGGGGCGGTTGCAGGGTCTGGCCTGCCGGGCGCGGCGGCGCGATGCATGATTGCCATTACCAACGTGGCAATCGCCTGAGTTATCCGCCCCCCCCAACCAGTAGCAGGGCCGGCCGGCCCTGCGGACGTGGCAGCAGGCTCACCCTCTGGCGCCCGCACCCCCAGCGCCTCGCGGTAACCCAGCAATTGCTCAAGCTGTGCATTGAACAAGCCCACCTCGCCCTTTTCGGCGTGCGCGTGCATCGCACTGGCCACCTGTAGCACTTGCCTCAGTTGCTCTGCACGCGGGCTCTCAGCCTGGCTGCCGTGTAGGTCGTACCTCAGGCTAGCAAGCTCAACTTGGCAATGTTCGACGAACTGGGCCAGGCTGTTGGCCTCATCCTCGATACGCCGTTGCCGGTTCAGCGGCTGCGGGTCACCCTGGGCGCCAAGCAGCGCGTTCAGGCAATCATAGCTTTGGCGCACATAGCCAGTGAGCGCCTGGCCGTTACCGGCCAACCGGCCTAGTTGCGCGACGACTTGGGCAGGCTCTGCTACCGGCGGTTCAATGGCGCCGTCAAGCCAAGCGGCGAGGGCTTCACGCAACGCCGTAGCCCCCGCGCCCAATAACAGGGTGCCTGGTACGGTGTACGGTGCGGTAGCCGCGCCGCACGCCAGGGTGGCCAACCCATAGGCAAGGCCCAGTGGGCTCAATACGCCCCGCTCCAATGCGCTATTGAGCACGCCCAGGAACTGGTTCGGCCCAGGGGCTTTTTCAAGTTCCGGCAGCAGGTTGCCCCACGCCTGCTTCGCCGCGCCAATGCCCAGCTGGCCCGTTAATAGCGAGCGCAACGCCGTGTAACCAGCGGCCCCGGGCAAGGCCAGCGGCGACAGCTTTTGCAGTAGGTTCTGTAGCAGTTTCGCCGGCAGGTGCACGGCCCAGTCCTGCCGTAACAAGGTTTGGCTGGCGCGCGCCAGCAACTGGCCCCTCTCGCTCTGTTGTTGCGAAGCGATGTGCCCGTCGAGCGCGCCTTTGAGTTCGTCGCGCAACGCTTGCAATCGGAGCCGGTCGATACCCTGGCCATTCAGCGATGCCGGTACCGTTTCGCCGTGTAGCAGTACTTCGCCATGCATGTACGCCGCCAAATGGTGCAGGAACCCTGCGGGTGTTTCCAACGGTGCGCGGTCGCGGCCCATAAGCCAGTGCTCGAGGTCTACGGGTGCCAAACCTGCATACCACTGCTCCAGGCCTTGGGCCTGCAAGTACGCCTGCATCTCGGGCAGGTATTGCGCCAGGCGGTCTTCATCCCGCAATTGCTGAAACAAGTGGACGTTCAGGCGCGGGTGCAGGCTGCCACCAAGTACCACGTCAGCCCACATGTCGACTCGTTGGCTGGCGGGGGCCACCGACGCCAAGGTTTCACTCGATGAGCACATTTTCTTCAGCCGGCTTACGAAATTCAGCACCGACGCGAGGATCCCGGCCGTTCCGCTAGGCGCGGCGTAGCTGCCAAATGAATTAGGGATATGTGGCATTTGATGTCCTGATTATTTTCCAAAGGGCGCTGCGTTGTTACAGCGCCGGCACGCTCTGCAAAGAGGGCCGGATTAGAGCCTTCGGGCTTTTTCAGGACTTACAGGAATCGCTCACGGCCAGGGTGGGGACACCTCCAGCAACGATTGGCCATGGCACGGCGAGCGCCCCATAGAAAAAGGGGAGGCCCGTGGGCCTCCCCTTAATGCACCCTTACGCCCTGGCACGGCACTTATGGCGCCGGCTCACCCACCCTGTTTTCTGAACAGGCGTGTAGCCCGGGGGCCAAGCCCGGCCCTGTAGGGCCGGGGGCCGCGGGCGGCCTGTTTGGGCCGCCCGCCGTGGACGCGTGTCCGGGCAGTGATTCTGGGTTAAAGCTTACGCTCGCCAGGCCAGCACAAGTTTGCGAAGTGTGCCGATCAAAACGCTACTTGCGCAATTTTTAGCTCAGGAACCATAATTTGCAGCAATCCATTAAAAAGAGAACGCATCGATGAGCAAGCTCGACCGCTATGACTTGAGTATCCTGGCCGAATTGCAGCGCGACGCACGCATCTCCAACCAAGATTTGGCCGAACGCATCGGCTTGTCGCCCTCGCCCTGCTCCCGGCGGGTCAAACAACTGGAAGACGACGGTTACATTGCGCGGCAAGTGGCGTTACTGGACAGGAAGAAACTGGGGTTGAGCCTCACCGCCTATGTGTTCATCGGCATGGACCGCCACACGCCCGAGCGCTTCGAGAAGTTCGAAGCGACCATTCGCAACCTGCCACAGGTGCTCGAATGCAGCCTGGTCACCGGCATGGAGGCAGACTATCAACTCAAGGTGGTGGTGCAAGACATGGACCACTACCAGCAATTGCTGCTCGGGCACCTCACCCGCATCGAAGGGGTGACCAGCGTGCGCTCGAGCTTTGTGCTCAACCAGGTGCTAGGGAGCACCGAGCTACCCCTGGCGCACCTGCGCAGTTAGTTAAAGGGCCGCTGGCACCTCACGCCACTGCCCTGGCTGCAACTCGGCCAGCCCCCATGGGCCGATGCGCACCCGCACCAGGCGTAAGGTCGGCAGGCCCACCGCGGCCGTCATGCGCCGTACTTGGCGGTTGCGCCCCTCGCGTATGACCAGCTCCAGCCAAGCGGTGGGCACTTGCTTGCGAAACCGCACCGGCGGGTGGCGGGCCCATAACAGCGGCGGTTCAAGCCGGCGGCATTCGGCAGGCAGGGTCGGGCCGTCGCTCAGTTCAACGCCGGCGCGCAAGCGCTGTAGCTGCTCGTCGCTGGGCTCGCCCTCAACCTGTACCCAGTAGGTTTTCGGCAGTTTGTGCTTGGGGTCGGCAATGCGTGCCTGCAGCCGGCCGTCGTTGGTCAACAGCAGCAAGCCTTCGCTGTCGCGGTCCAGCCGCCCGGCCGGGTAAACCCCAGGCACGTCGACGTAATCCTTGAGGGTGGCGCGGCCACCCTCATCGTTGAACTGTGTAAGCACATCGAAGGGCTTGTTCAGCAACAGCAGCCGAGGGGTGGCCGGTGGCGCCTTGGCGACTCGGCGTTTGGCAGCGGGGCGGCGAGGTGTAGCAGGCATGGCGGCGGGCCTTGGGCAAATCAACGAAACGGCGGTTCATCAAAACTGCGCAGTTTGCGCGAGTGCAACGCGTTCAGTTGCGTGCGCAGCAGGTCAAGGGCGGCAATGCCGATTTTAAGGTGCTGGCTAACAGCGCGGTTGTAGAAGGCATTGGCCGAGCCCGGTAGCTTGATCTCGCTGTGTAAGGGTTTGTCTGACACGCACAGCAAGGTGCCATAGGGCACACGCAGGCGGTACCCCTGCGCGGCAATGGTGCCGCTTTCCATATCGACCGCCACCGCTCGCGAGAGGTTGATCAGCGGCCGTTCCTGGGCCCAGCGCAACTCCCAGTTGCGGTCGTCGTAGGTCAGCACGGTGCCGGTGCGCAGGCGTTTTTTCAATTGGTCGCCGTGCTCCCCGGTCACCTGCGCCGCAGCCTCCTGCAGCGCCATTTGCACTTCGGCCAGGGCCGGAATGGGGATATGTGGCGGTACCAGGCGGTCGAGGATGCCATCACGGCGCATATAAGCATGGGCCAGCACGTAGTCGCCGATGGTCTGGGATTGGCGCAGCCCGCCGCAGTGGCCGATCATCAGCCAGCAGTGCGGGCGCAACACGGCCAGGTGGTCGGTGATGTTCTTGGCGTTGGACGGGCCGACGCCGATGTTGACCAGCGTTACACCGTCGCCATCGGCGGCAATCAGGTGGTAGGCCGGCATCTGGTAGCGGTGCCACACCACCCCAGCCACCAGGGCCTGGGCTTCGCCGTTGTCCATACCTTTTTCGATGACCACATTGCCTGGCATTACCAGGCGCACGAAGCGCGGGTCGTTTTGCAACTGCTCCAGGCCATGGGCGACGAACTGGTCGACGTAGCGGTGGTAATTGGTCAGCAAAATCCATGGCTGCACGTGGCGCCAGTCACTGCCGGTGTAGTGCACCAGCCGGCGTAGCGAAAAATCCACCCGTGCGGCATCGAACAGTGCCAGCGGCAAAGGGTCGGCATGTGCCCAATCGTAAAGGCCATCGGCGATGGCATCGGTGGCGGCGGAAAGGTCGGTACTGGGGAACACGCGCGCCAATTCAGCGGCGGTCACGCCAGTGCCGGCTAATTCATCGCCTTGGTCCACCACGTAAGGGTAGGGAATGTCCTGCTCGCTCACCCCCACTTCCAGCGTCACATCGAAATCCCGCACCAGCGGGCGCAATTGCTCGAGCAGGTATTTACCGAACGCCGCTGGCTGGGTCACGGTCACCGAGTAGGTGCCCGGCAGTTGCAGCTTGGCATAGGCGCGGGTGGTGCTGGGCACCTCGCCATGGGATTGGTACACCACGCGCAGCACGGGGTAGCGAAACAGTTCGCGCTCGGCGGCGCTGGGTTCGGTACGGTCTTTGAGGTAGCGCTTGAGCGCCTGGCTCAGCGCGGCGGTAGCGCGATCGTGCAGCGATGCCAGGTGTTCGACAGCGGCCTCGGGGGTGGCAGCGACGGTAAAGCGTTCAGTGTTACGGGTCACGATAAGCGTCCTTCTGATCTGGCACCCGTTCATCTTGCCTGCAATATGTTGCAAAGGCACCTTTGGCGTGGCTTAAACCCCGGGGCTTGAGCGGGCCACCAATTGCGGCACGGCGAGCCCTCGGGGCAGGGCCCCAAATGCCCGGCCACTGCCGGCCAAGCGGCTGGCGATGAACGCATCGCTCACTTCGCTGTTACCCGCTTCAAGCAGCAGCTTGGCCTGCAAGGCAAGGGCGATGCTTTCGGTCAGTTGCCGGGCACGGTATTGGGCGCCTTCGGTGTCGGCCAGTTGCGCCTTAAGTTGCTCAATCGCCGCCAGCAAGCGGCGCTCGCCGTGGCCGTCGCCCAGTTCGTGGAAAAGTGCGTCGCGCACGCCGGGCTCTTTTGCCAATGCACGCAGTACGTCCAGGCACTGCACATTACCTGAGCCTTCCCAAATTGAATTCACCGGTGCTTCACGGTACAGGCGCGGTAACACGCTGTCTTCGATGTAACCCGTGCCACCCAGGCATTCGGCGGCTTCCACCAACATCGCCGGGGCGCGCTTGCAAATCCAGTATTTGCCCACCGCGGTCACCAGCCGGGCGAACAAGGTCTGGTGCTCATCGGCTGGGTTGTCCAGCGCCTGGCCCATGCGCAGGCTCAACGCCAGGGCCGCCTCGCTTTCCAGGGCAAGGTCGGCCAGTACGTTCTGCATCAGCGGCTGCTCGGCCAACACCCGCCCCCCCACTTGGCGGTAGGCACAGTGGTGCAGCGCCTGGGTCAAGCCCTGGCGCATCAGCGCGCTGGAGCCAACCATGCAATCGAAACGGGTCATTGCCACCATTTCGATGATGGTCGCCACACCGCGCCCCTCCTCCCCCACCAACCAAGCCAAGGCCCCGCGCAGCTCGACCTCGCTGGAGGCATTGGCGCGGTTACCCAGTTTGTCCTTGAGCCGTTGGATATAAAACTCGTTGCGGCTGCCGTCGGGGCGGTGGCGGGGCAATAAAAAGCAACCCAGCCCGCGTTCGGTCTGGGCCAGGGTGAGGAAGGCGTCACACATGGGCGCCGAGCAGAACCATTTATGCCCCAGCAACTCGTATGCCTCGCCCGGGCCGGCCTGGCCCACCGCATAAGCGCGGGTGGTATTGGCGCGCACATCGGTGCCACCTTGCTTCTCGGTCATCGCCATGCCAATCGTGACGCCGGCCTTTTCGGCCATCGGCACGTTGCGCGGGTCGTATTCACGGGCGAGCACCTTGGGCAACCACTGTTTGGCCAGCCCCGGCTGCCGGCGCAACGCCGGTACGCAGGCAAAGGTCATGGTCAGCGGGCAACCACTGCCCGGTTCGGCCTGGGTGTGCAGGTAGGTCAGTGCCGCCCGTGCCACATGGGCACCGGGCTGCGGCTCGGCCCAGGGCAATGAGGGCAGGCCGTGCTCGACGGCGGTTTTCATCAGTTGGTGGTAGGCCGGGTGAAACTCAACCCAATCGATGCGGTGGCCTTGGCGATCGTGGCTGTGGAATACCGGCGGGTGGGCATTGGCCAGAAACCCCGCCGCCGCCAACGGACCACCGGCCAGCGCACCATAGGCATCGATGCGCGGTTCGGCCCAACCACCGCCGAAGCGCCGCAGCCACTGGCGTAACGGCAGGTCGACGCGATACAGGTTGCAGCCCTCCAGAGGCGGTGGCTGGTTGGTCACCACATGGGTTTCGGCAAAGGCGCGCAGTTCCATGGAACCTCCTCAAGGCAGCTATGGGTTGCCCTTGAGTGAAGCACGGGCTCGGCCGCTTCACCAAGCGGCAAACCGGCCTCAGGCGCTGGCGATTTCCCGTGCCGGCTCGCCCATCAGGGCGCCCTGCAGCACGGCGTGCAGTTCATCGAAACGCACCGGCCGCTGCAGCACGTGCCGCAGCCCAGCGCCCTCGCACAAGCCAAGCCATTGGCCGTTGCCCCCTGCGAGAACCACCAGCGCCGGCGGCGCCTGGGGCCGTGCCTGGCGCAAACGCTGCGCGGTGCCAGCCAAATCAGCCGCCAGCGCTTGGGCATCGAGTATGGCCACGTCTACCGGCTCGCTCGTTAACAGCGCAAGGGCGGCATCCAGGCCCTCCACGGTACGCACCCGGTATCCCCACTTCAGCAGCATGCCACGCAACAGCAGTTGTTCGATGCTTTGATCATCGAGCAACATCACGGTGCACCCTTGCGCGGGGCGATGGGCGATAGGTTGGCCAAGGCGCCCCGCCGGTGCCGGCAGTGCATCGCCTTGTACCTGGGCAAGCGGGATGTCGATCTCGAAGCGGCTACCCTCGCCGGGCACGGAGCGGTGGTGCAAGCGCCCCCCCAACAGGGCGACCAACTGCCGGCAAATCGCAAGGCCGATACCCAGGCCCCCATGTTCGCGGGTGGTCGAACCGTCCAATTGGTAAAAGCGCTGGTACAGCGCCTCGTCACTAAAATCGAAACCGATGCCGGTATCGGCCACCGAGCACTTCAAGGCCACTGCTTGGGCGTCGCTGCCAGCGCTTTCCACCGCCAGTGTCACGCCGCCGCGGGCAGTGAACTTGATGGCGTTGTCGAGCAAACAGCCAATGGCCATGGCCAGTTTTTTCGAATCGCCGCATAGGCGCTCCGGCAAGCCAGGCCCTACGTTCACGGTGAAGGCTAGGCCCTTGCGCTCAGCGCTGCCGATGTACTGCATCTGTAGGCTTTCGAGCAGCGCCCGCAGGCGAAACGGCTCATTGTGCGACAGCAGGCGCCCGGCTTGCAGTTCAGAAAGGGTCAGGATGTCGTCGATCATACGCATCATGTCGCGGGCCGAATGGGTGGCGGTGTGTTGGTATTGCGACATTTCCGCGTCCATGGGCACGGTTTGCATCAGCTCCAGCGAGCCGATCACGCCGTTCATGGGGGTACGCAGTTCGTGGGTGAGGGTGGCGAGGAACTCGTCCTTGAGGTGGTTGCTGACCGACAACTGCTGGTTCATGGCTTCGAGCTTCTGGCTTGCCTCACGCAACACCTGGGCTTGCTGTTCACGCATTTGGTTGATGCGGTCGGCCAAGGCCAACGACAGCAAGGCCACTTCCAGCGCCGAACCCAGTTGGCTGGCGTACATGGTCAGGAACATGTTCGGCAACAAGCCGATGACCATCAAGGTGTTGACCACCCCCCCGAGCAAGAAGGCCGTCCAGGCGATCATGAAATACCGCGCCTGGCGCAGGCCGCGCCACCAGGCAAGCGCGCCGGTGCAGAAGATCATCAGGGTAAACACCAGCGCCAACGCGGTGGCCAAACGCAACGACAGCGCATAGCCCGCAGCCAGCGCCAGTACCATCACCAGTACGGCCCAGGCCATCAACCCCTTGAGCAAGCGGTCACCCCAGCGGCTGTACTGCGGCGTGCGTAAGAAACTACGGGTGAACTGGCAACCAAAAAAGCTGGCAGCGCCGATCAGAAACGGCGTGGCCGTGTTGGCCCACCACGGGTTGTTGGGCCATAAAAACTCTACACCGGCGCCGTTGACCGACACCTGGTACAAGCCGAACGAGCCGATATAAAGGATGTAATAGAGGTAGCTGGTGTCACGCACGCTCAGGTAAATGAACAGGTTGTAGACCACCATCACCAGCAGCACGCCGTAGATCATCCCCAACACATACAGGCGCACCGGCTGATCTTCGAGGTAGGCCGTAGGCGACCATAGCGCCAGTGGCACCTGTACCGAGCCTTCACTCTGTACCCGCAGGTACACGATTTTTTCTTGCCCGGGCTCGAAGGGCAAGTCGAACACGTAAGTGTTCTGGCGGATCGGCCGGCTGGCCCATGGCAGTTGGTCACCGGTACGTTGGGCCAACTGGAAACGCCCATCGGTACCGGCCAGGTACAGGTCTACATGGTCCAACGGCGGGTATGCCAGTTCCAGAAGCCAATGGCGAACGCCCGCCTGCGCGGTGGTGGGCTGATAACGCAGTTGCAAGCGAACCCAGAATGCCGAGGTGGAATACCCGGCGTTGAGCACATCGCTGGTGTTGGTGTGCAGCTTGCCCGCCTTCGCCGCGGCCACCACCTGGCCGATGGTCGCCGCGGCGGAAGGGTCTTCGAGCACCTGCATGGTACGGCCTAGGGGCAGGGTACGGGTCGACTCATCGAAATCGACCGCCGCGGCTACCATCGGCAACCAGCCCAGCAATAAAATGAAGAGGTAGCGCATGGAGCCCCAGCCTGACTTGGCCGCTGAACGCCGGGAAGCCCCCATTTCCCTAGAGACGGCGCAACGGCATGCCTGTTATCGGTATCGCAGCATCCTAGCATAGCCCTGAGCCATTATGTACGAAGCAGGTTACAAAGCACGCGCAAGGCTCTGCAATGGCGATTTCAGCATTTATATTGTCGTTAACAGGTACGTTCGCGCCGAGCACGGCGAGCTACCGCCCCACCACCAGCACGTGCCCGGCTCGCGGGTTTGGTGGTAAGCTCGCCGCCCATGAATACATATGCCTCCCGCCCCGTTGTGCTTTGTTTGTCTGGCCATGACCCCAGTGGGGGCGCCGGTCTGCAAGCCGACATCGAAGCCCTGATCGCACAAGGCTGCCATGCCGCGCCAGCGGTCACCGCCTTGACCGTGCAAGACACCGTGAACGTTAGCGCCTTTCGTATGCTCGACCGCGAATGGGTACTGGCCCAGGCCCACGCGGTATTGGCCGACTCTTCGGTGGCCGCCATCAAGCTGGGCATGCTCGGCTCGGTGGAAATGGTGGATACCGTAGCCGAGATCATCAGCGCCAACCGGCATATCCCGGTGGTCTGCGACCCGGTGTTGCAAGCCGGTGGCGGCGGGCGGCTGGGCAAGGATGAAGTCGGCTACGCCATTCGCGAAAAACTGCTGCCATTGGCCACCCTCGCCACGCCCAACCTGCCGGAGGCGCGTATCCTGGCCGAACTGCCCGAGGGCAGCGCCGACCAATGCGCACAAACGCTGTTGCGGTATTGCCAGCATGTGTTGATCACCGGCGGCCATGGCGACGAAAGCGAGATTCACAACCGCTTGTACGGCCGCGATGGGTTGCGCCAGCTATCGACTTGCCAGCGCCTGCCGGGCAGCTACCATGGCTCAGGGTGCACACTGGCCAGTGCCGTGGCCGGCCGCCTGGCACTTGGCCAAGCGCTTCAGGGCGCTGTAACGGCAGCCCTGGACTACACCTGGCGCACCCTGCGTGACGCCGAGCGACTGGGCAAAGGCCAATACGTGCCGCGCCGGTTGCCGCTGGATTTTTGCAGCTGATACGGCCCAGTGAGGTGCCCCCGATGAAACGCCGTGGCTTGTATGCCGTTACCGATCACGCCCTGCTCGCCAATCGCTATTTGAGCTACGTGCAGGCGGCCCTGGATGGCGGCTTGGCGCTGCTGCAGTACCGTGACAAAAGCCAAGATGCTTCGCGCCGGTTACGCGAGGCCAGCGCCTTGATGAAACTTTGCGAGCCCTATAAGGCGCAGCTATTGATCAACGACGACGCCGAGCTTGCCGCCAAGCTGGGCGTGGGCGTGCACCTGGGGCAAACCGACGGCCCGCTGCCGGCCGCGCGCACCCTGCTGGGGCGCGAGGCGATCATCGGCGCCACCTGCCATGCCAGCCTGGAGCTTGCCCGCCAAGCCGCCGCCCAAGGCGCCAGCTATGTCGCCTTCGGGCGTTTTTTCGAGTCTGCCACCAAACCCGATGCGGCGCCGGCCTCGCTGGATGTGTTGGTACAGGCGCGCCGCGAACTGAAACTGCCCATTTGCGTGATCGGCGGGATCACCGTAGACAACGCCGCGCCGCTGGTCGAGCGCGGCGCCGACCTACTGGCCGTGGTCGGCGGCCTGTTCAACGCTGATACGCCCCAGGACGTGACCCGCCGGGCCCGCGCCTTCAATGCCCTGCTGGGCCTGTAGTGTGGCGCCATTGCGTACATGCCTTCCCGTTTTCTGAGAGTAACTGCCATGTCCCGTTCCGAAACCCTGTTCGAACAAGCGCAAAAACACATCCCCGGCGGGGTCAACTCGCCCGTGCGCGCGTTCAAGAGCGTCGGCGGCACCCCGCTGTTCTTCAAGCATGCCCAAGGCGCCTACGTGGTCGATGAAGACGACAAGCGCTATGTCGACTACGTGGGTTCCTGGGGCCCGATGATTCTCGGCCACAGCCACCCCGATGTGCTCGACGCCGTGCGCCGCCAGCTGGAACATGGGCTTTCGTATGGCGCCCCCACTGCGCTTGAAACCGACATGGCAGATTTGGTGTGCAGCCTGGTGCCGTCGATGGAAATGGTGCGCATGGTCAGTTCCGGCACCGAGGCGACCATGAGTGCCATTCGCTTGGCCCGCGGCTTTACCGGCCGCGACAGCATCATCAAGTTCGAAGGTTGCTACCATGGCCACTCCGACAGCCTGCTGGTCAAGGCCGGTTCCGGCGCACTGACACTGGGGGTGCCCAGCTCCCCCGGCGTGCCGGCGGCATTTGCCCAGCACACGTTGACGCTTGCCTTCAACGACCTGGCCGAAGTCGAAAAAACGCTTGCCAGTGTCGGCGACGAGGTGGCGTGCATCATCGTCGAGCCGGTGGCCGGCAACATGAACTGCGTGCCACCGGCGCCTGGTTTTCTGCAGGGCCTGCGCCGGTTGTGCGACCAGCATGGCGTAGTGCTGATCTTCGACGAGGTCATGACCGGCTTTCGCGTGGCACTTGGCGGTGCCCAGGCCCATTATGGCGTAGTCCCAGACCTCTCGACCTTCGGCAAGATCATCGGCGGCGGCATGCCGGTCGGCTGCTTCGGCGGCAAACGGCAGATCATGTCGCACATCGCGCCACTGGGGCCGGTGTACCAAGCCGGCACCCTCTCGGGCAACCCGCTGGCCATGGCGGCCGGCCTGGCCACCCTGCGCCTGATCAGCCAGCCCGGGTTCCACGAGCAGCTCAATGCCTATACCGCGCGCATGCTCGATGGCCTGCAGCAACGCGCCGACGCTGCCGGCGTGCCGTTCGTGACCACCCAGGCCGGTGGCATGTTCGGCCTTTACTTCAGCGGTGCCGACGATATCGTCACGTTCGACGACGTGATGGCCAGTGATGCCGAACGTTTCAAACGGTTCTTCCACCTCATGCTCGCCGGTGGCGTGTACCTGGCGCCCAGCGCGTTCGAGGCCGGTTTTACGTCGATCGCCCACGGCGAAGCAGAACTGGCGATCACCCTGGCGGCCGCGGAGCGCGCGTTCGCGGCCGTATAATGCGCAGTGGGCCGGCGCACTATGGCGCCGGCTGCGGCCTACAGGGCAAAAAACCGGGTAAACACTTTGTAAGCGCCCCCTGGCTTATTCCATAATGTAGTGAAGTGATCCCAGGGTGGCCAAGCGCCACTGCGCAGAGGTACCGCAATCCCCATGAACCGCACCGGCCGCGCCCTTGCACTGGGCTGCCTGTTGCTTGCACAGCCCCTGCTGGCTCTCGCAGACGGGAACTCGTTGCTCATCCCGGCCCCTGGCCGTTGCAGCCTCGACGCCCTGCCCGCCGACCTTGCGCAGGCGGTGGCTGCCTGCCAGCAATTGGCGCAGGCAGGCGATGCCCAAGCGCAGTACGAGCTGGGCGCGTTCTATTATGACGGTAAGGGCACCGCACAAGACCTCAGCCAGGCCTTGAACTACTTCGAGCAGGCTTCGCTCAAGGGCCACGCCCAGGCGCAGTACCGCCTGGGGCTGATGTTCTTCCATGGCGAGGCGGTGCCAGCCAACAACGTGCAGGCTTACATCGTGCTGAAAATGGCTGCGGTCAATGGCGCCGAAGACGCCTTGGACAGCGCTGACGAAGTAGCAGAGCACATGAGCCAGGAAGAAATCGACAACGCCACCCAGGTGCTGGGGCAGATTTTCCGCAAATACTTGTCGGAGCTACAAACAGCCGACGGCCATACGCCGTTCTCGCCGTTGCCTTGAGGGGCTATGCCTTGGGTGGCGCCGGCATTGGAAAGGGCATCACATTGCCAACGCCCTTGGCCTCGGAAATCTTTGCCGTACCCAGTTGCTCCACTTCATCGATACGCACCACCGAGTGCAGCGGTACAAAGCTGCGCTTGACCCCCTCGAACTGGGTCTTGAGCTTTTCTTCGGCGGGGTCGACGATCATTTGCGTGCGCTCACCGAATACGAACTCTTCGATTTCCAAGAACCCCCATAGGTCGCTCTGGAAGATTTGCCGGGCGTACATCTCGAATACCTGGCCCTGGTTAACGAAGATCACGCGGTAGATTGGCGTTTGGCGTTGGCTCATCGTAAAGCTGCAAACCACTGGTAAAAGGGATGCGCAGCATACCACAGCCGCGGGGCAGGCAACTTCTGAAACACCACACTTGAAACACCGCACTAGGATGCGCGCGCATACCCCACTATAATGCCCGGTCCTTTGGAACCGCTTGTGATCCGTGCAATGGCCAAGAAGCTTTACATCGAAACCCACGGCTGCCAAATGAACGAGTACGACAGCTCGCGCATGGTAGACCTGCTGGGTGAACACCAAGCCCTGGAGGTGACCGCCCGCGCCGAAGACGCCGACGTGATCCTGCTCAACACCTGCTCGATCCGCGAGCGGGCACAAGACCGGGTGTTCTCGCAACTGGGCCGTTGGCGCGAACTCAAAGAGGGCAAGCCCGACATGGTGATCGCCGTCGGCGGCTGCGTCGCCAGCCAGGAAGGCCAGGCCATTCGCGACCGCGCGCCGTACGTCGACGTAGTGTTCGGCCCGCAAACCCTGCACCGGCTGCCAGAAATGATCGACGCGGTACGCAACACGCGGCTGCCCCAGGTCGACATCTCGTTCCCCGAGATCGAGAAATTCGACCACCTGCCCGAACCCCGCATCGACGGCCCCACCGCTTTTGTTTCGGTAATGGAAGGATGCAGCAAGTACTGCACCTTCTGCGTGGTGCCCTACACCCGAGGCCCGGAGGTCAGCCGGCCGTTCGACGACGTGATCGCCGAGGTGATCCACCTGGCCGAGAACGGCGTGCGCGAAGTAACGTTGCTGGGCCAGAACGTCAACGGTTACCGTGGCGCTACCGCCGATGGCCGCCTGGCCGACCTTGCCGAACTGATCCGCGTGGTGGCGGCGGTCGAGGGTATCGAGCGCATCCGCTACACCACCTCGCACCCGCTGGAGTTTTCCGAAAGCCTGATCCAGGCCCATGCCGAGGTGCCCGAGCTGGTCAAGCACCTGCACCTGCCGGTGCAGTCCGGCTCCGACCGGGTGTTGGCGGCGATGAAGCGCAACCACACCATCCTCGAATACAAGTCCAAGCTGCGCAAACTCAAGGCGGCGGTGCCAGACATCTGCATCAGCTCCGACTTCATCGTAGGCTTCCCCGGCGAAACCGAAAAAGACTTCGAGCAAACCCTCAAGCTGGTGACCGACGTGGGCATGGATTTTTCCTTTTCGTTCGTTTACAGCCGCCGCCCGGGCACCCCCGCCGCCGACCTTGCCGACGACACCCCCGAAGAGGTGAAAAAGGAACGCCTAGCGCGCCTGCAGCACGTGCTGAACCAGCAGGGTTTCGAGATCAGCCGACGGATGGTCGGGACCACCCAGCGCATTCTGGTCACCGATTTTTCAAAGCGCGACCCGGGCCAATTGCAGGGCCGTACCGGTAACAACCGCATCGTCAACTTCAGGTGTGCCGACCCAACCCTGATCGGCCAGTTCGCCGACGTGCACATCGACGAAGCCCACCCCCACTCGCTACGTGGCACCTGGCTACAGTGAGGCTTGCCGATGAGGTGAAGGCGCAGGCGCCAGCCAGCGCTTTCACGAACCGGCATCCGGGGTTATCCTTGCAGCCAACCTAATTGCCGTAGAGCGGCCATCAAACGACCTTGAACGCACCCATAGAACCCCATCGTTTTACCCTCGAACCTTTCGAAGCGCACCGCTTCGCCAACCTGTGTGGGCAGCTCGACGCGCACCTTCGCCTGATCGAACAACGCCTCGAGATCGAGATACGCAACCGCGGCAACCAATTCGAGCTCATCGGCGAACCCGGCCACACCCACTCTGCCGAGTTGCTGTTACGCCGCCTGTACCGCGAAACCAAAGCCACCGAATTATCGCCGAACATGGTGCACCTGTTCCTGCAGGAGTCGGCCGTCGAAGACCTCGACAACCCCGCTGCCCAAGAAGTGGCGGTGGCGCTGCGCACACGCAAGGGCATGATCCGCCCGCGCGGGGCGAACCAGCAAAAGTACGTGAAGGCGATCCTGGCCAACGACATCAACTTCGGTATCGGCCCGGCCGGCACCGGCAAGACGTATCTGGCCGTGGCTTGCGCGGTAGACGCACTGGAGCGCGAGCAGGTGCGGCGCATCTTGCTGGTGCGCCCAGCGGTAGAGGCCGGCGAAAAGCTCGGCTTTTTGCCCGGCGACCTGGCGCAGAAAATCGACCCCTACCTGCGCCCGCTCTACGACGCCCTTTACGAGATGCTCGGCTTCGAACACGTGGCCAAACTCATCGAGCGCCAGGTGATCGAAATCGCCCCCCTGGCGTATATGCGCGGCCGCACGTTGAACAACAGCTTCATCATCCTCGATGAGAGCCAGAACACCACCACCGAGCAAATGAAGATGTTCCTCACGCGGATCGGCTTCGGCTCCACGGCGGTGATCACCGGCGACATTACCCAAGTCGACTTGCCACGCGGCACCCAGCCGGGCCTGGCCCATGTGATGGAGGTGCTCAGCGATGTGCCGGGCATCAGCTTCACCCACTTCAAGCCCAAGGACGTGGTGCGCCACCCGCTGGTGCAACGCATCGTCGAGGCCTACGAGCGCTACGACGGCTTGCACGCCAGCCAACAGCGCGGCAACCGCCACGATGGTTGAGTTGGACCTGCAGCGGGCCAGTACTGCGCCCGCGCCCGGTGACGCGGCATTCCTGCGCTGGTGCGAGCTGGCCTTGCGCCAACGCCGAGGCGACTCCGAGCTGACCATCCGCTTGGTAGACGAACCCGAAGCCCGTGCCCTGAACCACACCTACCGGCATAAAGACTACGCCACCAATGTGTTGTCGTTCCCGGCCGAGGTGCCAAACGAATTGCTCGACATCCCCTTGCTCGGCGACCTGGTGATCTGCACCCAGGTGGTCGCGCGCGAAGCCGGCGAGCAAGGCAAGGCATTGGATGCGCACTGGGCTCACCTGGTGATCCACGGCTGCCTGCATTTGCTCGGCTTCGACCACATCGAAGACGAAGAGGCCGAAGAAATGGAGAGCCTGGAACAGGAGTTGCTAGCTGAATTGGGCTACCCCGACCCTTATGCCGATGACGACACTGACCCTATCAACCCCGACGCCCCCAAGGAACACGAGTAAGCGCTATGAGCGAAGATCGATCGAGCAATGGGCAGAAGTCCTGGCTGGGTAAGATCACCCAGGCTTTTGCCCATGAGCCGAAAAACCGCCAGGAACTGCTGGAACTGTTGCGCGAGGCGCACCAGAACAAGCTCCTGGACAGCGAAGCGCTGACTATTGTCGAAGGGGCGATCCAGGTCGCCGACCTGCAAGTTCGCGACATCATGGTCCCGCGTTCGCAAATGATCAGCATCAAAGCCACGCAAACTCCCAGGGAGTTCCTGCCCGCCGTGATCGACGCGGCCCATTCGCGTTACCCGGTGGTGGGCGAAAGCCACGATGACGTGCTGGGCATCCTCCTGGCCAAGGACCTTCTGCCACTGATCCTTCAGGAAAACGGCGATACCTTCAACATCAAGGACTTGCTGCGCCCGGCCACCTTCGTGCCCGAGTCCAAGCGCCTGAACGTGCTGCTGCGCGAATTTCGCGCCAACCACAACCACATGGCGGTGGTGATCGACGAATACGGTGGCGTGGCGGGCCTGGTCACCATCGAAGACGTACTCGAGCAAATCGTCGGCGATATCGAGGACGAACACGACGTCGAGGAAGACAGCTACATCAAGCCGCTGCCCAGCGGTGATTTTCTGGTCAAGGCGCTCACCCCTATCGAGAACTTCAACACGTTCTTCGAAAGCGAGTTTTCCGATGACGAATTCGACACCGTCGGCGGGCTGGTCATGAGCGCCTTTGGCCACCTGCCCAAGCGCAACGAGACCACCGTGATCGGACGTTACCGGTTTCGCATTCTCAATGCCGACAGCCGCCGTATACACTTGCTGCGCCTGACACCGCTGACGCGCTGACGCTAAGGAACTCCATGCGCTGGATCACCCGCCCCGGCTGGCCCGGTCACCTGCTGGCCGTGGCAGCCGGCGCCCTCACCACCCTGGCGCTGGCGCCGTTCGACATCTGGCCATTGGCCTTGCTGGCGCTGGTGCTGGCCTACCAGGGCCTGCGCCAGCTCAGCCCGCGCCAGGCCCTGGCCCGTGGCTGGTGCTATGGCGTGGGCGTTTATGGCGCCGGCACCAGTTGGATCTACATCAGCATCCACACCTATGGCGAAGCCTCGGTGGCCTTGGCCGGGTTCCTGATGCTGGCCTTCGTCGCCTGCGTGGCGTGGTTCTTTGCCCTGCCAGCCTGGCTATGGGCGCGCTGGCTGCGCCGCAACGAGGCGCCACTGGCCGATGCCTTAGCCTTCGCGGCGCTGTGGTTCACCCAGGAAATCTTCCGCGGGTGGTTCCTGACCGGCTTCCCCTGGATGTACAGCGGCTACAGCCAACTGGGGGGCCCGTTGGCGGGGCTGGCGCCAGTGGGGGGCGTGTGGCTGATCAGCTTTTGCCTGGCCCTGACGGCCGCCTTGCTGTGCAACCTGTACCGCCTGCGCGCGCGTAAACCCGTGCTGCTCGCCGGCCTGGTGCTGCTGGCTGCCCCCTGGGCGCTCGGCATTGCGCTCAAACACCACGCTTGGACAAAACCGGCCGGGGCACCGTTATCAGTGGCCGCCGTACAAGGCAACGTGGCCCAAAGCGTGAAGTGGGACCCCGCGCACGTGACCGCGCAGTTGCATTTGTACCGTGACATGACTCTGGCGGCACGCCGTACCGACTTGATCATCTGGCCGGAAACCGCCGTGCCGGTGCTGCGCGACAATGCCCAAGGCTACCTGGATATGCTCGGCAGCCTAGCGGCCGACCGCCACGCCGCGCTGATCACTGGCGTGCCGATTCGCCAGCAGGTTCACGACGAACCGCGCTACTTCAATGGCATTACCGTCGTCGGCGAAGGTGCCGGCACCTATTTGAAACAACGCCTGGTGCCCTTCGGCGAATATGTGCCGCTGCAAGACCTACTGCGCGGGCTGATCACCTTCTTCGACCTGCCGATGTCCGACTTCGCCCGCGGCCCCCAGGGCCAGCCGCTATTGCAAGCCAAGGGCTATGAAATTGCCCCTTTCATCTGCTACGAAGTGGTCTACCCCGACTTTGCCGCGGGCATGGCCGCCGGCAGCAACCTGTTGCTCACCATCAGCAACGACACCTGGTTCGGCACCTCGATCGGCCCCTTGCAACATTTGCAAATGGCGCAGATGCGCGCACTCGAGGCTGGCCGCTGGATGATCCGCGCCACCAACAACGGCGTGACCGTGTTGGTAGACCCCTTCGGCCAGATCACCGCCAGCGTCCCGCAATTCGAACAGGCGGTGCTGTACGGCGAAGTCATCCCCATGCAGGGGCTTACCCCGTACCTGCGTTGGCACTCTTGGCCATTGATGATCCTCAGTGCCCTGTTGCTGGGCTGGGCGCTGCTGGCCGCACGCAAAGCGAAGGCCGCTGGACCGGCTCGCAGCTAGCCTGGTGCCTCAGTAAAAAACCCGGTACCCAACTGCGCCGATCATCTCATTGAGCAACTGGCCGTTCTGCCACAGGGCTTTGCCCTCTGGCAACCAGCCACCTAATGGGCGGGCGTTGTCGACGCCGAGAAACCCCATCGGGGCACTGACCACCTCAAGGCCGGCTTGTTCGAAGCACCAACGGGCCCTGGGCATGTGCCAGGCCTGCGTCACCACCACCACCCGGGTGATGCCCTCGGCCTTGAGCAGGCGGGCTGAATACACGGCGTTTTCCCACGTAGTGCGGCTTTCACCTTCTTGCCAACGCACGGCCAGGTTGAAGTCTTCCTGCAGCGAGCGCGCCATGATCCACGCTTCGCTGGGCGGCGAGCCATAATGCAGGCCGCCGCTGGTCAATAGTGGCAACCCGGACGCACGGGCCAGGCGCGCAGCGTAGCGCATACGCTGCAGCGCGACCCCGGTGGCCTGGTCCTCGCCGCCGAAGGCCGGGTCGCCACGTTCACGCCCGGCGCCGAGTACCACAATGGCCTGGGCACGATCTTTCAGGCCCGGCCAAGCCTGCGGCAACAAGGCCGGCTCGGTTTCAAGCGCTTGGGCCGCATGCTGCACCACCACGGGCAAGCTTAAGCCCCATAGCCCCAACAACCCCACGGCCAAACAGCCCAGGGCCAGGCGCGGCCACCGCCGGCGCCAACACCAGGCGAGCAGCAACAGCAGCAAAAGGCCGCCGGGTGGCATCAACAGTTGTTTGATCACGTAGCGCAGAAGCATTCGGCGCCTCCCTGTAAGAGGGCCGCAGGCTAACGGTTAGAGAGGGTGGCGGGCAATGCCCGCCAGCAAAAGGGCCTATTTATTGGCGAAGGTGGCCCGGTTAGAAAGGGTGGCGCTGTCGCGTGACCTCGTGCCCAAGCACACGACATTGTCACGGCGACTCTCGACCGTGAACCGGTAGACGGGCTCAGCATGCCCGGCACGTGTGCCATGGGCGCGCAGGTAGGCATGGATCCATTCGAATTCGGCGTGGGACAACCCGCGCAATTCGAGCTCGGCAGGCGTTTCATTCCTTAAGCGGCGCGCGGTTCTGGCCACGTCCAGGGCAAGCCCCAGGCGATCGAGCAAGCGCTCGCGAAGCGCAGGTTCAACGGCAATGGGTTGCGTTTTTACCATTCACTCACCTCGTTGCTGACAAGCGTGACTCCCCAGTCATCAGCTTAGCGCCCGCTGGCTAACCGGCCGCGCGCCGCGACCAACGGAGGGGCCGCGCCATTAAGGGTTTCCCTCGGTGGCAGGGGGTCATGTATGCTACGGCGTTTGATGACCGGCCGCCGCGCGCCCGCAGCCCCAGGGCGACGTGCCACCTTTTCCAAGCACAAAGTAGCCATGCACGAAAACTACCAGCCCCGCGAGATCGAAGCCGCCGCCCAACGCTTCTGGGATGAGCAAAAGTCCTTTGAAGTCACTGAACAAGCCGGCAAGCCGACGTACTATTGCCTATCGATGTTCCCCTACCCCAGCGGCAAGCTGCACATGGGCCATGTGCGCAACTACACCATCGGTGATGTGATCGCCCGCTACCAGCGCATGCGCGGGCGTAACGTGTTGCAGCCAATGGGTTGGGACGCCTTCGGCATGCCGGCGGAAAACGCCGCGATGAAAAACAACGTGGCGCCGGCGAAGTGGACCTACGAGAACATCGAATACATGAAGGCCCAGCTCAAGAGCCTGGGCCTGGCGATCGACTGGTCGCGCGAAGTCACCACCTGCAAGCCCGATTACTACCGCTGGGAACAATGGCTGTTCACCCGCCTGTTCGAAAAAGGGGTGATCTACCGTAAGAACGGCACCGTGAACTGGGACCCGGTCGACCAAACGGTGCTGGCCAACGAACAGGTGATCGACGGTCGCGGCTGGCGCTCTGGCGCGCTGGTCGAAAAGCGCGAAATCCCGATGTACTACTTCCGCATCACCGATTACGCCGAAGAACTGCTGCAAAGCCTCGACGAGTTGCCGGGCTGGCCCGAGCAAGTCAAGACCATGCAACGCAACTGGATCGGCAAATCGCGCGGCATGGAAGTGCGCTTTCCGTACGACCAGGCCTCGATCGGCAGCCCGGGTGTGCTCAAGGTGTTCACTACACGCCCCGACACCCTGATGGGCGCCACTTATGTGGCCGTGGCCGCCGAACACCCACTGGCGGCGCTGGCGGCGCAGCGTGACCCGTCACTGCAGGCCTTCATCGACGAATGCAAGGCCGGTAGCGTCGCCGAGGCAGACGTCGCTACCCAAGAAAAAAAGGGCCGGGCCACACCGCTGTGGGTTGAGCACCCGCTGACCGGCGAAAAGCTCCCGGTATGGGTCGCCAACTACGTACTGATGCACTACGGCGACGGTGCGGTCATGGCCGTGCCGGCCCATGACGAACGTGATTTCGAATTCGCCAGCCAATACGACTTGCCGATCAAGGCCGTGGTGCGCACCAGCGCCGGCGACCACACCCCGGCGCCCTGGCAGCCGGCTTACGCCGAGCATGGCCAGTTGATCAACTCCGGCAGGTTCGATGGCTTGGATTTCGAAGGCGCCTTCGACGCGATCGAGGCGGCCCTGATCGAGAAAGGCCTTGGCCAGTCGCGTACCCAGTTTCGCCTGCGCGATTGGGGCATCAGCCGCCAGCGCTATTGGGGTTGTCCGATCCCGATCGTTCACTGCGACAGCTGCGGCGACGTACCCGTGCCTGAACAGCAACTGCCGGTGGTGCTGCCCGAGAACATCGTGCCCGATGGCGCCGGTTCGCCACTGGCACGCCTGCCCGAGTTCTACGAATGCCAGTGCCCCCGGTGCGGCGCCCCGGCCAAGCGTGAAACCGACACCATGGACACCTTCGTCGAGTCCAGCTGGTACTTCGCCCGCTACACCTCGCCCCACTACGACCAAGGCATGGTAGACCCCGCCGCGGCCGACCATTGGTTACCGGTGAACCAATACATCGGTGGTATCGAGCACGCCATTTTGCACCTGCTGTACGCGCGCTTCTTCCACAAGCTGATGCGCGACGAAGGCCTGGTCAGCGGCAATGAGCCGTTCCAGAACCTGTTGACCCAGGGCATGGTGGTCGCCGAAACCTACTACCGCCTCGAAGCCAACGGCAGCAAGAGCTGGTTCAACCCGGCCGACGTCGACCTGGTGCGTGACGCCAAGGCCAAGGTCGTCAGCGCCACGCTGCGCAGCGATGGCAAGCCGGTGGAAATCGGTGGCACCGAGAAAATGTCCAAGTCCAAGAACAACGGCGTCGACCCCCAGGCAATGATCGACCAATACGGTGCCGACACCTGCCGTTTGTTCATGATGTTCGCCTCCCCGCCCGACATGAGCCTGGAATGGTCCGACGCCGGTGTCGAGGGCGCTAGCCGCTTTCTGCGCCGTGTATGGCGCCTGGCCCAGGCACACGTTGCCCAGGGCCTGCCCGGTGCGCTGAGCCTGGCTGGCCTGGGCGACGCACAAAAAGCCGTGCGCCGTGCCATCCACTTGGCGATCAAGCAGGCCACCCAGGACGTGGGCCAACACCACAAGTTCAACACCGCGATTGCCCAGGTGATGACACTGATGAACGTGCTGGAAAAAGCCAGCCAGGCCAGCGAGCAGGACCGCGCGCTACTGCACGAGGGGCTGGAGGCGGTGACGTTGCTGCTGGCACCGATCACCCCGCACATCAGCCACCAACTGTGGCAGGCCCTGGGCCATGGCGGGGCGGCCATCGACGCGGCATGGCCGGCCGTCGATGAGAGCGCCCTGGTGCAAAACACCCTCACCCTGGTGGTGCAGGTCAACGGCAAACTGCGCGGCCACATCGAAATGCCAGCCAGCGCCAGCCGCGACGAAATCGAAGCGGCGGCACGGGTCAACGAGAACGTGCTGCGCTTTACCGAGGGCCTGACCCTGCGCAAGGTCATCGTGGTACCCGGCAAGCTGGTCAATATCGTCGCCAACTGATCGGCAGGCGGCGCCCCGCTGGGCGCCCCCTGCCCTCGGCCTATAAGGTTTGAAGGAGCAACAAGCATGATCAAACGCAACCTGCTGGTCGTTGGCCTGGCCTCGCTGCTCGGCGCCTGCGGTTTCCAACTGCGGGGCACCGAAAGCAACAGCCTGATGGTCAAGGAAATGGACCTCAGCGCCCGAGACGCCTACGGCCCACTGGTGACCGAGCTGCGTGCCAACCTCGAGCGTAGCGGCGTGCGCATCGTGGGCGGCGCGCCGTACAAGCTGGTGCTCGCCCAGGAATATGAAACCCAGCGCAGCGCCAGCTACAACGGCTCGGCCCGCTCTAGCGAGATCGAACTGACTTCCGGCGTTAACTACCAGATCATCGGCCGCCACCAACGCGAACTGATCAGCGACAAAATGGAAGTGCAGAAGGTCTACGTGCAAGACACCAGCAACCTGACCGGCTCCGACGAAGAGGCCAAACAGGCCCGCCGTGAAATGCGCCGCGACCTGGAGCAGCGCATCATGCTGCGCCTGGCGCAACTGACCCCGGAGCAGCTCGACACCCTGCAGGCCAAGGCCGACGCACGTGCCCAGGCCGAGGCCGATGCCGCCGCCGAAGCCCAGCGCATCCAGGATGCGACCCCGCAGCAATCGCCGCTGCAGTTGCCCCCGGCACAATGACGGTGCGCCGCGCCCGCCTCGGCGGGGCTGCTTAGCAGAGGCCCTATGAAGCTCGCCCCCGCCCAACTGGGCAAGCACCTGCAAGGCCCCCTCGCCCCGGTGTACATCGTCAGTGGCGACGAGCCCTTGCTGTGCCAGGAGGCGCTGGATGCCATTCGCGCAGCCGCCCGGCAGCAAGGTTTCGACGAACGCCAGGTGTTCGCGGCCGACGCCAACTTCGATTGGGGCAGCCTGCTGCAGGCGAGCGCCAGCCTGTCGCTGTTCGCCGAACGGCGCCTACTGGAATTACGCCTGCCATCGGGCAAGCCCGGCGACAAAGGCGCAGCCGCCCTGATCGAATACTGCAACCGCCCCGCTGAAGACACGTTGCTGCTGGTGAGCCTGCCCAAGCTCGACGGCAACCAGCAGAAAAGCAAGTGGGGCGCGGCCCTGGTCAACGGCACCAGTACCCAGTTCGTGCAGATCTGGCCAGTGGACGCCGCTCAGTTGCCCCAATGGATCCGCCAGCGCCTGGCCCAGGCGGGCCTGGCTGCTCAGCCCGACGCCGTGGAGCTGATCGCTGCCCGGGTAGAAGGCAACCTGCTGGCGGCCGCCCAGGAAATCGAAAAACTCAAGCTGCTCGCCGACGGCAACCAGGTCACGCTCGAAACGGTACAGGCGGCCGTGGCCGACAGTGCGCGCTTCGACGTCTTCGGCTTGGTCGACGCCGTCCTGCAGGGTGACGCCAGCCATGCACTGCGCATCCTGGAGGGCCTGCGCGGCGAAGGGGTAGAACCGCCGGTGATCCTCTGGGCGCTGGCGCGGGAGCTGCGCAGCCTGGCCAACCTGTCGCAGCAGTTCAGCCAGGGCGTGCCGCTGGATAAAGCCTTCAGCAGTGCCCGGCCGCCCATTTGGGACAAACGCCGGCCGCTGGTAAGCAAAGCCTTACAGCGGCTCTCTTCGGGCCGCTGGAACCAATTGTTACAAGACGCCCAACACCTCGACGCGCAGATCAAAGGCCAGGCCCAAGGCTCGGTGTGGGTGGGGTTATCGCGCCTGGCGCTGCTCATGGCGGGGCAACGTTGGCCGCTTCCTACGCAATAGCCGGCTTTAGCGCAAAGGGCCAGCCGTGCTAAGGTCAGCGCAAAGACGAACATCTGGACCTTTGCATGCCTTCCAGCCGTAACTGCCCCACCGCTGCCCGTCGATTCGGGCGGCGCGCTCTGCTCACTTTCAGCATGGTTTTACTCGCCGCCTGCTCCGATACCCCCATTGCCGCCAACCCACTGCCCAGCGCGACCGGTACCGCCCCTAAACCGGTCACGACCTTCGCACCGATGACCTCCGACGGCAGCGAACTGCCCACCGAGACCTTCGCCGAATGGCAGGCGCGCTTTCGCCAGCAGGCGTTGCGCGGCGGGATACAGCCAAACGTGTTCGACCGCGCGTTCAGTGGTATTGCCCCCGACCCGGCGGTGGTCACGGCCGACCGCTCGCAACCGGAGTTCACCCGGCCGGTATGGGAGTACCTCGACAGCGCCATTTCGCCGACCCGGGTGCGCCGTGGCCAGGCATTGATCGCCCAATACGGCGATGTATTGGCGCAACTGGAACAACGCTATGGCGTCGATCGCCAGGCGCTGGTCGCAGTGTGGGGCCTGGAGAGCAGCTTTGGCCAAATACAGGGCGACAAGTCGGTGATTCGCTCGCTAGCCACCCTGGCCTATGAAGGCCGGCGCCCAGCCTTCGCCCAAGACCAACTGATCGCAGCCCTGCAAATTTTGCAAAACGGCGACATCAGCCCCGAAAACATGCTCGGCTCGTGGGCCGGGGCCATGGGCCAAACGCAGTTCATCCCCACGACCTACAATTCACACGCGGTGGATTTCGACGGCGACGGGCGCCGCGATATCTGGGGCAGTGCCTCCGACGCGCTGGCCTCTACCGCCAACTACCTGGCTGCCTCAGGCTGGCAGAAGGGCCAAGCCTGGGGCTTCGAGGTACAGTTGCCGCAGGGTTTCGACTACGCGCAGGCCGATGCAACCTTGCGCAAACCGGTCAGCCAATGGCTGGCTGAGGGTGTGCAGCTACCGCCGGGCACCCGCCTGCCCGCCGGCAGCGACAACCTGCAGGCGGCCCTGTTGCTGCCCGCCGGTTACCGCGGCCCGGCGTTTCTGACCCTCGATAATTTCCGCGTGGTGCTCAAGTACAACAATTCCACCGCGTATGCGCTAGCCGTGAGCCTCCTGGCGCAGCGCTTCGATGGCGCAGGTTATGTCACCGGCAGTTGGCCGCGGGATGACACGCCGCTGTCACGCTCGGAGCGAATCGAGCTACAAACCCTACTGACAGCGAATAACCTTGATGCTGGCAACCCAGACGGGATCATTGGCGCCAACAGCCGCAAAGCGATCCGTGCCGCGCAGCAGGCACGAGGCTGGCCGGCGGATGGCTACCCGACACACCAGTTGCTGGAGAGCTTACGGGCGCAATAACCGCGCGCGTGTGGCGATTGCGCCGTTCGCCCAAGCGTTGGCACAGGCCAAGCGCCACGGCGGGCCATAGCAGGACTATGGCAAGGGACGGCGCTTTGCCCAACAACAACATTCATGCGCCAATGGTTGTGCGAACGGCTGGGGCGCCGCTAGAACACTAGCTGACCACTGCTTGTTTCAGCGTAACGCGTTGTGCATCGGCATCCAGCTCAACCCGTGCGCCCAACGGCAGGGTCAGGTTCGGCTGGCAGTGCCCGGAGCGCCACCCCGCCAGCACCGGAATGCCGAGCGGCGCGAAGCACTCTTCGAGCAGCGGGCACAGCTGTTCGAGGGTAACGCCGGCAAAGTCACCGACCAAAACCCCGGCCAAGCTTCGAAGTTTACCTGCCAGGCGTAGCTGGGTAAGCAGGCGGTCCAGCCGGTACAGTGGCTCGTTCACATCCTCGATGAACAACACCACCCCCTTGGTATCGATGGCCCACGGCGTACCCAGGGTGGCACACAACACCGCCAGGTTACCGCCCAATAATGGCCCCTCAGCGCTGCCGCCTGCCAGGGTGGCGAGTGGCCAACCCGCCGGGTGGGCGATCAGATCGCCCTCGCCCAGCTCACCGCGCAACATGCGCAGTAACGCTGCCTCCCCAGGTTGTTGGTGCAGCAGCAGTTCGGAACGGAACAACGGCCCGTGGAAGGTCAGCAAACCCGCCCGTTGAATAAATGCCACATGCAGCGCGGTGATATCGCTGTAGCCCACGAATGGCTTGGGGTGGCGGGCGATCAGCGGGTAATCGATGCGTTCCAGCAAGCGCGGCGTACCGTAGCCGCCGCGCAGGCACAGGATGGCATCGATGGCCGGGTCTTCGAACGCGGCATGCAAGTCGGCCAGGCGGGTGGCATCGCTGCCGGCCAGGTACCCGGTTTTTTCGAAAACCCCTGGGTACACTTTCAGGCCATAGCCATGCCCCGCCGCCCAGGCCTGGGCTTGCTCGGCGTCGAGGCTACCTGGGCCTGCCGGGGCGATAAGGCCCAATTGGCCCCCTTGGGGCAACCGGGCAGGCAGGGTAAGCGCCATCGGCCGGCGGCCCTAGAGCTTGATCTTGGCTTCGTGGGCCTGCTGGTCGGCATGGTACGACGACCGTACCAGTGGGCCCGACGCCACGTTCTTGAAGCCTAGGCGGTAGCCCTCTTCGGCGAACCAGGCGAACGTGTCCGGATGCACGAAGCGTTGTACCGGCAGGTGGCTGCGCGAAGGCTGCAGGTATTGGCCGAGCGTAAGCATGTCGATATCGTGCTCGCGCATGCGCTGCATCACCTCGATCACTTCCTCGTCGGTTTCGCCCAGCCCCAGCATCAGGCCCGACTTGGTGGGCACATGGGGCACTCGCTGCTTGAACTTCTGCAAAAGGTCCAGCGACCAGTCGTAGTCCGAACCCGGGCGCGCGGCGCGGTATAGGCGCGGTACGGTTTCGAGGTTGTGGTTGAACACATCCGGTGGCTCGTTGGCGGTAATGTCCAGTGCCACGTCCATGCGCCCGCGGTAATCGGGCACCAGGGTTTCGAGCTGCACGCCCGGCGATAGCTTGCGGATTTCCCGCAGGCAGTCGGCGAAGTGCTGGGCACCGCCGTCGCGCAGGTCGTCGCGGTCTACGGAGGTGATCACCACGTATTTCAAACGCAGGTCGGCGATAGCCACGGCGAGGTTCATCGGCTCGTCTTGGTCCAACGGCTTCGGCCGGCCGTGGCCCACGTCGCAGAATGGGCAGCGGCGAGTGCAGATGTCGCCCATGATCATGAAGGTAGCCGTGCCACCAGAGAAACACTCGCCCAGGTTGGGGCAGGACGCCTCTTCGCACACGCTGTGCAGCTTATGCTTGCGCAGCAGTTGCTTGATCCGGTCGACCTCAGGCGAAACCGGGATGCGCACACGAATCCAATCGGGCTTTTTGGGTAATTCCTCGGTGGGGATGATCTTCACCGGGATACGGGCGACCTTTTCAGCGCCACGCAGCTTTACCCCCGCCTCGATTTTCGCCGGGCGTGGCTTCTCCATTTGCAGTTCCTGGGTTGCCACGGTTTCTTGCGCAGTAGTCATATCAGTCGATTCCGCCCGTAAGGGTCGTCTGCTCAGCGTAGTCGAGGTGTTGGACGAGCTGCGCGCGCAGCCGGGCACTTACCTCGGCAAAATCAATCGGGCCGGCGTGCTCACGCAGTTGGGTCATCGCCAGCCCGGCGTAACCGCAAGGGTTGATGCGCCGGAACGGGGCAAGGTCCATGTTTACATTCAGCGCCAGCCCATGGAACGAACGGCCGTGGCGAATACGCAGGCCCAACGAGGCGACCTTCGCACCCTGTACGTAAACACCCGGCGCATCGGCGCGGGCCAGGCTGGCCACGCCGAAACTGGCCAACAGGTCGATCAGGCTGTTTTCGATACGGCTGACCAGCTCGCGCACACCGAAACCGCGCTCCCGAACGTTCAGCAGCAGGTAAGCCACCAACTGCCCGGGCCCATGATAAGTCACCTGGCCGCCACGATCGACCTTTAACACGGGAATATCGCCGGGCAACAGCAGATGCTCGGGCTTGCCGGCCTGGCCCTGGGTGAAAATGGGCGGGTGCTGGACCAACCACACCTCGTCACCGCCCGCGTGGGGTGGCGCGTCGGTAAAACGCTGCATGGCACGCCAAACCGGCTCGTAGGGCGCCACACCCAGCTCGCGAAAGCCCAGCACCCCTGGCATCAGAGCACCATGTGCACGACACCGGTCGCGCGCAGGGCGCTGTTGATGTCGCGCAGTTGGTCCTGGCCGGTGGCGATGATGTGCAACTGTACCGTGGTGTATTTGCCATTGCTGCTCTGGCGCTCGGCCAAAGTAGCACGGTCGACCTCGGCATGCTGAGTGAGAATGTCGACAATCAGATCCTTGAAGCCAACCCCGGTGTCGCCGATCACCTTGATCGGGTAGTCCGGGCAGGGAAACTGGATCTCATGCGACTTTACATCGGTGTCTGTCATGGCAGTAACGGCCTCATCAAGCCGAGAAAACAAGCCCGCCCCAACAGTGTGAACTGGCGGGGCAGGCTGACGGGCTGGTGCGGTGTTTCAGCATTGGCGGCACACGTTGTGCGAACGCTTGGGGCACCACACGGGTTAGTTGAACAAGCCGTAGAAGAATAGCCGGATGCTATCCCAGATGCGCCGGAAGATACCACCTTCATCGACGGCCTCGATAGCAACGAGGTCCTTCGTCTCGACAACCTTGTCGCCATTCTTCACTTCTACCTTGCCGATCACCTGGCCTTTTTCGATGGGCGCGGTGAGCTGCGGGTTAAGCGTCATGCTGGCCTGCAGGTTCTTCAACTGGCCCCGCGGCAGGGTCATGGTCAGGTCTTCGGCCAAGCCGGCCTTGACTTCGCTGCTGGTGCCCTTCCACACGCTGGCTTTGGCCAGCTCGGTGCCGGATTTATAAAAGGTTTGGGTTTCATAAAAGCGGAAGCCATAGGTCAGCAGCTTCTGGGTTTCGGCAGCGCGGGCCTGGTCGCTGGTGGTGCCGAATACCACGGCGATCAGGCGCATGCCATCGCGCACCGCCGAGGCTGCCATGCAGTAGCCGGCGGCGTCCGTGTGGCCGGTTTTCAGCCCGTCGACGGTCTTGTCGCGCCACAGCAGCAGGTTGCGGTTGGGCTGCTTGATGCCGTTCCAGAAGAATTCCTTCTGCGAATAGATCGCATAGTGGGCCGGGTCTTCATGGATGATCGCACGCGCCAGCAGGCCGATATCGTGGGCCGAGGAGTAGTGTTCCGGGTCCGGCAGGCCGGTGGGGTTCATGAAGTGGGAGTTGACCATGCCCAACTTCTGCGCCTGGGCGTTCATCATGTCGGCGAAGGCATCTTCGCTGCCGGCGATATGCTCGGCCAGCGCCACGGTGGCGTCGTTACCCGACTGGATGATGATCCCATGCAGCAAATCGCTGACCGACACTTGCGAGCCGACCTTGATGAACATGCGCGAACCACCCGTGCGCCAGGCATTTTCGCTGACATTGACCATGTCGGTTTCTTTGATTTGGCCCCGGCGGATTTCCAGCGTGGCGATATAAGCCGACATCAGTTTGGTCAGGCTGGCTGGCGGCAGTCGCTCGTCGCTATTGCTTTCTACCAGCACCTGGCCGCTGTTGGCTTCCATCAGCACATAGGCCTTGGCCGCCAATTGGGGCGGCGCCGGCACCATTTGCGCAACATCGGCGGCCCAAGCGGCCGGGGCGGTCAACAGGGGTACGAGCAGGCACAGGCGTTTGGCAAAGGTGGTGATGTTCATCCGTCTCTCGAAATGGCTATAAGGCGAAGCTTTCATGTTATGTGTTCAAGGTGGCCATCCATGGCCTTGCCTGCGCTTACAGGCGTCGCGAGGTGGTTATTCCGCCATGACCATGCTCGGCGTGCCGAGGTTGGCCAAACGGATGGTGTTCTGCACCTGCTGTGCTTCGTTCGGCGAGGCAATCGGGCCCAGCCGCACGCGATACAGCGTTTGCTGGTTACGCACCACCGGGCTGGTAAACGCCGGGGCCTTCACCATCGAGCCGAGCTTGGACCGTAATAGCTCGGCAGCGTCCGGGTTGGCGAAGGCTCCCACCTGGAGATAAAGGCCAGTTGCTTGCGCAGAAGCGTTTTTTTTTGGGTCGATCGCCACCGGCTGCACGGCCGGCGCGTGCTGTGCCGGTGGCGGCGAGTATTGTTCCAACGTGCCGGCATTGGCGGCCAGCACGGGCTGCGGCTGGGTGACTGCCGGCTCTTTGAGCATCAGCGGCGGCGGGCGCCCACGGGCGGCCCACCATTGCACCGGGTCGATGCCTTCGACGCGCACGCGTGCAGTACCGGTTTCGGCGTAGCCGAGCTTCTTCGCCGCAGCGTAAGAGAGATCGATGATACGGTCGGAGTAGAACGGGCCACGGTCATTGACGCGCAAAATCACACTGCGGTTGTTATCGAGGTTGGTGACTCTCACATAGCTCGGCAATGGCAGCGTTTTGTGCGCCGCGCTCATGCCGTAAAGGTCGTAGACCTCGCCGTTGGCGGTGTTTTGCCCGTGGAACTTGGTGCCGTACCACGACGCGGTGCCCACTGCCACGTAGTTGCTTGCGTCGCTCAGGGGAAAGTAATCCTTGCCCAGAACCGTGTAGGGGTTGGCTTTGTAAGGGCCGGTGTGCAAGGTCGGGGTGGCATCGGGAATTTTCGATACGTCTACATCCCACCAGGGCGCACCGTCCTTGTGGGCATGGTTGATGTCCAGCCCCGGCTGCGCAGCCACGCGGTAGCCGGCCGACGTAGATGGCCCGCGGCTGCTCGAGCAGCTCACAACCAATAAGGCCGCCGCCGCATAGACCATCAGCTTCAGTGGTGTGCTTGTTGCCAACGCCCGCATTACTTGCCGCCCCGTGCCAGGATCAACTGATCCGCCAATTGATGCACCGCCATCGCGTACATCGCGCTGCGGTTATAACGTGTAATGACGTAAAAATTCTTCAAGCCCAGCCAATACTCAGGCCCGGCGTCACCGTCGAGCCTGAAGGCCGTGACCGCCTGATCGTCGCGCAGCGCATCATGACTCGACCAGCCCAACGCTCGCAACTCCCCAACCGTCCGATCTGGGTCCAGCCCTGCGCTCAGGCCGTCGCTGGCACGATCGCCGTGCAGCTCTGCGCGGCTGACCACCGCCTCGCCAGGCACCCAGCCGTGGCGAGCGAAATAACTCGCCACACTGCCGATGGCATCGTCCGGGTCGGTCCAGATATTGATGTGCCCATCGTCGTCGAAGTCTACCGCGTAAGCGCGAAAGCTGCTGGGCATGAACTGCGGCAAGCCCATGGCACCGGCATAAGAACCCTTGAGCGTCAGCGGGTCGACCTGCTCCTCGCGGGCCAGCAGCAGGAATTCGCGCAGTTCTTTACGAAAGAAGTCGGCGCGGGGCGGGTAGTCGAAGCCCAGGGTCGACAGTGCATCGATCACCCGGTAATTACCGGTGTTGCGGCCAAAAAACGTTTCGACGCCAATGATCGATACGATCACCGCGGCCGGCACGCCGTACGCCTGCTCGGCGCGCGCCAGGGCGGCTTCGTGCTGGCGCCAGAAGTCCACTCCGCGGGCGATGCGCGCGTCGGTGATGAACATCGGGCGGTAGTCTTTCCAGGGTTTGACCCGTTCGGCGGGGCGCGAGATGGCGTCGAGGATGCCCTGCTTGCGTTTGACCTCACGGAATACGCCCATCAGTTGCTCGCCGGCGAAGCCATAGTCGCGGGTCATTTCGCCCACGAACTCGGCCACTTGCGGCGAACCTTCATAGTCGCCGGCGTGCGCCGGGCTGCCGAGGATGCTCGCCAAGCCTACCCACGGGATGTAGCGAGCGGCCCAACCGCGCACTGCTTGCATCGAAATCGTCACCTTGCTCAAACCTGCGCGATCCACTTGCGGTGGGTATGGATCGACATCAACACCCCAAACGCTGACAGTAGCGTTACCAACGAAGTTCCACCGTAGCTAATGAAGGGCAACGGCACGCCCACCACCGGGAGCAGCCCGCTGACCATACCGATATTGACGAACACATACACGAAGAACGTCATCGTCAGGCTACCGGCCAACAGCTTGCCATAAAGCGTTTGCGCCTGGGCGGTGATCACCAGGCCGCGACCGATCAGCGCCAGGTAAATCAGCAGCAAGGCACAGATGCCCACCAAGCCGAACTCCTCGCCCAGCACGGCAATGATGAAGTCGGTGTGGCTCTCTGGCAGGAAATCCAGGTGCGACTGGGTACCCATCAACCAGCCCTTGCCAAACACCCCGCCGGAACCGATGGCCGCCTTGGACTGGATAATGTTCCAGCCAGTGCCCAGCGGGTCGCTTTCGGGGTCGAGGAAGGTGAGGATGCGCTGCTTCTGGTAGTCATGCATGAAGAAGAGCCACATCACCACCGCCGCCGGCACCGCCGCCGCGATCACGCTCAGTATCCAGCGCCAGCGCAGCCCCGCCATGAATAATACGAAAGTTCCTGACGCCAGGATCAGCAACGACGTGCCTAGGTCTGGCTGGCGCACGATCAGGATGAACGGCACCCCGATCATCCCCAGGCTGGCCGCTACGTGCTTGAGGTGCGGCGGCAGCGTGCGCTTGGACAAGTACCAGGCGATGGTCGCCGGCATGATGATTTTCATGAATTCCGAAGGCTGGAAGCGGACCACCCCAGGGATGTTGATCCACCGCGTCGCGCCCATGGCATTGTGGCCCATCACGTCTACCGCCATCAGCAGTACCACGCCCACTACATAGGCCAGTGGCACCCAGCGCGCCATGAAGCGCGGTTCGAGCTGGGCGATCACGAACATCGACACCAGGCCGATGCCGAAGGACGTGGCTTGTTTGATCAGCAGGTCCCAGCTTTTGCCGCTGGCCGAATAGAGTACGAACAGGCTCCCAGAGGCCAAGATCAGCAACAGGATCAGCAACGGCCCGTCGACATGAATGCGCTGCAAGAAGGTCGCGCGCCGCCGCATCACATCTTCGCTGGACAGGATGCGGTCGAAATTACTCTTCACGTGCGACGGTCTCCAGGTCGGTGTTACTGGCATATTCGGGTTTGAGTTGGCCGTCGGGGCCCAGCAGCCAGGCATCCATGATCGCGCGCAGCACCGGCGCGGCCACGCCCGAACCCGACTCGCCGTTCTCCACCGTCACCGCCACGGCGATGCGCGGGTTATCGGCGGGGGCGAAACCCACGAACAAGGCGTGGTCGCGGTGGCGCTCGTTGAGCTTGCTGCGGTCGTACTTTTCGCCCTGGCGGATGGCAACGACCTGGGCCGTACCGCTTTTGCCGGCGACCCGATAGGGGGAGCCGGTGAATGCTTTGCGCGCGGTGCCACGGGGCCCCTGCGTTACTTGCTCCATGCCGTGGGCAACCCGGGCCCAGTCGGCAGGGTCACGCAACGCAATATCGGCGATAGGGTTGGGGTCCACCGGGGCGGCGCCGCCAATCGCCTTGGCCAAGCGCGGGCGGTGCCAGCGCCCCTTGCTGGCGACCAATGCGGTCGCTTGGGCAAGCTGCAAGGGGGTGGCCTGCATGTAACCCTGGCCGATGCCCAAGATCAGGGTTTCGCCGGGGAACCAGGCTTGCCGGCGGGTCATGCGCTTCCATTGGCGGTCGGGCATCAGCCCGGGCGCCTCTTCGAACATGTCCAGCGACACCTTGCGACCGATGCCGAAACGCCCCAGGTAATCAGCCAACCGGTCGATCCCCAGCTTGTTCGCCAAGTCGTAGAAATAGGTGTCGTTCGAGCGCATGATGGCCGTGTCCAGGTCGACCCAACCATCGCCGGTGCGGTTCCAGTTACGGTACTTGTGCTCCACGTTGGGCAGTTGGAAATAGCCCGGGTCGAATACACTGGAGCCGGGGCCGACCACGCCACTGTCGAGCCCGGCGATGGCCACCGCCGGTTTGATGGTCGAGCCAGGCGGGTAAAGCCCACGCAACACGCGGTTGAACAACGGGCGGTCGATGCTATCGCGCAATTCGGCATACGCTTTGAAGCTGATGCCGGTCACGAACGGGTTGGGGTCGAAGGTTGGTTGGCTGACCATGGCCAGCACCTCGCCGTTGCGCGGGTCAAGCGCGACGATGGCGCCACGGCGCCCGCCCAGGGCTTTTTCCGCGGCTTCCTGCAGCTTTATATCCAAGGTAAGCACGATGTCTTTGCCCGGCTGCGGGTCGGTACGCTTGAGCACCCGCATCACCCGCCCACGGGCGTTGGTTTCGACTTCTTCATAACCCACTTGGCCATGCAAGGTGTCTTCATAGAAGCGCTCGACCCCGGTTTTGCCGATCTGGTGCGTGCCGCTATAGGCCACCGGGTCGAGGGTTTTGAGTTCCTTTTCGTTGATCCGCCCCATATAACCCACCGAATGGGCAAAGTGCCCGGCTTGCGGATAATGCCGGGTCAACTGCGCAACCACATCCACCCCAGGCAAGCGGAACTGGTTCACCGCAATGCGGGCGATCTGCTCCTCGGTCAGTTCCGTGAGCACCGGCACTGGCTCGAATGGCCGGCGCCCCTGGCGCAAGCGCTTTTCGAGCAAGGCGCGGTCATCGGCGGTGAGCGCCAATACCTCGGCCACCGTGTCGAGGGTTTGCTGCCAGTCACCAGCCCGCTCCCGGGTGATGCTCAGGTTGAAGCTTGGGCGGTTGCTGGCGATCACCACGCCGTTGCGGTCATAGATCATGCCCCGCGCCGGCGCGATGGGCTGCACGTGCACGCGGTTGTTTTCCGACAGCGTGGAGTGGTAGTCATGCTGGATCACTTGCAAGTAATACAGCCGGCCGACCAACACGCACAGCAGCGCCACCACCGCCACGGCACCGACCATGACCCGGTTGCGTACCAGGCGTGCATCTTTTTCATGGTCTTTAAGGCGGATCGGCTGGGTCATCGCGAACAACGTATGGGGTTATTTGTGGTAGGGGTGGCCAGACAGCACTGTCCAAGCCCGGTAGATCTGCTCGCCGATGAGAATGCGCACCAACGGGTGCGGCAGCGTCAACGGTGACAATGACCAGCGCTGCTCGGCCCGCGCGCACACCTCCGGGGCCAGACCCTCGGGGCCGCCGACCATGAGGTTCACGCTGCGCGCCTCAAGGCGCCAGCGGTCCAGTTCCACGGCCAATTGCTCGGTGCTCCAAGGCTTGCCGTGCACCTCCAAGGTGACGATGCGTTCGCCCGGCGACACCTTGGCCAACATGGCCTCGCCTTCTTGGCGGATCATCCGCGCCACGTCGGCGTTCTTGCCACGGGTGGTCAGCGGGATTTCCACCAATTCCAGCGGTAACTCTGGCGGCAGGCGCTTGGCGTACTCTTGCCAGCCCTCTTCTACCCAGCGGGGCATGCGCGACCCCACCGCGATCAGGCGCAAACGCATGGTCCGCCCGCTTATTCCTGGTCTGGCGCGTGGGCGGCGCGGCTTTGCTCGGCGCCCTCCCAGAGGCGCTCCAGGTCATAGAATTGGCGGGCGGCAGACGTCATCACGTGCACCAGCACGTCACCCAGGTCGAGTAGCACCCAGTCGCTCTCGCCTTTGCCCTCTTCCGACAATGGTTTCACACCCTGCGCCTTGACCTTCTCACGGACATGCTCGGCCATGGAATTGACATGGCGGTTGGACGTACCGGTGGCGATCAGCATGTAATCGGTAATGCTGGTTTTCTCTTTGACATCGATGCTCAGGATGTCCTGCGCCTTGATGTCTTCCAGTGCGGCGGTGGCCAGTTGCACCAACGCTTCGCTGCTCAGGTTTGTATTCTTCATAGGAAAACTCGTTCGACTCTCGATTGGCGCCACTGGCCAATGCTGGCGGCGCGGGTAGTTCACAGTGGCGAACGGTACAGCCCGTTCGCCTCGATATAGGCCAGCACCGCGTCGGGCACCAGAAAGCGCACCGATTTGCCGCTGGCGAGCAACTGGCGAATTTGCGTGGCAGACACCGCCAGGGGTGTTTGCCATGCGAAGGTAATCTGCCCCGCGGGGCCTTTAAGGGCCTTGGGGTCGCTGACCTGGCGCGCCGCCAACAGGTTGCGCAGGGCATCCGGCGGTTCGATGTCGGCGTCTGGCCGTTGCAGCACCACAATGTGGCAATGGCCTAACAGTTCGGCCCAGCGGTGCCAACCGGGTAACCCACAAAAGGCGTCCCAGCCCAACAACAAGAACAGCGGTGCTTCGCTGCCCAGTTCAGCACGCATCGACTCCAGTGTGTCGATGGTGTAAGACGGCTTGTCGCGCAACAACTCGCGGCCATCGACCCGTAGCGGCGCAACACCGGCGGCGGCCAGCTCGACCATTTGCAGGCGCTGGCTTGGCGACACCTGCGGCGTTTCGCGGTGCGGTGGGCGAAAGTTCGGCACCAGGCGCAACTCATCGAACGCTAGGGCATCGGCCACTTCCAGCGCGCTGCGCAGGTGGCCGATGTGCACTGGGTCAAAGGTGCCGCCCAGTATCCCTATGCGCCGGCGCTTGGCCGCTGCAGCGCTCAATGGTTCGACTCACCGCGCAGTTGGCCGTCGCCGATCACGATGTATTTTTCACAGGTAAGCCCTTCGAGCCCCACTGGGCCGCGGGCATGCAGTTTGTCGGTGGAGATACCGATTTCCGCACCCAGCCCATATTCGAAACCGTCGGCAAAGCAGGTGGGCGCATTGAGCATCACCGAGGCCGAGTCTACCTCGGCGAGGAAGCGCCGGCCTTCACCCTGGTGGTCGGTCACGATGGCATCGGTGTGGTGCGAACCGTAGTGGTTGATGTGTTCAATGGCGGCGTCCAGATCATCGACCACCTTGATGGCCAAGATTGGCGCCAGGTATTCGGTGGCCCAGTCTTGCTCGGTGGCCGCCTGTACATCGACGATGTCACAGGTACGCTCGCAACCGCGCAGTTCCACGCCTTTTTCGCGGAACTGGGCGGCCATCGCCGGCAAAAAGGCGTCGGCAACCACCTCGCTGACCAGCAGGGTTTCCATCGCCCCGCAAATGCCATAGCGGTAGGTTTTGGCCTGGAAGGCGATGCGCTGGGCCTTGGGCAGGTCGGCATAGGCCGACACATACACATGACAAATGCCATCGAGATGCTTGATCACCGGCACCCGGGCCTCGCGGCTGATGCGTTCGATCAAGCCACGGCCACCACGGGGCACGATGATGTCGACGTACTCGGGCATGCTGATCAGGGCGCCCACCGCCGCCCGGTCAGTGGTATCGACCACTTGCACCACCGCCGCCGGCAGCTCGACCGCGGCCAAGCCCTGCTCGATGCAGCGGGCGATGGCGCGGTTGGAATGGATGGCTTCGGAGCCGCCGCGCAGAATGGTGGCATTGCCTGACTTCAGGCACAGGCTGGCGGCATCGATGGTCACGTTTGGCCGCGACTCGTAGATGATCCCCACAACTCCCAATGGCACGCGCATCTTGCCCACCTGGATGCCCGACGGCCGATAGCTCAGGTCGCGCACCGCGCCGACCGGGTCGGGCAGCGCGGCGACCTGGCGCAACCCTTCGAGCATGCCGTTTATACGCGCCGGGGTCAGCTCCAGGCGGTCGAGCAGCGCCGGCTCCAAGCCATTGGCACGGCCGGCGGCCATGTCCTGGGCATTGGCGGCGGCAAGCGCGGGCCGCGCGGCATCCAGCGCGGCGGCGATGGCCAGCAGCGCGCGGTTCTTCTGCCCAGTGCTGGCACGGGCAATATGCCGCGAGGCTTCACGGGCAGCGCGCCCCAGGCGGGTCATGTACTCTAGAGCGGACTCAGTCATGGTACTGGGCTTGGCAGCAAGGAAAGCGGCTGATTATAGCGGGGGCGCCACGCCACGCACAGCGCTGCCGGGCAGAAGGTGTACAAACAACCGTAACAAAGGCGATTAAGCCACGATTCAGCCAACGATTGCTATCATGGCAACCGTTGCCACCACGGTTGCGCCCATGCCCACGCCCCTTTCCCATGCACTGCCCCACTGTTTTTTCGACCGCGACGCCCAGGTATTGGCCCAGGCCTTGCTCGGCAAGGTCATCCGCCACCGCCAAGGGCCCTACTGGCTTTCAGCGCGGGTGATCGAAACCGAAGCCTACTATTTAGCGGAAAAAGGCAGCCACGCCTCGCTGGGCTACACCGAAAAACGCAGGGCATTGTTCCTCGGCGGTGGTCACATTTATATGTACTACGCCCGTGGCGGCGACTCGCTCAACTTCAGCGCCGAGGGGCCGGGCAATGCGGTGCTGATCAAATCGGCCTACCCATGGCTGGACGCCACCAGCGATGAAAACGCCCTGGCCCAAATGCAACTGAACAACCCTGACGCACGCGGCCTACCTCGCCCACCGGAACGCCTGTGCGCTGGGCAAACCCTGCTGTGCCGGGCACTGGGGCTGAAGGTGCGGCAATGGGATGGCAAGCAATTCGACCCGCAAACCCTGTTCGTCGAAGACTGCGCCCAGGCGGTGCCGCGGGTGATCCAGACCACCCGGCTGGGCATTCCCCACGGGCGCGACGAGCACCTGCCCTATCGCTTCGTCGATGCCGAATATGCGCGTTTCTGTACCCGGAACCCGCTACGCCGGGGGCAGGTCGAAGGGCACGACTATTGGGTACTTGAGCAAGGACACTGACCATGCAATGGCTCGACGCCCTGGACGCCTGGCTGGCCGCCAACCCTCACTGGTTGGGCGGCACCATTTTCGTGGTCGCCTGCATCGAATGCCTGGCCATCGCTGGGGTAATCGTACCCGGCACGGTGGTGTTGTTCGCGATCGCCGCCCTCGCCGGGCGCGGCCATTTGGGCCTGGGCGAAACCTTGCTGTTGGGCTACCTTGGCGGGCTGCTCGGCGACGCGTTGTCATACGCCATCGGCCGTAGCCTGCAGCAGAACATCCGGCGCCTACCCGGCCTTCGCAGCCATCCCCAGTGGTTGGCCAGGGCCGAAGGCTATGTTGAACGTTATGGCGTAGCCAGCCTGCTGGTGGGGCGCTTTATCGGGCCCCTCAGGCCCATGTTGCCGATGGTCGCCGGCATGCTCGAAATGCCCATACCACGCTTTGCGTTGGCCAGTTTAGTGGCCGCCGCGGGCTGGGCCGTGGCCTACCTGTTGCCAGGCTGGGCCGCGGGGGCCGCGGTGCGCTTGCCGCTGCCGGCCGGCTTCTGGCCCCAGGCCGCGGTGGTCGCGGCGGGCATGGCGCTGCTGGTGGGGTTGAGCGCCTACAGCGCCTGGTACCGCCACGCACGCACCACACTGCTGGTCGCGGCCTGCAGCTTCGCACTGTTATTGGCGCTGCTGGTGGGCTGGCCTTACCTGAGCGCGCTCGACCAGGGCCTGAGTGCCTTGATCCAAGAACACCGCAGCGCGGTACTGGACCATTGGGTGGTGATGGTCACCCAGCTGGGTGATTTTCGCACCCAACTGTACCTGGGCGGGCTACTGGTGGCCGTGTTGCTGCTGGGCCGGCAATGGCGCCCGGCGCTATTCGCCAGCAGCACACTGCTGGCCACGGCCATCGCCAATACCGTGCTCAAGGCCCTGTTCGGCCGGGCTCGCCCCGAAGTATTGGCCGATCCGCTGGGCAGCTATAGCATGCCCAGCGGGCATAGCTCCGGTGCCTTCGCGCTGTTCCTTACCCTGGCCGTGCTCGCCAGCCGTGGCCAGCCGCCGCGCATGCGCCTGGCCTGTACCTTTATCGCCTGCATACCGGCCTTGGCCATCGCCTCTTCAAGGGTGTACCTGGGTGTACATTGGCCCACCGACGTGATCGCCGGCATTCTGTTAGCGGCAAGCGGCTGCGCCGCCTCGTTCGCCGTGAGCCAGCGCTTCTACCGGTTAGCACCGGTGCCGCTGCGGGTATGGTGGATGCTGGCCCCCGTGTTCGTGGCTTGGCTGTTCTCGGCACTGCATGCGCTGCCCCATGCCGTGATGCGCTACGAATACTGATCGGGAAACAACTCGCCCTGCATTTCCTCCAGCAAGCCCTGGATCGCATCCAGGCGCTGGCTGGGGTCATCGGTTTCCAGCAGGCGAAGCTTGTCCGGGTCTGCGAATGGCAACAGGTAGGCCAACTTGTTGCCCAGCGCGTGCTGGCCGTTGGCATGGCTGCCGATATCCAGCGATTCCACCAGTGGATGCTCGGCCAGGGCGGCCAACAGCGCGAGCAGGTCCGCATCACGCTCATCGAGGGGTACGTCGGGTAATTCGTGCAGCCATTTCACGTTAGCCACAAGCAGTTGGTCGCGCTGAAGCTCGGTAGAGAGCACGCGAAAACGCCGCCCACCCTGCACGCGAATACCCAGCAAACCGTTGTCCTGGCGCTGGAAGTCGCGGATCAACGCCTCGCAGCCCACCACCGCCAGTTCGCTCGGGGCCGGCCCCACTTCCCGCCCTTTGAGGATGCACACCACGCCAAAACCACCGCTGGCTTTCATGCAACGGCCGATCATGTCGAGGTAGCGAGCCTCGAATACCTGCAAGTCGAGCGTGCAGCCAGGAAACAACACGGTATTGAGCGGAAACAGCGGCAACGTCATCTATTAACCCTTTGTTATACGAATAGGCTGATCGCTAGCGGCAACACAATGGCGGTCCCGACGCCCATCAGGCTCATCCCCAATGCCGCGAAGGCTCCGCAAGTTTCCCCTTCGGCCAAGGCCACCGAGGTGCCCACGGCATGGGCACTGATACCCAGCGCCAACCCTCGCGCTTCTGGGGCCCGGACGTTAAGCAGGCTTAAAAGCCCCGGGCCGACGATCGCGCCGATCACCCCGGTGATCAATACGAACACCGCCGCCATGCCGGCCACACCGCCCACCTGCTCGGCCACCAGCATGGCGATCGGTGAGGTCACCGACTTGGGCGCCAGGGTCATCAGCAATAGGTGGTCCGCCCCAAGCAGCCAACCGAGCACCAACCCCGACAACGTTGCGAAAGCCCCACCTAGCACCAGCGTAGCCAAGGTGGGCCAAAGCAGTTGGCGAATTCGCCGCAGGTTCAGATAAAGCGGTACCGCCAGGGCCACGGTGGCCGGGCCAAGCAGGGTGCCGAGAACCTGCGTGTTACGTTGGTATTCGGCCAAGTCGAGTTGGCATAAGGTCAGCACCCCCACCACCACGAGCATCGACACCAGCACTGGCTGCAACAGCACCAGGCGGCTTGTCTCGAAAAGCTTCAGTGCCAGTTGGTAAGCGCCCAAGGTCAGGCCCAAGGCAAACAGCGGGTGGTGAATAACCGCAGCCAACGCGGCGCCCCAAGCCAGGCTCATGGCTGGCGCCTGGCCGACAAACGGCCCATCAACCAACCACTGAACGCCAGCGACAACACAACCGATACGCTCAACGCGCCCAAGATGGCCCAAATGTGCGCGGCAATCGCCCCGCCGTACGCCATGATCCCCACCGCCGGTGGCACCAACAGCAACGGCAGGTAGCGCAGCAGGCCGCTGGCCGCCTCGCTGATAGGGGCCGGCACCTGGCCCATGCACAGCAAGGCGCCAAACAACAGCAACAGGCCGATGATCGGCCCGGGCAATGCGGCCAGGCATAAAGCGTGCAATGCACTGCCCAGCAATTGGAACGCGACCAGCGCTGTAAGGCCCCGTAATAACATAAAACCCCCTTTTTTAGCCGCGGCCATTATAACCAGGGCAGCACGGGCCCCGCCCCTATGTCCTAAGGCCATCAACTACGGCATACTCGGCGCCTCGATTGCC
>NZ_JAAOCA010000026.1 GCF_014694385.1 Pseudomonas typographi | reverse complement strand
GCATGAAGATCCAACAGCCGCTCAGCAGCGACACCATTAACAAGGGAATCAGCCAGGTGATTCGACGCAGCATCGGTAAACATCCTCGATCAGTGAAACGGCTCCCCGAACACTGGAAGCCGCTGTACCATCAGACTCTAATGGCGTGCTTTTATCGCGCCTGTCGAGTAACAGCCTGGTTTCATCACTGTTACATTCCAGATACGTCGTTAGACCTTGGACCCTCCATGACCCAGAAACAACGTTTGAAATATTCCGTCCTGATCGCCGTGGCTGTGCTGGTGATTATGTTGGGGTTGACCTGGTTGCAAACCCACAACCTGATCACCGAGCAGGTTTACAAATACCTGGCCATTACCGTTGCGGTGTTGGTGGTGGTGCTCAACGGCATCCTGCGCCGCAAGGTCAAGGTGTGAGCCTTATGGTCGCTGCAAGTATTCACGTACGGCGGCTTCAAGGCAGTAGGTTTTATCGTCATTCATGCTGACCAGGCCTTCCTGGCACAGCCGCTTGAGCACCTCGCGCACGCTGAGAAAAGACAACGGCACATCCTGGCTTGCCAGGCGCCCATGCACACCGCGCATGCCAATGCTGTGCGCCTCGCGTTCAGCTTGCAGCAGCGTATCGATCACCTTTAAGCGGATCAGGCTTGTGCGCAGGCCAAAATGCTTGAGCATGTCTTTGATCCGCTCATTGCCTACCGGCGCGGCGCCGAGCGGTGCTGTGGCCGGGCGCTGCTGGCGGGCCACCGGGTGGGTCGTTTGCGGGCGGGCGTGGTGCATGGGTTTCTCCTTTTCGCCGCCTGTGCGTACGGGTAGGTTCGGGCACAGTTCAACGTTAGGACGAACGAATGGGCCCATTCATGAATTTTTTTGTGTAAATAACCGGTAAAGCCCTCCCTTGCGTTGACAGCGAACCGCGCCGGATGGCCTAAATAGTTATTATTTTTCGCCTTGACCCTGGAGTTGCCGATGCCCATCGCCTTCGCTGAACTTGCCTCACTGCTGCAGGCCATTTTCCTGCGCCACGGTGTCGCCCCGCAGGTGGCACAGGTGCTGGCCCATAATTGCGCCACCGCCGAACAAGACGGCGCCACTAGCCATGGGGTATTTCGCATCAATGGCTATCTGGCAACACTGGCCAGCGGCTGGGTCGATGGCCGCGCGGTGCCGGTGGTCGAGGATGTGGCCAGCGGCTATGTCGCGGTCGATGCCGCGGGCGGTTTCGCGCAGCCTGCCTTGCAAGCCGCGCGGCCGCTGTTGGTGAGCAAGGCGCGTGCCGCCGGTATCGCCGTGTTGGCCATTCGCAACTCCCACCATTTCGCCGCGCTTTGGCCAGACGTCGAACCCTTCGCACGTGAAGGGCTGGTGGCGCTGAGTGTGGTTAACAGCATGACCTGCGTGGTGCCACAAGGCGGCCAGCGCCCGGTATTCGGCACCAACCCGGTGGCTTTTGCCGCGCCGTGCGCGGGCGCTGAACCCATTGTGTTCGACATGGCGACCAGCGCGCTGGCCCATGGTGATGTGCAGATCGCCGCGCGCGAGGGGCATAGCTTGCCGCCGGGCAGTGGCGTAGACCGCCACGGCCAGCCGACCTGCGACCCACGGGCTGTGCTCGACGGTGGCGCGCTGTTGCCGTTCGGCGGGCACAAGGGCTCGGCGCTCTCGATGATGGTCGAGTTGCTGTCAGCCGCCCTTACCGGCGGGCATTTCGCTTTCGAGTTTGACTGGTCGCAACACCCTGGGGCGCAAACGCCCTGGACGGGGCAGTTGATCATCGTGATCGACCCGGCCAAAACGGCAGGTGCACCCTTTGCCGAGCGCGCACGCACATTGGTGGAGCACATGCGTGCGGCGGGGGTGGAGCGATTTTCCGGCGAGCGGCGCTACCGTAACCGGCAGCGCGCCGCCCGCGAGGGTATCTGGCTGGAAGAGCCACAATTGGCGCAACTGCGCCAGTGGGCAGAACAGCAGTGAGGTATCCCGGACGTCCGCTACACCGTTTTTGCGCTGCCTTTTGTTGCCAGCGGCTTAGCCATCGCCTTGCTATGAGCGGCCAGGGTGCTCGCCCAACACCATGCAGTGCCAGCAGGCAGACGGCCGCCTGAACTACCCTACAGGCCGGTCATCGCTTGCCGATAAGCACGCCGATCACCAGGCCCACGCCGGCGGCGATGGCAACGGTTTGCAAAGGGTGGCCGCCGATATAGTCCTGGGTCGCTTCCAGCGCCGGCTGTGCTTTGCTGCGCACGCCGTCGACCGACTCAAGTGCCTTGCGTAGTTTTTCAGTGATTTGCGCGCGTAGGGTTTCGGCTTCGTCGCCCACTAGCGCGGCGCTGTCTTTAAGCAGTTTTTCGGATTCTTCGATCAGGGCGGCCAGTTCACTGAAGGCCTGGTCCTTGATCTGGTCGCCGGCCGAGGCGGCGGAAGACTTGCGGGCCATGAGGTAACTCCTTGTGCGGAAAAGAGCCGGGCGGCTCGCTTAATGGAGTGGCCCTCGCCCGGAAAGTTGCAGTTGGTTTACACTGCGCGGCAACGTCATCCCAGGGGAGTAACGATGAGTTACAATTTGGCTAGCAAGCCTTTCGAAGAACGCCAGGCGATCGAACAGGAAAAAGCCCGGCATTTTGAGAACTGGAAAGCCAACATCGGCAAGGCCAAGGCTGACGCGGCGCGCTTGATCGCCGAGAAGCCCAGGCGTAAGGGCAAGTGGGCTGAATGGGTGCGCGCCGAGCTTGAACAGATGGCCCCGGCCGAATACGCCAACATGGTCCGTAGCGAAGTGAACAAGCTGATGGCGGCGGCCAAGTAAGGCCTCAGTAGGCGGCGCCCCAAGTGTTGAGGTCCAGGCTGCCACGTTCTTCGAAGCGTGCCGCTGCCCACGGGCCGCGCCCAAGCTTGCCGTGTAACACATAGGGTACGCTAGTGGCGCCGCTGGATTGCGCCAGCCCCATGGCCTGGCGCAATACGGAAAACGCCGAAACGCTCACCGGCACGGTGATCAGCGCCTCGCCATAGCGGGCCACCTGGCCATGCTGGTCACTCACGCCGGCCGCCAACGGGCGGTCGTTGACCGTTAAGCTCAGGGCAACGCCGTCATAGTCGATGGGCGTGTCATTGGGATTTTGCAAGCGCAGGCGCACGGCCATGCGTACTTCCAGGTCCTGGCCCGGCAATGGGTCAATGCCGACCACGTCCACGGTCACAGGGTCGGCAGGGCGAAACAACGCGCAACTGGCCAGGCAGCAACAGCCCAGCATTAGCCACAGTGCTCTCATGCTCAAGGGTCCGGGCGGTGTGTACAGCATCGGACTGCCCCAGCCACTGTGTGTTCGGCGGCGCCGCCATTTTAAGCGAGCCCGGCGTGAAAGGCGTGCGCACCTGTGCGGTGGCTCGCTGTTGGCCGTACCTTTTTGGCGATGCTTTTGCCGCCGGGCCGGTTGCCCCGCCGCGCCCTGTTAGGGCTCGTGATGGCGCCTTCGACAGCAACAGTCATGCGTCAATTTTCGTTTGAGCTTCTGAAGCACCCGACTAGCAGGGCGTAACATTGTGCAACCTTCGGCCCAGGCGCGTAGGCTCAAGCCATCACTCAAAGGCCTGAGAGGTAAACGATGAAACGGCCGCTGCTAGGCTTGGCTGTACTCGCATGGTTAATGGCCGCGCCGCTGTATGCCCAGAATGCCAATAACCCTTACAACAGCCCTATCCGCAATGCCAACCCCAATAGCCGGCAAGGCACGGCGCCACAGGCGCCTACACCCCGTGTCGGAGTACCGCAACCACGGCAACCTACCGTGCAGAACGGCGGGATCGGTAATGGCGAAAATATCCGCCGCTCGGCGCCGCCGGCTACGCCGCCAAGCTTGGGGCCTAAAAGGCCGTAAATAAGGCCGCGCGCCCACACCCGCCGCCGCACTGTTACGCGCCAGTACAGCCTGTGGCCGATTTGCTATGCTGCGCCCTTTTAGAGGCGCCACTGCCAGGCGCCCATACGAGCCGACCTTATGACTGCCGAGCACCCACGCCCGCTGACGTTGTCGCGGGCAGACCACAAAACCCTGAGCCTGGCGGCGCTGGGTGGCGCACTGGAAATCTACGATTTCATTATTTTCGTGTTTTTCGCGGTCACGCTGAGCCAGCTGTTTTTCCCACCGCACATGCCGGAATGGTTGCGGCTGCTGCAAAGCTTCGGGATTTTCGTGACCGGCTACTTGGCCCGGCCCTTGGGCGGCATCCTGATGGCGCATTTCGCCGACCGCCTGGGCCGCAAAAAGGTCTTTAGCCTGAGCATCCTGATGATGGCGCTGCCCTGCCTGCTGATCGGGATAATGCCAACCTACGCGCAAATCGGCTATGCCGCACCGCTGGTGCTGTTGGCGCTACGGGTGCTGCAAGGCGCCGCCGTGGGCGGGGAAGTCCCCAGCGCCTGGGTGTTCGTAGCCGAGCATGTGCCGCGGCGGCGCCGGGGGTATGCCCTGGGTTTCTTGCAAGCAGGGCTGACCTTCGGTTACCTGATCGGCGCACTGGTGGCCAGCGGCGTGGCGCGGGCGTTCAGCCCCGAGCAATTGCTCGACTATGGTTGGCGCTTGCCGTTTCTATTGGGGGGTGTGTTCGGGCTGTTCGGCGTGTGGTTGCGCCGTTACCTGGCGGAAACGCCGATTTTCATCGCCCTGCGCCAGCGGCGCGAAGCGGTGGGCGGCTTGCCGGTCGCCCAGGTGCTGCGCGAGCATCGCCCGGCGCTGCTGCCGGCGGCGTTGCTCACCTGCGTGCTCACCAGCGCGGTGGTGGTGCTGGTGGTGCTCACCCCCACCTTGATGCAGCAGCGCTTTGCCCTACCGGCCGGCCAAACCTTCGCTTTGAGCAGCCTGGGCATCGTGTTCCTCAACCTTGGTTGCGTACTGGCCGGGCTATTGGTCGACCGTATCGGCGCCTGGCGCGCGATGGCGCTGTATAGCGTGTTGTTGCCGGTCGGTATCGGCGCGCTGTACGCCAACCTCATCGGCGGCTGGGGGTGGCCCGGCACCACGTACGCGCTGGCCGGGCTCAGTTGCGGTGTGGTCGGCGTGGTGCCGTCGCTGATGGTGGCGCTGTTTCCGGCGCGTATACGCGTCTCGGGCATCTCGCTGACCTACAACCTGGCCTACGCGCTGTGGGCGAGTATCACGCCGCTGGCGTTGATCGCGCTAACGCCATGGAGCCCCTGGGTGTGCGTAGGGTATTGCCTGGTCATGGGCGGCGTGGGGCTGTTGTGCGCCTGGCGCTATGGGGCGTTGGGCTCGCCGGTGCTGTGTGGCGACCCAAGGGGTTGAGCCAACCGGCCGCCGCATTGCCGCGAGCGGTGCCTCGGCGGTTGACTGTGCGCAATGGCAGTGGGGCTTGGGCGGCCTCGCCAAGCCCTGCTATAACTGCCCGCGGCGGGCTGCCCGGCAGCGAGATCACGCGCCCAGGCGTATATGAATGCCTGAGACACCACATCAGAGCTATCCTTGTTGAATTTATTCCAGTTGCGCGCCTTCGATGCCGTGGCTAAAGAGGGCAGTTTTACTCGCGCTGCCGAGCGGCTGTTCATCAGCCAACCGGCGGTGACCGGGCACGTGAAGGCGCTGGAAGCGCATTACCACGTGCTGTTGCTGCGCCGGGGTGCCCGCACGGTGAGTTTGACCCCCGAAGGTAAGCAACTGGCCAGCATCACCCACGCGCTGTTCGGCCTCGCCGATGAAGCCCACGCCTGGCTCGAGGCCCGCCGCGAGGTGCTCAGCGGCCAGTTGGCCATCGCCGCCGACAGCCCGCAGCAGGTAATGCCGCTGCTGGCGCGGCTGCGCGAACATCACCCGGGCGTGGTGGTGCAGCTTACCCTGGGTAACGCACAGAGTACGCTCGACGCGCTGTTGGCCGAGCAGGTCGATGTGGCCCTCATCACCACCGCGGCGCCGCGCCATGGCTTGCACTTGCAGCCGTTGGCGGCATCGCGATTATTGTTACTGTTACCGATTGGCCACCCCTGGGCCGGATGCCCGGCGGTGCGCGTGGCGCAATTGGAGGGCCAAGGGATGGTGCTGCGCGAGCCCGGCTCGATGACCCGGCAAACGCTTGAAACCGCCTGCCAGCACGCGGCGGCGAAACCGCAGGTGATGCTGGTCGTTGGCAGCCGCGAAGCGGTGGGTGAGGCAGTGGCCGCGGGGCTCGGGCTGGGCGTGGTGCTTTCTGGCGAGTTGAGCCCAGACCCGCGGCTGTGCACCGTGCCGCTGCTGGGGGAGGGCCTGGAGCAGCCACACATGCTGGCGTGTTTGGCCCGGCGCCGCGAACTGAAGCTGATCCGCACGGTGTTCGAACTGGCGGGTTGATGCGTTGGGGTCGATTGCCAGCCCAAGGCCGTATAGACTTTCGCCACCACGCCGGCCACACGGGCCGGCCCCCCGAGTACGCAACACAGAGAAACGGCCATGGGCGCACAGTGGAAAGCTAAACACAAAGAGGCAGCAGCCAACGCCAAGGGGCGTATCTTCGGCAAGCTGGCCAAGGAGCTGCAGATCGCAGCACGCGCCGGGGCTGACCCGGAGATGAACCCCCGCTTGCGGCTGGTGGTGGAACAAGCCAAAAAAGCGTCGATGCCGCGTGACACGCTCGACCGCGCGATCAAGAAAGGCGCGGGCTTGAGCGGCGAAACCGTGCAATACACCCTGGTCAAATACGAAGGCTTCGCCCCACATCAAGTGCCGCTGATCGTCGAGTGCCTGACCGACAACGTGAACCGTACCGTGGCGGAAATCCGTGTACTGTTCCGCAAAGGCCAATTGGGTGCTGAAGGTTCGGTGGCTTGGGATTTCAGCCACGTTGGGCTTATCGAAGCGGCCCCGGCCTCTGCCGACGCGGACCCGGAACTGGCCGCCATCGAGGCCGGCGCCCAGGATTTTGAGCCGGCCGAGGAGGGCGCCACGCTGTTCATCACCGACGCCAGCGACCTGGATGCGGTGCAAAAGGCGTTGCCAGAGCAGGGCTTCACGGTGGTATCAGCGAAACTGGGCTACCTGCCGAAGAACCCGGTGGCCCTGGACAACGCCGACAAACTCGCCGAGGTCGAGGCATTTCTCGAGGCCATCGACGGCCACGACGATGTGCAGAACGTGTACGTGGGCTTGGCTGGCTGATTTACCCGGCGGGTGCGATCAAAAGCCCCGCCCGCTGGCATCTCGCGCGGCGCTGACCTCGGCCTGGGTCGGCCGCCGGCGCACCTGGATCGCGTCGCCGGCCCAGTCGATCAACCCCCGTTCGGCGAACGCCGCCAACCAGCCTTCCATGGGCCATGCCCGCCAGCGCCGGTAAAAGGTGCGGGCGTTATCGACGATGGCGTCGAAGTGGTTCAGTGGGGGGGCGAAGGTGGGGTGGTACTGGTGCACAGCCAAGGCTGGGCAGTCGAGTAACGGCACCTGCCGTTCACGAGCGCGAAAAGCGAAGTCGGTATCTTCACCGCCATAGCCTTGGTAGGCCTCGTCGAAACCGCCGACGCGCTCGAACACTGGCGCCATGCAGGCAAAGTTCAGCGACCAGAACAGCGGGTAGGCCACTGCCAGCCCCGGGCCTGGCCGGTGTACGGCCAGCGGGTGGGCCACGGCGTTGGCTAGCAGCGCATCGGTGTTCCAGTGCGCAGGTAAGGCGCCATCGGGCAAGTAACGCACTTGCCCCAGATGCAGCGCGCCGGGGTGGGCCAGCAATGCATCGCGATAATGGCCAAGCAAGTGGCGCTCCGGTATGCAGTCTACATCCAGGAATACCCAGGCCGCCGCCGCGTCGATCGCCAGCGCCTGATTGCGCGCGGCCGCCAGCGGCAGCGCGCCACCGTGGCCGTCGACGCGGCGGGTGTAAATAGGAAACCGCGGGCAGGTGTACTGCCCGGCTGGCTCGTTCATGTGCACCACCCACAGTGCCTCGGGTGCCAACGCCGATTGCTCCAGCCCGCGTATTACGTTGTGCAACTGGGCCGTGCGGCCCTGCACGAGCGTGATCACATTCACGCCGGCTCGCTCAGCGATTGCAGGTAGCTACCAAAACCGCCCTGGGCACGAAAATCCAGCCGTGCGCTGGTGCGCACACGCACCGAGCGGCTCCAGGCAATGCGTGCGCCCGTTGCCTCCAGGGCACGTACCAGGTGAACATCTTCATGGCAGGGCAGTGCCGGGAAACCGCCGGCCAGCAGGTACGCCGCACTGGTGACGCCCAGGTTTGCCCCGTGGATATGGTCGTGCCCGTCCTGGTCATGGTAAGCCGCCTCGTAACGGTCACGCACCTGCAGATGGTAAGGGCTCCAGTCGTCTATCTCGACCACCCCACACACAGCGTCGGCCTGGTGCGCCAACTGTGCGGCCAGCCAATCGCTTGGGACGGTGCTGTCGGCGTCGGTGCAGGCCAGCCAGCGGGCGCCGGCCTCGATCAGGGCATGGGCCCCCGCCGCGCGGGCCGTGCCTACGTTACGGGCAGCCACCTCCAGCACCTGTATCGGGGAGCGCTGGCAGATGGCTTTGGACGCGTCAGTGCAACTGTCCAGTACCACCATTATTTGTACGGGCTCGCCCGCCAGCCACGGATGTTCAGCGGCGGCCAAAACGCTAAGCAGGCATTGCTCCAACCAACGTTCCTCGTTGTGAGCAGGTATTACTACACCAATCATGAGCGATCCTCGCGGGCGGGAATAACCTTATGCAATAGTTGGCGGCCTGCGATTGGACGTCGTAGCATCCACCCTTCGCGGCCGGCCTGAACAGTCGACCCGGTGCTGGCGACACAGGTTTCGCTTTTCCGACCAAGTGTCGGGTTAACTATTACTAAGGTGTATAAGGGGCAGGCATGCCGCCCCGGGGATGTATGGCTGGCGATGGTAATCGTGGCTTGGGGCCTGACGTCGTGGTGATCAAGGTGGGGCCTGGCATGCCACCGGGCCTGGCCTCGCTGGTGCTGCGCGGGCCTTCTCCACCTTGTTGTTCCGCGGCAGCCTTTTTGGGTGAGCGCTTACGCCTGGCGAGTCGAGTGTGCCGGGCCTGTCAATCGCTGGGGCGGCCCCGGCTACGGGATAACTGTGGCATCATGGCGGCCCTTCGCCTGAGCTGACATTCCCGGAGTACCGATTCATGAGCGCGCCCGCCACCGTTACCGTCGTTCCGCCTACCCAGGCCCTGCAGGGTAGGGTAGCGCCGCCGGGTTCGAAGTCCATCACCAACCGGGCGCTGCTGTTGGCTGCGTTGGCCAAGGGCACCAGCCGCCTGAGCGGTGCACTCAAGAGCGATGACACCCGATACATGTCCGGTGCCCTACGCTTGATGGGCGTGACAGTCGAAGAACCCGATGCCACCACCTTCGTGGTAACCAGCAGCGGTCAGTTGCAGGCCCCGGCCGAAGCATTGTTCCTCGGCAACGCTGGCACGGCGGTGCGTTTTCTCACCGCTGCGGTGAGCACGGTGGCCGGTACGGTAGTGCTCGACGGTGACCATTACATGCATAAACGACCTATCGAGCCGTTGCTGCGGGCCCTGCGCGCGGGTGGGGTACAAGCCAGCAGTGCCACCGGCTGCCCGCCGGTCACCGTGCAGGGCAGTGGCCTCCTACCGGGCGGCCGCTTCGAGATCGACGGTGGGCTGTCGAGCCAGTACGTGTCGGCCTTGCTGATGCTGGCCGCCTGTGGCCAGGGGCCCATTGACGTCGCCCTGACGGGCAAGGACATCGGCGCGCGCGGTTATGTTGACCTCACGCTGGCCTGCATGCGCGCCTTCGGTGCCCAGGTGCAGATGCTCGACGATGTCACTTGGCGGGTAGCGCCCACGGGCTACCAGGCCACGGATTACTTGATCGAGCCAGACGCTTCCGCGGCGACTTACCTTTGGGCCGCCGAAGCCCTGACCGTTGGGCGCATCGACCTGGGCGTGGCCAACGATGCCTTTACCCAGCCCGACGCCCATGCCCGGCAATTCATTGCTCAGTTCCCGCGCATGGCCGCCGAGATCGACGGCTCGCAAATGCAAGATGCTATCCCCACCCTGGCTGTATTGGCCGCGTTCAATCAGGCGCCGGTGCGTTTTACCCAACTGGCAAACTTGCGCGTCAAGGAATGTGACCGGGTACAAGCGCTGTACGATGGGCTCAATGCCATCAGGCCCGGGTTGGCCACGGTGGAAGGCGATGACTTGATCGTACATGCCGATCCCTCTCTGGCCGGGACCGAGGTGCAGGCCAGCATCGATACCCATTCGGACCACCGCATGGCCATGTGCTTTGCGCTGGCCGGGCTGAAGGTCGCCGGCATTCATATCCAAGACCCGGCTTGCGTGGGTAAGACCTACCCCGACTATTGGAACGCGTTGGCGTCGCTGGGTGTGCAAACACGGTTCACAGGCGCCTAGGCACCCATGCGAAGCGTGCCGGCGGTTAGCATCAGCGCCGGCCAGCTCACCCTCTCATGACGCCAAGCCCACCGGCGCATCGAGCAAATCTTCGATCCGCACCGGCAAATCCCGCACTTGAACCCCCGTGGCATGGCGCACCGCATCGGTGATGGCCGCCGCAATGCCGGCCAGGCCGATCTCGCCGATGCCCCGCGCGCCCAAGGGGTTGAGGGTCATATCCGGGTAGTCGAGGAAGGTAATGTCCACCTCCGGCGCATCGGCATGGGTGGTGACGATGTAGTCGGCAAGGTTTGCATTCAGTGGCGCGCCAGTGCGGGGGTCGTATTCGGTTTCCTCGAACAGCGCCATGCCCACTCCCATCATGATCGCCCCCTCGATCTGGTTACGGCCGGTTTGCGGGTTGATCACCTTACCGGCATCGATCACCGTGACCACACGGTCCACTCGCAGGCGGGCGATTTCAGGTTGCCAGACCACCTCGACGAAATGCGCACCATATGAATGCTGGGAATAATGCTTCTGCGCCTCGGCGCTGCCGGCGCCTTCGCCCTCGCCACTGACGTGGTCCATGTGTGCCGCCTGGAGGATGTCCTGCAAGAGAACGGCCTTACCTTGCTCGCCTTTGATGCTCACCTGCATTTGGTCGAAAGCCAGAGCGCCGGGCGCTTTGCCAGCAAAGCGCGGGTCATGCTCGATCGCAGCTTGCAATGCTTCATCGATGGCGGCCTGGGTCGCCGCCTGAACCGCAGGCACCAACGAGCCGGTGGCCATGGAGCCACCGGACATCGGCCCTGGTGGGAGGCTGGAGTCGCCAATTACCACATCGATACGCGCCAGGGGTAAACCCGTCAACGCTGCCACCATTTGCGCCACTACCGTATAGGTGCCGGTGCCGATGTCTTGGGTGCCACACATCACCCGCGCACGGCCATTGGCCGCTAGCTGCACGGTCGCCTTGGCTGGCAACGCTTTGGCCATCCACGAGCAGGCGGCCATGCCCCAACCGACCACGGCACCGGCCTCATTGCGCATGCTGCCGGGGCGCGGGTCGCGGCGTGCCCAGCCGAAGCGCTCGGCACCGGTGTGTAGGCACTCGGTTAGATGCCTGGAAGAGAACGGCAGGTCGAGGCTCTCGTCCCGTTCCGGCTGGTTAGCCAGGCGCAGTTGCAGCGGGTCCATCTTCAGCGCCACCGCCAACTCGTTCATGCCCGACTCAAGCGCGTACAACCCCGGCACCGCCCCCGGGCCGCGCATCGACGTGGGCGGGGCGATGTCACGGCGGGCGAACGACCAGGCCGCACGCAAGTTGGGCGTGCTGTACAAAAAACCGGTGGCTTCACCGCAGTTTTCCTTGTAGGTGTCCAACCGCGCGTTATGGAACAGGTAGTCGTGGCTGACGCAGTTCAACTTGCCATCGGCCGTAGCGCCTAGCCGGATGCGTTGTTGGGTGTTGGTGCGGTGCCCCACCGTTTGGAACATCATGGCGCGGTCCACCACCAGCTTGATCGGTGCGCCCAACTCCCGCGCTGCCGCGGCCGCCAGGGTGGCATGGGTCCAAGGCCAAAGCTTGCCGCCGAAACCGGAGCCCAGGTACTCGGTGATAATGCGCACCTGCTGCGGCTGTACCCCGAGCATTTGCGCCATGACCATCTGGTGGTTCATCACGGCTTGGCTGGTTTCGAACAAGGTGAACTGCTCACCATTCCACACTGCCACGCTGGCATGCAGTTCGATCGGGTTATGGGTTTGTACCGGGGTGGTATACACCTGGTCGATTTTGACCGGTGCGCTGGTGAAAGCCTGGTCCACATCGCCGCGCTCGGTGTCCACCGAGGTTTTCTCCTCCGCGGCCAAGCGCATGCTCACGTTCGGCGGCTCGCTGGCGTACTCGACCTTCACTGCGCGTGCCGCTTCGGTCGCTTGCTCGAACGTGCGCGCAATCACCAGCGCTACATATTGGCCATAGTAACTTACGGTGTTATCCGACAGCGGCGGCCGGTTTTCGTCGACCTTGCCCTTGCTGGCCTGTTTACGGAACAGCTTGCCGGCGAAGTTGCCTTGGTGAAACACCTCGACCACGCCGGGCATGGCCAAGGCCGCCCGTGGATCGAGTGCGGTGATGCGGCCCTTGGCAACCGTGGAGGTGACCGGCACCGCATACAGCAACCCCGGGAAGTGGTGGTCGGACGTGTATTGGGCTAGCCCCGAGACTTTCTTGGGGCCGTCGATGCGTGGCAGGCCTTGGCCGATCACGGTCACGCTGGTGGACGGGGCCATGTGATGTTCCTCCTCAAACCCGTGCGGCAACGGTGGCCAATTGCTGGGCGACGCAGCGCTTGGCCAATTCGATCTTGAAGCCGTTCTCACTTTGCGCCTTGGCGCCGCGCACAGCCGCCTCGGCCGCCGCGCGCCACGTGGCGGCCGAGGCGGGCGCGCCGACCAGCGCCTGTTCAGCGGCCGGTGAGCGCCATGGCAACGTGCCCACACCGCCCAGGGCTACCCGCGCTTGGCGAACGCGGCCACCATCGATTTGCAGAACCACCGCGGCCGAGGCCAGGGCGAACTCATACGAAGCACGGTCGCGCAGTTTCAAATACCCAGATTTCGCCCCTTCGAGCGGCGGCGGTAACGCCACATGGGTAATCAACTCGCCGGGTTGCAGCACGGTTTCTACCTGCGGGGTGCTGCCGGGCAGCAGAAAAAACTCACCCACCGGCACTACTCGGCTGCCATGGTTACCTTGGATATGCACTTGCGCGCCCAGGGCCACCAGCGCCACGTTCATGTCTGACGGATTAGTGGCGATGCAGTGTTCGCTGGTGCCGAAGATCGCCAGGGTGCGGTTGGCCCCGCCAATGGCCGCGCAACCGGTCCCGGGCTCGCGTTTGTTGCAGGGGCTTAAGTTGTCGCGAAAATACATGCACCGGGTGCGTTGCAAGAGGTTGCCGCCGGTGGTGGCCATGTTGCGCAGTTGGCCGGACGCGCCGGCCAGCAGGGCTTCGGACAGCACCGGGTAACCCTGCTTAACGGCCAGGTGCCAGGCCAGGTCGCTATTGCGTACCAAGGCGCCGACCTTCAGGCCCCCCTCGGGGGTGCGTTCCACTTCGGCCAAGGGCAGGCGGTTGATGTCGACCACCTGAGTGGGGTGTTCCACGCCTAATTTCATCAGGTCAGTGAGGGTGGTGCCGCCCGCGATAAAACGCACATTCGGCGCTGCGCCCCATTTCACCGCTTGGTCGGTGCTGCTGGCCCGGTTGAAGGTAAAAGGATGCATAGTGAACGATTCTCCGAATCGAAGGCGAACCTCACGCGGCCCGTTTTAAACCGGGCGCAAGGGTGCCACTGGCTGTAGTTCAACCGCGGGCCTGTTTTATGGCCTTGAGGATGTGCGAATACGCACCACACCGGCAGATGTTGCCGCTCATGGCTTCTTTGATGTCACTGTCGCTGGTGCCGTAGGGCTCGTTGGCCAGCGCCACCGCTGACATGATTTGCCCGCTGGTGCAGTAACCGCATTGGTACGCGTCGTGTTCAACGAAAGCCGCCTGCATGGGGTGCAACTGCTCCGGCGTACCCAAGCCTTCGATGGTAGAAATGGCATCGCCTTCGTGCATCAGCGCCAAGCTCAGGCATGAATTGACCCGTCGGCCATTCACTTGCACGGTACAGGCACCACATTGGCCATGGTCGCAGCCTTTTTTCGTGCCGGTCAGTTGCAGCCGTTCGCGCAGGGCGTCGAGCAAGGTGGTGCGCGGGTCAATCTTCAGGCTGTGCGGTTCGCCATTCACTGTCATGTTCAGGATTTGTGCGCCGGGCTCGGCGGCGTCGCCAGGGGCGGCCGCGGCACTGCCGGCCGCTTGTGCCAGGCCGCTGCCCAGCACCGCGGCGGTGCTGCTGATGCCCAGGGCCTGGAGCACGGAGCGGCGCGAGAGGGGTAATAGCGGCGGGTTGTCGGGGCTGAACTGCAACTTTTGCTTGGCCATGGCAAGGCCCTCCGGGCAGGCACGCGGTCAACGCCGTGCCTCTGGCGGGCACTGGCGGCTATCTGGGTTGGGCCGGCAGGGCAGCGCGTTCGTTCAATCGTTTCACCGGGCCGCCTGTCAGCACCGGCGCGGAACTTGCGGTGGCCTCAGCGCTTCACACGTGCATAGAGGTCGATTGGAGAGGTGCACGCCATGGTTGAGTCCCTGACAGAATACGAACGCAAGCGCCATTTCGAGCAAACGCCCGAACCGCGCGGCGACGGCCGGCGCAAGCCGCGCAAGGGGGAACAGGCCTTGCAGTTCTGCATCCAGAAGCACGATGCCAGCCACTTGCACTACGATTTTCGCCTGGAGCTGGACGGCACCCTAAAAAGCTGGGCCGTGCCCAAGGGCCCGTCGTTGGACCCCGCGGACGAACGGCTGGCCATCCACGTGGAGGACCATCCCCTCGATTACGCCAGCTTCGAGGGCCACATCCCAGAGGGGCATTACGGCGGCGGTGACGTGATCGTTTGGGACCGTGGTACTTGGGAGCCAGAAGGTGAGCCCCATGAAGCCTATGCCAAGGGCAGGCTGAAGTTTCGCCTACAAGGTGAGAAGCTCGCCGGTACGTGGAACCTGGTCAAAACCCGCATGGCCGGTAAAAAAGAACAGTGGTTCCTGATCAAGTCCCACGATGAGCAGGCACGCGCGCGTGAGGATTACGACATCCTCGAAGACCAACCCGGCAGCGTGCTCAGCGACCGCGCCCTAGTGCCCAAGCCCCATGGCAAGGCTGCCGCCAAGGTCAAGGCCAACGCCAACGCCAACGCCAAAGCGGGCCAGGAGGCGGGGGTTGAGGCCAAACCCATCGGGAAAAAACCGGCCAAGGCCCGAGCCAAGCGTGGCACCGCGTTGGAAGGCGCGCGGCAGGCGCCTTTGCCCGCCGCATTCAAGCCGCAGTTGGCCACCCTGGTAGACAGCGCACCGCCGGGAGATTGGCGCTACGAGATCAAGTTCGATGGCTACCGGATCCTCGCCCGTATCGAGCAGGGCAAGGCCAAGTTGTTCACCCGCAATGGCCATGACTGGACCGCACGCATGCCCCAGCAGGCCAAGGCGCTGGAGGCGCTGGGGCTGGAGCAGGCCTGGCTGGATGGCGAGGTGGTGGTGGCCAACGAGCAAGGGGTGCCGGACTTCCAGGCGCTGCAGAATGCCTTCGAAACCGAGCGCAGCGGCGAAATCGTTTATTACCTATTCGACGTGCTCTACCTCAATGGCATGGACCTGACCGGCGTGCCGCTGGAGCAACGCCGCGCGGCGCTGGCCGAGATCGTGGGCCATGCGCCCAGCCAATGGCTGCGCTACAGCGATGACTTCGCCGAAGACGCCGAGCACCTGCTGGGCACGGCCTGCCAAATGCACATGGAGGGGCTGATCGGCAAGCGCGCCGGCAGCCTATACCACAGCACCCGCAATGCCGACTGGATCAAGCTTAAATGTCAGCACCGTCAGGAATTCGTGGTGGTGGGTTATACCGAGCCCAAGGGCAGCCGCAGCGATTTTGGCGCGCTATTGCTGGGCTTGCACGACCCAGACAGCGGCGGGTTGCGCTACGCCGGCAAAGTGGGCACCGGTTTTAGCGAGCAAACCCTCAAAACGATCCTGGCGCAACTGCAGCCCTTGCAAGTGCCAAAGCGTCCGCCGCTGGCCAATGCGCCCAGCGGCGCCCAACTGCGCGGCGTGCATTGGCTTAAACCGCAATTACTGGCCGAGGTGGCCTACGCCGAGATGACCCGTGAAGGCGCGGTGCGCCACGCGGTGTTCCATGGCCTGCGCGATGACAAACCGGCCGAGGCCATCAATGAAGAAAAGCCTGCCCAAGTCCAGGCCCGGCAGGCCACCACCGGGAAAAAAAACGTGAAGCACGCCGCCGCCGAAGACTTACCTAGCAACGTGCGGATCACCCACCCAGACCGCATAATCGATAAAACTACCGGCGCCACCAAGCTGGACCTGGCGCGGTACTACACCCAAGTGGCGCAGTGGATCCTCCCGCAACTGGCCGACCGCCCGGTGGCGCTGGTACGTGCCCCGGAGGGCATCGAGGGCGAGTTGTTCTTCCAGAAAAACGCCGAGCACTTGCACATCCCCGGTATCAAGGGCCTGGACAAAGCCTTCTCCAACCAACCGGTGATGATCGTCGACACCCCGCAAGCGCTGATCGGCGCGGTGCAGATGGGCACGGTCGAGTTTCACACCTGGAACGCCACCGGCCAAAACGGCCGCCACCCCGACCGCTTTGTGCTGGACCTCGACCCGGACCCGGCGCTGCCGTGGAAGGCCATGGCCGAGGCCACCGAATTGGTACTCGCGGCGCTGGGCGAATTGGGCTTGAAGAGTTTTTTGAAGACCAGCGGCGGCAAGGGCATGCACATTGTGGTGCCGTTGCGGCCGAAGGATGACTGGGACCAGGTCAAGGATTTCGCCCATGCGCTGGTCAGCCATATGGCCAAGCTGATGCCAGATCGCTTTTCGGACAAGTCCGGGCCAAAAAACCGCGTCGGCAAGATTTTCATCGACTACTTGCGCAATGGCGAAGGGGCTACCACCGCCTGCGCCTATGGTGCCCGGGCGCGGGAAGGTTTGCCCGTGTCGGTGCCGGTGGCGCCTGAAGAAGTAGCCGGCTTGAAAACAGCGGCGCGGTGGAACATCCACACCCTAGGCGAGCGCCTGGCGGAACTGAGTGGGGACGACCCCTGGGCGGGGTATGGCAAAGTGCGCCAGGGTATTACCCAAGCCATGCGCCAGCGGCTGGGCATCAAGGCGCGGTGAGCCGCCGGGGGTGTTACCCCCCGGTCATATTCATGAACCGCACCACCTGTACGTCATCGTTGAGTTGGAAGTCATGCCGCCAAGGCTTCAGCCGCATAGCCTCGACGATGGCCTTTTCCAGCTTTTGCGGCTGCCCCGGGTGGGCGCGCAGCACGGCTTTGAGGTCCGCCGAATGCTCATTGCCCAAGCACAGCAGCAGGCGCCCCTCGACGGTCAGCCGCACGCGGTTGCAGGTGGCGCAAAAGTTGTGGCTATGGGGTGAGATGAACCCCACGCGGATGTTCGGCGCTTCTGCCAGGCGCCAATAGCGCGACGGGCCCTGGGTGGACTCGGCCGACGCCAGCAGGGTGAAGCGCTCGGCGATCCGTTCGCGCACCTGGGCGCTGGAGCAAAACGTCTCGGCGCGGCTGTGCTCGCTGATCGCCCCCAGGGGCATCTCTTCGATAAAACTGATGTCCAGCTCGCGGTCGATGGCGAACTGCACCAGGTCGAGGATTTCGTCGTCGTTGCGGCCCTTCATCACCACACAATTGAGCTTGGTGTGTGTGAAGCCCGCGCGGCGGGCGGCGTCGATGCCAGCGATCACGGTGACCAAGTCGCCGGTGCGAGTGAGCTCGCGAAAGCGCGCGGGGTTGAGGCTGTCGAGGCTGATGTTCAAGCGCTTGAGCCCAGCGTCGAACAGTGGCGCGGCCAGCTTGCCCAACTGCGAGCCGTTGCTGGTCATGCACAGCTCTTGCAGGCCCGGTAGCGCGGCAATGTTGCGGCACAACTCGACCACACCCTTGCGCACCAATGGCTCGCCACCGGTCAGGCGGATTTTACGTGTGCCCAGGGCGACGAACGCTCGGGCCATTTCGTGGATTTCTTCGAGGGTTAGCACACGCTGGCGCGGCAGGAACTGCATGGTTTCGGCCATGCAGTACACGCAGCGGAAATCACAGCGGTCGGTGACCGAAATCCGCAGATAATCGACCTTGCGGGCGAAACTGTCGGCCAGCGGTGGGTGCAGCATTCAGGCCTCGCTTCGTTGGGGGTTGGCCAGCGCGGTGGAAGGGGCAACGTAAGATACAGAGTACGCCAGCCCAACGAAAACGGCACCCCCGACAGCGTTACCGAGAAATACCGGTACCAGGTTGGTCAAGCAAGTAGTCCAGTCCAGGGCACCGGCAAAAATGGCCGCCGGCAGAATGAACATGTTCGCCACCACGTGCTGGAAGCCAATGGCGACGAAGGCCATGACCGGGAACCACATACCGAGGATTTTGCCCGGCACATCCTTGCTGGCATACGACAACCATACCGCCAGGCATACCAGCCAGTTGCAACCGATGCCAGAGATGAACGCATGGAGGAAGTCTGCACTGGCCTTAGCCTTGGCGATCGCCAGGGTCTTGGCCAGGAACGGCCCTTCGGTAAGCCCCAGCATGTGGCCGAAGAAATACGCGATGAACAACGCACCCAGCAGGTTGGCCAAGGTGACCCAGCCCCAATTGCGCAGCACTGCGCCCAGCCCGGCACGGCGAGAAAACAACGCCATCGGCAAGGTCATCATGTTACCGGTCAGTAGCTCACCGCCGCCCAATACCACCAGGATCAGCCCCAGCGGAAACACCGCAGCACCCAGCAGGTTGCCGAACGATGCCCAATCGGCGGGGATCATGGTACTGACATGCAGGTCGAGCAAAAAACCCATGGCAATGAACGCGCCGGCCAAAAAGCCCAGCGTGAGGAGGGTGCGGGTGGGCAGGTGGGCTTTCTTCGCGCCGGTTTCGATGGCGAGTTCGGCGATTTGCTGGGGGGTATTCAGCGACATGGGGCACTCGGGGTTCGTGGGTAACAGGTCACTGTCGGCCTTATGGCGTTTCGGGCGAGCGTCCTGCTACGTGAACCTGGCGGGGTGGCCAACCTGCGACAATTAGCAGCGTTGACCTGGTACAACGGTACTGGCGCGGTGCCTTGCCGTCTAATCGCTTGTTCCGATGGGGCGATTGACCTCATCTATCGGCTGCCCGGCATGGGGCCGCCAGCCGGATGGTAGCGCGTCTTTGGGCGTTGCTGCCGGCGCAGGTCATGGCTACCCCATCGCCTTTATCTGTGCTAGCGCCTCAGCCAGCGGTAACGGGCGTTTGAGCCGTTCGGCCAGCCACGCACAGGCCGCTTCTCGCTCGCAAGCCACCGCCGCCTTGACCTCGCCTCGCTGGCACAGCAACTGGATGAAATTCAATGCCTGCAGGTCGCCCATGCGGTGTTCGCTGTCCCAGTCGTGGGCATTGCCTACGTAATCGAGGCGCTTGCCGAAGTGGTACGTCCAAAAAAACGGCACACCTTCGTAAGCCTGCTGTGCACCGAGCATGTTGGCCGCCGCCAACCGGCCATGTTGCTCGGCCAGCCGCCAATGCTCGATGCGGGTAGCTTCGCCGGCCAACGGAAAACGCGCGATGTCCCCGGCCGCCCACAGCCCTTCGCTGGCTTGCAAACCGGCATCGACGATGACCGCGCCGTCTTCACCCAGCCAGCGCCCATCGAGCATGGCTGTTGCCGGCGCGACACCGGCTGCCACCAGCACCGCTTCGGCCGGCAGTTGTTCGCCGTTGTCGAGCATCACCGTGTGAACCTGGGTTTGGCCTTCGAATGCCTGCACGCCAGCCACATGGAACACCACCCCATGGGCTTCGTGCAATTGCCGCAGGCGCCGCCCCACCGCCTCGCCGAACTGGGCGGCAAACGGTGTTGGGTGGCGCCCGGCGACGCTCACCGCCATGCCTCGCTCACGTAGCGCGCTGGCCGCTTCCAGGCCAATGAAACCCTCGCCAACGATCACCACCCGGGTGCCAGCCTGGGTGTGTGTCATGAATTGGCGGGCGTCTTCGCGCGAGCGCAAGGCATGGATGTTCGCCAGTGCTTCGCCTTCCACACCCAAGCGCTGAGGTACGCCCCCGGTGGCCAGGAGCACGGCATGGTAAGGCAGGGTGGTGCCGTCAGACAGTTCGAGGCGACGTGCCGGGTGGTCGATGCGCACCACCCCAGCCTGGATCCGCTCGATGCGTTGGCTGTCATAGAAGCCGGTGTCACGCAGCGGCGAGGTGTCTTCGGCGGCCATTTGCCCGGCGAGCACGAATTTGCTCAGCGCCGTGCGGTCGTAGCCAGGTTCGAACTGTTCGTCGACCAGCAGAATGCGCCCGCCGAAACCGTATTCGCGCAGGGCCGCAGCGGCGGCTGTACCCGCTGCGCCACCGCCGATAATGGCGAACGTGCGCCGGTCGCCGGCGGCGGTTGATCGCTGCGCAGGCTCCAGGGGCCTATCGTCGACCAGCACACGGTCGCCATCGAGCCACACCGGGTAGCGTTTGAGCCCATCGAGCGCTGGCGGCTCGCATAGGCGCCCATCGACCAGATCGAACACGGCTTTGTGCCAGGGGCAGACCAACTTGCCCTCACAAACGGCGCCGTCGGCCAGTGGTGCGCCGGCATGGGGGCAATGGGCCTGGTAGGCATCTACCCGGCTGCCATTGCGAACCAGCAGCCATTGGTGATCTTGCGCTTGGGCGTGCCACCCTTGGCCTTCGGGTAGTTCAGGCAAGTGAGCAACGGCGTGCAGCGTCATGGGCGCCTCCTGTGCGATCAATATTCACAGGTTTCGGAGGGCAGCGGCCCGCAGGGGTTCAGCGAACTTGCCCGGCGGTTGCCGGCATGGTGGCGGGGGGCGATTCGTGGTTAACTCGGTGCTCTTTTACACCCCTTACAGAAGGACTGTTTCGATGGCTCAAGTGACACAAGGCGGCAACCCGATCGAGGTCAAAGGCCAGTTCCCGCAAACAGGCGCCAAGGCCCCAGCCTTTAGCCTGGTGGGTGGCGACCTCGCCGACAAAACGCTGGCTGATTACGCTGGCAAGCGCAAGGTGCTCAATATTTTCCCGAGCATCGACACGCCGACCTGCGCCACCTCGGTGCGCAAATTCAATGCCCAGGCCAATGAGGTGGCCAACACGGTGGTGCTGTGCATCTCCGCCGACCTGCCTTTTGCGCAAAAGCGCTTTTGCGGGGCCGAGGGCCTTGAAAACGTGGTAAACCTGTCGACCCTACGCGGCCGTGAATTCCACGAAAATTACGGGGTGGCGATCGCCACCGGCCCGCTCAGTGGGCTGACCGCGCGTGCGGTGGTAGTCCTCGACGAGCACGATACCGTTCTGCACGCCGAGTTGGTATCGGATATCAAACACGAGCCGGACTACGCCGCCGCCCTGGCGGTATTGAAGTAGTTGTAACCTCTTGCAAACAAAAAAAGCTTAGTGGGGTGTGTCAGAAGTTCGCACGAGCATTGCCGCGAACGTTGCTGTCGGGCAAGGCGCCGTGATGAGCCATAGCAGGGCTATGGGAGAAGCGGCAACGCTGCCCGGCGGCAAAAGGCACCGTCAAAATGGTGCAGCCAGCTTCTGAAACTCCACACTAGCGGGTGGCGCGGCTACCGGAGCGGGCCCTGGCCTGGCCGCCGGGCCGATGGTTGGCGTGCCACCCCCGCATTTGCGCGTTGCCATTGCCCTGTCAAAAAAAGCCCATTGTTTCAGTTCACCCCCAGTCAATACGTAAATGAGGGGTAAAGGCACTTTGCTAAAACCGCACTTGTGCTTATCGTTCAGCCTCCTGAAAGGAAGCTGATACAACAAGGGCCTTCTCCTCCATGCAATCGTCTGGTTCCCGTCGTACTCGCCGCTGGCTGCTTGGCCTGTTGGTGCTCTTGGTTGTCGCGGTCGCCGCCTGGTGGTATTGGCACCACCGCGGCGCGAGTGGCGCGCCCGCCGGCACTGACCATGCGCCCAGCCACACCCGCCGTAGCGGCGGCAACCCGATGCGCCCGGGGTTCGGCGCTGCCGAAGGGCCCACGCCAGTGCGCGTGGCCAGCGTGGCGCTGGGCGATTTTCCTGTGTACTACAAGGCGCTGGGCACCGTCACCGCGCTGAACACGGTGAACGTGCGTACGCGGGTGGCGGGCGAACTGGTTAAAGTGGCGTTTCGCGAAGGGCAGTTGGTCAAGGCCGGGGACCTCCTGGCACAAATCGACCCGCGCAGCTACCGCATCGCCCTGCAGCAGGCCGAAGGCACGTTCGCGCAGAACCAAGCGTTGCTCAAGAACGCCCAGCTCGACCTTAAGCGTTACCAAGACCTGTTCGCCCAGGACAGCATTGCCCGGCAAACGCTCGATACCCAGCAGTCGCTGGTGGCCCAGTACGAAGGCACCCTCAAGACCAATCAGGCGGCGATCAACGACGCGCAGTTGAACCTGGCGTTCACCGACATCCGCTCGCCCATCTCCGGGCGTGTGGGTTTGCGACAGCTCGATGTGGGCAACCTGCTCGCGGCCAACGATAGCACTGCGGTGGCGGTGGTCACCCAACTGCAGCCGATCAGCGTGACCTTCACCCTGCCCGAAACCCAACTGGACCCCGTATTGGAGCGCTACCGTAACGGTGCACGGCTGGCGGTCGAAGCCTGGGACCGTGGCGACAGCAAGCTGCAAGCCAGCGGTGTGCTGCAAAGCCCCGACAACCAAATCGACATCACCACTGGCACGCTGAAGTTCAAGGCTGCGTTCGAGAACAGGGACGAAGCCCTGTTCCCCAACCAGTTCGTAAACGTGCGTTTGCTGGTCAACACGCTCAAGCAGGTGGTGCTGGCACCCACGGCGGCCATCCAGTATGGCAACGACGGCTCGTTCGTTTACGTGATGGACGGCGCCGACACGGTGCGCGTGCGCCAGCTTAAGCTGGGGCCGAGCGATGGCAGCTCCACGGTGATCGAACAGGGCCTGGCCCAGGGCGACCGGGTCGTGCTCGAGGGCACTGATCGGCTGCGTGACGGCAGCCAGGTGCAGGTGGTCAGCGACCCTGAACAAACGGTGCCAAGCACCCCCGGCGAGCACTTGCAAGGCCAGCCCGCGCCCTCGACGGCTGGCAAGCACGCGAGCAAGCCCGCGGCATGAACATCTCCCGGCTGTTCATCCTGCGCCCGGTCGCCACCACGCTGACCATGCTGGCGATTGTGCTCGCCGGCTTGATCGGCTACAAGCTGATGCCGGTGTCGGCGTTGCCGCAGGTGGATTACCCGACCATCCGGGTAATGACGCTCTACCCCGGGGCCAGCCCCCAGGTGATGACCAGCGCGGTGACCGCGCCGCTGGAACGCCAGTTCGGGCAAATGCCTGGGCTGGACCAAATGGCCTCGACCAGCTCCGGCGGCGCCTCGGTGATCACCCTGCGCTTTAGCCTGGCGCTGTCGATGGACGTGGCCGAGCAGGAAGTACAAGCCGCCATCAACGCTGCGAATAACCTGCTGCCCAGCGACTTGCCGGCGCCGCCGGTATATAACAAGGTCAACCCGGCGGACACCCCCGTGGTGACCATTGCCATCAGTTCCAAAACCCTGCCACTGCCCAAGCTCAACGACCTGGTCGAGACGCGCATGGCCCAGAAACTCTCGCAGATCGGCGGGGTAGGGATGGTAACGCTGGCCGGCGGCCAGCGCCAGGCGGTGCGGATCAAGGTCAACCCCCAGGCCTTAGCGGCCAACGGCCTGAACCTGGCCGATGTGCGCACGCTGATCGGCAACTCCAATGTGAACCAGCCCAAGGGCAATTTCGATGGCCCCACGCGGGTGTCGATGCTCGACGCCAACGACCAACTGCGCTCGCCACAGGACTACGCCAACCTGATCTTGGCCTACCAGAACGGCGCGCCGCTGCGCCTCAAGGACGTGGCGCAGATCGTAGACGGCGCTGAAAACGACCGCTTGGCGGCCTGGGCCAATCGCCAACAGGCGGTATTGGTGAACATCCAGCGCCAGCCGGGCGCCAACGTGATCGAGGTGGTGGACCGGATCAGGCAAGCGCTGCCTGCGCTGACCGCCAACCTGCCGGCAGGGCTGAACGTGGCCGTGCTGGCCGACCGCACCCAGACCATCCGCGCCTCCGTGCATGATGTACAGATAGAACTGCTGTTCTCCATCGTGCTGGTGGTATTGGTGACCTTCCTGTTCCTGCGCCGGGCCAGCGCGACGCTCATCCCGTCGATCGCGGTGCCGCTGTCGTTGATCGGCACCTTTGCGGTGATGTACCTGGCAGGCTTTTCGATCAACAACCTCACCTTGATGGCGATGACCATCGCCACCGGCTTCGTGGTGGATGATGCCATCGTGATGCTGGAGAACATCGCCCGGCACATTGAAGAAGGTGAAACACCGTTGCAGGCCGCGCTCAAAGGCGCCCAGCAAATCGGTTTCACCCTGGTGTCGCTGACGTTCTCGTTGATTGCCGTGTTGATCCCGCTGTTGTTCATGGCCGATGTCGTCGGCCGGTTGTTTCGGGAATTTGCCATTACCCTGGCGGTGGCCATTCTGATTTCGTTGGTGGTTTCGCTGACGCTCACGCCGATGATGTGCGCGCGGCTGCTCAAGCGCGAGCCCGCGCCCGAACAGCAAGGGCGTTTCTATCGTGCCAGCGGTGCTTGGCTCGACTGGCTGGTGGCGCGGTACGACCGGGCACTGGGTTGGGTGCTCGAACATCAGCCGCTGACCCTGCTGGTGGCGTTGGCGACCCTGGCGTTGACCGTGGTGCTGTACCTGCTGGTGCCCAAGGGGTTTTTTCCGGTGCAAGATACCGGTTTCATCCAGGGTATCTCCGAGGGGCCGCAGGCTATTTCGTTCAAGGCTATGGCGCAACGCCAGCAGCAACTGGGCGAGATTATCCTGCGTGACCCGGCGGTTGAGAGTTTGTCGTCCTACATTGGCGTCGACGGCGATAACGCCACCCTCAACAGCGGGCGCCTGCAGATCAACCTCAAGCCGCGCGAGCAACGCGACGCAAGCGCCAGCGAAGTGATCGCGCGCCTGCAGCCGCAGGTCGATCAGTTGGTGGGCATGCGCCTGTTCATGCAACCGGTGCAAGACCTTACCATCGAAGACCGGGTGAGCCGTACCCAGTACCAGTTCAGCTTGTCGTCGCCAGATGCGCCACTGCTCAGCGAGTGGAGCGGCAAGCTGGTGGATGCCCTGCGCCAGCGCCCGGAACTGCGCGATGTGGCCAGCGACCTGCAAGAAAAAGGGCTGCAGGTGTACCTGGACATCGACCGCGACAGCGCCAAGCGCTTGGGGGTGAATGTTTCAGACATTACCAACGCGCTGTACGACGCCTTCGGCCAGCGGCAGATCTCAACCATTTATACCCAGGCCAGCCAATACCGCGTGGTGCTACAGGCGGCCGATGGCGGTAGCCTCGGCCCCGAGGCGCTGGACCAGCTTTACGTGAAGGCGGCGACCAGCAACAGCAGCGTCGGCACCAATACCACGGGCAGCGGCAACGTCAACAACACCGCCAATGGCGCCAACAGCACCGGCACCACGCTGGCCAGCAGCGAAGGTGGCGGGCAAGTGCGGTTGTCTAGCCTGGCGCGCATCGAGCAGCGCCAGGCGCAACTGGCGATTGCCCATATTGGCCAGTTCCCGGCGGTGATGATGTCGTTCAACCTGGCACCGGGTGTATCCCTGGGCGAGGCGGTGAAGGTCATCGAGCAAACCCAGCAGCGCATCGGTATGCCGATTGGCGTGCAAACGCAATTTCAAGGCGCAGCCGAAGCCTTCCAAGCGTCGCTGTCCAGTACCTTGCTGTTGATCCTGGCTGCGGTGGTGACCATGTACATCGTGCTGGGGGTGCTGTACGAGAGCTATATTCACCCGGTCACGATCCTTTCGACGCTGCCGTCGGCCGCGGTGGGCGCATTGCTGGCGCTGCTGTTGTCGGGCAACGACCTGGGGATGATCGGCATCATCGGCATCATCCTGCTGATCGGCATCGTCAAGAAGAACGCCATCATGATGATCGATTTCGCCCTGGAGGCCGAGCGCAGCCGTGGCGTCACCCCCTCGCTGGCGATTCGCGAGGCGGCGCTGCTGCGCTTTCGGCCAATATTAATGACCACCTTGGCGGCGTTGTTCGGGGCCCTGCCATTGATGTTCGCCACTGGCTCCGGCGCGGAGCTTCGCCAGCCACTGGGCCTAGTGATGGTGGGCGGGCTGGCGGTGAGCCAGGTGCTGACATTGTTCACCACCCCGGTGGTCTATCTGTACTTTGACCGGCTGTCGCGGCATTTGCGCCGGCGCCGTTCAGCCGAGCAAACGCAATGAACGGCAAGCGGATCCTGACCGGGTTATCAATGGCCATACGAACCCGGCCGGCTTGCCACTTGCCGCGCGCCACAGGGTGTACCGCGCGATGAACCTCTCTGGCCCGTTCATCCGCCGCCCGGTCGCCACGCTGTTGCTGAGCCTGGCGGTAATGCTGCTTGGCGCGGTAAGTTTTGGCCTGCTGCCGGTGGCGCCGCTGCCGCAGATGGACTTCCCGGTCATCGTGGTCAGCGCCAACCTGGCCGGGGCCAGCCCTGAGGTGATGGCTTCTACCGTGGCGACGCCATTGGAGCGTTCGTTCGGCAGCATTGCCGGGGTCACCAGCATGAACAGCCGCTCCAGCCAAGGTTCGACGCGGGTGATTTTGCAGTTCGAGCAGGGCCGCGACATCGATGGTGCGGCGCGTGACGTACAGGCGGCGATCAATGCCTCGCGGTCGTTGCTGCCCAGTGGCATGAAGTCGCTGCCGACCTATAAGAAAATCAACCCGTCACAGGCGCCGATCATGGTTCTGGCCCTGACCAGCACGGTGTTGCAGAAGGGCCAGTTGTACGACCTGGCGTCGACCATTCTGTCGCAAACTTTGTCACAGGTGAACGGCGTGGGCGAGGTGCAGATCGGCGGCAGTTCTTTGCCGGCTGTGCGCGTCGAGCTGGAGCCACGCTTGCTCGACCAATACGGCATTGCCCTGGACGACGTGCGCACCGCTATCACCACCGCCAACGTGCGCCGGCCCAAAGGCTTTGTGGAGGATGCCCAGCGCAGTTGGCACGTGCAGGCCAGCGACCAACTTGAAAAAGCCGAAGACTACCGGCCGCTGATCATCCGCGCCCACAATGGCGCGGTGGTGCGGCTGGCCGACGTCGCCAAGGTTAGCGATGCGGTGGAAGACCGTTACAACAGCGGCTTTTTCAACCGCGAGGATGCCGTGCTGCTGGTGATCAACCGCCAGACAGGGGCCAACATCATCGAAACCACCCGTAGCATCCGTGACCAGTTACCGGCGCTGGAATCGTTGATGCCGGCCAGCGTTAAACTCACCGTGGCGATGGACCGTACTTCGGTGATCAAAGCCACCCTGCACGAAGCGGAATTGACCCTGCTGATCGCCGTGATACTGGTGGTGCTGGTGGTGTATCTGTTCCTAGGCAGCGCACGGGCATCGTTGATCCCCACCTTGGCCGTGCCGGTGTCGTTGATCGGTACCTTTGCCATCATGTATTTGTACGGCTTCTCGCTAAACAACCTGTCGCTGATGGCGTTGATCCTGGCCACCGGGCTGGTGGTGGACGACGCCATCGTGGTGCTGGAAAACATCGCCCGGCATATCGACGACGGTATGCCGCCGTTACAGGCGGCCTACCAGGGCGCTCGTGAAGTGGGCTTTACGCTGCTGGCAATGAATGCATCGTTGGTGGCGGTGTTCCTCTCGATCCTGTTCATGGGCGGCATCGTGTCCAACCTGTTTCGGGAGTTTTCCATCACGTTGGCCGCCGCCATCCTGGTGTCGCTGCTGGTATCGCTGACATTGACCCCCATGCTATGCGCGCGTTGGCTCAAACCCCACGACCCGGCCCGGCGTACACGGCTACAAATGCTGAGCGACCGCGCCAATGCACGGATGGTGGCCGCCTATGACCGCACCCTGGGGTGGGTGCTCGCGCACCCGCGCCTGATCTTGCTGACGCTGCTGATCACCATCGGCGTGAACATCGCCCTGTACGTGGTTGTGCCCAAGACCTTCATGCCGCAGCAGGACACTGGCCAGCTGATGGGTTTTATCCGCGGCGATGACGGCTTGTCCTTCAGCGTGATGCAGCCAAAGATGCGCCAGTACCGTGATGCGATTCTCGCCGACCCGGCGGTGGCAAGCGTCGCCGCCACGCTGGGGGGCAATAACGGCACCAGCAACGCCACCGTGCTGGTGCGGCTCAAGCCGCTCAAGCAGCGCAAGGTGTCCGCGCAACAGGTGATCGCGCGGCTGAACAAGAACATGCCGAACGTACCCGGTGGGCGCATGTTCCTCTACGCCGACCAAGACTTGCAATTCGGGGGGGCGCGCGACAACAGCGCTTCGCAATACCAATACACGGTGCAAAGCGACGACCTGGCGACGCTGCGCACGTGGTTCCCAAAGGTGTTGCGGGCGTTCCACGGCATCAAGGCGATCACCTCGATCGACGCTCGGGAAGGGCGCGGCACGGCGCAGGTCACCCTGGAAGTGGACCGCGACCAGGCCAAGCGGTTGGGCATCGACATGAGCACGGTGATGGCAGTGCTCAACAATGCCTACAGCCAACGCCAGGTGTCGACCATCTACGACCCCTTGAACCAATACCAGGTGGTGATGGAGATCAACCCCCAGTACGCCTGGGACCCGGTTACCCTGGAGCAGGTCCACGTGATTACCGCCAGCGGCGCCAGGGTGCCTCTGTCGACGATCGCCCGCTACCGCAACAGCCTGGCCGACGAGCGAGTAAACCACGAAGGGCAATTTGCTTCGGAGACCATTTCTTTCGACGTGGCTGAAGGCTTCACAGTGGAGCAAGCCACCACGGCGGTGGAGCAGGAATTGGCCCGCCTGGGCCTGCCGGACGGGTTGATCGTGAAGGTGGGCGGCAACGCCAACGCCTTTCTTGAAGCGCAAAAGGGCCAGCCCTGGATGATCCTCGGTGCCTTGGTGCTGGTGTACCTGGTGCTGGGTATCCTGTACGAGAGTTACATCCACCCATTGACCATTCTCTCCACCTTGCCGTCGGCCGGGGTGGGCGCGTTGCTGGCGATTTACCTCACCGGCGGGGCGTTCAGCCTGATTTCCTTGCTGGGGCTGTTCTTGCTGATCGGCGTGGTCAAAAAAAATGCCATCATGATGATCGACCTTGCCTTGCAACTGGAGCGCGAGCAGCACATGGCCCCGCTGGAATCGATACGCCGGGCTTGCCTGTTGCGCCTGCGGCCGATTCTGATGACCACCGTGGCCGCGATCCTTGGCGCCTTGCCGTTGCTGATCAGCCGCGGTGATGGCGCCGAGATGCGCACCCCGTTGGGCGTGGCGATCATCGGCGGGCTGGTGCTCAGCCAATTGCTCACGCTTTACACCACCCCGGTGGTTTACCTTTCCCTGGACCGCGCACGCCATCGCTTCAATCGCTGGCGCGGCGTACGCACCGACGCTGCCCTGGACACACCGTTATGATTCGCGCTTCTCGTTCACGCCTGGCCCCCCTTGCTGTTGCCCTGGGTTGTGGCTTGCTCGCTGCCTGCGCGGTAGGCCCGGACTACCAGCGGCCGAGCATGGCAACGCCTGCACAGTTCAAGCAGGCCGAAGGCTGGTCCGCCGCCACGCCGGCCGATACCCGGAGCAAGGGCGACTGGTGGACGTCGTATGGAGACCCACAGCTCGACGCCTTGGTCGATGAACTGAACCGCTCGAACCAGACCGTGGCGCAATACGAGGCGCAGTACCGCCAGGCCCTGGCGCTGGTGCGCAGCAGCCGAGGCGCGCTGTTCCCCAGCGTGGATTTCTCAGCCAGCAAAAACCGCGCTGCGCAAGGCTCCGGCAGCAGTGGTTCGAGCCTGAGTTCGGCAAGCAGCGGCATCCGTGACACCTATAACACGCAATTGGGCGTAAGTTGGGAACTCGACCTGTGGGGCCGGCTGCGCCGCACCTTGGAAGCCAACCAGGGCAGCGCCCAGGCGAGCCTTGCCGATTGGGCCAACATGCGCCTGTCGTTGCAGTCGCAGTTAGTGCAAAACTACCTGCAACTGCGGGTGCTGGACGAGCAAAAACGCTTGCTGCAGGCTACTGTCGATACCTACCAGCGCTCGCTCACGCTGACCCAGAACCAATACCGTGCGGGGGTTTCCGGCCCGGATGCGGTGGCGCAGGCGCAAACCCAGCTTAAAAGTACCCAGGCCGATTTGATCGACCTTACCTGGCAGCGCGCGCAGTTCGAAAACGCCATTGCTGTATTGATGGGCAAGGCGCCGGCCGACTTCAGCCTGGCCGAAAGCCAAGCCATCCCCGGTTTGCCGAGCATCCCGGTGGGTTTGCCCTCGCAGTTGTTGGAGCGCCGCCCAGACATCGCCGCGGCCGAGCGCTCTGTGATGGCCGCCAACGCTGGCATTGGCGTGGCCAAGGCGGCGTACTTTCCAGACCTTTCGCTGAGCATGAGCGGCGGCTACAGCTCCAGCAGCTTCGCCAATTGGGTCAGCTTGCCGAACCGTTACTGGTCGGTGGGGCCGAGCTTGGCCATGACCCTGTTCGATGCCGGCCAACGCAGCGCCGAGGTGCAGCGCAACGTGGCCGTTTACGACCAGACCGTGGCCCAGTATCGGCAAACGGTGCTCGATGGCCTGCGCGAAGTGGAAGACTACCTGGCCCAACTCAAGACCTACCAAGACGAAGCCGTGGTGCGCGAGCAGGCCTTGGCCGCGGCCCGCGAGTCGTTGCGCCTGACCACCAACCAGTACCGCGCCGGGCTGATCGGCTACCTCGATGTGGTCACCACCCAAGCCACGGCGCTGTCGAACGAGCGCAGCGCGTTGAACGTGCTGCAGGGCCGTTTGGTGGCGAGCGTGAACCTGATCGTGGCGCTGGGGGGCGGTTGGCAAGCACCACCGGCGGAGTGAGGCCAACTAGGCCATTGGTGGGAGGGGCCGGCCGGTTGCCTGCCACATGTGCGGCCCACTTGCGCAAAACCGCACTAGACTTGGTGTTGTTACCCCTTTGAGGAAGCAACGACCATGCGCATTGTCAAAGCCCTGCTGCTGCCCTTGTTGCTGATCATCACGCTGATCGGCCTGGATCGCGTTCATGCCGCATTGCCTAGCGCGGACGCGGTAGGCTGGCCCGGCGACGCCGGCTGACCGTTTGCGGTGGGTACTTCGCACTCATACTTTGCAATAGTTGGCCGATAGGAACACGCCGGAAAAACAGGACAATGCCGCACCTGTTCGCAAGGAATGCCCATGTATTTTGTTGTGCTCCTGGCATTGTGGCTGCTCAGCCCCTGGGCTTATGGTTTGGCGCTGCACACCTCGCAATGGCGGGTGGAGGTAGACCCGGCTACCCTGGGCATGGTCGCCCACCCGGCGGGCGGCGCCCCTTGGGTGCTGGCCGCACCGGGCGAGCCAGCCGCCGTGGGGGCGGTCGAGGATACCCCGGGTGAGGCTCGCTGGCGGCATCGCGACTTCGAGGTTCACGCCCGGTTGCAAGGCGCCGAGCTGGAGGTGACCTTCACCGCTACCGTACCCACCGAATTGACCTGGCCGCGTTTGCCGCCCAGCCGCCGCGGACTGCTATTGCCATTGAAAGAAGGCCATTACATCCGCGCCGATGACCGGGTTTGGCGCCAGGCGTTGACGCAGGAATACGCCCGGATCAATACCACGGAAGACTTGAGCCTACCGGCGTTCGGCCTGGAAGACGGCACGCACACGTTGAGTTGGCTGTTCACTACACCTTTCGACAATACGCTGGCCTTCGATGTGCAGCCGCAGGGCATAGGCCTGGCACTGACCCACCAGTTCACCGCGCTGGAGCCGCAGCGCCGCTACCAGGTGCGCATCGTGCTCGGCGAACAGGACCTGCTCGCACCCACCAAGGCGTGGCGCGCTTGGCTCAAGCAGCAGGGCCAGTTCGTGCCGCTGGCTGGCAAGCTTGCGGCGGTGAACGCGGGCGAGCGGTTGATCGGCGCCTCGCACCTGTACCTGTGGGGGGACGGCTGGCCGCAGGCGCTCGATGCGCTCCGCCAAGCGGGCCTGCCGCGCCTGTGGCTGGGCCTGCCACAGTGGGCTCAAGGCCTGGCCGCGCCCCAGGCGGTAGCCGCCGCCGTGCAGGCTGGCTACCTGATCGGCCCCTACGACTCTTACGACACCGCGCTGCCGCCGGTCAACCAACGGCCCACCTGGCTGACCGCCCAATTGGGTGAACACGCCTACCGCCGTTGCGCCATCGTGGGTGCCGATGGCCGCCGCCAGCCCGGTTTCGGTGGGGAAGGGGTGTACACCAACAGCCGCTGCGTGCTGCCGCAGTTGCAGGCACGGGTCACCCGGCTTCTGGCCGGCGCGCCGTTCAACAGTTGGTTCATCGACGTGGCCGCCACCGGTATGCTGTTCAACGATTTCGACCCGGCCAAGCCCACCAGCCAACGCCAGGACGCCATCAATCGCATGGCCAGCATGGCCTGGGTCAGCCAGGAAAAACACCTGGCAGTGGGCTCGGAGGTCGGCGGCGCGGTGGCCAATACGCCGGCCGCTTTTGCCCACGGCATGCAGACCTCCGGCTTCGGCTGGGGCGATGCGCAGATGCGCCAGGAACGCCGCTCCCGGTACTACCTCGGCCCCTGGTGGCCCGACGAGCAACCGGCCGTGTTCTTCAAGCCGGTAGCGCTCAAGGCCGAATATCAAGCGCTGTACTTCAACCCGGCGTCGCGGCTGCCTTTATTCCAGGCGGCCTACCACGACAGCCTGATCACTACCCACCACTGGACACTAGACACCCTCAAGTTCCCCGCGGTACGCGCCACCAGCGAATTGCTGGCGCAGCTGTACAACGTGCCGCCGCTGCTTAACCTAAGCGCCGCCACGGCAGCCAAACGGGTACCTTACCTGGCGGCGCTGGACGGCTTCTTCCGGCCCCTGCATCAGCGCCTGAACGATCAGGCATTGGTGGATTTCCGCTGGCTGGACGCCGTCGGGCAGGTGCAGCAAACCCGCTTCGCCGATGGCACCCGCCTGGTGGCCAATTTCGGCGAGCAGCCTTCGCTGGAGGGCGTGCCACCGCTCAGCGTAGTGGCGTATTTACCCGGTGGCGCCCGCTTGCGCTTCAGCTCACCCGGCATTTAGCACAGGTGGCCCAGCGGGCGGCCACCGCGGGCTTGTGCGGTTATGGCCGCCCCGAGTGCCGTATAATCGCGCAATGATCGATCATTGCCCACCGCATCGGCACGGTTTTCTGCTGACCCGCCATTGGCATGACAGCGAAGCCGGTTGCCACGTGCAGTGCTGGCTGGCGACCGATGCCGGCCCCTGCCACGTAACGCTACCCGCCCAGCCGCAGGTGGCCTTCGTGCCGGTCGCGCAATGGCCACGCGCGCAAGCCTTGCTGGCCGATGAGCCTGGTGTGCAATGGCGAGAACTGGCGCTCAAGGATTTTCGCCAGCGCCCAGTGGTGGGGCTCTATTGCGACCAGTACCGGCAGTTGCTGGCCATGGAAAAACGCCTGCGCCAGGGTGGTGTAGACGTTTACGAGGCCGACATCCGCCCGCCGGAGCGTTACCTGATGGAACGGTTCATCACCGCGGCCGTGCAGTTTACCGGCGAGGAAGGTGTGCCGGGGCATTTCGACCGGGCCCAATTGCGTGCAGCTGAAGCGTACCGGCCGCGCCTTCGCTGGGTGTCGCTGGATATCGAAACCAGCGAGCGTGGCGCGCTGTACAGCATCGGGCTGCACGGTTGTGGGCAACGGCAGGTGTTCATGCTTGGCGAGCCCCCGCCGGTGGCCGCCACGGTGGATTTCGACCTGGCCTATTGCCAAACCCCTGCGCAGCTGCTGCAGCGCCTGAACCAATGGTTCGCCGACTACGACCCCGACGTGCTGATTGGCTGGAACCTGGTGCAATTCGACCTGCGGGTGCTTCACGAACACGCCCAGCGCCTGGGGGTTGCGCTGCAACTGGGGCGCGATGGGGCCGCCATTCGCTGGCGCGAGCACCCTAATGGCCAGCACTACTTCGCCGAAATCGCCGGGCGCTGGGTAATCGACGGTATCGAAGCATTGCGTTCGGCCACCTGGAGCTTCAGTTCGTTCAGCCTGGAGCACGTCGCGCAGCAACTGCTGGGCGAGGGTAAAGCGGTTGCCACGCCTTACCAGCGTATGGACGAAATCAACCGGATGTTCGCCGAGGATAAACCGGCGCTGGCCACCTATAACCTCAAGGATTGCGAGCTGGTCACACGGATTTTCGAGCACACCGAATTGATGGCTTTTTTGCTTGAGCGGGCTGCGGTCACTGGCCTTGCCGCCGACCGCAGCGGTGGTTCGGTAGCGGCCTTCACCCATTTATACTTGCCACCGATGCACAGGCTCGGTTACGTGGCACCCAACCTGGGCGAGAAAATGCCCCAAGCCAGCCCTGGTGGCTTCGTAATGGATTCGCGCCCCGGGCTTTACGATTCGGTACTGGTGCTTGACTACAAAAGCCTGTACCCGTCGATTATTCGTACCTTTCTCATCGACCCGGTCGGTTTGATCGAAGGGCTGGCGGCGCCGGATGATGCGCACAGCGTGGCGGGCTTTCGCGACGCGTGGTTTTCCCGCACTCGCCATTGCTTGCCGGCGATCGTCGAGCGGGTATGGCAGGCCCGTGAAGCCGCCAAACAGGTAGGCAACGCGGCATTATCGCAGGCGCTGAAAATCATCATGAACGCGTTCTACGGTGTGTTGGGTTCCAGCGGTTGTCGTTTTTTCGACACGCGCCTGGCGTCTTCGATCACCTTGCGTGGGCACCAGATCATGGCGCAAACGCGGGCATGGCTCGAGGAACAAGGCCATCAGGTTATTTACGGCGACACCGACTCGACCTTCGTGTGGCTGGGTGCGGCCCACGACCATGAACAGGCTTGTGCGATCGGCCGCCAGTTGGCGGCCACGATCAATGCCCGTTGGCGCGAGCAGCTATGGGCCGGGCAGCAACTCACCAGCGCCTTGGAATTGCAGTTCGAAACCCATTACCAGCGGTTTTTGATGCCGACCATTCGGGGCACCGAAGAAGGCAGCAAGAAGCGCTATGCTGGCTGGGTCGGCGGCAGCGAACCCAGGCTGGTGTTCAAGGGCCTGGAAACCGTGCGCAGCGACTGGTCGCCGCTGGCCCAGCGGTTTCAGCAAGAGCTGTACCGGCGGGTGTTCCTCGGTGAGCCCTTCGACGACTACATTCGCGATTATGTGCGCCAGACGCTGGCCGGTGAGTTGGACGAGTGGCTGGTGCTGCGTAAACGGCTGCGCCGGCCGTTGGCCGACTACCAACGCAACGTGCCGCCACATGTGCGCGCGGCGCGGTTGGCCGATGAGCACAACGATCGCCTCGGCCGCCCCCGGCAGTACCAACGTGGCGGTTGGATCAGCTATGTGATTGCCACCCACGGCCCCGAGCCGCTTGAGGCGCGGCAGTCGCCGCTGGACTACGAGCACTACCTTAACCGCCAGCTACGGCCGGTGGCCGATGCCATCCTGCCGTTTCTAGGCCGGCGCTTCGACGAATTCATGGGTACTCAACTGGTGTGGTCTTTTTGAAGTAGCACAAGCACCGACGGCTGAGTGTTGTGGTTCGGTAAGGCGCGGGGTAGCAAAAGGCAGCGTTGAAATTGCGCAGCCACTGTCTCAAGCACCCTGCCGGGGCGACTCCAACGGGCCGTAGGGTTGCAGTTGGCTGAGCCTGCTTTGGCTGCGCATCAAGTCGATGGCCTTGGCCTGCAGGGCCTGGGCTAACGGGTATGCACTGATGAGGGTGAGGCGTTTGTCTTGGTCATAAAGCACATCGACCAAGTTGATAAAGCGTTGTTGCACGGCGACGGTGCAATCGTCGAGCAGCGGCAATTGGTCGATGGTCCAGTCATCGTAGGTGTCGCATAAGGCCAGGTAGTCCATCACCGCCGTGGCTTGCTCGAACAGCTCACTGAAGGTAAAGCGAACGAACCCTTGGCTCGCCGCCTGCACCCGCAACCGCCGTTGGCCCACCTGCAGCACCTGGCCCGGGCCGCTCGCCGGCACACCCAATGCCTGGCGCTGGGCGGCATCGCCTGGCCATACGTAGCGGCCCTGGGTGAATCGCTGGCCGCTGCCTACACTAGGCAGCGCGCGGTAATCCTGTTCGCCACCGACTTCCTGAACCTGCATGTCGCTGTTGATCAGGCGGATCACCGGCAAGAACCGTTCGTGGTACAGCGGGTTGGGCAGCAAACCCAGCGGTGGATAGTTGGATGTCACGATCAGCAGCACGCCACGCTCGAACAGCGCCTTGAACAAGCGCGTCATGAGCATGGCATCGCCGATATCATGCACATGGAACTCATCGAAGCACAGTAACCTGCAGCCCTGCAGCAGCTCGTTCAGGGTGGCGCCCAAGGCATCTCGGCTTTCGCGGTGGCGGAACATGCCCTGGTGCAATTGGTTGAAAAACACGTGGAAGTGCACCCGCCGCTTGGCCGCGATGGGTACGGCCTGAAAGAAGGTATCGAGCAACCAGCTTTTACCGCGGCCTACCTTGCCGTACAGGTACAGGCTTTGCGGCACACCGACCTTGCCCGCGACCGCCTCCAGCAAAGGGCCGGTGCGCCGGGCCAGGGCATCGATCACCTGCCATTGGCCGCTACTTAGGGTGTAGTGTTGCTGCGCGGCCTTGCGCTCGAAATGTACGATCATCGCCCGCCCCGGGCCATCGGCTGGCACGGGAGGCAATGGGGCAGGGCGAGTTTTGCCGCGCCATGGAAGCTTGAAGGGCACGTCGGGCGTCTCGTTCATCGGGGCCCACGATTATAGGCCGCAAACCGGGGGCAAACAGCGGCAACGCTTTGTGGCAGGGTATTTCAAAACGTTGGCTGCATAATGTTGGCGGTGCTGTTTGTTGCCGGGCGCCGTTGCCCCGCCTCACCATAGCCCTGCTATGGCCCGCAACGGCGCCTTGCCCGACGACGAAACGCCCACTAGTCGCACACGCGTCGTTGTTCACTGTTCGCAGCTTCCCTTAATACCGCCTCGGTCGCCTCCCAACCCAGGCAGCCGTCGGTGATCGACACCCCATAGCGCAAATTCGGGCCCACGGCTTGGCAGCCTTCGAACAGGTTGCTTTCGAGCATTATCCCGACCACGCTGCACTCGCCCTGGCGGCGCAGGGCCAACACTTCGCGCAACACCGCAGGCTGGCGCAGCGGGTCTTTGCCGCTGTTGGCGTGGCTGCAATCGACCACCATCCGCGGCAGTATGCCGGCTTTTTGCAGTTGCGCGCGGGCGGCTGCCACGCTGGCAGGGTCATAGTTCGGGCCCCGATGCCCACCGCGTAGCACCAGGTGGCCATCAGGGTTGCCCTGCGTGCAGACGATCGCCGGGTGACCATGGGCATCGAGGCCGAAATGGCGATGGCCGTGCGCGGCGCTACGGATCGCATCGCAGGCAACCCCCGTCGAGCCATCGGTGCCGTTCTTGAAGCCAACCGGCAAGGCCAGGCCGCTGGCCATTTCCCGGTGGATCTGCGATTCGGTGGTGCGCGCGCCTACCGCTGCCCAGGCCAGCAAGTCGTCGAAGTAGCCTGCGGCCATCGGTTGTAGCAGCTCCGTGGCCAGCGGCAGGCCGGTGGCGAGGATGCCCAACATCAACTCGCGAGACAGCGCAAGGCCGGTGAGCATGTCGTCGCTGCCGTCCAGGTGTGGGTCGTAGGCGAGGCCCTTCCAGCCCACGGTGGTGCGGGGTTTTTCCACATAGGCACGCATCACGATCAACAACTGGTCGGCCGTTTCCCGGGCCAAGGCGCTCAGGCGCTTGGCGTAGTCGAGGGCGGCTTGCGGGTCATGCAGCGAGCAGGGGCCGGCGATTACTAGCAGGCGTGGGTCATGGCCATGAAGGATGCCCCGAACGGCCTGGCGGTCAGCCTGAACCTGGACGGCGAGGCGGGTAGGCAGGGGCAATTGTTGCTTGAGGGCGTAAGCCGTGGGCAGGCGTTGGCCGCTGACGATACGGGGCTGTGCGGAGGGTGTGGCCGGGGCCAAGGTGGCCGTGTTGAGTGAAGCGTTCATTGGGGGTGTCCTTAATACCCCCGCTGCGGCTTAGCCGCGCAGGCGGGGTAATGATGATGTTCGGCACAAGGCCATGGAATAGGGTTCGCCATCGGTATGGGAGCACTCGGAGATGGCGCGCGGGCCCGAGCTCAGGGCGGTAAATCGCCAGGCATAGCGGCGGTAGTCGCGGTAGTAGGTGTGATACATGGTGATGCTCCTGTGCAGTGGGTTGAAAGGGCCAAAAAACAAAACCCCCGGTCGGGAGGCCGACCGGGGGTTTCGAGAAAAACTGTGGCGGCGACCCTGGAACTGGGCGCCTGCTCGGGGTTAGGCGCGCCAGTGGCTAAACCAGTACCCATAATAAAAATAAGCTGCAGCCGCGTGCGCGCGCGCAACTGCAACCGGCAAACGGCAGGCAGCGGCGTTGGGGTGGCGGGCGCGAAGGGTGTGCGACATGATAATGTCTCTTGACCAGTGGGGCCGAGCTTACTTCAGCCGCGGCGGCGCTGGCAATGGCCTTTTGCTTTTGGAGTGAACATGCCGACCGAAGTACAATGGTCGCCGGCAAGCGGGGTGGGCGACCTGGTATTCGCCAGGGGGCTGGCGCGCCGCACGATGGAGCCGTATTACACCCACCATGGCTTGATGTGGCGGGACGAAGACTTCGATGCCGGCTGGCACTGCGAGAAAACTACGGCTTATATGTGGCTGGCCAACAGGTAGGGTTCCTTAGCCTCAGCGTTAGCCAAGATGGCCTCGCGCTCTATGTGCGTGAATTGCATTTGCTTGAGGGCGCCCGTGGCCGCGGCCATGGTGGTTGTATCCTCCGCGCCGTGTTTGCCGAGGCGCGCCGGCGGCACCTCGCGGCGGTACGCCTGACGGTGTTCAAGAACAACCCCGCCCAGCGCCTCTATGCCCGTTCGGGCTTTGCGACGGTAGGCGAGGAGGGGTGCTTCTGGCAAATGGAGTGCCCGGTCCCAGTGTGATACCTCGGAAGTTCGCATATGCATTGGCGCCTTATAGCGTTACCGGGCACGGCCGTGACGAGACACGTCATAGTTGGGCTGTAGCGCCGCGCCCGGCAACAACAAAAGCTACCGTCAAAATGCGGTGGTCAACTTCTGGGGCCCCACGCTAGGTTAATGGTGGTGAATCGAGGATAATGCCGTCTTTCATCCCCAACAGTACTGCGACCTTATGGGCTTCGCCGCGGCGGCCTTTTTTCCGCCCCGACAGCACCTGGTAGGTGGTGGCGGGGTCTACTCCATGTTCGCGGGCAAATTGCTGTACCGATTTGCCTTGGCGCTCCAACCAAGCTCTGGCTTGTGCGGCGGTCCGTATCCCGTGCATAGTTCAAATCCGTGTCGAGTGACTCATTTAAGTGTTAGGTATCACCTTTTTGAGGGTTCATAGTATGGATCACATATTCAAATGGAATCAATAGGTTTACGTCTTCGAAAAGAACGTGAGCGGTTGGCGATGACCCAGCGCCGATTTGGTGAAATCGGTGGGGTCGAACCGAACGCGCAGGGTAAATACGAAAGCGGCGAACGCTTTCCCAAGGCCGATTATCTGGAAGCGGTGGCCCAGGCGGGGGTGGATGTGCTGTACGTGTTGGCCGGCAAACGTACCCCGCAACCCTCGGACCAACTGGCCTCCGACGAAAACGGCTTGCTGGTGGACTACCGCGCCCTGGCGCCGGCCGACCAGGCCGTGGTGCTGCGGGTGGCGCAGGCGCTAAGGGCCAGTGGTAGCTAGGTTCGCGCCGGGATGTTTGTTAATGTAGCCATCCGATGGCAAATGCGTAACGAGAGGTGTCCGCTTGATTAAGGTCTTGGTGGTCGACGACCACGATCTGGTGCGCACCGGCATTACCCGCATGCTGGAGGACATCGACGGCTTCCAGGTGATCGGTGCGGCTCAATCGGGCGAACAGGCGCTGCAATGCGCCCGCGACCTAAGGCCCGACGTGATCCTGATGGACGTTAAAATGCCCGGTATCGGCGGCCTTGAAGCGACGCGTAAACTGCAGCGCAGTTTCCCCGAGATCAAGGTGGTGGTGGTCACGGTACACGAAGAAGACCCATTCCCGACCCGCCTGCTGCAAGCCGGTGCGGCCGGGTATCTCACCAAAGGCGCGGGGCTTGAAGAAATGGTCCAGGCGATTCGCCTGGTCTTTGCCGGGCAGCGTTACATCAGCCCGCAGATCGCCCAGCAAATGGCGCTCAAATCATTCCAGCCGCAAACCAGCGGCTCGCCGTTCGACCTGTTGTCCGAGCGTGAGATCCAGATCGCCCTGATGATCGTCGGCTGCCAAAAGGTGCAGCACATTTCCGACACCTTGTGCCTGTCGCCCAAAACGGTGAACACCTACCGTTACCGGATATTCGAGAAGCTTTCCATTACCAGCGACGTCGAGCTTGCCCTACTGGCCGTCCGCCACGGCATGGTCGACGCCACTTCTTGATATGAGCGACCTTTTCGACCCGGCGGCGTTTCTCGCCACCTGCAGCGGGCGCCCCGGCGTATACCGCATGTTCGACGAGGGCGCGCGCCTGCTGTATGTGGGCAAGGCCAAGAACCTCAAGAAGCGCCTGGCGAGTTATTTTCGCAAAGCCGGGCTGGCGCCGAAAACCGCAGCGCTGGTGGGGCGCATCGCCAGCATCGAAACCACCATTACCGCTAACGAAACCGAAGCGCTGTTGCTTGAGCAAACGCTGATCAAACAGTGGCGGCCGCCCTACAACATTTTACTGCGCGATGACAAATCGTACCCCTACGTGTACCTGTCCGATGGCAAGTACCCGCGGCTGTCGATCCATCGCGGGGCGAAAAAGGGCAAGGGCCGGTACTTTGGCCCCTATCCCAGCGCGGGGGCGATCCGCGAGAGCTTGAGCCTGTTGCAAAAGACCTTCGAGGTTCGCCAGTGCGAAGACAGCTACTTCAAGAACCGCACCCGGCCATGCCTGCAATACCAGATCAAACGTTGCAAAGGCCCCTGCGTGGCGGCGGTAGAACCGGCCGAATACGCCGAGGACGTACGCCACTCGATCATGTTCCTGGAAGGCCGCAGCCACCAGTTGACCCAAGAGCTGTCGCAAGAAATGGAACAGGCGGCCATGAGCCTGCAGTTCGAAAAGGCCGCCCAACTGCGTGACCAGCTCGCAGTGCTACGCCGCGTGCAAGACCAGCAAAGTATGGAAGGTGGCAACGGCGATGTGGACGTGATCGCCGCATTCATCAACCCAGGCGGCGCCTGCGTGCATTTGATCAGCGTGCGGGGCGGCCGGGTGCTGGGCAGTAAGAATTTCTTTCCCCAGGTGGGCATCGAACAAGAACTGGGCGAGGTGATGTCAGCATTCTTGTCGCAGTACTACCTGGGTGCCGGGGAGCGCGAATTGCCCGCTGAGGTGATCCTCAACGTGCTCCCGGATGATATCGAAGCGCTAGTGGAGGCTTTGGCCGGCCTGCGTGGCCGTGAAATGGCCGCCAGCCACCGAGTGCGGGGCACTCGTGCGCGCTGGCAGCAGTTGGCCGTCACCAACGCCGAGCAGGCGCTGGGCGCGCGCCTTGCCAACCGCCAGCACCTGGCCGCGCGCTTCGACGCCTTGGCCGAAGTGCTTGACCTCGACGAACCGCCACAGCGCCTGGAGTGCTATGACATCAGCCATTCCAGCGGCGAGGCGACGGTGGCCTCGTGCGTGGTGTTCGGCCCCGAAGGCCCCATCAAGAGCGATTACCGCCGTTACAACATCGAAGGTGTGACCGCCGGCGACGATTACGCGGCCATGCACCAAGCGCTGACCCGCCGCTTCGCCAGGCTCAAGGCCGGTGAAGGCAAATTGCCCGACGTGCTGTTGGTGGATGGCGGCAAGGGCCAGTTGAACATGGCTCGCGAGGTGTTGCAGGAGATGGCGGTGCCCGATTTGATCTTGCTGGGGGTGGCCAAGGGGGTGACGCGCAAGGCGGGCTTCGAAACCCTGTACCTCAATGACGCCGCCCACGAATTCACCCTCAAGGCAGACTCCCCAGCGCTGCATTTGATCCAGCAGATTCGCGACGAAGCCCACCGTTTCGCCATCACTGGCCACCGCGCCCGGCGCGGCAAAACCCGGCGTACCTCCACTTTGGAGGGCGTAGCAGGGGTAGGGCCTACCCGCCGGCGTGAGCTGCTCAAGCACTTCGGTGGCTTGCAGGAGTTGGCGCGCGCCAGTGTCGAAGAAATTGCCAAAGCACCCGGTATCAGCAAAAAGCTGGCCGAGTCGATTTATGCCAACCTACACAGCGAGTAGAATGCCCCTTCCACCTGTAGCCAGTCGTGCCGATGAATATCCCTAATTTGCTCACTGTTCTTCGTGTCTTGCTCATCCCGTGCTTCATACTGCTGTTCTATATGCCGTATGGATGGAGCTACGTGGCTGCCAGCACGGTGTTCGCCATTGCCGCCGCCACCGATTGGCTAGACGGCTATCTGGCACGGCGGCTTGGCCAGAGCACACCATTCGGAGCATTCCTCGACCCCGTGGCCGATAAGCTGATCGTGGCGGTGGCGCTGGTGCTGCTGGTGCAGGAGCACGCTAACATCTGGCTCACCTTGCCGGCGGCGGTGATCATTGGCCGTGAAATCGTGGTTTCGGCACTGCGCGAATGGATGGCCGAAATCGGTGCCCGCGCCCAGGTGGCCGTGTCGAACCTGGGTAAGTGGAAAACCGCGGCACAAATGGCCTCGCTGGTGATTCTGCTGGCCAACCCTGCGGCGATGTCGTGGTGGGTATTGCTTGGCTACAGCCTGCTGATGATCGCCGCTGGGCTCACCCTGTGGTCGATGGTCAACTACCTACGCGCCGCTTGGCCACACCTTTCTCCGCTGGCTGGCGACTAATAAAGTTTTTGAATCAAAGGCTTGACGCGGCAGGGGGATTCGCTAGAATGGCGCCCGCAACACTCTGCGGGAATAGCTCAGTTGGTAGAGCACGACCTTGCCAAGGTCGGGGTCGCGAGTTCGAGTCTCGTTTCCCGCTCCAATTTATGAATTACAGAACTCCATAGGTTTTCTAATTCATTGAAATCAGGACCTTCGGGTCCTTTTTTCGTTTCAGCAAAAGTTCACTGCAAGCCCTCCATCCGGCGCTAAGGCCATTTTATAGTTCATAAAGCCGGCCATGTCAGGCTCCGCTTTCTTACCCGGCCGGAGCGGTAGGCGAGACTCGGATCTCGCTCAAATTCGGCTTATGGGTTGCAGCGATGGCCGTTCGCCAAGTTAGGGCAGCCGGTGACGACCACACCCTCGGCGACACGGCGGCCTTTCTCCCTGGCCAGCCATGGCTGTTCTGGCGCTGCGCCACCGGCATGGTAAACCAACCGCTTGAACCGGAAATGTGTGAGCGGCAGTGGGGCGGGCTTGGCGGTATGGGCGTTGCCCGCGAAGAAAACATCGCGCTGTATCAGGCATTTGCGCGGTGAGGCCTTCGCGGATAAGGCCGCTGTGGCCTCTTACTCGCCGGCTTTCAGGCTGGTGAACGCACGGGTCAGGGCGCGGTTGAAGGCTTTACCTTTGTCATTCTTGCTGAACAGCGCCGCCCGCACCGCGGCCGGCGGATAGGTGCCCGGGTCATTGCGTATCTCCGGGTCCACTAGCGCATCGGCCGCGCTGATGGCATTGGCGTAATGGATGGTGTTGGTGATCGGCGCAATCACGTCCGGGCGCATCAGGAAGTCCATGAGTTTCAACGCCGCCGCTGGATGCGGGGCGTCTTTTGGAACGACCATGGCGTCGAACCAGATCAGTGTGCCTTCCTTCGGAATGCTGTAGTGCAGGCTGAACGGTTTGCCCGCCTGCTTGGCCTGGCTTGCGGCGATGCCGACATTGCCGTTCCAGGACATCGCTACGCAGGTGTCGCCGTTGGCCAGGTCATTGATGTTGCGGTCGTTGTCGAAGTAGCGGATGTAGGGGCGGATTTTCATCAGTTGGGCTTGGGCGGCTTTGAGGTCGGCCAGGTTCTGTTTGTTGATGTCCAAGCCAAGGTAGCGCATCACCGCCGCGTACAGTTCGTTGGGGTCGTTGAGCAGGCTAACCCCGCAGTCGGCGAATTTCGACACCACGGCCGGGTCGAACAGCATGGCCCAACTGCCCACCGGTGCGTTGGGTAGGCGCTTGTTCACTGCCTCCTGTTGATATCCCACGCCGGTGGTGCCCCAGCCATAGATCCCGGCGTAGCGGTTGCCTGGATCGAATACCGCCATATGCTGGCGGTATTCCTCGCCGATCCCGGCGAAATGCGGTAGCGCTGATTTGTCGATCGGCTGGATCGCCCCCGCCTCGATGGCGCGGATTAAGTGTTGGCCGGCGCTGAGCACCAAGTCGTAGCCGCTGCCGCCCGTGAGCAGCTTGGTCTCCATGGTTTCCAGGGAATCGAAATGGTCCTCGACCACGCGGATGCCGGTTTCTGCCTCGAAGCGCTTGAGCGTATCCGGCGCCAGGTATTCGCCCCAGATATACAGGTTGACTGTTGGCGGCTCGGCGGCGGCCGCGCTCAGGGCGGCGGTCAGCGCCGCGGCAGCTAACAGCCGTTTCATGGCCGTACCCCGGCGGCGTATTGCGGCATGGTGATACATGCCACGTTGCCGCCGCCCAGCAGGATTTCCCGGGAGTTGTGGATGCCGATGATGCGATGCTGGGGAAACAGCTCGGCCAGGGTCGCCTGAGCGGCATGATCGTGACGGCCGCCGAACAGCGGCACCACGATCACCGAATTGCCCACGTAATAGTTGATGTAAGAGGCGCAAATCTTCGTGCCCGCCTCCCGCACGTGGGTGCCTTCGATATGATCCAGGCCGGCCGCTTCTTCAGCGGTCCATTCCAGCACGTCGGGCTGCGCCAGTTTGTGCACCAACAGCTCGCGGCCGCGGCTGTCGCGGGTACTGCGCAGGATATCGTAGGCCTCTTGGTAGATTTCCCACTGCGGGTCGTCGCGGTTGTCGGTCCACTGCAGCAGCACTTCGCCGGGGCGCACGAAGCAGGCCAAGTCGTCCACGTGGCCGTCGGTTTCATCGAACTTGCAGCCGCGGGGGAGCCAGATGATCTGTTCGGCGCCCAGGTAGTCGGCCAACCGGCGGGTGACTTCTTCCTTGCCCAGATGCGCGTTGCGGTTGCGATTGAGCAGGCACTGTTCCGTGGTCAAAATACTACCCTGGCCATCGCTCTGGATGCCGCCTAATTCGGCAATCAACGGCGCGCGATAGCGGTCGAGGTTTTCAATCTCGAGAATCTTCTGGGCGATTTGATCGTCCTTGTCCCAGGGATAGTACAGGCCGCCGTCCAGGCCACCGTAGGCGTTGAACTGGAAGTCCACCCCGCGGACCTCGCCGGTGCCGTCATTGACCACGAAACATGGGCCGCTGTCGCGGAACCAGGCGTCGTTGCAGGTCATTTCCACTACCCGCACCTGCTCTGGGAGCAACCGCCGGGCATTGACGTACTGCGCCGCCGACGCGCAGACCGTCACTGGCTCGCTCTGGGCAATCGCGCAGACAATCTGTACCCACACCTGCTGCGCCGGCTTGCCACCATTGCGCCATACATCGGGGCGTTCGGGCCAGCCGAGCCAGCAACGGCTCTTGGTCTCGAATTCGCCGGGCAAGCGGAAACCATCGGCCTTGGGGGTGGTGAGCAGGGAACAGGTCATGGCAACGCTCCGTCGGTTGGGATGACAGGCACGCTACCATCCGCGTATCAGAGGCTTCCAACGAGCATTTCTAAGGAATAGGTGAGTTAAATTCAGTCAATGTGCAACTGCCCTACCAGCCACTGCAGAAACGCTGCCACCGCTGGCCGTTCCAGGCGCAGGCGGTCACAGACGATAGCGTACTGCCCCAGCGCGGTGACGCTGGCGCTGAACGGCCGAACCAGGCGACCGCTGGCCAGGTCCTCGGTGGCGGTGAGGTTGTCGCCCATGGCCAAACCTTGCCCTTGGGCCGCGGCTTCAAGAGCAAGGCCGGCATGGGCAAAATACAAATGCCGGCCGGCCTGAACATCACCTGCGTGTGCGGTTAACCAGGTGGCCCAGGTGGTGCCGTCCTGATCGTCATGCAACAGACCATGGCGGGCCACATCGCGCGGCTCGGTGAGCGTGCCCTGGTTGAACAGCACGGGGCTACACACCGGGAAGAACACCAGCACCGGCAAGGGTTTGACCCAATAGGCGCTACCGTCTTCTGGCCCGGCGCCGTAGGTAATCGCGATGTCGATATCCTCGCCCGGCGCGCTGGCGTCGATGGGCTGCTCGTGCAAATGCAGGGTGATGTGCGGGCACTGGGCAGTGAAGTCGGCAAGGCGGCGCACCAACCACTTCTGCGCCAGCTCGGCGGTGACGGCGATGCGCAGCATCGCCTGGGAGGCAGGGTCGCGCAATTCATCGCAAGCGTCGCCAATGAGCTCGAAGGCCTGCTGCAGGCGTTGCAACAGCCGCTGGGCGGCGTGAGTGGGGCGGACCTGGCGGCCTTCGCGCACGAACAGCTCGGCGCCCAGCTCGCTTTCCAGCTGTCGGATCTGGTGGCTCACCGCACTGTCGGTGACGCACAGCTCCGTGGCGGCGCGGCCGAAATGGGCGTGGCGGGCGGCACATTCGAAGGTGCGCAAGGCGGTCAGGGAGGGTAGGCGCACATGAGGAGTCCTTGCCGGGGGCGGAACGCGTAGCTTCGTACCTTATCGCCGTGACCGCAAGGCCACATCAGGGCCACCGCCATTACAGCCTTGAGCCGCCTGTCCGCTGACGCAGCCTGAGAATGGGCCTTGCGCGTTGTTCCTCGGCCTGCCCAGCGCCTTGATCTCAGATTCGCAGCTGGTTTTACCTCAGCATGCCTCACCGGCAAAAGCATGCAGCTGCCTGCCGAGGCACCACACTCGACGCGCAGGGTTACAGGCGGCTGTCGAGAAATGCCGCCAACCGTGGTGTGGGGGGCGCATCGAAGAACGAGGAGGTTGGCGCGTCGACATTCACAGTGCCCTGTTCGAGGAACACACAGCGGTGGGCAACCCGCCGGGCGAAATTCAGCTCGTGTGTGACGCAGAGCATTGTCATGCCTTCACGGGCCAGCTCTTCCATCACCGCAAGCACTTCGTTCACCATCTCCGGGTCCAGTGCCGATGTCGGTTCATCAAATAGCATGATGCGCGGCTGCATGCAGAGGGCGCGCGCTATAGCCACCCGCTGTTGCTGCCCCCCTGAGAGTTCGCTGGGGTACTTGCGCGCCTGATCAACCAGGCGCACGCGTTCAAGCAGGCGCATTGCCAGCGCGGTTGCGCTGCGCTCCGACATACCCAGCGCAACCCTGGGCGCATAGGTGCAATTACCCAATACGGTCATGTGCGGGAACAAGTTGAACTGCTGAAACACCATGCCCAGCTCCCGGCGCACGTCTTGAATGCTTTGTGGCTCATGGGTCAAGTGGATACCGGCGACTATGATTTGCCCGTTATCGTGGGGCTCAAGGTGAGCGATGCTACGTATCAGGGTTGATTTACCCGAGCCGGAGGGGCCGCAGATCACCACCGTTTCACCTTTATGGATACTCAGGTCGATGCCATGCAAAACCTGATGGTTGCCATAACTTTTGCCCACGCCCCTTAACGTGATTATGGGCGTTGGCACTGTGGGCGCGGCTTTTGGGATGGGCAATGCGGGGGCGGTCGCGGTCATGAAATAAGCGCTCGCGTTTGCCCCGCATTGAGATAACGCTCCGCGGCATCGAAGCCTAGACGGATGATGTTGATCATGGCCCAGTAAATCGCCGCAGCGGTCAGTAGCGGGGTAAAGGGATCATAGGTGAATTCGAACACCTCATTGGCTGCCGCGTTGAGCTCAACCAGTGTGATTGCGCCGACCGCTGCTGTACTTTTGACCATGATCAGTATCTCGTTTTGATAGGCGCGCAGTGCATGGCGCGCGGCGATCGGCCAGCGCACTTTCCAGAAAATAACATTCGGGCGCATGCCCAGCGCCGTCGCCGCTTCGACCACCCCCTGGGGTACCGCCTGCAACCCTGCGCGCAGGATTTCAGCCAGGTACGCCGAATGCGTAAGCGAAAGCCCTACCACCGCACAGAAGTAGGCATTGGAAAATAACGGCCACAACGGGCCGTTACGGATACCGGCTAACTGTGGAAGGCCGTTATAGATCGCATACAGCAAAATCAGGCTCGGCACCCCACGAAAGAACCCGACATAACCCGCGGCGATCCAGCGGCGACCAGGTGATGCACGGCGCAACGCCAGCGGGATGGCTATCACTAGCCCCAGTGCCAACACTGGTATCAGCACCGCCAGGGTCATGGCGGCACCCCTTAACAGTTGTGGCAAGGTGCTCCATGCCAGCGCGATGTCGTAGTGCATAGGTTTTCCTGCTTGCCATAGGGCGGAATCAATCGAGGCGTTGGCCGAACAGCGAACCGAAACCTTCGATGGAGGCGTGTACGCCCGATAACATCAAGGCGTGCCAAAAGGAGGCCTGGATAGCGCTAATCACCGGGATGCCGAGGTCTTGTTCAAGCGCCTGAATGGCGCCAACGCTGCGCATGTTGGTGCAACTGATGAACACTGCTTCCGAAGCGGGATGGACGGTGCGCCGAGCGAATTCGTAGACCCGTTCCAATGGAATTTCCCCCAGCTCGATATCGCCTGTGATGCCAAGGCCGTCAGCGGCCAGAACCTCGAAGCCGTTGGCGCCAAAAAAAGCCTGCCCGCGCTGCGTGACTTCTTCTATATAAGGGCCCACAAATGAAATACGCTTCACCGCAAAACTGCGTAAAGCTGCCAACGCGGCGCTCGAGGCGGTGGTGACCGGAATATTGCCCATTACCGCGCGCATCCGGTCGGCCACCACATCGTTGAACCCTTTGCCTTCGAGGAAACTGGCACTGGTGCCGCCGAAAACGGCAGCGCTCAATGGCGCCGTTGCCAATAAGCGTGCGGCATCCTCCAGTGGGCCTTCGCTCATCATGGTGCGGATGCCTTCGCTTGACGCATTCAGAAACGGAATCCGCGTTGTGTGAACCGATACGCCCTCGGGTGCCATCGCCTGGAACTCGGGCTCCATGACCGTACTGGACGCCATATAAATCAGGCCGATCTTGGCGCGCCAACCGGTGTAATCTTTCATCGATAAATCCTCATATTGTTAAGTTATTAATATTTACTGTTTGTTCGTGTGTGTGGAGGGCCGTCGCCGCAGGGATAATTATCGGTTTACCCCGTTACGGCCAGTCGGCAATCCCTGGCTTGTGGCTCAGGATTCTCGATGCAACAAGGCAGGGGCGGGTACCGATTTCACGGCGACCTTGCCGTAGCCTTTGCGCCGGTCTAGTCGGCCGATCATCCAAACTGTAACCAGGCTAAAGGCCAGGAAGAACAAGGACACCGCACAGTAAAAAAGAAAGGGTTCTTTCGTATTGCCCGCGGCCATCTTGGCTTGGGCGATTACTTCTTTGATGCCGACCAGGGAGATCAATGCGGTGTCTTTAAGTACGACAATCCACATATTGGTCAGGCCGGGCAGCGCCAAGCGTATCGTTTGTGGAAAAACGATCTGGGTCCACATTTTCCGGCGCGGGATCAACAGCATGGCGCTGGCTTCGAACTGCCCCTGAGGCAATGAGCGAATGGTGCTTCTGATCAACTCGGCGAGATAGGCGCTGTAAACCAGGCCGAGCGCGGTGACCCCCGCCGCGGTCGGTGTCACGTCGATATTCACTCGCATACCCAGTGCCCCGAACAGCGAGGTAATGATTTCGCTACCACCGTAATACAACAAAAACGCTACCAATAAGGCCGGCACCCCCATGAACAGCGAGGCATAGACACGCCAACAACGCCAGCGCCAGCCCCGTGGGTTCAGCGTCACAAGGGCGATGGCTGTACCCAGGCTTAATGCAATCATATAGCCGAGCACGGCGACCTTGATCGTCACCCCGGCGCCAAAGAACAGCTCGTCACCGTATCCGGTGTCGCCCCAGCTCAGCAGTCCCAACATGGTGATTCCCCTGCTCAGGACGGCTTGGTACAGGCGCTCTCAGCCGGAACGATCGCGACCGGGATAAAGCGCTCGCGGATGTGCGTGAACGTACAATCGGCGAGCATCGAGGCCAGCGCTTCATTCATTCTTTTGACGAGCTCGGGGTTGTCTTTGCGCACGATCCAGCTCGACCCACGCTCGGCCTCGGGAATGGACGGGTCACCGGTCCAGAGTTCACCGCCATCGAGTTTCCAGTCCTTGCCCTCGGGTTTGCTGATCAATTCCAGGGTCCAGTTGATTTTTGGCCCCAGCGTCGCATCGATCCTGCCCGCAAGCAGGTCAAGGCGGATCTGGTCGGGGTTGTCGTAATTGGTCAACTGAATCGCGTCGCCAAAGTGTTCGGTCAGATAGCGCGATTGGGCAGAGCCACGTTGAATACCGAAGCGAACGCCCTGCAGGCCCGTTTTGGTGAACTGGTAATGGCTGTCGGCCCGCACGATATAGGAGTCCGGGTTATAGACGATCGGCATACCGAAAAGCGCTTTCTCTTTGCGCTCGGGCAGAGGCTTGATCTGGGTGGTAACCCCATCGAGTTTCTTGGCAAGCAAGGCGGGTATGAGGGCCTTGAAATCCATGACCACGATCTCGCAGTCGGCCTTCATGCGCTTGCACATTTCCCGCGCCAGTTCAGGTTCGACACCCGTCAGCTTGCCCGATGCGTCTACCAAGCTGAAGGGCGGGTAGCTTCCTTCATTGCCAAAAACAAGCTGTTCAGCCGAGGCTACGGTTGTGGAAAAAAACAGGCTGGCGAACAGGGCGAAACCGATAGTCGAAGGGTTCAAAGCGCACCTCGTTACTGGCTAATGTGGGAACAACGTGGCGTAGCGTTAGCAGGCTCAAGGTGTGATGCCGATCAAGGTGTGGCGATGGGGTGCGTTTACCCGCCATTCATTATTCGCGCTCATATCCCGGGTTCAGATCGCCAGGTGGACTGAGCGGCGTTTATGCAAGCAGAGCATAGAGAAATTTGCATGGCCGGTAAGTTACGGCTTAACGAAGCAGAGCTTAAGCAAAACGAAAGCAGCGGTGCGCTGGGGCCAGGCCAGATGCTCATCATGGCATCGGTCATTTCAGGCGATCTGGCCCTCCCATTGCGAAAGGGCAGTGGGTCGGCAGAGGTGCCAACCGGTACATTTTTCTCCCAGCTGTTGACAGGCCAGCCGAACCAGTCCAGAATTGCGTCCATTCCTGCGCTGGGGTGGCGGAAAATCCTTTTTTAATCAATTGGTTAGAGCTTGGAGTCCGGTCCCGCCCTTATGCTAGTTTAAAAAGCATCAGGTGTTATGCCTGCTGTTCAGGGGCCGAGTAGCAAAGTGGTTATGCAGCGGATTGCAAATCCGTCTACGCCGGTTCGATTCCGACCTCGGCCTCCACCCCTTAAGACCCCGTAGATTAACGTCTGCGGGGTTTTTTATTGGGACGACAAAATGCCGATCATTTCCGCATGATATGAAACCATTTCCGCAAAGCCTGCTATTTGGTGGGCCTGACTATTTCGCCTACCCGCCGGTAAACCTGCTTTGTCATGGACTCCTTAGAGTGTCCGAGCAGGCGGCTTGCATGAGTTATATCCTCGATTTCGCTGGCGGCCTTCGGGCGTATGTCGGCGAACCTGAAGCCTCTGATTTTCGCAGCCAAGGCACTGTCGCCATTCTCGTCGGCTAATGCAGCAGCCTTGGCCCTGGCTTCATCCCACCGGTTGCGAAGCATCGGGTAGCTCATGCGCAAGCCCGACTCATTCGTTATCAGCGCAGAGTTCTTTATTCCCTTCAGTGCCCTACGCTCCATCAAACCGTCGATAAACGAGCCAAGACCAGTTGCCGCACCATCTACCATCAAGCGAATACGCAGCCGTTTTTGGGTGGGGATGCGGCGGAACTGGACAACGTCGATCTGTACCAGCGCTCGCTGAACGCATCTGCCCAGCGTGGCGCTCTCGACCAGATGGTGGCCCACGCCCTGGAAGACGGGGAGATCGATGCAGCAGAGGCCAAGAAGATCCGTTCCCTGCACGCCAAGTACATGTCGGCGAGCCTTGAGGCTATCGGTGCGGTGATTGAACTGCACAAGGCGCGGGCGTGATGCGGCTAACTCAGAACCAAGTCGTGCAGGTCTCTATCGCGGGCCGTTGCAGCCCCGATAGCACTGAAATTATTCCATCCATCCTCGGCTTGGACATTCCAGCATTTTGGCTTGAGTTGTGGGGCTATGCGGGCGGCCAGCGTTCAAAAATTGGCTACGCCAAATTTGAATTGGCAAAGGTGGACGTCATAGGGGGAGTTGGTGAAGGTACTTACCAATTAGCGCAACTGCTTCCGGCAGATGCCCAACCCCCTCATCCAATAATTTCAATGTCAGGTGTTTTATGGCCTCGGCAGAGAGTCCTTTCAGCCGTTGAGCGAGGCGATTCTTCTCTTCCGGCTGGATATCGCTGTCACGAATCTTTCTCTCCAGCAGCTCGCGGAGGGTGTCCTCATGAATCTTGATCGTGACCACTCCAAGGACTGCGCTAAGCCCTCCGTCATCGGCCAGGAAGTCCATTCCGGACTTTGTGCACTGAATGCCATTGCTGGTTGGAAGAGCGAACCCATCGCTAGTGAGCTCAATGCATTTTCTGATGAGTCCGTGCTCCGCCAAGTAGAAGAGGTTCGCGTCAACCCTTTCCTTGGTCTCTGCCGCCCCAAGCTCGATGTACAGGCCGTGCGGAGCAGGAAACGGATACGCCTCCGCTGCGGCCTCCAAGATTCGCTTCTGGAGCCTTCTATCCAATTTCATCTGTCCGGCCTCCTGGGCCTTTTCGTGTGGAAGCCAAAAGCTGTCGCGGATACGCCGGACACCCATAACGCCTGAATTTCAGGCAAAGAAAAGCCGCCTGGCAGGGCGGCTCATTCGTTACAGCAAATCATCGAGGCCGATTATGGCAACTGGAAACCGAACGCACAACCCCCAGGCTGACCCGGCCGAATCTGCTCACTGCACTTGGCCGCAACGCTGGCCAGCAAGAACACAGGCCATCGGCCAAATGGAGCCCCATTGATCATGCAGTTCACCGTAACGATCAATCAAGCCAAGGCGCTTGAGTGGGGGCTCAATGCCCAGCAAGCGCTGCTGTTCGCGTTCGTCTACGAGGCGCCGAGCTGGGCCAAGCCCATGCGTACCGAGCAGGGCACTTTCTATGCCCTGAGCAAGGGCAAGATCATCGACGAGTTACCGCTGCTGACCGACAAGCCCGACACCGCCTACCGCATGCTGAAGGCGCTGGCTCAAGCCGGTCTGATCATGCTTTCTAGCACCGCCAGCGTCACCCTGGTGCGTCTTACCGAGAAGGGCAAGCAGTGGAACCGCAAGCAGGATGGGTCGGAAAAATATCCGACCTCTAACGCGGGAAGGGTCGGAAAAAAATCCGATGCACCTCGGAAAAAAATCCGATCTACCTCGGAAAAATATCCGAGCAAGGTCGGAAAAAAATCCGATCCAGGGTCGGAAAAATCTCCGACAAATCAGGATACCAGTGATCAGGGTACCAATCAGGATACCAGTGATCAGGGTACCAATCAGGATACCAGTCACAGTTTGCAGGAAGCCCCGGCTGCGCCGCCGCAACCTGCCGCGCTGGCCCTGGTCGCGCAGAACGATGCGCCGCGGTGTGCCATCCCCGATGACATGCCAGGCCCGAAAGACCAAACCTGCAAGACGTTCAAGGCCTGGGCCAACTACGCCATGGCTTACCGCAAGCGCTACGAAGCCTGGCCGGTCTGGAACGCCAAGGCTGGTGGCCAGCTTGGCCAACTCGTTGACCGGCTCGGCGCTGATGTCGCCCACCACGTCGCGGCCTACTTCCTGACCATCAACGATTCCCGATTGATCAACGGGTGCCACAGCATCGGCGACCTGTTGGCCAAGGCCGAGGCGTATCACACGCAGTGGGCCACCGGCCGGCAGATGAACGCCCGCACGGCCCGCCAGATCGAGGACACCCAAGCCAATCTCAACGCCGCCAAGCAGGCCGCCCAAAACATCCGTGCCGGGGGTATTCGCAATGCTTTCCTCTGACGAAATTGCAGAGTTGGCCGGGGCTATCTGTGCGACCGCCGAAACGCTCGGGCAGACGATCAGCGCCAACGCGGCGCAGTTGATGGCCGAGGATCTGGCAGAGCATGAGCCGGCCGCCATCGCCAATGCGCTCCGGGCCTGCCGCCGAGAGTTATCGGGGCGCCTCACGCTGGCGGCGATCCTACAGCGCATTCAAGCCGCCGACGGCCGGCCGGGCAAGGACGAAGCATGGGCAATCGCGCTAACCGCCTCGGACGAATACCAAACCGTGGTGCTGACCGAAGAAATCCGCGTGGCCATGAACGCTTCCGACCCAATCCTCCAGGCCGGCGACAAGGTGGGCGCTCGTATGGCATTCATGAGCGCTTACGAACGCCTGGTTACACAGGCTCGCGCTGAAGCCAAGCCAGCTCGCTGGGACGTCTCGTTAGGTTTCGATCCAGCCGGCCGCGTCCTGGCCATCGAAACCGCTGTGCGCATGCAACTGCTCCCGCCAGAGCGCGCCACGAAGTACTTGGCTGACATGAGCATCGCTCCTGTCACGCAGGACGGCGGCGCCATTGCTGGCCTGTTGAGCGGAGAGGTGCGCCCCGCATCGCCGGCGGTGCGCGAAAAGCTTCAAGCCGTGCGGGAAGAAATAGCCAAGGGCAAGGCGCTGGCCGAAGAGGCGCGCCGCAAGAAAGCCCAGGCCGACCTAGTGGACACCTACCTGCGCAAGCGCCAACTACGTGCCGCGCTCGCCGAGCTGAACGCCAAGCGAGGTGCGGCATGACCTTCTACGCCCGCCTCAAATACGCCTGCTGCTGCGCCGCTATGGTGTGCGCCTTCGCGACCCTGGCGCTGGGCTTGCTGTGCATCCTCGCCATGATCGGTGAGGTACTTGGGCACTATTTAGGGCCTTGGCTGCTCCTGGGGGTGGCGCATGGCTGACCTCATGCTCCGTACCGAATCCGATCGCAACCGGCTGATTGGCTACCTCACCAGCCTGGACCTATCCAAACCCCGGAAAATCGCCATCACCGAAGTGCGAAACAAGCGCAGCGATGCACAAAACCGCCTGCTCTGGATGTGGAACGGGCTTATCCAGGCGCACCTGCGGGACTCGTTTGGCCAGGTCGCCAGCGCCGAAGAATGGCACGAGATCCTGGTGGCTAAGCTCTGGCCCGCCGAGGTTCACCCCGTCGAATTGCCCGATGGCACCCGGTACGGCGTTGGCCGGGCAAAGACCCGGAAGTTCAACACCCAGCAGATGAACACTTACCTGGAGCTGCTGGATTCCTACTGCGCGGAGCACCTGCAACTGCTGCTGCCGCATCCAGACGATTTGATGATGGCGATCTACGGCGAGCGCCGGGGGAGGGCTGCATGAAAGTGGTCAGCAAGAAACTTCGCGACAGCGCCCGGGGCCAGGAATGTGCCTTGCGCTTCTACGGCATATGCAATCGCAACCCGGAAACCACCGTGCTTGCCCACGTGCCCTGCGGCCAGAAGGGCATGGGGATGAAGGGCCCGGACTACATGGCCTGTTTCGCCTGCTCGAGCTGCCACGACCTGTTGGATGGCCGGGCCCGCAACGCATTCGACGGCACGCGCGTGGCGGTGGACTGGCGCGACGTGATCCGCGCCGTAGCTGAAACACAAGCCTACTGGATTGGCCAGGGGCTCATGAAGGTGCAGGGGGTGGCAGCATGATCGACCTTTCTCTTTGGAATTTGACCGTCCCAGCCGGCGCCAAGGTCATTCCGACCAAGGCGCTCAATGCTGGCTACACCGATCAGTTTTTCGTCCGGCAGTCCGATGGGGCCCTGATCTTCATCGCGCCGTCGAGTGGGGAAAACATCAAATCAACCAAGAACAGCACCTACCCGCGCTCGGAGCTGCGCGAGACGCTGGCCAATGGCGACGACAAGGAAGCCAATTGGAAGGCCGGTAGCGCTGATCTGCACAGCATCGAAGCCACGCTGTCGGTGGACGAGCTGCCCGCGAGCAAGAAGGCCATCATCGGCCAGATCCACGGCGATGGAAACCACCCACCGCTGAAGATCCAGATCACCGGAACGACGATCTACGCCCAGTTGCGCCGCAAGCTCGATGGCACAGAGGACAAGCCCAAGCTCCTGACCGGTTACAAACTGGGCGAGCAATTCACCTACCGCGCCGAGGTTTCCAAGGACGGCAAGGCCAAGTTCTTCATCAATGGCCAGCAGGTGGTGAACGACACCCTGCCGGCCGATGGTTACCAGTTCGACATGGCCTCATATGCCAACGACACCTGGTATTTCAAGGCTGGCGTCTACAGCCAGGAGAAGGTCGGCGGAACAGGGGTAGGGCGGACCACCTTCTCCGCGCTGACGGTGTGCCATGGGGCGGCCGCGGTGCCGGTCACTACGGTCGCAACACCGGCCACCACCCTGGCCGACCAGATCACGGACGCCTTCAACGCCTGGCAGGCCGGTACCGTTTCCAGCCACGACACCCTGGTGGCGCTCAACGCCCTTTCGAAGCAGGTAGCCAGCCTGACGTCCGACAAGGACCGCGCACCGCTGTACGCGCAGATCAACCAGTACAAGGCGCAGGTTCAGAAATGACGATGCTGGAATTGCCATGGCCGCCGGCGGCCTGCAGCCCGAACAAGCGCGTGCATTGGTCCAAAAAGGCCAGGGCGGCGCGCAAGTACCGGGCGGACTGCCACCTGCTGGCGTTGCAGGCCAAGATCGCAGTGCCTCGCGGTGAAACGCTGCTGATTCTTGAGTTCGTGCCTCCGGACAAGCGCCGCCGTGACGACGATAACCTGGTGGCCATGTTCAAAGCCGGCCGCGACGGACTGGCCGACGCCCTGGGCATCGATGACAACTTGTTTGCCATACAGATCCGGGTGAGCAAAGAAACCACCAAGGGCGGCGCCGTGCGCGTTCGCATTCAAGCAGTAGAAGGGGAGGCAGCATGAAACTCATCGGAGCACGCCAAGCCTGGGCAGATTCCCAGCACGAAGCAAACGCATCCATCACCGGCGCGGCGCTTGAAGCTGCGGCATCGGCCACCAAGATGAAGGCGCCCCGCATGAGGCGCCATGAGGTCGTTTTCGCCGCCGTGGGCGAGGATAAAGAGGCCCGTATTAAGGTGGCTCGCCAGCGGATCAGCATTGCCGAGACGCGCCGGACGCCCCTGGGCCGCTCCACGGCCCGTGCTGCTCACCTGGCCATGATGGGTAAGATCCAGCGCGCAATCGGCACGCTGCCGTTCCAGGTGCAGCAATTCGGGCACTTCATGTACCACCCGATGCCGACGATGCAGCACGTGATGAATGCTGTCGCGCTGATCACCGCCCGAGCCGATCTATCGTACCTGACAGAGCAGAAGCGCCAGAAGGCCTATTGCCTGATCACCATGGCCTTGCAGTCCTACAAATCCGAAGTCCGCGGCGGCCCTCAATGGGGGCCCGCAAGGGTCGCCGAGGACATTCATTCGTTCTTTGGCGTGTCGATCGATCCAAAGAACTGGACGCGCGACTGGATGGACCTGTGGGATGCCCTGCGCGACGTCATCGAACAAGCCGATATCGAGGCCCAGCACCCGGTCTGGAAGGTGATACACGCGGAAAAAGAGGAAAGTGCGGCATAATCACATTGACATGACGGGAAAACCTAGGTAATCTTCCCATAGTGCGCGAGTCACACCAGCGCGCAAAGCATTCAAAACCCGGCTCAAAAAGTCGGGTTTTTTATGCCCAAATTTTGCGCATGCGGCAGATACAGCAAGGGTTCGCTCTGCGAATCAAGGCGAAAGCCCCGGCTCCTTGCTCTGCGGGCGTAAAGCGGTGCGAGTCGAGGCCTGGGCGTCGATGTCAGTCCGCATAGTAAAAAAAACCATCAATCACTAAGCAATGCTAGTCTTCTCTCCTTGCTATTAATTTAAGGAGATTGATGATGGCTAAGCGTTTGGCTGCCGAGTTTTTCGGCACCTTTTGGCTTGTGTTGGGTGGCTGTGGTAGCGCCGTTCTTGCTGCAGCATTTCCAGAGCTTGGTATTGGTTTTGTGGGGGTCGCTTTAGCATTTGGCTTGACCGTGCTAACTATGGCTTACGCTGTCGGACATATATCCGGGGGGCACTTTAATCCAGCGGTCACCATCGGCCTTCTTGCGGGTGGGCGGATCAATGTCAAAGATGTTATTCCCTATGTCGTGAGTCAGGTTGTTGGTGCTATTGCTGCGGGTGCTGTCCTGTACTTGATTGCCAGTGGCAAGGCTGGCTTTGACGTCACTGCTGGGTTTGCTACCAATGGCTACGGAGAGCATTCTCCGGGTGGATTTTCCCTGCTGTCGGCGGTCGTTACAGAGTTTGTCCTGACGGCCTTTTTTCTGTTGGTCATCCTCGGCGTTACCGATAAAAAGGCGCCACCAGGCTTTGCCCCGCTCGCTATCGGTCTTGCGCTGACCTTGATTCACTTGATCAGTATTCCCGTGACTAATACGTCGGTAAACCCGGCTCGCAGTACAGGGGTAGCCATTTTTCAGGGAGGTTGGGCGTTGTCGCAGCTGTGGGTGTTCTGGGTCGTCCCTCTGCTTGGAGGAGCGGCTGGAGGATTGATTCATCGATGCTTGCTGGCTGATGATCGTTAACTGATCCCCTGGGACGGTTTCTACAATCCCAGCTTTCCTAATTTCAAGTAACGTCCTGCTTTGGCAGCCCATTCAAGTTGATCCACGGATGATGTACAGCCCCTGTGTGATGCAGGCCGACCCCGCCAAGTGCGGGGTTTTTACTTTGTGGTTTGCCACTGCCTGGGTGGACCCTTCGGGGAGAGCCAGGACGCCGCTAGCCGATCAGTGTGGCGATTGCAGAAAACGTCGGCAGCCGAAGGCTCTTGCTCTCAAGACTCCAGGGGCTGATTCGGTGGGCAGCGTGGGAAGACACGCACGTTACCATTCGCGCATTTGGCGCCTTTAAAAGCCCGGCCCCTTTAGGAGGCGAAGTAGAGGATCGACCAGTGCCCGATTACCTGATCCAGCCTATCGCCTGGACCCAGTTCGGCGTCCTGGGCGTGGTTGGCGGCATTGCCAGCTACTTCTACAGCGGCTCCACTGATCCGCGCTTCACTGCGCGCATGTTCATTTCGAAGCTGGTCCTGGCGTTCTTCGTCGGCAAGGTGGCCGGCGAATTCATCCCCGACGCCAACACCTACAAGTCGGGCTACGTGATGTTGCTCGGCTTTTTCGCCTATCCGGTCCTGGCAGTACTCGAAGTCAAGGTGAAGGGCTGGGTTGAGAACTACAACCCAAGAGGTCCGCCGTGATGCTTATCGTGTCCATCCTGGCCTTGATCAGCTTCCTGATGGTGTTCATCCATGGCGCGGTGTTCGCGGTCCAGGCCGGGCACCACCGCCAAGCCGATAGCTGCGAGGTAGCGTTCATCATGGCCGCCTCGTTCTGCTACGTGATGTCGTTCGTGTGCCTATGGATGTACGAACCCTGGAAGCTGACGGCAAACACGCCGGCCAGCACCATCTTCGTGGGCTTTACCATTTTTAACGCTGGTTACTTCTTCCGACGCATCGGTGCGTTGATCAACGGACGTGAGCGGCGCAAACAATTCCGCCGCGCTGAAGACGATGGAACCGAGCGCCGCGTTCGGAGGCCGGTCGAATGAGATATGCCAAGGGCCTGGCCCGCTGGGCAGTCGGTGGGCTGATCATATTCCTCACGGGCAACGGCATCGGCTATGTGGGCCGGACCTACCTGTGTCAGAGCGATGAGGTGCGGGTCTACGTCGCCGCCCCCGGCTATGAGGCCCTGGCCGGAACGCTCCCGGAAAAGCTCTATGCCCTGCAGGTGACCCGCTGCGCGCTGCCTGAGCAGTGGGGTGGGGATCGCGAGCCATTGGAGGGATACCCATGAGCAATGTCGCTGAGTTCGCAGATCACACGCCGCATGTGGCACTCGAAGCCGCAGATGGGGTGCATGTCATCCCGGTGTTGCTCCTGCAAGCGGTAATACGGGGCCAGAAGCCCAGCTCCGTCCTGACCGAGCCCGTATTGCAAAGCATCATCAACGCGTGGCTGGAGAAGGCCTGCTCATGAGCATTCTGACCAAGATCAAATCGTTTTTCACCAAAACCACTGAGGAGCCAACCATGGCCGATACCGCATCTACCACAGCCGTCCCCGAAACCGCAGCCATCGTTGAAACCACAGCAATCGACACCGACAAGCTGAAGGCGCTGTTGATCACCCTGGGCCACGACATCGAGGCCGAGTGGGAGCATCTGGTGGCGTTGGCCAAGAAGGCCGCCTGAGAGGGGGCCCATGACGACGATCGCCTACAAGGACGGCGTGATCGCCTACGACTCGCGCATCAGTGACGGTAGCTTCATCATTCACGACGATTACGACAAGCGCCATGAAGTAAAGGGCGTGCAGTTTGTGCTGTCGGGCAAGGTCTGCGACTACCCGAAGCTTATTGACGCATGGTTCGGCGGCCCGGTTACGGTCGAGCTTGAGTGCGCGGCCCTGGCCTACGACGGTGAGAGCCTATGGTATGTCGGCGCAAGCCCGCAGCAAGGCCTGTGCAAGACGCCGATCTGGGCCGAGCGGCCGTATGTGATGGGCAGCGGTGGTGATCACGCGATCACGGCAATGGATATGGGCGCTACCGCGGCTGAAGCGGTGGAAATGGCTAAGAAACGTGATACCAGCACGGGCGGTAAGGTGCGCACACTGATCGTGTTGCCGGGCGTGCATAGCGAGACAGCGAAGATGGCCGCAAGGTAGGTATGCCGCAGGGTTAGTGCGGCACAATGTCCCATGTGCTGTGCAGGTCGCTAACTTCCATCCGCTAACAGCTTTTCGTATTCGGCCTGGTACTTCTTAGCCAGAGATGTCTTATCTTTATCGGATAAAATCTTTCCCGCCATCTGAAAGAACTTCTGTTCTTCTTCCTTCAGGTGGTGCAGTACTGTTTCCTTGAGCGACTTGGCTAACGGTAGCCATCCAGGGCTGGACAGGTCGGCTTCCTCTAGCTTCTCAATGAGCTCATCCATTTCGTGATGCTCAGCGATTGCATGTCGGCTCAAATCTACACCGTTGTCGTCACTCATCAACGGAATGTAAAAGTGTCTTTCTTCTGCTATTGAATGGGCGTGCAACTCGTCCTTCAAGGCTTTAAACCGAGAAACGCGATCAGGTGAGTTACCGATGGTTTGAATGACGGCGTCAGCCATTTCCCTTTGCCTGTCATGGCTCTCTCTAAGCGCTTCAAATATGTTCATGTGCCATTTCCTTGCTCACGTAGGCATATGGTGTATTGTTCAACGCTGAATTTGGCGGCGTTCAACGGCATCACCTTATCTTCGCAGCAAAAGCCAGAGTCCAACGGCGAGGCCACTTATGATCGCCGCGGTGTGCCAGGGTTTTTCTTTTACATGGTTCGCTGCCGTACCGAGCGCTTCTTTGCCTTTCTCAACGGCTTCCTCAGCATTTTTCGGAATTACGCTATTTGCTTTGTCTAGGATACCCTCAAGCTTCTTGCGCGCAGCGTCAGCCTTGTCTCCCACAAATGATTCTCCATCGGAGAGTAAGTCATTGGCTTCGTTCAGAAGCTTCTGAAGCTGCTCGTAACCAAGGTCTTTAGCCTGGGAAACGTTCTCGTTCACTGCTAGCTTTCGTACCATTACTAACTCCGTTATGGATGAGTTGAGATGGATTGAGCTTTGGGTTACAGAAAAAGTTCGTTTCTAATCGCTGCCGCTTGTCGCTTCGCTTTGGGGCGCTCACAAGTTGATTGATTCTCTGCTAGAACAGCCAAGAGGCCTTAGAGCTTTCATGCGCAGACCGTACCCTCCACCGTCTTTGCTTAAGCTGTCGGAACTGTCCGGCTTCGGTATTAGCCTGACCCCCGCTTCTGATGTCTGGAGATGGATTCAGGCCGAGATCCTCGCCGATACCGGCAGCATCCACAACGAAGACCACGCGCACCTGATCGATGCGGACGTCAAGGTCATGTGGGCATCGTCCAGCTTCGAGAAGGCTGGTCGCGAAGTTCTTGGCCAGGCCGAGCAGGTGGGTTTCCGTGCGGGAGGCTGGCAGAAGGCCCGGATGGAACAACAGATGTTCGAATGGTTCGGCGAAGTGCCGGCATTCATCATCACCCTGGCCGCCGACTATTGCGCCCAGTGCAGCGATGCCGAGTTCTGCGCTCTGATCGAGCACGAACTTTATCACATCGCCCAAGCGACCGATCAATACGGTGCACCGGCCTTCACCAAGGACGGAAGCCCTAAGCTCAAACTGCAGGGCCACGACGTGGAAGAGTTCGTCGGTGTGGTCCGCAGGTATGGCCCCGGCCAGGACGTACAGCAGCTGATCGATGCTGCCAGCAGGCCGCCAGAGGTGGCGAAAATCAACATTTCGAGGGCCTGCGGAACCTGTCTGCTCAAGTCGGCCTGATTCAGTGACAGGATTTGACGGATGGCAAACTTATGGCAGTGCTACGAAGCGAGGTCAAAGCCTTCATCGTGCAGGCCCTGGCCTGTTTCGACACGCCTTCTCAAGTGGTAGCCGCGGTCAAGACCGAATTCGGTATCGATATCACCCGCCAGCAGTGCGAGTCTCACGACCCCACGAAGTACGCCGGCCAGAAGCTCGGGAAGAATCGGGCGGACCTGTTCCACGCCTCCCGCAAGCGCTTTCGTGAAGAGACGATGGATATACCCATTGCCAACCGGGCACACCGGCTCAGGACGCTTGGCCGGATGGCAGAGCGAGCCGAGCACATGAAGAACATGGCGTTGACTGCCCAGTTGCTGGAGCAGGCCGCCAAAGAGGTAGGCGATGTCTACGTGAACCGCCGCCTCGATCCTGAAAAACCTTTGGGCTCCCGGGCGGACCAGCAGCACGCCACCGCCGAGTACACCCTGGAGCCTGATGAGAATGTCCCGGCTACCCCGTACCTATGACCCGCCGGTAAAGCTGACGCCCAAGCAGGCGAACATCTACGTTTGGGGGTTCCAGCCCGAGGCGCGCTTCCGTGACGCGGTCTGCGGCCGCCGGTTCGGCAAGACCTTCCTCGGCAAGGCAGAGATGCGCCGCGCGGCCCGGCTGGCTGCGGAGTGGGGCGTCAGCGTCGAGGATGAGATCTGGTATGGCGCGCCGACGTTCAAGCAGGCAAAGCGTGTGTTCTGGCGCCGGATGAAGCAATCCATACCGGAAGCCTGGCGCGCGCACCGGCCGAACGAGACAGAGTGCTCCATCACGCTCAAAAGCGGCCACGTCATGCGCGTGGTCGGGCTGGATAATTACGACAACCTGCGCGGCTCTGGCCTGTTCTTCGTCCTGGTGGACGAATGGGCCGACTGCCCGTGGGAAGCGTGGGAGGAAGTCCTGCGGCCGATGCTCTCGACCTGCCAGTACGTGCTTCCTGGTGGCGAGACGCGCAAGGGTGGCCATGCGCTGCGCATCGGGACACCCAAGGGCTTCAACCACTGCTACGACACGTTCCAGGACGGTCGCCCAGGCCATGAGCCTGACCATAAGAGCTGGCTCTACACCTCGCTCGATGGCGGCAACGTTCCGCCCGAAGAACTGGAAGCGGCCCGTCGCAAGATGGACCCGCGGACGTTCCGCCAAGAGTACGAAGCCAGCTTCGAGAACTATGCAGGCGTCGTCTACTACACGTTCAACCGCGACGAGTGCCGCACCACCGAGCGCATCAAGCCCGGCGAAGCGCTGCACATCGGCATGGACTTCAACGTCATGAAGATGAGCGCCGTGGTGTACGTGGTGCGCGATGACCTGCCGCTGGCCCTGGACGAGTTCCACGCAGTGCGCGACACGCCGGAGATGATCGAGAAGATCAAGGCGCGCTTCCCGGGACATAGCGTTGCGGTATACCCAGACGCCAGCGGCCAGAGCACCAGCAGCAAAAACGCAAGCGAGTCCGATCTGTCGCTGCTCAGGAAGGCAGGGTTCACCGTGGTGGTGGACTCGACCAACCCTGGCGTGAAAGACCGTGTGAACGCGCTCAATGCCATGTTCCTGAACACCTATGGCGAACGCCGGCTGAAGGTCAACATAGACCAGTGCCCGCAGCTTACGCAGTGCCTGGAGCGGCAGACCTATACCGACAAGGGCGAGCCGGACAAAGACCCGAAGAAAGGGCACGACCACATGAACGACGCGGCCGGCTACTTCATCGCCAAGCGCTATCCGATCAAAGTTCGCACCGCCTCTACCGAGACACTGAGAATCTGACCCATGAGCAACGACCCGAGCAAAACCCTGGCCGCCGTGAACGATATGCGCCAGGACTGGGCCGTTGTCGATCCGCTCATGGGCGGCACCCGGGCTATGCGCGCCGCCAGTACGGCATTGCTACCAAAATGGCCTAAGGAAGAGCGTGAGGACTACGACAACCGTCTGAAGCAATCCACGTTGCTGCCAGCCTACAGCGAGACGGTCAAGAACATGACCGGGCGTGTGTTCGCTGAGCCGTTGACGCTCGGTGACGACATTCCCGAGGACATCAAGGCCTACGCGGAGAACTTCGACCGCCAGAACAACAATCTGCAGGTCTGGGCACAGACGTTCTTCAGTACTGCATTGGCCTATGGCCTGTGCCACGTGCTGATCGACTATCCGAAGACCGTGGATGAGCAGGGTAACGTGATAGTGCGGACCAAGGCGGACGAAAAGGCTACGAACGTTCGACCATACGCCATCCTGATCCGCCCACAACAAGTACTGGGCTGGAGGTCGACCAGCAACAACGGTGAGCACGTCTTGACCCAGTTCCGGTACCTGGAGTTGATCGAGGAAGATGACGGCGAGTTCGGTACTAAGTTTATTCCCCAGGTGCGGGTACTGACGCCAGGCGGATGGGCGACCTACCGCGAGCAAGAAAAGGATGGGCTTAAAGCCTGGCTGCTTCATGAGCAAGGCACGAACTCGCTCAAGGTAATCCCGCTGGTCTCGCACCAAGCCATCGTCAACGGACTGGACCCGCAGGCCCGCAGCCGCCTCAACGGCCTGCTGATGACCGGCGCCATGGCCGGCATGGCGGCCGGTGCCGCCATCGGCAGCTTCGTGTGGGCACATACCGGCACGCTGGGCCTCTACGGTTTCGCCGCAGCAGCGGCGCTGGCGGCGCTGGCCGTGTCCTTTCTTCACCATCCACTTGGAGATCATTCTCATGACTAAGACTATCGAGGAACGGTTGTTCCGCGCTCCGTACCTGCAACCCGAGCCCGGCAGCGACCGACCGCTCACCGTGTTGTGCTCGTTGCTCTCGCGCGCCGACAACACGCCATTGGCCGAGCGCCGGCGCGCCGACGGACACGTGCTCGACCATGCCGGGAACGTCATCGACGACCCGGCCGCCGATGCTGCCGCCAACGCCTTCGAGGGCAATCCGAATCTCAACTTCGAGCACTGGTGCGAGTACTGGCGCAAGGTGCATGGCGTGCGCTTCATCCATGCCGAGGAGCCGGACGACCGCAGCTTGGAGCGGCTGTTGCGCTACGACCAATTGCATCGCTTCGCGCCGGGGCCGACCCACACCGACGCGCCGCCGTACCGCGCGCCGGTCGATGACGAGGGCAAGTTGTGGCCCACCGTCGTCGGCCACATCGAAGCCTACCGACGCCCGCGCTGGGACGGTATTGCCTACCTGAACTTCGCCGGTCCCGAGGACATTACCGTGGTGCTGGGCAATGCCCGTGTGCGCGAGAAAATCCTACCCGAAGACCAGGCGATCTTCCGCGACATTGCACCGGTGCTCTCGCGCCAGTACGTCATCGTGCCCAGCACCAACGGCAACGAGGCCGTCACGCTGGTCAAGCTCCATGTACGCAACCCGGCGGTCGGTCGCGAAGCCTTCCAGCAGTGGTGGCTGCGCGAGCATGCACCGCTCGCGGTGGCGCAATCCAAGGGCTGGGTCAGGCGCTACGTGCAGCTTCACAACATCGGCCCGACGGAGCCAGGGCAGCCACTGTATCACCCGCAGGCCAGCGGCATCGACGGAGTGACGCTGATGGGCTGTGCCAGCATCAACGACCTGGAGGACTTTCTGCGCAGCCCGGAACACAAAGCGATCACCGAGGACGAGGCACGGATGACGGACCCGGCAGCCGGCGAATGGTGGACCATCATCGGCATGGTGCTGGTCAACCGCATCGCCCCGGAACGCGCCACGGACGTGGGCGCGTGAACTGAACGATCAGCGAGGTAGTTGGGCATGAATTTTCGACATGAACAACTCATATTCGCTGACACCTATTTGTGGTGGCGGCGAACAGCGTCAACGATCCCACGGCGCCTCCTGCCAGCGATCAAACAAAAAATCACTGAACGCCGTCAGTCGGCGCGGCACCGGCTCTCGCCGTGCCCGCACGATGCTGATCTTCGAGGGCGTGGCTTCCCATTCCGGCAGCACACGCACCAGTAGCCCGTCGCGCAGCTCCTCGTGAATGTCCCAGGTTTCACGCAGCGAGATGCCCAGCCCGGCCAGACACCATGCGTGCAGCACGTCACCGCTGTCGCTGCACAGCGTGCCGCTGACTGCAACAGGCTTCTCCCGGCGGCCTTTACGCAGCGGCCAGATGCTTTGCAGCAGGCCCGGATAGGCGAACACCAGGCAGTTGTGCCGCTCCAGTTCTTCCGGCTGCGCGGGACTGCCATGCGCTTTCAGGTAGGCGGGAGACGCCGCCAGGATGCGCCGGTTATCGGCCACGCGCCGCGCCACCAGACGCGAATCGGCCAACTCGCCCATGCGGATCGCCAAGTCGAGGTCGCCGCTATACAGATCCTGCACCTGGTCGGACAGGCGCAGGTCGAAGCCGACGCGGGGATGCAGGCGGCAGAAATCGTGGATCGCCGGGGCCACGAACTTGCGCCCGAACGGCGTGGGCGCGGTCAAGCGGATGGTGCCGCTCAGTTCCTGGTTGCCGCCAGTCGCCAGTTCCTGCACTTCTTCCAGCACCGCCAGGGCCACCCGCGCGCGCTCGGCGATGGCGCGGCCTTCGCCTGTGATGCGCAGGTTGCGGGTGTTGCGCTCGAACAGCGTGGTGCCCAAGGCCTGCTCCAGCCGGGCGATCTGCTTGCTGACCGTCTTGGGTGCGAGGTGCAGGTCGCGTGCGGCGGCGGAAAAGCTTTGGCGCTCCACCACATGCACGAACACCGCCAGGTCATCGAGGTTGCGCAGGGCCATTTGGGTCATTCCGGGGAAAGTGTTTGTCTATTTTGGTCATTTAAAGGATATACCGGATTCACCAAAATGAGGTTCCTTACTTCGCATGCCGCAACGCGCACGCCTCCGCCGGAGGCGCTCGGCGGTGTGCTCGACTCGCTTGCAGGAGCCTCCGATGACCCAACGCATTCTTTTCGTCTTGACCAGCCACGACCGCAAGGGACCGGCCGGCGCCGCCGACGCCGCGCCCAGCGGTTTCTATCTCTCCGAGGTCACACATCCGCACCGCGTCCTGGCCGACGCCGGCCATGCGGTCGATTTCGTCAGCCCCAAGGGCGGCAAGACGCACGTCGATGGACTCGACCTGGACGATCCGATCAATGCCGCGTTCTGGAACGATGCGGCACTGCGCGGTGCCACCGAGAACACCTTGGCACCCGCGCAGGTCGATCCCGATGCCTACGCCGCGATCTTCTACGCCGGCGGCCACGCGACGATGTGGGACTTTCCGGACAACACCGAACTGGCCGCAATCGGGGGGCACATCTACGAGCGCGGCGGTGTGGTCGCGGCGGTGTGCCACGGCCCGGCCGGGCTAGTGAACCTCACGCTGTCCAATGGCGGCTATCTGGTCGCGGGCAAGGACGTATCGGCCTTCACCAACGACGAGGAACGCGCAGTCGGCCTGTACGACACGGTGCCGTTCCTGCTGGCCGATGCCTTGCAGGATCGCGGTGCCCGTCATTTGCCAGCACCGAACTTCCAGGCGCAGGTGGTGGTCAGCGACAGGCTGGTGACGGGCCAGAACCCGGCTTCGGCCAAGGGCGTGGCCGAAGCAATACTGCCGCTGCTGGCGGCGGCAACCGCAATCGTGGATCGGGCCTGAGCCATGAACGAGCGCATGCCTTTCGTCATCTACGTCTTCGCGCTTTGCGCGTTTGCCCTGGGCTTTACCGAGTTCGTCACCATCGGGCTGGTGTCCACCATTTCCGCTCACCTGCATGCCAGCGTCGCGCAGGTAGGCACGGCGGTCACAGCTTATGCGCTGGGCGCTGTGATCGGTGCGCCGGGCCTGACCGCGCTGGCGACCCGCTGGCCGCGCAAGCGCCTGTTGCTCGTGGCGATGGGGCTGTTCACGCTGGGCAATGCGGTGGTCAGCCTGTCCGATGCACTGACGCCGATGCTGATTGCCCGCTTTGCCTCGGGCCTGGGCCATGGAGTATTTCTCGCCGTGGCTTCCAGCGTCGCTACGCAACTGGCGGGCCGGCATCGGGCCGGCGCGGCGGTGGCTGTGGTCTTCGGCGGCCTGACGCTGGCCCTGGCGCTGGGCGTTCCGCTCGGCACCTACCTGGGCAGCGTGTTGAGCTGGCAGATCATCTTCATGGCGGTGGCCGCAAGCGGCGGCGTAGGCTTCCTGGGCCTGCTGGTCCTGATGCCGACGGATCGGGAGGACGCCTCGGCGCAGGCCAATGCGATGGATGGCCTGAAAGCGATGTTCAATCCGCGCCTGCTGGCCGGCGCTGGCATCACGGTGCTGGCCTATGCGGGGTCCTTCACGCTCTACACCTATATCTCGCCGCTCCTGTTGCAGGTCACGCGGATCAGCGAAAGCACCAGCAGCCTGCTGATGCTGGGCTACGGCGTGATGGCCGCCATCGGCAACATCTGGGGCGGACGCCTGACCGACCGCAAGGGCGCGGACTTCGCGGTGATGACCGTACTGGTCGGCCTGGCTGTGGTGCTGTTGGCGATCTGGGCATCGGCACCGTCGTTGCCATTGATGGTGTTGCTGACGGGCCTGCTGGGTGCGCTGACCTATGCGGCGGTGCCGGCCTTGCAGGCGCGGGTGATCGGGCTGTCGCACGTCCACGCGCCGCAGGCGCCGGCGGTGGCGGCTGGGCTGAACATCGCCGGCTTCAATGGCGGTATCGCGCTGGGTTCGCTGTTGGGCGGTGCCAGCCTGGAGGCGATGGGCCTGACCAGCACGGCCTGGGTCGGTGCCGTGGCCGTGGGCCTGGGGATTGTGTGGATGCTCTGGCAGATGCGGTGTCCCGCGTTCCTGGGCGCAAGACTTCATGGATAGGTAAATGATGGAGCTTCGGCATTTGCATCGTTCTCACGCGGTTGCCGAAGAACTCCACTTCGCTCGTGCGGCTGGCTTGCATAGCCAGCCGCGTATCGCCTTACGGCACTTTCCGTACTTCAGTAGCGGCGGGCAGCAGCACAGAGCCATCTTTGGCTTGCGGCACCATGCGCGGAATCGGCTTTCCGGTGCGCTTGTCGATCAGCACCGAGTGGCGTTCACCACGCTCGAACAGATGCTGTTCGCCCCATTGCCGCAATGCCACCACGATAGGGAACAGACTTCCCCCCTTGGCCGTCAGCACATACTCCTGATAGGAGGTGCCATCCGAGGCTGCCTGCGTTTCAAGGATACCGGCATCGACAAGCTTGTGCAGCCGGTCGGAGAGGATGTTCCGAGCTACGCCCAGGCTGCGCTGGAAATCACCGAAGCGGCGCATGCCATCGAAGGCATCGCGTACGACGAGAAGCGACCAGCGATCCCCGATCAGATCGACGGAGCGCGCAACGGGACAAGGTTCTTCATTCACGGGTTTGCGGGGCGGCATGGCATCTCCTGGCGGGCCAACAAGGGGAAAGTATTTGGTTGCATTTTAAAACTACATGGCCTAGCATTCAATCAGTTTTGTTTTGCAACTAGATTGGATGGGTGTCGGGTAATGAAGGCTTCTTCCATTTCGACAGCATTGCCGCGCAGTCTGGTGTGGCTGTTTGCCACGGCCAGCGGGTTGAGCGTGGCGAACGTCTATTACGCGCAGCCCTTGTTGGACGCATTGGCGCGGGACTTTGGCATCAGCCATGCGGCTGTCGGCGGCGTGGTCACGGCCACGCAGGTCGGCTGCGCGTTGGCCTTGCTGCTGCTGGTGCCGCTGGGCGACCGGGTGGATCGCCGCCGCCTGATGGCCGTGCAACTTCTGGCGCTGGCGGCCGCACTGGCGGCGGTCGGCATGGCGCAGTCCGCGCCGGCCCTGCTGGCGGGCATGCTTGCCGTGGGCCTGCTGGGCACGGCAATGACGCAGGGGCTGATCGCTTATGCGGCCAGTGCGGCCGCGCCCCATGAGCAAGGGCGTGTTGTGGGCGCGGCGCAGAGCGGTGTGTTCATCGGCCTACTGCTAGCGCGAGTGTTCGCCGGTGGCGTCAGTGACCTGGTGGGTTGGCGGGGCGTTTATTTCTGCGCCGCCGTGCTGATGCTGGCGATCGCGCTACCGCTATGGAGGCGGCTGCCGGCGTTGCCCGCAGCCCCGAACCCAATGGGCTACCCGCGCCTGATCGCATCCATGTTGACGCTGCTGCGTCAGGAAAAGGTGCTGCAAGTACGTGGCGTTCTGGCGCTGCTGATGTTCGCGGCGTTCAACATCTTCTGGAGCGCACTGGTGCTGCCGTTGAGCGCGCCGCCCTATGGCTTCTCGCACACCGTCATCGGCGCCTTCGGGCTGGTCGGCGTGGTCGGTGCGCTAGCCGCCGCGCGTGCCGGGCAATGGGCCGATCGCGGGCACGGCCAGCGCACCAGCGCGGCGGCGCTTGTGCTGCTGCTGTTGGCCTGGTGGCCGCTGTCGTTGATGGGATGGTCGCTCTGGGCATTGGTGATCGGCATCGTGCTGCTCGACCTGGGCGGACAGGCGCTGCACGTCACCAACCAGAGCCTGATCTTCCGCACCCGCCCCGAAGCGCATAGCCGGCTGGTCGGCCTCTACATGCTGTTCTACGCAGTCGGAAGCGGGCTTGGTGCGATCAGTACCACCGTCACGTATGCCCACGCCGGCTGGCAGGGCGTGTGCTTGCTGGGCGCAACGGTCAGCCTGCTGGCGCTGCTGTTCTGGTGGATGACGAAAAGCTGCATACCCGCTGCGGCAACTCAGGCTTGAAACGCGAATGGGAGAGTATGGAATGGATGAACTGGAACTGCTGGCCCACGCAGATGCACGCGGTCGGTGCTATACCGAAGCGAATGAACGTCGCCGGGTGTTCCCGTCGGACGAAGCCATTGCCGCATTGGCGGCCTTTGACGAGCCGCTGCCCGATCATGGTCCGCCGGCCGAAGACACGCTGGCGCTGCTGGACGAAGTGGGATCACCCGCCACCACGGCATCCAACGGCCCACGCTACTTCGGTTTCGTGATCGGTGCGGCATTGCCCGCCGCAGCGGCGGTGGAGCGGCTGATGCTGGCGTGGGATCAATGCGCCTCGACCTTCGACAATTCGCCGGTATCGGCCACGCTGGAGCGCGTCGCCGCACGCTGGGTACTTGATGTACTGGATCTGCCAGGTGATAGCGCCGTGGGCTTCGGCACCAGCGCCACGGCTTGCACGCTAGCCGCACTGGTGGCTGCACGGCGCACCCTGCTGGCACGGCAAGGCTGGGATTTCGACCGCGATGGCCTGCTTGGTGCGCCGGAAATCAGGGTCGTGGTATCCGAGCTGGCCCATATCACGGTCAAGAAGGCATTGCGCGTGCTAGGCTTTGGGCTGAACCGGATCATCCATGCTCCGGTCGATGTTCAAGGCCGGGTTGATGCTGCCCGGCTTCCACGACTGGATGATCGCACCATCCTCTGCTTGCAAGCGGGCGAGGTGAATACCGGCGCCTTCGATCCGTTCGCCGGAATCATTCCACTTGCTAGAGAATCCGGAGCGTGGGTGCATGTGGATGGCGCTTTTGGTTTGTGGGCGCGGGCGTCCTCACTAGCCCATCTGACCCAAGGCATCGAACTGGCCGATAGCTGGACGACTGATGCGCACAAGTGGCTGAACACGCCCTACGACTGCGCAATGACCATCTGCCGCGATGCGCAGACGCTGGCAGAGGCCATGAACAGCGATGCGGTCTATTCCAGCGCCAGTGCGTATGCGCAGAAGAACCTCACGCTTGAATTCTCGCGCCGACCGCGCGGCATCCCGGTGTGGGCCGCGCTGCGCAGCCTGGGCCGTGATGGCATTGCCGAACTGGTCGAGCGGCACTGCGCACAGGCACGCCGCATCGGTGATGGCCTGGCTCGGGCCGGCTTCAATGTGCTCAACCAGGTAGTGCTCAATCAGGTGCTGTTCCGCTGCAAAACCGATGCGCAGACGCTAGCGGTGTGTGCGGCAGTACAGGCAAGTGGCGAGGCGTGGTTCGGTGGCACGCTCTGGCAGGAGCGACCCGCGATGCGTATCAGCGTGTCGTCCTGGCGTACCCGTGACGAGGATGTGCAAGCGTTGGTCGATCTTCTGACGGCGCTTCACTCTGGAATCGCCAAGGACTGACATATGGAACTTCGGCATCTTCGCTGCTTCCTGGCCGTCGCCGAAGAACTGCACTTTGCCCGTGCGGCGGAGAAACTGCACGTCGAGCAATCGCCGCTGTCGCGCGCCATCAAGGAACTTGAAGAAGAACTGGGCGTAGTGCTGTTCGCCCGCACCACGCGCAGCACACGGCTGACTCGCGCGGGCGCACTCTTTCTGGAGCACGTCCCCCGTGTCTTCGCCGCCCTGCAGCAGGCCCGCGACAGCGTGAAGGCAGCCGCCAAAGGCTTTCACCGCCAGTTGCGCGTTGCATTGTCTGACGGAATCACGCCATCGCGCCTGCCGGCCTTGCTGGCGCTGTGTCGGCAGGAGGAGCCGGAAGTCGAGATCCGGTTATTCGAGGTGCCGCTGTCGCAGCAGATCAAGGGGCTGCACGACGACCTTTACGACGTGGGCTTCGCCCAGTCTGATGAGGTCGGCGATGGCATCGTGGTAGAAGCGGTTTGGAGCGATCTATTGATGGTGGCGGTGCCAGCACGGCATGACTTGCTCAAGTACAAGCGGATTCCACTGGAGGAAGTGCTGCGCTTTCCGCTGGTACTGTGCGACCCGCAGGTGTGTGAGGGCCATGCACGGCAAATCGAGCGCGTGTTGCGCCAAGTGGACATGGAGCCACTGGTGGCCGAGCGGGTGGCCTCATGCGACCTGATGATGGCGCTGGTATCAGCGGGTTTCGCTCTCGGTTTCACTGGCGCGGCCCACATCGCCGCCAGCCGGGAGTCGGGCGTGGTGGCCCGGCCTCTGGCGGGACGTTCGCCGCTGCTCACTACCTATTTGCTGCGTCCGATAGGCGAGCCGTCGGAGACGCTGGCGCACTTCATCGAACGGGTGCAGGCCATCGAATCTCCCGAAGCCAACAGGCCGGCGTCGGGCGGTCATCCCGATAGTGCGGAGGAACCCAAGCCATGAAGAAGACCATCCCGTTTCTGCTGGCCGTAGCGCTGACGGCCTGCGGTCCATCCGAAACGCAGCAACAGAAAGACGTGCCGACCATTGCGGAACTGGTATCCAATCCCGAGCGCCTGAAAGAACTGCGCCAGCAGTGCAAGACCGATCGCGCCAGGCTGGGCGACGTGTTGTGCAATCGAGTCGCTGAAGCCACGCGCAAGCGGTTCTATGGCGATGGCAAGACCCCATACACACCGCCGAAAGAACCGCCCAAGTTCTGATTGCGGGCGATTCCCAAAAATATTCTGTTTTCTCGCCATACACGCCGCAATGCGCCTTCGCTTGCGGCGTTTTTCTTTGGCTCGACGCTGCGCGAATTCTTTCTTTTTTCTAGAGCTTTCTCCCGATAACGGTCTTTGACCGGCACCGACTCGGCACCGATCGTCGCGTCATGCGGCACGTCCTTGTGCTGCGTGTGAACGAGGAATCAGCGCAGAGGAAATCGGAGGCCAGTCAATGCAAGCTCAGGGTGTGCTATTCGGGCAGATCGCGATTGTTTTCAGCATCGTGATCGCGGGTGTGTGGAGTGCAACGCAATGGACAGCCGCCGCTCTGGCCTACCAACTACGCCTTGGCTCGCCCTGGTTCGATTTCTTCGGTACGCCGGTATATCACCCGTGGCGGCTGTTCGAGTGGTGGTTCTTCTTCGATGCCTACGCGCCGCACGTTTTCGACATAGGCGGCGCCATTGCGGGCGGCAGCGGCTTGGTCGCCGTAGTGGTTGCCATCGCCATGTCAGTGTGGCGCTCGCGGCAATCTCGTCTGGTCACGACCTATGGCTCGGCGCGTTGGGCCAACACCGCCGACATTCGCAAGGCCGGGCTGATGCAGTCGGCCGGCGTCTTTCTCGGCCTGCATGACGAACAGTACCTGCGCCATGAAGGCCCGGAACACGTCCTGACCTTCGCGCCCACGCGCTCTGGCAAAGGCGTGGGCCTGGTTGTGCCGACTTTGCTGTCCTGGCCTGCATCGGCAGTGATCCACGACATCAAGGGCGAGAACTGGCAGATCACCGCCGGCTGGCGTTCGCGCTTCTCGCATTGTCTGCTGTTCAACCCCACCGATGCGAAGTCAGCCGCATACAACCCGCTGCTGGAAGTGAGGCGCGGAGCGCATGAAGTGCGCGACGTGCAGAACATCGCGGACATTCTCGTTGACCCCGAAGGTGCGTTGGAGAAGCGCAATCATTGGGAGAAGACCAGCCATGCGCTGCTGGTCGGCGCCATCCTGCATGTGCTGTATGCGGGCGAGGACAAGACGCTGCGCGGCGTCGCCAACTTCCTCTCCGACCCAGCTTGCCCGTTCGAGCTGACGCTGCACCGGATGATGACCACGCGCCATCTCGGTGACGCGCCGCATCCTGTTGTCGCGTCCGCCGCGCGTGAAGTGCTCAACAAGTCGGACAACGAGCGGTCGGGCGTGCTCTCCACCGCGATGAGCTTCTTGGGCTTGTACCGCGACCCCACTGTGGCCGAGGTCACGTCGCGCTGCGACTGGCGCATCGCCGACCTGATTGCGTCCGAGCATCCCGTTTCGCTGTACCTGATGGTGCCACCTTCGGACATCAGCCGCACCAAGCCGTTGATCCGGCTCATCTTGAACCAGATCGGGCGACGCCTCACCGAATCGCTCGATGGCAGCGATGGCATCGAACGCCGCCACAAGCTGTTGCTGATGCTCGATGAGTTTCCGGCGCTGGGCCGGCTCGACTTCTTCGAGACGGCGCTTGCCTTCATGGCCGGCTACGGCATCCGCAGTTTCCTCATCGCGCAGTCGCTCAACCAGATCGACAAAGCCTACGGCCAGAACCATTCGATTCTGGACAACTGCCATGTCCGGGTGACGTTCGCTACCAACGACGAGCGCACGGCCAAACGGATCTCCGAGACGTTGGGCACCGCCACCGAACTGCGCGCGCAGCGCAACTATGCCGGTCACCGGCTCGCGCCGTGGCTCGGGCATCTGATGGTGTCGCGGCAGGAAACGGCTCGGCCGCTGCTGACGCCGGGCGAAGTGATGCAACTCCCGCCCGATGAATCGGTGGTGATGGTGTCCAGCGTCGCGCCGATCAAGGCCAAGAAGCTGCGCTACTACGCCGACGCCAATTTCAAGCAGCGCGTGCTGCCACCGCCCGCGCTTGCGACTGGGCAGTACGCCGACGTGCCACCGGCCCGCGCCGACGACTGGAGCGGCCTGGCGATTCCGGCCGTCCTCGCCGCATCAGTCACGGCATCCGCCGATGAGCCGGGCGGCACCGACGACGGCGGCCCGCGCCGCCAACCCGAACTCTCCGAATCCGTCGCGTACGACCCCGAGCTGGGTGCGCCCGATGACCTCGCGCTGCTCGATGACGACTACGACCTGCCGCTGCCGCTTCCCGGCCAGCTCGATCCGGCCATGCAGCGCACGGCCCGGCTGGCCTCTCTCGACCCTAACGACGGAATCGACCTATGAGCCAATACCGCCTCAACCTGTTCATCCAGCACGAGCACGCCAAGCGTCTGGAAGAACTCGCCGCCAAGAAAGGCGTGTCCAAGTCGTCCATCGTCGCGGCAGCGCTGGCGTCCTGGCTGTCGCCGGACGCGGGCGACCAGCGCGAGGCCGCCATCGCCAAGCGACTGGATCGCCTGTCGCGGCAGGCCGAACGACTGGAGCGCGACCAGAACATCCAGATCGAAACGCTGGCGCTGTTCATCCGCTACTTCCTGACCGTCAGCACGCCGGTGCCCGAGGCGCATCAGGACGCGGCCCGCGCGCAGGGCAAGGCACGTTTCGAGCAGTTCATCGAACAGCTCGGCAGGCACCTGCTGCGCGGCCGCAGTCTCGTGCGCGACGTGGTGGAGGAACTGCACCCGGACACCGCACGCATGGATGACGCGGCGGCGCTGGCCGAAGCCCATGAACGTGCTGCGGAGCGTGCCTCATGAGCGCCGTTCCACAGATCCCGCCCGAACCACGCTCGTCGGCCACTACTTCACAGGATCGCCGCATCCAGATGCTGCGCACGGCAATGGGGCCGTTGATCGCCGCCGCGCTGGAAGACCCGGACGTAGTGGAAATCATGCTCAACCCTGATCGCACCCTATGGGTCGATCGGCTCTCAATGGGCCGTGCGCCGTTGGGCGTCGAACTGCCCGAAGCCGACGGCGAACGCATCATCCGCCTTGTCGCCGCCCACGTCGGCGCGGAAGTGCATCGCGGCCAGCCGCTCTTGACCGCCGAATTGCCCGAGACGGGCGAGCGTTTCGAGGGCATCTTGCCGCCCGCCGCACCGGGGCCAGCCTTCGCGCTGCGCAAGCGGGCCGTGAGCATCATCGGCCTGGATCGCTATGTGGCCGACGGCATCCTGACCGCTGGGCAGGCGGACTTCCTGCGCCGCGCCGCGCGCGAGCGGCAGAACATCCTGATCGCCGGCGGCACCAGTACCGGCAAGACCACGCTGGCCAACGCCTTGCTTGCAGAGATCGCCGCTACTGGTGATCGCGTGCTCGTGCTCGAAGACACCATCGAGCTGCAATGCGCCGCCCGCGACCATGTGCCGCTGCGCACGCGCGCCGGCGTCGTGTCGATGCAGGAGCTGGTGCGCGCCACGATGCGTCTGCGCCCTGATCGCGTGATCGTCGGCGAGGTGCGCGGCGGCGAAGCCCTGGACTTGGTGAAGGTGTGGGGCACAGGCCATCCGGGTGGCATCGCCACCATCCATGCGGGTTCCGCACTCGGTGCATTGCTGCGCCTGGAGCAACTGATTCTTGAAGTGGCGGTGAATCTGCCGCGCGCTTTGATCGCCGAGGCCATCAACGTCGTCATCCACATCGCCGGGCGTGGCCGCAAGCGCCACGTCGAAAGCATCGCCCGCGTCGTCGGCTTCGACGGCGTGGGCTATCGCATGGCGGATGCGCTGGAAACACCGTTTCCCGAGCTGCCGCCAGTTTCTTCCCCGTCCCCTGAACCCTCTGGAGAACTGCCATGACGCAGATGCATATCCATGCTTTCCGCATTTCCGTTGATCCGGCTTCGGCCTTCGCGCGCCTGCGGCGCCTGGCCGCGCCGGCGCAGCACGGCCTGCTGCTGGCCGCCATCATGCTGATGACGGCCGGCACGGCGAAAGCCTCCGGTTCCTCGATGCCCTGGGAAGGCCCGCTGACCTCGATCCTCGAATCCATCCAGGGGCCGGTGGCACGCATCGTCGCGGTCATCATCATCATTTCCACCGGCCTGGCGCTGGCCTTCGGCGATACCAGCGGCGGCTTCCGCAAGCTGATCCAGATCGTCTTCGGCCTGTCCATCGCGTTCGCCGCGTCCTCGTTCTTCCTGTCGTTCTTCTCGTTCTCCGGCGGGGCCGTCGTATGAGCACGGCCACCGATCTTCCGGGCTTTGAAGTGCCGCTGCATCGCTCGCTGACCGAGCCGATCCTGCTGGGCGGTGCGCCGCGCACCGTGGCGATTGCCAACGGCACGCTGGCCGCCGCTGTTGGGCTGGGCCTGCAACTGTGGATTCCCGGTGCGGTGCTCTGGATCGTCGGCCATTCGCTGGCGGTGTGGGGTGCGCGCGTCGATCCGCAGTTCATGCAGGTCTTCGCCCGGCACATCAAGCACAAACCGCTGCTGGACGTGTGAGGGGATGCCGCCATGCTGAACCTTGCCGAATACCGCCAGCGCCCGGCGCTGCTGGCCGACTGGCTGCCCTGGGCCGGCCTGATCGCGTCGGGTGTCGTCTTGAACAAGGACGGCAGTTTCCAGCGCACGGCGCGCTTTCGCGGGCCCGACCTGGACAGTGCCACGCACGGCGAGTTGATCGCCACATCGGCGCGGCTCAACAACGCGCTGCGCCGGCTGGGTTCGGGCTGGGCCTTGTTCATCGAGGCCGACCGCCGGTCGGCAGCGGACTACCCACACTCCGACTTTCCCGAACCGCTGTCCTGGCTCGTGGACGAGGAACGCCGCGCGGCCTTCGAGGAATCGGGGCATCACTTCGAAAGCGGCTATCACCTGACACTGGCTTACCTGCCACCGGAGGAATCCCGCGCTCGCGCGGCCAAGCTGCTCTACGAGAACTCGCCGGGCGACGGCGTGGACTGGCGCGGCCGGCTCGATGCCTTCGTGGCGGAAACCGATCGTGTCTTCGACTTGCTCGATGGTGTGATGCCGGAAATCGCCTGGCTCGATGACGCCGAGACGCTGACCTACCTGCACTCCACAGTGTCCACGCGGCGCTACCGCGTGAGCGTGCCCGAAGTGCCGTTCCACATCGACACGCTGCTGACCGACTCCGCGCTGGTCGGCGGCCTTGCGCCGACGCTGGGCGACCAGCACCTGCGCGTGGTGTCGGTGCGCGGCTTTCCGACCTCGACCTGGCCGGGCCTGCTGGACGACCTCAACCGCCTGGGCTTCGCCTACCGCCGGAGCACGCGCTTTCTCTGCCTGGACAAAGCCGAAGCGGAAAAGGAACTCGGCCGCCTGCGCCGCCAATGGTTCGCCAAACGCAAGAACGTGGTGGCGCTGCTGCGCGAAACCATCTTCCAGCAGGAATCGCCTCTGGTGGATACCGATGCCAGCAACAAGGCGGCCGACGCGGATGCCGCCATGCAGGAGCTGGGCGGCGATCAAGTCGCCTTCGGCCACTTCACTGCCACGGTGACGGTGCTCGATGCCGATCCGGCCGCGGCCGACGAGAAGCTGCGCATGGTGGAGCGCGTCATCCAGGGCCGGGGTTTCGTGACCATCCCCGAAACCCTCAACGCCGTGGATGCGTGGCTGTCGTCCATCCCCGGCAACGCTTACGCCAACGTGCGCCAGCCCATCGTCTCGACGCTGAACCTGGCGCACATGATGCCGCTGTCCGCCGTATGGGCCGGACCGGAGAAGAACGACCACCTGGACGGTCCGCCGTTGATCGTTACCCGCACCGATGGCGCCACACCGTTCCGGCTGGTGACGCACATCGGCGACGTAGGCCACACGCTGGTCGCCGGCCCGACCGGCATGGGCAAGTCGGTGTTGCTTGCGATTCTGGTGCAGCAATTCCGCCGCTATCGCGGCTCGCGCGTGTTCGCCTTCGATATGGGCCGCTCGATGCGCGCCACCATCCTGGGCCTGGGCGGCGAGCACTACGACCTGGGTGCCGATGGCGGCATTGCCTTCCAGCCGCTCGCGCGCATCGACCGGGAAAGCTATCGCTCCTGGGCGGGGGAATGGGTGGAAGGCCGCCTGCTGCATGAGGGCGTGACGGTCGGCCCGGACGAGAAGGCGGTCATCTGGTCGGCGCTGGGCAGCTTGGCCGGGGCGCCCGTTGAGCAGCGCACGTTGACCGGGTTCTCGGTGCTGCTGCAATCGAACGCGCTACGGCAGGCACTCGCGCCCTATGTGCTCGGTGGCGCGCACGGCAAGCTGCTGGACGCGGACACCGATCGTCTCGGCTTCGGTGACGTGCAGGGCTTCGAGATGGAAGAACTGATGCACAGCCCCGCCGCCGTGCAGGCGGTGCTGCGCTACCTGTTCGCCCGCTTCGATGAGCGTTTCGACGGTGCGCCGACGCTGCTGATTCTGGATGAGGCGTGGCTGTTCCTCGATGAGCCGTCTTTCGCCGCGCGCATTCGCCAATGGTTGAAGACGCTGCGCAAGAAAAACGTGTCGGTGATCTTCGCCACGCAGTCGCTCGCCGACATCAAGGATTCGAGCATTGCGCCCGCGATCATCGAGAGCTGCCCGAGTCGGATTTTCTTACCCAACCCGCAGGCGACCGAACCGCAGATTCGCACGATCTACGAGGGCTTCGGCCTCAACAGCCGGCAGATCGAGATCGTCGCCACCGCCCAGCCCAAGCGCGACTACTACTACCAATCGCGTCTCGGCAATCGCCTGTTCGACCTCGACCTGGGGCCGGCCGCGCTCGCCTTCGCGGGCGCGTCCACACCGCAAGACCAACGCGACATTGACCGCGTACTGACGCAGGCCGGCGCGTGGCTACGCCATCGCGGCCTCGACTGGGCCGCCGACTTGCTGCCGTCTTCACCGGCGGCGACTTCTTTCCACGCTTCTCAACCACTGGAGGTTTCGCCATGAAGACCCGTGCTCTTTCCGTATCCCTGACTGCCGTGCTGTCGGTGACGCTGCTGACCGCGCAGCCCGCGTCAGCGCTCACGTTCATCGACCCCGCCAACCTTGTGCAGAACACGCTGACGGCCATCCGCACGATGGAGCAGATCAACAACCAGATCAATCAACTGCAAAACGAGGCGCAGATGTTGATAAACCAGGCCCGCAATCTGACGAGCCTCGATTTCAACATCGTCAACCGCCTGCGCTCCACGCTCGCCACCACCGAACGCTTGATCGCCGAGGCGCAGGGACTGGCCTACGACGTGCAGAGCATGGATGCCACGTTCGCCCGTCTGTACCCGGAGCAGTACGCCGCGACCATCAGCGGCGACCGCATGGCGCAAGACGCCCGCGAACGCTGGAAGAACACGCTCGATGGTTTGCATACCGCGATGCGGATGCAGGCGCAGGTGTCGCAGAACCTGGCCCAAGACGAAAGTGCGCTGGCCGACCTCGTGAGCCAGAGCCAATCGGCCACCGGCGCCTTGCAGGCGCAGCAGGCGACCAACCAGCTTCTTGCCTTGCAGGCCAAGCAGTCCATCCAGTCCCAGCAGCTCCAGATCACGCAAGACCGCGCGGCGTCGCTGGAACTGGCGCGGCAGGCGGCGGCCACCGAGCGCGCCCGCGAAGTGCGCCGGCGCTTCATGGGCACCGGCACGCCGTACACGCCGCAGTCCATCAATTTCTACAACAACTGACGGAGGCGGCCATGCGATGCGCTCCTGTCTTGTCGGTTTCGCTGCTGGCCGTGCTGCTTGCCGCTTGCGGCCAGCAGTCGGCCGAGAGTCTGGCCGACGCGTTGACCGCAGACCCTGTGCGGCTCAAGGCGTTGCGTGCGCAGTGCGCGGCCGACCGGCAGGCCGTGGACGAAGACGACTGCCGCGCCGCCGCCGAAGCCTTCCGGCGGCGCTTCTTCTCCGGCCAAGCCGGGCCGGATGAATACCGGACGCTGGCCGAGCTGCCGCCGATTCCGGCGAGCTTCGATGAACCCATTGGAGAGGACACGCCATGAACGACGTGACCATCATCGACCGCTTCCTCGATACGTTCTCGCGCTACATCGACTCGGGTTTCGGTCTGCTGCAAGGTGAAGTGGCGTTCCTGACCGCCACGCTGATCGTCATCGACATGACCATCGCCGGCTTGTATTGGGCCATGAGCCACGCCACCGGCCAGGGCGAGGACGTGATCGCCAAGCTGCTGCGCAAGGTGCTCTACGTCGGTGCCTTCGGCTACATCATCGGCAACTTCAACTGGCTGGCCGGCATCGTCTTCCGCTCGTTCGCCGGGCTGGGCCTGACGGCCACCGGCTCGACCATGACGATGGAGAACTTCCTGCAACCGGGGCGTCTGGCCAAGACCGGCATCGACGCCGGCGCGCCGATCCTCGACCAGATCGGCGGCATGGCGGGCTTCCCCGAAGTCTTCGTGAACATCGACCCCATCGTGGTGATGTTTATCGCCTGGCTCACCGTCATCCTGTGTTTCTTCGTGCTGGCGATCCAGCTTTTCATCACGCTGATCGAGTTCAAGCTGACCACGCTCGCCGGCTTCGTGCTGGTGCCGTTCGCGCTCTGGAACAAGACCTCGTTTCTCGCGGAAAAAGTGCTCGGCAATGTGGTGTCGTCGGGCATCAAGGTCTTGGTGCTGGCCGTCATCGTCGGCATCGGTTCGGGCCTATTCGCGGAGTTCCAGGTTCACCCCGCCGAACCCTCCATCGACCACGCCCTTGTCGTGATGCTGGCCTCGCTTGCGCTGCTGGCGCTGGGCATCTATGGGCCGGGCATCGCAACCGGCCTGGTGTCCGGTGCGCCGCAGCTTGGCGCAGGCGCGATGGCCGGTGCTGCCATTGGCGCCACCGGCACGGCCGTTGCCATTGGTGCTGCCGCGACGGGCGTGGGCGGTGCGGTCGTGGCCGGGGCACGCATGGCGCCGGCAGCCGCGAAGCTGGCCGGCGTCGGTGCGCGTGCCGCCACCTCGGCGGCCGGTAGCGCACGCTCGGCGTTCCAGGCCGGTTCCGCCGCTGCGGGCGGAGGGGCCAAGGGCGCGATGGCCGGCTTGGGCAATGTCGCCAAGAGCGGCGCGCAGGCTGCCGGGCGCAGCGCCGCATCCGGCGCGTCCGGCGCTGCGCAGAAGATGACCAGCTCTTTCCGAGCTGGATGGAACGGCACAGAGGCCGGTAGCGGCGCTGCGCCCGGTGCGGCTGGCTCCGGCCAGGCGGCCGCAGGCGAAGCCGCAAACAGCGCCGCCAACTCGCAGAAGCAAGAGCAGCCTGCCTGGGCCAAGCGGATGCACCGCCGCCAGCAGATCACCCATGCCGCGACCACTGCCGCACACACGCTGCGCGGCGGCGATGGCGGCGGCTCCGGGCAAGGCCCGAGCCTGCGCGGCTCCGACGACTAAAGCGATTCACAAGGAGAACTGACCATGCGATTCAAACGACCGCAGGTGCGCTATGCCGATACGCCGCAGCCTGCCACCCCGTATCAAGCCGCCGCGCAGGTGTGGGACGAGCGTATCGGCTCGGCCCGCGTGCAGGCGAAGAATTGGCGGCTGATGGCCTTCGGCTGCCTGGTGCTGGCTTTACTGATGGCCGGCGGCCTGGTGTGGCGCTCGGCGCAGTCCATCGTGACGCCCTACGTCATCGAAGTCGATCAGTCCGGCCAGGTGCGCGCCGTGGGTGAAGCGGCCACGCCGTACCGGCCTGCCGATGCGCAGATCGCGCATCACCTGGCGCGCTTCGTGACGCTGGTGCGCTCGCTGTCGATTGACCCCATCGTGGTGCGGCAGAACTGGCTCGATGCCTACGACTACACCACCGACCGCGGCGCGGCCGTGCTCAACGACTACGCCAGCAAGAACGATCCGTTCGCCCGCGTCGGCAGCGAGTCGGTGACGGTGCAGATCACCAGCGTCACGCGCGCCAGCGATGCCTCGTTCAACGTCCGCTGGACGGAGCAGCGGTTCGTCAATGGCGCGCCCGCTGGCACCGAACGCTGGAACGCCGTGCTTTCCACTGTCCTGCAAACCCCGCGCACCGAACAGCGCCTGCGCAAGAACCCACTGGGGATCTACGTCAATGGCCTGTCGTGGAGCCGCGAACTGGATTCCTCCGAAGGAGCCAAGCCATGAACCTGCCTTTCCGCTTTTACGCTTTCGTGCTGGTGTTCGCGGCCACCACGTCGTCATTGCTGGGCTGCGCCTCGCAGGGAAATCCACCGCCGTCCACCTCGCTCGATGAGCCGGTGCAGGCGCAGCCGCTACCCGAGCCGCCCAAGCCGGTCGAAGTCGTCGCCGTGCCCGAGCCGCTGGCGCTGCCGGCGCAGTTGAAGCCGCTGCCGGAGCTGGACGAGGCAGTGACCGTGCCGGAGCCGGCCGACGAGAAGGTGCGCGTCTCGCGCGCCAATGCCGAGGCGCGTATCGCGCCGACCCGCGAGGGCTACGTCAACGCGATTCAGGTGTGGCCGTACAGCGACGGCGCGTTGTATCAAGTCTATGCCGCGCCGGGGCGCGTCACCGTGGTTTCGCTCCAGCCCGGCGAGGAACTGGTGACTGTCGCCGCTGGCGATACCGTGCGCTGGATCGTCGGCGACACGTCCAGCGGCAGCGGCGAGGCGCTGCGCGTCAACGTGCTGGTCAAGCCCACTCGCTCGGGCCTGAAAACCAATCTGGTCATCACCACCAGCCGCCGGACGTACCTGCTGGAACTGACCTCGACCGAGAAGGCATGGATGGCCTCGGTGTCCTGGGACTACCCGAAAGACCGGATGCTGGCCTTGGAGCGCCAGTCGCAGGCGGCCAGCGCCGCCGCGCCGGTCGATACCGGCCTGGCGCTGGAGAAGATCCGCTTCCGCTACGCGATCAGCGGCAGCAATCCGCCGTGGAAGCCGCAGCGGGCCTTCGATGATGGCGAGAAGGTCTATATCCAGTTTCCGCCGGGTATCGCCCAGGGCGAACTGCCGCCGCTGTTCGTCATCGGCGCGCAGGGTGACGGCCAGCTCGTCAACTACCGTTTCCGTTCGCCGTACTACATCGTGGATCGCCTCTTTGGCGCGGCCGAACTGCGCCTGGGCGGCGATGGTGGTGACGTGGTGCGGATCGAGCGCACTGACGGCGTGGCGCGGAGGAACTGACAATGAGCCAGGACGACACTCCCGACCTCGCCGCGCCGCAGGCGGCGGGCAAGATCGCGCTCGAGGCGGTGGCGCTGCGCGCCCAGCCGCGCCCGGTCACGCGCCTGAACCGGCGCACGCTGGCCATCCTCGCCGGCGGCCTGTCGGTCGCCGTACTCGGCGCGCTGATGTGGTCGCTGCAACCGCAGCGGCGCGGGGCCAGCGAGCAGACCGAGCTTTACAACGTCGATCGCGTCTCCAAGTCCGAAGGACTGGATGCGCTGCCGGCGGACTACTCCAAGCTGCCGCCCAAGGTGCCCGAGCTGGGGCCGCCGCTGCCGGGCGATCTTGGCCCGGCCATCGTCAAGTCGCAGCAGCCGGTGACGGCCGCCTATGCGGCACCCGGCCACGACCCCAACGATGCGCTACGCAAGGAAGCCGAAGCGGCCGCGGCATCGTCCGTGTTCTTCCGCTCTGGCACGCAGAAGGCCGCGCCGGTGGCGCAGTCGCAGGCCGTCGCCGCGCCGGGCTTCGCCGCCAATGCGGCGTTCGACCCGATGGCGGCCGGGCCGGCCTCCACGGCGGCGCAACCTGCCAGCCCGACGGCGGTACAGAACCGGCAAGACCAGAAAGAGGCGTTCCAGAAAGCCGGAACTGCGGAAACCCGTAATTCCGGCAATCTGCAAATGCCGGCCTCGCCGTATCAGGTGATGGCCGGGACGGTTATCGCCGGGGCGCTGGTGACGGGCATCAAGTCGGATTTGCCAGGCGATGTGATCGCCACGGTGACGGAGCCGGTCTATGACACAGCGACTGGGCGCTTTCTGCTGATCCCGCAGGGTTCGCGCATCCTGGGCCGCTACACCAGCCAGGTCAGCTACGGGCAGAGCCGCGTGCAGGTGGTGTGGAACCGGATCATCCTGCCCGACACGTCTTCACTCACGCTCGACAACCTGGTCGGAGCCGACCCGGCCGGCTATGCCGGACTGGAAGACGACGTGGACTACCACTGGGGCCGCATCTTCGCTGGCGCCGCGTTGACCACGCTACTGGGCGTCGGTGCCGAGCTGGCCGCGCCGGAGAACCGCCAGGATGGCGACCGCATCATCATTGCCGGGCGCGATAGCGCGCAGGACAGCATCAATCAGGTCGGGCAGGAGATGACCCGTCGCAACATGAACATCCAGCCGACGCTGACCGAGCGGCCGGGCCTGCCGGTTCGCATCATCGCCAACCGCGACTTGGTGCTGCTGCCCTACCAGCCGTTGTTCTTCAACAAGGGGACTTGACGATGACGACGCGCAAGCTGCGGCTCGGCCCGCTGCCCAAGACCGAGAGTACCAAGGTCACATTCTCATGCCCGATCGGCTTGAAAGCTGACCTCGACCGCTACGCCGCAGTACACGCGCAGGCGTATGGCGAGGCGGTCGATGCCGTGACACTGATCCCGCATATGCTGGAGGCGTTCATGGCGGGGGATCGAGGATTCAGACGACGGGACAAGCCTGAGGTCACGAGACCGCAATCCCCTAACTTCAAGGAGCGCTTGTAAGTTTTGAGCAGAGACTCGGGGACGAACGTCGACCATCGCATCGAGCCGGGAACGGAAGAAATCGGGCCTAGACATCGGGCTGCGAACTCCAGAAAACATCCCGTCCAGATACCAAAACCGGGAGTTCGTGTCATCCCGAACGGGTTTTGCAGGGGCGACTACGTCATCTCGCTACCAATCCGGCGTGGTTGAAAGAGGTGCGCCAGCAATGCAAGACCGATCGCGCCATGCTTGGCGACGTGCTGCGCAATCGAGCTGCCGAGGCCACGAACCGGCGCTTCTTCGGTGACGGCAAGGTGCCTTATACGCGTTCCGAGACGCCACCGAAGTTCTGATCCTGTCAATTTAGAAGTGCGCTAAATCTTGGTCATGCCGTTGTAAATGCGCGCCATGCTGGCGAGCAATGAGAGCGCAGATATGGCGCAGGCCAAAGAAAATACATATACCGAGAATTGCCCCTCGGCACTTCCGCTCAATCCGCCCATAAGTGCAATCACCACCGCGACCAGAGCAGCCCCAATGGATTGGCCTGTCGTTCTCGCCGTCGAGAGCACGCCCGAAGCAGTGGCAGTTCTGTTTTTTGCCGTGTTTTCGAACATTTCCTTGTTATTTGGAGGGAGGAAAAAACCGTATCCCATACCGCATAGCGCGACGCGCCATAGGAAGTCTCCAGCAGTCGGATTTTCCGACAAAAAGACGAGAGACCCCATTCCCAGACAAAAAATCAATACGCCGATGCTCGATACGTGAGTCGCATTAAAACGATTCGTCAATCTCCCGGCAAGCGGGGCGCACAGTGCCACCGTCATTGGCCAAGGCGTAAATATGAACGCGGAATCCAGGACGCTGTAGGCATATGTGTGCTGCAGGACGAAAGGCAGTGCAACCAGCGCCATTCCCTGTGAAATAAACATCGTGATAGATGTCAGTACTGCGAATGTGTACCGGCGGGATCTAAAAATATCCAAGGGTAAAAGTGGATTCTTGGCCCTGGTTTGACCGATGCCAAATAAATACATCAGCACCACCGATACGACAACGAGCAGGAGAACGGTGTAATTGCCCCATCGTCCTATTTGGTCGACGGCGAGCACAAAGAGACCAAGCGCCGCAGCGGAGGTCACCGCACCGAACACGTCAAAGCCATGCGCCTTGTGCGTGTCCTCTCCCAAGGACACGACTGAAAATGCGATAGCCGCTATCCCAAAAGGGATATTGATGTAGAACAACCACGGCCACGATGCGTAAGAGACGATCAGCCCGCCCAATGCTGGGCCAAGGGCAGTTCCTACAGCAAATGTGAGCGCATTCAGGCCAAAAACCGTCCCCAAAGAACTTGCTGGGAAGATCACGCGGTAGAGGCCATAACCGACGCTAATCAGCACAGCATAGCTGAGCCCCTGGATGACTCGCATCGTCACCAAAGCAGTGAAAGTGGAGGCCAGTGCGCAACCAAGTGATGCAAGCGTAAACAACACCAGCCCTATAGTGTAAAAGCGTCTTTCACCGATTCTTGAGCCGAGAGATGCACAGATAAGCATGGTCGCGGCACTGGCTACCTGGTACCCATTCGCGACCCAGATGACAGAGGCTGAACTGACCTCAAGATCGGCTGCGATGGTCGGCAGCGCAATATTGACAATAGAGCTATCCAGGGACGACATTAGCACGCCGATCAGAATCGCGGCCGCTGCAAAATAACGCCGCGGTATTTCGAATCCTTCTTCATTGGCTTCGGCTGTAGTTGTCATGAAGCGGCTTAGCCTATCGAAGGATGGTTCGGTGAGTTCGGTCCTGACGCAGATCCGCGCCGGAAATGGAAGGATGGGCTAATCCTGCAAGTGATTTGAGTATGACCGCGGTCACTCCCCAAATGTCATGCTCTTGATCTGCCCAGTACCAAGAGCCCGTGCGCTCTCCATCGGTGTATTGCCTTGGAAGCTCCGGGTTCAGTAGCGTTGTGAACGGGATCTCGAATATCTCTGCGACTTCCGCAGGCGATGCCTCCCAGGCGGCTTTATCCGTCACTATGCCGACAACAGGAAAAACAGCGTGATTGCGCTTTCTTGTTTTGTGAATTGGCAAACACCCGACGAGTTGGACCGCACCGGGCTCAAGGCGGATTTCTTCGAAAGCTTCGCGCAGAGCCGTCATGCCAACATTGCCGTCGGACTCCTCCGGCCGTCCACCTGGGAAACTGACATGCGACGAATACTCACTTAGCCCCGACGAACGCCGTGTAAGCAGAATAGATGGCTCATTCCGTGCCACGATCGCCACCAAAACTGCAGAAAACTTCCACCGTCCATCGTTGTCTGCAAGGCTTAGTTTCGCAGCAGGCCAATCCAGTGAGGTAGGAATACGAATATCTTCTACACCACGTATTATCGCTTTTAGGGAGGTGTGAAATTGAGCAGCATAAGAAATTTTCCGGTCGCTTTCCATGTCTTTATCTCATATTCTTATAACTATAATTTCTGCGTCACAGTGGATTGCGCGCGTCTGCTCCGGGCGGATTCGTAACCGAAGACGATTCTAGTGTATCCGCCAACTATAAATTGAATTTTCGTTTGCTTAAATGCTACCCGTAATACGGTTGAACATTGATCCGTCGGCAAAAACCTACGGGCACCAGTTCGAGTGGAAATCACGTCAAAGTCTGCGATCAAGTGGCCGAGGCTACGAAGTCGCAGCAGCCGCTGACGGCCGCCTACGCGGCCCCTGGCAACGACCCGAACGACGCGCTGCGCAAGTAAGCCGAAGCGGCCGCGGCATCATCGGTGTTCTTCCGCTCTGGCACGCAGAAGACCGCGCCGGTGGCGCAGTCGCAGGCCTCCGCTGCCGCGCCGGGCTTCGCCGCCAATGCGGCGTTCGACCCGATGGCGGCCGGACCGGCCTCGACGGCGGCGCAGCCTACCGACCCGACGGCGGTGCAGAACCGGCAAGACCAGAAAGAGGCGTTCCAGAAAGCCGGAACTGCGGAAACCCGTAATTCCGGCAATCTGCAAATGCCTGCTTCGCCGTATCAGGTGATGGCCGGGACAGTCATCGCCGGGGCACTGGTGACGGACATCAAGTCGGATTTGCCGGGCGATGTGATCGCCACGGTAACGGAGCCGGTCTATGACACGGTTACCGTGCGCTTTTTGCTGATCCCGCAGGGTTCGCGCATTCTGGGCCGCTACAACAGCCAGGTGAGCTACGGGCAGAGCCGCGTGCAGGTGGTGTGGAATCGGATCATCCTGCCCGACGCGTCTTCGCTCACGCTCGACAACCTGGTCGGGGCCGATCCGGCCGGTACGCCGCAGTACACGCGCAGGCGTATGGCGAGGCAGTTGATGCCGTGACGCTAATCCCGCACATGCTGGAGGCGTTCATGGCTGGGGATCGGGGATTCAGGAAGGGAGGGGTGAGCAAGGCGCCGCCGCCGAAGTCAAATTGATGATGTGGACGCATCCCACCACCGTCCGGAAGTCGAAAGCAGCCCACCGGCTGCGCTTTTGATTTGAGAGGTCCCTTGCGACAAGCCAGGGCTATCATGACGGTACTACCTTGCCCGCTGTGCCGCCCTTTGGCTTGCTACCGCGAAGCGCCTATGCGGCACCTAGCCAGGAAGGTAGCAAGAGCACTCGATGGCCGAAATTTGGCCTAACCTGTTGCCCCGTAAGACCTTTCATGCCACTGCCTGATCTCGAAGAAGACTTGACAGCGGTCATTTTTTATGCCCGGAGGAAAGCATGGGCGCAGCAGAGCACATCGACATCCGCGGCGCCAAAGGCGGCAGCAGCAAGGCCAAGACTCCCGTGGAGGCCTCCGACAGCCTGCGCTCCACTAACCTGGCCAAGATCCTGATTGCCGTGGGTGAGGGCGAGTTCGACGGCACGCCCACCGCTCGGGATATCTATCTCGACAACACCCCGATCGAGGACGCCAGCGGCAACGTCAACTTCCCGAACGTCAATTGGGACTGGCGGCCGGGCAGCGTCGAGCAGAGCTACATTCCCGGCATCCCCTCGGTCGAGAACGAAACCACGGTCAACGTTGAGCTACGCAGCGACACGCCGTGGTCGCGCTCGATCACCAATACCCAATTATCGGCGGTACGCGTGCGCATGGCCTGGCCGGCGCTGCAATCCCAGGACGATGAAGGCAACGTTGGCGGTTACCGCATCCAGTACGCCATCGACGTGGCCACCGACGGCGGCGCCTATCAGGAGGTGCTGAACGAAGCGGTGGATGGCAAGACCACAACGCGTTACGAGCGCTCGCGCCGCATTGATCTGCCCACGGCCACCAGCGGCTGGCAGCTCCGCCTGCGTCGGCTGACCGCCAACCAGAACAGCAACCGCATCGCCGACACCATGCTGGTGGCCGGCATCACCGAGGTGATCGACGCCAAGCTGCGTTATCCGAATACCGCGTTGCTGTACATCGAGTTCGATGCCGAACAGTTCACGAATATCCCGGCGGTGACGGTAGACACCGAAGGCCGCCGCTGGATGGTGCCGAGCAATTATGACCCTGTTGCCCGTGCCTACACCGGCACGTGGGACGGCACGCTCAAAGAGGCCTGGACCAATAACGCAGCCTGGATCACCTACGGTATCTGCACCCAAGACCGCTTTGGCCTGGGCAAGCGCATCAAATCGTGGATGGTCGATAAGTGGGAGCTGTACCGCATTGCGCAGTACTGCGACCAGTTGGTGGACAACGGCCTGGGCGCCCAAGAGCCGCGATTCCTCTGCGACATGAACATCCAGGGCAAGGCCGATGCCTGGAGCCTGCTGCGCGACATCTCGGCGATATACCGCGGCATGACCTATTGGGCCCAAGGGCAACTGGTGATGCAGGCCGACATGCCGCGCGCCCAGGACATGGACTATGTATTCACCCGGGCGAACGTCATCGATGGCAAGTTCACCTACGGCAGCGCCTCGGCGAAGACCCGCTATACCCGGGCACTGGTGAGCTACGACAACCCAGATAACAACTACGATACCGACGTCATTCCCTACGCCGACCTGGCGCTGCAGCGGCGCTACGGCGACAAGCCAACCGAGATCAGTGCGATTGGCTGTACGCGCGCATCCGAGGCCCAGCGGCGCGGAAAATGGGTGGTGCTGAGCAACAACCAGGACCGCACCGTTTCGTTCTCGACGGGGATGGAGGGGGAAATTCCGCTTCCTGGGTACGTCATTCCCATCGCCGACTCCCTACTGGCGGGTCGGCCGGTGGGCGGGCGAATCTCAGCGGCCACATCCACTACAGTGACGCTGGACCGTGACACTCAGGCCAAGGCCGGTGACCGGCTGATCATTAACTTGCCCAGCGGCCAAGCCCAAGCCCGTACCGTGAAAAGCGTCGCCGGGCGCGTGATCACCGTGACCACCGCCTACAGTGAGGCGCCAGGGGCGCAGCTGGTGTGGGCGCTGGACTCCGACGACCTGGCTATTCCGCTGTACCGTGTTCTGACGGTGAAACGAAATGCCGCGAGCGGCACGACGGCGGCCAGGTTCGATATCACCGCCCTGCAGTACGAGCCGAGCAAATACGCCAACATCGACAGCGGTGCACGCCTGGAAGATCGCCCGATAAGCGTGATTCCGATCACCACGGTAGCAGCGCCGGCCAGTGTCACGCTGACCTCGAACTATGCCATCGACCAGGGCCTCGCGATCAGCACCATGACCATTACCTGGCCTGCGGTGGCGGGCGCGGTGGGTTACGACGTCGAGTAGCGCAAAGACAGCGGCAATTGGATCAAGGTACAGCGCACCGGTACCACCAGCGTGGACATCACCGGCATCTACGCGGGCGCCTACCTGGCTCGCGTGCGCGCGGTGAGCGCTTACGATGTGTCATCGATTTGGCGAACCTCTGACCTCACCCAGCTCAATGGCAAGGAAGGCGAGCCCCCGGCAGTCGCCAGCCTCACTACGACCAGCTTGGTTTTCGGCATCCGTACCGCCTGGGCTTTCCCGGCCGGCGCCGAAGATACCCAGCGCACCGAGCTTTGGTACGGCACCACCAACAGCCTGGACGATGCGACCAAGCTTAGCGATCTGGCCTACCCGCAGGCTGAGTACACCCTGCAGGGCCTCGCCGCCGGCGTGACGTTCTTCTTCTGGGCTCGCCTGGTGGACCGCACCGGCAATGTGGGCCCCTGGTACCCGGCGGGCACTGGCGTGATGGGGCAATCCAGCTCTGATGCTAGCCCTATCCTCGATTACCTGGCCGGCCAGATCAGCGAAACCGAACTGAGCCAGGAGTTGAACGAAAAGATCACCGATCTTGCCGACCAAGTTGCCGCGCTCGATGGCCTGTCGGCCTACAAGGAAGACCAGACCTACACCACTGGCGACATGGTGGTGGCCGGGAACAGGATCTACCAGGCCACCCAGGACGTGCCCGAGGAAACCCCGCCGCCTAACGCGGATTACTGGCTGGACGTGGGCCAATCCATCG
>NZ_JAAOCA010000025.1 GCF_014694385.1 Pseudomonas typographi | reverse complement strand
CGGGGGCCGGGGCCGGAGTGGGCGCGGGTGCCAGCGGCAGTTCCGCCTGCTCGGGCGCTGCGGTGCCTTCGGCCGCTGGCGGCGCGGGTGGTGGCTCCTGGGCAACCGGCGGCACGGGCTTGTGCTCCAGCTCCGGGTTGAGGATTTTGCGCGCTTCCTGCTCCAACGAAAGGATGTGTTCGTTGTGCAGTTGCCGGCGGATTTCGTCCGCACCGATTTCGCGCTCGATTTCGGTCTTGATCGAATTGAAGCTGCGCTTGAGCCGGCCGATCCACAGCCCGGCGGTGCGGGCGGCGCCCGGTAGGCGCTCAGGGCCTAATACCACCAGGGCAACCAGGCCGACCAGCAGCAATTCGCTAAAGCTGATCCCGAACATGGGTCAATCCTTGCGTACTGGCTCTTCGACCTTGTGGTGCTGGCCATCGATGGTGTGCGGCGAGCTGGCTTGTGGGCTCACCCCCTCCTGGCGCTTCTCTTCGTTTTTTTCTTCGTCGCTCATGGCCTTGCGAAAGCCCTTGATGCTCTCGCCCACGTCCGTACCCAGGTTTTTCAGTTTTTTGGTGCCGAAAACCAGGACCACGACGATCAGGATGACGATCCAGTGTTTCCAGTCAAAGATACCCATGTGTAGCTCCTCGAATGTAATCGGTCAGGCTGCCGGCCCGCGCGCGGCTTTTTCATCATGGCCAGACAGGCCGAAACGCCGGTCCAGCTCGTCGAGCACCGCTTGGGGGTGCTGGCCCAATGCTGCGAGCATGACCAGGCTATGGAACCACAGATCAGCCGTCTCGTAGATGACATCGCTGCAGTCTCCGCTTTTTTCGGCGTCCTTGGCAGCGATAATGGTTTCGATCGATTCTTCACCGACCTTTTCCAGAATTTTGTTCAAACCCTTGTGATAAAGGCTGGCGACATACGAACTGTCGGCGGCGGCGGTTTTGCGCGCTTCCAGCACATCGGCCAAGCGGCTTAGGGTATCACTCATGGGTGGGCCCCGCGTGGTAGATGGCGGCCGGGTCTTTGAGCACGGGCTCTACCGTATGCCAAGCGGCGCCTTCGAGTACCCGATAGAAGCAGCTTGCGCGGCCGGTATGGCAGGCGACACCGCCCACCTGCTCGACGGCGAGCACGATCACGTCGGCATCGCAGTCCAGGCGCAGTTCGCGCAACTGTTGCACGTGGCCAGATTCTTCGCCCTTGCGCCACAACTTGCCGCGCGACCGCGACCAATAAATGGCCCGTTGTTCGGCTACGGTCAGCGCCAGTGCTTCGCGGTTCATCCAGGCCATCATCAGAATGCGCCCGGTTTTATGATCCTGGGCAATGGCCGGTACCAAGCCGTCGCTGTTCCAGTTGATCTCGTCCAGCCAGTCTTTCATCGTTCACTCCGAAACTACAGGCCCTAGTGTGCCAGCGCCAAGGGCCAGTGGCTATCCACGCACGACCAGATACAAGCCGGCCGCCAGCATGGCCCAGGCGGGCCACGCCTGCAGGCTGTCTATTGGCGTGCCACTACCGGCCATCACGCCGCCAACCGCCAGCAGAATGCCGCCCACCAAGCGCAATGCGAACTCCTTGCTGCTGCGCCGCCAGGGCGGGGGGGCGTCTTTGCGGTGGGGTTCAGACATCCGCTCTAGCAGGTCCCTGGCCATGCCGGCCAGGTAGGGTAACTGTTCAAATTGTGACTGTGCGTTTCGAAGTAAGCCCTTGGGGCTCATGCGCTCGCGCATCCAACGCTCCAGGTAAGGTTGCGCGGTGCTCCACAGGTCAAGGTCCGGGTACAGTTGGCGGCCCAGGCCTTCGATGTTCAGCAGGGTTTTTTGCAGCAGCACCAACTGTGGTTGCACCTCCATATTGAAGCGCCGGGCGGTCTGGAACAGGCGCATCAACACTTGGCCGAAGGAGATATCCTTCAGGGGTTTTTCGAATATCGGCTCGCACACGGTGCGAATCGCCGCTTCGAATTCATTAAGCTTGGTTTGCGCCGGCACCCAGCCTGAATCGATGTGTAACTGCGCCACCCGGCGGTAGTCCCGCTTGAAGAAGGCGAACAGGTTACGCGCCAGGTATTCCTGGTCTTGCGGGGTCAGGCTGCCGACGATGCCGCAATCGATGGCGATGTACTTCGGGGCCCAGGGCGTAACGGTGCTGACGAAAATGTTGCCTGGGTGCATGTCGGCATGGAAGAAGCTGTCGCGAAACACCTGGGTGAAGAAGATTTCGACGCCGCGTTCGGCGAGCAGCTTCATGTCGGTGCGCTGGTCGGCCAAGGTGGCGAGGTCCGTCACCGGGATGCCGTAGATGCGTTCCATCACCAGCACCTTGGGGCGGCACCAGTCCCAATAGATTTGCGGTACATACAACAGGGCCGAGCCTTCGAAGTTGCGCCGCAGCTGGCTGGCATTGGCTGCCTCGCGCAGCAGGTCGAGCTCGTCATAGATGGTTTTTTCGTAGTCGGCGACCACATCGATCGGGCGCAATAGCCGCGCATCGGCCGATAACCACTCTGCGGCGCGCGCAAGCTGGAACAGCCAGGCGAGGTCTTGGCTGATCACCGGCTTGAGGCCCGGGCGCACCACCTTGACCACCACTTCTTCGCCCGTTTTAAGGCGCGCGGCGTGTACCTGCGCCACCGATGCCGAGGCCAGTGGCTCGACGTCGAAACGGCTGAACACCTGGGTAATCTTCGCCCCCAACTGCACTTCGATCAGTTGCATCGATTGCTGGGGGTCGAACGGCGGTACGCGGTCTTGCAGCAGCATCAGCTCATCGGCGATGTCGCCGGGCAACAGGTCGCGGCGGGTGGACAGCAACTGGCCAAACTTGATGAAGATCGGCCCAAGGTCTTGCAGGGCCAAGCGCAAGCAGGCGCCGCGGCTGAGCTGGCGATTGCGCCGTGGTAACCAGCGCCAGGGCATGGCCAGGCGGAATATGCGCAGCCACCACGGCAGCGGCAGGGCCAGGATCAAGTCGTCGAGGCGGTAGCGGATACCTACCCGTAGAATACGGAACAAGCGGCGGGCGGCGAGCAGCTTCATGCGGTTTCGCTGGGATCAAGGGGTCGGGACAGGCGCGCCAGGCGGGCCTCTATTCGGTCGGTGGCAAGCTTCAGGTCGTCGATTTCACGCCAGCGCGCTTCGGCTTCACGCTTTCCGACCAGGGTGCGGGTTTCTTCGTTCAGGTAATCCGCCAGGCTTTCGCGCAGCCGCCCGGCCCCTTGCACGGCCCAGCGTGCGCGCACGCGCAGGTGGCCGGCGAGCAGCCCGGCGCCGAGCGGCCCGAACCAACGTGCCAATTCGTGCTCCCAGTCCAGTTCCAAGCTTTGCAGCACCGCCGCCAGGGCCATGAGTACGCCGCTGTCACCGTGCAGTTCCACATCCGGGGCGTGCAACACCGCGGTTTTGTCGCGGCGCATGGCCAACTCCAGCAAGCGGCCGGCTGGCGCGCGCAGCGTGCACACAGGCGGTGCTTCCCAGTGGCGGGCCAGCATCAGGCCGTCGCCACTGGGTAACAGGTACAGCCGGCGCGCCGGGCGCACACAGTCGATCTCGATCACGCTGCCGGCCAACGCCTGCAAACGCGGCAACGCGGTGGCGTCCAGGCGCAGCGCACGGTTTAGGCCCGCCTCGGCGGCGGCCAGCAGGGCACTCTCGAGCATCAGGGCTTGATACCCCGGTGCAGGGCGACGATGCCGGAGGTCATGTTGTGGTAGGTCACCCGGTCGAAGCCCGCGTCGGCCATCATCGCCTTGAGGGTTTCTTGGTCCGGGTGCATGCGGATCGACTCGGCCAGGTAGCGGTAGCTGGCCGAGTCGTTGGCCACCAGCTTGCCCATCAGCGGCATGAAGGCGAACGAATAGGCGTCGTACGCCTTGGCCATCAGCTTGCTGGTCGGTTTGGAGAACTCCAGCACCAGCAACCGCCCGCCGGGCTTGAGCACCCGCAACATCGAGCGCAGCGCGGCTTCTTTGTGGGTGACGTTGCGCAGGCCGAAGGCAATGGTCACGCAATCGAAATGGTTGTCTGGGAACGGCAGTTTTTCCGCGTCGGCCTGCACGAATTGCACGTTGCCGGCCACGCCCCGGTCGAGCAGGCGGTCGCGGCCCACCTTGAGCATCGATGCGTTGATGTCGGCCAACACCACCTCGCCAGTAGGGCCTACCAACTGGGAGAACTTGCGCGCAAGGTCGCCGGTGCCACCGGCGATGTCCAGTACCCGGTTGCCTGGGCGCACCCCCGACAGCTCGATGGTGAAGCGCTTCCACAACCGATGCATGCCACCGGAGAGCAGGTCGTTCATCACATCGTATTTGGCGGCAACGGAGTGGAACACCTCGGCGACCTTCTCCGCTTTCTGGCTTTCAGGTACGTTCTTGTAGCCAAAATGGGTGGTGGGTTCGGCATCGCTGCCTTTGCGCTGTTCAGTCATTTCGCTGTCACCGGGGAAAATTACTGGCCATTCTAATCCCTGCACACAAGCTTTGTCTTCGACGCACCGGAGCCAGCTAGAATAAATGCCCTATCACTTGACCGAGATTGTTGATGAGCCAGATCACCGTTGTACGCGAACACCAGTTGGGCTACGAGACCGCGCGTGAGCGCGCCGAAAAGCTGGTGGAGAAACTCGTCAGCAAATATGACATGCAAGCCGCGTGGGACGGCGACACGGTACAGCTTAAGCGCAGCGGCATGACCGGCCAGGTACAGGTGGCAGCGGATACCGTGCAGGTCGACCTGACGCTGGGTACGATGCTGTCGATGATGGGCGGCGTAATCGAAACCGAGATCGGCAAGGCGCTGGATAAATACCTGGCGTAGTGCCCATTGGCCTAGCGCCTCGTTGCAAGGGAACAGCCGCCGGGATGCCCGCCATCGGCTTGCGGCTCGCCCGGCGGCTGGTGCTGGTAGGTCAAAGCATCAAGCGCACCACCGATTCGGCGGGATCGCGCGCCTTCCCGGCCTTGCTCAGGTCGGCCAGGTACTCGGCCCACAGCGTTTCTTGGCGGGTGCACAGCTCGTAGAGGTATTCCCAGGTGAACAGCCCGCTGTCATGGCCGTCGTCGAAGGTCAGCTTGAGCGCATACTGGCCAGCCGGCTCGACCTTGAGCAAACCCACGTTGAGCTTGCCGTACTGCAAAACCGGCTTGCCGTGGCCCTGCACCTCAGCAGACGGCGAGTGCACCCGCAGGAACTCCGCCGGCAGCGTATAGCGTTGGTCGCCGTAGGTAAGGGTGAGGGTTTTGCTGGCGGTGTGAAGGTTGATCGCGGTGGGCAGTTTGGGCATGGCAATGGTCTCTCGGCGTCAAGCTTCGGCGCAAGCGAAAGCCCTTTGTCAGGGCTTTGCTTGCCAGCCGCCAAGTGCGGCTTTTAAAGGAGGCTCTTAAAGGATATAGCGCGAAAGGTCCTCGTTTTGCGCCAGTTCGCCCAGGTGCGAGTTAACGTATTCGGCATCGATGCGGATAGCCTGGCCGTTTTGCGTGCCGGCCAGGTCGCCCGCACTGAACGACACTTCTTCGAGCAAGCGCTCCAGCAGAGTGTGCAGGCGCCGCGCCCCGATGTTTTCGGTTTTTTCGTTCACCTGCCAGGCAATCTCGGCCAGGCGCTTGATGCCGTCAGGGACGAACTCGATGCCCAGGCCCTCGGTGGCCAGCAACTCGCGGTACTGTTCGGTGAGCGAGGCATGGGGTTCGCTAAGGATGCGCTCGAAGTCGCTGGGTGTCAGCGGCTTGAGCTCCACGCGGATGGGCAGGCGCCCTTGCAGCTCAGGCACCAGGTCGCTGGGCTTGCTCAGATGAAAGGCGCCCGAGGCGATGAACAGAATATGGTCGGTCTTGACCATGCCCAGCTTGGTGTTCACGGTGCAGCCTTCGATCAGCGGCAGCAGGTCACGCTGCACGCCTTCGCGTGAAACGTCGGCACCGCCGACATTGCCGCGCTTGGCCACTTTGTCGATCTCATCGATGAACACGATGCCATGTTGCTCGACCGCTTCGAGTGCCTTGGCCTTGAGCTCTTCTTCGTTGACCAGCCGCGCGGCTTCTTCGTCGCGGACCATCTTCAGCGCTTCCTTGACCTTGAGCTTGCGTGACTTACGCCGGCCCTTGCCCATGTTGGCGAAGAGGTTCTGCAACTGGTTGGTCATCTCTTCCATGCCTGGTGGCGCGGAGATGTCGACGCCGGCGGCTTCGGCCACTTCTATCTCGATTTCCTTATCGTCTAGTTGGCCTTCGCGCAGGCGCTTGCGAAACAGCTGGCGGGTGTTGGAATCGGCGCTGCTGGGGGCGTCATCGCCAAAGCTGCGAGCCTGCGGCAACAGGGCATCGAGAATACGGTCTTCGGCGGCGTCTTCGGCGCGGTGGCGCACTTTGACCACTTCCTGCTCGCGCAGCAGCTTCAGCGCCGCGTCGGCCAGGTCGCGGATGATCGATTCGACGTCGCGGCCTACATAGCCCACCTCGGTGAACTTGGTCGCTTCGACCTTCAAGAACGGTGCGTTGGCAAGCTTGGCTAAGCGCCGGGCGATTTCGGTCTTGCCCACACCGGTGGGGCCGATCATCAGGATGTTCTTGGGCGTGACTTCGGTGCGAAGCTCGGCCGGCAGTTGCATGCGCCGCCAGCGGTTGCGCAGGGCGATGGCCACGGCGCGCTTGGCGTCGTCCTGGCCAATGATATGGCGGTCGAGTTCGTGGACGATTTCGCGGGGGGTCATGGACATGGGGGGGTAACGGGCCTAATACGGATTACTCCGCCAGGTCCTGCTCCTCAATGGTCAAGTGGTGGTTGGTGAATACACAGATATCCGCAGCGATGTTCAGCGCAGCCTCTGCGATTTCCCGGGCGGACAAGTCTGTTTTATTCAGCAGCGCCCGGGCTGCTGCTTGGGCGTAGCCACCGCCGGAGCCCATGGCGATCAGGCCATCTTCGGGCTCGACCACGTCACCGTTGCCAGTGATGATCAGCGATGCATCCTTGTTAGCCACCGCCAGCATGGCTTCCAAGCGGCTCAACGAGCGGTCGGTACGCCAGTCCTTGGCCAGCTCCACGGCGGCACGGACCAAATGGCCCTGGTGTTTTTCCAACTGGGCTTCGAACCGTTCGAACAGCGTGAAAGCGTCGGCGGTAGCCCCGGCAAAGCCGGCGATAACCTGCCCATGGTACAGGCGGCGGACTTTCTTCGCGTTGCCTTTCATCACGGTGTTGCCCAGGGATACCTGGCCGTCACCGCCCATGACGACTTTGCCGTGGCGGCGGATGGATACGATGGTGGTCAAGGGGAAGGTCTCCACGCAGCGGGGCGAAAATGCCCAATGAAGACCGATATGGGGATGGCAGGGGGAAATTCAACAGGGCAATACACCATTGCCGGGGCGCGGCCGCGCTCCGGTCCCGTTACGTTTCCGATAAGGCTCCCGGTAAGGCTCCCGTCAGCGCGTTTGGCGCTGTTGTAATAAGAGGTTATTGAAGCCGCTGCCTGCCAGCATTTTTTGCGCCGCCGTGAGCTGTTCGCGGTTGCTGAACGGGCCCACCAGCACGCGGTACCAGGTGTCGTCTTTTACCGTGCCAGACTCGACCTGCACCGCCTGGCCGAGCAGGATGATCTGTGCGCGTACCCGGTCAGCATCCGCCTGGCGGCGGAACGAGCCGGCCTGTAAAAAATACTGGGTGGTCGCTGCCGGTTTGACGACTGCTGGTGCCGGCGGTGGCGTTTGGCCATTGAGTGCGGCCTGCGCGCGGGCGGTGTCGATCTTCGCCGCCACCTCTGGGGTAACGGGCTGGGCCGGCACCGGTGGTGTTTTTTCTGGAACGGCCTCGGGCGGCACGATCACTTCGGACTCCGGCAGCAATGTGTAGAAGTCGTATTTGGGTTTCGGCTGGGTGGGGCTCGGCGGCGTCTTGTTGGCCTCGGCGATTCGCTCGGCCTTTTGTTGCTCGGGCTTGGTGCGCTTGAGCTCGTCGCGGCTCGGGTCAAGTTTCATCAAGAACACGATGAACGCCCCAACCGTGAGACCGACCGCCAGCCATACCCACCCGGGTATCGGCTTTTTCGCGGCGGGTTGGTTGCGGCTGGCGCCTCGCTTGGGTGCAGGTTTTTTCGCAGCCAACTTACATGCGCTCCAGGGTTTCCAGGCCCAACAGCTCCAGGCCCTGTTTAAGGGTACGGCCGGTCAGCGCTGCCAAGCGCAGGCGGCTGGCTTGTTGCTCGGCGGTGGCCGCGGTGAGGATCGGGCAGTTTTCATAAAAGCCGGAAAACAACCCGGCGATGTCGTAGAGGTAGGCGCACAGCACATGGGGCGTACCTTTGTCGGCCACCGTATTGAGGGTTTCGCCAAACTGCGCCAAGCGCGCAGCCAGGGCCTGCTCTGGCTCGGCTTCGAGCACGATGCGCCCGCTGATTTCTTCGAAGCCCTTGCCGACCTTGCGGAACACTCCGGCCACGCGGGTGTAGGCATAGAGCAGGTAGGGGGCGGTATTGCCTTCGAAATTGAGCATTTGCTCGAAGTTGAACGAATAATCGCTGGTGCGGTGCTTGGACAAGTCGGCGTACTTGATCGCATCGATGCCCACCACCCTGCCGATTTCACGCAGGCTGGCCTCGTCGAACGTCGGGTTTTTTTCCTTCACCAGCGCGTAGGCGCGTTGTTCGGCTTCCTCGATCAGATCGATCAACTTCACCGTGCCGCCGTCGCGGGTTTTGAAGGGGCGCCCGTCGGCGCCGTTCATGGTGCCGAAGCCCATGTGCTCGGTGCGCATGCCGTTGCTGATGAAGCCGGCGCGGCGGGCCACTTCGAATACCTGCTGAAAGTGCAGGGCCTGGCGCTGGTCGACGAAGTACAGCACGCGGTCGGCCTTGAGCACGTTGCTGCGGTAACGCACCGCGGCAAGGTCGGTGGTGGCGTAGAGGTAACCACCGCCGGCTTTTTGCACGATCACCGGTAATGGGTTGCCCTCGGCGTTCTTGAACTCATCGAGGAACACACATTGGGCGCCTTCGCTTTCTACCAGCAAGCCCTGGGCGCGCAGGTCGGCGACCACGCTGGGCAGGTCGTCGTTATAGGCGCTTTCACCCATCACGTCGTTGGGCGTGAGCTTCACGTTCAAGCGTTCGTAGGTTTTTTGGCAATGCGACAGCGAAATGGTGTTGAAGCGCTTCCACAGCGCGAGGCAGTCCGGGTCGCCCGCTTGCAGCTTGACCACCAGCCCGCGCGCGCGCTCGGCGAAGGCTTCGGATTCATCGAAGCGTTTTTTGGCGGCGCGGTAGAAATTCTCGAGGTCGGCAAGCTCGTCGCTGTCTGTTTGGTTTTCTTCCATGTACGCCAGCAGCATGCCGAACTGGGTGCCCCAATCACCCACGTGGTTCTGGCGGATTACCGTGTCGCCCAAGTACTCCAGCACGTTAGCCACGGCATCGCCGATGATGGTCGAGCGCAAGTGGCCTACGTGCATCTCTTTGGCCAGGTTGGGCGCGGACATATCCACCACCACCCGCTGGCTGGGGCCGGCCTTGGCCACGCCGAGCCTGGCATCGCCCAGGGCGGCGTCCAGGCGCTGAGCCAGCGCGCCGGTGTTCTGGAAAAAATTCAGAAAACCGGGGCCGGCGATGTCGACCTTGCTCACCAGTGCATCGGCCGGCAGTGCGGCGATGACTTTTTCGGCGAGGTCCCGCGGCTTCAGGCCCGCGGGTTTGGCGAGCATCATCGCAATGTTGCTGGCGAAGTCGCCGTGGGCCTTATCGCGGGTGTTTTCGACCTGGATCACCGGCGCCAAGCCCTCGGGCAGCACACCTTCGGCCACCAGGCGGGCAAGGGCTTGTTGGATCAGCAGGCGAATGGTGTCTTTCATGGTGGTCTCGTTCGACCGCTTGGGGCGGCGGCGCTTTCGGGCAGGGTTAACAAACCGGGCATTATCCTGTTCCACGCCGGCCTTGCCAACCCTGGTGCCTCAGAACAGGTCCACCGGGTCGACATCCAGCGACCAGCGCACCGCACGCCCGCTCGGCAGTTGCTCCAATTGCAGCATCCAGGCTGCCAGCAGCCGGTGCAGGCTGGCGCGTGCCGGGGCCTGCACCAGCAGCTGCGCGCGGTAGCGCCCGGCGCGGCGCTCCATGGGTGCCGGTACCGGGCCAAGCATTTCGACGCCTTCGCCGCCGTGCTGCTGCAGCCATTGTTCAGCCAGGGCACAGGCCTGGTCGAGAAAACCCTCGGCCTGGCCAGGCTTGTGCGCTTCGGCGCGCAGCAGTGCCAGGTGGGTAAAGGGCGGCAGGCTGGCACTGCGGCGGTCGCTCAGGGCCTGGTCGGCAAAGGCGAAGTAGCCCTGCTCGGTAAGCTGCACCAGCAAGGGGTGGTCCGCCAGGTGGCTTTGGATGATCACCCGGCCAGGGTTTTCCGCACGCCCGGCACGCCCGGCCACTTGCACGATTAACTGCGCCATGCGCTCCGGCGCGCGAAAATCGGCCGAGAATAACCCGCCGTCGGCATCGAGGATCGCCACCAGCGTGACCCTGGGAAAGTGGTGCCCTTTGGCCAGCATTTGCGTGCCCACCAGGATGCACGGCTCGCCGCGGTTCACCGTGGCCAGGAGTGCTTCCATCGCCTGCTTGCGCGCCGTACTGTCACGGTCTACGCGCAGCACTGGGTATTGCGGGAACAGCACCTGCAGGCGCTCTTCGGCGCGCTCGGTACCGGCACCCACCGGGCGTAGGTCCACCGATCGGCATTTGGGGCAGGCCCGGGGCTTGATTTCGACGTGGCCACAGTGGTGGCAGCGCAGTTCGCCAGAGCGCTGGTGCACGGTGGTGCGGGCGTCGCAACGGGGGCATTCGCTGAGCCAGCCACATTCGTGGCACAGCAGGGTCGGGGCAAACCCGCGGCGGTTGAGAAACACCAGCACTTGGTGGCCTTGCTCCAGCGTTTGCCCGATGGCCTGTTGTAGCGGCGGGCTGATGCCGCTGTCCAGTGGCCGGCTTTTTACGTCCAAGCGCAAGTAGCGGGGCGGTTGGGCAAGGCCTGCGCGCTGCTGCAGGTGCAGCAGCCCGTAGCGGCCGTTGTAAGCGTTGTGCCAGCTTTCCAGGGACGGCGTGGCCGAGCCGAGCAGGATCGGCACGTTCTCTTGGCGTGCGCGCACAATGGCCAGGTCCCGGGCATGGTAGCGCAGCCCTTCTTGCTGCTTATAAGAGCTGTCGTGCTCTTCGTCGATGATGATCAGCCCGGGCCGCTTCATCGGCGTGAACAATGCCGAACGCGTGCCGATGATGATGTCGGCGTCGCCGTCGCGGGCGCTGAGCCACGCCTCGAGGCGCTCGCGGTCGTTCACCGCCGAGTGCAGCAACGCAATGCGGGCATTGAAGCGCTGGGCGAAGCGGGCGAAGGTCTGCGGGCCGAGGTTGATTTCAGGGATCAACACCAGGGCCTGTTTGCCGGCGCGCAGGGTGTCATGTATCAACTGCAGGTACACTTCGGTCTTGCCGCTGCCGGTCACGCCGGCCAACAAGAAACAGTGGTACCGCCCCAGGCCCGCATGTACTGCCTGGTACGCGGCCTGTTGTTCAGGGTTCAACGGCAATTGTGGCTGCGCAAGCCAATGCTCGTGGCGCTGCGGTGGCCGTTGGGTGCGGGTTTCGACGGCGGCCATGCCCTTGGCCAGCAGGCTTTCCAGCGTGTTCTTGGCCAATTGCAGCGGCGTGAGTTGTGAATGGGCAACACCATGCGGATGTTGCGCCAAGGTAGCAAGGGCTTCACGTTGGCGTGGCGCGTTTTTCAGCCGTGGGTCTTCCGGGCGGGCGTTGGGCGCCGCGATCCAGTAGCGCTCCTGGCGGGCCTGTGCCGGCTCGCCCTGGCGCAGCAGCACGGGCAGTGCCCAACTAAGGGTGTCGCCAAGGCTGTGCTGGTAGTACTGCGCAGTCCATAGGCACAGCGCGAGCAGGCTGGGCGGCAGTGGGCTTTCGTTGTCCAGGCGGCTGCTGGCTGGGCGCAGTTTACCTTCGGGCACGTCGCTGCTATCGCCGACTTCCACCAGCACGCCGATCATTTCCCGGCGGCCGAACGGCACCCGCAGGCGCATGCCAGGGGTGAAGTCGCCGGCCGCCATGCCAGGGGGCGCCAAGTAGTCGAACAAGCGTCGCAGCGGGGAAGGCAGGGCTACGCGCAGGATGATGGCAGGCAAATGAGCGCTCACGGGGGGTAAAGGGCCAAGCCTAACAGACCGCTGGTGTGGCCGCAGCTTGATTCCCCGCGCAGCTCTGGTAGTATTCGCAGCCCAAATACGTGCGGTGTCCGGCAATGGTGCCGGTTGGCGGCACGCAGCGCAGAGGTTACCCCATGAAGCCTGAAATCCACCCGAAGTACGAAGCCCTCACCGCTACTTGCAGCTGCGGTAACGTGATCGAAACCCGTTCCACCCTGGCTGGCCCGCTCAGCCTTGACGTGTGCAACGAGTGCCACCCGTTCTACACCGGTAAGCAGAAAACCCTCGACACCGGCGGCCGCGTTCAGCGTTTCACCGACCGTTTCGGCGTTTTCGGTGCCAAGAGCAAGTAAGGCATCAGCCCGGCCACGATGGCCGGCCTGGTTCGAAGGAAGGCGCCCTGTGGGGCGCCTTTTTTATTTCACGAGCATTGGGGAGTACACTCCGAGAATTAACCATGCCACCGTGTTCATGATGCCGCGATGTGTCTCCTTGTGGTATGCCAGGGCGTTCCAGGCCGGTGTCTGGGGACCTCGCAGCCAAGGCTGAGGTAACTCCCCTCCGGCGGGCGCTCATACCCTACGCCGGGCCGCCCACCACGGATTTCGCAGCCGAAAAAGGGGAAGCGGGATGACCCAACGATTCGAGAATAAAGTTGTACTGCTAACCGGTGCCGCGGCTGGTATCGGCGCGGCCATTGCCCATTACTTGCTTGAGTCGGGCGCGACGGTGGTTGCGGCCGATCTGCGCCTGGAGAACTTCGGCCAGATGCTGGCCGAAGTCCCCGAGCCTCTGCGGGCGCGCTTGCATACCTACGCCATGGATGTCAGCGACGAGCGTGCCGTCAGCGAGGTCATGGGCCAGATCGCCGAGACACAACCGAGCCTCGATGCCGTGGTGAACAATGCCGGTGGTAGTTTGATGGGCGGTGTTGCAGAAATCACCTTCGAGGCCTGGTCGCACTGCCTGGCTGTCGACCTCAATTCGGTGTTCATCGTGAGCAAGGCGGCACTGCCCCTGTTGCAAAGGAGCCGTGGCAGCATCGTCAACGTGGCGTCCATCTCCGGACTATTCGCCGACCACCGTATGGCTGCCTACAACGCGGCCAAGGGCGGCGTTATCAACCTGACCCGCAGCCTCGCCGTCGATTACGGCCCGGCCGGCGTGCGCGCCAATGTCGTTGCGCCGGGGCCGGTGCGCACGCCCGCTTTGGAGAAGCTGCTGGCGCGTGACGGCAGCCTGCTCAACGCATGGCAAGCAGGAACACCACTGGGGCGCATCGCTGAACCCGCCGATGTGGCCGCAGCTGTGGCGTTCTTGATCTCAGACGAGGCCCGCCAGATCAGTGGCGTCGTGCTACCGGTGGATGGCGGCTTCACCGCCAAAACCGGGCAACCGGACTTAGCCGCTGTTCTGTTGTGACGCTGCCTGCTTCGGGCGACGTGCAAGCGTATTCCTCAAGCCAGGCGGCCGATTGGCAGCTGTCGGCGTTGGGCGCGCGCGGGCGACCCTGTGCAGGTTACACCGGCCGCGTTGGCAGTAGCGGCGGGCAGCAACGGGGCCATACGTACAGTGTTTTTGGCGGCTGTGGGGTGAGAGCAAGTTAGTGGAAAGTCTAGGACTTGGCCACTTGACAACTGTGACCGGCCAGTCTTGTCGGGGTTTTCCTTTGTGCGTATCCTCGGCGATCCGAAAAGTTCAACAGCAAAAACGGAACGCCACCATGTCAGACCTGAAAACCGACGCTCTCGATTACCATGCCAAACCGCGCCCGGGAAAGCTGAGCGTAGAGCTCAGCAAACCTACCGCCACCGCCCGTGACCTGTCCCTGGCTTACAGCCCTGGTGTGGCCGCGCCGGTTCGTGAAATCGCTCGTGACTCGGAACTGGCCTACAGATATACCGGCAAAGGCAACCTGGTCGCGGTGATCAGCGATGGCTCCGCCATCCTCGGCCTGGGCAACCTTGGCCCGCTGGCTTCCAAGCCCGTGATGGAAGGTAAAGGCGTTCTGTTCAAGCGCTTCGCCGGCGTGGACGTGTTCGACATTGAAGTCGATGCCGAAAGCCCGCAGGCGTTCATCGACACGATCAAGCGCATCTCTATCACCTTCGGTGGCATCAACCTTGAAGACATCAAGGCCCCAGAGTGCTTCGAGATCGAGCGAGCGCTGATCGAACAGTGCGACATCCCGGTGTTCCACGATGACCAGCACGGCACCGCGATCGTAACTGCTGCCGGTATGCTCAATGCCCTGGAAATCGCCGGCAAAACCTTGGAAGCGGCGAAAATCGTATGCCTGGGTGCCGGGGCTGCGGCCATTTCCTGTATGAAACTGCTCATCAGCATGGGGGCCAAGGTCGAAAACATCTTCATGGTCGACCGCGTGGGTGTCATCCACACTGGCCGTAATGACCTGAGCCAGTACAAATCGGTATTCGCTCACGAAACCGACAGGCGTACCCTGGATGACGCCCTCGAAGGCGCCGATGTGTTCGTTGGCTTGTCGGGCCCTAACCTGCTCAGCGCCGAAGGCCTCAAGCGCATGGCGGCCAACCCGATCGTGTTCGCCTGTTCCAACCCCGATCCGGAAATCGCTCCGGAACTGGCCCATGCAACGCGCCCTGACGTGATCATGGCAACCGGCCGCTCGGACTACCCGAACCAAGTCAACAACGTGCTGGGCTTCCCCTTCATCTTCCGCGGTGCCCTGGACGTTCGCGCCAAGCGCATCAATGAAGAAATGAAAATTGCCGCGGCACAGGCCCTGCGCGAACTGGCTAAGCTGCCGGTGCCCAAAGAGGTGTGCGAGGCCTACAATGTGGACACCCTGGCATTCGGCCGCGATTACATTATCCCCAAGCCGCTGGACGCGCGCCTGATCACCCTGGTGTCCGACGCCGTGGCCAAGGCCGCCATCGACTCGGGCGTAGCCACCCTGGGCTACCCCAAGCACTACCCACTGAAAAGCGTGGATGACGTGTTCAACGGCTAAATGCGCCGCGGGCGAAAGGCTCGGCAGCGCCGCAAGCACTTTGAACGAAACGAAAACCCGGCCTTGGCCGGGTTTTCGTTGTGCGATCAGAACAGGTCTATCGGCGCGGCTTCGTCTGCCGGCAATGGGCTGCCTGGTGCTTGGCCATTGCCCAGTTCGTCGACCGAGGGCGGGGTGTCTTCACTCTTGAACAATTCGAAGTAGGCGTCCGGCGTGCTGGCCGTAGCGGCGCGGCCGCTGACCGGGTCTACCCGCAGGCTCACGATCCCCTCAGGCTCCGGCTGGGTGTTGAGCGGTTTACCCTTCAGCGCCGCGCCCATGTAGTCCATCCAGATCGGCAGCGCCACGGTGCCACCGAATTCACGGCGGCCGAGGGTGTCGGGCTGGTCGAAACCGGTCCATACCGTGGTCACGTAGTCGCCGTTGTAACCGGAGAACCAAGCGTCTTTGGAGTCGTTGGTGGTCCCGGTCTTGCCGGCCAGGTCTGCGCGGTTCAACGCCAGCGCGCGGCGCCCGGTACCTTTTTTGATCACATCTTCGAGCATGCTATTGAGGATGAACGTGGTCCGGCCATCGACCACCCGCTCGGCCAAGGCCGGAACGCTTGGCGCCGGTTGCAGGGCCCCGGCCAGGCCACTGCCGCTGCTGGCGGCGTCGAGCGTGGGGGGGACGGCCTGCTGGGCCTGCATGCGCGCTTGCTCTTGCTCGCTGGTCGGAACCCGAGGCGGGTTGGCGGTGAACAGGGTTTCGCCATTGCGGCTTTCGACTTTGGCAATGAGGTACGGCTGCACCTTGAACCCGCCGTTGGCGAAGGTGCTCCAGCCGGTGGCGATTTCCATCGGGGTGAGCGTGGCCGTGCCCAGGGCCAGCGACAGGTTGCGCGGAAGGTCTTGCTTATTGAAGCCAAAGCGGCTGATGTAGTCGATGGTGTGGTCTACACCAAGGCTTTGCAGCACGCGGATCGACACCAGGTTGCGCGATTTGTACAGCGCCTCACGCAGGCGGATCGGGCCAAGGAAGGTGTTGGTGTCGTTCTTCGGGCGCCAAATCTTGTCGAGGAAATCGTCGACGAACACGATGGGCGCGTCATTGACCAGGCTGGCCGGGGTATAGCCGCTGTCCAGGGCCGCGCAATAGATAAAGGGCTTGAAGCTCGAGCCGGGTTGGCGCTTGGCCTGGGTGGCGCGGTTATAGTTGCTTTGTTCGAAGGCGAACCCGCCCACCAGTGCCTTGATAGCGCCGTCATGGGGATCGAGGGATACCAGCGCGCCCTGGGCGGTGGGCACTTGGCTGAACGCCAAGGTGCCGTTCGCCTGGCGCTGCACGCGGACGAGATCGCCGACCTGGGCGACGTCTGCCGGCTGCGCTGGCAGCTTGCCCATGCTGTTGGCGTTGATATACGGGCGCGCCCACTTCATCGTGTCCCACGCCACCTGTTCATCCTGGCCTTCGCGGGTGACCACGGTGACGCCTTCTTTACCTACCTGGGTAACGATGGCCGGGTCCAGGCCGTTGAGGGTGCGCTGGCGTTGTAGCTCGGCGACCCAAGCCTCATGGGTTTTGCCCGGCAGGCGAGACTCTGGCCCGCGATAGCCATGGCGCTGGTCGTAGCTGGCGAGGCCGACCATTACCGCCTGGTTGGCGGCTTCCTGCAGGTCGCTGGGCACCGTGGTGGTGACCCGGAACCCTTCGGTATACGCCTCGCTGCCATAGCGCCCGACCATTTCGGCGCGGGCCATCTCGGCGATCCACGGGGCGTTCACCTCCGGCGTTGGCACGTGGTAACTGGCATTGATCGGCTCGCTTACCGCGGCCTGGTACGCGGCCTGGTCGATCTTGCCCAGGCGGTACATACGCCCCAGGATCCAGTCGCGCCGTTCCTTGGCGCGGGCCGGGTTGGCCAACGGGTTGAAACGTGAAGGCGCTTTCGGCAGGCCGGCGATCATGGCCATTTGCGCCAGTGACAGCTCCTTGATCGATTTGCCGTAGTACACCTGCGCCGCCGCTTCGATGCCGTAGGCGCGGTTGCCGAGGTAGATCTTATTGACGTACAGCTCGAGGATTTCATCTTTGGTTAACTGCCGTTCGATCTGCAGCGCCAGCAATATTTCGTTGCTCTTGCGGGAAAAGCTGCGCTCGCTGGTGAGGAAGTAGTTCTTGGCCACCTGCATGGTGATGGTGCTGCCGCCGGTCTGAATATGCCCGGTGGTGACCAACTGGCCCGCGGCGCGCACCAAACTGCTGGGGTCCACGCCAAAATGGCTGTTGAAATTGTCATCCTCGGCGGACAACAGGGCGGCGATGAATTGCGGCGGAATTTCTGCAAATTTAATGGGTGATCGGCGCATTTCGCCGAATTCAGCTATTAATTTTCCATCGCTGCTGTATACCCTGAGCGGGATTTGCAGTTGGACACTTTTTAGTGCCTCGACGGACGGCAAGCTAGGGCTAAGATACAGGTACGCGCCGCTCAGCCCGAGCAGTAACCCGCATACAACCGCGAGGATGGACCAGCAAACGAACTTGAGCAGGCGAATCAAGGCTTTTGAATTTCCAGTCTGAATAATGGGTTAGGCACGCAGGCTTCACGGGTGAAAAAAAGCGCTGGGCATTATAAGCAATTTGGTACGGAGCGTCATTTGCGCTTTTGTCAAGACTGCTATTAAATGCCTTGCAACATAAATGGTCCGTAAGCTGCGGATAATGCTAGGGAATCGGTAGTGCTAGGACTCTTCAGCAAAAAGGCGTACTCGCTTCTGGGAATCGACATCAGCTCCACGTCGGTGAAGCTGCTGGAGTTGAGCCGTTCCGGCGGCCGCTACAAGGTCGAGTCCTACGCCGTAGAGCCGTTACCCGCCAATGCCGTGGTCGAGAAAAACATCGCCGAACTCGAAGGGGTCGGCAATGCCCTGGCACGTGTACTGGCCAAGGCCAAGACGTCCACCCGGTCGGTGGCCGTCGCGGTCGCCGGCTCCGCGGTGATCACCAAAACCATCGAGATGGACGCCGGGCTTTCCGACGACGACATGGAGAGCCAGCTCAAGGTCGAAGCCGACCAATATATCCCTTATCCGCTGGAGGAGGTGGCCATCGACTTCGAGGTGCAGGGTGTTTCGGCGCGCAACCCGGAGCGGGTCGAGGTGTTGCTGGCTGCCTGCCGCAAGGAAAACGTCGAGGTGCGCGAGGCCGCCCTGGCCGTGGCAGGGCTCACGGCGCGGGTGGTAGATGTAGAAGCCTATGCGCTGGAGCGGGCCTATGGCATGGTCGCCACGCAGTTGGGGGCGTCTGCTCAAGGGCTGACCGTGGCGGTGATGGACATTGGCGCCACCATGACCACCTTGAGCGTGTTGCATAACGGCCGGATCATCTACACCCGCGAGCAACTGTTCGGTGGCCGCCAACTGACCGAAGAAATCCAGCGCCGTTATGGCTTGAGCGTGGAAGAAGCCGGGCTGGCGAAGAAACAAGGCGGCCTGCCCGACGACTACGTGGCCGAGGTGTTGCAGCCATTCAAGGATGCCGTGGTGCAGCAAGTGTCGCGCTCGCTGCAGTTCTTTTTTGCCGCCGGGCAATACAACGCCGTGGACTACATCATGCTGGCGGGGGGCACATCCTCGATTCCAGGGCTCGACCGGCGCGTGCAGCAGCATTTGGGTACCCCGACCGTGGTCGCCAACCCCTTTGCCGACATGGCCTTGAACAGCAAGGTCAACGCCGGCGCGTTGGCCAGTGACGCACCGGCATTGATGATCGCCTGTGGGCTGGCGCTGAGGAGCTTCGATTAATGGCGACCATCAACCTGTTGCCATGGCGCGAACAACGCCGTGAAGAGCGCAAGAAGCAGTTCTTGGTGTTGTTGGGATGCATGGTAGCGTTCTGCGCCGTGGTCATTTCCATCGCAGACCAGGTGATCAGCAGCGAAATCGCCAGCCAAACGGCTCGCAACGATTTCATTGCCCAGCAAAACGCCCAGCTCGACGTCCGCATCAAGGCCATCAGCGACCTGAAGGCGCGGCGTAAGCAACTGATCGCGCGGATGAAGATCATCCAAGACCTGCAAGGCAACCGGCCGATCATTGGGCGGGTGTTCGACCAACTGGTGCGCACCCTGCCAGACGGTGTCTATTTCACCGAGGTAAAAATGGTCGGGCAAGACATCTCCGTTTGGGGCGCTGCCCAAACCAATAACCGGGTGTCTGAGTTGATGCGCAACCTTGAAGCATCGCCCTGGTTTGCCGCCCCCAGCTTGGCCGAGGTCAAGGCAGGCTCCGGTGAGAGCGAGCAAAACAATGCCTTCCAGTTGACCGTGCGGCAAACCTTGCCGCAGGCCGATGCGGAGGCCGATGGTCAATGAACATCAACTTCAAGGGGTGGGTCGAGAGCCTGCGCCAGGTCGAACTGAGCGAACTGGACATCAACAACATCGGTTCGTGGCCCAGTGCGATCAAGGGTGTGGTGGCCGTGTTGCTGATGTTGGTGTTGCTGGGGTTGGGGTACTACTTCCATATCCAGGACCTCGAAGCAGACCTGCAAACGCGGGTGGCCCAGGAAGATACGCTGCGCCAGCAGTACCAGAGCAAGGCGTTCCAGGCCGCCAACCTGGAGGCCTACACGGCGCAGATGAAAGAAATGGAAACCACCTTCGGTGCTATGCTCCGGCAATTGCCCAGCGACACCGAAGTGCCAGGGTTGCTCGAAGACATTACCCGCACCGGCCTGGGTGCGGGGCTGGAATTCGAAGAGATCAAACTGCTGCCGGAAGTCGCCCAGCAGTTTTACGTAGAGCTGCCCATCCAGATGACGGTCACGGGCAGTTATCACGACCTGGCAACGTTCGTGAGCGGGGTGTCGAGCTTGCCGCGTATCGTGACCTTGCATGATTTCGACATCAAGCCGGCCACGGAGGGCTCGACCAGCCAGTTGCGCATGAGCGTGCTGGCCAAGACCTACCGTTACAACGATCAGGCAGACGCCACCGCTAATGCTACGCCGCCCAAACCTGCCACGCTGGCACAGAGAGGGCAACCATGAGCCGGCCGTGCAACGCGCTATGGGTAAGCCTGGCGGCCCTGCTGCTTAGCGGCTGCGGTGGCGATGACTTCGCCGATATCAAGGCCTACATGGCCGAGGTCAACGCCAAGCCCAAGGGGCATATCGAGCCGATTCCACGTTTCCAGGCATACGAGCCGTTCACTTACCAGGCCTCGAACCTGCGCAGCCCGTTCCAGCCGCCGATTCGGGTAGACGTAGCGAGCAAGCCTAAAGGGTCGCGGTTGATCAAGCCCGACCCGAACCGGGTAAAGCAGTTTCTCGAAGGCTTCAATATCGAGGAGTTCGAGATGGTGGGCACCTTGGCCAACCAAAGTGGCCGCTTCGCCCTGATCAAAGGCGCCGGCGGTGTGCACCGTATCAGGGTGGGTGATTATCTGGGGCAGAACGATGGCAAGGTCACAGCCATTACCGATACTGAAGTCGATGTGGTCGAGCTGGTTCCGGATGGGGAAGGTGGCTGGATCGAGCGCCCCCGCAGTATTCCCCTCAAAGAGCATTCGTAAGGGTGTGATCAAGCATGCATAGTGGAATTCGATGATGAAAAGGATTGTATCGGCCCTTGGCATTTCGCTATGGATGGCGCTGCTGTCGCCAATGGTGCTGGCCGCCAACCTCACGGCGGTCGACGTGGCGAGCCTGCCCGGCAACCGGATGGAGCTCAAGCTCACGTTCGATAGCCCGGTGCCAGCGCCGCGCGGTTATACCACCGACCAGCCGGCACGCATTGCCCTGGACCTGCCGGGGGTAAGTAACCGCCTGGCCACCAGCAGCCGCGACCTGGGGGCGGGTAACGCCCGCAGCTTGGTGGTGGTCGAGGCGCAGAACCGCACCCGGTTGATCGTTAACATGAACACGCTGGTGCCCTACAGCACCCGTTCCGAAGGCAATAACGTATTTGTGCTGATCGGTGAAGGCGCCAGCGCGCTGCAATCGAGCAAGCCGGCCCGTACCCCGGTGCCGCCGCCGGTGGCCACCCCCCGGGCAGCGGCCAGCGCCGCGCCTGCCAGCGGTTTTGCCCCGGTGGGCAGGGCGGTGCGTAACGTCGACTTCCAACGCGGTGAGTTGGGCGAGGGCAACGTGGTGGTCGACCTCACCGAGGCTGGCATTGCGCCGGATATCAAAGAGCAGGGCGGCAAGATCGTGCTGTCGTTCGCCAAGACCCAACTGCCCGACCCGCTGCGCGTGCGCCTGGATGTGAAAGACTTCGCCACCCCCGTGCAATACGTGAACGCGTCGATGGTCGCTGATACCGCCACCATCACCATCGAGCCCTCCGGCACCTATGACTACTCGGCCTACCAGGCCGACAACCGCCTGACCATCAGCGTGCGCCCGCTCACCAACGAAGACCTGCAGCGGCGCAACGCCGACAAGAACATCTATACCGGCGACAAGCTCTCGCTGAACTTCCAGGACATCGACGTGCGCTCGGTGCTGCAACTGATCGCCGACTTCACCAACCTGAACCTGGTGGCCAGCGATACGGTGCAGGGCAACATCACCTTGCGCCTGCAAAACGTGCCGTGGGACCAGGCGCTGGACCTCGTGCTCAAGACCAAGGGCCTGGATAAACGCAAGGTTGGCAATGTGCTGTTGGTGGCCCCGGCCGATGAAATCGCCGCCCGCGAGCGCCAGGAGCTCGAATCGCAGCGGCAGATCCAGGAGCTGGCGCCGCTGCGCCGTGACCTGATTCAAGTCAACTATGCCAAGGCGGCCGACATCGCCAAGCTGTTCCAGTCGGTAACCGGTACCGGTGGCAAGGGCGCCGGCGGCGGTGGCGGCGAAAACGGCAGCGATACCCGTGGCTCGATCACCGTGGATGACCGCACCAACAGCATCATCGCCTACCAAACCCAAGAAAGCCTTGACGAACTGCGCCGCATCGTCGCCCAGTTGGACATCCCGGTGCGCCAGGTGATGATCGAGGCGCGAATCGTCGAAGCCACCGTCGACTACGACAAACAATTGGGGGTGCGCTGGGGCGGCACGTCCAGCGGCCACGGCAATACCTCCATCGGCGGGCTGAATGCCCTGGGCGACACCGATGGCAATACCGGTACCTCCGCCGGCAGTAACGTGCCGTTCGTGGACCTGGGCGCCGCCGACGCCACCAGCGGTATCGGCATCGGTTTTGTGACCAACAACACGTTGATCGATCTCGAACTGTCGGCGATGGAAAAAACCGGCAATGGGGAGGTGGTTTCGCAACCGAAGGTGATTACGTCCGACAAGGAAACCGCGAAAATCCTCAAAGGTACCGAGGTGCCTTACCAGGAGGCCAGCTCCAGCGGGGCCACCACGGTGTCGTTCAAGGAGGCGTCACTGTCGCTTGAGGTCACCCCGCAGATCACCCCGGACAACCGCATCATTATGGAGGTGAAAGTGACCAAGGACGAACCGGATTACCTCAATGAGGTGCTCGGTGTGCCGCCGATCAACAAGAACGAGGTCAACTCCAAGGTGTTGATCAACGATGGCGAAACCATCGTAATCGGCGGGGTGTTTTCCAATACGCAGAATAAAACCGTCGACAAGGTGCCATTTCTCGGCGATGTGCCGTATGTTGGTCGCCTTTTCCGTCGGGATGTGATCTCGGAAAGTAAATCCGAGCTGTTGGTATTCCTGACACCACGTATCATGAACAACCAGGCGATTGCTGTGAGTCGTTGATGCTGTGCAAAATTTGATACTCGTAGGGCCGATGGGGGCGGGTAAAACCACCATAGGCCGTTTGCTTGCCAAAGAGTTGCGCCTGCCGTTCAGGGATTCCGATAAGGAAATCGAAACGCGTACCGGCGCGAACATTCCATGGATCTTCGACAGAGAGGGAGAGGCCGGCTTTCGCGATCGCGAAGCGGCCATGCTCGCGGAGCTTTGTGCGTATGATGGGCTGGTGCTGGCCACCGGTGGTGGCGCGGTAATGCGTGACGAAAACCGCAAGGCGCTGTATGCCGGCGGGCGGGTGGTTTACCTGCATGCGTCGGTGGAGCAGCAAGTAGGCCGTACCGCCCGTGACCGCAATAGGCCACTGCTGCGTACGGCCGACCCGGCCGCTACGCTACGGGCGCTGCTGGCGGTTCGCGACCCGCTTTACCGGGAAATCGCCGACATCGTGGTGGAAACCGATGAGCGCCCACCGCGCATGGTCGTGTTCGATATCCTTGAACGGCTACGGGAATTGCCACCCCGGTGAGGCAGCGCAGGCAGCCTAATAAGCAAAGGGGCAGTAAAGCCCTCGATTGGCGGAAAACATGCAAACACTGAAGGTTGAACTGGCCGAACGCAGCTACCCGATCTACATCGGCGAAGGCTTGCTGGCCAACCCGCAATGCTTCTTGCCCCACGTGGCCGGCAAGCAGGTGGCGATCGTTACCAATGAAACCGTGGCGCCGCTTTACTTGGCGCAGTTGGAGCAGGCATTGGCCGGCCGTGCCGTGATCAGTGTGGTGCTGCCTGACGGTGAAGCGCATAAGAACTGGGAAACCCTGCAGCTTATTTTCGACGGCCTGCTGAAGGCCCGCCATGACCGCCGCACCACCATCGTCGCCCTGGGTGGCGGGGTGGTCGGGGATATGGCCGGTTTTGCCGCGGCCTGCTACCAACGCGGCGTGGATTTCATCCAGGTGCCGACTACCTTGCTGTCACAGGTCGACTCCTCGGTGGGCGGCAAAACAGGTATTAACCACCCCTTGGGCAAAAACATGGTCGGGGCCTTCTACCAGCCCAAGGCCGTGGTGATCGATACCGCGTCGTTGCGCACCTTGCCCGCGCGCGAGTTGTCTGCCGGCATGGCCGAAGTGATCAAGTATGGGCTGATTTGCGACGAGCCCTTCTTGGGCTGGCTCGAAGCATCCATCGAGCCGCTGATGGGCCTCGACCCGCAAGCGCTGACCGAGGCGATCGCCCGTTCTTGCCAGGCCAAGGCCGATGTGGTCAATGCCGATGAGCGGGAAACCGGCGTGCGCGCCACGCTGAACCTGGGCCACACTTTCGGCCACGCCATCGAAACCCATATGGGGTATGGGGTATGGCTGCACGGCGAAGCGGTAGGCGCCGGTACCGCCATGGCGCTGGAAATGTCCATGCGGCTGGGCTGGATCGACCAAGCCGCGCGTGACCGCGGCCTGCGCCTGCTGCTGCGCGCCGGGCTGCCAGTGGTGCCGCCGGCAGCCATGGGCGCCGATGACTTCCTGCGGCACATGGCGGTCGACAAAAAAGTGCTCGATGGGCGCATGCGCCTGGTATTGCTGCGGCGCCTCGGCGAGGCGGTAGTCACCGACGATTATCCACAAGAAACATTGCGGGCCACGCTGACCGCCGATTACGCGGCCATCGCCGCCCAGCTGCGAGGTAAATGAGGGTTCCATGTCCAGTCTACATGCCGACGAGGCTTTCCTCGGTCATTACCAGCTCGACCACGACCCATTCGCGGCGCGCGTACCGGGTTTCAAGTTTTTCCCAGCCCAACGCAAGCCGGTGTTGGGGCAACTGCACCACTTGGCGCGCTATAGCCAAATGTTACTGGTGGTCACTGGCCCGCAGGGCAGCGGCAAGACGCTGCTACGCCAGGCACTGGTGGCCAGCACCAACAAGCAGTCGGTGCAAAGCGTGGTGGTTTCGGCGCGTGGCGGTGGAAACGCCGCTAGCATGCTCGGCCAGGTTGCGCAAACCTTGGGCGCTGCCGATGCACAAGTGGGCGCCATCGTGGCCCAGGTGGTGCAACTCGGCTTGACCGGCCAGGAAGTGTACCTGCTGGTTGACGATGCGGAACAACTCGACGATTCGGCACTCGAAGCGCTGCTGGCCCTGGCCCAGGGCACCCCGGAAGGGCGCCCGCACGTGTTCCTGTTCGGTGAGCCATCGCTGATCGGCGCGTTGGAGCAAACCGATGTGGGCGAGGAGCGCTACCACATCATCGAGCTGCAACCGTACACCGAGGAAGAAACACGGGAATACCTGGCCTTGCGCCTGGAAGGCGCGGGGCAGGGTGGGCAACTGCTCAGCAATGACCAGATTGCCGACATCTACGAAGCCTCCGGTGGCTGGCCTGGCCCGATCAACCAGGTTGCCCGGGATTCGATGATCGAGGCGATGATCGCTAGCCGCTCCGCGGTGAAGCGTCCAACCATGGGGTTCAAGATGCCGAAAAAGTTAGTGATAGCCGCCGCCGCGGTCGTGGTGGTGGTCGTAGCGGCCGCTGGAGTGATGTCTGGCCGCAGCAAGGCACCGAGCAACGCGCCGGTGCAGGCGCAACTGCCGTTGGGCCAGGGCCAGCCGACCGACGCCCAAGCCAACCAAGACGGCAGCCCGGCCATCGATTTTGCCGGCAGCAACAAGCCGCAGCCGATGAACGGGCAGCAGCCAGTGATGCGTGAGCCCTTGGCATCGGCTGCCGGTGGCGATAGCGACGACGGTACCGGGCCTGTGCCCAACGGCTCGGTGGCCCCACCCACGGTGACCACTAGCGCACCGCCAGCCGGCAGTGTGGCTTCGGCACCGAACGCCATGCCGGCACCCACGCCTGCTCCGGTACCTACCCCAGCGCCGGTGGCGGCACCGCCGGCCAAGGCAGTGCCGCCGGTTGCCAGCGCCAAGCCCGCACCGAAGGCGGTAGAGAAACCCGCCGAAAAAGCAGCCGCCAAGCCTGCCCCAGGCGGGTCGGGTAGCAGTTGGTATAGCGGCCAGGCGCCTAGTAGCTACGTGGTGCAAATTCTCGGCACCAGCAATGAAAGTACGGCCCAGGCCTATGTACGCGAACAAGGCGGCCAGTACCGTTACTTCAAGAAAAACCTGCAGGGCAAACCGCTTTACGTGATCACCTACGGCAATTTCCCCAACCGTGACGCGGCGGTGGCTGCCATCAAAAACTTGCCAGCGAAGGTTCAGGCTGGTAAACCTTGGCCCAGAACTGTCGCCAGCGTCCAACAAGAGCTCGCTACAGCCCGCTGAAGGCCGTGGCACCACCCCGCCGCTACTTCGCGTCTCCACTGGAAGCCCTCCGCGCCTAGCGCGGGGGGCTTTTCTGCCCCCAAAAAGTGCCCTGCCCGTATACAAACACTGTGCAGTAAGCTGATAAATCGCAGGCTGCGCCGTATCGCTACCACGACGGCTCAGCAAAAACATTCAATATAGCGACACTGTTTTGCGGCAATTCGTCGTAGAATTTGTGAGCACCGCAGCCTGTGTGTACAATGACTGCCCTTTTGCCCCGCAAAGCCGGCTTACGTTCAGCGCGGATGGTAAGTGGTTGAAATGAAAAGAATTGGCCTGTAATTCAGGCAAGCCTGGTGAGAAAGTGTCTATGAAAACAGGTCTGTACCGTCCCGATGAATTCAAGGATAACTGTGGGTTTGGCCTGATCGCCCATATGCAGGGCGTTCCGAGCCATGACCTGCTGAACACGGCCATTGAGGCGTTGACCTGCATGACCCACCGCGGTGGGATCAACGCCGACGGTAAGACCGGTGACGGCTGTGGCTTGTTGATCCAAAAGCCCGACCTGTTCCTGCGCGCCGTGGCCAAGGAGCACTTCGCCCGTGAATTGCCCCGCCAGTACGCGGTAGGCATGGTGTTCCTCAACCGTGACGAGGCCAAGGCCGAGGTTGCGCGGGAAAACATGAACCGCGAAATCCTCGCCGCCGGCCTGGAGCTGATCGGTTGGCGCGAGGTGCCCATCGACGTCAGCGTGCTCGGGCCATTGGCCCTGGAGCGGCTGCCGAAAATCGAGCAGGTGTTCATTGGCGGTGATGGCCTCAATGATGACCAGCAATTCGCAATCAAGCTTTTCAGCGCCCGCCGCCGCTCGTCGGTGGCTAACGCCGAAGACACCGACCACTACATTTGCTCGTTCTCGCACAAAACCATCATCTATAAAGGCTTGATGATGCCGGCGGACCTCGCCGCGTTTTTCCCAGACCTGGGTGACGAGCGCCTGCAAACCGCGATCTGCGTATTCCACCAGCGCTTTTCGACCAACACCATGCCGAAATGGCCGCTGGCGCAGCCGTTCCGCTTTCTTGCCCACAACGGCGAGATCAATACCATCACCGGCAACCGTAACTGGGCCCAGGCACGGCGCACCAAGTTCGCCAACGACCTTATCCCCGATTTGGACGAACTGGGCCCATTGGTCAACCGGGTGGGCTCGGACTCCTCCAGCATGGACAACATGCTCGAGCTGATGGTGACCGGCGGCATCGACCTGTTCCGTGCCGTGCGCATGATCATCCCGCCGGCCTGGCAGAACGTCGAAACGATGGATTCGGACCTGCGCGCCTTTTACGAATTCAACTCCATGCACATGGAGCCGTGGGATGGCCCGGCCGGTGTGGTGATGACCGAAGGCCGCCATGCGGTGTGCTTGCTTGACCGCAATGGCCTGCGCCCGGCGCGCTGGGTCACCACCAAGAACGGCTACATCACCCTGGCATCGGAAATCGGCGTATGGGGTTACAAACCCGAAGACGTGATCGCCAAGGGCCGCGTGGGGCCAGGGCAGATACTGGCGGTAGACACCGAAACCGGGCAAGTGCTGGAAACCGACGACATCGACAGCCGTTTGAAGTCGCGCCACCCTTATAAGCAGTGGCTACGCAAAAACGCCCAGCGCATCCAGGCCACGCTGGATGACCATGACCACGGTTCGGCGTTCTATTCGCCCGAGCAGCTTAAACAGTACATGAAGATGTACCAGGTCACCTTCGAAGAGCGTGATCAGGTGCTGCGCCCCTTGGGCGAGCAAGGCTACGAAGCGGTTGGCTCGATGGGCGACGACACCCCGATGGCGGTGCTGTCGCAGCGGGTGCGCACGCCTTACGATTACTTCCGCCAGCAGTTCGCGCAGGTGACCAACCCGCCGATCGACCCGCTGCGCGAAGCGATCGTGATGTCGCTGGAAATCTGCCTGGGCGCCGAGCGCAATATTTTCCAGGAATCGCCTGAGCACGCTTCGCGGGTGATCCTCAGCTCACCGGTGATATCCCCGGCCAAGTGGCGTTCGTTGATGAACCTGGACCGCGAAGGGTTCGAACGCTACAACATCGATTTGAACTACGACGAAAGCCTGGGCCTGGAGGCGGCGGTGCGCAATATCGCCGACCAAGCCGAGGAAGCCGTGCGCGCCGGCCGCACCCAACTGGTGCTGAGCGACCGCCATATCGCGCCGGGCAAGCTGCCAGTGCACGCCGCATTGGCCACCGGCGCGGTGCACCACCGCCTGGTCGAAAAGGGCCTGCGCTGCGACGGTAACATCCTGGTCGAAACCGCCACGGCGCGCGACCCGCACCATTTTGCCGTGCTGATCGGCTTCGGCGCCTCGGCGGTATACCCGTTCCTGGCCTACGAAGTGCTGGGCGACCTGATCCGCACCGGTGAGGTGCTGGGCGACCTGTACGAAGTATTCAAGAACTACCGCAAGGGCATCACCAAGGGCCTGCTCAAGATCCTCTCCAAAATGGGTATCTCGACCATTGCCTCGTACCGCGGCGCGCAACTGTTCGAAGCCATCGGCTTGGCCGACGATGTGACCGAGCTGTGCTTCCGTGGGGTCGCCAGCCGTATCAAGGGCGCCCGCTTCGTCGACATCGAGGCCGAACAAAAAGCCTTGGCCCTGGAGGCTTGGAGCGCGCGTAAGCCCATCCAGCAAGGCGGCCTGCTCAAGTTCGTGCACGGCGGCGAATACCATGCGTACAACCCCGACGTGGTCAGCACCCTGCAAGCTGCGGTGCAGCGCGGCAATTACCAGAAATTCAAGGAATACTCGGCGCTGGTCGACCAGCGCCCGGTGTCGATGCTTCGCGACCTGCTCAAGGTCAAAGAGGCCGAGCAGCCGTTGCCGCTGGACGCCATCGAGCCGCTCGAAGCGATCCTGACGCGCTTCGATTCGGCCGGTATCTCGCTCGGTGCGCTGTCGCCCGAAGCCCACGAAGCCCTGGCCGAGGCCATGAACCGCCTGGGTGCGCGCTCGAACTCCGGCGAGGGCGGCGAAGACCCGGCCCGCTATGGCACCATCAAAAGCTCGAAAATCAAGCAGGTGGCCACCGGCCGCTTCGGGGTCACGCCGGAGTACCTGGTGAACGCCGAGGTGTTGCAGATCAAGGTGGCCCAAGGCGCTAAACCGGGCGAGGGCGGCCAGTTGCCAGGCGGCAAGGTCAACGGCCTGATCGCCAAGCTGCGCTATGCGGTGCCGGGTGTGACGCTGATCTCGCCGCCGCCGCACCACGACATCTACTCGATCGAAGACCTCGCCCAGTTGATTTTCGACCTCAAGCAGGTCAACCCGCGCGCGCTGGTATCGGTGAAACTGGTATCCGAGGCCGGCGTGGGCACGATCGCCGCCGGCGTGGCCAAAGCCTATGCTGACTTGATCACCATCTCCGGTTACGACGGCGGTACCGGCGCCTCGCCGCTAACGTCGATCAAGTACGCCGGCTCCCCTTGGGAGCTGGGCCTGGCGGAAACCCACCAAACCCTGCGTGGCAACGACCTGCGGGGCAAGGTGCGGGTGCAAACCGACGGCGGCCTGAAAACCGGCCTGGATGTGATCAAGGCGGCCATCCTTGGCGCCGAAAGCTTCGGCTTTGGCACCGCGCCGATGATCGCCCTGGGCTGCAAATACCTGCGGATTTGCCACCTGAACAACTGCGCCACCGGTGTGGCCACCCAGAACGACAAATTGCGCAAAGACCATTACATCGGCACCGTCGACATGGTGGTGAATTTCTTCACCTATGTGGCCGAAGAGACTCGGGAATGGCTGGCCAGGCTGGGCGTACGCAGCCTCGGCGAGTTGATCGGCCGCACCGACCTGCTCGAGGTGCTGCCCGGCCAGACCGCCAAGCAACAACACCTGGACCTCACCCCGCTGCTGGGCAGCGATGCGATCCCGGCCGACAAGCCGCAGTTCTGCCAAGTCGACCGCAACCCGCCGTTCGACCAAGGCGAAACCGCCGAGAAAATGGTCGACATGGCCTTGGTCGCCATCGAACGCAAAAGCGGTGGCGAGTATGAGCTGCCCTTGTGCAACTGCGACCGCTCCATCGGTGCCCGTGTGTCTGGCGAAATCGCCCGGCGCTACGGCAACCAGGGCATGGCCGAGGCACCTATCACCTTCCGCTTCAAGGGCACCGCGGGGCAGAGCTTCGGTGTGTGGAACGCCGGTGGCCTTAACCTGTACCTGGAAGGCGATGCCAACGATTACGTCGGCAAGGGCATGGCGGCGGGCAAGTTGGTGATCGTGCCGCCCAAGGGCAGCCCGTTCAACACTCAGGACAGCGCGATCATCGGCAATACGTGCTTGTACGGCGCCACCGGCGGCAAGTTGTTTGCCGCCGGCACCGCCGGTGAGCGTTTCGCGGTGCGCAACTCGGGTGTGCACACCGTGGTAGAAGGCACCGGCGACCACTGCTGCGAGTACATGACCGGTGGCTTCGTCTGCGTTCTGGGCAAAACCGGGTACAACTTCGGTTCCGGCATGACCGGCGGTTTCGCCTACGTGCTAGACCTGGACAACACCTTCGTGGACCGCGTGAACCATGAACTGGTGGAAATCCAGCGCATCAGCGGCGAGGCCATGGAAGCTTACCGCAGCCATTTGGACAGCGTGCTGGCTGAATACGTGAGTGAAACCGACAGCGAATGGGGCCGTAACGTCTGGGAAAACCTCGACGACTACCTGCGCCGCTTCTGGCTGGTGAAGCCGAAAGCCGCCAGCCTCAAAAACCTGTTGTCCAGCACCCGGGCCAACCCGCAATAAACCTACGGCAAGCCCCAAGCGGCGCGTTGAACGGCGCACGCTTGGGGCGCGCCGCCCAGAACACCGAATTTTTGTTTGCAGCTTGAAGCTTCACGCTTGAAGTTGCGCCGAGAGGCGAATCATGTCCGAACGCTTGAGTAACGACTTCCAGTTCATCGAGGTGGGGCGCAAAGACCCGAAGAAAAAACTACTGCGCCAGCGCAAGAAGGAGTTCGTCGAAATCTACGAACCCTTCAAGCCCCAGCAGTCGGCCGACCAATCGCACCGTTGCCTGGGTTGCGGCAACCCCTATTGCGAGTGGAAATGCCCGGTCCATAACTTCATACCCAATTGGTTGAAGCTGGTTTCCGAAGGCAACATCCTGGCGGCGGCGGAGCTGTCGCACCAAACCAATACCCTGCCGGAAGTGTGCGGCCGCGTATGCCCGCAAGACCGCCTGTGCGAGGGCGCATGTACCCTTAACGACGGCTTCGGCGCGGTGACCATCGGTTCGGTCGAGAAATACATCACCGACACCGCCTTCGCCATGGGCTGGCGCCCCGACATGTCGCGGGTGGTGCCCACCGGCAAGCGTGTCGCGGTGATTGGCGCAGGCCCGGCGGGCCTGGGTTGCGCCGACGTGCTGGTGCGCGCTGGCGTGGCCCCGGTGGTGTTCGACAAGAACCCGGAAATCGGCGGCCTGCTGACGTTCGGCATCCCCGAGTTCAAGCTGGAAAAAACCGTGCTAAGCAACCGGCGCGAGGTGTTCACTGGCATGGGCATCGAGTTCCGCCTGAACACCGAGGTGGGCAAGGACGTGACCGTGGAGCAACTGCTCGCTGAATACGACGCCGTGTTCATGGGCATGGGCACCTACACCTACATGAAGGGCGGGTTCCCGGGCGAAGACCTGCCCGGTGTGCACGACGCACTGGATTTTCTGATCGCCAACGTTAACCGCAACCTGGGCTTTGAAAAGGCCCCTGAGCATTTCGTAGACATGAAAGGCAAGCGGGTGGTGGTGCTCGGCGGCGGTGACACCGCAATGGACTGCAACCGCACCTCGATCCGCCAGGGCGCCAAGAGCGTGACCTGTGCCTACCGCCGTGACGAAGCCAACATGCCCGGTTCGCGCAAAGAGGTGAGGAACGCCAAGGAAGAGGGCGTGAAGTTCCTCTACAATCGCCAGCCGATCGCCATCGTGGGCGAAGACAAGGTCGAGGGCGTGAAGGTGGTCGAAACCCGCCTGGGCGAGCCGGATGCCCGCGGGCGCCGCAGCCCGGAGCCGATCCCGGGCTCTGAAGAGATTCTGCCGGCTGACGCGGTCGTGATCGCCTTCGGCTTTCGCCCCAGCCCGGCGCCGTGGTTCGAGCAGCACGGCATTGGCACCGACAGCCAAGGCCGCGTGGTGGCCCCGGGCGAAGGCGGCGCGTTCAAGCACCAAACCAGCAACCCGAAAATTTTCGCCGGTGGCGACATGGTGCGTGGCTCGGACTTGGTGGTGACCGCGATCTACGAAGGCCGCACGGCGGCCGAAGGCATCCTCGACTACCTGGGACTATGACCGCTCTCAATGGCGGCCATTGAGCAAAGGCACGGCCCGGCGCCGTGCCTTTTGCGCGAGGGTCTGCGAAAATGCCCGGCACAACCCTGCCGGATGCCGTTATGACTGCCCTGAAGAACGACCGTTTCCTTCGTGCCCTGCTCAAGCAGCCGGTGGACGTTACCCCCGTATGGATGATGCGCCAAGCCGGCCGCTACCTGCCGGAGTATCGCGCCAGCCGTGCCAAGGCCGGCGACTTCATGAGCTTGTGCAAGAACCCGGCGTTCGCCTGCGAGGTGACCCTGCAACCGCTGGAGCGTTACCCGCTCGATGCGGCCATCTTGTTTTCCGACATCCTCACCATCCCCGATGCCATGGGCCAGGGCCTGTACTTCGAAACCGGTGAGGGCCCACGTTTTCGCAAGGTCATCGACACCCCGGCCGACATCGAGGCGCTGCAGGTGCCAGACGCGAACAAAGACCTCGGCTATGTGATGGACGCGGTCCGCACCATCCGCCATGAGCTGGGCGGCCGTGTGCCACTGATTGGTTTTTCAGGCAGCCCATGGACCTTGGCCACTTACATGGTCGAAGGTGGTTCGTCCAAGGACTTTCGCAAAACCAAAGCGATGCTCTACGACACGCCCGAGGCGCTGCACCTGCTGCTCGACAAACTCGCCCAAGCGGTAACGGCCTACCTCAACGGGCAAATCCGCGCTGGTGCCCAGGCGGTGCAGATTTTCGACACCTGGGGCGGCAGCCTCTCTTCAGCGGCCTATGAGGTGTTTTCCCTGGCGTACATGCGCAAGATCGTCGCCGGCTTGGTGCGTGAGCATGAAGGCCGGCCGGTGCCGGTTATTCTGTTCACCAAGAACGGCGGGCTGTGGCTTGAGAAAATCGCCGACGCCGGTGCCGATGCCCTGGGCCTGGACTGGACCTGCGACCTCGGCGAAGCGCGCCAGCGGGTGGGTGCGAAGGTCGCGCTGCAGGGCAACATGGACCCGAGCGTGCTTTATGCCAAGCCTGCGGCGATTCGCGCCGAAGTGGCGCGCATACTGGCCAGCTACGGCCACGGCAGCGGCCATGTATTCAACCTGGGCCATGGCATCACCCCTGAGGTAGACCCCGCCCATGCTGGGGCCTTTATCGAGGCGGTGCATGAGTTGTCCGGGCAATACCACCATTAAGCCTGGCTTCAGCCTCGCGCTGTAACCTGCCCCCATCGTTTCCAGCACAATGGGGTTCCAAGCATGAAAAAGCAGTTTTTTGCCATCGCCTTCGCGTCGTTGCTCACGGGCACCGCCGTGGCCGCCAGTACCGGTTACACCGGGCCGAACGCCGGTAACATCACCACCGTGGCCGGCGCCCTGCAGGCGTCGGATGACGCCCCGGTGGTGTTGATCGGCAACCTGGTGCAAAAGGTTAAAGGCGACACCTACGAGTTCCGCGATGCGACCGGTAGCATCCACGCCGAGATTGAGCACGACCAATGGCCCGCTGGCGCGGCGGTCAGCGAAACCACCCGGGTTCGCTTGCACGGTGAAGTGGATAAAGACCTCACCAGCCGCGAGATCGACGTGGAGCGCGTAGAGCTTGTGAACTAAGCGTCTGTGGCCGTGGTGGGCAGCTTCGCCAGCTTCAGCGCTACCACGAAGGCGGCTAGCAGCAGCGCGCCGATGAACGCGCCCACGCCGTTCCAACCGCCCTCATGGTACGCCAGCCCACCGAAGGTGCCGGCCACGCTGGACCCTACGTAATAGCAGAACAGGTACAGCGAAGAGGCCTGGCCCTTGGCACGCACGGCGCGCCGGCCGATCCAGCTACTGGCCACCGAATGCGCACCAAAAAAACCAAAGGTGAACAGCAGCATACCGGGCAGCACCACCGCTAATGGCTGCGCCAGGGTCAGCACCAGGCCTGCGGCCATCACCAGGATCGACACCCAGAACGCCGTGCGCCGGCCGTATTTGTCGGCCAGCGCGCCCACATGCGCCGAGCTGTAAATGCCCACCAGGTACACCACCGACAGCAACCCCACCACGGCCTGGCTCATGTGGTATGGCTCGGCGAGCAGGCGATAACCGATGTAGTTGAACAGGGTGACGAAGCTGCCCATCAATAGGAAGCCTTCGAGAAACAACCAAGGCAACCCGGCGTCCTTGAAGTGTACGGTAAAGCCGTCTACCAGGCTGCGCGGGTTCAAGCGGTGCGGGCGAAAGTTGCGCGAGGCCGGCAACCATTTGGCGAACACGATGGCGGCGGCCAATGCCAAGGTGCCGATCACCACCATCGCCACCCGCCAACTGGCAAAGTCCACCAGCACCCCGGTGATCAAGCGCCCGCTCATGCCGCCAATGGCGTTGCCACCGATGTACAGGCCCATGGCCAAGCCGATGTGCTGCGGGTGGATTTCTTCGCTCAGGTAGGTCATGCCCACGGCGGCCAGGCCGCTCAGCGATAACCCCACCAGCGCGCGCATCAGCAAAATGCCGTGCCAACTGGGCACTACCGCGCCCACCAGGGTGCACAAGGCCGCGCAAAACAGCGCCGCAACCATCACCGGCTTGCGCCCGATCGCGTCCGACACCGGCCCGGTCACCAACAGGCCGACCGCCATTAAGCCCGTGGCCACTGATAACACCAGGCTGCTCTGCGCCGCATTGATAGAAAATTCCCGGGACAGGATCGGCATCAACGGCTGCACGCAATACAGCAAGATGAAGGTGGCAAAACCGCCGGCGAACAGCGCCAACACGGTGCGGATGAAGGCCGGCGTGCCTTTTTCAATGAAAGCCTCGGGCGGGGCGGCTTCTGCGGCAGTGGGGGGGGGCTCGCGCATCGCGATGGCAGCTTTCACGGGGAATGGCCTCAAAGTGTTACGTTTCAGCGGGAAAAAAGCATAGCCCTCGGCGAATTATCCTTCCAATATATTATTCGACCTAATTAATAGGCTGTACGACTTAATGGAGGGGCTATGGAGCTGCGGCATTTTCGCTATTTCGTGGCCGTGGCCGAGCAATTGCACTTCGGCCGCGCCGCTCACCAACTGGGGATTTCCCAGCCGCCGCTGAGCCAGCAAATTCAAGCACTTGAAGCCCAATTGGGCGTGCGCCTGTTCAACCGCAACAACCGCCGCGTGGAGCTTTCTGAGGCCGGGCGGTTGTTCTTGGAGGAGGCACGCCAGGTGCTGGCCCAAGTCACCAAGGCCGGCGACGTGGCCCGGCGCGCCCAAGCCGGCGAACTGGGCGAGCTGAAAGTTGGCTTCACATCGTCAGCGCCCTTCAGTTCCACCATCCCCCAGGCGATCCATCACTTTCGCCAGGCATTTCCCGCCGTGCAACTGACCCTGCTGGAAATGAGCAGCCACGATGTGGTGGACCGGCTGGCAGCCGGGGATGTGGATGTGGGCCTGACCCGGCCCGTGCCGTTGCCGGCCTCGGTGGAGATGGCCGAGCTGTTTCGCGAACCCTTGGTGGCCGTGCTCAGCGCCGGCCACCCTTTAGCCGAAGGCAGCGAAGCCGGCATCGCCCTGGCCGCCCTGGCCAATGAGCCGTTCGTGTTCTTCCCGCGCAATTATGGCAGCAGCGTGTACGCCCAACTGCTGCAACTGGCGCGCAACGCCGGGTTCAGCCCGCGCTTCTCCCAGGAAGCCAGCGAACCGATGACCATCATCGGCCTGGTGTCTGCAGGGCTAGGGGTGTCGGTACTGCCGGCGTCGTATCACTGGATGCGCATCGGCGGGGTGGTGTACCGGCCTTTGCTCGACGACGGTGCGCAAACGGCGATTTGGCTGGTGCAGCGTAAGGGTGAGCCGCCGGCCATGGTGGAGGCGTTCGCGCGGCTGCTCATGCAGCGATAGGTATGGCCGAAAATAGTTCCATGAATTGTATCCAGACCGACAAGCGGTGTAACAAAATGTTGACGTCAATAGGTGGGCCTTTCTACCATGGCGTCTTCCGAGTGCCACCATTTTGCCATCGCACGGACGCACATGGATCGATTGTTTTTTCACTTCGCCTGGCTGGTTGCCTGCTTGTTGAGCGCGGCCGCCCACGCGGCGCCTTTGCCCGGTGAGCAAGACCTACTGCGCGAGCGCCAACAGCGGTTGCTCGACGAACAGCAGCGCCGCCTCGAAGACTTGCAGCACCTGCCCGGCCAAGAGCAGGCCCCACAAACGCCGCAGTTGCCCGCGTCGCCCCGTTGTTTTGTGATCCATGAAGTGGCCCTTGAAGGGGCCACGCGCTTGTCCCCCGCCGACCAGCGCCGCCTGGTCGAACCCTATGTAGGGCAGTGCCTTGGGGTAGCCGAGCTGAACGGCTTGCTCACGACGATTACCGACCTGTATATCAGCCGTGGCCTGGTGACCAGCCGCGCCTACTTGCCGCAGCAGGGGTTGGCCAGCGGGCGGTTGGTGGTGCGCATCGTCGAGGGGCGGCTGGAGGGCTTGGTGCCGGGGCAGGGTAGCGGCTTGACCGCGCGCGAGTTGGCGATGGCGTTCCCCGGCGCGCCGGGTGACCTGCTCAACTTGCGGGCGGTGGAGCAGATGGTTGACCAGCTCAACCGGCTGCCCTCCAATCAAGTGAAAATGGACCTGGTGCCCGGCGAACACGTTGGCGGTAGCCGGGTACAGGTCAACAACACCCCCGCCGAGCCTTGGCGGGTATCCCTCTCACGTTACCCAACTCAGCGCCAGCGTCAGCGCCGGCCGTGACCTGTCCATCGACGCGGGCCGTGACATCAGCGCCATCGCCAGCCAGCTCGACGCCACGCGCGACATCAGCATGGCCGCGACCGAAGACCTGACCCTCAGCGCCGCCGCGAACGAAGACCATTACCTGTCTAAAAGCAAAAAGCTCACCACCGAGCAAGACCACGTAAGCCAAGTGGCCACCGACCTAACCGCGGGCGGCAGCGTAACCCTCAGCGCCGGGCAAGACCTGGCGGTGATCTCCAGCCGCATCACCGCCGGCGACGAAGCCTACCTGGTCGCCGGCGGCAAGCTGGACCTGCTGGCCGCGCAAGACACGGACTACTCGCTTTACGACAAAAACAAAAAGGGCAGCTTCGGCAGCAGGGAAACCAAACGCGACGAAGTCACCGACGTCGTGAATATCGGCAGCGAAATCACCACCGGCGGCGACCTGCTGCTGGTCAGCGGCAGCGACCAAACCTACCAAGCGGCCAAGCTGCAAAGCGGCGGCGACCTGGCCATCAGCAGCGGCGGCGCCGTGACTTTCGAAGGTGTGAAAGACCTCCACCAGGAAAGCCACGAGAAGAGCAGCAGCAGCCTGGCGTGGGCCAGTGCGAGTGGGAAAGGCAGTACTGACGAGACGTTGCGGCAGAGCGAGATGATCGCCCAAGGCCAGGTAATGATCGAAGCCGCGCAAGGGGTCGCCATCGACATCAAGGAGGTAAACCAACAAAGCGTCAGCCAGATCATCGATGCGATGGTACAGGCCGACCCGAACCTCGCATGGCTTAAGGACGCCGAAACGCGAGGTGACGTGGACTGGCGGCAGGTGAAGGAGATTCACGATTCGTTCAAGTACAGCCAGTCGGGGCTGGGGGTGGGGGCGCAGTTGGCGATAGCCATTGTGGTGGCGTATTTCACCGCCGGTGCGGCCAGCACCTTCCTGGCGGGCACGGCAGGCGCCACCGGCACGACCGCTGCTACTTCAGTGTGGGCCACGGCTTCGGCTACCACGGCGGCAGGCTGGGCCAACGCGGCGGCGACGGCAGCCATTACTTCCGCGGCGAGTGGGGCGGCGGTAAGTACTCTCAATAACCGGGGTGATGTGGGCGCGGTGCTCAGAGAAATCACCTCCAGCGATGCATTGAAAGGTTATGCCGTCGCGGGCCTGACCGCCGGGCTCACGGCGGGGCTGTACGACAAGTGGACCAGCACACAGACCGGCGCCAGTACCTTGCCGGGAGAGGCAGGCAATGCCGGCTCCAACCTGTTGGCGAACAGCGGCAAGGTCGTTGGAGGTGGGTTGGGCACGTGGAGCGGCATTGGCCAGTTCGCGGCCAACCAGGCGCTGCAAAACACCACCTCGGCCGTGCTCAACCAAGCACTGGGGCAATGTGGCAGCCTGGGGGATGCCTTACAGCAAACGTTGGCCAATACCTTTATGGCTGCGGGGTTCAACTGGGTAGGCGATACGGGCCTGGAAAACGGCAGCCTCGCCAAGATCGGCCTACATGCGATTGTGGGTGGCCTGGCCGCCGAGGCATTGGGCGGCGATTTCAAGACAGGCGCGCTGGCCGCGGGTGTGAACGAAGCACTGGTTGATACCCTGGCCAAGCAGTATGTGGGTATGACGGCCGATGAGAAGGGGCGGCTGTTGGTCATGAACTCGCAGTTGGTCGGTGTGCTGACGGCTGCGTTGGAGGGGGGGGATGGGCAGGACTTGCAGGTGGGCGCAGCGGTAGCGGGCAGTGCGACGGCATATAACTATCTCAACCATGAGGAAGTTGATGCGCTTGAGAAAGCGTTGCTCGACTGCCGTACGAGTTCAGATCCGGAAGGATGCCGGCAACAGCTGAAAACCGAATATCAAGTGATCAGCGACCGCAAAGGCGGGGCCAAGCTATACGATTGTCAGGCGTCGGGGGAAGCAGGGTGCAACGTTCAGCTTTCCGCGCTTTTGGCCGGCGAAACTGCGCTGGGCGCGCTGGATAGCGCGGGCGGATGGTCGGCCAATGAACAGGAGATTATTGAACATTTCTTCGATACCAATTCTAATGAGATGGCGGCAGCGCATAATGTGTGGCTGCGGAACTTCCTGAATGAATCCGGCGTCGTAGGCGGAGGGTTGGTCGGAGGCATCGCTGAGGGTGCGGTATTAGAAGGGTCTATAGGTGCAAAAGGTGGAGCTGCTAGCTCCGAGGCTGAAAATGCGGCCTTGTATCCAAAGCTGAAGGATCAACTGATACAAGAAAACCTGAGCAATATTGCGGCCCAGGACTCAAGATTGGCGGCTGCTGTGAATGGCAGTGGAACGAAAAATCCGAACTTCTCTATAGGTCAAGGCACATCTTCCGAAGCTAATCAGTTGGGTAAGACTTGGGTTGGTGATGGTGCTAGGCCTATCTCGGGTGTTCCTGGGGGCTTTATTAGTGCTGATGGGACACGTGTGTATAGACCACCAACGATAAAACCCAATACCCCAGCTCAATATAATCCGACAGGGGTACAAGCTAATTTCCAAACGTTGCAAGACGGAAAAGTTATCGGTAATGGCCACTTGAGTGTTACGAACTGATGAAAGCAGTTATAAAATCAATCGATCTGAATGATGCCGTTGGCTTTGATCAATACTGGCCCAATGACGAAAAGTGCTTTGGAATATGGCTAACGGTTCAAATTGGTCCTGATGATCAAGAAGGTGGACATCTTTTTCAGATACTTGTCTGTACCCCGGACTGGATCAAAAGCGAATATTATCCCCTTGGAGCTGTGTGGGGACGGCATATGCTGATAGTTTTTGAATATGATACAGGTCTCATAGTTAAAGAAATTTCAAACTATGTTGAGGCTTGCTCCGGGGAGGATTTTTGGGGTGTAGCCCAAAAGCTGTCTCGCATGGGTGCATGGGAGTTTGAAGACTACAAGCCCTTAGATGACACATAATTTATGTGTAGAGGTTTCAACTTGATCTGACACTTTCGACACCGGCCTTGCGCCGGTGTTTTTGCACCCTTTCTGCACCCTTTCTGCAGTCAAGTTGCATCCCTTTTGCACCCACCCTGACGACCTACGGTCTATCTGCTCAATACGCCCTTTTTGAGCATGAATTTTCGCTCCTTAACAGGAGCAAAATCTCAATACACAACACGCACCTCTTGCGAGGTGAGTATTTTCTATATGCATCAATTAGTTATCCGATTTCTGCCTTCTAGGCGCTGCTATACATTTGTAATACAAAACACAGGGTTCGCCCAATAAACACTGGTGTGCGGTGTATTGCCTTTGTAATACACAGATCTACCGCCTTTCGATTACTCCTTCCCTTTAGTCGCAGGTCCTGCTGCACGGGCAATGGCCCCGGCTACCTGATGTTTCACAATCACTGCATCGAGCAGGCCTCGTACCAGTTCTTGCTCTTCCATCGGCATGCGTGAAATCGCTTCGAACTGGTAGCGCAATCGATCATCTGGCCCGCGTTCGTCGGTTTCAAATAGCAAAAAGTCCGAGGTCACGTGCAGCGCGATAGCCAGCTTTTTCAGTGCGTCGGCTGTAGGCAAGGAGCTACCAGCCTCGTAGCGCTTTATCTGCTGTACATGAATTTCTGTTGCCGCCGAGCCGAAAAACGGAGAGTCGTATTGCTATCGCAAGGTTTTGTTGCGGTTTTTTAACGCAGACTCTATCGAATGGCTTGATAGGAGACTCATAGCGTTTGTAGATAGTGCGGGTGATTTGGACTATGGAAATATAGACTGTTTTGCTAGAGTTGATGGTGCTTATACTCTGTCTGGCGATTGGGGGCGGGTCATAATTCGGGGCGGAGAGGTAAGAGCGGTTATTGCTGATTAGTTGGTGCAAAAGGTGGAGCTGCTAGCTCCGGCGCTGAAAATGCGGCCTTGTATCCAAAGCTGAAGGATCAACTGATACAAGAAAACCTGAGCAATATTGCGGCTCAGTGCAGTGGTCAAGCAATCCCGGACACCTTGATAAGTAGTTTTTGCGCTTCCTGCCGTTCGTACTGATTCGGCGGTAGATAGCCTAGGGTCGAGTGCAGCCGACCATCGTTGTAAACCTCACGATGTAGTCAGCGACATCTTTCATCGCCTCGCTGTGGTTGGCGTAGTCTCGGCGCCAAACCCGTTCCATTTTCAGGTTCAGAAAAAACCGCTCCATCACTGCGTTATCCCAGCAGTTACCTTTCCCGCTCATGCTGCATCGCATGCCATGGCGAGCCAGAAGGCTTTGATATGCAGCGCCAGCGTACTGGGCGGATTCAACCGGTCGGAATGTGCAATGAGTCCGGGCCCTGGCTGACGCTGTGCAATAGCCAGCTGCATCGCGCTACAAACCAACTCTGAGCGCAGCATATGCGGCGCCATGGCCCAGCCCACGATCTTGCGGGAACACAAGTCCATAACGGCCGCCAGATAAAGCCAGCCGCTTCGGGTTCGTATGTAGGTGATGTCCGCTACCCAGGAATGGTTGATGGTCTTCGGATTGAAATGTCAGTTGAGCAAATTGTTGGCTACCGGCAAGTTGTGTTTACTGTCAGTTGTATGCACGAACTTGGGCTTCCAGGCTGGCTTCAAACCATGCTCCCTCATTAGTCGGCGGACTTTGAAACGGCCAATCACAACGCCTTCGTTGCGCAATGCGCTGCGTAGCCTACGGCTGCCGTAGCAGCGATCGTTGGCCGAGAACAAGGCTTTGAGCTTGACCGCCACAGGGCAAGCCAGGGGCGTTTTTCGGGCGCGCTGACTTGCCTCATAAAACCCGGAACGACTGATCCGCAATACCCGGCACACACGTGCAACCGGGAAGGCCTTGCGTTGTAATTACGGACCAGTTTATGGATCACTTCAATTCGCGGGCAAAGAAGGCCGTAGCTTTTTTTAGGATATCGTTATCCATCTTCAGTTCGCGAATCTGCTGCTCGAGCTGGCGGATACGCTGTTGCTCCGACGTCAGCGGCCTCCCGATCCCGGCACCGCCCAGTTGCTCGGCCTCGTACTGCTGAACCCAGCGACGAACCGCCGTCTCGCCTAGATCAAGATCTCGGCAAACCTGGCCGACACTCATGTCCTGATCTTTGATCATATTCACGACTTCCAGCTTGAAGCTGGCGTCGAATTTTCTGTATTTCTTGCTCATAGGTACTCCTCGATGGGTGTAATTTCACCTATCGAGGTTTCCGGGGTCATTAGACCAGCTCAATGAGTGTCGCCAAAGGTAATCGAGCCCGGCCACCCAGATAGCTGAAACGTAAAACCTACACCAGCTTCTACGTTAGCGCCCACCGCATTTATTAATAAAAACAATGCGTTAATCCCATAAGCCAGATTGCCCGCCCGAACTTTCGCCAACTGTTAGGCCTCTTGCCCCCTATACTTCATAACAGTCACCGACCTCTTCTAACAACACCGTGCCGGCAAAGCGTCTCATCCACCGGCCGAACAAAACCTTTCACCCGTGCCCGCGCTAAAAATCGTCCCCAATACCCCCAATACCCAAAGATATTTAAAACTTTCCCGCATCGCGTCATGTCCTTCTTAAGCGCGCCATTATTTTTGCGCACTGCCAATAAACATAGAGGAACACCATCATGACTCGCGATGATCGCATCGACCCGGCCGGCTACCCCGGCGTTGCCTACTCTGACACCGCCGTGGGGGCGCCTGTGCTTAAACGCATTTCGTGGAGTGCCATTCTGGCGGGGGTGGTGCTGGCGTTAGTGGTATCGCTGTTGCTCAACGTGTTGGGCACGGCGATTGGTAGCGCCAGCATCGACCCGCTGCAACAGGACAACCCGGTGAGCGGGCTCGGTACCGGTGCCGGCATCTGGGTGGTGGTCAGCGGGGTTATTTCGTTGTTCGTCGGCGGCTGGGCCGCTGGGCGCCTGGCGCAGCGCGAAGGCGCGTTCCATGGCCTGTTGGTGTGGGCAAGCGTGTCGTTGATCACGGTGTATCTGGTCACCAGTGCGGTCACCGGTGTGGTGCGTGGTGGCCTTAACCTTGCCGGCAGCGGATTGTCGGCGGTGGGCAGTGGGCTTGCCCAGGTGGCGCCCACGGTGGGTAACCAGTTGCAAGACCAACTTAAGCAACAAGGTATCGATTTCAACGTTAACGATATCCAAGGGGAAATCGAGACCGCCATGCGCCAAACCGGTAAGCCGGAATTGAACCCCGACAACGTCAAGCAAGAAGCGCAAGCAGCCCAGCAAGACGCACAAAATACTGCAAAAAACAGCGCCAATAACCCTCAGCAGGCCGACGAGCAACTCGGTGGCTTGATGGACCGCATCAAGGCCAAGGGTGACCAAGCCTGGGATGCTGCCGACCGCCAGGCGCTGGTCAACCTGATCAAAGCGCGTGGTAATAAAACCGACGCTGAGGCCAACCAAATCGTTGACCAAGCCCAGGCCAGCTACCGCCAAGCGTATGCCAAATATCAGCAACTCAAGGCACAGGCCGAGCAAAAAGCCCGTGAAGTGGCAGACGCCACGGCTAAGCGGGTGTCCCAAGGCGCGTGGATTTTGCTGATTACCTTGGTGATTTCCGGCTTGGTGGCAGCAGGTGGCGGCGTATTGGGCCGCCGTACCCAGCCCCCGGCCAAAGTAGTGGCGGCGGTTTAAGCTCAAGCTCGCCAACGCCGGGCGTTGCAGCCCGGCTTTGGTGCACCCGCAGCGCCTGCGTATGGCGCCGCGGGTAGCGGCCTATACCACTTGCCCCGCCGCATGCCCGCTGGCCCAGGCCCATTGGAAATTAAACCCGCCCAAGTGGCCGGCCACGTCGAGCACCTCGCCGACGAAATACAGCCCCGGGCTTTTCAGCGATTCCAGGGTTTTCGACGACACCTCCCGCGTATCGATGCCGCCCAAGGTCACTTCGGCGGTGCGGTAGCCTTCAGTACCGGCCGGTACCAGCGCCCAACTGCTCAGGCGTTCGGCAAGGGTTTCAAGCTCGGTGGGGGTGTACTGCTTCATCGGCCGGGAGGCGAACCCGTTGTCGGCCAGCAAGTTGGCCATCTTGCGGGTGAACACTTCACCCAGCAGGGTGCGCAGCTCGCTGTTAGGCCGGGCACTTTGCTGTTCGCGCAGCCATGCCAAGGCGTCGCGGTCGGGCAGCAGGTCGATATAGAGGGTGTCGCCCGGTTGCCAGAACGACGAGATTTGCAACATCGCCGGGCCGCTGAGGCCACGGTGAGTGAACAGCAGGTTCTCGCGAAACACCTGGCCGTTACAGCGCACGCTGCAGTCCACCGAGGTGCCAGACAACTCCGTGCACAGGGCCTTGAATTGGTCGGTGATGGTAAACGGCACCAGCCCGGCGCGGGTCGGTAGCACGCTATGGCCGAATTGGCGAGCCACCTCATAGCCAAAGCCGGTGGCGCCCAGGGTTGGAATCGACAGCCCGCCGGTGGCGATCACCAGCGCCTCGCAGTGCAGCTCACCCAGGTCGCTGGCCAACCGGTAACCGCCGCTGGGCTCCCGTTCGATATGCTGCACCGCCGTGCCCAGGCACAACTGCACGCCGGCCCATTCACATTCGGCCAGCAGCAGGTCGAGGATGTCGCTGGCCTTGTGGTCACAAAACAACTGGCCGAGCTTCTTCTCGTGATAGGCCACGCCGTGGCGTTGCACCAACTCGATGAAGTCCCATTGCGTGTAACGCGCCAGTGCCGACTTGCAAAAATGCGGGTTCTGCGACAGGAAATTTGCCGGCTCTGTGTGCAGGTTGGTGAAGTTGCAGCGCCCGCCGCCAGACATCAGGATTTTCTTGCCCGGCTTGTTGGCGTGGTCCAGCAACAGCACCTGGCGGCCACGGTAGCCGGCTTGTGCGGCGCACATCAGGCCGGCCGCGCCGGCACCAATCACCACCACGTCAGCGGTTTTCACAGCAGCCGTACCTTCAGCGCGCGGCCTTTGATTTTGCCGCTGTTCAGGCGCGCCAGGGCTTGCTTGGCAAGGCTGCGCTCAACGGCAACGAAAGCCTGGAAGTCGAAAAGGGCAATTTTGCCCACCTGCGCGGCGGGGATGCCGGCATCGCCGGTCAGCGCGCCAAGGATGTCACCGGGGCGCAGTTTGTCTTTGCGCCCGGCGGCAATGCACAAGGTCGCCATCGGCGGCACCAGCGGGCCATCGCCTCGGTGCGTGAGCGCATCGAGCGGGCACCAGGTGAGCGGGGCCTTTTGCAAGGTCTCGATGGCCTGGGCGCGATGCGCTTCGGCGGGGGCCACCAGGCTGACCGCCTGGCCGCTCTCGCCGGCCCGGCCGGTGCGGCCGATACGGTGGATGTGTATCTCTGGGTCGCGCGCCAGCTCTACGTTGATCACCAGGTCCAGGCCGTCGATATCCAGGCCGCGCGCGGCGACATCGGTGGCCACCAGCACCGACAGCGAACGGTTGGCGAACACCGCCAGTACCTGGTCGCGGTCGCGCTGCTCCAGGTCGCCGTGCAGCGCGGCGGCGCTGATACCCTTGGCGGTCAGTAATTCGACCAGTTCCTGGCATTGCTGGCGGGTAAAGCAAAACGCCACGCACGCCACCGGGCGAAAGTGCCCCAACACCTTGAGCACGCTGGGCAGCCGCTGTTCGGCATCGATTTCGTAGAAGCGCTGCTCGATGCGGCTGTCGGTGTGTAACGCCTCGACCTTCACCTGTTGCGGTGTGCGCAAGAATTGCCCGGCCAGTTGCTCGATGCCCTTGGGGTAGGTGGCCGAGAACAACAACGTTTGCCGGCGTGCCGGGGTGTGGGAGATCACGGCGGCAATGGCATCGAAAAAGCCCATGTCGAGCATGCGGTCGGCTTCATCCAGCACCAGGGTGTTCAGGCCGCTTAAGCTCAGGGTTTGTTTGTCGAGGTGCTGCTGCAGCCGCCCAGGGGTGCCCACGATGATGTGCGCCCCGTGCTCCAGCGAAGCGATTTGCGGGCCCAGGGCCACGCCGCCACACAGGGTGAGTACCTTGATGTTGTCTTCGCCGCGCGCCAGCCGGCGGATTTCCTTGGCCACCTGGTCGGCCAGTTCCCGGGTGGGGCATAGCACCAACGCCTGGCAGCCGAAATAGCGCGGGTTGATGCCCTTGAGCAGGCCGATGCCGAACGCGGCAGTTTTGCCGCTGCCGGTTTTGGCCTGGGCGATCAGGTCGCGGCCCTGCAGAATCACCGGCAGGCTTTGCGCCTGGATCGGCGTCATCTCGTGGTAGCCGAGGCTTTCCAGGTTGGCCAACATCGCTGCGGGCAGCGGCAGGGAATTGAAAGCGGTAGACGTCACGGGAAGGCCCTGGGCGGTAAAGTGCCGCGCAGTTTAGCAGCGCCGGCCGCCGCGCCCTAACCTTCCATCGCCGCAGCGCTGCGCAGGTCAGGCTTTCTTGCGGCCCACGTCGCGGTCCAGTTGCACGAAAATGGTGGCGGCCAGCATCGCCATCAAGCCGATGCTCAGGAACGTTAACTGGAACGCGCCGAGCACGGTGGTCACGCCGTCGGCGCTCATGGTCGAGGTGAAGCCGCCGAGCAAGGCACCGGCGCAGGCTACCCCCAGGCTCATCGACAACTGCGCCACCACTGAGAGCAAACTGTTGCCGCTGCTGGCCTCTACGTCGTCGAGGTCGATCAGGGTCACGGTGTTCATGGCGGTGAACTGAATGGAATTCACCCCGCCGAGGATACCGAGTTGGACCAATAGCAACCAATAGGGGGTATCGGCGCTGACCAAGCCCATGCTGGCCAGCAACACGCCCAATAGCAGCGTATTGCCGGTGAGCACCATGCGGTAACCCAAGCGCTCGATCAACGGCCGTGCCAGCGACTTGGCCACCATGGCCGAGGCAGCCAGGGGTATCATGCTCATGCCGGCCTCGGCGGGGCTGTGGCCTAGGGCAACTTGCAGCAGCAGCGGTACCAAAAAGGGCAGCGCGCCGCTGCCCAGCCGGGCGAAGAGGTTGCCGAGAATGCCCACCGCAAAGCTTCGGGTCCGGAACAGCGACGCCTTGAACAGCGGGTCGGGGTCGTGCACGGCCCGCAGCCAGTAAGCGGCCAGGCAGGCGAAGCCGGCAAACAGCAGCAGGATTACCCGCAAATGCGACAGGTGCAGCTCGCCTAAGCCTTCCAGCGCAATGGTGATCAGCACCATCGCCGCGCCGAACAGTGCGAAGCCCTGGCCATCGAAGGGCGTACGCTCGCCGCGAAGGTCTGGTAGCACGCGCTTCACCGCCCAGCAGCCAAGCGCACCGACCGGCAGGTTGATCAAAAAAATCCAGTGCCAGCTCAGGTATTCGACCATCCAGCCGCCCAGGGTTGGGCCGATCAATGGGCCCAATAGGCCGGGCACGGTGATGAAGCTTAAGATTCGCACCAGCTCCGAGCGCGGGTAGGCGCGCAGCACCACCAGCCGCCCCACCGGCACCAGCAGCGCGCCGCCGAAGCCTTGCAATACGCGCGAACACACCAGCACCGTGAGGTTGGGGGACACGGCGCAGAGCAACGAGCCGAAGGTGAACAAACCAATCGCCGCGACGAACACCTGCTTGGTGCCGAAGCGGTCGGCGATCCAACCCGAGGCCGGCATCAGCAAGGCAACGGTGAGCATGTAGGAAATCACCACCGACTGCATGCGCAGTGGGTTCTCGGCCAAATCGCCGGCCATGGCGGGCAGGGCGGTGTTGAGAATGGTGGCATCCAGCGACTGCATGAAAAAAGCGATGGCGATGACCCAGGGCAGCCAGCGAGCGATGGCAGGGTCCAGAACAGGGCGATCAGACATGACTACGGCGCGGCCTTGTGTCGAGGTGGCGATATAAGCTTACGCTGCCTTCGACTGGCTTACCGTAAAAAGGGTTCGGTTTTCGCGTTTAGCGTGGGCAAGCCCCTGCCCCCGCCGGAGGGCGGGGCAAGAGGGAGCGGGCGCAGGGTTAGACCGGGCAGCCCTTGGCGCGCAGGATGGCGTCGAAACGATGCGGGTCCAGGGTGCCGCTGGCGATACCTTCGAGGGTCGCCCTTTCACGCGCCAACAGGTCGTGGCAACGCTTGAGCAATTCGGGCAGCTCGGTGCGGGCCGCGGCCACCACGCCATCGCCGTCACCTATCATCAGGTCGCCCGGCTGCACCAGCATGCCCGCGCAAGAAATCGCCACGTTGATTTCGCCTGCACCGTCGGTGCTGGGGCCACGGTGCACGCCGCCCAGGGCATAGGCTGGCAGTTCGCCGGTAAGCCATTCATCGAGGTCGCGTAGCGCACCGTTGATCACCACGCCGACGATGCCGGCCTTAAGTGCCATCGCGCGCATGATGCCGCCGAATACCGCGCGGGTGAGGTCGCCGCTGCCGTCGATAACCAGTACGTCACCGGGGCGCGCCATCTGCATGGCCTTGAGGATCATCAAGTTATCGCCGGGGCGTACCCGAACGGTCAGCGCGTTGCCCAGCATGGGCGTGTTGCCGTGAAAGGGCTTCAGGCCAAGGCCACCTACGTTGCGGCCCAGGCAATCGCTCACGGCCGCGGCAGGGATCCTGCTGAATTCCTTAAGCCACTTCGGGTCAAGCGGTTCAGGGTTGGGGTTGATCAAATAGCCGGTGGGCCATTTGCCTGAAGAGGTAACGTCAAACATGGGAAAAGCCTCACGAAACAGAAGGAGGCTGTGATGGACGAGTGCCATCACAGACCGCTAGCTTAGGCTTCTGATAGTGGCGGAGCAAGCCTTGGGCCAGCGCCCGGATGCTCCGTGAGCGGCATCGCACCACGGCCAGCAACGGCTCTAGCTTGCGCATCGCACGTTTCAAGCTAGCGCGGCGAGTGCGCGGCGCGGCGGCCCCTGGGGTTTAGAGATCGCGCCACAGCGAGTCGAAGTTTTCCTCCGGTGCGGCGTCTTCGGTGCCCGGCTGGAGGATCGGCGGCTCGTCGGGTTGGTGGGCGGTGTGGTATTCGAACTGGTTGAAGCTACCGGTGGCGGAAACCCGTTTGCCCAAGCTTGCCGGGCGTTCATCGCCTTGCGTGTTGATGAGCACTTGGTGGCCCTCTTGGAACGGCAGGCGCGGCGCCACCAATGTGGCCGGCACATCGATGGCGCGGATTTCCGGCAGCAACAGGCCGCGCAGGTATTCGCTGCTCGGCTCGCCGCTGCGCACCAGTTGCACCCCGCATGGTTGGGCATGGGGCGCGAGCAGTTCGATGCCGATTTGGGTGCCACCGCTGCGTACCTGGCGAATCCAGCGCACTACCGCCACGCTCCAGCCTTGGCTGGGCACGTCCTGGATGCCAACGATTTCACCGGCCTGCAACTGTGCCGGCACCTCTCGTGGCCAGGCCAGGCAGTAGCCCCCAGGGCTGTGGTTGACGATTTGCAGGCTGTAGCTGGGGTATTCCTGGTGCTGTGGCGCCTGGGCCGCGGTTGCGCCGGGTTCGGTACTGGGCGCCGGGTACTGGATTTCTTCCATCACGATGTGATGTTGGCTCGCCTCGTAGATCTGCGCCCAGCTTTGCCCCTGGCTGAACTGGGCCTGCTGGCCGGCCGACGGGCGGCTTAGCATTTCGCCGAACGAGCGCTCGCCGGCGAGGTAGTAATGCAGCGCGCTCATGCCCAGGCACAGAGTGAGGTTACCGGTGCCCGGCATGCGTTCGAACGTGCGCTCCGAAACGTTGCCCCAGGCCGCGGCCAGGTGCTGCAGCAGGTCGAGGCTGAACGCCGGCGGCACCACCAGGCGCGAGGCGCTACGCTCTGCCGGCGGCAGCGCGACGTAGGCCTGCAGCGCCTGCGATACGCTCAGGGTGTCCAGGCCGACTAGCGTGGGCCATTGTTGCTCGGGGAACAGCGACTTGTAGCGTGGCGGGCCATCGATGGCCGGGGCGACCGCGAACAGGCTGCTTTCGGCCAGCGCTGGCCGCAAGCGGGCCAATGGGCTCCAGGCCTCGAGCACCTCGGCCAGGCGGCCGATGGAGTTCTGGCGCATCTGGTTGCAACGCGAACAGCCCAGCAACAATGCGCACAGGTAGGCCTGTTCCGGGGTCAGGGCCTTGATGTGGTGCGCCAGTTCGTCGGCAACCGGTGTGTGTTGTACCTTTTGGTCGGCGGCTACCAAGTACAACTGATGCAGCTCTACCCACAGCCCTTCCGGCGGCGGGCAGTAGAGCAGCGCGGCGCGTACCAAGGGCCCGTTAAGGGCATGGATGGCACGCTGCAAGGCGATGGCCATCACCGCCGAGCGTTCCGCGGGAGACGTTTCGGCCAGGCGCACCACGATGTACTTGTAGCCCACCGCCAAGTGGTTTTGCAGCGCCTGGCAAAGGTTGGCCACCTTTCGCGCGCGCTCGTCGAGCACGATCGCCTGGTTCAGGAAGTGTTTTTCCAAATGCCGGCAAACGTAATATACCTCTGGGCGTAGCAGCTCCAGTAGCTGCAGGCGTACCTCGCTGCTGGTCACCAATTGGTTGAGCTCGGTCAGCCCCTGATACAGCAACCGTGCCATTTCGCCGATGTTGGCTTTGGGCAGGCTAGCGATCCATGCCTTGAACTCGCGCGGGTGCGCTTCGCAAAAGCTCAGGCTCTTCTGCGACGGCGTAGGGGCGCGCAACAACAGGTGAGGTCTGGGGCGAGGCATCTGCAGTCGGGGTTCCTGATTCTTTTAACGGAGCACTGAAACTTTGACCGTCGTTCGGCAGCAAAAATGCCATTTATGTATTGCCCGACTGTAGCAGCAATTGTTCAAACGAGCGGCGCTTTGCCGGCGGCGGGCAGGCCCAAGCCCTGGCCCATTTTAACCGGCGATAATGCTTCGAGCGGATGCCCCCATTGGACCTGCCCGGGGCCGAACAACACGATTACCGTTGAGCCTAGCTTGAACCGGCCCATTTCCGCGCCTTTTTCCAGGTGCACCGGCCCGCGTGCCGCTTCGTCGTAGCGCCAGCGTTTGAGGTCGCGCTTGGGTGGGGTCACCCGCCCAGCCCATACGGTTTCGATTGAAGCCACGATCATTGCGCCCACCAGCACCATGGCCATCGGCCCACGCTCGGTGTCGAACAGGCATACCACCCGTTCGTTACGGGCGAACAGCTCTGGCACGTCCTCGGCGGTGGTTTGGTTGACCGAGAAAATGCGCCCTGGCACGTAGATCATTTCGCGCAGGGTACCGGCCAGCGGCATGTGCACGCGGTGGTAGTCACGCGGCGACAGGTACACGGTGGCGAACTGGCCACCCATGAAAGGCGCGGCGATCGCGGGATCGCCCCCGAGCAGTTCCAGCACGCTGAAGCTATGGCCTTTGGCCTGGAAGACGCGGCCATGTTCGATCGGCCCCAGTTGGCTGATGGCACCGTCGGCCGGGCACAGCACAGCCCCAGGGGTGGGGTCGAGGGGCCGCGCATCGGGCTTCAGAGCGCGGGTGAAGAACGCATTGAAGTGTTCATAGGCGGTTATGTCCTCGACCTGTGCTTCGCTCATGTCGACGCGAAAATGCCCGGCGAACCAGCCGGTGAAGGCGTTTTTCACCCAGCGCACCCGGCATTCGGCCAGGCAACCGGCCAGCCGCGAAATCAGATGGTGCGGCAGCAGGTATTGGGCAAGGATGAACAAGCGATCTTTCATGTAAATTCCTTAAACGTCGATGGGCGTGTCGGCGCGGTTGCCCCATTCGCCCCAAGAACCGGCGTAGGCCTTCACCCGTGGGTAACCGAGGGCTTTGGCGGCAAGGTAGGTGAAGCCCGAGCGGTGGTGGGTTTGGCAGTGGGTGATCACTTCCTTGTCGGGGGTGATGCCGAGCGCCGCCAGCCGTGCGGCAAGGTCTCGGCGGATGCGCAACTGGCGGGTAGGGTCCATGCCAGCCGTCCATTCGAAGTTCACGGCACCAGGGATGTGCCCGCCCCGCGCGGCCACGACTTTCTCGCCGCTGTATTCCAACGGGCCCCGGGCATCCCAGATGGCCAGGTCGTCGGCACCCAGGCGGCTGAGCAGGTAGTCAAGGCTGGCCGTGGGGCCTTCGTGCAACTCCAAGGCCACCGGGCCGCCTGCCGGGGCGGGTACCTCGCGGCTCAGCGGCAGGCCGTCGGCTTCCCACGCCAGCAGGCCACCGTCGAGGTAGTGATAGTTGCCATGGCCGATCACGTCGAGTAGCCAGATGAAGCGCCCGGCCCAGCCACCGCCTTCATCGTCATAGACCACGTAGACGGCTTCCGGGCGATGGCCCAATTCGCCGAACAGCGCTTGAAGCGCATCCAGCCCCGGGAGCAGGCCCGGGGCCGGTGGTTGGCCGAGTTGCGTGCGCTTGGGGTCGACGAACCGTGCACCGGGAATGTGCCCAGCGCTGTAGCGTTCAGCGCTGGTGAGGTCGACCAGGACCAACTCGGGGCAACCGAGGCGGGCGTTGAGCGTTGCCGGTTCGATGACCAGTGGCAGGCCGGAGAAATCAGGCATGTGGGCTCACCTTGTGCAAGAAAAGGTGCGATTGTAACGCAAGGCTCATTTGTTGCGATTGCTGAAGGCGGCCAGCGCCTTTTCGATGCATTGCGCGGTTTTACCGAAGGCTTGCACAGTAATGTCGGACAACGGCCCGCCACCTTGGTCGGCGACCACCAGCATCGCCACCCGGCCATGGCTGGCCAGCGAGCGCAATAGCAGGTGTTCGCCGCGAAACAGCACGCGCAGGCTGGCCGGGATCAAGTGGGAAAATTGCCCGCTGTTGGCCGGTGTAACGCGTATCTGCCCCGGCTCTTGGGCCAAGCGCTTCAACACGGCGCCTTGGTCCAGGGCGAAGCTGAGCTGCGCCGCCGGTTTGGGCAACCCGGCCAGTTGCTGTACCAGCAGCACGGTTTGGCTTTTATCGGGCATCAGCAGCAACACCCGCTGCATGCCGCAGGCCACCAGTGCATCCCGCGCCGTGGTGGCCAGGTGCATGGCATTGTTGAACGGGCTGGGCTCTGCCAATAGGTCGGTGCAGTTCCTGCGCCATTGCACCAGGGCCTCGGCCGAAGGGGGTGGGGCCGGTTGCAGTGGGCGGCGTTCATGCCACGGCCAGATCAGCGCGGTTGCCGGGTGCCAGAGGTCCGGTTGGGCCACCTGCCGCGCGCTGTGTACCGACTCTTGGTGCACCTGCTGTTGAACATCGCCCAATGGCATTTGCGTGTACAGCGCGATCAGGTATTCCCAGCGCAGCGCATGGTGGGTGGCCCAGCCTTGCTGTGCCGCCAGGGCCAGGCCATTGGCCAGGAGGATGCTAATGGCCGGCTGGTTGGCGAAGCGGCGTAGCGCCGGCTCTGCATCTAGCCGCTGTTGTTGGCGCAGTGGGTCGCCGAAGTCGCGGGCGATCAGCATTACCCTGGCCAGCGAGCGGCGCTCGGCCCCCAGCGACCGGTAGCCCTGCAGCACCCAGAGCGGCAAGCGCCAGCGCTCGGCCAAGGCCTGGCATATGTCGAGCAGCGGCACGCCGAATAACGCCCGCTCCACGTTAACGGCGGGTTCGCCGCGGCGTACCACGCGCAACTCCCAGTCTTCGATCAAGCCCGGCTGGGTCAGGGCAATCGGCCACAGCGGCGCCAGAAACAGCAACGCGCCCCAGTGTACTTCTTGCCACAGCCGCGCCAACCGCGCCGCGAACAAGCCATTGGCCAGTTGGCTGGCGTGCTGGCTAACCAGTTGCAGCTGGCGCAGCGCCTGCGGGATTTCTGCCGAGGGCATCGCCGGCAAGCGCTTGAGCAATTCGCCAGTGCGTTGCAGGCCCATGCGGGTGATGGCCACTTCCAGGCTCTCGGCGGGCTCGATCAGCGCGCTGTTGGCGTGGGCATTGGCTTCGCGGATTACATTGAGCACCAGTGCCGGGCTTTGCTGCATGCACTCGGCGATTTCGCGCAGCGAACGGCTACTGTCGTTGAGGTACGCCGAGACCCGGTCATGGCTGTGGGTGGGAACCGGCAGGCGCACATCGGCTAACGCTTTGACCCAGGTGTCCACGGAGTTCGGTATGGCGACTGGCATAGGGAGCCTGCAGGTTGGGGTCTGATTTTTCACAAGGGGTGACTATAGTCTGGCGCACTTCGGCCGATAGTTAGAAGCAGAGATTGAAGCGGCAGTCAGTGCCGTGCCCCCTTTGGTTTTCGAAGTGCTCCTGACCTATGGCTAAAATTATCGGCATCATCGTCGTATTCGCGAGCGTGATCGGTGGATACCTCCTGTCTCACGGCCAATTGGCGGCTTTGATCCAGCCTTTCGAGGTCATGATCATCGGCGGCGCCTGCCTGGGCGCGTTCCTTCAGGCCAATTCGGGCGCGATGACCCTGCACGTATTCAAGAAAGCCTTGAAGATGTTCAGTTCGCGGTTCACCCACGCGTTCTATATCGAAATGCTCGGTTTGGTCTACGAGATCCTCACCAAAAGCCGCCGCGAAGGCATGATGGCCATTGAAGCGGATATCGAAGACGCCGCCGCCAGCCCGATCTTCGCCAAGTACCCCAGCGTGCTCAAGGACGCGCGCATGACCGCGTTTATCTGCGACTACTTGCGCATTATGACGTCGGGCAACATGGCGCCCCATGAGCTCGAAGGGTTGTTCGACATGGAGCTGCAAAGCATGAAGGAAGAGCTGGAGCACCCTTCCCACGCAGTGCAGAGCGTTGCCGAAGGCCTACCCGGGTTCGGTATCGTGGCGGCGGTATTGGGTATCGTGGTGACCATGGCGGCGCTCGGCGACGGTGATAAAGCCGCCATCGGTGGCCATGTGGGCGGGGCATTGGTCGGTACCTTTTTCGGTATCATGGCCGCCTACGGCTTCTTTGGCCCGCTGTCGCAATGCCTGGGCCACGACGCTAAGGAAGAGCTGAACGTTTACGAAGCCCTCAAGGCTTCGTTGGTGGCCTCGGCCTCGGGCATGCCGCCCACGCTGGCGGTGGAATTCGGCCGCAAGGTGCTGTACCCGGCGCACCGGCCGAGCTTTTCCGAGCTTGAAGAAGCCGTGCGCGGTCGCTAAGCCATGGAAAACAACCAGCCAATCATCATCAAGCGGGTAAAACGCTTCGCCGCCGGGCACCACGGCGGCGCCTGGAAAATCGCCTTCGCCGACTTTGCTACGGCGATGATGGCGTTCTTCTTGGTGCTTTGGTTGTTGTCTAATGCCACACCGGAGCAAAAGCTCGCCATTGCCGGTTACTTCAAAGACCCGATCGGTTTCACCGAAGGTGGCTCGCCCTATGTCATCGACCTGGGCGGTTCGCCCCAGTTGGCCCCCGACCACACGCTGAACCCGGACACCAACGAAGCACCGCCCAGGCCGGAGGCGCAAAACCAGCTAACCCCGGACCAGGCCGAGAACATTGCCGAAAAGGTTGAAAAGGACCGGCTGGAACTGTTACTGCAAGAGTTGCAGAACAAGATCGACCAGAACCCGCAATTGGCCAAGTTCAAGGACCAGATCTTGATCGAGATCACCCAGGATGGCCTGCGCATCCAGATCATGGATGCCGAGAACCGCCCTATGTTCGACCTCGGTAGCGCGCGGCTGAAGCCTTACTTCGAAGACCTGCTGCTGGCCATGGCCGATACCATCAAGGAAGTGCCGAACAAGGTCAGCATCAGTGGCCACACCGATGCCAAGCCCTATTCAGCCGCCGGCGATTTCGGCAACTGGGAGTTGTCGGCCAACCGCGCCAACGCCGCCCGGCGGGCGCTAGTGGCCGGCAGCTATCCAGAAGGGCAGGTGGCGCGGGTGGTGGGCTATGGCTCTTCGGCTTTGTTCGACCGCAACAACCCGCTCAACCCGATCAACCGCCGGATCGACATCACCGTACTGACCAAGAAGGCCCAGCGCGCCATCGAAGGCGGCGCGGCCGAAGGTGGCGATGGCGCTGCGCCGGATGCGGCGGCGCCGCCCCCTGGCCCCGCCGCACCTGCCCCGGGCCCAGGCGCCGCCGTACCGGCCCCTGGCACTGCGCCTGGCGCGGCACGCCTGGACCCCAACCCACCGGTTCAGCCGCGTGAGCTACGCGAAAAACTAAATATTTTCGACAGCGGCGCACTGCAAATGCAGGGCGCCGGCAAGCCGCTTTAGTCACACGCCCTTGAGGCGCTGCCTGAGCGCGCGGTGGAAATCTTCCGCCGTGCGCAGTGCCCCGCAGCTGTGGCCAACGCCTTCGCGAAACACGCAGCGTTGCAGGCCGATCGAATCGAGCAATGCGGCTTGCCGGTCCTTGTGGTACTCGTATATGAACGCGCTAAGGTCGCTATAGGTACGTAGCAGCGGCCATTGGTCGAGGTATTCCGGCAGCTTGGCCAGCCCCACCTGAAGCGTGGTGATGCGCGTATCGGTAATGGCGGCTTCGCCTATGCCGAACGGTACCCACCAGGCTTGGCCGATAGGCTGTGATACCACCGCCAGCAAATGCGTAGCTTCGCGGATGCGCCCGGTGATTAGCCGGGCAATGTCACCGGTACTGCGCGCCGGCTCATCCATCACGTCCAGGCGCGTGTCTATGCCTTGATGCCGAAGCCGCTCTTGCACGGCCAAGGCTTGGGAACGGTCGGTGTGCCGGTACGAAATGAAAACGCTCATCCCACATGCCGCTTGCTGGCCAGTGCGCGGAAATACCCGCCGCTCATGCCCACCGGGTGATGGCCCGCACGATGCTGACGCTGTTCCACGGGCATTCCTCGTTGGCCGCCGCGCGCACAGGCCCGGAAATACGTTGGGGCCCCCAGGGCTTGACCGCGATGATGGGCTTGCCCAAGCGCTTGGCGATCTCGATTTCCGGGTTGATCCAGGCGCTGTAGGTTGCATAGACCCCGGCCATGATCAGCACCACCGCGCAGGGGCGAATCTTGGCCTCCAGCGCAAACGCCAGCGTATCGGCGGCGGGCCCATCGAGGTTCGGCGCCCGGTTCGGCACGGCTAAACTGCGTACGTCTATTTCCGGGTGGGCCCTGAGCATTTGTATCAGGCGCGCATGGGCGTCGCAGTAGCTCCAGGAATGGCTGGCGAACAAAGGGTAGATAGGCATGGCCGGCGCTCGTGAACGGTAAACGGTGCTACCTTTGGCAGTTTCGGAGGGCGAGGCCACAATGGTTGAAAAACGTTATGTTTTCCGAGTGGAGGCTTCAGCCGTCGGCTACCCCATGGTGGCCGCGGTTATGCTGCTGGGGCGCGGTGCCGCCTACTCGCCATAGCCCTGCGATGGCTTGCCACGGCGCCTCGCCCGGGAGCAATACCCACGCGTCAATGGGCGTGCGTGCCCCTGGGCACCAGGCCCCAATGGGCGGTCAGAAGGTTTCCTTGGGCAGGCTGGCGATGATCGAGCGGTAGCTGTGCATGCGTTGCGGGTGGATGCGCCCGGCCGCCAGCGCTTCGAGCAATGCACAGCCCGGCTCCCGATCATGCTTGCAGTCGCGGAAGCGGCAGTGCCCCAGTAACCCTGCGAACTCGATGAACCCCGCTTCGACGTCGTCACGGCTCACATGCACCAGCCCGAATTCGCGAATGCCAGGTGAGTCGATCAGGTTGCCGCCGCCTGGGAAGTGGAACAGCCGGGCCGTGGTGGTGGTGTGGGTGCCCTGGCCCGACCATTGCGACAGCGCCCCTACACGTGTGCCTACGCCGGGCAGCAAGCCGTTGACCAGCGAGGATTTGCCCACACCCGATTGGCCGACGAACACACTGGTATGCCCTTTGAGTTGCTCCTGCAGGTGCTGCATGCCATTGCCCTGGTGCGCCGACACTTCCAGCAGCGGGTAACCCAAGTCGCGGTACACCTGCAGCAGCGCATGCAGTGCCGGGCCGTTTTGCTCGTCGAGGATGTCGGCCTTGTTCAGTAACAGCAGCGGCTGGATGCCCGCATGCTCGGCGGCGACCAGGTAGCGGTCGATCAGGTTGGCGTGGGGCTCGGGTGCCGGCGCGAACACGATCACGATTTGATCGACGTTACCGGCCACAGGTTTGAGCTGGCCACGTGAGTCGGGCCGGCACAGCTCGCTGCGGCGGGGCAACTGCGCCACGATCACGCCGTCCCCCTGGTTGCCGGCGCGCCACACCACATGGTCGCCCGTTACCAGCGTGGGCAGGTTGGCGCGCAAGTGGCAGCGGGCAACCTGGCCGTCGTGGTCACCGCCCAGGCCTTCGACCTCGACCTGCACCCCGAAGTGGGCGATCACCAGGCCGTTTTGCTCCGGCCCCAGGTCGCCCCCTTCGAGGGTTTCCAGCGCTTGCGACTCGCGCCTGGCGGCGCGGGAGGCGCGCTCATTCTGGACCTTGTCGATGCGCCAGGCTTGGCGGCGGGTGAGCTGGCGTTTGGCCATGAACTTCTCGTGTAAGCGCGGTATAAGCCGCCGGCGGGTTGAAGCACGCGAGTTTAGCACGATGACTGGGCTAAACTGCGCAGCAGTAGCCAAGGAGCACAGTATGCAAAACCCACAAAACCTGATCTGGATCGACCTGGAAATGACCGGGCTGGACCCAGACAGCGACGTCATCATCGAGATGGCCACCATCGTTACCGACAGCGAGCTCAACACCTTGGCCGAAGGGCCAGTGATCGCCATCCACCATAGCGATGAAGTGCTTGCCCGCATGGACGAATGGAACACCCGCCAACACGGCGGCTCTGGGCTGACCCAGCGCGTGCGCACGAGCAGCGTTTCCATGGCTGAGGCCGAGGCACAAACCCTCGCCTTTCTCGAACAGTGGGTGCCGAAGGGCAAATCGCCGATCTGTGGCAACAGCATCTGCCAAGACCGCCGGTTCCTCTACCGGCATATGCCGGCGCTGGAAGGCTACTTTCATTACCGCAACCTGGACGTTTCGACCCTCAAGGAACTGGCCGCACGCTGGGCGCCCCATGTGAAAGACAGCTTCAGCAAGGGCAGCACGCACCTAGCCCTGGATGACATCCGCGAGTCTATTGCCGAATTGCAGCATTACCGTAAGCATTTCATCAGGGTGTGAACCGGCGCGGGCCTGCCCAGCCCCCCGTGCAACGTGCGTGGCCATCAGCCCTTCAGCGGGGCCGCGCCGTGCCTTGCCAAGGCCCACCCAACATGCTCGCGCACCAGCGCCGAGGGGTGTTCGCGGCGCGCCTTGAGTGCTTCGAGCACGGGCACCGTAGCCGGTGCATTGCCCAGCCCTACCGCCAGGTTGCGCAAAAAGCGCTCATAGCCGGCCCGGCGCAGGGGCGAGCCTTCCGTTTGGCTGAGGAAGGTGGGCTCATCCCAGCGAAACAGCGCCGCCAGCTCAGTGTTGTCCAGGCCATGGCGCGGCGCGAAGTCCCCTTCGCCCGATGGCCGGGCAAAACGGTTCCACGGGCAAACGATCTGGCAATCGTCGCAACCGAACACGCGGTTACCAATCAACGGCCGCAGTTCGACGGGGATGGGGCCTTTAAGCTCGATCGTAAGGTAAGAGATGCAGCGCCGGGCATCGAGTTGGTAGGGGCCGGCGAAGGCCTGGGTGGGGCAAATATCCAGGCAGGCGCTGCAGCGCCCGCAATGTTCACTGCCGTAGGCGGGGTCGGCCGGCAGCGGTAGGTCGAGGAACAACTCGGCGAGAAAAAAATAACTGCCGGCCTGGCGGTTGAGCACCAGGGTGTTCTTGCCGATCCAGCCTAGCCCGGCCTGCTCGGCAATGGCTTTTTCCAGCACCGGGGCGCTGTCGACGAATGCCCTATAGCCGAACGGCCCGATCAGCCCCTGGACCTTTTCGGCCAACTGGGCCACGCGTTTGCGGATCAATTTGTGATAGTCGCGGCCCAGGGCGTAGCGCGACACATAGGCTTTTTCCGGCTGCGCCAGGCGTTGGGCCATTTGCGTATCACCTGGCAGGTAGTCCATGCGCAATGAGACTACCCGGACGGTACCCGGCACCAATTCGGCCGGCCGCGAGCGTTTATCGCCATGGGCGGCCATGTAGTCCATTTCCCCATGGTAGCCCGCCGCCAGCCAGCGTTTGAGGTGCTGCTCGTGTTCGCCGAGTTCGACCGTGGCAATGCCCACTTGCTGGAAGCCCAGTTCGCGGCCCCAGGCCTTGATTTGTTCGGCCAGCGCGGGGAGGTTGTGGGGCAGGGAAGTCATGAGCTGAGGAAACCGCTGTTTGGTGCGTATAATTCTGCCAGACATCCGCGCCGATGGTAGACCCATGCCGACCGACCACCGCCTTTCCGATCACCTGTACAGCGCCGCCCAGGTGCGTGAACTCGATGCGCGCCTGATCGCGGCCGGTACCCCAGGTTTCGAGTTGATGCAGCGTGCTGCCCTGGCCACGTGGCGTGCAGTGCGCCGCCGTTGGCCACAAGCGGGCCAATTGACCGTGCTGGCCGGCCACGGCAACAACGCCGGCGACGGTTACCTGGTGGCCTGCCTGGCGCACCGCGCCGGCTGGGCCGTGCAGGTATGGCAAGTGGTAGAGCCCGGCCGCCTGCGCGGCGATGCTGCCCAAGCCCACGCACAGGCGGTGGCCGGGCAGGTACCGATGGCGCCGTGGCACGCCGGCGCCAGCTTGGCTGGGGTGGTGCTGGACGCCCTGCTTGGCACGGGGCTCAAGGGTGAGGTCAGGGCGCCCTATGCGGCGGTGATCGAAACCCTGAATAACAGCAGCTTGCCGGTGGTAGCGGTAGATATTCCGTCCGGGCTGTGTGCCGACACCGGCAGCGTGTTGGGGCAAGCCGTGCGCGCGCAGCTAACGGTCACCTTCATCGGCTTGAAGCTGGGCCTGTTCACCGGCCAGGCCGCCGACCAGGTTGGCGAGGTGGTGTTCGACTGTTTGCAGGCCAGCGCTTCGATCATCGCCGCCCAGCCGCCGGCGGCGCGCCTGCTGGCGCCGGATAACCTGGTGCTGCCCGCCCGTCGCGCGGCGACCGCCCACAAAGGGCAGTTTGGCCGCGTGCTGGTGATCGGTGGCGACCACGGCACCGGCGGGGCCACCTTGATGAGCGCCGAAATGGCCCTGCGCGGCGGTGCCGGCATGGTGTCGCTGGCCACCCGTGCCGAACATGTGGGCGCGGCCCTGGTGCGGTTGCCAGAGGTCATGGCCGCCGCCGTGCAGTCGGCCAACCAATTGCTGGCACTGGCCGAGCCGGCGTCGGTGCTGGTGGTCGGGCCCGGCTTGGGGCAGGGCGCCTGGGGCCGTAGCCTGCTGTCGGTGGCTGCCGCCAGCGACAAGCCCCAGGTGTGGGATGCCGATGCACTTAACTTGGTCGCGCAGGGTGCGGTGCGGTTGCCCGCGCAGGCGGTGATCACCCCCCACCCCGGCGAAGCCGCGCGCCTGCTCGGCCTATCGACGCCCCAGGTGCAGGCCGACCGCCCCGCTGCGGTGCGGGCATTGGCCGAGCGCTACGGCTGTGTGGTCGTGCTCAAGGGCAGCGGCAGCTTGGTGGCTGCCCCCAACGGCAGCCTGGCGGTGTGCGCACATGGCCACCCGGCGATGGCCACCGGCGGCCTGGGCGATGTGCTTGCCGGCCTAATCGGCGCCTTACTTGGCCAGCATGTGCAGGCTTTTGACGCAGCCTGCCTGGGGGTATGGTTGCACGCAATGGCCGGCGAGCGGCAGGGCGCCAAGGGCCGCGGGCTCGCGGCGGCCGATCTGATTCCGACCATTCGTCAGTTGCTCGAAGAGATCGCCCCATGCCGCCGGTAACGCTGTGCATCAACGGCGAAGAGGCCATGGCAGCCCTAGGCGTCCGCCTGGGGGCGCTCACCGGCGGCGTGGGCGTTGTGTTCCTGCAAGGCGACCTGGGCATGGGGAAAACCACCCTGTCACGTGGCATCATCCGTGGGTTTGGCCACCCAGGTGCGGTCAAGAGCCCCACCTTCACCTTGGTCGAACCCTACGAAATGGGCAGCGTGCGCGTCTACCACTTCGACCTGTACCGCCTGGCGGACCCTGAAGAGCTGGAATTCATGGGCGTGCGCGACTACTTCGACGGCACTGCGCTGTGCTTGGTCGAATGGGCCGAAAAAGGGTACGGCGTTTTGCCAAACCCCGACATCATCATTAACATAAGCGCCCAGACGCATGGGCGTTCGCTGCAATTGGCGCCACACAGCGCACGGGGCGAAAGCTGGAGCACCGCGTTGGCGAACGAATTCATCTAGGGGTGGGGACATATGCGCATTCGCGCACTGGTTGCGGTGATCGGGCTGCTGTTTGCGGCGTGCGCCGCACAAGCCTGGGCGGTTACCCAGGTAAAAAGCATGCGCCTGTGGCGCGCCCCCGACAACACCCGCCTGGTTTTCGATTTATCTGGCCCCGTACAGCACAGTGTGTTCACGCTCACGGCACCCGACCGGTTAGTGATCGACATCAACGGCGCCAGCCTGGCCGCGCCGCTCAACGTTGCCACCGCCAACACGCCCATTACTAGCGTGCGCACGGCCCAGCGCACGCCTACGGACCTGCGTGTGGTGGTCGACCTTAAAAAGGCGGTAACCCCCAAAAGCTTCGTGCTACCGCCCAACCAGCAGTACGGCAACCGGTTGGTCGTTGACCTATACGACCAGCCTGCCGACGCTGCCGAAGCCTCCGCACCCACGCCGCCGGCAGGCATCGCGACGGCCCCGGCCATTCCGGTCAGCCCCGCCAACCCAGGCCTCAAATTGCCCGCCGCACCCAGTGGCAAACGCGACATCATCGTCGCCGTCGATGCCGGCCACGGCGGCGAAGACCCGGGCGCGTCCGGCTCCCGCGGGCAGCATGAAAAAGACATCACCCTGCAGATCGCCCGCGAAGTGCAGCGCCAGATCAACCAAGAAAAAGGTTTCCGCGCCGAATTAACCCGCAGCGGCGACTATTTCATCCCGCTGCGTGGGCGTACCGAAATCGCCCGGAAGAAGGGTGCCGACCTGTTCGTGTCGATCCATGCCGACGCCGCGCCATCATCCGCGGCATTCGGCGCCTCGGTATTTGCCCTCTCCGACCGCGGCGCCACTTCCGAAACCGCGCGCTGGCTGGCCGATACGGAAAACCGCTCCGACCTGATCGGCGGTGCCGGCAATGTCAGCCTCGACGACAAAGACCGCATGCTCGCCGGGGTGTTGCTCGACTTGTCGATGACCGCCACGCTGACCAGCAGCCTGAACGTGGGGCAAAAGGTGCTCAGCAACATTGGCCGGGTCACCTCGCTGCACAAAGGGCGGGTCGAACAGGCCGGCTTCATGGTACTCAAGTCGCCGGATATTCCGTCGATCTTGGTCGAAACCGGGTTCATCTCCAACGCCAATGAAGCCTCGAAGTTGCAGAGCCCGGAACACCAACAAGCCTTGGCGCGTTCGATCCGCGCAGGGGTAAAGGTGTTCTTCGAACAAAACCCACCGCCGGGCACCTACATAGCCTGGCTGCGTGACGAGGGCAAGCTTGCCAGCAGCGCCCGCGAGCACAGCGTTCACCCGGGCGAAACCCTGGCCATGCTTGCCGTTCGTTATGATGTTCCGGTAGAAACCCTGCGCAGCGCCAATGGCCTGAAGAACGATGAACTCAAGGTAGGCCAAATGCTGACCATTCCCCCGGCCACCACCTTGGCGGCCCAGCAATGACCGGACTTGCCCGGATAGAACTGCTTAGCCCGCGGCTGGCCAACCAGATCGCCGCGGGCGAGGTGGTTGAGCGCCCAGCTTCGGTGGCAAAGGAGCTGCTGGAAAACAGCCTGGACTCCGGTGCCCGGCGCATTGACATAGACGTCGAGCAGGGCGGGGTGAAGCTGCTGAAGGTGCGCGACGACGGCAGCGGCATCGAGGCCGATGACCTGCCGCTGGCCCTGGCCCGCCATGCCACCAGCAAGATCCGTGACCTCGAAGACCTCGAACGGGTGATCAGCATGGGCTTCCGGGGTGAGGCCTTGGCCTCGATCAGCTCGGTGGCGCGGCTTACGCTAACCTCGCGCACCGCTGGCGCCAGCGAAGCCTGGCAGGTCGAAACCGAGGGCCGTGAAATGGCCTCGCGGGTGCAGCCAGCGGCGCACCCGGTGGGCACCTCGGTGGAGGTGCGCGACTTGTTTTTCAACACGCCGGCACGGCGCAAGTTTCTCAAAAGCGAAAAAACCGAGTTCGATCACTTGCAAGAAGTGGTCAAGCGCCTGGCGCTGGCGCGCTTCGACGTGGCGTTTCACCTGCGCCATAACGGCAAGGGCATCCTCAGCTTGCACGCGGCCCCCGATGAAAGTGCCCAGGCGCGGCGGGTCGCGGCTATTTTCGGCGGTAGTTTCCTCGAACAGGCCATGCCCGTCGATGTTGAGCGCAACGGCCTGCGCTTGCGCGGGTGGGTAGGCCTGCCCACGTTTTCGCGCAGCCAGGCCGACATGCAGTATTTTTTCGTGAACGGCCGCACCGTGCGCGACAAGCTGGTGGCCCATGCGGTGCGCCAGGCTTACCGCGACGTGCTGTTCAATGGCCGCCACCCCACCTTCGTATTGTTCCTGGAAGTGGACCCCGCCACGGTGGATGTGAATGTGCACCCCACCAAGCACGAAGTGCGCTTTCGCGACGGCCGCATGGTCCATGACTTCCTGTACGGCACCTTGCACCGCGCCCTGGCCGAAGTGCGCCCCGACGACCACCTGCCGGCGCAACCGGCTGAGGCCGCGGTGCCCCGGCCCAGCGGCGCGCAAGCCGGGGAGTTCGGCCCCCAGGGCGAAATGAGGCTGGCCGCGAACCTGCTCGAAAGCCCGCCAGCGGCCTATGGTGGGCGGCCACTGGGCGAGCGCTCGGGCAGCGGCGCCGGTTACCAATATGTTCCGCGGCCGGCCCAGGGCCAGCCGTTGCCTGCCCAAGAGGCCCAGGGCCTGTACAAGGCGTTCTTCGCGCCGTTGCCGGAAGCGGGGGCAAGCGCCCCGGCACTGCCCGACACCCAGGGCGACATACCGCCGCTGGGGTACGCCCTGGCGCAGCTCAAGGGTATTTATATCCTCGCGGAGAACGCCCATGGCCTGGTGCTGGTCGACATGCACGCCGCCCATGAGCGCATCACCTATGAGCGGCTGAAGCTGGCCATGGCCAGCGAGGGCCTCAGCGGCCAGCCGCTGCTGGTGCCGGAATCGATCGCCCTGAGCCAGCGCGAGGCCGATTGCGCCGAGGAGCACGCCCAGTGGTTTTCCCGGTTGGGCTTCGAACTGCAGCGGTTGGGCCCGGAAACCCTGGCGATCCGGCAGATCCCGGCGCTGCTCAAGCAAGCCGAGGCCAACCAGTTGGTGTTCGACGTGCTCACCGACCTGATGGAATACGGTACCAGCGACCGTATCCAGGCGCACCTGAACGAACTGCTTGGCACCATGGCCTGCCACGGCGCCGTGAGAGCTAACCGCCGGTTGGCGCTGCCAGAAATGAACGCCCTGTTGCGCGACATGGAAAACACCGAGCGCAGTGGCCAATGCAACCATGGGCGGCCAACCTGGACGCAAATGGGGCTGGACGACCTCGACAAGCTGTTTTTACGTGGCCGCTAACCTGCCTGGCCTGCCTCCTGCCATCTTCCTGATGGGGCCTACGGCGTCGGGCAAAACCGACTTGGCCATCGAATTGGCCAAGGCCCTGCCGTGCGAGCTGATCAGCGTGGATTCGGCCCTGGTGTACCGCGGCATGGATATCGGCACGGCCAAGCCCAGCAAGGCGATACTGGCCGCACACCCCCATGGCCTGGTCGACATTCTCGACCCCGCCCAAGCCTATAGCGCCGCGGATTTTCGCCGCGATGCCCTGCAAGCGATGGCCGACATCACCGCACGCGGCCATATCCCGCTGTTGGTGGGCGGCACCATGCTCTATTTCAAGGCGCTGGTCGACGGCTTGGCCGACATGCCCAGCGCCGCCCCAGCCATTCGCCAGGAGCTCGAAGCCCTGGCACGCCGCGACGGTTTAGCCGCACTGCACGCGCAATTGGCCGACGTTGACCCGGTTTCGGCGGCGCGGATTCACCCCAACGACCCACAACGCTTGATCCGTGCCCTAGAGGTGTATCGGGCCGGCGGCGTAAGCATGACGGCCCTGCGCGCGCAGCAATTGGCGCAAAGTCGCGAAACAGGGGCATCGGGCGCGCCACAATTACCCTATACTGTTGCCAGCCTGGCGATTGCCCCGCAGGATCGCGCCGTATTGCACGGGCGTATTGCGCGGCGTTTCGAGGCCATGTTGGAACAGGGCTTCGTCGAGGAAGTCAAAACCCTGCGCGCACGTGGCGATCTGCATGTGGGGCTGCCGTCCATGCGGGCGGTGGGGTACCGGCAAGTGTGGGATTACCTTGATGGCAAACTGTCGCCTGCGCAGATGCGCGAGCGCGGTGTCATCGCCACGCGGCAACTGGCAAAACGGCAATTTACTTGGTTGCGCAGTTGGCCTGGGCTGATGTGGCTCGACAGCCTTGCCTGCGACAACTTGACGCGGTCCTTGAAATACCTGGGTTCGGGCACCATATTGGGCTGAGCTTTGCAATTGCCGTCTATCCTTGGGGGAAGGCGACAGGCGCCATCATTTTTGACGTTTTTATTACTGAACCTTAAAGGAGTGCGGCACATGTCAAAAGGGCATTCGCTACAAGACCCTTACTTGAATACTTTGCGAAAAGAGAAGGTCGGCGTGTCGATCTACCTCGTCAATGGCATCAAACTGCAAGGCACCATCGAGTCCTTCGACCAGTTCGTTATCCTGTTGAAAAATACCGTCAGCCAGATGGTCTACAAGCACGCGATCTCCACAGTCGTGCCGGTACGCCCCATTCGCCTGCCGAGCGCCAGTGATGCCGACCAAAGCGAATCGGAATCGGGCAACGCCTGATCCACACTATAGGAGCCTGCTTTGTTCTTCGAGCGCCACGGTGGCGGTGAACGTGCTGTCCTCGTTCACCTGGAAGGTCAAGACCCTGAGGCGCGTGAAGATCCGCAGGAGTTTCAGGAACTGGCAGTGTCCGCCGGTGCCGACACGATCGCTTTCATCAGCGTTTCGCGGCATCAGCCCACCGCCAAGTACCTGATCGGCAGTGGCAAGGTTGAGGAGTTGCGCGACCTGGTCAAAGCCGAGGAAGCTGACCTGGTCATCTTCAACCATACCCTTACGCCGAGCCAGGAACGCAACCTGGAGCGTGCCTTCGAGTGCCGGGTGATCGACCGTACCGGCCTGATCCTCGACATCTTCGCCCAGCGTGCCCGTACCCACGAGGGTAAGCTGCAGGTCGAGCTGGCTCAGCTTGAACACATGAGCACCCGGCTGGTCCGTGGCTGGACCCACCTTGAGCGGCAAAAAGGGGGTATTGGCCTGCGTGGGCCGGGTGAAACCCAACTCGAAACCGACCGCCGCCTGTTGCGGGTGCGCCTGCGCCAGATCAAAGGGCGCTTGGAGAAGGTCCGCAGCCAGCGAGAGCAGGCCCGGCGAGGGCGGCGGCGCGCGGATATCCCATCGGTTTCGCTGGTCGGCTATACCAACGCCGGCAAATCGACCCTCTTCAATGCCGTTACCCAGGCGCAGGTTTACGCGGCGGACCAGTTGTTCGCCACCCTTGACCCTACCCTGCGGCGGCTTGAGCTGGCAGACCTCGGCCCGATTGTGCTGGCCGACACGGTGGGGTTCATTCGGCACTTGCCGCACAAACTGGTCGAAGCGTTTCGGGCCACCCTCGAGGAATCGAGCAACTCCGATTTGCTGGTTCATGTGATCGACGCGCATGAGCCGGAGCGCCAGGCGCAAATCGAGCAGGTATTGGCGGTGCTTGGCGAGATCGGTGCCGAAGGCTTGCCGATCCTGGAGGTGTACAACAAACTCGACCTGCTGCAGAGCGTCGAGCCGCAGATCCAGCGCGGCGAAGACGGCAAGCCGCAGCGGGTATGGTTGTCGGCCCGCGACGGCCGGGGTTTGGAACTGCTCGAGCAGGCCATTGCCGAATTGCTCGGCCACGACTTGTTCGTCGGGACCCTATGCTTGCCCCAGCACCTGGGGCGTTTACGCGCTCAGTTTTTTGCCCTCGGGGCGGTGCAGAGCGAGCACCACGACGCTATAGGCGCGAGTGTGCTGGCGGTGCGTTTGCCGCGGGTGGAACTTAACCGTTTGGTCAGCCGTGAAGGGATGGAGCCCGAAATATTCATAGAGCAACACACTTTGCAATAAAAGCCTTTCGCCGCCGTTTGGCCGGGGGGCAGGCATTCTGTAGCATTGGCCGGCGCGCCGTGGGCGCGTCTTTGCTTTATAAGATGGAGAGCGCTATGGCTTGGAATGAGCCGGGTGGCAATTCGAACAACCAGGATCCCTGGGGTGGTCGTCGCGGTGGTGGCGGCGGTGACCGCAAGGGGCCACCGGACCTCGATGAAGCCTTCCGCAAGCTGCAGGAGAGCCTGAACGGGTTGTTCGGTGGCAAAAAAAAACGAGGGTCCGGCTCAGGCGGCGGTGCGCCCAAGGGTGGCGGTTTCGGCTTGCTGGGTATTGGCCTGGCGGTGCTGGCGGCCATCTGGTTATACAGCGCCGTGTACGTGGTAGACGAACAAGAGCAGGCGGTGGTGTTGCGGTTGGGCAAGTACTACGAAACCGTGGGTGCCGGGTTGCATATCTATTTCCCGCCCATCGACCGCAAGTACATGGAGAACGTCACGCGCGAGCGGGCCTATACCAAGCAGGGGCAAATGCTCACCGAAGACGAGAACATCGTCGAGGTGCCGCTGACCGTGCAATACCGGATCACCAACCTGCGTGACTTCGTGCTCAACGTCGACCAGCCCGAGATCAGCCTGCAGCATGCCACCGAAAGCGCCCTGCGCCATGTGGTGGGCTCCACGGCGATGGACCAGGTGCTCACCGAGGGCCGCGAGCAAATGGCCGTTGAGATCAAGGAACGCCTACAGCGCTTCCTCGACACCTACCGTACCGGTATCACCGTGACGCAGGTCAACGTGCAAAGCGCCGCCGCGCCGCGTGAGGTCCAGGAAGCGTTCGACGATGTGATCCGTGCCCGTGAAGACGAACAACGCTCGCGCAACCAGGCCGAAACCTACGCCAACGGCGTGGTGCCCGAGGCTCGGGGCCAGGCGCAGCGGATTATCGAAGACGCCAACGGCTACCGCGACGAAGTCGTGGCCCGGGCCAAGGGTGAAGCCGACCGCTTCAGCAAATTGCTTGTTGAATACCGCAAGGCCCCGGACGTGACCCGCGAACGCCTGTACCTCGACACCATGCAAGAGGTTTACAGCAACACCAGCAAGGTCCTGGTCAATGGCGACAAGGGGCAAAACCTGTTGTACCTGCCCCTCGACAAGATGATCGAAAAATCGCGCAGCGCACCGCCGTCGGCATCATCGGCGCCCGGCTCCGCCGATGCCGGGGCCCATGCCGGTGCCGACCTGCAACAGCAGCAGCGTGACGTGCGTACGAGGGAGAGCCGCTGATGGGCAACAAATCCGTGATCGCCCTGGTCGTCGCCGTTGTGCTGGCGATCGTGGCCTGGAACAGTTTCTACATCGTTCTCGAAACCGAGCGCGCCGTGATGCTGCAATTCGGCCGTGTGGTCGAAGCCGACGTACCTCCTGGCCTGCACGTCAAAATCCCGGTGATCAACCAGGTGCGCAAGTTCGACGCCCGCCTGATGACCCTCGACGCCCCCACCCAGCGCTTCTTGACGCTAGAGAAGAAGGCCGTGATGGTCGACGCCTACGCCAAGTGGCGGGTCAAGGACGCCGAGCGTTTCTACACTGCTACTTCGGGTATGAAACAGATCGCCGACGAACGCTTGGCGCGCCGGCTCGAGTCAGGCCTGCGCGACCAGTTTGGCAAGCGCACTTTGCACGATGCGGTGTCGGGCGAACGCGACAAGGTGATGGCCGACATCACCACGTCGCTCAATCGCATGGCCAACCAGGAACTGGGCATCGAAGTGCTGGACGTGCGTGTCAAGGCCATCGACCTGCCCAAGGAAGTCAACCGCAGCGTGTTCGAACGCATGAGCACCGAACGTGAGCGCGAGGCGCGCGAGCACCGCGCCAAGGGTAACGAATTGGCCGAGGGTATTCGTGCCGACGCCGACCGCCAGCGCCGTGTACTGCTGGCCGAGGCCTATCGTGAATCCGAGGAAGTGCGCGGCGATGGCGACGCCCAGGCAACCGCGATCTATGCCAAGGCCTATTCGCAAGACCCTGAATTCTACGGTTTCTACCGTAGCCTGCAGGCCTACCGCGACGGCTTCAACAGCAAGAACGATGTGCTGGTGCTCGATCCGAAGAGTGACTTCTTCCGCTACATGGAAAAGGCCAGGCCCTGAGCGCAGCCCCACTGGGCGGTTCAGCCGCCGGGTGGGGTGATCGTTCGGCAAAACGTGTGTATGATGCGGCAGCCGGGAAATTCCCGGCTTTTTTGCGTCTGCGGGTTTGAATGCCTCGATGGCAACGGCCCGGTGAACATTTCGAGGGTATGGGCCCTGGGTTGCGCTCGCTATCAACAGGCCAGCGCCGGGGCTTTTGCCTGCTTCACAAAAGGCCAGGCCAAAGGTTTGGCCGCCCGGATTGAGGGGATTGGCGTAATGGCAACGGTTGACCGCTGGCTATTGCCGGATGGTATCGAAGAAATACTGCCGCCTGAGGCGGCGCGCATCGAGGCAGCGCGCCGCCAGGTGTTGGACCTGTTCCAGAGCTGGGGCTATGAGCTGGTGGTAACCCCGCATATCGAATACTTGGAATCGCTGCTTACCGGCGCGTCCCAGGACCTGGACCTTCGCACCTTCAAGGTCGTCGACCCCCTCTCTGGCCGGCAAATGGGTTTTCGCGCTGACATCACGCCGCAAGTGGCGCGTATAGACGCGCACTCGCTGGGCCGCAAGGGGCCGACCCGCCTGTGCTATGCGGGCAGCGTGCTGCATGCCAAGCCACGGGCGCTGGCGACTTCGCGCAGCCCTATCCAATTGGGCGCCGAGCTGTATGGCGATGCCAGCACCAGCAGCGATGTCGAAATCGTCAGCCTGATGCTGGCGATGCTCGAACTGTGGCAGGTGCCTGGCGTCCATATGGATCTGGGCCACGTGGGCATATACCGGGGCCTGGCGCGTGCCGCCGGGTTGCCGGGAGATACCGAGCAACAGTTGTTCGATGCGCTGCAACGCAAAGCCATAGACGAAGTGACCGAGCTGACCGCGCATTTGCCGGCAGACTTGGCCGGTATGTTGCGCGCGTTGGTCAACCTGTGCGGCGGCCGCGAAGTGCTCGGCGAAGCGCGCCAGGTGTTGGCGCGCGCCCCGTCGCCGGTGTTGGCGGCCTTGGACGAATTACTCGACATTGCCGAGCGCCTGTCGGTGCGTTTCCCAGGCTTGCCGCTGTACTTCGACCTGGGCGAGCTGCGTGGTTACCACTACCACACCGGCATGGTATTCGCCGCCTTCGTACCTGGCAGCGGCGGTTCCATCGCCCAAGGTGGGCGTTATGACGATATTGGCGCCGACTTTGGCCGGGCGCGCCCCGCCACGGGGTTTTCGACCGACTTGCGCAGCCTGGTGACGTGGGGCAGCGCGCTGGTCGAGTTGCCCTGTGGCGGTATCTGGGCGCCAGACAGCACCGACGCGGCCCTGTGGCAAGTGGTGCGCCAGTTGCGTGCCGAAGGCCTACGCGTGGTCCAGGCCCTGCCTGGCCAGCCGGCCGCCGCCGCGCGCCAGGCCGACTGCGACCGCCAATTGATTTTGCAAGCCGGGCAGTGGCAAGTCGCTGCCCTTTGATTGAACAGGTTCCCTGCCGGCCCTGATGGCCAGCACCAAGTTTGCGCGAATGAGGACAAGTGTTATGGGTAAGAATGTCGTGGTCCTGGGCACCCAATGGGGTGATGAGGGCAAAGGCAAGATCGTCGATCTCTTGACCGAGCATGCTGCCGCCGTAGTGCGTTATCAGGGTGGCCACAATGCTGGCCACACCCTGGTGATCGACGGCGAGAAGACCGTTCTGCACCTGATCCCCTCTGGTATCCTGCGCGAGGGCGTGCAATGCCTGATCGGCAACGGTGTGGTGGTGGCGCCTGACGCACTGCTGCGCGAAATCACCAAGCTCGAAGAAAAAGGCGTACCCGTGCGCGAGCGCTTGCGCATCAGCCCGGCCTGCCCGTTGATTCTGCAGTACCACGTAGCCCTGGACCAAGCCCGTGAGAAGGCCCGCGGTGAGCACAAAATCGGCACCACCGGCCGCGGCATCGGCCCGGCATACGAAGACAAAGTCGCACGCCGCGGCCTGCGCGTGGGCGACCTGTTCCACCGCGAGCGCTTTGCCGCCAAGCTCGGAGAACTGCTCGACTACCACAACTTCGTGCTGGTCAATTACTACAAGGAAGAGCCGATCGACTTCCAGGCCACGCTCGACCAGTGCATGGCCTATGCTGACGAACTCGAACCGATGATGCAAGACGTGACTGCCCAACTGCACGCGCTGCGCAAGGCCGATAAAGACATCATGTTCGAAGGCGCCCAGGGCTCGCTGCTGGACATCGACCACGGCACCTACCCGTTCGTAACCAGTTCCAACACCACCGCGGGCGGTATTTCCACCGGTTCCGGCTTCGGCCCGATGTACTTGGATTACATCCTCGGCATCACCAAGGCGTACACCACCCGGGTAGGCTCTGGCCCTTTTCCGACCGAATTGTTCGACGACACTGGCGCCTACCTGGCCAAGCGTGGCCATGAGTTCGGTGCTACCACCGGCCGGGCACGCCGCTGCGGTTGGTTCGATGCGGTGATCCTGCGCCGTGCCATCGAAATCAACAGTATTTCTGGCCTGTGCCTGACCAAGCTCGATGTGCTCGACGGCCTGGAAACCATTCGTGTGTGCGTGGGCTACCAGAACGAAGCGGGCGAAGTGATCGATGCGCCGACCGATGCCGACAGCTACCTCGGCCTGGTGCCGGTGTACGAAGAAGTGCCCGGCTGGAGCGAGAGCACTTTGGGCGCGAAGTCGTTGGAAGAGTTGCCGGGCAACGCCGTAGCCTACATCCAGCGTTTGGAAGTGCTGCTGGGCGCCCCGATCGATATTATTTCCACCGGGCCGGACCGCAACGAAACCATCGTGCTGCGCCATCCGTTCGCCTGATATCGACCGGGCTTCAACATAAAAGGCACCCGCGGGTGCCTTTTGTCGTTCATGCCCACCGCAACGGCATGGTGTTTGCTGTGTAGAGTGCCGAACGTATGGCCATTATTTTGATGGCGCATTCCGCGAGGATTCTACCGTGTCGGCCGTTCTCTCATTGCTGCGTAGCCGCTTGCTGCGGCCTGTATTCATTGCCTTGGGCATCGCGCTTTTGGTGCAAGTGATCGTGGCCGTCGCCCTTACCCGGAGCACGGTGGGGGCCTTGGAACAAGACTTGGGCCAACGTATGGGCGCCGACAGCCAGCGCTTGACCGATGAGCTGGACCAAGCCAGCGCCGAGGTGAGCGCGGGCCTGGACAAGCTTTCGGCCGACACCCGGCAAAGCCTGGCCAGCGGGCTGACGGCGCGCCTGCAGCAAGAGCAGCAGCAAATGCGCGCCACCCTCGAACAGAACCTCAAAGACTCGGCCAATGACATGGCGATGTTGTTGGCATCGGTGGCGCCCAGGGCGATGTGGGATAACGACATCCCAACCCTGAGCGAATTCGCCCGGCGCGCGCAGCGTAACCCCAATGTGCTGTTCGTGGTCTACGACGACGCCCAAGGCGCGCACTTAACACGCTACCTGAACCGTGAGAACGCCATCAACCAGGCGTTGGTCGCCAGGGGCAACGGCGAGCGGGCGCTGGACAAAGCCCTGGATGCCGCGCGTAACGACCCTGCGGTGTATTACGTCGAGCAACCGATTAGCCCGAACGGGATAGAAATCGGCAAGGTGCTCATGGGCGTGTCCACAGCCGCCGTGGATGCCCAGGTAGCCGACCTGAACAACCGTTTCACCGCGCTGATCGACAGCAGTGACCGTTTGGTCGGCCAGAGCGTTGCCGCCGCGGCGACGCAAAGCAGCAAGGCGCTGCGTGACCGCTTGCAGGTGGCGCAAAGTGGCGCCACCGCCATGCAGGCCAATACCCATAGTGCTGTGGCTGAGGCGGCTGGGTTGCTGCGCTGGCGCATTGGCGTGGGCCTGGCACTGGTGGGCATTGCCGTACTACTGGTGGTGGCGGTGGTATTGGGCCGGCGCGTGGTCAGCAAATTGCGCCTATTGATTGGGGCATTGGACGACTTGGCCGCGGGCGAGGGCGACCTTACCCGCCGTATAAGCCTAGATAGCCGCGATGAAATCGGCGAAATGGCCGGTGCTGTGAACCGTTTCGTGGCGAAATTGCAACCCATCGTTCGCGAAGCGGGGGAAGTGGCCCAGCGCACGGGCGTCGAGATCAACGCCATGGCCCAGCGCAACGCCGGTGCCGATGCGGCCGCCACGCGCCAGCGTGATGAAGTGGCGGCGAGCTTGCAGGCGCTTTCGACCATGGCCGACCAGGCCCAGGCGGAAAGCGTGGCGATGCAAGCGGCCCTGGCGCAGGTGGTGGAGATCCGCCAGGCGACGGACCAAACCACCCAGGCCGCCAACCAAGTGGGCACGCTGATCGAAGCCTTGGCGGGGCAGGTGCATACCGGGTCCAAGGTGATCGAGCGCCTCGCCGAGCAAAGCCAGCAGATCGAAGTGGTACTGGAAGTGATCCATGGCATTGCCGAGCAAACCAACTTGCTGGCGCTCAACGCTGCCATCGAGGCAGCCCGTGCCGGCGAAACAGGCCGTGGCTTTGCGGTGGTGGCCGATGAAGTGCGGGCGCTGGCGAGCAAGACGCAAAGCTCTACCGGCGATATCCAGGCCCATATCGGTGCCCTGCAAAGTGGCGCCAAGGAGGCGGTGGCGGCCATCAACCAGGCTGGGCGCCAGGCCAGCGAAGGCTTGCTGGTGCTACGCGACAGTGCGCGGTTACAGCAGGCCGTGCAGGCCTCGGTAGAAGAAATCCACGCCGCGATCGGCTTGGCCACCCAGGCCGCCGAACATCAGGCCCGGGGCGCCCAGGCGGTGAAAGGGCGCGTGGAAGTGATTCATGCCCAGGCCGAGCGATCGGCCAAGGTGGTGATGGAAACCACCGCCAGCAGCCAAGTGCTCGATGGCCTGGCCGCGCAGTTGAAAACCAGCCTGGGGCAGTTCCGCGCCTGAATGCAAAAAGCCCGCTTAAGCGGGCTTTTTGGGGGTAAAGCCATATTCGGCCGTTACCTATGAATTGGTGCCCAGGAGAAGACTCGAACTTCCACGACCGTAAGGTCACCAGCACCTGAAGCTGGCGTGTCTACCAATTTCACCACCTGGGCTCATCGAAAAATGCTTGGGGCCTTTCGATGGCGCGCACTATACGGCGGCTTAAATGCCCTGTAAAGCCCCGCCGGCAAACTTCGAGAGAGCCCCGGCGGTGCCAGCCCATACCGTTATACGAACCCTTGAACGCAAAAACCCGCTTTCGCGGGCTTTTAAGTGCAACGTTCAAATGAGAACATTGCTTGAAATTGGTGCCCAGAAGAAGACTCGAACTTCCACGACCGTAAGGTCACCAGCACCTGAAGCTGGCGTGTCTACCAATTTCACCATCTGGGCAAACCGACGCATTGCGTCGATGGCGCGCACTATACGGAGCGGGTTTTAGGCTGTAAACCCCTGAACGCAAAAAAAATTGCTGCAGGGTAGGGCCGGGCCGCGCCACCCTTGGCAGGGCTGTTTAACCCTGGCATTTCCGGTTTCAATGCGCGTATGCCACACTAACCGCTAACTATACAAGGTGAATACTGACTAATGGCCGATTGGCAGTCCCTCGACCCCGAGGCCGCTCGCGAGGCGGAAAAATACGATAACCCCATCCCCAGCCGTGAACTGATCCTCAAGCACCTTGCCGATCGTGGTTCGCCGGCCAGTCGCGAGCAATTGGTCGAAGAGTTCGGCCTGGGCAGTGAAGACCAGATCGAAGCCTTGCGCCGCCGGCTGCGGGCGATGGAGCGTGACGCCCAGTTGATCTTCACCCGCCGCGGTACCTACGCGCCGGTCGATAAGCTGGACCTGATCGCCGGGCGGGTCAGTGGCCACCGCGACGGGTTCGGTTTTCTCATCCCCGACGACGGCAGTGCCGACCTGTTCCTGAGCCCGGTGCAAATGCGCCTGGTATTCGACGGCGACCGCGCCTTGGCGCGGGTGTCGGGCACCGACCGGCGCGGGCGCCGCGAAGGCATGCTGGTCGAAGTGGTCAGCCGGGCCCATGAGTCGATCGTGGGGCGCTATTTCGAAGAGGGCGGCATCGGCTTTGTTCAGCCGGACAACCCCAAGGTGCAGCAGGAAGTGCTGGTGACCCAGGGCCGTAACAACGGCGCGAAAATCGGCCAGTTCGTCGAGATCAAGATCACCCACTGGCCCACCCAGCGTTTCCAGGCGCAGGGCGACGTCGTTGAAGTGCTGGGCAACTACATGGCGCCGGGCATGGAAATCGACGTGGCACTGCGCAGCTACGATATCCCCCACGTTTGGCCCGAGGCGGTTGAGAAAGAAGCGCGCAAGCTCAAGCCCTTCGTCGAGGACAAGCATAAGGAAAACCGTGTCGACCTGCGCCAACTGCCGTTCGTGACCATCGACGGCGAAGACGCTCGCGACTTCGACGACGCCGTGTTTTGCGAGCCATTGGGCAAGCTCAAGCTGTTCTCCGGCGGATGGCGGCTTTATGTGGCCATCGCCGACGTATCCAGCTACGTGAGGGTCGGCTCGGCGCTCGATGACGAAGCGCAAGTGCGCGGTAACTCGGTGTACTTTCCCGAGCGTGTGGTGCCGATGCTGCCCGAGGAATTATCCAATGGGCTGTGCTCGCTGAACCCGCACGTAGACCGCCTGGCGATGGTCTGTGAAATGACCATCAATAAAACCGGCCAAATGGTCGACTACAAGTTTTACGAAGCGGTGATCCATTCCCACGCGCGGTTGACCTATAACAAGGTCAGCACCCTGCTGGAGCCTGCGCGCAGCGCCGAAGCCCGCGGCCTGCGCGACGAATACGCCGAAGTGCTGCCGCACCTCAAGCAACTGCATGCGCTGTACAAGGTGCTGGTTGACGCGCGCCATGTGCGTGGCGCTATCGACTTCGAAACCCAGGAAACGCGGATTATCTTCGGTGCCGAGCGCAAGATCGCGGAGATCCGTCCCACCCAGCGCAACGATGCGCACAAGCTGATCGAAGAGTGCATGCTGGCCGCCAACGTGGCGACCGCCGAGTTCCTCAGCAAGCATGAAATCCCCGCGTTGTACCGGGTGCACGACGGCCCGCCGCCGGAGCGCCTGGAAAAACTACGCACGTTCCTGGGCGAGTTGGGCTTGGCCCTGCACAAGGGCAAGGATGGCCCAACGCCCAAGGACTACCAGCAACTGCTGCAATCGATCAAAGACCGCCCAGACTTCCAGTTGATCCAAACGGTGATGCTGCGTTCGCTGAGCCAGGCGGTGTACACCTGTGAGAACAATGGCCACTTCGGCCTGAACTACGACGCCTACACTCACTTCACGTCGCCGATCCGCCGCTACCCAGACCTGCTGACGCACCGTGCGATCCGCAGCGTGATCCGCTCGCGGCGGGAAACCCCACACGTCGTGCGTGCTGGCGCGGCGAGCGTACCCAAGGCGCGCCTGTACCCCTATGACGAGGCAGCGCTGGAGCAACTGGGTGAGCAGTGCTCGATGACCGAGCGGCGCGCCGACGAGGCCACCCGTGACGTGGTCAACTGGCTTAAGTGCGAATTCATGCGCGACCGGGTGGGCGAAACCTTCCCTGGCGTGATTACGGCCACCACCGGTTTCGGGCTGTTCGTGGAACTCAAAGACATCTACGTCGAAGGGCTGGTGCATGTCTCGGCATTGCCGGGGGATTACTACCACTATGACCAGGTGCACCACCGCCTGACCGGCGAGCGCAGCGGGCGCACCTTCCGCTTGGGCGACAGCGTGCAAGTCAAGGTGATGCGCGTTGACCTCGACGAGCGCAAGATCGATTTCGAACTGGCCGAGCAGTCGGTGGCCAGCCCTGGCACCCGCAAGGGCCGCGGGAAAAAGGCCGAGGCGCCGGGCGCTGCCTTGCCTGCCAGCGAACCCGCCGCCACTTCCGCCCCCGCGGCGGCCAAGCCTGCCGACGCCACACCCACCCCGCGCAAGCGCAAAAGTGGCGGCGACCCGGCCCTGGCCGATGCCTACCATTCCTCCCATGCGGTGGCCAGCAATACCGAATTGCGCAAGAGCCGAGAAATGAAGAAGGCCCTGATGGCCGAGGCCAAGCACGGTGGCGACAAGCCGGCGACCGGCAAGAAGGCCGACGGTAAAGCACCCAAGCACCGCAAGGGGCCAGCGAAGGCTACGGCACGCAAGGGCAAGGCATGAGCACGCTGGAAAAAATCTACGGTGTGCACGCCATCGAAGCCTTGCTGCGCCACCACCCCAAGCGGGTAAAACACATCTGGTTGTCCGAAGGGCGCAGCGAACCGCGCCTGCAGGCATTGTTAAGCCTGGCGGCACAGCACCGGGTAACGCTGGAGCACGCCGACCGCAAGGAGCTGGACGGCTGGGTGGATGGCGTGCACCAAGGCGTGGTGGCCGACGTGAGCCCCAGCCAGGTGTGGGGCGAGGCCATGCTCGAGGAACTGCTCGAACGCGCCGAAGGGGCGCCGTTGCTGCTGGTGCTCGATGGCGTAACGGACCCGCACAACCTCGGTGCCTGCCTGCGCAGTGCCGATGCGGCTGGGGTGGCCGCGGTGATCGTACCCAAGGATAAATCCGCGACCCTCACCCCTGTGGTACGCAAAGTGGCCTGCGGTGCCGCCGAAGTGGTGCCGCTGGTGGCGGTGACCAACCTGGCGCGCACCCTTGAAAAACTCCAGCAACGTGGTTTGTGGGTGGTGGGTACGGCCGGTGAAGCAACCACCCTGATCTACGATCAGGACCTCAAGGGGCCGCTGGTGATGGTGATGGGCGCCGAGGGCAAGGGCATGCGCCGGTTAACCCGCGAGCATTGCGACTACCTGGTGAAGTTGCCGATGGCCGGCAGTGTCAGCAGCCTGAACGTCTCGGTGGCGGCCGGGGTGTGCCTGTTCGAGGCGGTTCGCCAGCGGCGCGTTCCGGCCTGAAGCCACTGTTCAAATAATCACCAATTCGCTTGCGCCAGCAGGGGTGCTTCTCTACAATTGCGCCCCTTGCTCGTGGCGGCAGGCCAAGCCCTGCCCCGCCATGGGCAAGTACGAAAAACCATCAACTCCTTGTCTGACCGCTCACGCGGCAGGCTACAACCCGTAAGGAGCATTCATGCGTCATTACGAAATCATCTTTTTGGTCCACCCGGATCAGAGCGAGCAAGTCGGCGGCATGGTCGAGCGTTACACCAAGCTGATCGAAGAAGACGGCGGCCAGATTCACCGCCTGGAAGACTGGGGCCGTCGTCAATTGGCCTACGCGATCAACAATGTTCACAAGGCTCACTACGTGATGCTGAACGTTGAGTGCACCGGCAAGGCCCTGGCCGAGCTGGAAGACAACTTCCGCTACAACGATGCCGTTATCCGTAACCTGATCATCCGCCGCGACGAAGCCGTTACCGGCCCGTCCGAGATGCTCAAGGCTGAAGAAAACCGCAGCGAGCGCCGTGAGCGTCGCGACCGTCCTGAGAACGCTGACAGCGCCGATGGCGACGACAGTGACAACAGCGACAGCAACGATAACGCTGACGAGTAATCCACGGACCTTTAGAGGAGCCTGTTAAATGGCACGTTTCTTCCGTCGTCGTAAATTCTGCCGCTTCACTGCAGAAAACGTCAAAGAGATCGATTACAAGGATCTCAACACCCTGAAAGCTTACGTATCCGAAACCGGCAAGATCGTTCCAAGCCGTATCACCGGTACCAAGGCTCGTTATCAGCGTCAGCTGGCTACCGCTATCAAGCGCGCCCGCTTCCTGGCCCTGTTGCCTTACACCGACAGCCACGGCCGCTGAGACTAGGCACTGAACTCGCAGTAGAAGGATAGAACCCATGCGACCGTTGGCTGATTTCATCATGCGCGGCCGCGTGCAGGCCACCCTGGTGGTGGCAGGATGTGCGGCATTGCCGCTGTTGTATTGGTTGAGTGCCGCCGCGGTATGCCTTGTGCTATTGCGGCGGGGCACCAAGGACGCCTTGAGCGTTCTGGCCTGGGGAGTACTGCCGGCGTTGGTTTGGTGGTATTTCGGTGAACCGCGCACGCTGATGGTGCTGCTCGGTTCGTTCGGCCTGGCCGCGCTGTTGCGCGGTGGCCGGCCCTGGCACCAGGTGCTGCTCGCCAGCATTGGGCTTGGCCTGGTGTATGGCGTGATCCTGGGCACGGTTTACCGTGAGCCCATCGACGAGTTGGCGCAGTTGCTGCAAACGCACATGCCGCGCACGCTCGAAGGGATCTACCAACAGCTTACGCTGGAGGAGCAGGCGCGCCTGGAGGCGTTGGTGGCCCCGGTACTCACCGGTTTGATAGCGGCATTGTTGCAAGCTGGCAGTGTGTTGGCCCTGATGTTGGGCCGCTATTGGCAGGCAGTGTTGTATAACCCTGGTGGGTTCGGGCGTGAGTTTCGCGCCACGCGTATCCCCCGTGCCGCGGCCTTGGTGCTGTTGGCGCTGATGCTGGTGGGGCCCAATTTCGGGGTCCAGGTCGCCATGCTCACGCCGCTGTGCAGTGTGCCGTTGATGTTCGCCGCGCTGGCCCTGGTTCACGGGCTGGTGGCGCTGGGCAAACTGCGCCGCTTTTGGCTGGTTGGGTTGTACATCATGCTGGTCCTGTTCCTGCAAGCGATCTATCCGGTACTGGTGTTGGTGGCTATTGTCGACAGCCTGATTGATATTCGCGGCCGCCTGGCCCCCGCAGGGGGTGCCGACAAGGACTCCGCGAACGGTGAAGGTTAAAAGTTAAGAGGTTAATACCAAATGGAACTGATCCTGCTGGAAAAAATCGCCAACCTGGGCAACCTGGGCGACAAAGTAAATGTGAAGGGTGGTTACGGCCGTAACTACCTGCTGCCGCAACGCAAAGCGACTGTTGCGACCGAAGCCAACCTGGCTGCGTTCGAAGCCCGCCGCGCCGAGCTGGAAAAAGCCGCTGCCGATAAGAAAACCTCGGCTGAAACCCGTGCCGCCCAACTGGCCGAGCTGGAAGTGACCATCACGGCCACCGCTGGCGACGAAGGCAAGCTGTTCGGTTCGATCGGCACCCACGACATCGCCGATGCGTTGACCGCCTCGGGCGTTGAAGTGGCCAAGGCGGAAGTTCGCCTGCCGAACGGCACCATCCGTAACGTTGGCGAATACGACGTTGCCGTGCACCTGCACAGCGACGTTGAAGCTACCGTTCGCGTGGTTGTCGTCGCAGCCTGATTACCGTCAGTGTTGCAGGCTGGCAGGTAGTATTCTGGCTTGCTGGCTAATAACATGGGGGCGCGCAACTGCTTGGCAGTGCGCGCCTCCCTGTTTTTTGATACTCCGAATTTCTTGTGGCCATGAACGAGATATCGACCCCCGAACAATTCGACCTGCAGACCGCTGCGTTGAAGGTCCCGCCCCATTCCATCGAGGCCGAACAAGCGGTGCTTGGCGGCTTGATGCTGGACAACAACGCCTATGAACGCGTGCTCGACCAGGTTTCGGACGGCGATTTTTATCGGCATGACCACCGCCTGATCTACCGGGCCATCGCCCGCCTGGCAGAGCAGAACCAGCCCTTCGACGTGGTGACCTTGTCCGAGCAACTGGACAAGGAAGGCCAAAGCAGCCAAGTCGGTGGCTTGGCCTACCTCGGTGAGTTGGCCAAGAACACCCCCTCGGTGGCCAACATCAAGGCCTACGCGCAGATCGTGCGCGAGCGTGCCACGCTTCGCCAACTGATCAGCATCAGCAGCGATATCGCCGACAGCGCGTTCAACCCGGAAGGCCGTAATGCCGGTGAGATTCTCGACGAAGCCGAGCGGCAGATCTTCCAGATCGCCGAAGCGCGCCCCAAAACCGGCGGCCCGGTAGGGGTAAATGAGCTATTGGCCAAGGCCATCGACCGCATCGACACGTTGTTCAACACCGACGCGGCCATCACCGGCCTGACCACCGGCTTCGCCGACCTCGACGACAAGACCAGCGGCCTGCAGCCGGCCGACATGGTGATCGTGGCGGGCCGGCCGTCGATGGGTAAGACCACCTTTGCGATGAACCTGGTCGAGAACGCGCTGATGCGCACCGATAAAGTAGTATTGGTGTATTCCCTGGAGATGCCCGGCGACTCGCTGATCATGCGTATGCTTTCTTCGCTCGGGCGTATCGACCAGACCAAGGTGCGTAGCGGCAAGCTTGACGACGACGATTGGCCGCGGTTAACCAGCGCGGTGAACCTGCTCAATGACCGCAAGTTGTTCATCGACGACACGGCGGGCATCAGCCCGTCGGAAATGCGCGCCCGCACGCGGCGCATCGTGCGCGAGCACGGTGAGGTGGGGATGATCATGGTCGACTACCTGCAATTGATGCAGATTCCCGGCTCCAGTGGCGACAACCGCACCAATGAGATTTCCGAGATCTCCCGCTCGCTCAAGGCGTTGGCCAAGGAATTCAACTGCCCAGTGGTGGCCCTGTCGCAATTGAACCGCTCGCTGGAACAACGCCCCAACAAACGCCCGGTGAACTCTGACTTGCGCGAATCCGGGGCCATCGAGCAGGACGCCGACGTGATCATGTTCGTGTACCGTGACGAGGTGTACCACCCCGAAACCGAACACAAGGGTGTGGCCGAAATCATCATCGGCAAGCAGCGTAACGGCCCTATCGGCACTGTGCGGCTGGCGTTCATCGGCAAATACACCCGCTTCGAAAACCTGGCGCCAGGCAGTTACCAGTTCGACGACGAGTAGCCGAACATCGGTTTGTGGCCTATAAGCGTGCCCATCGCTGTTTCCCGGCCAGGCCCTGCCAGGCCGCTGTTTAGAATTTGATCATTTTTTGTGCTATATTTCGCGGCCGCGAAAACTCATCGCCCTTTCGCACTCCAACCGGTCATCGCCATGCAAGCAGCCACGCCGTTGTTCGACTATCCCAAATACTGGGCCGAATGTTTCGGGCCAGCGCCTTTCCTGCCCATGAGCCGGGAAGAAATGGACCAGTTGGGCTGGGATGCCTGCGACATCATCATCGTGACCGGTGATGCCTACGTCGATCACCCCTCGTTCGGCATGGCGATCATCGGCCGGTTGTTGGAAGCCCAAGGCTTTCGCGTGGGCATCATTGCGCAGCCGAACTGGCAGTCCAAGGATGACTTCATGAAGCTGGGCGAGCCGAACCTGTTCTTCGGCGTGGCGGCCGGCAACATGGACTCGATGATCAACCGCTACACGGCAGACAAAAAAATTCGCTCCGACGATGCCTACACCCCCGGCGGCCAAGCCGGCAGCCGCCCGGACCGCGCCAGCTTGGTGTATAGCCAGCGCTGCAAGGAAGCCTACAAGCACGTACCGATTGTGCTGGGCGGCATCGAAGCGTCGTTACGACGCATCGCCCATTACGATTACTGGCAAGACAAAGTGCGCCATTCGATCCTGATCGACGCCTGCGCCGACATTCTGCTGTACGGCAATGCCGAGCGGGCGGTGGTGGAAGTGGCGCAGCGCCTGGCGGCGGGCGAGGGCTTGCACACCATGACCGACATCCGCGGCACCGCCTTCGTGCGCCGCGACACCCCGGCCGGGTGGTTCGAGCTCGATTCCACCCGCATCGACCGCCCGGGCCGTGTCGACAAGATCATCAACCCCTACGTGAACACCCAAGACACCGCGGCCTGCGCGATCGAGCAGGCCAAGGGGCCAGAGGAAGACCCGCAACAAGCCAAGGTGGTCGAGTTGCTGCCGCACCCGCGCCTTTCCCGCGAGCGAACGGTTATCCGCCTGCCATCGTTCGAGAAAGTGCGCAACGACCCGGTGCTGTATGCCCATGCCAACCGCGTGCTGCACTTGGAAACCAACCCAGGCAACGCCCGGGCGCTGGTACAAAAGCATGGTGAGGTAGACGTGTGGTTCAACCCGCCGGCCATCCCCATGAGCACCGATGAAATGGACTACGTGTTTGGCATGCCCTACGCGCGCGTGCCGCACCCGGCCTATGGCAAGCAGAAAATCCCGGCGTACGAAATGATCCGCTTCTCGGTGAACATCATGCGTGGCTGCTTTGGCGGCTGCACCTTTTGCTCGATCACCGAGCATGAAGGGCGGATCATCCAGAACCGCTCGGAAGAGTCGATCATTCGCGAAATCGAAGAAATCCGCGATAAGGTGCCCGGGTTTACCGGCGTGATCTCCGACCTCGGTGGCCCCACCGCCAACATGTACCGCATCGCCTGCAAAAGCCCAACAATCGAAGCGGCCTGCCGCAAACCCTCCTGCGTGTTCCCGGGTATTTGTGAAAACCTCAACACCGACCATTCGGCGTTGATCCAGTTGTATCGCAGTGCCCGTGGGTTGCCAGGGGTGAAGAAAGTCTTGATTGCCTCGGGCCTGCGCTACGACCTGGCGGTGGAATCGCCTGAGTATGTGAAAGAGTTGGTCACGCACCATGTGGGCGGCTACCTGAAGATTGCGCCCGAACATACCGAGGACGGCCCGCTCAACCAGATGATGAAGCCGGGCATCGGCACCTATGATCGCTTCAAGCGCATGTTCGAGAAATTCTCGAAAGAAGCGGGCAAGGAGCAGTACTTGATTCCCTACTTCATCGCCGCCCACCCCGGCACCCGCGACGAAGACATGATGAACCTGGCCTTGTGGCTGAAGGGCAATGGCTTTCGGGCCGACCAAGTGCAGGCGTTCTACCCCTCGCCCATGGCCTCGGCCACGGCGATGTACCACTCGGGCAAGAACCCGCTGCGTAAGGTCACCTACAAAAGCGAAGCGGTAACCGTGGTCAAGAGCGAAGAGCAGCGCCGGTTGCACAAGGCGTTCTTGCGTTACCACGATGCGAAGAATTGGCCGCTGTTGCGCGAGGCGCTACAGCGCATGGGCCGTGCCGACTTGATTGGCCCGGGCAAGCACCAGTTGATTCCGGCGCACCAGCCTGAAACCGACAGCTACCAAAGTGCGCGGCGCAAGAACTCGACCCCGGCAGGCAGCCCTAAAGCGGGTAAGCAGCAGGTGCTGCTCACGCAACACACCGGCCTGCCGCCCCGTGGCAGTGATGGCAGCAAGCCCTGGGGCAAGCGTGAAGAAGCCCGCGCCGCCGCCGAGGCGCGCCGCCAGCAAGAGGCGCGGGGGCAAAGCAACAAAGGCAAGAAGCGCCCGGCGCGCCAGCCGGTGATTCCGCGTTAAGGCGATGCCCTTAAAGCGTGCATTGGCAGCATAACGTTGCCTTTGCTGGCACCTTCGTGGCGCTGTGCTTAGCTGAGGCAGGTGCCGCCGCACACGTTTGCCCATGGCATAACTCTTGCGCGGCCTTAATGCTCTGCCCCTGCAGGAGGCACGCTGTGTCGATCCATGTCGCGTTGCACCACGTCACCCATTACCGCTATGACCGAGCGGTTGCGCTTGGGCCGCAGATCGTGCGGTTGCGCCCGGCACCCCACAGCCGCACGCGGATACTTTCGTATTCGCTGACCGTCGAGCCGCGCGAGCATTTCATCAATTGGCAGCAGGACCCTCAAGGTAATTACCTGGCGCGTTTGGTGTTCCCTGAAAAAGCCGAGCAGTTACGCATCGATGTCGACCTGGTCGCTGAAATGGCGGTGTTCAACCCCTTCGACTTTTTCCTCGAGCCTTACGCCGAGTATTGCCCATTTAGCTATGGCGCCGATGAACGCCGGGAACTGACGCCCTATCTGGAAACCTTGCCGTTGACGGCGCCGTTACAGGCTTACCTGGCCCGCATCAGCCGCACGCCACGGCCTACGGTGGAGTTTTTGGTCGAGTTGAACCAGCGGGTGAGCACCGATGTGCGCTACTTGGTCCGCATGGAGCCAGGGGTGCAAACACCGGAGCAAACCCTTGAGCTGGGGCGCGGCTCCTGCCGCGACTCGGCCTGGTTGATGGTGCAGGTGCTACGCCACCTGGGGTTGGCCGCGCGATTCGTGTCTGGCTATTTGATCCAGCTTGCCGCTGACGTCGAGGCGCTGGACGGCCCATCCGGCACCGACGTGGACTTCACCGACCTGCACGCCTGGTGCGAGGTTTACTTACCGGGCGCGGGCTGGATCGGCCTGGACGCCACTTCCGGGATGTTCGCCGGTGAAGGCCACATCCCTCTGGCTTGCAGCCCTGCGCCCACCTCGGCGGCGCCAATCACCGGCGCGGTCGAACCCTGTGAATGCGAGTTCTCCCACGAGATGTCGGTGCAGCGGATCTGGGAGGCACCCCGGGCAAGCAAACCCTACAGCGAGCAGCAGTGGGCAGGCATCCTGGCCTTGGGCGAACACATCGACGCCGCCCTGGAGCAACAGGATGTGCGCCTGGCCATGGGCGGCGAGCCCACCTTCGTCTCGGTCGACGACCCGCACGGCGCCGAGTGGAACGCTACTGCCCTTGGCCCAAACAAGCGGCGCCTGGCCAGTGACCTTTACCATCGCCTGCGCCAGCACTATGCGCCACAGGGCCTGGTGCATTGCGGCCAGGGCCAGTGGTACCCAGGTGAACCCTTGCCGAGGTGGTCGCTGAACTGCTTTTGGCAGGCGAGCGGCGAACCGATCTGGCACAACGGGCAGTTGATTGCCAATGAGCAGCGCGACTATGGCGCCACCAGCACGTTGGCTGCTGAATTCCTTGTACAGGTCGCCGAGCGCTTGGGGTTGCCGGCGCACGCGGCGTTTCCGGCCTTCGAAGACACCCAGTATTACCGCTGGCGCGAAGCGCGCTTACCGGCCGACGTGAACCCGCAACACTTGCCAGCAGCCGATGACCAGGCGCGCGGCCGCCTGCGCGCGGTGTTTTCCGAGGGCGGGGGCGGGGCCGCCGGGCAGGTACTGCCCCTGGCGCGCAGCGCTGCCGGGCGCTGGCTCACCAGCCGTTGGTACAAGGGCGACGGCAACTGTTGGTTGGTGCCGGGCGACTCTGCCCTGGGCTATCGCTTGCCCCTGGCTCCGCAGCCCTGGGTGGCCGAGGCCAGCGACCCTTTGCAGCAGCCAGCAGCCCTAGATGAGGAAGCAGCGCCGGTGCGCACGGCGTTGTGCGCCGAACCTCGGGGCGGCAGGCTGTACATCTTCATGCCACCCTTGGCGCACCTGGACGATTACCTGACCTTGGTGCAGGCCATCGAAGCCAGCGCCGAAACCCTGGGCTGCCCGGTGTTGCTAGAAGGCTACGAGCCACCACCGGACCCACGGCTGGTCAGCTTCCGTGTGGTCCCAGACATTGGCGTGATCAAGGTGAACATTCACCCCAGCGGACGCTGGGGCGAGTTGGTCGAGCGCACCGAATTCCTTTACGGGCAGGCCCGCCAGTGCCGGCTGGCCAGCGAAAAATTCATGATCGACGGCCGGCACACCGGCACCGGCGGTGGCAACCATTTCGCCCTGGGCGGCGCCACGCGCGCCGCTTCGCCTTTTTTGCGGCGGCCCGACCTGCTGCGCAGCCTGGTCAGCTATTGGCATAACCACCCGTCGCTGTCGTACCTGTTCTCGGGGCTGTTCATTGGCCCCACCTCACAGGCGCCGCGCATCGATGAAGGCCGCGGCGATGCGCTGTACGAGCTGGAGGTTGCCTTTGCGCAGATGCCCGAGGCCGGTGCCCCCTGCCCGCCCTGGCTGGTCGACCGGCTGCTGCGCCACCTGTTGGCCGATGCGGCCGGCAACACCCACCGGGCAGAGTTCTGCATCGATAAACTTTACCCGACAGGCAACAGCCACGAGCAGTTGGGCCTGTTGACCGTGCGCGCGTTCGAGATGCCGCCCCATGCACGCATGAGCCTGGCCCAGCAGTTGCTGCTGCGCGCTCTGGTCGCGCGGTTCTGGGCAAGCCCTTATGCACCGGCGCGCTTGGCGCGCTGGGGTACCGAGCTGCATGATCGCTTCATGCTGCCGCATTTTATCGCCCAGGATTTCGCCGACGTGCTTGCCGAGCTGAGCCAGGCCGGTTATGCCTTTGACGCCGGCTGGTTCGATGTGCACCACGAGTTTCGCTTTCCGAAGCTGGGCGATTATGCGGTGGCGGGCATCGAGCTGGAGCTGCGCCGCGCGCTGGAGCCCTGGCATTTGCTGGGCGAGGAGGGCGTCGCTGGCGGCGGCATGCGCTATATAGATGCGTCACTGGAGCGTTTGCAGGTCAAGCTCAGCGGGCTGCCACCGGAACGCTACGTGCTCACCTGCAACGGCCGGCCGGTGCCGTTGCGCCCCACCGGCACGGTGGGCGAGTTCGTCGCCGGCGTGCGTTACCGGGCGTGGCAACCAAGCAGCGCGCTGCAACCGACCATCGTTCCGCACGCACCGCTGGTGTTCGACCTGGTCGACACTTGGATGCAGCGCTCGTTGGGCGGGTGCCAGTACCATGTGGCGCACCCAGGGGGGCGCAACTACGAAACCTTTCCGGTCAATGCCAATGAAGCCGAGAGCCGCCGGCTGGCGCGTTTCTTCCGCCTCGGGCACACTCCCGGTGCCATAGCTGTGCCCGCCCTTCAGATCAACCCGCTGTGGCCGATGACCCTCGATATGCGCTGCCCCTAAGGGGCAGCCTGTCACTGAATTGCTGCCGAGCCCCCCATGCCAGACCTGCTTGACCGATATCCGCTGACGGCGGGGACCTATCACGAGATGCTCCAGAGCGATGGCAGCGTGCGCCCGCACTGGCGCCGCCTGTTCGAGCGCCTGCAGCGCATGACGCCGGCGCAGCTTAACCATAGGCAAGCGTTGCTGGCCCGGCAAATTCAGGAAAACGGCGTTACCTACAATGTTTACGCCGACCCCAAGGGCGCCGACCGCCCCTGGGAACTCGACCTGCTACCCAACCTGATCGACGCCAGCGAATGGGATGCCCTGGCCGAGGGTGTGGCGCAGCGGGCGACCTTGCTCAACGCGGTGCTGGCCGACCTCTACGGCCCGCAACACCTGTTAAGCAAGGGCCTGCTGCCGCCGGAGCTTGTGTATGGGCACAGCCATTTCCTGTGGCCATGCCAGGGCATCCAGCCGCCTGGCGGCATCTACCTGCACGTGTACGCGGTGGATTTGGCGCGCACCCCCGACGGCCGTTGGTGGGTGACCGCCGACCGTACCCAGGCCCCTTCGGGCGCCGGTTACGCGCTGGAGAACCGCCAGATCGTGTCGCGGGCATTTCCCGATCTTTACCGTGACCTGCAGGTTCGCCACCTCACGGGGTTCTTCCGCACACTGCAAGAAACCCTCTCGCGCCTGGCCCCCCATGGCCATGAAGCGCCGTTGGTGGTGGTGCTCACGCCGGGGCGCTTCAACGAAAGCTATTTCGAGCATCTGTACCTGGCGCGCCAGTTGGGTTTCCCGCTGGTCGAAGGCGGCGACCTGACCGTGCGCGATGCCACCGTGTACCTTAAAACGCTCGGTGGCCTGCGCCGCGTGCATGCGATCCTGCGCCGGCTCGACGACGTTTTTTGTGACCCGCTGGAGCTACGTACCGATTCGGCCTTGGGCGTGCCCGGCCTGCTGCAGGCGGTGCGCCTGGGCCGCGTATTGGTGGCCAATGCGCTGGGCAGCGGCGTGCTGGAGTCGCCGGGTTTGCTGGGTTTTTTGCCAAAGGTCAATGAGCACTTGTTTGGCGAGCCGCTGAAGCTACCCTCGGTAGCGACGTGGTGGTGCGGCGAACCGCCGGTGATGGACCAAGCGCTGCAAAAGCTCGACAGCTTAGTGTTCAGGGCGGCATTTACCTCGCAAAGCTTCGCCCCGGTGTTCGGCCGGGACTTAAGCGCCAAGCGGCGCCAGGCGCTGGTGGAGCGCATTCAGGGCCGGCCCTATGCCTACGTGGCTCAGGAAATCGCCCAGTTGTCCCAGGCCCCTGTGTGGCAGGCCGATGCTGGCGTACTGCTGCCGCGGGCGATTGGCATGCGCGTGTATGCCGTGGCCAGTGAGGATGGCTACCGCGTACTGCCGGGTGGGTTGACCCGCGTCGCCGGCATGGCCGATGCCGAGGTGATCGCCATGCAGCGCGGCGGCGCCAGCAAAGACACCTGGGTGCTCGGCGAAGGCGCGGGCGGCTTGGAGCAATGGCGCGCGCAGCGAACCCTCGGGCTTTCCGACCTGGTGCGGCGCGACCCTTATTTGCCCTCGCGGGTGGTAGAAAACCTGTTCTGGTTCGGCCGCTATTGTGAACGCTGCGACGGCATCGCCCGCTTGCTGCGGATTATCCTGGCGCGCTATGTCGAAGACGACGACCCCCAGGCGTTGGCCGGCGCGGTGGCTCTGGCCGAGCGCCTGAAGTTATTGCCTGAAGAGGGCGACCTGCAAAGCCGCCTGCTGGTGGCGCTACTCGATCCGGGCTGGGCGTTCAGCCTGCACGCGAACCTGCGCAGCCTGCATGGGGCGGCCGCACAGGTGCGGGGCAAGCTGTCGCGGGAAAACTGGCACGCCTTGGTCGAGCTGCAGCGCGACGTGGAGACGTTGGACGGTGACACCCCGGCATTGGGCGAGGTGCTGGATTTTCTCAATCGCCTGCTGATGTCGCTGGCCGCGCTGTCCGGCTTTGCCTTGGACGACATGACCCGAGACGAAGGCTGGCGGTTCCTGATGGTCGGCCGGCGTATCGAGCGCCTGCAAACCTTAAGTACCAGCCTGGCGGCGTTCGTACGCCAGCCGGCCGCGTTCGAGGCGCCTAACCTGGGCTGGTTGCTGGAGCTGGGCAATAGCAGCATCACCTACCGTTCGCGATACTTGGCCGAGCCCCAGTTGATCCCGGTGTTGGACCTGCTGCTGCTCGACGACCAAAACCCCCACGCGGTGCTGTTTCAAATCAAGTTGCTCGGCAGCTCGTTGCGGCGCCTGGCCGACGACCTTTCTACCCCGCGCGACAAAACCCTCAAGCCGCTGATCGAGCGGCTGGGGCATTTCGACTTGGGCACGCTTGAGTATTCGTTGTTCGGTGTCGCCAGCACCCAGGCGGTGCTTGAGGGCCTGGCCGAGCTGTTGGGCGATATCGTCGAGGCCAGCGCGCGTATTTCCGACCGCCTGGCGCTGCGCCACTTCGCCCATGTCGACGGCGTCAGCCACGGAACGGTGTCGGTCTGATGAAACACGCGCGCTATCATGTCCATCACGAAACCCATTACCAATACTCCAGCACGGTATCGCTCGCCCAGCAACTGGCCCATCTGTGGCCGCGCCCCTGCGCCTGGCAACTGTGCCGCGAACAGCAACTGGTGGTCGCCCCTCTGCCGAGCCAGCGCACCGACGGCTTCGACGTGTTTGGTAACCCGTTGACCCGCTTGGCCTTCGAGCGACCACACGACGCGCTGGCGGTGACCGCGCAACTGGTCGTGGACGTGCTGGCCCGCGAGGCCCGTGATTTTAGCGCCTCGCCGGCGTGGGAGGTGGCCCGCGCGGCATTGAGCTATAGCAGCGCGCCGGTGGGCCCAGACCTGCTCAAGGCCTGCCGGTTTCGTTTCGAGTCGCCCTATGTGCGCCTGAAGAAAAACTTCGTGGCGTTCGCCGACAGTTGCTTCCCCCCAGGCCGGCCATTGCTGGAAGGCGCCCAGGCGCTGATGGAAAAGATTTTCGCCGAATTCACCTTCGACCACACGGCGACCCAAGTGGCCACACCGCTGCTCGAGGTGCTGCAGCAGCGCCGCGGCGTGTGCCAGGACTTCGCCCACCTGATGCTGGCGTGCCTGCGCGCGCGCGGGCTGGCGGCGCGGTACGTGAGCGGTTACCTGCTAACCCAGCCGCCTGCTGGCAAACCGCGGTTGGTTGGCGCCGATGCCTCGCACGCCTGGGTGTCGGTGTTCTGCCCGGTAAGCGGCTGGGTCGATTTCGACCCCACCAACAATGTGCAGCCCAGCCTTGAACATATCACCCTGGCTTGGGGGCGGGATTTTTCCGACGTGTCCCCGCTGCGTGGGGTAATCCTGGGCGGCGGCCACCATGACCCGGAGGTGAGGGTGACGGTGATACCGGTAGGCTGAGAATGTGGCTGCACAATGGTTTACCGTGCCTTTTGCTGCCCCGCCGTGTTGCCGCTGCTGGCCCTATCGGCCGATGAATCAATCCGGCGCCCGATCCGCCCACTTCGGCAGCACCGTCGGCTGCCACTGCGCCAGCGCGTCTATTAGCGCGTCGGCGTCTTCGCGAACTTGTAGCATGTCGCGGTGGGGTTGGCGCACGAAGTTTTCCTGTACCAGGTGGTCGAGAAAACCGGTGAGCTTGTCGAAAAAACCGTTGACCTCGAGCAAGCCCAGCGGCTTGCCGTGGTAACCCAATTGGCCCCAGGTCCATACCTCGAAAAGCTCTTCGAGCGTGCCCAAACCGCCCGGCAGGGCGACGAAGGCGTCAGCCAGCTCTGCCATGCGGGCTTTGCGCGCATGCATGCCGTCAACCACCTCTAGCCGGGTAAGCCCGCCGTGGCCGACTTCCAAGGCTTTCAGGGCCTGTGGAATGATGCCGACCACTTCGCCACCCGCGGCCAGGGCGGCGTCGGCCACCACCCCCATCAAGCCCACCTTGCCGCCGCCGTAAACGAGCGTCAGCCCACGCTGCGCCAACTGCCGGCCCAACTGGGTGGCGGCTTCGCGGTAGGCGGGGTTGGCACCACTGCTGGCGCCACAGAACACACAGATCGATTTCAAAGCCATAAGGTCACTCCCGTACAGGCTGCACAGCGTAACGCGCGAACATGCTGCGCAAAAGCGCCGCGGCATACACGGGGCAAACCACGGTCATGATGGGCTTGCGCGTTGAAGGTGTTGTTCGCGGTAGCCACCATAGGCATGATTAAGCCTATTGATTGTTTCATTAAAACTGATAGAGCCGAGCGAGGCTCTGGAGAGGCTGATGTTCGTTAAAGCTTGCCTGCTGGCGTCGTTGTGCTTGGCCAGTATTACCACCTTCGCCGCTACCTGCGAAACCACGGTGGATTCCACCGACATCATGACCTTCGACACGGACCACATCGAGGTCAGCAAGCAATGCACCACCTTTACCGTGCACTTGACCCACTCCGGCGGTTTGCCCGTGCAAGTGATGGGGCACAACTGGGTGCTGAGCAAAAGCAGCGATGCCCAACCGGTGAGCATCGACGGCATGGAGGCCGGTTTCGCCCATAACTACCTCAAGCCCGATGACGCCCGAGTCATTGCCCATACCAAGCTGATCGGCGCCGGCGAGGAGGATTCAGTGACCTTCAACGTCAGAGCGCTGGACCCGGCCGAGCAATACACCTTCTTTTGCAGCTACCCGGCGCATATCTCGCGGATGAAGGGCACCCTGAAGCTTGTAGAGTGACGCGGGCGCCCCGCTGAACCGAGCTGCGCCTGCCGTTGAGGCATCGGCTTCAAACGACCTTGAACACATGCCGCAAATAAGACACGAAGTTCTCATCCCGGCATTGTGTCTTGGCGGCTTCGTCAGAGATTTTTGCCACCGGCTCGCCATTGCAGTCGGTCATTTTCATGACCACGCTCATCGGCCGCACGCCGGGGATGTCGCAGGTGAGGCTGGTGCCGATGCCAAAGCTTACGTTGATGCGCTCATGCAACGCGCGGTAGATGCCGAGCATTTTCTTCAGGTCCAGGCTGTCGGAGAACACTAGGGTTTTGCTCAGGGGCTCGATCCCCAGCCGCCGGTAATGGGCGATGGCTTTTTCTGCCCACAGCAGCGGGTCGCCCGAGTCATGGCGCAGGCCGTCGAACAGCTTGGCGAAGTACAAATCGAAGTCGCGCAAAAACGCGTCCATGGTAATCGTGTCGGTCAGCGCGATGCCCAGTAGGCCGCGGTACTCGCGCACCCAGCAATCCAGGGCGGCGATCTGGCTGTCGATCAGCCTGGGGCCCAGTTGCTGGTGGGCCATCACCCATTCGTGGGCCATGGTGCCCAACGGCTTGAGGTCGAGTATGCGCGCCAAGTGCATGTTGCTGGTGCCGACGAAGCGGCCCGGGAAGTCTTGCTTGAGCGTTTTCACCACGGCTTCTTGCACGGGGTAGGAGAACCGCCGGCGGGTTCCGAAATCGGCCAACTGCAGGCCTGCCAACTCATCGCTGGTGGCCTGGCGGCGCAGCCAGTCGAACTTGCTGTGCAAGTGGTCGACGGCGTCGCTGACGCGCACGCCCGGGTGTAGGTAGCGGTTACGTACCTCACTGACCGTGGCCAGCAGCGGCACCTCGAAAAGGATCACGTGCAGCCATGGCCCGCGCAGCCGAATGAACAACTGGTCGTCTTCCACGCCGGTTTGGATGTAGCGCAGGTTGAAGCGAAACAGCCGCAGAAACCGCAGGAAGTCCGGTTTCATGAAGCTGATGCTTTCGAGGAAGGCCATTTCGTCATCCGCCAGCGCCAAGTCGCTCAACCGTTCCAGTTGAACGCGTATCTCACTGAGGTACGGCCGCAAGTCTTCCCCGTTGCGGCAGCGAAACTCCCATTCCACCTCCACGTTGGGGTAGTTGTGCAGTACGGCCTGCATCATCGACAGCTTGTAAAGGTCGGTGTCGAGCAGGTTCTGGACTAGGCGATCGGCAAAGGGGCTATCGATCATGAAGGCTCCGCGGGGTGAAAACGTCGTATAGAGGCATGTACCAAGGGGCACAGTTGGGCACACCTTGGGCCGCTTAGGCCAGCACTTTTTGCCGCTGCCCCGCGCTGGGGCGCGGCGTATGCCGTGGCGGGGTGCCTGCGGCGTGCGCCCCAGGTCAAGGCGTTACGGTTGTGATCCAAATGGTGCGCTGCCCGGCAAACCTGCACCGTGACTGTGCAGTTACGTTACGCATAGTGTTACACGGTGGTTGCGCTTCGCCCACCTGCAAGGTTGCAGTGGTGGCGGCGCTAAGTTGCGCATTCCCTGATGTTTGGTTGCACCTTCGCTAATGCGAACGGTTGCACCGCCCGTTCCGCCGGGGCGGCCGGGGCAATTTGGCCCTGTGGGTGTGCAAACCGGCATGCTGGCAAAAAGGGCCTGGCACGCCGCTTGCTCGGCCGATCAGGCTTAAGTTGTTGTGCCAACCATAATGATTAGGAGCACCACTCATGTCGCAAACGTTTTACAAGAAAGGCTTCTTGGCGCTTGCTGTTACCGCAGCGCTGGGCACCACCGGCTTGGCCCAGGCTGATCTTAAAATCGGCGTGGCGGGGCCCATGACGGGCGCCAACGCGACGTTCGGCCAACAGTATATGAAGGGTGCCCAGGCTGCGGCCGATGCCATCAACGCCGCCGGCGGCGTGAACGGCGACACAATCGTACTGGTGCCCGGGGACGATGCCTGCGAGCCGAAGCAGGCAGTGGCGGTGGCCAACAAATTGGTCGACCAGGACAAAGTGGTTGGCGTGGTCGGGCACTTCTGCTCGTCTTCGACCATTCCGGCTTCCGAGGTCTATGCCGACGCCGGGGTGATCGCCATCACCCCGGGCTCGACCAACCCCACAGTGACCGAGCGCGGCCTTACCGCGATGCTGCGCATGTGCGGGCGCGATGACCAACAAGGCATCGTGGCCGGCGATTATATCGTCGACATACTCAAGGCCAAGAAGGTCGCGGTGATCAACGACAAAGACACCTACGGCAAGGGCCTGGCCGACGCCACCTCCGCCCAACTGACCAAGCGCGGCGTGAAGCCGATCCTGGAAGAGGGTTTGACCCGCGGCGAGAAAGACTTCAGCGCCCTGGTCACCAAGATCCGCGCTTCGGGTGCCGAAGTGGTGTTCTTCGGCGGCCTGCACCCAGAGGCCGGCCCGTTGGTTCGGCAACTGCGCGAGCAGGGCCTGAAGGATGTGAAATTCGTATCCGACGACGGCATCGTGACCGATGACTTCGTGACCACCGCAGGTGGCGCGCAATTCGTCGATGGTGTGTACATGACCTTCGGTGCCGACCCGCGCCTGTTGCCAGGTTCCAAAACAGTGGTGGACGAGTTCCGCAAGTCGGGCTACGAGCCGGAAGGCTATACCCTGTACGCCTACGCGTCAGTCCAGGCCCTGGCGGCCGGTTTTGCCGGTGCCAAGTCCACCAAGGGCGAGGATGCCGCCAAATGGCTGAAGGCTCATTCGGTCAACACGGTGATGGGGGAGAAAAGCTGGGACTCCAAGGGGGACCTGAAAGTCTCGGACTACGTGATGTACCAGTGGGATGCCGCCGGCAAGTACAAGCAACTGGACAAACAAAAATAACCGCTGCCCGGGCGCGCTGCCCCAACCGCTGTGCGCCTGCCCTCGCTGTAATCGCCTGACCGCCGCCGGCCTTGTGACTGGGCCGTTTCCCTGCACATGTCGGCGGCAGCCCACTACGTTCACGAGAGCGCATGATGGACGGTATTTTCCTGCAACAAATGATCAACGGGCTGACCCTGGGGTCTGTCTACGGTTTGATCGCCATCGGCTACACGATGGTGTACGGCATCATTGGCATGATCAACTTCGCCCACGGCGACGTATACATGGTGTCGTGCTACCTGGCCGCGATCGGCTTGGCGGTGTTGTCGTACTTCGGCTTGGAATCGTTCCCCTTCCTGATCCTCGGCACGTTGATTTTCACCATCGTGGTCACCGCCGTTTACGGCTTGGTGATCGAGCGGGTGGCCTATAAGCCGCTGCGCAATTCCACTCGCCTGGCACCCTTGATCAGTGCCATCGGTATTTCCTTGATCCTGCAGAACTATGTACAGATCGCCCAGGGTTCGCGTCAACAGGGGGTACCCACCCTGCTCGAAGGCGGTTGGCGTTTCGACTTTGCCAAGGGGTTCGTGCAAATCAGCTTCACCAAATTGTTCATCATCATCGCCGCGTTCGTGGGCATGGCGGTGCTGACCTACATCATCAAATACACCAAGCTGGGGCGCATGTGCCGCGCCACGCAGCAAGATCGCAAGATGGCTTCGATCCTCGGGATCAATACCGACCGGGTGATCTCTTACGTCTTCATCATTGGCGCGGCCATGGCCGCGCTGGCCGGCGTGCTGGTGACCATGAACTACGGCACCTTCGACTTTTATGCAGGCTTCATCATCGGTATCAAAGCCTTCACCGCCGCGGTGCTGGGCGGCATTGGTTCGTTGCCGGGGGCAATGCTGGGCGGGTTGATCCTCGGTGTTGCCGAGTCGCAATTCTCCGGGTTGGTCAACTCCGACTACAAAGACGTGTTCAGTTTCGGCCTGCTGGTGCTGATCCTGATCTTCCGCCCCCAAGGCCTGCTGGGCCGCCCGCTGGTGACGAAGGTGTAAGCCATGGCCACTTCAACCCCTATCGACTTCAAGAAAGTCGCCATCGATGTGGTGGTCGCCGCCCTGATGGCGCTGATCGTGTTCGGCCCCATCGTCGGCGTGGTGCTCGACGGTTACAGCTTCAACCTGCAACCTTCCCGTGTGGCCTGGATGGTGCTGGCGGTGATGGTCGGACGTGGCGTGCTCAGTGTGTTCTTGCAGACCCCCCGTGGCGCGGCGATGCTGCACGGCCTGGAAAGCGGCGGCGCCGGCGTGCACGTGCGCCAGCCAGATTACAAATCGCGGTTGCGCTGGATCATTCCGCTGCTGATCGTGGTTGCCCTGGTGTTCCCGGTGTTTGCCAGCAAATACCTATTGGTGGTGGTGATTGGCGGCTTGATCTACGTGCTGCTGGGCCTTGGGCTGAACATCGTGGTGGGCCTGGCGGGCCTGCTAGATCTCGGTTATGTGGCGTTCTACGCCATTGGTGCGTATGGCTTGGCGCTGGGTTACCAATATCTGGGGCTGGGCTTTTGGTCGGCCATTCCGCTAGCGGCCATCGCTGCGGCATTGGCGGGTTGTATTCTGGGTTTTCCGGTGCTGCGTATGCACGGCGACTACCTGGCGATCGTGACCCTGGGGTTCGGTGAGATCATCCGCTTGGTACTGAACAACTGGCTCGACTTTACCGGCGGCCCCAACGGCGTGCCGGTGCCGTCGCCGACCTTTTTGGGCCTCGAATTTGGCCGCCGGGCCAAGGACGGCGGTGTGCCGATCCACGAGTTCTTTGGTTTCGAATACAACGCAAACGCCAAATTCATCTTCCTTTATGCGGTGCTGTTCTTGATCGTGCTCTTGGTGCTGTACGTGAAGCACCGCCTTACCCGCATGCCGGTGGGCCGTGCCTGGGAGGCGCTGCGCGAAGACGAAATCGCCTGCCGCGCCATGGGCCTGAACCACGTGCTGGTCAAGCTTTCAGCGTTCACCCTCGGCGCCTCCACCGCTGGCATCGCCGGGGTGTTCTTCGCCAGTTACCAAGGCTTTGTGAACCCCACCTCGTTCACCTTTTTCGAGTCTGCGCTGATTCTGGCCATCGTGGTGCTGGGCGGCATGGGGTCAACGGTGGGGGTGGTGATCGCTGCGTTCGTGCTGAGCACGGCACCGGAGTTGCTGCGCAGCTTTGCCGATTACCGTGTGCTGCTGTTCGGCATGCTGATGGTGCTGATGATGATATGGCGGCCCCGTGGGTTGATCCGTGTCAGCCGCACCGGTGTGGCGCTGCGTAAAGGGGTGGCGCCATGAGCGACGATATCATTCTTTCGGTCGAGCACCTGATGATGCACTTCGGCGGTATCAAGGCCTTGTCGGACGTGAACCTGAAGGTAAAACGCAATTCGATTTTTGCCCTGATCGGGCCCAACGGGGCCGGTAAGACCACGGTATTCAACTGCCTTACCGGCTTTTACCGTGCCACCGCGGGCAACATCCACCTCAATGCGAAAGGCGGCGAGGTCAACGTGCTCAGGCTGCTCGGCGGCCCCTTCGAGGGCCCGGATTTCGTCTCGCCTTCACGCTTTGCCAGCCGTGTGTACTACAAAATGTTTGGCGGTACCCACTTGGTAAACCGGGCCGGTATGGCCCGCACCTTCCAGAACATTCGCCTGTTCAAAGAAATGTCCGTGGTCGAGAACCTATTGGTGGCCCAGCACATGTGGGTCAACCGCAACTTGCTGGCGGGTATTTTCAATACCAAGGGCTACCGCAAGGCCGAAGGCAGTGCCCTCGACACGGCGTTCTATTGGCTGGAGGTGGTCGACCTGGTCGACAGCGCCAACCGCTTGGCCGGTGAGTTGTCTTACGGCCAGCAACGCCGCTTGGAGATCGCCCGCGCCATGTGCACGCGCCCGCAGATCATCTGCCTGGACGAGCCCGCCGCCGGCCTGAACCCACAAGAAACCGAAGCGCTCAGTGGCATGATCCGGCACCTGCGCGATCACCACGACATGACGGTGGTACTGATCGAGCACGATATGGGCATGGTGATGAGCATTTCCGATGACATCGTGGTACTGGACCACGGCAATGTGATTGCCGCCGGCAAACCCGAAGCCATCCGCAACGACCCGAAGGTGATCGCCGCCTACCTGGGTGCAGACGAGGAGGAAGTGGCATGAGTACACCGATCCTCGAATTCAAGGATGTGGATGTGTTCTACGGGCCGATCCAGGCGCTGAGAAAGGTGTCGCTGCACATCGCCCCGGGCGAAACGGTAAGCCTGATCGGCTCCAACGGCGCGGGTAAATCCACCCTGCTGATGTCGATCTTCGGCCAGCCCCGGGCCGCCGCTGGGCAGATCCTGTACCAGGGCACCGACATCACGCGAAAAACGCCGCATTACATTGCCGCTAACGGGATCGCTCAGTCGCCGGAAGGGCGGCGCGTGTTCCCGGACATGTCCGTGGAAGAAAACCTGCTGATGGGCACCATCCCCATTGGCGATAAGCACGCCAGCCAAGACATGCAGCGGATGTTCGAGTTGTTCCCGCGCTTGAAAGAGCGCCGCAACCAGCGGGCCATGACGATGTCCGGGGGCGAACAGCAGATGCTTGCCATCGCCCGTGCATTGATGAGCCGGCCCAAGCTGCTGTTGCTCGATGAGCCTTCGCTGGGGCTTGCGCCTATCGTGGTCAAGCAAATCTTCGCGACGCTGCGGGAGCTGGCGCAAACGGGCATGACGATTTTCTTGGTAGAGCAAAATGCCAACCATGCCCTGAAGCTGTCGGACCGCGCCTATGTGATGGTCAACGGGCAGATCCGCATGGCCGGCACCGGCAAGGAGCTATTGGCCAACGACGAAGTGCGCAATGCCTACCTCGGCGGCCATTGATGCGCCTTCCAACGGCGCTGCGGCCAATGTGGAAAACCTTTTTCTACCGATGTTGGGCTGCGACATTTTGGCGCGTTTCAAAGGGTTTTTTCTGCGGGCTGAGTTGTCCACGCATTATGTGGAATCGCCTGTGAACAAGTTGGTGGCATACCGCTGTAAGCCCCGCCAGCCGCGGGTTCTAAAAAATTGGCTATTTTTTGTACAGCGTGTTTTTTGTGAGGCAATAGCGCAGTTGTCAACTGTTTTGATATCCAGTAGCCGCCCCGCTGTGGCCTGTGGATAACTCTGTGGGAAATCCATGAGTACATGCCCCTAGGCGGCCATTTCAAAGGGCTGAGCGCGACGGCCCTTGAATGGCCCAAGAACGGAATGAGCGCCCGACGCCGGGCGTCAACAAAAAAACTTTTCTGGGGCGTTTTCTGCGCGACGCCACTGGCAGTTGCACGCGCACCCATCGCCGCCCAAAGGGTGTGCACTGTTCTGTGGATAACCTGCGGGAAAACCGTGGTAGGCCCTGTGCGGTTGCCTTGCCTCGCGGTGCCGAGCGATGCATGCTGTCGCCCCTGCGTACAGTGCCCCTATGAGGAGAACATGATGGCTTCCACTGTTTTTATTACCGGTGCTACATCCGGCTTTGGTGAGGCATGCGCCCGCCGCTTCGCGGCCGCGGGGTGGTCACTGGTGCTCACCGGCCGCCGCGAGGAACGCCTGCAGGCGCTGGCCAGCGAATTGGCGCAGCAGGTAGAAGTGCTGCCACTGGTGCTCGACGTGCGTGACCGCGCCGCCATGGAGCGCGCCATTGACGGCCTGCCCGCTGGCTTCGAAAAACTCACCGGCTTGATCAACAATGCCGGGCTGGCGCTGGGCACCGACCCGGCGCCGAAATGCGACCTCGATGACTGGGAAACCATGGTCGACACCAACGTCAAGGGGCTGATCTACGCCACCCGCCTGCTGTTGCCACGGCTGATTGCCCATGGCCGTGGCGCCAGTATCGTCAACCTGGGGTCGGTGGCCGGCAATTACCCTTACCCCGGCAGCCACGTGTACGGGGCTAGCAAGGCGTTCGTTGGGCAATTCTCGCTCAACCTGCGCTGCGACCTGCAGGGCACTGGGGTGCGAGTCACCAATTTGGAGCCGGGGCTGTGCGAAAGCGAGTTTTCGCTGGTGCGCTTCGGTGGCGACCAAAGCAAGTACGATGCAACCTATGCCGGCGCTGAGCCGGTGCAGCCGCAAGACATCGCCGATACCATCTTCTGGATCATGAACCAGCCGGCGCACATCAACATCAACAGGCTCGAAGTGATGCCGGTGAGTCAATCGTGGGCGGGGTTCGCGATCGAGCGTAACCGCTGAGTGGCGGCATACGCCGTGGCCAGGTGATAAGGCGTGGTGGACGGCATGTCGTGGCGGCTCACCGCGCCGTGGGCGTCACGGCATTCGTACCACCCCCCCGGGTGCAAAAACTGCCCCTGCAGGCGCTGCAGTTGCGCCAGCACTCGGGTGTCGGCACCGGGGCGCAGCGTGAGCGCGCGCAGGTACTCGGCCTGGGCCCAAATGCGCCGGGTGCCGTCTTTGACCTCTCCGCTGGCCGCCAGCATCGCCAGTACATCGCCGCCGTGTACGCCGATTCGCTCGCTGTAGCTGAAGGTGTTTTCCAACTGCGCGCACAGGGGGTGCTCACGCAACAGCGGTGAGGCCTTGAGCAGGTAATACCATTCGAACTGGTGGCCTGGCTCGAACCAATTGCCGGCGCTACCCGAGGGTTTTTCCATTAGCACACCGTGCTCTGGGTCGATGAACCGCGCCAGCATCGCGTCGCACAGGGCCACCAGGGCCGCCTCGCAGGTGGTATCCGGGCGCGCTTCGAGCACCGCCAGGAAGGCTTCGGCCAAATGCATCAGCGGGTTTTGCAAAGGCCCTTGGCCCAGGTCGGCCCAGTTTTCAGCCAGCGCTGCCTGGTACAGCCCATCGCCGCGGGCGAAGCGCGTGGCAATCACCTTCAGCGCGCTGTCCAATTGCGCTCCGGCGGCCGGGCTGCGGGTTAGGGCCAGGTAGTGGGCCGTGGCGAACACGATAAAGGCATGGGTATAGAGGTCTTTGCTGCGATCCAGCGGTTGCCCGGCGGCATCGATGCTATAAAACCAGCCGCCGTGAGCCGGGTCGGCAAAATGCGCGCCGAGCGACTTGAACAGCGCCGTAGCTCGCTTGGCTGCGCCTTCGCGGGGGGCCAGAGAGGTGAACAAGAATAGCTGGCGGGCGCAGGCCATGGCGCGGTAGCGCTGCACCGGGGCGGGGGCAAGGTCTGGCCCCAGGGCCTCATAGGCCAATTGCATCTGGGCGTTCCAGCCTGGGCCCTCCCACAGCGGCACCACCGTTTGCAGGAAGTGGCCGTGAAGGCGGGCGAAGGTGGCGGCGAGTTCAGCGCGGGGAGTGAGGGCGGGCATGGTCGTCACAGCAGGGGGCAAAAGCGCGCACTGTAACAGATACCTGCCCGCGCGGCAGGCTCAGCCTGCCAGCAACCAGGCGCCAGCCAGGGCCGAGCCGACACCGGCCAGCCGCACCAGCGGGGCAGCAGCCCTTGGCAGCAGGCGCACCACGGCGAAGCCTATGGCATGCAGGGTAGCGGTGGCGGTGACGAACCCGGCGGCGTAAGCCCAAGGGCTGTTCATGGCCGGTAATTCCAGGCCGTGGGCCACACCGTGGAACAGCGCGAACAGCGCGGTAGCGGCCATGGCCACGGTCAGTGGTGGGCGAACGGCGAGCGCGACCGCCAGCCCCAGGGCCAGTACCGAAGCGGCGATGCCGCTTTCCATGGCCGGCAACTGCCAGCCCTCAAAACCTAGCACCCCGCCCAGCAGCATGGTTGCGACGAAGGTGCAAGGCAGCAGCCAACGTGCCTTGCCTTGCTGCTGTGCCGCCCAAAGGCCGACGGCAAGCATGGCCAACAGGTGGTCCAGCCCACCCAAGGGGTGGCTTACCCCGGCGAGCAGGCCGCTGTCGCCGTGGCCGGGGTGTGCAAAGGCCAGCGCGGGGGCGAGCAGCCAGGCGAGGCCGGTAAATGCTTGTTTAAAGGTCATGTGCAAATCCTTGTTGTAGGGGTGTCAGGCCGCATTAAGCAGGCCCTGGCGCTCGATGAATTCAATGATCTGCTGCAGGCCCTGGCCGGTTTTCTGGTTGCTGAACACAAAAGGCTTGCCGCCGCGCATGCGGGTGGTGTCGCTGTTCATCAGTTCGAGCGAGGCACCCACCTGGCTGGCGAGGTCGATTTTGTTGATGACCAGCAAATCCGATTTGCAGATACCCGGGCCGCCCTTGCGCGGCAGTTTGTCGCCAGCCGACACGTCGATCACGTACAGGGTAAGGTCTGATAGCTCTGGGCTGAAGGTGGCCGAGAGGTTGTCGCCACCGGATTCGACCAGGATCAAGTCCAGGCCAGGGAAGCGCCGGTTGAGCTGGTCGACGGCTTCGAGGTTGATCGACGCGTCCTCGCGGATGGCCGTATGCGGGCAACCGCCGGTTTCTACGCCGATGATGCGCTCCGGCGCCAAGGCGTGGTTGCGCACCAGAAAATCGGCGTCTTCACGGGTGTAAATGTCGTTGGTCACCACCGCCAAGTTGTAGCGGTCGCGCAAAGCCAGGCATAGGGCCAGGGTCAGCGCGGTTTTGCCGGAGCCCACCGGGCCGCCGATGCCGACGCGCAGGGGTTGGGTGTTCATCATGTTCTCCTCATGAACGGAACAGGCGGCTGTACTGGCGCTCATGCGCCATGCTCGCCAAAGCCAGGCCAAAGGGCGCGCTGCCCACATGGTCGGGGTCGGTGTGTTCAGCCTGCTGTTGTGCTGCCTGCAAGGCCGACAGCAACTCGCTGGTCAGGCGTTGCGCGGCCTGCTGGCCGAGGGGTAGGGTTTTCATCAGTACCGCCAGCTGGTTTTCCAGCCAACTCCACAGCCAGGCGGCCAGCGCCTCGCTGGGCTCAAGCCCCCAGGCACGGGCGGCCAAGGCCCAGCCCAGGGCCAAATGAGGCTCTGCGGTACCGTGCAAAAACCGCCGCGCGGGGGCATCCAGCTCCGGCAAGCCTTCGAGCAACTGGCGCAGCGAATAACCCATTTGCCGGCTTTCAAGCTGCATTTCGCGAGTTTCACGGCTGGCGCGGTGTTGCTCCGCAAGCACGCCCAGCAGGGCCCAATCGCCTTGGTGGGCCGCCTGGCAGTGAGCGAGCAGCAAGGGCGCCTCGAAGCGTGCCAGGTTCAGTGCCAGTTGGTCACGCAACCAAGTGGCGGCGGTGCCAGGGCTGTTCACCAAACCCTGTTCCACGGCCATTTCCAACCCTTGCGAATAGCTATAGCCGCCAATGGGCAACTGCGGGCTGGCCAAACGCAACATGGCCCAGGCGGGGGTCATGTACGCACGCCGAACTGATGCAGCCGCGGGGCATAATTGAACTGTTCGTCGCCGTGGTGCGAGTGGTGGTGACCACCGCCGTAAGCGCCGTGTTCGGGCTGGAAGGGGGCCTCGATAGCTTCGACGCGGGCGCCGAGCTGTTCGAGCATGGCTTTGAGCACGTAGTCGTCCAACAGGCGCAGCCAGCCATCGCCCACTTGCAAGGCCACATGGCGGTTGCCCAGGTGGTAAGCGGCGCGGGTCAATTCAAAACTGTTGGCGCAGGTTACGTGCAACAGTTTTTCGGCCAACGCGCATACCTTTACGATTCGCCCGTCTTGCGCCTGAAGGTATTCACCGTGGCGAAGCGGAGGCTGGCCGCGTTCCAGAAACAACCCGACCTCTTCGCCGCTGGCACTAAAACAGCGCAGCCGGCTTTTGCTACGTGCTTCGTAGTTGAGGTGAATTTCGGCTGACCAGTCAGGTTTTTCCGCGGTCCGGTGGTGGATGACCAACATATGTGTGCGCTTCCGGCTAGGCTCTGTGGGCTAGCACAGCAATCGCCTTGCCAACCCCGGGTACCTTGGCGAGCCCCTTAAAAAAGGCAAGGCATGCCTGATCAAAGGGCATATATATGAATTATCGTGGTGCGTTGCATTGTATATAGCACCATTATGGTGCAAGTCGTGCCAAGCCCGGCCAGTGTTTGGCGCCGACGAAAATAAATCGCAGCTGCTGGCGGATCTTCTGCGCTGGGCTCATGCCGGTGGCATCGGCGTATTCAGGGTCGAGCAACTCTGGGAGGGTCGCGAACACTGTCTTGACTACCAGGTCGGCCATCAGCTCTAGCGCCGGGCGGTCCAGATGTTGCCAGCGTGGCATGCGTGCCAGGTCTGCCGCAAGGTCTGAGCCGATGTCCGAGCGCAACGCCCGCAGGCCCCTGCGCACGCGGGGGGAGCTGCCATATTGCTCGCGCGCCAAAAACAGAAAATGGCTGCGGTGGTGCTGTACCGCGTCGAGAAAGATCCGCACCGACGCATCGGTGAGGCCGCCCATTTCAAGCTCGTTATGGCGCACCAGGCGAATGGTGTCGCGAAACGCATCGCCCACTTCCCGGACCAACGCCAAGCCAAGGTTATCCATGTCGGCAAAGTGGCGATAAAAGCCCGTGGGCACGATACCGGCACCCTTGGCCACTTCGCGCAGGCTGATACTGGCGAACGACTTACCGTCGGCGACCCGTTGCAGGGTGGCCTCAAGCAGCGCTTGGCGGGTTTGGCGTTTTTGTTCTGAACGTGCATGCATGGCAACGAGCGCTTGCGCGGGCAATAAGGGCGCATTTTACCAAAGGAC